>NZ_FOPH01000035.1 GCF_900113415.1 Oribacterium sp. WCC10 | reverse complement strand
AACACCGGGCTTGTTGCCCTGTGTTGATTTTGCTCTGCAAAACAGTTTTTCTTCGAAAAACTGCCATTTCGCTCCGGAGTTTGCTGATGCAAACTCCTACGCTCCCATACCACCATCGACGCCCAGAATCTGACCGGTTATATAACGAGCTTCATCCGAAGCAAAAAATGCAACTGCATTGGCAACATCCTCGACAGCACCAAATTTCCCAACAGGAATACGAGACAGCATCATCTCTCTTACCTTATCAGGAAGTGCCTTTGTCATGTCTGTATCTATGAATCCCGGAGCTATTGCATTAGCTGTGATACCACGGCTAGCATACTCCAAAGCGGTAGTCTTAGTCAGTCCGATGATACCGGCTTTAGATGCAGAATAGTTTGCTTGTCCCGCGTTTCCGTGTACACCTACTATAGAAGAAATATTCACGATACGTCCTGCTCTCTGTTTCAGCATGAGCTTACCCACATACTTTGTCATCAGGAAAGCGCCTCGTAAATTCTTGGATATTACCTCATCAAAATCTTCAACACTCATTCTGAGCATCAGGTTATCTCTTGTTATTCCGGCATTATTAACAAGAATATCAACATTCCCGAAACTCTCCTGTGTCTTTGCTATTAGTTCCTCTACAGAAGCCTCATCAGAAACATCTGCACATACTGCAATTGCAGAAGCGCCTGCTTCCTCACAAAGCTTAACCGTTTCATTGGCTGCATTTTCATTTCCGGCATAATCCACCACTACATTGCACCCCATGGCTGCCAATTTTATTGCAATAGCTCTTCCTATGCCCCTGGAAGCTCCTGTTACTATAGCTGTTTTTCCCTTTATACTATTCATTATTTCTCTCTTTATCTGATGTAAGTTTTTCAATATCTTCCGAGGTTTCTACAGTACTTATAGAAAATTCTTTTATTCCCATATCCTTTGCGACCTTCTTTACAAAACCGCTGAGTGTATGACCGGGGCCGATTTCTACAAAGTCTGTCACTCCCTTAGAGAAAAGCTTTCTTATTATTGACTCCATACGAACAGGCTTCTGTACCTGTGATACGAGAAGCTCAGGTATAGCTTTTCTAAATGCTGCTGCAGTTGTGGCTGTGGTTGAATTAACTGACGCAGATACTGCCTCTGATTCATCTCCGAGGAAGTTAAACAGTACATCACACTTAGGTCTGTTCATGCGAATATTCTTGAAATACTCTTCAAGAGCACTACCTGCGCTCGCCATATAACTTGTATGGAACGGGCCTGATACCTTAAGTGGAATACAACGAACCTTGTCAAAGCCCGAAGCAAGCTCTGTAACTTTATCAACTGCCTCCTTTTCACCGCCGATGACTATCTGACCAGGACAGTTGTAATTACAGATCGATACAATCTTTCCACTATCTTTTCTTACCTTTTCACAACAGTCTTCAAGCTCATCTTCATTCATACCAAGCACTGCAGTCATTCCGCAATCCACACCTTCACTTGCCTCAGCCATCTTCTGACCACGGAAGGCCACCATCTGGACTGCAGTCTCAGGATCCATAACCTCTGCTGCTTCCAATGCAGAATACTCACCAAGCGAAAGTCCCGCCGCATAATCCGGTCGTATACCATGAACTTTTAATATTTCAGTAACTCCGCATGCAAATGCAACCATTGCCGGCTGAGTATAACGTGTTTCATTTATCACTCCATCAGGATCATCAAAGCATAACCTGCACAAATCATAGTTTTTGTCATCTGTATTATGCTTCTGCAAGCCTTCTGAAACTTCATCAAATATTCTTCTAAACTCAGGATAGTCACGATAAAGATCCGCACCCATTCCTGCGTGCTGGCTTCCCTGTCCTGCATATAAAAATGCTGTTTTCATTTCTTCCTCCATGGTTTAGACTCTATCCGGTTTTACCCGGACTCGTATCTTAACCACCAAATTAGTTTGAACGTTTTATTTCAAACCATGCCCTTTGATTCCTGTTTCATGAAACTTCATTACTTTCGATGTGTCCTTCAGCTTTATCAGTATATTAAACATAGTTTTGCACACCATCTCATGTAACTTTATTCATCCTTACATCTGTGTAAGACTCTTCAGTATCTCAGCCACCGGACGTATTTCATTAAGCTGTCCGCATGCCTGTCCTGACATAAGAGATCCTGTCTTGACATCTCCGTCAAATACCGCACGACGTAATGATCCGAGAGTATACTTCTCCAGCTCCATCTTATCTGCACCTGCCTTTTCCTGCTTAAGATACTGTACTGTCATCTGATTCTTAAGTACTCTTACCGGTGTTCCGCCTATACGACCTGTAACGATAGCATCTGATCCCTTAGCTTTAAGAAGAGCTTCTTTATAGTTATCGTGTATAGGACACTCTGGAGAAGCAAGTAGCACTGTACCTATCTGTACACCACAGGCACCAAGCTGCAGTGCAGCCTTAAACTGGCGATTATCAGCAATACCACCTGCTGCAATTACAGGAATATTAACAGCATCTACAGTCTGTGGAACAAGTGTCATTGTTGTCATCTCTCCAACGTGACCTCCGCTTTCGCAACCCTCCGCAATGACTGCATCTGCTCCAAGTCTTTCTACATGCTGCGCCAGAACCGGTGCTCCTATCACAGGAATTACCTTAATGCCGGCTGCCTTAAAATCCGCCATATACTTTCCGGGATTTCCGGCTCCTGTTGTCACCACAGAAACCTTCTCTTCTATACAAACCTTTACAAAATCATCTGTTGCAGGATTCATGAGCATAAGATTAACACCTATAACCGGATTATATCCGTCTGCCTGAACCGGTGCCAACTCACGGGCTGTACGAATCTCTGATCTAAGTTCTTCTGCAGTATGTATTCCGCCTGTACCAATAAGTCCTACTGCACCTGCATTTGCACAAGCGGCAGCAAAACGACCTGTGGCAATATTTGCCATTCCACCCTGAATTACCGGATATCGTGTTCCTAAAATCTCATTTAATAACTTCATGTTCTTCCTTTTCCATTTATGTAGAATTAATATGGTTTGATGTCTTTTTATTAATGCTATTTGTAGCTTATTATGCAGCCTCCCCAGGTGAGTCCTCCGCCAAATCCGGCAAGTATCATCCTGTCACCTTCTGACATAAGTCCTTTACACTTCATGTCATAAAGTGCTATAGGTATGGATGCAGCACTGACATTTCCAAGTTTCTCCATATTCATAAAGAACTTTTCCTCAGGTGCATGCATTGCCCTTATAACATGTCTGATGATTCTGGCATTTGCCTGATGACACACTACATGGTTAATATCCTCGAGACTCAATCCCGTCTTTCTAAGGAGACTGTTTATAATTCTCGGAATGACATCACATGCAAAAACAAATACATCCTTACCATCCATAAGCATATGGTCGATCTTCTCAGCATCTGTTTTTCTGCGACATCCATTTTCATATGCTCTCTCATATACTGACGGTGCTTCAATAACTCCTGATCCCTTGGATCCTAAAATGCTCACATAGGTTGAATCTGACTTATTCTCAGTTGCATACCTGACAGATGTCTTACCGGTATCGGTTTCTTCCAATGCAACCACCGCAGCTCCTGCTCCATCTCCAAACAAAATAGCTGTTGATCTGTCTTCCATAGATATAAGTCTTGAAAGTTGCTCAGTTCCTATAACAAGAGCATACTTTTCTTTTGGAGTCTTTGAAACATCAATGCAGGTGTCATTATAAACATCACCTGATATATCAGCAGATAAAAGACCTCTTGCAACTTCCAATGCATATATAAAACCGCTACATGCCGCATTCAGATCTAAGGCCGGTACCAAAGGCAATTCCAGTTCTCTCTGTATGATTGCAGACATACTTGGTGTCGCAAGATCAGGCGACATCGAAGCTACAACTACAGCTCCGATATTTTCTCTCCTTATACCCGCATCGGATATAGCTTTCCTACCCGCTTCAATCGCCAATGTTAATGCACTCTCATTCTCTGAGCAGAATCTTCTTTCATGAATTCCGGTTCTCGGATATATCCATGCATCAGAAGTATCCATTATTTCTCCCAAAGCATCATTGGTTACTGTCTTAGTTGGAATGGCTCCTCCCAGACCTATTATTTTTATTCCCTTCAACACTGCGCTCCTGATAGTTCACTGTAATTAAGTGAATGTTTAGATATTTCTGTATTTTTCCTGTCTCTGCTTTCGAAGTTCTTCAGGAGACAGCTTTAATAAATCTGTAAAGGTCTTTTCGAGAACTATGTCGAGACTCGCATACAGTCTTGCAGGATCTTCCTGTGCTCCTCCCAAAGGCTCTGGTATAACATGATCTGCAACGCCAGCATGTCTCAAGTCATGAGCAGTAAGTTTCATAACTTCACAGGCCTCCTCATGTCTCGCAGCATCCTTCCAAAGTATTGATGCAAATCCTTCAGGACTGAGTACTGAGTAAACCGCATTTTCCAGCATCAGTATCTTATTTGCAACACCTATGGCAAGAGCCCCACCGGAATTTCCTTCTCCTGTCACTATAGAGATAATAGGAACATGAAATCTGCTCATGGCTGCAAGGTTTCTTGCTATAGCCTCACCCTGTCCATGCTCCTCCGCCTCCATACCGGGATATGCCCCAGGGGTATCGATAAATGTTATTATCGGACGTCCGAACTTCTCAGCCTGCTCCATGAGTCTCAAAGCTTTTCTATATCCCTCAGGTCTCGGCATACCAAAATTATATGCAAGGTTCTCATCCATTGTCTTACCCTTCTGATGTCCAAGTACTGTCACAGGGCAACCTTTATATCTTGCGATTCCACCGTATATTGAAAGATCCTCATCATATAAGTGATCTCCCTTTTGCTCAAAAAAATCAGTAAACAGATTGTCTATAAACTCTTTTATATGCGGACGCTTGGGATGTCTTGCGAGATACACTCTGTCAGAAGCATTAAGCTCTGTACACTTTGATAAAAGCTCATTCCTTGTCTTATCAAGTTCACGTATCTCTTCCGCATTCTTCTCAAGTGAAATCTCATCTACTGATAACGCATCAATCTGTGCACCTATCTTGTCAGCCTCTTGTATAATGTCTTTGATCATTCTTTACTCTCCAAAGCTACGCTTTTAATCCAGCAGCCTTAAAAACTCTTGTGTCTGCATGTAGTTTCAAAATATCAGTGAGTACAGCTCTCATTTCACTTCTTTCAACTATACGATCTACAAAACCATGATTTTCAAGATATTCCGAACGCTGGAATCCTTTTGGCAGCTTACGGCTGATAGTCTGCTCTATAACTCTTGGACCTGCAAATCCTATCAGTGCTCCCGGCTCAGCCAATGTTATATCTCCAAGAGTTGCGAAGCTTGCGGTAACACCTCCGGTTGTAGGATGGGTCAGGAAGCTTATAAACAGGCCTCCATTCTCGCTGAACTGTTCAATAGCAGATGTTGTTTTGGCCATCTGCATTAGACTATATATCCCTTCCTGCATACGCGCTCCACCACTTGCACTGAATATGAGAAGTGGAAGATGCTCTCTATCGGCATACTCAACCGCTCTTGTTACCTTTTCTCCTACCGCGCGAGACATTGATCCCATAAAGAATCTGCTGTCAAGAACAACTGATACAAGACGTATTCCTTCTATAGTTCCAACTGCTGAAATAACAGATTCATTTAAACCGGTTTTCTCTTCCTGCCGTTCAATTTTCTCCTTATATCCCGGAAATCCTAATGGATCATCCGCTTTTATATCTGCATCTATTTCTGTAAACGACCCCTTATCAAGGATAAGGCTTAATCTGTAATACGCTCCGATCGGTGCATACTTTCCACACTCAGGGCAGACAAAAAAATTATCTTCCCATTTATGTCTGAGTGCCCTTCTACCACATGATCTGCATGTGATAAAGCTGGAAGGTATCATCACCGCAGGTATACGTAGACCGTTTTTATCTTTATACTCCTCAGCAGTCTTTTCCTTTGCTGCAGATGCTTCGGATATATCCGTTCCCTTGTTTTTACCAAAAGCA
Source organism: Oribacterium sp. WCC10 (assembly GCF_900113415.1). Taxonomy (GTDB): domain Bacteria; phylum Bacillota; class Clostridia; order Lachnospirales; family Lachnospiraceae; genus Oribacterium. The sequence goes on along the minus strand of NZ_FOPH01000035.1, from coordinate 5,605 downwards.
AGTCGGATACCACTATGTCCGACAGTATCGGCATGAGCTTTCTGTCTTAAAGCCCTGTCCTTGTATAATTCATATATTTTTTTAATTGGAGATTTCATTTGTTTTCCTCCATCAAAGAGATAAAAGCCAAAGACTTGCTTTGGCTTTAACTGAATTTGTTTTTTCAGATTACTTATTGCAGTAGTCTACAAGCTCCTGAACTGTCTGAAGCTTACCGATCTCTCCGTCCGGGATTGAGTGACCAAGAGAATCCTCAAGAGCCATGTGAAGTTCAACAAGAGAAAGTGAATCCACCTCAAGATCCTCGATAAATCTTGCAGATGGTGTTACCTTATCCTCATCGCAAGCAAGTGTGTCAACAATAATGCCCTTAACTGTCTCAAAATCCATAATTTCTCCTTTTTGGCCGATAAAACGACGTCTGATGTTTTTCAATACTATGTGGGGCAGATATCAAAACAATATTGTTAAATATTTTTAACTATCCGCCGATGTTGTTGACTATACATAAAGCCGTTCGTCTAGTCAATGAAATTAATTTTCAAATAAAAGTAGTTTCCGAAACTATGAAAAATGGAGACAAAAGCGCATGACGTTTTTCCGTCATTTATTTTGCATGTATTATTTAAATAATTTTAGTTATATAAAATTTTTTAAATAGTCTTCTCTAACTTCACTCTTCAGGTTTTATATGAAAAATCCTTTTATGATTTGTTATTCACGCTCTTAGATAATGCTTTATCCTGTTTTTGTATGTTATAATTAAATTGGATTTATGTATTTTTAAGAAAGGAAGTGCTATAGCTTTGAAGGATGAAAAAAACTACTTAGATGATCTTGATTTGGAATTTGATGAAGATTCGGATTCTGAAACGTTTGATTCCGATACTCCGGCTGAAGAAGCAGAGTATGTTCCTACCAATGCTGAAATCATGGCTCAGCTTAAAAAAAATCAACAACTTATGGTACTTCTACTTGTAGTTACCACAATAACTATTGTTGCTCTTATAGGAGTAAGTATATATCTGTATCAGACTGTTATTTCATATAAATCTGAAATTGATGAAGCTTTTGAAACAATGAAGAAGATTGATACTATGGTTAGTAATCTTGAAACTGATTACACAACATATACAAAAAAGATTGATGAGTTCTTTAAAACAATAGATGACCTAAAAGTTCACATCGATAATTTCAATAACCTAATGGGGTCTTTACCAACCATACGACTTCCATTTTAAAACTTATTACTCCATTATTTAATAATCAGATACTCTTATTATATTTTTTCTGCTTCATCTTAATGTATTACTGTAGATTATAGTATATTAACATTATATATAAAAAGAAGGACGTATGGCTTTAAGCCATATGTCCTTCTTTTGGTATATCTCATAACATAGCCTAACGTTTTAAACCAACGACAGACGGAGAAACTCTGCCAATCTCCCCATCCATCTGACTATTTATTATGCTTCTCCGTTAAATTCCTTCATCTCGCCTCTCATCATAGAGAACTTATCCATAGGATAGTTCTTGAGGTTATCAAGAATCTTACGATCATCAGCCTGATTAAGAAGATCCTGACGAGCCTTTCTTATCTCAAGTTCTGTCTTATGCTTTGAAGGACCGCCAACGCATCCACCTTCACAAACCATTCCCTCGATGAAATCCTCAGGAAGCTTTCCCATCTTAAGGAGCGAAAGCGCTGTTACACACTCCTTACCTCCGGCTGCTGCTCTTAACTGGATACCGCTTGTATCCTGCTGACGCTCTCTCATAACTTCCATAACAGCGTTTGCAACTCCACCTGAGCTTGCAAAACTCTTACCCCAAATAGAAGACTCCTGATATGGATCAACCACAGGCTTGATCTCGATATCCTTTGATCTGAGCATAGCCTGCATCTCACCAAATGTCATAACATAGTCGGCATTATCCTTGATACCCATCTCATGAGCCTCGGACTTCTTTGCTATACATGGTCCGATAAATACAGTTTTACATCCTGGATGAGTCACCTTTAAATATCTTGAAATAGCACACATAGGAGAAACTGTTTCTGACATATTCTCCTTAAACTGCTCCGGATAATGCATTCTTAACATATTGATGAATGCCGGGCAGCATGAAGTTGTCATCTTCTTTCCTTCTTTACATGCCTCATACCACTCCTCTGCTTCATAGGCAGCTGTCATATCTCCACCGAGACCTACCTCTACCATGTCAGTGAAGCCAACATTCTTAAGAGCTTCTCTGATAGAACCCATGGTTATATCCTTACCAAACTGTCCCTCTATAGCAGGAGCACACATAGCATATACTTCCTTTCCTGCCTTGATATCCTTAATAATATCAAGAACATCAAGCTTAGAAGCTATAGCTCCAAACGGGCAGCTGTGTATACACTGGCCACATCTGATACACTTCTTGTCATCAATCTTACAGATGCCATTCTCATCATAGGTGATAGCATTTACAGGGCAAGGCTTACGGCAAGGTCTTACAAGATGTGCGATAGCTCCGTAAGGGCATGCATTTGCGCACATTCCACACTCTTTACATTTATTGGGATCGATATGAGCTCTCTGCTCACCCATTGTTATAGCCCCGAAACGGCAGCTGTTCTGACATGCTTTTCCCAAACACAGACGACAGTTATCAGTTACTGCATATGAAGAAAGCGGACACTCCTCGCACGCAGGGTCAATAACCTGGATTATATTTGGATTCGGCTCTGTTGCGTATGGATTGGCATCCATATTCTCTGTAAGACGGATACGCCATCTGAGGATTTCTCTTTCCTTATATACACAGCATCTCCATGTTGCATGCGGTCCCGGAGAAATCTTCATGATGAGTTCATTCTCCGCTTCCGGTCCCAGTCTGTTATCCCATGCAGCCCTCGCCAATCCTTCAATGACGTTGTGCTTTAACTCTATAGCACCCTTATCATTAGTTACCATTCTTTTCCTCCTGTGCAGATATGCACAAATTCCATCAGTCTACTTGTATCAAATAAAACTCTATATAATTATTCGATTAAAAAATGACTTTGATTAATGGAATTTGAAATAATTACTACTCCGGCTGAGTTCAGGCTCCTGACTTCCCTTTCTCAGCCTTATGGATTATAACATCTAAAGTGAATTTCTACTATCTAAATTGATGCATAATACTATACGTCTATACTTTTATTTGATTCATCCTGCCGTAATACCTGATATTTTAAATTCCATATCGTTATTCATAAGTACATATGCACCATCAGGATTACCAAGGAATATTCCAGCATCTCTTGCGGCCGTTTTCTGAAGATTAGTTGTCACAAGAGCTTTAATCAATTCTCCGGTCCATATAGAATCTTTATCCTTTAACAACGCACTGGCATCAGCATATTCTTTTTCATCTACTATAATAGGATACTGAATCTTTTCTGCAAAAGATTTGAAGTCATCATTTGCAACATCAAGAATGATTCGTCCGGCAGCCACAGCCGAATCCGGATTATTTATTGATATATCGGCTTTGTCAACAGAACCGGCCTTTCCATCCTTATCAAAGAATATACGCACTCCATCTCCCGGACTAACCTTACCGTTTACCAAACTAAGATCTGTATTTTTTCCCATAGAGAATTCCACCGGTCCTTCTTCAGTCTGAATAATAGTTCTATTATCAGCGGAAATATCTATAACAACACCGCTTACTGCCCCGGCATTCTGTATATCATAGCTGAGATCGGAAACATCTTTCACACCCGACTGCAGTTGTTTGACTTCGTCCTTTGTTACTTCTTCTTTTATTTCAGGAGCTTCCGTTTCACCTTCATGATCGGTTCCTGCAGGACGTATTGACACAATTTCACCGGATTTATTTAGATCTACGGTTACTTCCATATCTAACTTTACACCATCAGTAAGCTTTGTTATATCAACTCCTTCTATCTCACTTAGTTTGTGAATATTACCATCTGCATCCTCAATAGAAATAATGTTAGTAGCAGCATCAATAATTTTCCCTGTTATTTCCTTGGGGAATATCTTTGTTTCTGATACTATCTCCTTCTCTGTCTCTGCCACGGTAGTGTCCACCGCTACTGTTGTTGCTTCCGGAACATCTGTTTTATTTCCACATGCCGCCATAGCTGAACTCATGAAAAGTGTTAAAGTCGCTACAGCAGAACTCCTTTTCAGCCTCTTTATTGTAAGTTTGTTAATCATATCAATCCTCCTTTCACTTTATTCGAGTTACTTTTGTTTCGTAACAAATAACATAGTTATTATAATTATATCAAAAAAAAGAACTGTACTGATTAATAACCATTGCCTAATTCATAATATTTCTTTAAACTGAGTTAAAGTATACGTACTTCATACACTATCGGAGATGTGACATTATGCTCAAAAATCAATTGATCATTTATCCTGAATCAGATGCTTATCTTACTGATGCTAAAGCTCTGTCAGATAAGCTTGATATTCCCTTTGCAAAATCTAGGGATGAACTTGATACATTTCTTTCTTCTTTTCCTTCTATATATGAAGAAACCCGGAAACTATCAGATGAGAAAGACAAACCTCTGTATCTTAAAATTAACGAAAGTGGTCTTTCCCTCACTGATGGAAGGCTTGAACTTAGAGGGGATTTCATAGAAAATATTCCCAGATTAAAGCCAAACAATCTGCAAAAAGAAATGCTTGTTAAATCTGCAAAGATAAAGAATATATCACACACACCTATACTTATAGATGCGACGGCAGGCATGGGCGAAGACTCTCTTCTTCTTGCTGCAGCAGGATTTAATGTTATCTTATATGAATACGATCCCATTATATCTGCTCTACTTAAAGATACACTGAACAGAGCTTCTTCCATACCTGAGCTTTCCGATATAGTTTCCCGAATGGAACTTCATACCGAAAGCAGCATTGAAGCAATGAATCATCTAAACTTTATTCCGGATGTCATTCTGCTTGATCCTATGTTTCCGGCACGAACTAAAAGTGCCTTAGTGAAGAAAAAATTTCAGCTTTTGCAGAAGTTGGAACATCCCTGCTCTGACGAAAATGACCTTCTCTTCGCAGCAATAGCGGTTACCCCCCACAAGATAGTCATCAAACGTCCTTTGAAAGGACCTTTCCTTGCAGGTATAAAACCGGATTACTCTTTGTCAGGAAAAGCTATACGGTATGACTGTATACTTCCTGGGACAAGAAAATTTTAATTTTTACTATTACTAAAGCCGGAGTATGCCTCCGGCTTTAGTAATCACACTCCTCTATAAAAGTGGTTTTTCTACCACTTCGTATTAATCTATCTCATTTATGTTAAATATCGTAAAGTTTCCTTGATGCAGTTCTTTCTTCCTTCATCCAGGTCACGATACATTCGAATTATATCTTTTTCTTCAAATGACAGACTTTCTACTGTTTCTTCATGCCCAAGGAAAAGATAATTCGGTGTCGTGTTAAGAAATATGCATATTTCCTCTACATATCTCAGGTACGATGTACTTCCGTAATACTTCCATTTAGCCATGGATCCGGTTGGTATGCCCAGATACCCGGCGAGATCTATTTCCTTTTTCCTTCTTTTCCTGATC
>NZ_FOPH01000041.1 GCF_900113415.1 Oribacterium sp. WCC10 | reverse complement strand
TCCCGAGTGGCCAAAGGGGGCAGACTGTAAATCTGTTGTCACTGACTTCGGTGGTTCGAATCCACCCCCATCCATCGGAAACTCTGTATGAGTTTCACAGTTGTATTTCAACTGAATGGGGTCTTAGCTCAGCTGGGAGAGCATCTGCCTTACAAGCAGGGGGTCACAGGTTCGAGCCCTGTAGGCCCCATTATCTTTTGGGAAGACAACTTAATTGAATATCGCGGGATGGAGCAGTCTGGTAGCTCGTCGGGCTCATAACCCGAAGGTCGTTGGTTCAAATCCTTCTCCCGCAATTTTTAAGATCACCTCTTGGTGATCTTTTTTTATTATATGAAGTAAAAAACTAAAAAATCCTACTTGATTGAAAATGATATATATACTTTGTATAATTTAAAAAGTTAATAATATGTGAATATATTTTAATTAAAGGAAAGGAGTAGCTTAAATGAGAATAGGTATGTTAACCAGTGGTGGAGATTGTCAATCTTTAAACGCTACTATGAGAGGTGTTGGTAAAGCATTGTTTAATCTATTTGATGATCTTGAAATTTTTGGTTTTGAAGATGGATACCACGGCCTGATATATTCAGAATATCATAAGTTAGAGAGGTCAGACTTTTCAGGTATTTTAAACATTGGTGGAACAATTCTTGGAACATCAAGAACTCCTTTTAAACAGATTCGTGAAGCAGATGAGAATGGATTAGACAAAGTAGAAGCTATGAAACATACTTATAGACAACTGCGTTTAGATTGTCTTGTTGTTCTTGGTGGTAATGGTTCTTTGAAAACAGCCAATCTATTATCACAAGAAGGTTTAAATGTTATTGGATGTCCAAAAACAATAGATAATGATCTTTGGGGAACAGATATGACATTTGGATTTCATTCAGCTGTCAATATTGCTACAGAGGCTATAGATTGTATACATACGACAGCAGCATCACATTCAAGAGTATTTATCGTAGAGATAATGGGACATAAAGTTGGATTGATGACTTTATATGCAGGTTTAGCAGGTGGCGCCGATATTATTTTGATACCTGAAATACCATACCATATAGATGCTGTTTGCAATAAGATATCAGAACGTTATAAACGAGGATCAAAGTTTTCGATAATAGCTGTTGCTGAAGGTGCTATTTCATATGAAGATTCAAAATTAACAAAGAAGGATTATAAAAAGAAATTAGTTGATAGAAAATATCCATCAGTGTCTTATGAATTAGCAGCTAAAGTCTTTGATAAAACAGGAATAGAAGTTAGAGTAACAGTACCTGGACATACACAAAGAGGTGGATCACCGGTACCATATGATAGAGTTCTTGCAACTCGATTTGGAGTTGAAGCAGCCAAGTTAATACAAAAGAAGGAATTCGGAAATATGGTGGCGTTAAAAGGAAATGATGTAATAAAGATTCCTCTTAAAGATATAGCCGGGAAACTTAAAACTGTTGAACCAGATTCACAAATAATTAAAGAAGCTAAGCTTTTAGGCATTTCCTTTGGAGACTGACAGAATTTTATAATATAAATGTTAAATATGAGGTTTTTAATTGAGTTACACTGCACTATACAGAAAATGGAGATCACAAACATTTGATGAAATAAAAGGACAAGAACCTATCACTGAATCTTTCAAAAATCAGATTAAGACAGGTAGAATCGGGCATGCATATTTATTTTGTGGAACGAGAGGAACAGGTAAGACTTCTGTGGCAAAGATTCTAGCAAGAGCAGTTAATTGTCAGAACCCTATAAATGGAAACCCTTGCAATGAATGTTCTTCTTGTAAATCTATATTGAACGATTCTAGTATGAATGTAGTTGAAATGGATGCGGCATCAAATAATGGAGTTGATGATATTAGACAGATAAGAGATCAGGTTCAATATCCACCTGTTGACGGTAAGTATAAAGTTTATATTATAGATGAAGTACATATGTTAAGTCAGGCGGCTTTTAATGCATTTTTAAAAACTTTGGAAGAGCCCCCGGAGTATGTAATATTTATTCTTGCAACAACAGAACCAAATAAACTTCCAATTACAATACTGTCAAGATGTCAAAGATATGATTTTAAACGAATATCCACAGATACAATAGCAAGTAGATTACGTGAAATATCTGATTCTGAAGGTATAAATGTTGAAGATGAGGCATTAGACTATATTGCTAGAGTTGGAGATGGATCAATGAGAGATGCAGTATCATTGCTTGATCAGTGTTCAGCTTTTCAATTTGAACATTGCATTAAATATGAAGATGCATTAAATATACTTGGTGCGGTAGATACATCTGTTTTTTCAGAAGTAATTGAAGCATTGAATATGAAGGATATAAAAGAATTGCTTAATATAATTTCAACTGTTATTGAGCACGGAAGAGAAATTGGTCAATTTATATCAGATCTTATAATGTATATCAGAAATCTTCTTTTGGCCAAAACTGTAGATAATTTGCAAGGACTTGTAGATATGTCAAAAGAGAATCTGCAAAAACTTAAGGATGATTCGAAATTGTTTTCAACTACGGAACTTCTTAGATATATAAGAATGTTAAGTGATTTAAGTAATCAGATAAGATATTCAAATCAAAAAAGAATTTTATTGGAAACAACTTTGATGAAGTTGGCTTTTCCAGAAACTGATGCAACATTGGAAGGATTGAATGCAAAGTTAAGTGAAATAAAAAGAGAAATATCTAATTTCGATTTTTCTGATGCAACTGGAAATAAATTAGACTTATCAAAAGTGGTAGATACTAAAACAATTAATACTAAAGCAGTATTATCTAATAAGCCTAATAAAGTTAGTTTGCCTAAGGCACAATATGATGATCTTCAACTACTGAAAAAAGAATGGAGAAACATATGTATTGCTGTTCCATCCTCAGTAGTGTCGGTGGCTCTAAGAGAAACATATGTAAAACCTAATAAGGAACGTGATGGAATGATCATAGTTACTAAAAGTAAAGGAGGATTTAAGATTATATCTGAAGAAGAATCAAAGGATATGCTATGTAAAGTAGTTGAAAACAGATATAATAAGTTGATAAAATTCAGTACTGAGTTATCAGAAGAAAAAGAAAACTCTACAGTGTATGTTACTACTGATGACTTGGAACAAATTAATATAAATATTGAAACAGAAGGATAAAAGGTGAAAGAATGGCGAAACATGGTGGATTTCCTGGTGGAATGCCTGGAATGAATATGAATAATTTAATGAAGCAGTATCAGCGTATGCAGAGAAAACTTGAGGAAACACAGGAAGAGTTGTCAAAGAAACAGTATATTGGACAAGCTGGTGGAGGAGCAGTTAAGATAACTGTTTCTGGCGAAAAGAAAGTATTAAATGTTGAAATTGATAAGGATGCTGTAGACCCTCAGGATGTTGAAACACTGGAAGATATGATTTTTGCAGCAATTAATCAGGCTTTAGGTGAAGCAGAAGAGGATTCTCAGTCACAAATGGGTAAGTTGACCGGAGGACTTGGCTTCTAATGGAATATTTTTCTAAAGATATTTCAAGACTTATTGGTGAATTGTCACATCTTCCGGGAATAGGTCAGAAAAGTGCTCAGAGATTGGCATTTCATATTATAAATGCACCAAAAGAACAGGCGGAACAATTAGCTGAATCTATACTAAAGGCACGATCAAATGTTCATTACTGCAAAATCTGTTATACATTAACAGATTCAGATATATGTCCGATCTGTATGTCTGAGCAAAGAAACCATAAGCAGATAATGGTAGTTGAAAATAGCAGAGATATGTCTGCATATGAACATACAGGTAAGTACACTGGTGTTTATCATGTATTACACGGTGCTATATCTCCTATGTTGGGAATTGGTCCTGATGATATTAAGCTTAAGGAACTTATTGAAAGGTTAAAGGATGATGTAGAAGAAGTTATTATAGCGACAAATTCGTCCCTAGAGGGCGAAACAACTGCTACATATATAACTAAACTAATAAAGCCTTTAGGTGTTAGGGTTTCACGTATTGCATCAGGAGTTCCAGTTGGTGGCGATATAGAAAATATAGATGAAGTAACACTGTTACGTGCTTTAGACGGAAGGGTCATACTATAAATAAAAATCAATTAAACTGCTAAGGAGTATAAATATTTAATGGATAAGTACGAATTTAACATTAAAGCAGAACAGATGCGTAAAATGGCAGATCAGGGAGATTATAAGACTGCAATGCAGATTGCAGATACTATAGATTGGAGACGAGTAAGAAACGCAAACCTTCTAGCCTCTGTAGCAGAAATATATGAGTTTAATAAAGAATATGAAGAAGCAAAAGATATATTACTTCTTGCTTTTGAACGTGCACCTGTTGGAAAAAGATTTCTCTATAAACTTTCAGAAATATCTGTAAAATCAGGAAATATACAGGATGCTCAAGAATACTATAGAGAATTTTGTGAAATGAATCCTGATGATTCGCGTCAATATCTTCTAAGATATATGATACTAAAGTCCAAGGGTGCTTCTGCTGAACAGTTAGTGTCTCCTTTGGAAGAGTATACTTCGGTAGATGTAGATGAGAAATGGCTTTATGAGCTTGCAAAGCTATATTCTGATGCAGGGTATGAGGAAGAATGTATAAAGACATGTGATAAGGTAATGCTTTTGTTTGGACTTGGACAGTATGTTGATAAGGCAATGGAATTAAAGAAAAAATACTGTCAATTATCAGAACAACAGCTTGACCTTGTTGAGAACAGAAATAAATATGAGGAAAACACTCAAATTGTATCAGAAGAGTATAATGATATAAATGGAAATGTAGAGAATACTTCTTCTGCGAATGAAGATGATCGAAAAGATGAATTGAATGACAATGGAAATGAGAATCTATCCAAATCAGATAATGAAGTAGATAATTCGAAAAAATCGGATGATACTAATACAGAAATAGAAGAAATAAAGTCAAAACAAACTGATATTGATGAAAAAGTTATAATAGATGATATTCATATAAAGGATGAGACTACTGAGAAGAGAGAACTTAATAACTATCATATGATAATTGAGGCTAAATCCAAGGAGGATGGCTTTAAGATAGCAGTTGATGAAATAAAGTATTTTCACGATAAATATGGTTTTAGTTTTAAAGTAGCTAAGACTAATTCTGAAAAACTTAATGAAAAAGGATTTGCTGCATTTCAGTCAAAGATAGAAGGAAAGGATCTGATCATTGAAGAAGCCGGAGCTCTAAGATATGAGGTTGTTGATGAAATAGCTGAATATATTGATTCGCTGCAAGACTCGAGTTCGGTTGTTTTAGTTGATGAAGTTGATAGATTCGATAGAATGGCAGAAGATCGTCCAATGTTCATCAAGAAATTTGATTTGGTATCAGATGTAGATGATGAGGATCTTGTAGAGGATGTTAATATTGATTTCGAAGAAGAAAAGAATATTATAGAATCAAAAAATATAGATGAGAATAACAGGGAGAAAAGCATTAATTCATTAAATGAAAGTATGGATTATACCAGCTCGGATATAGATGACACTAATGCTTTTGATGAAGTAGTAAATAGTAATATACAAGATGATAAAGATGAATTACCTTCTGACTATTATAAAGAAATGGACATAGATGATTTTGCAACATATGCTCAGGAATATGCAAAGCAAATAGATTGTGTTCTTCCGGGAAAGACAGTTTTAGCATTATATGAAAGAATAGAAATCATGCAGGAAGATGGTATTTCATTAAATAAAGCAAGTGCAGAGGAACTAATAGAAGAAGCTGCGGATAAGGCTGAGAATCCTGGAATAGGCAAAAAACTGACTGGAGTATTCCATACCAAGTATGATAAAGATGACAGACTTATTTTGAGAGAAGATTGCTTTATAGGTTAACATATGTCAGAAGTATATGAAATAATAAAGAATGATTGGATTCAGATAAGCGTGATTGCCTTTATGGCGATCATGCTTATTTGCGGTTATTACAAAGGTTTGGTAAAGATGTCTTCAAATCTGGTATCATTTATTATCTCCTTAGCAATAACCAGGTACCTGCGTCCACAAATACAGGAATGGTTGATGAATAATCAATACATAGAAAAATATATAAAAACAAATATATATAAGAATATTTCAGATAATATAAATTCTATTCCAGGCGAAGTAGTTATTAATAATCAAATAGAGAATAAGGATACAATAACAAAACAGCTAATAAAACAGACTATTGAATCAAATCAACAAAACAGTATAGAGACATTTTATGACTTTATCGGACTTGATAAGATTACAGATATAGTCGTAGATAAAATGACTGGATTTATAATATCAGTATTGACTTTTATTCTACTATTAGTAGTTGTAACAATAATTGTTAAGATCTTATTTAAGTTGCTTGAAAGAATAGCTGATTTACCTGTTTTGACAGTTTTTAATAGAATTTCAGGAAGTATACTTGGATTAGTAGAATCAGTATTATATATTTGGATATTCTTAATCATAATTGAAATTTTACCAAAAAATGATTTTGTAGTGAGTATGATGAATCAGATAAATAGAGAAGGGACATGGATTAATATGCTTAAACAAGCAAATATTTTTATTAGAATATTTGATAATATTATGAATTAGAAGGAAGAATAAAGAGATAAGTAAAGGTTAAGATGATTCAGATTAATTATAGGAACTCTAAACTCTTAATAGTCTAGTGGTACTGATCAAAATAGGTTAGATATTGGTTCTGCTTATTTTTTTACTTTGCTAGGATTTATATAGTGGAATTGATTAAGTAAAATGTATGAATACAAAAAAGCTGAAGTGAAAAGGTGATTTCCACTTTTGGGATATTCTAAAAATAGTGGAATCGAGTCTTACGAACTCAGCCCATATAATGGATATAATTCGACAAAACGATGTAGAAATGTCTATTTACCTAGCATTTTACTATGATTTATACAACAGGAAACAGAGGCAGAGCTTAGCAGACAGGACAATCCTGAAGACTAATTTCCACCTCTGATGCGGTCTGCAGCCATACAGCTGCGGGCTGTTTTTATGAAGATTTATTGCAGTTCCAAACTTTGCTGACCGCGAATCTGTTCATTCTTTACTCTTGCGTGCCAGATCCAATCGGTTATCAACTGACTTACATTTGTATGCTTTTCCCATGCGTATTGTTTTAAACGTTCTGATGTATCTAAAGATATATAGATGTTAATCCGTTTCTTTTGAGAGTTCATAAAGCTCTCCTTTCTTATTGATTTATACTTAAAACTGACCCAGGCTGTGGAATTAAACTTTGCACTTCACGTGAATACAAAAAATAGAAAAAAATAATTCTATTTGCTTGACAGTGTTCATTTGATTTGATATAGTAAACAAGCTGTCGCAGGGAACTAAGTTTTCTGGACATAAGAACCTTGAAAATCAAAGATCGATTAATACACAGACCCTGAAGATTCTTTGAAAAAGAAAATTCAGAGCGGAAGAGTTCGAAAGGACTCGGAAGCAAACGACCAAATATGGTCAAGCGAATTTATTCGCAGTAAAGAAACGGACAGAACGAAAAGCCAAGCTTTAGTTTTGAGTTGAAGGAGTTTTCATCAGAAAACTCCGGAACGATATGCACCGATCTATGATCGGCGTCCTGCGCAAGCAGGATCATCGGTGAGCCACAAGCTCAACGATGACAAACAGAGGAAGAACTTAAAGAGAGAAATCTCTTAACATTTAAGATGAGAGTTCG
>NZ_FOPH01000030.1 GCF_900113415.1 Oribacterium sp. WCC10 | reverse complement strand
ATTCCGGCATCATTAAGGAAAAGGCATAATGCTGATAAAATGCCTGTAAGAGGTCTGATAAGGAATAGGCATTTCTTCGGTTTTAAAGTTGCAGCACTAAATACGATTAAGCTAATCAAATATATGGTTAGCTTGGATAAGTGTGTCCAATTAGCATAAGGAATGGAAATAGGATGCTAATAATCCTCTGATTTTAGGTACGCATGTGCATCTGAAATCGTATTTTTTATAAAAAAGATAGTGTATTAAGTTTTCAAGGAACAATATATCGAAAATGGATGTGATATAAACGTCCATTTGTCGGGCGACTCATCATATCATAAAAAATAAAGACAGCTATGCTCATCTGAAACATAGCTGTCTTTTATTGTGTTTCGCAGCTTCTCCATTGATTAAAATCGAAAGAAGATTAGCTGTTCAGATCATCAGACAAAGCTGTTATCTGAGACTGTAATATACGAATTTTGCTCCTGTAGGTATACCATGGGCACGAAGGCTTTCTTCCAGGCCGGAACGTAGGTCCTCAGGAATAGCTTCAGGCAGATGTACCGTTACATCATCAGGGATACCTTCAAAGGTATCAGGCTGATAATGCGGGATTCCGCTGGCGGAATTATCCGAGTCTATCTCATTGATAATAGAAGTATTGAACCATATATCCTTAAGAGCAGTATTACCTGCAAGAATTCTAGATCCGATTCCGTCTCCGCACTGGCCGCGGAAGTAAGCAGAGGTAAAGGTGGAATCCTTGAAGGCTTCATCCACGATTCCATATACATTGCCTGTCAGCCACCAGTCGTCTTCTCTGTACAGATGATAGTTAGGTATACCGAGCTTATCACTGTTACCGTGATATCCAGTTATCATACCTGCACTGGTACAATCGAAGTCGAAGGTACTGTCAGGAATGAAGTCTCTTGAGGAACCGATCCATGCGATATCCTGATATCCTATAGAGAGCAGGAACCGGTCAAGTGCATCAGCCTCTTCAACGGTAGCGTCAGATGGAAGATAAACCTGATAACTGAAGCTTGTGGCATCATAGAAATGTCCCTGGAGCTGAGACGCTGCATCATAGACACCGTCAAGATACAGACAGCTTCCCTCAAGCTCCTGATGATCGGAAAATACATGCTTATAGGCATCTTCCATGTATACGTAGTCTGCCTGAATTGCTCGCTCGCCTATCTCTGCTTCAGGACACAGGATAACGATGCAGGCTGCACCGAAGGTTGCGCTGTCACCAATCTTCGTGACAGTAGAAGGAATCACGAGAGTATCCAGGGTAGTTGAATTGAAACAGCCTTCAGGTATCTCTGTAAGACCCTCCGGAAGAGTGATATGCGGAAGACCAAACATGGATGCAAACGCACTTTCTCCGATGGTTGTCACTGTCTCAGGAAGTTCTATCCTTTGCAGGTTGTGGCAGTTTACAAATGCACCCATACCAAGTTCTTTAAGGTCAGATGGGAACTCTATCTCAGAAAGCTTTGCACCATCAAAAATATAGTCTGCTGAAAGAACCGCACCTGCTGCGAAGCTTATCTTATCAAAACCACTTTCATCAAATGCATGAGAATCATATTCCGCAGAGCTTCCTTTGAAAGTTCCTGTTCCTGAGCCCTCATACGCGCTGAAGCCTACGTAAGACACACTTTCCGGCAGTACTACATCCTTCAGATTAGGGCAGTCACGGAAAGCGTTCTGATATATGAAGTTCAGAGTTTCGGGAAGCACAACTGTTTCAAGATTTGTACATCCATAGAAAGCATTGCCCTGAATCTCGGTAACGCCATCAGGAATGACGATTTTCCTGATAGAAGTATTGTCCTTAAATGCATTAAAACCGATGTAAACTGTGTTGTAATCGCCGATTACTGACGGAATGGTTAACTCTTCTTCTGAACCAGAGTATGACATGATGCTGCCGCCGTCAGACAGAAGACCGTTTACTTCTGCCGTACCGGGCTGATGCCATGCGTCAGGATCGAGTTTCACAGAATTCATAAGATCCACAAACTGTTCGTTGTCAAGGAAAGCCTTGAACTCATCCGGTCCGAAACTGTTGTTGGAAACATGAACATTGGCACACATCCTGTCGCTGAATTTTGAGAACAGGTGCATGGAATACAGTATGGTCGGTTCAGAAGTTTCATCCTTTTCAAAGGTATGCTTGGCGATAACACCTATCCAGTCATTACTTCCATAGGTACGACTGAACTGTTCACCCTCGTACTGATCCACATGATGCTGAGGATCCGGATTGTATTGCGTTGACATGGTGATGCCTCCGGTGAGAGCATTCGAATGCATATTTGCCACCAGAGAGTTCTCACCGGCTTTTACAGGCCAGCGGGCCGGGAAGGATGCAGTGATACCGTTTGCGGTATATTCCTTTCCGTCAGGAGTTTTTATACATTCAAAACTGTTCAGCACGGCGCGCAGCTTACTGTTGTATAGATAGTGGTAAATGTTAGTATCATCTTTAGGGTTAAGAGCCTCAAGACGAATGTGCATGCCCAGCCATTCTCCTACAAGAGTCTCGCCATAATCCACGATGATGTCAACAGCCGGCGTATCGGTTTCATTGGAAGGGTGAAGCCATCCTTTTCGTATATTGTTGGCCCATACCCTGACAGGGAACCCGGAAAGAGTACCTGCCACATCCTTTGACCAGTCGGTTTTTACCACGTTACCGTCATAAATAACTGTATTGCTGACATTGTTAATTATGTTTTTCAGAGAGAAATTATCAGGGCGGAACATCAGTTTCCAACCGTCTTCCTCATCTGTGACAGTTATGTGTCCCATGTTTTCCCCTCTGCCTTCATTAACAGCAGTGACACCTTTCGGCAACCTGAGAATCAGATTTTCTTCTTCAAATATCTGTTCTGTAAGATCATAATCCTTATTGATTTTCGGAATGGGAGAGGTGGAATTCAACTCATTCTTTACAGGCTCTTCTTCCACAAAAGGCGCTTCAGTCTGCGTTGTTTCTGCTTCTGTGCCAGGACTTGAAGTCGGACTCTTACCGGAGCATGCAGCAAGACCTAAAACTAAAGCTGCACAGAAGATACAAATCAGAGATTGATTCTTCATAAAAATATCCTCCGTATTGATTAAATTGATAAATTTAAGAATCCCCTCACAGAAAATGGAATTTTATAGCGTTTCATCACTCCTTCCCTATAATTTAAAGCTCTCATTTTTTTACACACATGTGTTACTTAAACAATGCTGACTTTACAGTACTGTTTTTGAAACACAGAGTTTAAACACGATCAACTCAATCTATAGTTAATTATACCATTTTCGGTACTATATTTGTTCTATAAGAAAAAATAATACTGACATTTAAAAACAAGTATGAGTTTCCTTTGTCGCCAATCCTGCTTACTCTTATTCTCGGACCCATGTGCGAGAAGAACTATGCGCGCTTTATGAATATCCATAAGGGTGAGATCATGGAAATATTTAATTCGCCTATCGCCATGACTTTCCTTGGAGTAGCTATACTTGTAATCATTTACTCACTTTGGAACCAGCGTAAGATTACCAAAACTCTGACACTGGATAGCTCATTAAAATCCGCAAGTTAATAATTTAAGAGGTTTTTATATATTTTCGTAATTATTCACCCGTCGTGCATACATGATAAAGAAATTTTAATAATATTCCTCTGATTTTTCGTTAATTTTTTTAGTTTCTCGCCGATAGAATCTTTGCAACAGGTCACCTAAACCTATTTTTTAACTGAGTAGTGAGGGAATACAGATGAAACTGAAAGATTTAAGTATTAAAACCCGATTTATGATCACACAGATCGTCATCACAGTATTGATAGCTGTAATGATGTTAGTAGCACTATTCTCTTTCCATAGAATGAGTTCTATGATGACCCGCTTTGGAAATGTCGAATATGAAAACACCTATGCGGGACTACTTGTAAAAAAAGATCTTAACGCAACTGCAAAGCGTCTTCTTTTAGCGCTTTATCAGTCAGATATCGAAGGCAATTCACCCGCAGACCAGAGAAAAGATTTTGAAAGTCGTTTTGCAACCATGCAGTCCTACCTTGATCAGATAATCAAGACTTCGGATGATACCGCTATGTCTTCGGATCTGCAGAATAAGTTCGATACATTTACAGCGGCTTCCTATCAGCTTCTGAATACTATCGAAACCGGAGATATGCAGGCCTCTATCAGTTACTATGATGCAAACTTCAGTACAGACAATTCATCACCAATGATGCAATTCACACATGCACTTGATGATGTATGTGAACTCTGTGAGCAACAGGCAAAGGATATGCTTAATGACTCTGCAAAGCTCAGCACAACTGTAATGGTTACTATACCTTTGACATTTGTCATTACCGTTGTTGCTTGTACAATTATATTTACATTCCTTGCTAACAGCATTATCAAGGGCGTAAATGTTGTCGTTGATTCAATGAAAACTCTCGAGAAGGGCGAATTTGATGTTGACATTGATCCATCCAAGTTCGGTAAAGATGAAATAGGAGCGATGGTTCATGCAGTTCATGGCATGTCAACTCAAACCTCTAATGTAATAAAGGATGTCTGTTACATGCTTATGGAAATGGCGAAGGGTAATTTCGCAGCCAAGTCACAGTGTGCAGATCAGTATATCGGTGACTATGCAAGTATTATCACAGCATATGGAGACATTCACAGCAATCTCAGTGCCATCTTTACAAAAATGAACGATGTTGCCGCAGATGTAGAAACCGGATCAAGCCACATTGCTAATGGTGCCATGTCACTGTCACAGGGCTCCACTGAGCAGGCTTCAACTCTTGAAGAGCTTTCCGCAACAGTCCAGACCATCAGGGATAAAGTTAATATTAATGCCAAGACCGCAAACGATGTCGGTGAATTCTCTGCATCATTTGCAGAAAGAATATCTGCTGAAAATGAACAGATGGGTCACGTTAAGGAAGCGATGGAAGAAATCGCCAATAAATCTAATCAAATTGAGAACATCATCAAGACTATTGACGATATCGCATTCCAGACCAACATCCTTGCCCTCAACGCTGCGGTAGAGGCCGCAAGAGCAGGTGCCGCAGGTAAGGGCTTCGCAGTAGTTGCTGATGAAGTACGTAATCTTGCCGGAAAGTCCGCAGCTGCAGCTTCAGAAACCTCAGTTCTTATCGAAGATACCATTACAGCTATTCAGAACGGTAACAAGCTCATTACAGCTTCAGCCGACAGCCTTAATGAAGTTAAGGAGAGTTCCGAAAAGTCCAAGGAACTGGTATTGAATATAGCAAACGAAATGCAGCGTGAAGCTGTTTCTATCGCAGAAATCACTACCGGTCTTGAGCAGATTGCACAGGTTGTTCAGGAAAACAGCGCAACTGCAGAACAGTCATCTGCATCCAGTCAGGAACTCAATAATCACGCAACTCAACTTAAGAACATGGTTGCCCAAATCATCGTATGATGATTCATCTATATTATCTCTACTCTCCAAAAACAGCTATCCATCGCAAGATGGGTAGCTGTTTTGTATACAACGGTTGCAAAAACCACATTTTCGCATGCAAATTTAATCAAGTATTGACATATATTTTTTATAGAAATAAAATCGACATCATAAAAAGCTTTTATAATATAAAGGAGATTACAATATGGTTAAGACCAAAACACCAGTAGAAAAAAAAGAAACTGTAAAGAAGCCTGCTGCAAAGGCTCCTGTGACAGAGAAAAAGACTGCCGCAAAGCCTGCTGTAAAGAAAGAAGTTGCGGTTACGTCCGCACTCACTTTACAGATCAACGGAACTGACTACGATCCTGCCAAGATCCAGAATGATGCAGTAGAAGCTGCAAAGAAGATCAAAGCTGATGTTAAGGATGTAAAGGTATACATCAAAGCTGATGAGTCTGTAGCATACTATACAATTGATGGTGAAGGCAGCGCAGATTACAAGATCGAGCTTTAATTCATCATTATGAACGGTTGATAAGCCGGCGATTGTCCGCTTATCGTCCGCAGAGGTTTGTCGCATCTTGGAAATATGCCACTTAAAGCACATATAAAAACCCCGCCGTATCAATTGAAGGATACGACGGGGTTATCTTTTTACATCTTAAAGCAACCGCAGACTGCATCTCTGCGATTATACGTCAACTAAGCTGCCGAAGCATTATTTCTGTCAGATACATAAACAACTATATCATCAACTTTCTGTCCTACAAGTTCAGCAAACAGGAAAAGATTGTCTATGGTAGGAAGGCTGTCTCCTCTGAACCAATTATATATAGATGTTGTTGAAATATTCATCTCTTTACATATATCTGTGACCGAAAAGCTACTATTCTTAACAGCAGTACGTAACAGTTTGCCTGTGGCTTCCTGATCAATATAACTCATATGTCACCTCACTACGTCAACAAAAGCTGAAATCTTATGGATACGATTTTATCATATGTACATGCTAAACGCAAAATTTGTATCTGCATAAACACTGATAGATCAGTGCCTGCCTATAACTTCCTGACTCCTTTTCATAGAAGTTATCATTATTACCATCGGCTTTTTCCAAATAAAATATAAGTATTTATTTAAGCCTTTACCTTCTTTTACTTCCGCGAAAGAATCTTCACTCTGAATGATCCATCCTTTGAAGTAAGCTCACATCGTCCACCTTTTTTCAGTTTACCGAATAATATCTCATCAACCAGAAGCGTCTTTACTTCATTTCTGATGATACGGTCCATCTCTCGAGCTCCGTACTCTCTGCTTATACCCTTCTGTTTCAATAGCTCAACTGCTTCATCATTTATGATAAGTTCAACATTTCTTGTCATCAACATATCTTTAAACTCACGAAGCTTCTTTCCGGCAATGAGTCCGGCCATAGTCTCATCCATACTGTTGAACACAACTATCTGACTAAGCCTGTTTCGAAACTCCGGCTGGAATACTCTCTTTACTTCGTCCATAAGATTGTCACTTGTAACATCCTTAGCAAGGAAACCTATGCCTGACTTTCCCAGTTTGCTGGCTCCTGCATTGGATGTCATGATGATGATCACATTTCTGAAATCAGCCTTACGACCCTGATTATCAGTCAGAGTAGCATAGTCCATCACTTGAAGAAGCATGTTGAATACATCCGGATGGGCTTTCTCTATCTCATCAAGAAGAAGTACAGAGTTGGGATTCTTACGAATTTCTTCGGTCAGCAATCCCCCCTCTTCGTAACCGATATATCCGGCAGGAGCACCTATAAGCTTAGCTACAGAGTGTTTCTCTTCATACTCACTCATATCAAACCTTACAAGTGCTATACCTAGTTCTCTGGCAAGAGTTCTGGCAATCTCGGTTTTTCCTACTCCGGTAGGACCGACAAAAAGAAGACTTGCCAAAGGTTTTGTTTCCTCTATCATTCCTGCTTTTGAAAATTTGACAGCATTAACAACCTGTTCTATGGCTTTATCCTGTCCATAAACCTGATTGAGCATCCTCTGCTCCAATGTTTTAAGCCCTGTAAGCTCATCACTCTCAACATTCTTTATCGGCACTCTGCATATCTTGGTAAGTACCTCATTTATCAGGTCTTTCCCCACAGTCTGTTTCTTCTGCGGAAGCGGATGAATCTTTCTGTAGGACCCAGCCTCATCAATAAGATCTATAGCCTTATCCGGAAGGAAACGCTCATTGATATATCTGGCACTCATCTGAACCGCATACTCAAGAACACCTTTTCCGTAAACTACTCCGTGAAAACTTTCGTACTTTTTCTTCAGACCCTCAAGAATCCTGACAGTTTCTTCCGTATCCGGTTCCTTTATCTCAACATTCTGGAAACGTCTGACAAGACTCTTACTCTTTTCAAAGTGTTTTTTATATTCCTCAAATGTTGTAGAACCGATAAAACGAACACGTCCTCCGGCCAGATATGGCTTAAGGATATTAGCCGCATCAAAACTCCCCTCTCCTGTGGCACCCGCTCCAAGAAGATTGTGAATCTCATCGATATAAATGATAGGATTATCCTCCTTCTCTATCCGTGAGAGTATTTTTTTCAGTCTCTTCTCAAAGTCACCACGATATTTGGTACCTGCAAGCAGACTTCCGAGATCCAATGAATATATTCGTGCCCCTTTAAGAACATCAGGAACATTTCCTTCATTCAAAAGCCTCGCAAGTCCATAGGTAATGGCTGTTTTTCCGACACCGGGTTCCCCGACATGAAGGGGATTGTTTTTATCTTTTCTGCATAATATCTGTATGGTTCTTTCCAGTTCCTGTTCTCTTCCAATCAAAGGATTGACATTATCAAGCATATCATTGATGCAAGGTGCAAAAGAACTTATATCCTCAGTATCCGGCTGTCCTTCCTGATGTTTCTCATCCCCCTGAGACAGGATTTCTTCTTCCGAAGAATATATATCCCCAAGTTCTTCAAGAAGTGATACCTCATCGACACCCTGCATATTCATATAGTAGACAGCATAACTTTCCTTAAGATCAAAAAATGCATGAACCAGATGAGGAAGCTCTACTGTATTTTTACTGCTGTTCACAGCCTGATTTTGCGCTAAGGCAAAGGCAATCTGCATTCCGGCAGACATCTCAGGCTCGACCCCGTCGATTTTCTCAACGTACTTATCCAGGTACTCCCTTAGATTATCAGATAAAGCCTTTATATCTCCGCCACAGTTGGAAAATGCCACCCTGAAACTCTGATCATCACACATAGCAAGAAGTACAAGTTCCGGTGTAACGTATTCATGATGGTTCTGTAATGCCAGTGTGTATGAATTATTTATTATTGCCGCAAGTTCTTCAGTTACATTCATATTCACGCCTCCTCAACAGTTACCTTAAACGGAAAGCCGGCCGACTTTGCTCTCATTCGTGCAGCATTGACTTTTGATACCGCTATGTCAAAGGGATAGCATCCGACTATAGCCTTGCCCCCTTTATGAACTGTCATCATAAGTGTCTCTGCCTCAGCCTCACTCTTATGAAATATATCCACCAGAACCTCAACGACAAATTCCATTGTTGTAAAATCATCATTATGCATTATCACATTATATTTTTTTGGTTCCTGTAATTTTATAACAGTCTTTTCCTGAACTGCACCCTGAGTTGCCATTATCCACTTTCTCCCGTTTAAAACATATAGCGCAGCAATCACTGCCACGCTATATAAATATCGTGAGTGTAAAGAACATTTGCCACCCACTTATGACCTTTGCCGATTATATCACTGATCCATCTTCGCCATAATGATCTTTGCAGCCACAAAATATGCTACTACCTTTAATATCTCGGCTTCAGCTTCCTTGTTTTCATCTATATTGTCCGCTCCAAAGTATCCGATTATCTCTTCACCTCTGTAAAGCGGAATCTGTATAGTATTTCTGATATTTCTTGCTTTCAAAAACTCATAAAGAACAATATCCGACTTCTTTACTATGCTTATGTCATCACACATGTGATTACTATGTCTGAAGGCATTGGATCTCTGTAAATAGTTTCTATCGATTTTCTGAAGCATGCCAAGATTTGATCTGACTCCATCCCTGCACCACTCATAACGTTCGCTAAAAGTGGTCTTATTTCGATCAACAAGCAGTATATACAGATGATCAGCATAAACATATTTGCTCAATTCCTCAAGTACATTTTTTATTGCCTTATCATCATCTCTTTCCTTATTAAATATTTCGGCTGTCGCAACCACTATCTCTGCGTTGCTGTTATCAGGTCTCTTAGTCTCACCAGGTTTACTCTCGTTATGATCCATGTCAACATTCAGGAGCATTGCTGTACAATAACCTGGGATGGATGTCGGGGCAATGATGAGATCCACCCAGCGTTCACTCACCACTTCATATCTGCGATCCCTTACTGTCCGGCCTATGACTGCTGCTTCAAAAACGTCCGTAACCCATTGAGGATCTGCATTGTGAAATACTTCGCAGTATTTCTTTCCTACGAGATCTCTGTATGGAATATTCACTAATTTACAGTATGCTTCATTCACAAAAGCAAATTCAAAATCGTCCGCTTTCATAACATCTGTATTAACACATGCTTTTATAAGTAGGCATGGAACAGGAAGATCCTTGTAAATATTGGGGCTGACACCCGAAGCCATCAGATCGGATTCGCTTACATCTTCTATCGCTTTCTT
The DNA here is from genome assembly GCF_900113415.1 of Oribacterium sp. WCC10. Classification (GTDB taxonomy): domain Bacteria; phylum Bacillota; class Clostridia; order Lachnospirales; family Lachnospiraceae; genus Oribacterium. The sequence goes on along the minus strand of NZ_FOPH01000030.1, from coordinate 7,371 downwards.
AACAGATGATTTCTTAAACAGGCTGTCCTTTACAGAAACCATTCTAAGTCTTTCAATTATTATTTTGTACCCTATGAAAAATGCAACAGTTTCAAGTATTTTTTTCGTGTCCACAAGTTCAGTATGATAGAAATTGTCAACACCTAAAATACCTATGAGTTCTCCCTGATCAAAGAAAGGAACCTCAATGAAGTGATCAACCCCGTATTCCTTCAGAAGTTCATATTTCTTTGGCGTAAATTCCCTGACATCCTCAAGATCCTCTATCACTACAGCACTATTCACATATAATGAATCATCTATGATGCCGATATAGTCTTCCTGTGTAAATCCCTGACGAACTTTCATCATTGATTCCACATGTTTGTTACACCATTCATGTGAACATTTTACAATACCATCATTTATCTCCATCACAAATATCCTGTCACAGCGAAGTATGTCACCAAGCTTTGTCAGTGCTTCATTGATGACAGTCGAGCGTTCAACATTTCTTCCCAGAATCTCCAAAATCTCATATCCAAGCTTTCCTGTCAGATGCTCTTTATTATCTGTTAACTGCTTTTCTTTCCTTATTCTTTCATCTTCATAGAATTCATGGAACTTAAGCCTTGCAGATAAAAGATATGCCGCAGTTTCTATGTATTTTCTGATGTCAATATTCTTGTCATAATCATAATTGTCCACCCCGAGATAACCAATCAGCTGTCCCTTATGATATATAGGGGAACTGATCAACCAGTTAATGTCGTTGGCCTTTAAGTAGCTGAATAACTCAGGATGATCATACTTCAAAAGCTCTACATTCTCGATAATGATACTTGTATCATTATCAAGTCTTTTTTCCCACATAGAGATATATCTGTAATCCCTGTATTGCTGTTTATCCCTGTCATAAACTGATCCATCCGCATGCCACTCAAAGGAGTTGCTGAATGTTTTTCTATCCGTTTCATATATATAAACCTTTGTTGCTCCTGTTGCATTACCTATATGCTCAATGGCATGATTAATTGCATTCTCATACTCCATTTCCCCATCAAGCATACGTGCCAGTCTGATGATCTCATTAAGTGTTGCCCTACCAATGGCTGCCTGATTTTCCTGACGTTTTTCTATATCTACAACTTCATAAACCACTGCACAGGTCCCCGGCACTACTGAAGGCGCTGCTGTGAGCTTTATCCAATGTCTTGTTGCCGCATCGTAAATCCTGTTATGTACGTATTCTCCACGCACTGCCCTGTAAGTATATTCAATCCACAGATGATCTGTATGCGGGAATGTCTCCAGATATCCCTTTCCCAAAAGATCTTTTTTCATGATTCCTGTCATTTCACTATACTTCTGATTAACAAAAAGGAATCTCATATCAAGTACATTTTCGTTTTTTTCGTCCATGATGGGCGTAAGGACAACATACGGAAGTGGCAGATCACTGTTGATGTCCGGAAGAATCTCTGTGTTGCTGAATGCGAAATTCTTACCCTTTCTTCTTACGCTTATTTCCTGCCTCTTTTGAGCAATATCCATAATGCTTTGAATATTATTTGCTTCGGAGCCCATGGCTATGCCATAAGTCATGCTAATGTTGCATCTATGCTTTTCGACTTCCTTTATTTCCTTTATGGCATCAGTACATCTGCTAATCTCCTTTGTTATTGCATCTGTCGAATATCCCTTTTCGCATACAGCAAAATGACAACCATAGTTCCTTGCAATGGTCGCTGAAGATCCAAAGGATTTTTTTACAGTTCTGGCTACAAGCTTTATCAGATGCTGGGCAACCTCTTCACCAAAATCTGTCAGAACTTCGTTATATCCGTCTACAAAGATTGAGGCATAAACATAATCACTCCCGCTGGTTTTAAAACTGCTATCAAATTCCAACATAGTCATCATCATACCCTGTGCATTAAGAAGTCCTGTCAATGGATCTATAAGATTATTCTGTCTGACTTTTTCATCGGACTTTAAATCCTGCTCAATATCAACAAAATATCCTATAAGACCGGTAACCTTTCCCTCATAATATGCCGGGAATTTATTTGCCAGTATATCTCTCGGAACACCCTCAACTATGACTTTTCCGGGAGCATTCAAGACACTTTCTCCACGTTCAATAACATGTTTTTCATCAATTCTGTATGGGTTGTCATCTATGTGCCAGGCCAGATCTTCATCTGTTTTTCCAATGATTTCATCAAGGGACTTGAATCCGTAATACTTCAAAAACGCATCGCTGGCTCCTACAAATCTTCGCTCTTTATCCTTCCAGAACAGCTTGATATTTCCATTTTCAAGCAGAGATTTCTCCCAATCATTATCTCTTCTGAGTTCGAGATCTCTTAGACTTATATTGTTTGATTCAATAAGTCTCCTTATATATTCCGTTTTGTTCTGTGCATCTTCTACTTCAGACGGCTTTTCACATACAAAATATCTTTGCCCGTCGGATTCCGGCAGCCCAACAAATAAAAATTCTGTCCAGTGATAGTTCCCATCCTGTTGCATTACAAGAAACACTTCAGAAAAGCTTCCTCTGTCAGAACGTCTGAATCTGTCCTCTATATTTTCCTTACTAAGAAACTTTTGAAGTCTTTCTATATCATCTATATGGGCTCTTTTCCTGCTGTAATCAGCATAAAACTGCCTGAGGCCGTATGTTATATCCCCATCATGCTCATAAGAAAACGTACTGGTTATAACAGTTCTTGAATCCTTATTGTAATCTATGAGGTAAATGTTATCGTAAACCGTTGTGATATTACGCATGATACGATCCATCTCTTCGCTTCTTCGCTGCGCATCGTATCTTGTACCATCTATAGTCGCGGACAGAATCGTACAATTTTTCATCCTGGCTACAGGCGTAAAAACTCCTCTGAAATATTTGTTCCTTGCAACAAATATCATGCTCTCAGACTTATTGTTATCTATAGCTTTATCCGCCAGTTCCTTGAACTTTCTGCTCAGCATAGTCTGATCAGAATTCAGATACAGTTCTATACCCTGCTCGTCAGAAACCCCTATTGCCTTTACTTCCGAGCTGTATGGCTCATTCTTAAATAATGTCTTAAAACGTCTGCCATCATACAAGAATAGTGCAAGAGGTACCGGCGAAACCAGATCCACAAGTCCGGCCTTCTGATAAAACTCATAAACTTCCCCCGGTTCAAATATAAGTCCCGAATCACTCATATGCCGGAGTACTTCATCAAACATCAGAGGTTTACTGTATACATAACCTTGAATTTTTTCACATCCGATACTTTTCAGGAACTCACAATGCTCAGGTTTCTCAACTCCTTCTGCAAGAGTATGCATGCCTATGGACTTTGCCATTCTTATAGCCATGATTATTATCTGTCTGGACTTTTCATTCATATCCTTAAGGAAATCGATATCCATCTTTATTCCGTCAAAGGAGAACTCCTTGAGTATATTAAGTGATGAATATCCTTCACCGAAATCATCCATCCAAACCTCGAATCCGGACTTGTGAAATCTGTTAATCGCATTTCTGATAAGCCCTCTATCATTCATGAGAGCAGTCTCTGCAATTTCTATACTTATAAGATTTCTGCTTATTCCATGAGAATCACATAGTGATGAAATAATCGTAACCGGATCGCAAAGATCAAAGTCCGACTGAGCCAGATTCACAGAAACCGGAACCACCGGCTGACCATATTCCTTTCTTCTGTGAAGCATTTCAACAACCTTACCTATTATATACATATCAAGCTTATAGGAAATGTGGTTTTCCTCAAGAATCGTTATAAACTCTGAAGGCAACAGTATTCCATACTCAGGATCCTTCCATCTGGCCAATGCTTCAAATCCGCAGACTCTCCCGTTAAGTGTCCTGACTACAGGCTGATAGAATGGCTCAATCCACCCCTCTGCTATAGCCTGATCAAAATGCCTTAATATATACTCCCTACTCAGATGCTTATCCTTGATATCTTCATTGAACCAAACATAATCTGATTCCATGGCATCGATCAGATTGTCAGAAGCTATCTTTGCTTTATCACATATTTCACTTATCGCCTCATCAGGAGTATATCCGGCTATTCCTATACGTACTGTAAGTGTTCGTCCGTTATTTGCTGATTGCAGCTCCCCTATTATCTGATTAAGAATAACCTCTATATCAGCAGATTCAGCGAATGCATAAAAATGATCTTCACCAAATCTTGAGCAGCAGTGTCCGTCAAAATGCCTTTTCAGAATATCTGCAAAACACAGGATCAGTTTATCTCCCTCTTCCATGCGATACCTGGAATTAAACCTCTTAAGACCGTTTAGATCGAAATTGATGATTACCATATCCTTATGCTGCATATGCATCTTTCTACATTCGGTTCTGGCGGTTTTCATGAAATATTCTTTATTAGGCAGTCCTGTCAATGGATCAACTTTTGAATGAAATGTCGATACAAAAACATAAAACAACGGTCCCTCAACAGGATCTTCATACAGCCTTGCAATATCTTCAATATTAAGTACCTTGCCTGTTTTTGTTCTTATTCTATAGTGTACCTGATCAAAATTATCCTCTGACTCCCCTACCTGCAGTTTTATGCTTGCTTCGACTTCATCATAGTCATCAGGATGCACCATGCCTTTGAAAGATCCGCCTGTCAGTTTCTGAAATTCATCATTATCTTTACACTCAAATAAATCGAGAATAGCCTGATTTGCGTAAAGTATTCTCTCATCCTTCCAATCGGCCTTGTATATGAAAAAGCCACCGGGCATAGCTGTCAGTCCGTTGATAATATACTCTTTACTGAAATCTGCATTCGTAAATTCATTAATTTCAATACTCATGGGAACCTCTCAGTACCTTCTTATAGCTCAGACTTAACCATACCAATCAACACACATATATTAATCTATTCGGCGAAAAATCCTGAGATAAAAGCTACTATGCCTGATACAGGACTTAAACATAAAAAAAGAGGTTTCACAGGCGTAACCTGCAAAACCTCTAACCTACGGCTCTGACATATAATCTGTTAAATATATCATTTCTCATATAAATGACATTTCCATCCTGACGATGCACCTCATAATATGTTCCCTTTTTCAAAGTTGTAATACATGCGGTCACTCTTGTCTTACCGCGTCTTGATTCATATATATGCATTGCAGACTCCTTTCATTTGGAATGACGGATATACTAGCACATCTTAAATGAAAAAGGTGCATTTATATAAAAACATTGAAGTTTTTATATAAATGTACATTACCTGGAGATAATAGTTTTCCTATGCAGTTTATCTTTTCTTACAGCAAAAGATAAAAAACACTTATATGTCGGAAAAGTAACAATCGCCAATGTTCATTAAACGTTTTCAAATGTACATCTTCTACCAGTTATTATTATTTTTCCGATGAGTTATCTGGTCGTTTGTAAGAAAATATGTCTTAATTCCGAAAAGCTCTTCTATTTCCTCTTCATATAAACCAAAATATCTTTCTCTTCGTGTATAAATCTTCTCACCATCAACGAGATAATAAGACGTTTCTTGATCATCATCAGAAAAGTCATATGAAAATTCGCATTTCTTACCATCTGTATTCCTGACTTTGAAATCATCTTTTGTTCCTTCGATATTAAACCCCTGCTTCTTGAGAAGATAATACAGATTAGCATACTCCATAACCCCAGAGTGTCCTACAAGTTCGGAATCCACCTCCTTTTTGGCATTTTTTAAATCTTCCTTTGTCCCATCCAGAATATAGATAATTCTTTGAGTATACCCTCTATTCATATACATCCTGATATCGTCATCTGTTAGTTCGCCTAAAACATCTTCAAGTCTGTAATTTAATGCTATATCACAATACTCCATAAGGCAGTATTTATAAATAGAATCATCCTCCATACGTTTTTCATTCACAGAATAATCTAAATCATCCTTGTACACAAACCCCTGCTGATAAGTATTTTTGTACCTGTCCGTAAATGAGTTCTCTATATTACAATTTACTCGTATATATGCATTCTTATATTTATCGTGAGCAACGGAATAAATATCATATATTTCATCACATCTTTTTCTGAGTTCTCTTTTATTCCCGAAGCTGAAACTTATCTCATTTTTTAACTTATCATAGGTTATGTCATCATATTCAGGAAATTCTTCTTCACAGGAATCTAAAAGACATTCATTATAATCATCTCTTAAGCTATACTGAACTCCCAGTATTGAATCTGTTCCGGAATCGACTATATTAAACTTTATCCCGGTATCTATCTGATAAACGGTCCAACTCCAGTCATCCGGACCATATTCATCCTGAGATTCCAATACCTTGTGTATAGGATTTACTATACATAGTCCCAGGTCCATATCGTTTACATACTTATATACATCTTCCAATGAGGAATGTCCGCATCCTGTCAAAATAAATACCCCAATTAGTAATATAAGTATTATGTATATTATTATTCGATTCTGATTCATATGCCCCCTCTTTTCATTCACATTCAAACTATCCTGATCATTCTCACTTAATCTTATATTTATCTATAGAACTTTTTCAGTATAAGTTCATAGTGGTATGGTATGGTTTGATTTAACTTTAATTAATTGAGTTCGAAGAGTAAAGACTATATTAAAACTCTTATCACTTCTTTTATTCTGAGCCTTTATTCCAGACTATATACAACAATTTCCGGCTTCTGACAGATTTAACTAGTCAAAAACAAATTTCATCCTGACTGATTCTATATCAAAAAAGTGAAGTGATGATTTCTCACCACTTCACTTTATATAATAAACCAAATTTGCTATCAAATAATTTGCTTTGGTAAAATCCAAGATTCAAATTCAAAGTCAAAAAACTGCTTTCGATGTTTCACGAATAAATATAAACCTAAATACAAAAAATGGGGCCTACAGGGCTCGAACCTGTGACCCCCTGCTTGTAAGGCAGATGCTCTCCCAGCTGAGCTAAGACCCCATTTATGATATATTTTATCGCTTAATGAAAGCGTTATCAAACAGATTTTAAAAAAACTTATCGTGCCTTGAAAACTGCGTACCGAATGCAAATAACTTATTCTCAGTAATCCATCTGTTATCCAGCAACCAAACCACATTGGTCAAACCCTCGACCTATTAGTAACTATCACCTGAATGCTTTACAGCACTTACAGCTTAGCCCTATCTACCTCGTAGTCTTCAAGGGGTCTTACTCTTGCGATGGGATATCTCATCTTGAGGGTGGCTTCACGCTTAGATGCCTTCAGCGTTTATCCAGTCCCGACATGCCTACCCTGCACTGGAGTTGATCTCCAACAGGTCCAACAGAGGTCAGTCCATCCCGGTCCTCTCGTACTAAGGACAGCTC
>NZ_FOPH01000019.1 GCF_900113415.1 Oribacterium sp. WCC10 | reverse complement strand
GAACTCTTCCGCTCTGAATTTTCTTTTTCAAAGAATCTTCAGGGTCTGTGTATTAATCGATCTTTGATTTTCAAGGTTCTAATGTGCTCATTTTCAAGAACTGATGTTCCGATTCTCTCGAGCGCTCAGTTATAATAACAATTCACGGCAAAGATGTCAAACACTTTTTCAGATTTTTTTGAATGTTTCCGTGCACGTACAATTTCAGTATAATTTCAAGATGTACAAATACTTATTTTATACCGTTTATACACATCATCAGATACTGTAACTTTTCTTTAAATGTCCGTCAAAGAACTGAATCATCAGTGCCTTTGTACTGTCCTGAAAGAATTCACGTGTGCCATGTCCCGCATGCGGAATCAGATAATAGCTTACCCTGTCTTCCATTCCTGCCTCTACTATCTTTTTGTAAAGTATCTCACTTGAAACCTCTGCAGGCACAATAGGATCATTATCTCCATGAAGTATCATCATAGGTACCATCTTTTCATTTACATAATTAGTAACCGATGCCTTCTCTGCGCGTGCTCGAATCGTTTCGGGATCACCACCTATAAGTGCTCCTCCATGAGTTTCCTCTAATCTGTGCCATCTGAAATTCGGGTCAGAAAACTTTTTCATTTCCATATCCATATTGGCGCCGATATCTACAGGTCCGAACATATCGATGGCAACCTGTACATCGGATGAATATTCACTGTATTCTTCTGTATCATATCCCGGAAGATTCATGGCGGCAAATGCTGCAAGATGTCCTCCGGCAGATCGTCCGAATATACCTATATTGTCCGGATCAATATCATATTTCTCAGCATTGGCACGTATAAACCGAATTGCAGTCTTCACATCCTGAATCTGGCATGGCCACTTCCCAAGTGAAGAATTTCTGTAGTCTACACTTACAACCGCATACCCTGCATTGACAAACTCGCTCATCTCTCCAAGCATGAGATTCTTGTCGGCGCCACGCCATCCGCCACCTGGAATAAAGAACAGTGCCGGCTTTGGTGTATGGTCAGCCTTCGGGTCATCTGCTCCTGCTGCAAGACGCATTTCGGCATTACCATTCTGCACCATAACAGACAGTTTAAGATCTAAAGCATTACCCTCCAGATCACTGACATGGGAATATACTATATTATCAAATAGGTTTATGGTCTTTTTTTTAACTCCGGGATAAAAATAACTCTTCATTTTTTCTTCTACTCTCTTATAAATATCTGTAAAAGTGCCTGGTCTTCATTGAAAAGCGGACACATATTTTAGGGGGAATGCCAGCCCTTAATACATTGGGAAAAACTTTCCCTGATTGTCAGGGCTGACCATATACGATAAATGATATATAGGGAAACGCTTTAATCAGCGTTTCCCTGGCCGGATTTTCTATGCGAAACATCTACTTCCATTGAAAATCCATGCCTCCGATGCCGGAGGCTCTATGGAAACACGGATATAATCAGTGTTTTCATAGTTCTATGCCAGATCTATAATCTGCAAAACTCCATGTCGGATATCACCATATCATCTCTTACTTTTTACTTCTATGCTGTAAGCATCCATATAATCTTCTTAAGGTCAGGAATATATAGGGAAGAACATGGTGGCGCTGACTATAAGTGATACCACTTCAATGATAAATAACGGTAGCGTGAACTTCAGTGTCTGACCAACATTAAAATTGCCTGTACCAAAAGCTATCATACTTCCGGCGCAGCCTGTAGGAAGCACAAATGCCATCCATGATGAGGCTGCTGTCACAAGAACAACGGTCTGAACATTGAAACCTCCGGCAAGTGCTGTTGAGGCTGCTATAGGAATCATGAGTGCCATGGTGCCCATGTTTGAAAGGAAGTTTGTCATTACCGAAGTAACTATGCAGAATACCGCGATTACAAACATTGGTGCAGGATGTCCGCCGAGAATCTTGAGAACTGTCTGTCCAATAAGCTCACCCACTCCTGTATTTCCAAGGATGGTTGATACCGCTGACATTCCGGCGATGAGGAATATCATATCGCTGCAGATTGTTTTCTGAACATCTTCAAGGCTAATAACTCCTGTCAACATAAGAGCAAGCACACCTGCTACAGGTATCACATTCTGAACCTCTTTTGATATCACATTGGACAGGAAGAATGCTCCCATGATAACTGCAAATACTACAAATACAACCGTTTCATGCTTTTTTGAAAGAACCTTTACTTCCTTAATACTAACTTCTTCCCTTTTTATGTCCGAGTCAGGTATAAGTTTGACACATGCAACGCAGTATATAAGTCCGAGTATTCCGGGAATAAGTGCCACTTTAAAATAATCAGCTATTCCAATGGCATATTCAGGCGCAACACCCTCGAAAAAGGCATTAATGGTACCCGGCATGGTTGCACCCATAGCTACAGGAATCTTTGAAGTCCACAGTGTGTTGATAGTACAAACTGCCATCAAAGCCTTTGCCGGAGTCACCTTGGCATCATCCTGTAAAGTCTGAACGAAAAGAAGCATGATGGATATGCATGCTACCTGCCCCATGAACTGTGAAAGCCCCAAAGTTACAAGTGCCAATGTCAGGAGTACCAGCATTTCGCCTTTACCCTGCATCCTGTACATAACGTTCTTAAGCCGTTGAACAACCGATGTCTTTGATAGCTGTGTGGCAACAACTATCATTGCCGCAACCATGATTGCTGTAGAACTGGAAAAACCCGAAAATGCTGTTTTGATATCCGAAACTCCTGTAAGAACAAATGCCGTACAACAAATCATCGCTGTAAGACCATATGGCAGTTTATGTGTCAGAAGCATTACCACCATAAAGGCAAGTATGCATAAAGTAATAACTATTTGCGTGTTCATTATCTCCTCCAGATAGACGTTTAGTTTTTTAATGCATCACTTAAAGTTCCGAACTTTTGATATTAGTATTCTACTTTATGTACTTTCTTGAAAACAGTAGCCTGAGCCTATATAATCTATAAGCAAAAACTATACATCTTTCACTATTACAGAACAATGGATATCAAAGAACTTATATATATCACCACCATAGCAAAAGAAAAGAATCTGTCTAAAGCCGGAAAAGCTTTGGGTGTTTCTCAGCCTACTTTAAGCGCATTTCTTTCCGGTTTGGAGGATCGTCTGGAAACCGATCTTTTCTATAGAGAAAAGAAGGAGCTTATCCCAAGCCCTGCCGGAAAAATCTATCTTGAAGCTGCCGAAAAGATCATTGCACTTAAAGAGCATACATATCTTTCTATACATCGTCTCAATACCACAGAATCAAAGGTACTTCGTATTGCAGCTTCACCTCATAGAGGTTCCTCCATGTTTGGAACAGTTTACACTGCCTTTTCCAAACGTTTTCCTGATATTCGTTTGGAACTTAAGGAAGCTTATATGAGTTCTATCCTGAATCTCGTTGCTGATGGCAGTGTTGACTTCGGTCTGGGAGCCTTTGCAGACTCAGAAAGTGACCGTTTTGACTATATCACAACCTCTCTCGAAGAAGTTGTGATCGCAGCTCCGGCTTACTATCGTGAACTTCTGAATGTTCCTGAAGAGCTTCCGCTAAATAATCCTGATTCCCGCTCCATGATAAATTCCATTCCAACTGTGCCCATATCAAGCTTCAAAGATTCAGCATTTGTCAGACTCAGTAAAGGTAATGCCATACGCATTGTCTCAGACAGCATCCTTGCATCTGCCGGCATCAATCCGCTTAATGCCTACGAAACCGGCAATAACCTCATCATCGAAAATATGGTGAAACAGGGAGTTGGCGTAGGATTTCTTCCGGCCACCAGAGTCAGCGTACCCCAAAAGGATATAGCATTTTTTCGTACAGACACCCGATACTATGTGAATCTGGGAATCATTATGAAAAAAGGCGCCGAGATGTCAGAAGCGATCCGTTACTTTGCATTTCTTGCATATCAGGCCGACAGAAAAACAAGAACTTATCATACTCCGACAGGAAGCGAACCTATATCTTCCATAATAAAGGAATTTGCTGAATAATACTTTTGGATTCGAAGCATCGATTTCATTTGGAAATCCATATCACCAGTCGAATCATCATGATAATGTATACCATTTTTCACTATACCCACAGGAGCCTGTTCCAGTATGAATACCAAACTGCTTGAATGTATCATAACCGTATCTCAGGAGCGATCTCAGTCAAGAGCTGCTGCGAAGCTTAATATATCTCAGTCAGCCCTTTCACAACAGATAAAGAAAGTAGAAAGTGATATAGGAACAGCTCTCTTCTATAAGGAAAAAAATGAACTGTTTCTCACCGACGCCGGAAAGATCTATATTAACGGTGCTCAGGGCGCACTTAATATTTACAAAAACGCGCTTAGAGATATTCAAAAGGTCAGAACCAGAAAAAATAAAGAGATTACCTTTGTCTACACAAAGGGATTACTCAAGGATCTTGCGGGAGTTCTGACCGAATTCAGAAAGATGCATCCTGACATATACATAAACACGCTTTATGGAACAGCTGCATCCGCGAAGGATTACCTGTCGAACGGAATTGCAGACTTTGCAATAACCGCCACAAGCGATCTTTCCAATACTTTACTGGGATATATTCCTCTAAGAACCACTGAACTTCAGCTTGCATTGCCATACGGGCACCCGATGATCAATCGTTTTCGAAAAGAAGGGGTATGTTTTGAATGTCTTGCCGAAGACATTTTCATACTGCCTCCAAATGAGACATTGTCTCGACAACTCAGTTCAAGAATCTTTCAGCAGAACAGATTTATCCCTCGATCTATTCGCGAAGTCAGTGAGATTGAATCCGCCATCGAACTGATGATAAGCGGAAACGGTATATGTTTTGTGCCAAAATTCCATGAAGCACGCGATCGCTATATTGCCTTTTCACTGGTACCCGGCGCGAATTATCATATAGTAATTGCATATATGAAGAGTAAAATCTTTAGTCCTGCGTTGAAGGATCTTCTCATGATACTGATGAAAACATATGACAGTTATACCGATGAAAGTGTGCGCCGATAGTCTTTCTGTGTGATTCTGTATGAAAATATAAAATTTCAATAAATATATTGTTTGCCATTGTATTGTTTGCAATATTCATTATATAATAGGTAAGGCCTGACAGAGATAATAAGATTTTTTAACATAGTACAAAGGAGAATAATATGAAGAACTACGCAAAAACATTATTGGCTACAGCAGCCATTGTCGGAACGATGACTGTTACTTCATTTGCCGGAGTAAGACATTTTGACTCATATAACAGTAACTACCGGAATCATCACAACAGATATACGAACTGTTACCAGCAGTATGATTGCAACGGTTACTACAGTCATCCGGAATACAGTTACAGAAATAACGGAAGATATCATGATACACCTTGCCATAATTCTTTCTACTCAGGCTCTCAATCCGGAAGATCATATAGAGGCTGTTACTGATATACTGAATAATAAGTATCTGACATGTAAAGAGTTGTTCAATAGTAAGCCTATCTTGTATTCATGGCAACACAGATGTATAAGATACTTAATATATGCTGTTACAGATGTAAGTCAAATATGTTTCAATTTGAGATGGACGTAAAAAATACTTTGTAGAAAAGATGAGCGTGTATACATCATTTTATCCTGATGTATACACGCTCATTACTTTTTAGAGTTATCTGGTATATCGCATTTTGTTCAAACGGTTTCCTTCGATCACTGACTATAAGAATATGAGTGACTTACTTCGAAAACATTATCCCTTGATATATGCTGCGGCTTCAGTAGCTGCAATATAGCCGGAATCAATGCAGAGTCCGTAGCAGTAGCCCGGAACATCATAATACGGGCTGTAGTAGAGGCTTCCGTTATCAGTTCCGACAACATAAAGTCCTTCCATAGGCTGATTTTCCGGATCGAGTGCACGGAGACAGTCATCGGTTCTTACACCACCAAATGTTGACCATGCTGAAGGCTCACACTGAACAGCATAGAAAGGTCCCTTCTCTATCTTTGAGAGATACCATGGTGATGTGCCGAACTGCTCATCAACTCCCTTATCACAGAACTCATTGTATTTCTCAACTGTTTCCTTCAGATTTGTAAGTCCGAACTTTTCGCCGAGTTCATCGATAGTATCTGCCTTGGCAAGCCAGCCTTCCTCAAGACCTTCTTCGATGTCTTCAGGAAGCTTGTCGAGGATTCTCTCCTTGAAGTAGTTTCCGATAAACCAGTTCTTTTCGTTTGCCCCCTTCTTTGTGGTGTACTCATAGAGACCCTCTGTCTGCATCGCATCAACATAGGCCTGATCAACTATTCCGTACCATGGCGCATTAAGAATGATCTGTTCCGAACCATAGCTCATAGGATAGTCGCAGAGAAGTCCTTCATTGATGAAACGCTTACCCTCTCCATCAACAAGAAGATTTCCGTAAAGACCAAACTTGAAGCAAAGATTCTGATCATACTTGTCCTGTTTTGCCGGTCTGGTTGCCTTACTGTTTGTTCCGCCGTATTCACATGGGCAATATCCGAATGTCTTGCTGAGAACAGCACCTGCATCGGAGGTCATAAGGATACCGTCTCCTGTACATAAGCTGTTTCCGCCTGCTGCGGCATTGAGCTTTCTCGTCTTAAGGAACTTCTCCTGAAGATCTCTGTTTCCAAGGTATCCGCCTGCTGCAACTATAACAGCCTTGGCATTGACCGTAACCCTGGTACCGTCAGCCTTCACTGCATGGAAGCCCCTGGCAGCTCTGCCCTCCATGATAAGGTCTGTTGCCTGTGTATTGTAAAGAACTTCAACTCCCGCATCCTTCAATGCCTTCTCCCACAGTTCAACTCTCTCGTCAAGAGGATTGGTTATAAGATGGAATCCTCCCTTCTCACCAATGAAAGGTGTCTCAAAACGGAAGTTGGCCTCCTTCATCTCGTATCCGATCTCCACAAGATTCTCTACAGCATTCTTTGACTCTTCGAGACATCTTCTCATAAGAGCCGGATTAGGTGTCCAGTGTGAATACTCCATGACATGCTGGAATACTTCATCTACTGTAAGTGTGGTTCCGCCTTCCTTGGCATGAAGAACTGAAGTATCTACAGCGAAAGGTCCGGAAACCTTGATTCCGTTTACGCCTGCAACAGAGCCTGCCTTTTCTGTAGTCAGAACCTTAAGCCCTGCCTTACCGGCTGTAATTGATGCCATAAAACCTGCCGCACCACAACCTATAACCGCAAGGTCCACATCATAGGTCTCATCTGCACCAGGAGTTACTGAAAGTGTCTTTGAAAGCCACTCGGACTTGTCTCCACCAGCCTGAGCTACGCAATCTGCAATAGCTTCTTTTACAGCGCGGGATGAGTTGGTTGCACCTGTAACAGCATCAACTCCGCCTGCCTGATTCTCAATAATGGCAGGAATAAGAGTATCCTCAACCTGCTTGAAGAGAACCGGTGTCTCTCCCTGCTCCAATACCTTAACTTCTGTAAGAGCACTATCACTAAATGTACACTGTACTTTTACATTGCTGATGTTTCCATAGGCACTTGCCTCATAGGTGCCTGCCTTGTAAATCCCCTTAACAGTTTCTGATGCAGCTTTTGTTGCTGCTTCTGTGGCAGCGGCAGTCGTTGCAGCCTCGGTCGCAGCTGCCGTAGTCGCTGCTTCTGTAGCTGCTTCTGTTGTTGTTGAAGGAACACTCTGTGAAGTACATGCTCCTAACAATCCTGTTGCTGCAAGTGCAGCACTGCCTTTCAGGAATTCACGACGCGTAATCTTTTGCATTTTCCACACCCCTCCTAATTGGTTCCGGAATAAATTTAAGCCCTTTTTATTCTAAACTCTATGGGCTAACCTTATGTTCAAAGCCTTATTGGAATTACATTCCATCCCGATATTCATCCAATGCAGCTTTGAAATTTTTTTCTCCATTTCGCTCGTTAGAGAAATAACTATATAAAATGATACCGCCCGAAAATCGTTTGGTCAATATGTTGATTGTAAGATGCTTTCATGCTGATTTGATTGTATATATTTTCAGCAATTGTTGACTATTTTTTAATATACACTGTTTCCTCATACAATTATTCTCAAACCCTTATCCATTGCCGTGTGAATGCCATACAAAAAAACAGAACCATGCTTTAGCATGATCCTGCCTTTTATTATTTAAATCTTGTGTTTACTTAATCCGTTTATCACTTCTGATATCGTAGTACAGTTCCGTCAGATCTTCTTACATCGTAGCCCTCTGTTGGTATAATATTTTCATTATCAGATTCAATGACGAAACGTCCGGAGGAAACGTTATCCCTGAAAGCATTTGCCGAAACATCAGTAATCTCATGAGGTAATATGACTTCATTCAAACGATTACCTCTAAATGCATCTGCAGGTATTTCAGTGAGTCCGTCTTCATAACCTTCCATCCATCCAAGTACATTTAGTTCCGAGATCATGTTATTCTCAAATGCTGAAACTCCGATTTCTTCCTGACGCGGTGAGGTTGTAAGCTTCTCAATGAAGTTATCCTTGAAGGCCTTGTCTCCAATATGGGAAGTATAGGTTCCAAGTATTAGTTCATTTATTGAATTATTTTCAAACGCTCCGGTTCTTATCTGATGTGTAAGCTCCGGAAGTTCTACTCTTGAAAGGTCATTATTCTTGAACGCATACTCATTTATATAAACAAGCTTAGCTTTATTTATATCTTCAAGATTCCATCCGAATTCAGTGAGACCGCAGTTCATAAATGCTCCGGTTCCTATGGACTCTATGGATGGTGTAAGTTCCACAGAGTAAACCGGAATATCATAGAATGCAAAGTCACCTATCTCAGTGATTTTTCCTGCGCCGTCAATGGAGTTTGGAATGGTTACAATACTTGAAAGACCTGTATATCTCTTAATGATTCCATCCTCTGCGCAATAATCCCCCTCCGGATCCTCGTAAACCGTTGCACTATAGCTGTTTTCACCGTTAACCTTTACGGAAATCTCCGTACCCGCTTTACCCGGATCTACAGCTATTTCAAAGAATCCGTCAGCATTGGCAGTTCCTTTGTACCCGTTTTCACCAACCCTGATCTCAATCTTACTGTTTGGAACCGCAAAACCAACCATGAATTCATCAGACTCGAGTACAGGTGTACGTAGTCTGGATTCATAAGCATGATAGTAAAACTCAACTACATTAACCTTCTTAAGCTTTATTTCCTTATCAGCATCTTCACTTGTATAGGACTTTCCGGAAGATAAAACATCCGGAGCCTTCACCTTGATGGTTTCACCCATTCTGTAGAACTTATCAGCAGATACTGTCCGGTTGATTTCAGTGTTGCCCTCACCATAATAGTGAACTTCTTTAAGAACCTCTTCGTGATCTCTTGCATTTAGTGCTTTTACAGTTACAACCGTAGGATTAATCAAATACTGATGATCCTTATTCTGAAGCTCTGTGTTTTCATCTGTATAAACTCTTGGATAAGTGAAATCTCTGTTGTTCATCTCGCCAAAAGCACCATCGGCTATTTCCGTAAGCTCAGGGGCTTCGATCTCAACATCATACATTGATGTGAAGGCTCCTGCTGCTATAGTTTTCACACCCGGGAATTTTCCGATAAACTTACCGTCTTTACCTGTTGCTGCCGCTGCAAATGTATCAGCCTCTATCTCCTCGATTCCTTCAGGATATATAACCGTAAAGGACTGATCCTTGAGATTGATCTTCCACTGCTGCGAAAAAGCTCCGCTTCCAATCTTTGTAACCTTTTCAGGAACTTCTACCTTCGTAAGCATATTGTTCTTGAATGAATCTTTTCCGATTTCTGTAAGTGTGTCCGGAAGTATGAGAGTTCTTATCTTTTCCTCATCCTCCTTTCCGGTTCCGTTAAAGGCATCGTCACCAATCTTAAGAACAGTTACACCATTTATCTTTGATGGAACATTAACCTTCTGATCATTACCGTTATACCTTATGATGGTTTGTGTCTCCTCATCAAATTCATACTCTTCTTCTGATGGTTTAACATTAACCTCATCTTCCATAAAGCCTTCTGCTTCAGGATTCTTTTCAGAGCCTTCCTCATAGAGCCATGAAGCCTTTATGCCATATGCTCCGGGAGTCGAAAGTGTTGATGTTTCCGTAAAGTCACCATCATATACAAAACTGTGCTTAATAGCCTTTTCCGAAGCTTTTTCATCGTAAAGGACACCCATACTATCAGCAATTGAAATATCATCCTCATAGGTTGCAACGATATAGACCGGCTTGTCTGTTCTCAGATTATACTCACTGAAATCTATGGTATTCCATTCATTCGGTGTAAGATTCCTGTACTCTCTGAATGGAACAAGTTCCACAAGACGTCCTGTGTTGTTATAAGAGAGAACACCGATTTCAATATGATTTCCATTGAAGTACTGATTATGTACTGCGAATATATCTGCGCTCTTAAGCATTCCTCCCTTAAAAGGAGTCTGAAACTTCACAGCTGCGCCCCTCACACCACTGGTAAAGAAAATGGTTTTGTAATATCCCTCTGAATCCTTTTCCGGCTTTATGCCATAATCAGCTGTAGCAGAAAGCATTGCCCCAAGAGGACTAAGTTTAACCGTATCAAGTGTATTCTCGCCTTCCTTCAGTACCACCTCTTTCTGCAGAGAAATGTAACCATCCTTAAAGAATCTGAGTATATGCTTTCCGGCAAATGCTTCCGGCATCTCGTATGTACCATCCTCCGCTGAAGTCATAAGCTCGTATCTGTCATCGTCATCCATACGAATGCTTACGCCTTGAAGCACTTCACCTTCGCTGTCAGTTACTGTTCCCTTAATGGATGCTTTCTTTGCTTCAGAAAGAACAAGCTGATCCTTAACTACATTGTCACCTGCATTTACGGTTACCTTCTTCTCAATAGTTTCAAATCCATAGCAGGAAATAACCAATGTATATTCTTTGGACTCTCCGCCCTTACCGGATGTTAAACTCAGTGCAAAGGAGCCGTCTATCTCTGATGCCTTGGTATATGCTCCGGTTTCTTTAACAGTAATGGTAGCGGTAAGAGGTACATGTCCCTCACTGTAAAGCCCGACTCCAAGTTCATTGAGTTCTCTTGTAGAGAACTGCTCTATGGTTCTGTCTTCTTCATCGGGAAGTTCTGTAGCCTCATCATACTTACGACCAAATCCATCTATTTTTTTGCCGGTTTCTGTTGAATCATCGTCCCTGGTTGTTTCCTTTGCTTCTCTGATCTCTTCCTTTGAAAGCACACCATCATGATCTGAGTCGATTAGTTCGTAGAAGAGATCTTCGAAGGAACCTTTTACGGTTTTAGTCTTTCTTTCCTCTTCATCCTCATCATATGTTTCATCTTCTACAGTTTCATCAGATATTTCCTCGTCATCTGCTTCATCGTCTGAATCGTCAGAAATGAGATCTGAAAGTTTAACTGTTATGGTTGAAGCACTGGCAACCTTCTCTTTTTCACGTGAGTCATTTGAATCATCGTCTTTAGAGGCAATGTCATTACTCTTTTCTTTATCTTTGTTTACTGTTTCTTCATCATCCTTTGGAATCTCGGATGCTGTTGCTTTCTTCTTGTCTCCGTATCTTTCGATAGCAAGTTTTTCGAACTCAACATTTCGATTACCGACATATACATTATCCAGATACCATCCAAGATTGTATCCGTCTATCCATACAGTTTTTGAAGTTTCCGCATGGAATCTTACAGACACTTTCTTACCAACATAATCATCAAGAGATTTCTTTATCTGATGCCATGTGAAGATATGGTCATTATCCATGACTCTCTCCGATGACACAAGTTCTGTCCAGCCTTCTGCACCATCAGGTCTTATCTCTACATAAAACTCTGTTCCTGCTCCGGTCATACCCATGGCACTGTAAGAATCAAAATAAAGATAATCACCCTTCTTTACCGTGAATTCAGGAATGAGAAGGTAACTGTCAAGTCCGTTTGATGCTTTACCAGAAAGGTTTGTACCAAATACATGAGTCTTATTCTTCGCAAGTCCCTGCCATGCTTTTCTGTAGAGAAGTGTCATTTTATTGATTTCATCATCTGACGGAAATTCAGGTATTCCCCACTCCCAGTCATCAGCGGCATCTTCTGTCACAACTCCATGTGTAAAGCCTGACTCATCTTTTTCAAGGTCATAGCTTACGGAATTTTCATAAGTATTGAACTCTATGGTTAATTCCTTTGAAGATTCACTCTTGTTACCGCTCTTGTCTATGGCAAAGACACGATAAATATAATTCTTTCCATCCTCGGCAGTATCATCGTAGAACTCGACACGATAGTGTGAATTGGGTCGATTCTTGTCCTCTCCCTTATTAATGAACCGGAAGGAATCAAGGTCCTGCTCAATCTCTTTTATCTTCTTGAAGCTGCTGCCCTCCGCATCTGTCTTTCTCTCGATTACGTAGTGATCAAGGTCGGACTCTTCATTGGCAACAAAATGTATCTTAAGTCCTGTATTGTCAATGGTTCCTCTCAGATCCTGAACCTGTCCCGGAGCCACATCTTCACCCTTTGTAATCTCAAGGTTATCAAGATACCAGCCCACTCCATCATCAGAATCATGTCCAAAGAAATAAAATCTGATCTGAAGAGGTCTTCCATCCTTGTTTATCTTCTCATCATCCGGTGCATCCTTGTCATCCACATACTTATCGAGAGGTATAGTTACATGTTCCCACTTACGATCCTTGATATCAGGTCTAAGGATAACATCATAGATATCCTCCCAGTCATCCTCTCTTCCGGTGAATGAAGCCTGAACCTTTGTGGTGGATATTCCGGTGAAACCATTGTACATATCAACAGAAAGCGTAGGTATGGTCTTTGGATCATTCTTATCTATCTGCACCGCTGTAAGATCCACAGGAGGAAGATAGAGACTGCTGTCTATGCGGCGCTCAAAATATGGATATCCTGCATCGATACCTATATAGGTAGTATTTTCAGAATCATCCTTTGATTTCGGGAACTCAGGTTCAGAAGCAGATTCTCTGTGTGAAATGCCCCAGCATCCATCCATGATGAATCCTTTAAGTCCTGTGTCTGCCTTTTCAAAATCCTCTGACCAGGGAAAGCTGACACCCTTTTGGATATTTATGTCCGCGTCTGCCGACACCTTGTTTTCTGCATAATCAACTACATCTACTCTGATATGAAGTTTTCCGACATTTAATTCTTCCGAAGGAATCGTAAATGAATATGTACCATCCTTCTGTGTTCCCTTCTTCACAGACATAAGAACCGTTTTTGCGTCAGCCTCATCAGAAAACCAGTAGGTAAGCTCCGCTGAACGAATTGATACATCGTCGGAGATTTCTGCATTAACAAGCACATCTCGTCCAATGTAGGCTTCCTCTCTGATATCAAGCTTTAGTTTTGGTTCTTCCTTATCATCTCCAACCTGAAGCACTGTACCTAGAACTCTGGCCTGTTCATCACCGGCTATCTTTGACACCGCGTCGTAAACATTGATGAGACCGGCACCGTAGGCATAGTTTGGAGACTCGGGATATTGGGCATCCGTAAGAGGCTCCGCAGTTTCCATAAGAAGGTCACGGATCTCGTCAAGCTCGTCATACTCTTCTTCTTTTCCATACTTCCTGGCTGCTGCACGTATAAGAGCCACAGCACCTGTAACGTGGGGTGCAGCCATGGAAGTACCGTTCCATGACACATATCTGCCCTTTGAATTAACAGAACGAACCTGAACTCCCGGGGCGGAAATCTCAGGCTTAGTCATGGAACTGTTAAAAGCTGATGGACCCTTGTTTGAAAAGTTTCCTATCTTTTTATTCTGGTCCACCGCAGCCACAGCAATAACATCGGAATAGTTTGCCGGATTTGAAATAGTTCCTTCTCCCGGAACTTCTCCGGAAGTATTACCTGCTGCAAATACGGGTATGATTCCCCGTGACTTCCAGGCTTTTGTTATCTCCTTGAACCATTCATCTGTATCAGCAGATCCTCCCCAGGAGTTGTTTACAACATCAGGTTTCATCTGATACATCCACTCAGCTGCTGCAATAAGGTCTGAAACTTCTCCTCCATCAACACCCATGGCACGAGCAGTGATGAACTTTGCTCCCGGAGCAACACCTATACGGTTTGTATGCTCCCCTTCTTCACCTACTATGGTTCCTGCAACATGAGTCCCGTGATCATCAGAGGATGTTTTCTGAGGAGTATCTGTTCCGTCTACAAAATCTCTGTAGGCACAACCCTCCCAGATATCTTTTGTATCAGGATCATCCTGCTTGTCAGTATTGGCTTTCCCTGTCGCAGGATCATAATCCAAAAACTTCTTCTTTAATGCCGGTAGTTCATAGTTTGCGCCTCCATCGATGATTCCTACTACCGTACCTTTACCGTTAATTCCAAAATCTTCCCATACCTTATCGGCATGAATCATGCTTACTCCCCATTCGATGTCCCTTTCATCAGGAACAAAAATATGTGTCTGTTGGGTTCTCAGCATCATGTCTTTGGAGTCATCTTCGACAGGTTCAAGATTATCAACATGACCGTTACCTGTAATTCTGCACACCTCAGGAAGAGCCATCACCTTCATAATGAGGCTTTTATCTTTGGTTTTTAAATGTATAGCATTGGTAATAAAGAATGACTCCCACTCAACCACCGATCCATCGTCATCCCTGACAGCTTTCTCGATGATCTTCTTTGCATTTTTCTGTGATATCTCAGCACACTTTTCCAACGATATTGTATCATCTGAAGGATTCTCAAACTTAATGAGCACATCATAGGGACTCTTCATGTCCATGAGAAGCTCTTCGGCTTTCTCTATCATCTCTGTATTTTCCTCACCGGATTCCCAGGTTTCGTTGAGGATATCTTTATGTTTTGCAGCATACACCGTTACAGGTGATGCACAAGAAAGTATCTCCGCAGCTGCCAGTACAATGGCGGTTCCCCTGGCTGCGGTTCTGTTTAATCTATTTAGTTTCATAACTACCCGCTTTTCATTAACCCTTTATATAATATTGACGCATTCTTAACATTCACTGAATATCTTTCAATATGATTGAGACGGCTTCAATGCTATATCAATATCAACGGTCTTATATCCCGGAATATATACTGTCACTGTATATACAGGATATTTATCTCCATCCTTTACAATTTTGTTGCCAAGTCTTTCCTTGTATGAGTAAAGACTGAAGTTTAACCACTTTTCCTTTGAAGAATAGCTTTCGACCACTCCGGAGTATTCACTGAGATAAACCGGAACTCCGGACTTAATGTCTTCTCCCTGTTTATGGAAAACACCTACTGCGTGCTTTAATACATCATTGGAAATACTCTTATCCTTAACTTTGATATAAACACTTCCTGTACCTGAGAAAACAGGGTACTTTTCATCCTGAAGCTCATATTTTGTGCCGTATTCATTAACATACGCTGTTTCAACAGGAGCATCCTCACCTGAATAATCCGGTATCACGATACTAAAGTCACTGTTCTTAAACTTAGGTTTTTTTATAGTGAAGTCAGCTTTGCCATCTTTCAGATACTTTTCAATGATTTCATACGGAATAACTATCTGTTCACTGTAATACCCGGATATCACTGACCAGCCACTTATCTTTTCCTCACCTGCATA
Organism: Oribacterium sp. WCC10; assembly: GCF_900113415.1. Classification (GTDB taxonomy): domain Bacteria; phylum Bacillota; class Clostridia; order Lachnospirales; family Lachnospiraceae; genus Oribacterium. The sequence continues at coordinate 43,625 of NZ_FOPH01000019.1, read as the reverse complement.
TATCTCTGTATCATCCAGACTCTCTCCGTACTCAAGGTTTTCAATCTTAATATAAACCGGTGTATTCGGTATAATGGTCTCAACAATCTTTACCTTTGCAATTCTATCCTTCTTGTACTTTATGGAAGTTTTTGCGCTTTCTTCATCTTCTTTAGCTTCCACAAGTACAGTAAATGTCATATCTTCATCAAGAGAATCTGTTCCAAGGATGCTTGAAGAAATGAGAATAATCTTCTTTTCTGCAACATCTATCTTATAGTCCGTTCCCTTAACAAGAATCTTTTCATTGTTTTCACCATCTATAAGCTTTACGTATAAATCATCAATTGAAGCTTTATCAAAGGAGAAATTTTTAAGTCCTAACTCTTGATCTTCCGCAGCATAGCATCCATCATACCTGTTTACATACAATGATGGATCCGGCATGGTATATATCCTGACAGATACAGGGAATACTGCTTCACAATAGATCGTAAATCCTATGCTTCCCAAAACAGACTTTATATAGTCCTTAGGAATTCTGAACTCATATACCCCTTCTTCGTCGGTCTTCGTCAATGAGAATTTATCCTTAAGATCTTCATTACCGCTTCTAAAGGATATATTCTTAATGTCTTCCTCCGGCACATTAACGAAGCTCACAGTTGTCACAAAATCTTTCTTTTTAGATATTCCGTTGTAGATCACCGTGCCTGACTTCTTATCCTTAAAAGTAATGTTTCTGTCTGTGGATATATATATTCTTGCCTGGAACTTCTTTACACCACTGACTTTTATCGTAAGCCAGAAATTTTCTGTCATACCATTAGGCATGAAATCCTTAACGGGCAAGGTTAACTCTCCACTTGTTTCATCATATGAAAGAGCATTTAGTTTCTCAGAAAAACCGACTGCTCCTGTGATCTCCACATCACTTCCGTCACCATCATAATTCTCGAGATTAATGGTGAGATCATCACCGTAAGCGTATTGATATTGATCATATGAAGAACCGGTAACAGCCGGCTCTCTGTCAAGACTTATCTTTATTTCTTTCTGATCAGCTACAGTATCTTTTTTCTTAAATCTAATGGTAAGTGTCGGTGTTCCTACACTATCAAAAGAATCAAAAGAAATCTGTCTTCTTACTTCATAAGGGAAATCATTAAAACTGTTATCACAGCGTACTGTGATCTCTCCTCCCTCAACCAGTCCTTCCTTGATACGTGTGAAACCGTCATACCACTTTGCATCAATTGTTATATCTGTACCGTCATTGGTTTTATAGATTACAGTCTTTGGAAAATACTGCTTGTAGCTGTCTAAATCAGAATCTATATAATCAAGTTCTAATACTTCAGGCTGAACATATCCTGTGATGGTCCAGTCATCAGGATGTTTGTTTTCATAAGCAGTTGTCGACTCTTCTGTACCTGATTCTTCCTGTGTAGGATCTTCATTAGGAGCTTCCGTAGTTTCAACAGGATCTGATATCTCTTCCTGAACATTTCCTTTCAGGATATTTATCTTCTCTTCTATATCAAGCTTCTCAAACTGTTCCTGAATGTTTTTATATCTGTCTGCGACTTTTAATGTTTCAGGTTTTGCAACCAATGTTTTCCCGATCTCTGCGGTTCCTTCTATCTTCCAGCCTGTTGCAACCGCTGTGGTTCTTTTTCCGTTTGACAGATAAACCGTGACACCACTGTTTTTGAGTTTATTCTCTACAATGTTTAAAGTGCTGTCCTCTGATCCCTGATATGGAATGTTAAGGGTCTTCATAGCCTTAAATCCTGTCACCTTCACATCGCTATCTTTTGCAGTTTTTTTATCAGAATCCTTTTCGGTTTCCTTTGAAGGTATAGTCTCAGGTTGTGTTTTAGGATCCGACTCTGTTTTTTCATCGGATTTCTGATTTGGTTTGTCTTTTGGTTCTGTCTTTGTCTCCGGCCTGGATGCATTTTCATCATCTGCGTTATTGCCTGCATTACCGTTGTCTTTAATGGGTTTTGTATCCTGATCGGAATAAGATTTATTATCCTTTTTATCTTCATCTTTTACCGAAGAATCCGAGGACTGTCTTCTTCTGCTTCCCGAGCTTCCTGATCCGCCGGAACCACCTCCGGATGTCCTTGAAGTCACAAGATTGACTCTTGATTCACCAAGTACATTAGCCGTACTTAATCCCTTACCTGATACGAAGTGTGCCGTTCCGTCACTCTCTGACCACTGCCCGTTTGCATTTACATAGAATCCGTCAGGAGTATATGTTCCGAACAACATTTTTCCTGCGGCATCGAAATAATAGCAGTATCCATCGATCCACTGCCACCCTGTAATCATTTTCCCCTTTGTACCGTCACTTAAGTTGTTGAGAAAATACCAGTTTCCGTCTGATTTAAGCCACCCTGTACGCAGCTTGCCGTTAACCGGGTCAAGATAATACCTGTTTCCGTCAACTTCAGTAACCCATCCGGTTTTCTTCTGTCCAAAAGCATCCATATAGAACCAGTCCGTTCCGTCGAACTGAAAACCAATATCTTTCTGCAGCGCCATTGAATTATTCTCTGCTGCATAAGCCTTTGTGACTGATGAAAAGGGTGCACTAACCAGAGACAATGTCAGCACCGCTGCCATCACCTTATACATTTGCTTTTTCATCTGTACTCCTTATCCCCTTCGGACATCAACCATTTTAGAATTTGCCATATGCACAGGCTGATGATCCATGCCAGCAATATAACTGACATAAATGTTTATATGGTTAGTGCGCACTAACACTCGGATTTTATCAAAAGAAAAAGAGGTTAGCAACTGCTAACCTCTTAAATTTAAACTTTTATATATGTTGTTTAATTATTCTTGTTTTGTCTGTTAATACTTAACAGTATCATCAATAAGATAAAGCATAATTTAAAGACACAGTACAGAACCGCGCCGACGGGTTCCTTGCTGCACCTGGCATCAGACAATCGTACAACCGATCTGCTCAAGTCTCTCCCATACAAATGTCTGTGTCATTGAGCCTGTCTCTTCAAGCTCCTGAAGAAGCTTCTCTTCCTTCTGCTTTGTCTTGATGGTGTTCTCATAAACCTCTCTTGCATACTCCGGCTTGATGAAAACAATTCCATCCTGATCACCTACAACGATGTCTCCCGGATTCACGAGCTGACCACCGCAAACGATAGGAACATTAACCTCTCCCGGACCGTTAAAGAAAGGTCCGTTAGGACTTACTCCCTTAGCAAATACAGGGAAATCAAGCTCTGAAAGTACCATACTGTCACGAAGTGCACCGTCACAAATGATTCCTGCTGCTCCCGCCTTCATGGCATACTTTGTTGTAACTTCGCCGATAACCGCACGATCCTCAAATCCACCGGCATCGATTACGATAACGTCACCCGGCTTTACATACTTAAGTGCTGCTCTGAACATAAGGTTATCACCATGAGGAAGCTTGATGGTAAATGCTGTTCCTACCACAGTCTTTCCTGTAAATGATGAGATCTTATGGAAAACAGCCTGTGTCCTTGACATGTTGTCGTCAAGATCGGCAACCTGCAGTCCCTCAAAAAGATTTACCAGTTCTCTGTCCGGTCTCTCGAAATCCGTTATTATCTGACATCCAATTGACATATATATCTCCTTACTACCTATAGTATATACTCTGTAACTTATAGCTTTCTGACCCAAAGCCGCCACGGAATAATACTTACTTTTTGTTCAAATGCAGAATATCGAAATCTTCTGTATATCTCTGACCTGATATTCGTCGCGACATACTATAAATCCGAACCATACATTTGAAAAATACAGGATTTTTATATATTATTAGTTTTATTAATATATATGCCTTTTTATCATTTTTATTATAGTATTCATCTATAGTTTCATACATTACGCTGAAGAAAAGAGAAAATATGATAACAATAAAACAAATGACCTATTTCCTGTCTGTATGTCGGACAGAAAACCTGAGTAAATCCGCAAAGGAACTGTTTGTTTCCCAACCGACACTTTCCGTTGCAATAAAGGAACTGGAACAGGAGACATCAACACATCTCTTTATGAGAAAGGGAACTCATATAACATTAACAGAAGCCGGGAGAAAACTTCGGGAGGAAATAAAAAGAATCATGGAACAATACAACAAGATGAACTCCATGATTGAATCCGGAATACTCAGCACCGACTACCTGCGACTTGGATACTCAACCATCATAGGAAGCGAATCTGTTCCGATCATATATAGAAAATTCACAGAGAGATATCCATCCATTCACCTTGAAATTTCCGAGGGAGCGGGATGGAATCTTCTGCAAAAACTGGATGAAGATGAGCTGGATGCAGTTCTTACCGTAGAAAACTATTCTCAGGAAAAGCTATGGAAAAAGCGCTTTGAAACCAAGCAGATCAAACCTTCAATACTTGAATACTGTGTTAGCGAAAAGAGTTCTCTTGCGTCTAAGGAAACTATCACTCTTGAAGAGATTTCAAAGCATCCACTGATTCTGTTTGATCATGTATTTCCTCTTTCCGGTACCATAGAAAACATATTCAGTGACAGAGGATATAACTTAGACGTAGTTCTCAGAAGTTCTCAGATTTTCATGGTATCACGTTTTATAGAAGAAGGTTTGGGAGGAGGTTTTCTTCCTGCATCCGCCTGTCGCGAAAATGTAAAGCTGGTTCCTTTGGAGTGCCCCGAATTGAATCAGTCTGCCGGAATGGAAGCAAGAGTGTACTGGAAAAAACATTCTGCACCGGACAAACCTCTGGCACTATTTCTTGAGTTACTGGATTCAACAAATTTTGATAGTTAAATGTTACTTAATACTGGTAAAGCTAAGATGCCTTTTATCAAAAAGTAAAACAAAGGGGAACTGATTAGCTCAGTATTTCCTTAGAGCCTCCGATGTTGTGGCACGGCTTTTTCCAAAGAAATGCTACCCGTAAACGATAAACCAAACACTAAAAAAGGTAACCACTCCGGTTCATAACTGAGAGTAGTTACCTTTTAGTTAATAAGCTGATTATTTATTCAAATTATATTTTACGCTGCCGTCTTCTCTTCATTTGCTGCATTTTTCTTTGTCACGCTGTCACCATAGATAGTGGTCCAATCATTTTTCATTGATACCGGAACCCAACCATTCTCTGCACAAAGATCATACATCTTCTGAGCCTTTTCAAGATTGCCGTTTTCACGCTGAAGATCATCACAGCAAAGCATAAATGCGAGACTTTCATAAGGATTATCGGAGATGACATACTCTGCCATGCTGGAATCTCCTGTACTGTTTCCAAATGAGAGAACAGGCTGTTCACCTATTTCCTTTGCGATTGCAGTGACCTTATTCATCTTGAGATTCTTTATGATAAAATCTCCGCCGGTAACCACCTTATCATCTGTTTTATAGTTGTAGTTAAGACCATCCTCATCATCCTGTCCCGTAGCCACAAGAGATTCATCTGAACCGATAACATGGCTCATAGGCATGTGAGCAAGCGGCGAGTTTTCATCATTAATAATACTTCTTACGATAAATCTGTCAGTTCCGCTGACGATGTATACTGTGAAATCATTAACCTCAAGATAGTTTATGATCTGAAGCATAGGAAGATACCATCCGAAACCTCTTGTCATACCATCGTAGCTAAGCATTGGTGTTCTCATAAAGTCATGAACATAAGTCTCAAACTCATCTATCGTCATACCCTTAAACGAAGATGCAATGCTCTTGCCATGGTCGGTTTCAAGTCCTTTGAATGACTCACCTGTTTCATTCTGCTTTACGATCTTATCTGCAGTCTGCTTTTCAAACTTGCTGGCTTTGTCCTTATAGTTTTCATCTTCAAGTACCCTGTGTACAAGTAGCATATAATCAAAATAATTGGGATCTGTTTCGCAAAACAATGTTCCATCAAAATCAAAAACAGCGATTCTTTTCTCTACCGGAATATATTTTGAACCACTCTCGTCTGTGATATCTTCCATAAAAGCGATGAGTTTCTGCTTTGTCTCTGAATCATCCTTCCAGTAGCTGAGGATCTCTGCACCTGCTGCACGGGCTTTATCTCTTGATGATAATGTCTCTGTCGCAGCTTCAGTCTCCGGTATCTCAGCTTCCGTTTCCGCAACCGTTTCAATAACCGCAGTCTCTGCTGAACATTCTTTGTTCGCAGCTTCTTCCAGTCTGCTGTTCACCATTGTAAACATTGCCGCCCCGAGAGCCACAACAATTGCGATAAGTACTATCGCCACATACTTCCATAAGTCTGATGTTTTCTTTTCCTGATTCAATATTCTTTTCCCCTTTTTTATTTATAGTAAGCAGCCGGAAGACAATTCCGGCACTCACTTCTTTTCATACTACGGCCAAACACTAATGCGTCATTTGCTTTCAAAATTAAAAGAACCTTAGAGAAACGCTGATTAAAGCGTTTCCCTGGCCGGATTTTCGATGTAAAGCATCAATTTCCTTTGAAAATCCGTGCCCCGACGCCGGAGGCTCTGAGGAAACACTGATATAATCAGTGTTTTCTTAGATCTCGTGTACTGTCAGATACAGATTCATTTACACCCAAACACTCACCCCAGCTCTTTCAGCATCTGAACCGGATTGTCTGCCGCCTTTACTTTTCCAAAAGCCTTTATAATCACGCCTTCTTCATCGATGAGATATGTGGAACGCACTATACCCATGTAGGTCTTTCCATAGTTCTTCTTTTCCTGCCATACACCATAATCCTGAATAGTCTTAACCTCAGGATCCGAAAGAAGTGTAAACGGCAGTCCGTACTTCTCTTCAAACTTCTTATGAGAAGCAACTGTATCCTTGCTTACTCCAAGAACAACAGCTCCCTTCTCTCTGAACTGCGGATATAACTCTCCGAAGGCACAGGCCTGTTTTGTACATCCTGATGTCATATCCTTTGGATAAAAATACAGAATAACTTTCTGTCCCCTGTAGTCTGACAATGAATGCATCTCTCCATTCTGATCCGGTAATGTAAACTCCGGTGCCTTTGTTCCTACTTCAAGCATAGTTTATCTCCCTTCTTATTGAAAATTTCAGTTAATTGATATTATGGTTAATGATGGCTTATCTATAGTCTCACAGAACCGTTTATAATCTCACGAATCCCCAGGATTCTGATACCTGGAATGTAACGAATACATATCTCTGTCAATAATTATACAATACAAGCCTTCAAACCGATGTAGTATGTTATACTGAATTTCCTGTATAGTTTAGATTATATCAATTTACAGATCTATCCTGAGAAACACCATCAGCATTTCCTCGGGAATTTTCAACCTGATAATACCTATGTCGACATTTTCAAGACATAGTTTAGAAAAACGACGGAGACCATTATGAATCTTGATTTTATAAATATTTCAGATATAAAAGATAGCAAAGTTGCAGTTTTTTCTCAATATAATGAAGGTCAGCTTCTTCATTATAACGAGCCGGATACAGGCATTTTCATCGCAGAAAGTCCAAAGGTAATATTTCGCGCACTCGACGCAGGATATGAACCGGGTTCACTTTTAGTGGAAGACAAGACCATAACCGGTCGTGAGACCAAAGAACTTTGGGAACGTTTGAAAGCATTGGAGATAAGACCATCTTCTGCCGAAGAATCCAACATGGAATTTGCAGGAACTAAAAATCAAAAAAATAATTCCCAAGACCCGGAACCCCTTCCTGTATATGTAGGAAGCTCTGAACTTTTATCTCAGATCACAGGCTTTAAACTTACCCGTGGTGTATTATGTGCCATGAGAAGGAAGGAGCTTCCCGACGTGCACGAGCTTTGCAAAAACTGTCGACGTATAGCGGTTCTTGAAAATGTTGTAAACCCGACAAATGTTGGTGCGATATTCCGTTCTGCTGCTGCCCTTAATATTGACGCAGTGCTGCTCACCGGAGGATGCAGCGACCCACTCTACAGAAGGTCTGCAAGAGTAAGTATGGGAACAGTTTTCCAGATTCCATGGACATATGTTGATTCATGGCCATCGGAAGGGATGAGTCTTCTTAAGGATATGGGATTCAAGACTGCAGCCATGGCACTCCGTGACAGATCCGTAAACATTACCCATCAACCGCTTCTTGATGAAGAGAAACTCGCTATCATACTTGGAACCGAGGGCGAGGGACTTATGAATGAAACTATTGAATCCTCCGACTACGTGGTAAAGATTCCAATGTCCCATGGTGTTGATTCTCTTAATGTTGCCGCAGCCAGTGCCGTTATTTTCTGGCAGTTGGGACTTAACGCTTAAACTGTAACAACTTTTCCCCGGTTTTCACCTTTTAACATCATACTCACTTTTGATAACATTTTGGATAGCAAAAAAGCATCGGATACGGAGCTAAAACTCCATATCCGATGCTTAATTTTAATTTAAAACATCACTTTTACAAATGATTATCCGATATATGCTACAGCGCTGTTTCCTGCGATCTCACCAAATACGATGATATCAGTTACAGCAGTTCCGCCGAGACGGTTTCCGCCGTGAACGCCTCCGGTAACCTCACCGGCTGCGAAAAGTCCAGGGATAACCTGTCCGTCAGTATTGATAACCTCTGTAGCTGTGTCGATCTTAAGACCACCCATTGTGTGATGGATTCCAGGTGTAACAAGAATTGCATAGTAAGGTGCTGTTGCAAGGTCATTGTCATTAGAGAATGATGTACGTCCGAACTCTTCGTCCTTCTTGTCAGCCCAAATCTTAGCCCAGCCTTCCATAGTCTCCTTAAATGCATCTGCAGGAACACCAATTGCCTCAGCGAGCTCTTCATAAGTCTCACCCTTTATGCCATAACCTGCATCAAGGTATCCCTTATATACAGCAGAATTGTCGATCATCTTCTGATCAAGAATGAGCCATGCAGAACCATCTGTCTGCTCGATCTCAGCTGCAGAAACCTTATCTCTTGTAGAAACCTCATCGTAGAAACGCTTTCCTTCCATATTAACAAGGATAGCACCGTCTCCACGAACACCTTCTGTAATAAGGTGAGCATTTCCATCCGGATCAACATGAACTGTAGGATGAATCTGAATCTGATCAAGATCAACTGTATCAGCCTTTACATCATCAGCAGTTGCCATTGTGATACCCTGGCCCTTGGCACCGTCAGCATTTGTTGAAACGAAGCCCTTAAGGTCAGGTCTGTACTGCTCAACCATCTCAGCATTTCCACCGAAACCGCCTGTTGCAAGAATAACTGCCTTGGCATTAACAGTAACTGTGTTTCCTGTCTCGCCTTCAGCAACTACACCCACAGCCTTACCATCCTCCATGAGGATCTTATTAGCTGTTGTGTTGTAATAAACATCAATGCCTCTGTCCTCAACATTCTTTGTAAGAATAGGAACAATGTAAGCACCAACTGCTGCTGTCTTACCCTTATCATCTACCGGACGATGGATACGCTTTACAGAAGCACCGCCTGCTGCTCCAACCTGTGGAAGATCAGCGCCATGCTCCTTAAGCCATGTGATCGCACCTGCTGAGTTCTCTGTAAGTGTCATAAGAAGCTCAGGATCGTTGATTCCATGTCCGCCAATGATTGTATCAAGTGCCATAAGCTCTGCAGAATCGAAGTATCCTTCAGGAGCAGCCTGGTAAGCATCCCACTGCTGCTGAACAGTAGCTGCAAGCTTTGTAATTGTCTCGTTGTCAGCCCACTTCTCCTTAGCTGTAGCAAGTGTCTTCTCAACACCGTCAGCCTCTGTGAACTCATTAGACTTCTGCTCTTCTGTTCCTGCGGCATTAAGTCCACCTGTTGAACGAACAGTATTTCCGCCGCCCATGGCCTGAGACTCAAGGATAACAACTGACTTTCCTGCGTCCGCTGCTGTGATAGCTGCTGTCATACCGGCACCGCCCATACCAACAACTACAACGTCAGCATCAACTGACATATCTTCAGCCTGTGCAGCTGCAGCTTCAACTTCAACTGATTCAAGATCTTCCGGCTTAAGTCCTGCCTCAGCAAGAGCAGCTGTTGCAGCCTCAACGATAGCCTTTGAAGTAATGGTAGCTCCGGAAATTGCATCAACAGTAACTGTATTGCCTTCAATCATCTTGGCAGGAAAATCTTCGATGGCTTTGCTTCCGATACCAGGTGTCTCTTTCTCACCAACGATAGCAACATCCTTGATCTTTCCGTCTTCAAGGGTAAGTGTTACCTTTACAGGTGAGCTCTCACCACCCATACCAACTGCAGTACCCTCAAAAGTTCCGGATACTCCGCCTTCGGCTGCCTTTGTATCAGCCTCTGCAGCTGCCGCTGTTGTTGCTGCAGCTGTGGTCTGATTTGTGTTACCGGCGCCACATCCTGCAAGTGTAGTAGCTGTCATGGCACCTGCCACAACAACTGAGGCTACTTTTCTCCCTAAGCTTCTATTTTTCATACTTTCTCCATTCCGCCACTGATCCAACGTGGCATGCATAGTTATAAAGAGACAATGTCTCTCTTACTACTAAAATCTTAAGCCCATAGATAATTTTGTCACATGGACACAAGTTTATGTGGGAATATTATCAAAGTCCTATAGATAATGCAATACATATCTGTTATATTATTCACGAGTTTAGTGAAAATTCATTATTAACAGACAGTTTTCCTAGTCTCACACTATAGGAACATATTTATACAGCCAAAATTGGCGGACTCAAATCCACCTGACGCTGACTTATTATTTATATCGGAGATTTTTTTATGAATATTATAGATAAGATGGAACAATTTAAAGATGCTTATACTTCTAATGAAAGAAAGCTCTACAATGTTATCTCCAGGAATCCCAATATCATCCATAGCTACACCATCTCACAGGTGGCCGGCTATGCAGAAGTATCGACTTCAGCTATGCTTCGTTTCTGCAAGCGCCTCGGTTTTAACGGTTATAAGGAATTTAAGTATGAAATGGAATCCTGGCTTCACTCCGAGAACATTAAAGCATTTTCTGATGAACCTTTACAAAGAATTGCTAACGCTTTTTCTGAGGCAATACATGCCATTCCGGAATACTGTAATAAGGATCTTCAATGTCTGGCTAATGACATTATAGACTCAGACAAAGTCATCGCTCTTGGACGCTATAGAAATAAATCCGTATCCGATAAGCTGTGTATGAACCTCACGAATCTTGGAGTATCATGTCAAACCGCTTCAGATCTTCTGACTTATGAGCATTTTGAAAAGATTATTACCAAAGATACTACTGTTATTATTTTCAGCGTACTTCATGATATGAAATCCTATATAAATATTATAGAAGAAATCGCTCAGCTGACTGATAAATTCTGGCTCGTCACAAGTACCGAAAAAAAAGCAGATCAACTGGGATTCAGGCATGTTACAGTTCTTCCTTCAACGTCCGGAGGAACCGGTTCTTTAGATCAGCAGGCTGTTATGATGGTGTTTGTAGAGATGCTTACCTATCTATTACGACAAAAAATATGATGCCTGGGTCAAAAGTACCAAATCATGTACTTGTTCATTCGAGACTATATTACCCTCCCTGAACACCAATGTGTACATTAGCTCTAATCAGTGTGTAACAAATACTTGTGACACTCACTGATGATGTAGATTCAAAGTCAAACAAAAGAGGATGTGAACCGGGTTCACATCCTCTTTTTATGAAGGGTACTTTATGTTAAATCAGGTTAGGTAAAGATATCGGCGTCCTGATCTAAATACGCATCGATACCATTAATATAGAAAATCGAATACACTGTTATTCGTTAATCACAGTTCAATCGTGAATCATCTCATTAAATACGTACTCACAATACTCTGAATTACACTCATACTCGCTGGCAAGACGTACGCACTTAGAAAAATCTTTAAAAAACTTGATCAATGCTCTCATTTCGTAATCCTTTCCGCTTTAGATGAAATCCAAATATCAAGTCTAATCTCTTTCGCGTGTTCTAAAGCAATCAAACTAATCGGTTCGTCTGTAACGGTGGTGTATCCTAACACTACGAAGCACTCGTGTCAATCACGTATTTCAATTTGTACAATTTTGGGCTAACAATATGTGCAACATGCACAATTCATTGTCTATTCTCATTTTTCAACTATAGTGAAATAACGATTTAAATATGATGTATCCCCCTTCGATTTTTAAATCTATAAGGATTCCTGCTCAATGTACACGAATGTGTACATTGACGATAATCACTGGCAGATATTGATTATCCGATTATTACTTAGAACATTGTCATTATTATATTTATGTCTAAATTTCTTTCGTTTTTTATACATTTTTTATACTTTTTTCATAAATAACTTATTATAATTTTATTAGCGACGAATATTTCTTTATCAATAATTTATTTATTGAATCTATTTTTAAGGGGAGGCAAAAATGGATATTATTATTATGAACGGAATTCTCACATTGGCCATTGTTTCAATCGGTTACTACATCCTTGAGGCATTCATTTCACTCTTTATGTATCAGTCTACCCCTTTGGAGAGGGCTAAACGCAGAAGAAATATGTTAAAAGCATTTTCTGTAATAAACGGAACGACCAGAAAACGTAAGAGTGGTCATCAATTAAAAAGAGTGGTTAATTCATGATATAACGCATTTTTTCTATATTAAAATATGATTTTAAGCCTTATATAGTAAAATGCTTCAATGACACTTTTCAGTTATTATTTATCAACTGATCTCAAGGTAAAAAAAAGGAATACTTTAACAGTACTCCTCTCATACAGATCTGTTTTGTCACTGTGATGTAAGCATTTTACACTCTAAAGTGAACGTGCTCTACACATCTGTGAGTGACAAACACTTTTGTATTTCACAACTAAATATGAAATCATAAACTCGTCCTCTAACTTGGAAACGTGTCCCCTCATAACAACTTAGTACAATTTACGGACGAACCATAATATTTATCTCCGGGAAGACGTGAAATTGTGCCCTTCACGTCTTCTCACTTTTTATAATCAGTGTAGAAAAATAACCTGCTTTATCAGGTATTTCTTCTGAAAATAAGTTCTCATTTTCCATTCCACAGTTTTCAATAAGATACATCTTTCTATCCCGAAACATCTTTTTCAATTCCTTCAGATGATATCCTGACTTCATTATAACCATTGTGCCATCAAATGATGTAACAATCTGTTCCGGTGTTGTAATTATCAGTTTTTCATCCTTCATTGCAAGGCTGATCATTGACTTTGCCGCAGCTGCAGAATATGAATTGATTCCGTTTATGATTTCTGTTTCATAACCTTTACTTTCTATTCTTTCAAAGACATAAAATGCAGTTGAATAAATACAGGGATCTCCAAGGGTAATCATAGATACATCTTTTCCTGTATTAAGTAAATTGATAATATCATTTGCAGCATTATCATGTGATTTTTCCAACTGTTTCTCATCTCTTGTCATTGGAAATTTCAGATAAATCGTTTTCTTTTGCCTGACCTCAGGAATTGCCTTACATGCAATCTGATATGCCGTACCCTCTTTTCTCCCATCTCCGGGATATGCAATGATATCTGCATTCTTTATATTTTTATATGCTTTTATCGTCATCAGTTCCGGGTCTCCGGGACCAACACCCACTATATAAAACTTTCCTGCCATACTTTATATATTATCAGCAGCCCTTTCCATCTATAGAACATGTCTGACCGTTTTTTATAACATTGTATCCTTCGTTTATTAGAAAGTTCTCCCAATCTAGTATCGCCTCTTTGTTTTCGGTGATTATGACAGGAATACCTATTTTACCTGTTCCTTTTATATCGGTAAAAGCATCATTAGTATCTCTAATCTTCAGGAACACTGCCATATCATGCAGGGATTTTCCTATATCTCTAAAGTCATACTCTATATCTGTCGCATCCAGACTTTTCTTGAAATTGATACAATCAATGCAATCATCTCTTCCATATACCTTAATCATACTTTCCTCCTTGCTGAAACACTAAGATGAATAAGAGAATTATTCGTATTTCAATTACTACTTTATTAAAAACGCTAAGTAAAGCGTTTCCCTGGCCGGGTTTTAGATGCGAAGCATCAACTTCCTTTGAAAATCCATACCATCCACCAGATGCTCTAAGGAAACACTGATATTATCAATTTTTCCTTAGTTATCCCATTAATCATCTTATCATTATTGGTTCTGTTTCTTATTAGTTACTTTTCTATATACTCTATCATATTTTTACTCTTTATATAATGTAAGGTCAAAAGTACCAAATCCCGTGATTGCAGATTGATTTGAGACTTTATGCTCCGGCTGTACTGTTACTTTGTGAACCGGGTTCACTTTTTTCTTGAATGTGTATCAAGATACTTTCTCTTACTTTCTTCATAACGCTCAACACGTGTCATGTAGTAATTTACTTCGGAATCCGACACATATTACCAATACTCGTGAAATGAGTGTAAACGGCTTACCTTCCTTGCAATGTAGAGAAGCCCATAAAGTACTTAGGAAAATTCAAAATATTCATAACATAAGAATACTGATCAGAGTGCTCCCTGGCTGGATTTGTGATTCTAAGCATCAATTTCTTTTAAAAATCCGTGTTTTGACTCCGGAAACTTTAGGGAAGACTGATTTAATCAATGTTCCCCGGAAATAATCCTGTTTGAAGCGCTGATAAATGAAGATCAAGATTCCCTTCTTAATATGTTTCACGGAATCCGGAGAAACGTTTCACAGAGTTTCAATGCACTATATATATGTATCACGGCATCGTCATTATCCATATATAGTGTTTTTTATATATTTTTTATATTTGCTTTATATATGTTTCACGCTATTAGATGGCGTTATTTTACGAAATTTTTTTATACTAAAATTCAATCAAAATCATATTCGAATACTGTTTTTACATTATTTAATCATCTAAAGATTTCTATATAAACAGATTCAAAAATTGAACCGGGTTCACTTTTTGGGAATGCTTCCATTCATATCATTATTTTGATTGCTAATAAGTTTCATGAAGACAGACTCACTAGTACGCTTACTAAAAGTGGGATGTAACTACATGATACGCCCCACATGAATTATTTAATATTCCTTTAAAATTATGCACTACATCTCCAACCTCTCGACACGAATTAAATTGGTCTGACATTTCATGCAACGTATAATGAAAAGCCGTACGAAAACGACTTTTAAACCATAAATCATATGTAAAACAAACTAATAAATTATAATGTTCTTTATCACTTTAAAAATATCGTTAAGACATGGTTTATAATGTAATAAAAGATTGAAATATTTAGTATCAATCAATATCTACAATAAAAGGAGAATTATATATGAGCTCAACTGAAAGAAGATTTAATCCCGGAGATATAGTTAAGCATTTCAAACGAGAAAAATGTGAACCGGGTACACATTTATATCTATACCAGATTATCGGAACAGCTATACATTCTGAAACAAGGGAACAAATGATAGTTTATCAGGCATTGTACGGTGATTATAAATTATTTGTAAGACCCTACGATATGTTTATGGGTGAAGTAGATCATATTAAGTATCCTGAAATAAAACAGACATATAGATTTGAAAAATATAACCCTGACAGACAATAATCAGAAATAAATTAATGAAACTCTGATTAAAGCGTTTCATTGGTCGGATTTTTGAAGTGAAACATCAATCTACTTTGAAAATCAGTGCTTCAAAGCCTTCGAGCAGCAAAAATATCATAACAAATCCAAAACAATACCAATATTCTCTATTTAAAATTAGTAAAGTAAAACTAAATGTAACGAATTTTTAAAGCATAAATATTTCATTTACGCAAAAAATATAGTACAATAAATAGAATCAAAATTTTTTCCCAAACATTTGTATGGAGGAATCATGAGTATATTATGTGCTTTCAATAAAAAAGGTGGAGTAGGCAAAACAACAAGCTGTGTAGAGCTTGCATGTATTCCAACATTAGTCGGTAAAAAATCCCTTATAGTCGATATGGACTGTCAGGGAAATTCCAGTCAGGTATATCGCGCCTTTGATGAAGAAAAGCCTGATGTTACTGATCTCCTCTTCGGTGATGCCACAATAGACGAAGTACTGGTTCATTCAGAATTCGGAGTTGATGTATTACCCAACAACAAGCATGTCAAAAGACCGGATCAATACTTTTATAGTAACGGTTTTCAGGAAAAGGATCTTTATAGACTCAAAGACATTCTTGATAAGCTTAAACCTGAATACGATACGATAATCATCGATAACAATCCTGCGGCAGACAGTTTTTCTGATATGTCTCTTATTGCTTCTGACTATGTTCTTATACCGGTAGATTCTGCAAACTTTTCCTATGATGGAATTTCCGATGTAATTGAAGACTATTACAGAATTCAATCAGACTACAACAGTGATCTGCAAATACTTGGTGTCCTTCTGGCACATGTTAAGGCAAGAACAACACTGGTAAAGCAAAAGTATTCTGCATATGATTCAATGTTCCAGAACATAGCACTTAAGTCAGTAATCAGAGATGATAACAACATTGCAGAATCTCTATCGAGATATATGCCTATCTATTACTACGATAAAAAAACTAATGCCGGCACAGATTACATAAATGTAGCTCAACAATTATCCCTTATAAACCTGGATGATTACAAAAAGCTTTTAAAAGAATATTCAAACGCCAAAACAAGATTTGACATGGAACAAAGATAAGGAAGTAACCATATGGCATACAAAAAAGAGCCTGCACCATTAGGCTACAGTAACCAAAAAATATTATTACAAAATACACAAAAGAAACTGGATACAGTGAGTCTTGATCTCGGTAACGGATCCAAGATTGAAATGCTTCAGTATGAGAAACTGGTTTCTTTCCCGGATAACCGTGATATAGATGATACTGATATAGATGTATTTGCAGAAAACATCGAACGTAACGGATTTCAGTCGGCAATCGTTGTAGCCAGAGAATTTGATGGCGGTGAATCAAGAACAGGAAAGCCAACAGGAAACTATATCATAATATCAGGTCACAGAAGGTATGCTGCTTTCAGTATGATACTAGAGAAGAATCCTTCTTTCATGCATAGAAAGATTCCGGCACTTATTCTAAGAGATGATATACCATGGCCTGAACTTGAAGAATTAAATCTTCTCATGAACTATGATGCGGTATCTGAAGCATCTCATCCGGGAGATATGCGAAAAAGAGTTGCAAGACTTATGGAACTCCTTCAGAAAAGAGGCATTGAAAAGAAGTTATATGATAGAATCGCAGAAAAGCTCTCTATATCATCCAGGCAGATACGTAAGTATGATTCAATAAATAAAAATCTCATCGTAGGTTTACAGAATCTCCTCGATGAAGAAAAAATATCAATAAATCAGGCAAATCAGTATGCCTCAAGAAGTATCTCTGTACAGAATTATATACTGGACTTCATTAATGAAAAGGGTGAAGCTCTTACTGAAGATGAATATCAGCAGCTAAAGTCTCAGGATGAAGAAAATATCAGACTTCAGAAAGAGGCTGAAGAAAGATTAAAAGAAAATGAACTTAAACTCAGAGAACAGGAAGATGAAATCAAACGCCTGAAAAATAAAACTATTGAACTGGAGTCTTTGGTTAATGATGATCAAGATATAAATGAAAAGGCATCACAGGAGCTTATTAACACTCAGGCACAATTAAGACGTGCAAGAGAAAAAGCTGATAAATATCAGAAAATATTGAAAGATGCCAAGGAAGCAGATGCAGAACAGATTAATAAAACTATAGGTATATCCGCTCCTATCGCAGTCAATGAAATGCTTTCAAAGATTAATGATAATGTAGTTAAGCTTGGAAAACGAAAAGAAAAAAGAGGTTACCAGTTCAGTAAGAATGATGTACAAAAGATCAGATCAATTATAGATGATCTAAAAGCGCTTATCGAGGAAAACTGATAAAACCATTTACACCTGATAGTGATAAATCATACTAAAGTAGTACACTTATTTTCATACTAATAAAGAAATATCATAAACCGGATATAACATTACACGATAATGTTACTTCCGGTTTTTTTATATAAAAAGTTCAAATAATAAAAACTACTACTACATTGTATCCCAAGGATTTTATTCAGAAATCATTATTGCGTAATTCTGACGTTATTGTAGTAGTAGATAATCTTAATATATCTATTTTATTTATTTTATCATCTTATAGAAGAAATCCTGTCAGAGTTGAGTCAGCATACGTTGAAAAGAGAGTGGAATTACGGAATAAATTGAGTGAATGTACGATAGGATTTGCGTTAAAATACGGGAGAGTTGAGTGCTTATACGGTACGTATGTTTGGAAGTAAAATCACTCAACTTCCGTAGAAAACATATAAAAGTTTAGAAGATATGCGGAATTATATAGTTGTTTTACGCCAACTTATAGCAAAATTACGGTAAGGTTGAGTGATTATACGTAACTAATAATTCGTGTAAGATGTAAATTTAGAGAAAATATACGGAAAAATACTATCACTGATGTGAAACTGTTGAGTTTTTATACGGTTTTAGGTGAAAAGAATAGAAAAAAACGGTTACAGGTTGAGTTCCGGGGCGTATGAAAAGCTGGAATAAGAGTGAAAGTAGAGTGAAAATACGGACGAAGGTTGAGTTGATTTACGGTGGAATAACATCAATAAAGTTTTTTATTCAGAAAATGATCTCAAAAAGTATTTAAAGTTGAGTAAATGTACGGTTACAAATGACAGAAAATCGATAAATAAGCGATTTCTGATTATGAAAGTTGAGGGAAGTTACGGTAATTATAACATTTGTACGGTAAGTTGAATGGAAATACGGTATATTGTAGAAATATACGGAAGTTGAGTGCAAAATTTGAGAGAATTAACGGTAGATATTTGATTACAGTTGAGTTATATTACGTCTACTGCTCACTCATCAGGTGAAAATGCGAAAGTTGAGTAAACATACGGTTTATTTATAGATAAATTGGCGTATAATGACTCATGAAAATAGCTTTTTCGTATAAAAGTTGAGTGAATATACGGATATTATTGTTGCCAGATCACGTGAAAGTTGAGATTATTTACGGTTCACCGGCCCAAAAGATATCGAAAAGAGAGTATATATACGTATAGTTGAGAAAATATACGTCAGAGTTGAGTAAACTTACGGTACTTGTTTTATTGAAATAGATAAAATATTAAATTAAAATGGAAATTAAGAAAAAAGAGAGAGTTATCCGTACAATCACTCAACTTTTATTTATGAATTACAGGAGTTTATGATTTTATGAGTCATGGTATAGAAAAAGCTCGTAAGCAAAAAGTTGCAAAAAGCACGAAGATGGTGCAGGAAGGAAAGTTCTCGCTTACACTGGTTGAAAGTAAGGCTGTTAACTATCTGATTTCAAAGATAAAGCCTACAGATGATATCAATACGGTATATACATTTAACTGCAGCGAGTTCCAACAGATAATTCATAGAAGTGCTTCGGCCAATAAGCTTAGCTATACAAATACAAAGGCTATATTGAATGATATAGGACAGAAAACATGGTGGATCACACTTGAAAGCGGAAAAGAGGCGATGGTTCACTGGCTTAATGTCGTTCATATGGATCCGGGAAGCGGAGATGTAGAGATAAAGTTTCATGAAGATATGTTTCCGTTTCTCTATAATCTGATGACGGATAAAGAAAAATACTACATAGCTCCACGTCTTGAGGAGACATCTTTGATGACTCACAAGTATTCTCCGAGAATATTTGACCTTTTAAGATCATATCAGTTTAACAATAAGACATGGACCTTTGAACTTGGAACCGGAACAGATAATGACTTTATGAGAAAGATTGCTGACTGGGAGCCGGATCCGAATAAGAAGGGAAAAAATGTTGCCAAGATTCCAAAGAGCTGGTCAAAGTTTTCATTTTTTGAAAGAGATGTACTTGCGCCTGCAAAGGAAGAGATAAATCATTACACAGATATAAAGATCGCTTATGAAGCTTTGAAAACAGATGCGATGGGAAAGAAGTACAGAAGACCTGTGCGCATCAAGTTTATTATGCTCCCCAAGACAAGTGGAGAACTTAAAGAAACTCAGAGTATACTTGATTCAGAGTACAATGGTAACTTTGACAATATTGTAGATGATATGGAACCTCATCAGATGACTATAGAGGAGTCTTTCTTTATGCAGGATAAATTGCAGAGAGAAAAGGAAGAAGCTGAAGTTGTTGAGGTTGTGGTTGAGCCTGAGAATGCAGACGAGTTAGCTGAAAAGAGAGCTGAGGAAACACCATATCCTATTTTCTACATGGCCATATATAAAGATTTTACCGAGAGAGAGATTGAGAATCTTTATCACGCATGTATAAGAAATCTGGAACCAAGACAGATACGTATTGACGCTTATGATGCATGGGCAACAGATTATATGTCTCATTATTATCAGTGGATACAGGCAACTCCGGAAGATACTAAGACAACAACCTATAAGCGTCTTTTGGCTAGTCTTGTTAATGATTACGATAAGATTGCACAGGAACCCAGTATGTGGGACAGGAAAGACTGATTATTGATAAACCCTGAAGGATACTATTATATGAAGAGATAAGACTCGATTATGTCGGAAGTTATGGTCATAAATCAGCATTAATAAGTTCCAGCAGGGGTGGTTTTGTAGTGTGGGCATTGGATAACGATTTGTGTCGTGCAGGGCACAAGGGATGGAGAAAATGGCAAAATTAAAAGAATACAAGAATGGAATCGTCGGAATAAAACATGGAACTTATTATGTAGTTGCAGGTACCGGTGATACATTTGATATTATAGATAAAGAAAGAAATATTATTGAAAACGGATTCAGCACTATAGGAGATGCAGAGTGGAGAATCGATAAGATTTCCGCAGATGATGAGCTTTCAGAGTATATTAAGGAAGCGTCACAGATGACTATAGGACAGCTTACCGGAAAAATGATGGAGATATTTAACGCCTGGGATGGAAAAGTTATGCCTAAGGATGAGAAGAAAAAACTGGATATAGTTGAGACAATAAGAAACAGAAAAGCCAAAAAGCAGGAGATATAAGTCACATTAAGCATTTGGAGAATCATGGAAAGACATACATTTTTTGCCACAATTTCTAGAATGAAGTATATAGAGAGATGGGCCCTGATGAGAAATTCAAGGCCCGAAAATTTGAGCGAGCATGCGGTAGAAGTATCCATGATCGCTCATGCTTTATGTACGATTGGTAATATAAGATACGGAAAGCACCTGAACGGAGAAAAAGCAGCACTTATAGGTGTATATCATGATGCAGCTGAAATCATCACAGGTGATATGCCTACACCTGTTAAATATTATAATAAGGAAATTCGCGAAGCATACAAATCTGTAGAACATATAGCAGAAAACAGTTTGCTGGAGAGATTACCGGAAGATCTGAGACCTTCATTCAGAAGTATATTTGAAGCAGATGTTTCTGATGAGAATGACGCATATATGCGTAAGCTTGTTAAGGCTGCTGATAAGATTTCCGCATTGATAAAATGTATAGAAGAGGAAAACTCAGGAAATCGTGAGTTTACTACCGCTAAGGAAACAACATTAAAATCATTGGAGAAGATGAGGGACAATTATCCGGAAGTCAGGGATTTCATGGAAGAGTTCCTTCCTCCATACGGAAGTACTCTGGATGAATTGGCGATATAAGAAGAAAAAGTTGCGGGGTAAGAGTGCTCACAGGACAGAGACATTATCCATAAACATATTTTTATGATGTTAGGGTCAAAGGTATCGGATCATATAGCTATGCTATGATTTGACACACATCATTTTTTAAAGGTAAAGATTATGACTTATTTTGGAAAATTCTATCTTGATAAGGAAAAAGACATTATCGTTTCACTCTTTTTGGATGATGAAAAGATGTCTTATATCCTTGAAACACCAAATCACGGAACCGGTAATCTTATCACCAACCTTGCAAAGGTTTGCGAGTTGCCAATCACTTACAATGCTGAGGGACTGAAGATCATAGAAGGCAAAGTTCCATGCTACATTAATGGTGATAACCGTAAGGTTTATATTCTGAGAATGGGAAATACAAAGGTTGCCAATATCTATCCCGACGGGCAAATCGAGAGAAAGGCATATATTCCTGCCATCTCAAAGACCTTCATGAGTCAGACCAAGGACTATACCTTCGATATTAATAAAACTCTGGTGAAGACTTATATATTTGAAGATGTGAAGTTCCGTTCAGACTTACATACGCACAGAAGCGCAAATCTTAGCCCGGATGTACTCATTGCGCTGGGTATTCATCATCAGATCAGATATCCATACTATTATGTTAAGAAACTGGGGCTTAAGATAACTCCGGAACAGAGAGAGGCTCTGGAAAAACAGAGGGCAGAGGTTGCGATAAGATTTAAAGATTGTGGTCTCGAGGGTAAATATCTGGACAGAAAGATAGATGACAATACTGAGATCAATTTCGCTGATCTGATACTGAACAATATTTCCGGAAGCAGATACAACATTCCGAAAATCAGAGCATCCCTTGCGGTTATGAAGGATGGTCAGGCGGTATTTACTAATCTTGAGAAAGTTTATATCTACAGATATGTATTTACAAAGGGTGTTCCCGCCGGAGAGAGAATAGAGATTAAAAACTTTGAAGCGATACCGGATCGGGATATAGTCGAAACACTGAAGCAGATGGAGCGCGACAGAAGAAATCCTGACTACGCTGATAATACACTTTATCAGGATGGACTTCTCTGGGTAGCGAGAGCATATCAGAATAATGGTATCACTTATGCAGAGATGTCGGATACGGCACTGGTTAAGAAATCCGAAGCAGCTCAAACCCTTAGGGAAATACATGAAGTGATGCCCAGGATTACAAGAGAAACCGGTGTCACTATCAGATTCCTTGCCGCCCTTAGGCGTATACCGCTCACGATATTAAAGGATCAGGTGGCACATGGTAATTATTTCACCGAGAATCTGCAGGTTTTGAAAGCTGTAGCTGTTGATCCATATGTAGCGGGTAGTGATTTCGTTGGAGAAGAGATAAACGATATTCTTGAGCTTAAGCCGGTTATAGGAGCTGTTGTGGATATCGCAAGAGATATTCCTTCATATGTTATCAGAATACATGCCGGTGAAAATGATTCTCTTCCGGATAATGTTTATAACAGTATAACCTGCGTTGAGGAGTCTCTCAATGAAGGACAGAGATTCCCGCATATGAGAATAGGTCATGGTCTTTATACAGCGGATCTTTGTACAGAAAAGGGTAGAACCCTTCTCAAGAAAATATGTGAATACGGTGTGACACTTGAGTTCCAGATCACATCCAATGTAAGACTTAACAATCTTTCAAGACTTGACACGCATCCGTTAAAGCAGTATCTGAAAACCGGTATTTCATGTGTTCAGGGTACTGATGGAGGTGCACTTTACGGAACGGATTCCATAGATGAACAGTTATCGCTTGAGCGTATGCTGGATCTCAGTCATGATGAACTGTTTAAGATGAGAACCTCCGAGGATGAGATCGTACAAAGATCCATGAAGGAGTTCAATGACAAGATTCAGAGTTTCTATGCAGCCTGCGGCGGTATGCCAGTTGAGGATTATCTCAACAAACGAATACGCGATGAAGCGGATGACTTCATGGATATGGATGGAGGAGAAAGACAGTATGACAGCTCCGTAGAGCTTCATGATAAGATACGTGAACTTCCTGAAGGTAAGGTACCTATAGTCGTAGCCGGTGGAAGCTTCAATAATTCGGAGCATGTAACCGAGGTTAATGAAAAGGAGCTGAGTCTTTTGGATGACCTTCTTCAAAAGGGGGATCCGGACAAGATGTTTTTTGTGATTGGACCTGGCTTACTTGGGTACGAAAAGCATGTTCTTGATAAGGGTAAGGATAAGTTCGACATATTTGCTTTTGTACCTGCAACACTCACTGAAAGCGAGATGGAAACTCTCAAAAACAGTGATGTAAATGTAAGAGTCTCAATTGAGTCATCTCCGTTAGGTACATATAAGAGCATTGCCTATGAAGTGTTCAAACGTCGCCAGTCTGTGATGATAGCACTGGACGGAAACAGCGCGGCATGTAATCTGATGCAGGATGCAAGAAACAGTAAGTATGAGAGCCGTATATTTGTTGACGAGGCATCTGATGTTCTTAAATCAAAGGCTGAATCGCTGCAGGGTTACATAACTTTCATAAATGACAGTGGTGATACGGATGAGATATTGAGATATGTTGAGAAATATTACGGTATATGTAATGATCGGTAAGTGATTTTACGCTCAGGTAGTTTCTTTAGAGCCTCCGGCCTATGGCACGGATTTTCAAAGGAAGTCAATGCTTCACATCGAAAATCCGGCTCGGGAAACACTTTAATAGGAGTTTGCATAAGTATCACATTTCAGAAGGACAGCATAGATATGACAGAGTTTTTAAATACCGGAGAAAAGAATATAAATATTTTTATCAATGTCTTTCGGAAGATGCTGCTTTGTGCATTTTTGATTTTCATAAATGTTTTAGTTGTCAAAGCTGAAGATCTGGATGATCCATATCTTGATGTATCTGTAAATCTGCAAAACATTACCAATCCTGCAGAGAGAGCTGCGGCAAAATATCACCCGATATCGAATCCGTTACATGCGGCGGGCATGCTTGAAGCACAGGAGGCGGCAAGAAATAATGGTGTATTCAGCAGTTTTATGACATGTCCAGACGGATTTCTGAGGTATTTCAATGAAAACGGAGAAATGCTTCGTGATCAGCTTATACCTGACAGAAGTGCTTACGTAGACATTGATGGTATAAAGCTGGATCCAAAGGACAACAATATCAACAGGACTTTTATGAAGTACGCAAGTCACGGACGAAGGGCACTTGCGTATGATAAGTCCTCTCATTATATGGAGTTGTGGTTCAACGGGAATATGGTAAAATCCTACATGGTCACTTCCGGCGCTGCTGAGGGAGATAAAGAGAAACAGGGAGACTATCGAACACCGGTGGGATATTTCTATATCTGTGAAAAAAAGGTTTCTGACTCTTTGAAAGAGGAGATGGGACTTAATTATCCGAATATAGAAGATGCGAGAAGGGGACTTAAGTCAGGACTCATCAGCAGTACAATTGCAGACCAGCTTATATCAGCAAGCAGGAATCTACAGAAGCCGTTATGGAACACTGCACTTGGCGGTGCTATAGAGGTTCATGGGCAAGGTGAGCTGATGGATGCTACCAGAGGCTGCATCGGAGTGTATAATGAATGGGTCAAAGAAATATATGATGTGATGGAAGTGGGGGACAGAGTATATATAGTTGAGTGATCATACGGTTGTTGGGTGACTCAAATTATGTATATCAGCAGAGTATGAAAAAAATCAGTAAACTTTTTATGTTACCATTGGCAGGATCTGTTGCATGGGCTGTAGCAGCCTGCGGAGTGATGGGGATTCCGGAAGGAAAAAAGGAAACAGTAGTAGAGAGTACATTGGAGACGGATACATCCGATGAATCCGGTAATGCCGGCGGAGATGCTGCCGGTACAGAGACATTGGCATCTGACTCAAAGAAGATTGAAAGAGTCAGCTTTCCGTATCCGTATACAGCAAGAGCGCTTACGGCAGTGAACATACATGTTGATTCAGAAAGCGATTCTGATGTTCTGGGAATCCTTGATGAAGGGGCAGCCGTATCCGTAGAGAGAAACATCGAGGGATGGGACCAGTTCAGTGTGGATGGTAAGTCAGGATATGTACTTAAGAAATATCTGATTCCGGATGACTACATCGCCATGAATAATCAGTTCCTTGGAGCGGATGTGGATCTCAGTTGGATAGATCCGACAAAGCCTATGATAGCATTGACTTTTGATGACGGTCCTAAGGCTGAGGTCACAAACAGGATACTTGATTCACTGGAAGCAAACGGAGGACATGCTACATTTTTCATGCAGGGAAGCCGTGTTGTAGGCGATAATAATAACTGTGTAAAGAGAATGGTAGAGCTTGGATGTGAGCTGGGCAATCATACTTACACTCATGATTATCTTGATTCTATTCCTGTTGAGGATATTCGTTCTGTTATAAGAAAGTGCGACTACATGGTTGAAGAAACCGTTAAGGTGGCGCCAACAGTATTCAGACCGCCAGGTGGAAACCGTTCGGGAGATATAGCATCAGCTGTAGGAAATCTTGGTCTTCCTATGATTATCTGGTCGATTGATCCGTTAGATTACTCAACCAAAGATCCGGACAATACCTTTAATGTAGTTATGGAGAAGGCTCAGGACGGAGATATCGTACTGATGCATGATACTTATGAGGAAACTGCAGAGGCGGCCGAACGACTCATTCCGGCTCTTAAGGAAAAAGGCTTCCAGCTTGTGACGGTCACTGAGATGGCCCAGGCAAAGAAGTACCCGATGATACCGGGAAATGAGGTTTATCATATGAGATAAAAATATCATAAAAGCGACTTCTTCGTATGCTTGCATAAAAGGAGAAGTCGCTTTTCATGATATGCCCCAAATGGAGCACGAAAGTACGCAACAGCGGACTGAAAGTGCGGAATGCGGTGGAAACGCGAGAGCGCAAGGCGCGAAGCGTTTCTTTATCGAAAAGAAAACCATTGAGGAAGGGGTCCCATGGATTACGAATGTTTTGCAGGATTGCGAGAGCACGAAGTGCGAAGCAATCCGTATTGTCTCATTATATATAAATAATTTTAATGCTCATGAAATTTCAATCAACAGAAACTGGATTTCAGTTTCTGCTGATTTTTTTTCTGTATTCATTTGGAGAAATACCTTTAACCTTCTTAAATATTCTCGTGAAATAATTGGAATCCGGAAATCCGCATTGTTCGGCGATGTCCTGTATGGTGTTGTCGGTAGAATTCAGCAGCATGGTGGCTCTTCTTATACGGATAGAATGAATGTAATCCGTAAGTGTCATGCCGGTTTCCTTGTGAAACTGTGCCGATAGATATCCGGGAGTGACATTACAAAAGGAGGCCAGAATCTCAAGAGAAAGCTTTTCCTGATAAAGAAGATTTATCCGATCGGTACATTTGGCAATCAGGGCGGAATAATCTTTGGTGGAGTGGTTGTTTACCAGCATGGAATACTTTCTCAGCATTGTGGTAGCAAGGTTTTGAAGCTGAATGACGTTGTTGGTGTTTTCAATATTGATAGCAAAACTTCTGGACAGCTCATCAATGTAGTAAGGATGGACTTTGGCCCGCCGCACAGCTACCCTAAGCTTCGTATTAAGAATGATCATCCAGTTCTTGTAATTCCGCACTTCATTCGGAGTTCTCGGAGCAATGTTAAACTGTCTGAAAAGTCTGTAGCTGGAGATTGCATCGTTAACATTGCCCATGGCAACCGCATCAAGAACCCTGTCTTCTGCATCATATCTGTCAGCGATGGCTTCAAAGGAGGTGCTGTTATCAAAGGCATTGAGATCGATGGTCATGTCCTGTTCAGTGTTGTTCATACTGTCATAGAGATCTATGAATCTGTAATCGTTGTAATTTCCGAAAAGAGTTTTTATCAATGGAGTGACAAGAGACACCCAGAAGTCGTGCGTAGGCAATGATGGAACTCTGTTATAAAACTCGGAAAAGTCCTTTGTGAGAGCAACCGGTAATCTGTGTTCTTTCATAATCTTCGTAATCTCTGAATCAGGGACAAAACCGAATATAACAGGTCCGATCAAAGCATACTCGGCATCATACTGTTCCTTAAGATCTTCCGGAAACTCAAAAAAGCAGTAATTAAGCAGAAAATCATCTCTGTAAAAGTAGAGTTTTATTTCGGCAGAATTGCGCAGGAGCATCTGAAAGTAATCACCGTAGTCATAGTCTTTAAACAGTCGTTGTCTGAATCCATAATCAGTTTTTTCCAATTCATTCCCATCTTTCTGCAATAACCGGAATTGTATGCCCTGGGCAGAGAGGATTTCTTTGTAAATGGTAATAAGATCTACAGTCATATAAACACCTAGCACAAAAATAATCTAAAAGCGCACAAAAACACTATAAATTGGATTATAGCATAAAAACGTGCTTATACAACCAAATAAAATGCTAGAGATAACCCCGGGTTTTTCTATAATAGAAACATAATCAAGAGACCCAAATAAGATTTGTGATTTCAGGTATAGCGTTGTCCATTAAATCCGCGGAAATGGAGTATGGAAACACTGATATAACAGTTATTCCCTAGGTTATCATGAAGAGAAGGAAACAGATCGGGTAAAAAATCATCGGGTAAACGCCCTTGGAGGAATAAAAGAAATGGAAAAACAGACCGGTGCTATTCACCGAGCAAAAGTTTGGCAATTGTTTGGATTTTCGCTTAATAACGTGGCCACGAACCTGTATCTCTGGGAGATGACATTTATCTCATATTTCCTGACCGGTTTTGTGGGAGTCGGAGTTGTTATGGCATCTTCTCTGGTGACTTCTATGAGAATATGGGACGGCATAACGGATCCGTTTATCGGATTTGTGGTTGATAAAACCAATGGCAGATTTGGAAAAAACAGGCCTTTTATCGTTATAGGACAGATCATCATGGCGATAACAAGTGCAGTAATGTTTTTTGTTACACCTACACTAGCAGAGTCCCTCAGATTTATCGGGTTTATCGTAATCTATGCTATCTATATCGTAGGATACACCCTTCAGTGTGTTGTTACAAAGTCAGCACAGACCTGTCTTACCAATGATCCGAAGCAACGTCCGATGCTTGCTGTTTTCACAGGAATAGGTTCTGTTGTTACATTTTCGGTTTTACCGTATTTATCCTACACTTATCTTTTGAGAAAGCATAATTTCCAGTTCGATACAGGTTTTTTCAGTGAGCAGTGGCTGATATGCAGCATCGCTTCTGCCATCCTTTCTGTTGTGGTCATCATTTCTCTCATCGAAAAAGACAGAACAGAATTCTATGGAACAGGAGAAAGTTTCAAGACATCTTTTAAGGACTATTGGGAAATTCTCAAAAACAACCGTGCGATTCAGATGCTTGTGATTGCGGCTTCAACCGATAAGCTTGCAACCCAGGCCAAGAGTGATGCAACGGTGACTATGATTGTATATGCCATCGTCTGCGGGAATGCGGCAGTTTCAGGTATGTTAAATGTTTACACGCTGGTTCCCAACATTGTGTTCATGATTTTTATAGCAGGTTTCATAGCTGCAAAAATGGGACAGAAAAAGTCAATCGAAGTATCTTCATGGGGTGGAATCATTTGCTGTGCAGGTTTGATACTACTCTTCATATTCGGTGATCCAAAGACTCTCAGTCTTCCGGGTGACGGCGTATTCACAGGATGGTCATTCTTTACAGTTGTGTTCATGGTACTTACTGTCCTGTATGGAAGTTTCAATAATGTTAACACCAATGTAGTCATTACCATGACAGCGGATTGTGCGGACTATGAGGTTTACAGAAGCGGAAAGTATGTACCGGGAATGATCGGAACACTTTTCAGTTTTATCGATAAGCTGGTTTCCTCACTTTCAGCAACTGTGGTTGGTCTTATGTGTGCAGCCATCGGATTCACTCAGGCACTGCCTGATGCAAATACAGAGTACAGCACAGGAATCTTCATCGTGGGAATGGTTGGAATGTATGGTTTGGTTCTCATCGGACTTATCTGTAATATCATCGCAATGAAGCATTACCCTCTGACCAAGGAGAAGATGCAGGAGATACAGGAAGAGATCGCAGCCATCAAGGCAAAGAACAGACAGATAGCCTGAAGGCATATAGATAGAAAGGAAGCAGGAAGTTTACATGGTAGATTTAAAGGCAAAGCCGTTTTACTTAAGTGATGAAAAGATAAAGTGGGTTATGGATACCCTTAAGGGCATGACTCTTGATGAAAAGATAGGACAGCTTTTTGTCCTTCTTAAGGCAACTCCCGGCATGGATGAGGGGAAGATAAAGGGAGACCTTTCGAAGTACAATCAGGGTGGTCATCGCTGGCAGGGCGGAAATGCTGAAGCGGCATTCGAGCAGAACAGGGTTTTTCAGATGAACAGTAAATTCCCTCTTTTCATCGCGGCAAACTGTGATGACGGCGGAATCGGTGCTGCGCCTGAAGGAACATTCGTAGCGACAGCTGCCGAGTGCGGTGCAGGTGAGGGCACTGATAATGCCTACCACCTGGGATATGTGGCAGGAAAGGAAGCATCTGCTGTGGGGTGTAACTGGATGTTTAATCCCGTAGTTGATGTATATAAAAACTGGAGAAATACCATTGTAAATACAAGAAGCTTCGGATCCGATCCTGAGGTGGTTCTTGCCAATGCAAGAGCCTACATAAAGGGAGTGAAGGATGCAAATCCGGATATGGCCTGTACTGCAAAGCATTTTCCGGGAGATGGTGTGGAGGAGTTGGACCAGCATCTGGCACTTGGAGTCAACAACCTTTCAGTAGAGGAATGGGAAAAGAACTTCGGCTATATTTACAGAACTCTCATTAATGAAGGGCTCGAAACCATCATGGTTGGACATATCGCGCTTCCTGAGATGACAAGAAAGCTTCGACCGGGAATCGAGGATAAGGACATAAAGCCGGCAACTCTTTCACCTGAACTTCTCACAGATCTTCTGAGAGAGGACATGGGATTTAACGGAGTCATCATTACCGACGCTTCTCATATGGTTGGAATGAGTGCCACAAGCAGGAGATGCGATGCAGTTCCGGGAGCGATCATCGCCGGATGTGATATGTTCCTTTTTGCAAATGATGTGGAAGAAGACATTGGTTTCATAAAGAAAGCATATGAGGAGAAAAGGCTTACCGATGAGAGACTGAATGATGCTGTTACAAGAATTCTTGGAATGAAGGCTCATCTCAATATGGAAGTTCCAGGCAGAAACTTTCCGGAGAAGTCAGCGCTTTCCTGCATCGGTTGTGAAGAACATCAGAAGTTTGCGAGAGAGGCTGCGGACAGCTGCATTACCCTTGTAAAGGATACGAGAGGATATCTGCCTGTAAATCCTTCTGAGAAGAAGCGGGTTTTCCTTGTATATGTAGGGTCAACGCCGACAACTCTCGGTTACAGGAAGGATCCTGTGAAGCAGATGGTGATTGATGAGCTTTCGGATGCCGGATTCGAAGTGGATGTCTGTCCGAACTACTTTGAGCTGGAGCTTGATAATGGCATCTCTCCTATGAATTTCGTAAAAATGCTCAACCATCAGAAGCGTGAGGAGTTCATAAAGAATCACGATCTTGCGCTGGTTGTGATCAATGTTAAGGGATACGCACAGGAGAATAATGTGCGTGTACGCTGGAGTGTAAACCACAGCTGCGAGCTTCCGTGGTACAACGAGGAAATCCCAACCATCGGAATGAGCCTTAACTATACAAATCATCTCATCGATGTGCCTCAGCTTCATACATTCATCAATGCCTATGCGCCGAGGAGAGAGCATATAAAGGCAGCGATAGAGAAGATTACAGGCAGGAGTGAGTTTAAGGGCAAAGCGGACGATAGTGTATTCTGCGGAAGATGGGATACCAGACTGTAAACTGCCAGAGACGTACAGTCATATACAGGGAAACGCTGATCAAAGCGTTTCCCCGGCCGGTTTTTCGATGGGAAGCATCAATTTCCTTTGAAAATCCGGGCCATCATTAGAGTATTGGAATGTGAATATAGATATAGATGGAGCTTGTAATGTCAAAATTTGATGAATATAGCAAAAAGAATAAAAAAATTGTTTGCATAGATTCTGACGGCTGTGCCATGGATACCATGAACATCAAACATATCAGATGTTTCGGTCCGTGTATGGTTAAGGAATGGGAACTTAGTCAGTGGGAATCTGAGATTCTGGAACGTTGGAATGAGATAAACCTTTATTCAATGACCAGAGGTATCAACAGATTCAAGGGACTTGCCATGATGCTTTGTGAGATTAATGAAAAGTATCGTCCAATCGATGGAATCAAGGCGCTTAAGACCTGGGCTGAAGAAGCTCCGGAGTTGTCAAACTCTGCTGTTCAGAAAATGATGACAGAAGATGACATTTTCAGAAAGGCCCTCAACTGGAGCAAGGCTGTCAATGTTTCCATCGGTAATCTTCCAAAGGAAGAGATAAAACCCTTTGAAGGAGTGAAGGAGGCTTTTGAGAAGATCCATGAAAGATGCGATATAGCTGTGGTTTCCAGTGCCAATCGTGAGGCTGTCGTGGCTGAGTGGGAAAGATTCGGACTGCTTCCATATGTAGACATTCTTTGTACCCAGGATATGGGAAGTAAGGCATTTTGTATCGGTGAGATACTGAAGAAAGGCTTTGAAACAAAGGATGTGCTTATGTGCGGAGATGCACCGGGAGATGAAGCCGCAGCGGCTGAGAATGAGGTTTCCTTTTATCCGATTCTTGTAAATCATGAAAATAAGTCATGGAAAAGGCTTAAGGATGAAGCTTTGGAAAAGTTCCTTGAAGATGCCTATGAAGGAAACTATCAGAAAAAGATGATAGAAGAGTTCCGGGAAAATCTGAAGTGATGAAGGAAAAGTAAAAAAGTCATGGAAAGCATCAACTTCCTTTGAAAATCCGGATCCCGACGCCGGAGACTCTAAGGAATCCCTGAAAACCTCACTTTAGAGCATACGAAAGAGTGTGCCGCGCATCATCTCCAGTCTATTCCTTCAGCCAGGAGCCTGTCATACTCCTCATAGCTTATGTAACAGCCGCCCATGCTCTCAAGATGGTCTGTGTGGAACTGGCAGTCAATCATATTAAATCCATTTTCTTCCATCAACATTGCAAGGAATATCAGTGCAAGCTTGGAGCCGTTTTCCTTCGCACTGAACATACTTTCACCAAAGAAACATTTTCCTATGGAGACTCCGTACAGTCCTCCGGCAAGTTCACCATCTATAAAGGATTCAACGCTCATGGCATATCCGGCCTTGAATAATCGCCCGTAGGCTTCCTCCATTTCATCGGATATCCAGGTGCCTTCTTTGAACTCGCGCTGAAGCCTGCATCTGTGCATGGTATCTCCGAAATCCCGGTTCAGTTTAATGTTTACATCATGATGACGTATAAATTTCCTCATAGAATGGGAAATGTGTATCTCACTTGGACGTATGATATATCGCTTATGCGGGCACCACCAGAGTATCTCTTCACCGGGGTTGAACCACGGAAATATTCCATGAGTATATGCAAGGATAAGTCTGTCTAATGAAAGATCTCCTCCTACAGCGAGTAATCCGTCATCCTCTGCCTCCGATGGCATCGGAAACCATATTTTCTTTTCATCAAGCTGATATATAGCCATATATTTATTTTCCTTACATCATCAAATGACGTGAGTGTCAAAAGTATTTGCCACTCACTGATGATGCGCAGCATGCACACATTCGTGTGCAATGTGCTGCTGAACACTCATAACTCACGTCCTTTTGCTATGCAAAACGACTACGTTATTCGTGTTCGGGCGGGTCATAAAGTCTCAAATCAACGTGCAAGCACGTGATTTGGTACTTTTGACCCTTACATCATCAAATATTAAAACATTGTTCTCGATGTCATCAGTGAGAGGTAAAAGCCGATATCGGACCGCTTCGCGCCATACGCTCTCGCGTCTACGTTCCACTTCGGTCGGCGCTAAGCGATGATCCACTGGATCATCAGCGCCCTTCCACATTCCGCACTTCCAGGCTGCAAAAAGCGTCCTTACGTGATCCATGTGAGACAGCCTTATGACACTTATATAGTATAAGTATATTAAGGAATTTCATCGTACATTTTTGTATGTATATTGTAAATACCACCAATAATAAAAATATACTTAATTCATCTTCGTCTTCATGTTATGATACACTGAACGTTTGAAAGATTGACATAACATCGGAGACATCTATGAGTAAACATTTTCAGGGAAATTTAATGCTTCTGATCGCCTCACTTATCTGGGGATCGGCCTTCGTGGCACAAAGTGCGGGAATGGACTATGTAGGTCCCTTCACCTACACCATGGTGAGAAGCTTTATCGGATTTTTGGTTCTGGTTCCTGTCACACTTTTCTTCAGAAAAAGACGAAACAGATATCACCCTCTTACTGCAGGTGAGCGGGATCTTCTCAATAAAAACTCAGTTATCGGCGGTATATTCTGTGGTATGGTTCTGTCAGTGGCAAGTAATTTTCAGCAGGTGGGTATAAGCACCACAACTGCAGGAAAGGCCGGATTTATAACCGCTCTTTACATTGTGATCGTACCGATTCTTGGTATATTACTCGGCAAAAAGGTAGCAAAGATTATCTGGGTTTATGTATTTATAGCAATGGCCGGTTTTTATCTTCTGTGCATCAAAGAGGGCTTCTCCATAGGCAAAGGAGACTTTCTGTGTCTCCTGTGTGCTTTTTCATTTTCGGTACATATCATGGTTATAGACCATTTTTCAACGGGATATACGGATGGAATAATGATCTCATGTGTACAGTTTCTTGTGGCAGGACTTATATCACTGGTTCTCACATTTTTGTTCGAGACACCATCGATTTC
Organism: Oribacterium sp. WCC10; assembly: GCF_900113415.1. GTDB lineage: Bacteria > Bacillota > Clostridia > Lachnospirales > Lachnospiraceae > Oribacterium. The sequence continues at coordinate 9,020 of NZ_FOPH01000019.1, read as the reverse complement.
ATCCATTTGGGCGGCTAAAATAACAATTCTTTATGCCGGAGTTCTTTCGAGCGGTGTTGCATTTACTCTTCAGATAATGGCACAGCGAAACACGGATCCTGTCATCGCACCGCTTATCATGAGTATGGAATCTGTTTTTGCAGTTTTCTTCGGCTGGCTCATATTGCATGAAAGTATGACATTGAAGGAGATGCTGGGGTGCATCATAGTTTTCACGGCAGTTGTGCTGGCACAGCTGCCGGCACCGGCAACCCAAAAATAAACAGTCACATGCTGCGCATCATTAGTGAGTGGCAAATACTTTTGACACTCACGTCTTATGGTTATTTGATAAAAAGAGTCATAATGTACCATCTTTGTTGTTTATGTAAAACTGCTTATGTATAATGTTGAGCAGAATTATTTCCATATACAAGGAGAAAACAAATGCGAAAAATACTGATGATTGGAACCGGCGGAACTATCGCATGTAAGCAGACTGAGGATGGTCTCACTCCGGGACTTACGGCAGAAGATGTTCTTGCCTACATTCCGGCGGTTAAGAATGTTTGTGATGTTGAAGTCACTCAGGTAATGAATATTGACAGTACAAACATGACCCCCGAGTATTGGAAGAAGATAGTGAAGGCGATAGAGGATAACTATGACAATTTTGATGGGTTTGTCATTTGTCACGGAACGGATACTCTTGCCTACACAGCGGCGGCTCTGAGCTATATGATTCAGGATTCCGAAAAGCCTATAGTTATCACGGGTTCACAAAAGCCGATCAACAGAGAGATAACGGATGCCAAAACAAATCTTCTGGATTCATTCATTTATGCGGCAGACGAGGAATCTCAGAACGTATGCATCGTGTTTGATGGCAAGGTTATCTGCGGAACGAGAGCAAAGAAGGACAGGGCCAAAAGTTACAATGCTTTCTCCAGCATTAACTTCCCTTATCTTGCAGTCATTCAGGACAATATGCTGATAAGGTACATAAAAGAGACGAAGACAGGTAAGACGGTCAGGTTCTATTATGATATGTCTGACAGAATCTGCCTGCTTAAACTTTTTCCGGGAATGAAGAGCGATGTGCTCAGCTATATATTTGCAAATTACGACGTGATAGTTCTGGAAAGCTTCGGAGTAGGTGGTATTCCGGAAACTCTCATGGAGACATTTTACAAGGAAATGGACAGATGGCGTGATACCGACAAGCTTGTGGTAATGACAACACAGGTTGCAAATGAAGGCAGCAACATGACAGTGTATGAAGTGGGACGTAAGGTGAAACATGACTTCCATATGATAGAAGCCTACGATATGACACTGGAAGCAACCATCACAAAGCTCATGTGGGTGAAGGGTATGGGGTGCAGTAATGAGCAGCTTCGTGACCTTTTCTATACTGAGATAAACAGAGATATGCTCTTTGCAGGTAAGAAAAGGGCTGTATGAAAATATGATGTAAGGGTCAAAAGTGCCAAATCACGTGCTTGCACGTTGATTTGGCACTTTTAACCGCCTGCACACGAATGTGTGCGTGCTGCGCATCATACGTGTGCAATACTTTTGACACTCGCGTCATATTTTGCATGGAACCAATCAGTTAAATTCAAAGAAAATCAACTTCTCCGGTATCGATGTGATAGACAGCACCGACTACCTTGAGGCTGTGTTCATGTTCTTCTTTTTGAATCTCGAGACTTTCTTCAACCGCTTCAATGCTGTGTTTTACATTCAGGATACAGGCCTTTTCGGGATCTGTTTCATTCCCGATGGCTGAACGGATCTCATGCAGGATAAATCTGATGTATTTGTTATCATCGTCAGGATGATAAGCTGCACCGATGGCACCGCAGTTTGTATGTCCCATGATGACAATGAGCTTTACTCCAAGATGACTTGCGGCATACTCAATGCTGCCGAGCTGGTGATCATCGATGACATTGCCGGCAACTCTGATAACGAAAAGTTCACCGATTCCTGTAGAGAAGATGGTCTCAGGCAGAACTCTGGCATCAGAACAGGTGACAACTACCGCAAAAGGTTCCTGACCGTGACCTGAAGTCTTAAGTCTTATGGCAGGTGATACATCTCCGTTGCTGAGACCTGTCTCCATGTATCTTTTATTGCCTTCCTTAAGGCGTTTCAATGCTTTGTCTGCTGACATAGTGATCTTATCTGTCATGTTACCTCCAATTTCCTGTTACAACCAATAAACCCGCAGTCCATATCACAAGGAACAATGGCACCAGAATCTTGAATTTCCACTTTCTGGTTTTGTGATGCCAGGCTCTCATGCCTGCCAGTGCACCGGCACCTCCGCCAAGAGCGGCAAGTGTGATGAGAAAAGATTCGGAAATGCGCCATGCTCCTTTGACTGCTTTTATTTTATCGATTCCATACATGATAAAGGCAAGAACATTTATCACTATAAGATAAGTAAACAGAGCATCTTTTAACATGTTATAGTCTCCTTTTGATCGATATACTCGAAAAATGAAGGGAACTTTTCTCCCTTGTTTATCCGATCCAAAAGATCTTTCAGGTCTGTTCCGTGAACTCTGAGACTCTCCATGAGCTGTTTTGCGGTAATGAAGTCATTGCGGTGACCTTCAAATTCATGAAATTCCCTTGAACGCTTGTAGCTGAACTGCTTAAGCTCGGTTTTGTTCACTATCTCATAGAGGGATCTTGCATCGTCTAAAGCATTGTGCCTGTCACGGGACGGGCAGCAGCAAATGTATGATGCGTTCTCCAGAGATGTTACTGCCTTTGTACCTAGTTTACTACATATCTCCGGTGCTATGTCAACGAACATGCTGAGAATGTCACGTTCCTCCATCGGAATCCTGTAAAATTCACAGTTCCATCGCATCATGGGAACGTCGCTTCCGCCCCAGGTGAAAATCCTGGTGATATTGTTTCGTATAATGTAATCACGGAATGCTCTGTACACTACAGGAAAGCTGTCAGCCTTATCTATAACCGACTGGGGAATGTTTGTGAGCTGCTGTATATGCCGGTAGACCTTTCCTCCGTTCTTTTCCGGTCGCGAAAAGGACTGAAAAGGTTTTTTTGTAGGTATGGATTTTTTACTTTTGCAAGGTATGACAGCAATGTCTATGAGGCTGTAATCAAAACTGCCGTCTGCCTGTTTCAGAGAATTGAATTCTGCGTCAAAAAAACCGATCATTAAATGCTCCTGAAAAAAGTAGTTTAGTTTAACGCCTTATAATAACACTTAGACTTTAAAAAGAACAAGTGTATAATTGAAAAATACAACATAAGTATCATGGAGCAGCAATTTAAGTGAGCCAGAGGGTCTTAAAAATCCTGCTTCTGATGAATGTCATTATGTTACAGATATTTCATAAAGTGAGGATAGATATGACAGGAAAAGAGATAATTGATTATTACAACCGCAGTCGTTTTGTAGAGACCTGCAGGATTGAGTTTGAAGAAAATACAAGAGATGGGTCGATATGTTCGAAGGTTGAGGTATTACCGATGCATATGAACGGAAGCGGGCACATACACGGAGGAATGCTGTTCACCATAGCGGATTCCACAGGAGGAGCCAATGCCAGAAGATATGCTGACAAAGTAACCACTCTTGACAGTGATTTTCATTTTCTGACAAGCAAGACGACGAGATATTTGTACGGCACCGCCGAACTTGTAAGGAACGGCGGCGCAGTTACAGTACTTCGTGTAAAAGTAACAGATGACAATGGCGAGACATTTGCGGAAGGAACATTTACATACTATAAGCTTTGATCTGATTCTTTCCGGCATTTTTTGCCTCGTAGAGACGTGAATCGGCACTCCGGTAAAGATTCCACATGGAATTTATATCTTCGCTTCCGGCATCTGCCATTCCGATGCTTATAGTGAGACCGGCAATATTACCGTTATAGCTGATATTCATGTTGGAAACACGTTCCCTGACCAGATTCATTCGTTTTACAAAGATATCGTATGGTATAACCGACGGGTTCAGAACCATGAACTCGTCACCGCCCATGCGGATAAGGTGTATCTCTGAGTCCTCTCTGAAAGAGCCTTTAAGCTCCTGAGAAAGCTGTTTCAGAACTTCATCTCCGAAATCATGGCCGAAATCGGTGTTGAAGTGTTTAAAATCATCAATATCAAAAAAGGCCATGGACATTCCCTGCTTCTTCCGGGAATCATTAAATAATTCATTCCCTTCTATATTGAAAAAAGCACGGTTGAGAAGACCAGTTAGACCGTCTATATAGACCACGTCATTTAAAAGATACTCCGTCTGGTCAAGCATGTTGCCGATGTCTTCAATCTGAAGGTTAATGGCCGCGAGACGATCTGCCATAAGATGACTTCCGACCAGTATCCTTTCGGCGTATGCATGGATCTCTTCCGGGTCATTGTTTTCAAGGATCTGACTGAGCCTTCGTTGAATAGTCAAAAGCCCTTTAAGTACGTAGGTTTCTCTCTGAACTATGTTGTCCTTAGTCTTCATGACATAATGAAGCATGAAGTCAATAGGATAGATTCTTGCATTCAGTGTTTCTTTTAACTGCTTTCGCTCCTCCTGTCTGATCTCCGAAGAAAGAGCATTGACGGTACCGAGATCACAGGCAGCATCGTTTGATATAAGGGCGCTTTCATTTGACTCATCGACTTTATGAGGATAATGCTCAAATATCGCAGTGATCATGGTCTGATTGGAGTGCTGGAAGCCGTACTGTTCTCCGGCGCCTATGATACCAAGTGTGTTAAGTCCAGAGTTGTCCAGCATTTTTGCATACCAGTCAAGGGTACCTTCCTGCTTGAATAGCAAATATCTGTAAATGCAGTCTATGGAAAGTATGCTTGCGGCATGTGGTATAAGTTCCTTCAGACGAGTGAAATGATCATTAATTATGTTTTCGTAATCATCAAGATCTGAAATATACAGAAGGTCATTCTGATTTATCTGTTTACATAGCTGTAAACTACCTCCATCGGTGTGGCCTCTTATGGAAACGAGATAGTTATCTTCACCGATGCACTTGCTTAGCGGGTGGTATGGATATGCCTTTTCAATGTCATCAGGAGATATTCCAAGCTCTTCACAATAAACTTCAACGGCTGGACGACCATCAAGTTCGATGATTGAACGGCTTTCTTTATCAACTTTTGTTGCTATGTACATCTGACCGTTCTTATGATGCTTGTATATGTTTTGAGAAAAAGTTTTTATCTTACCATAAAGGTTCTTTATCAGTATATAGATGCTTGCATCATCATAATATAGACCGTCATAATAAACTGTTCTATTGCTTACATCTTCCAGTGATTCAATAGTCGCTCCGAAAATCCGTATGCCGAAATCCATCATGACTGAGTTTAATGTTGTCATCAGGCGTTCTTCACCACCGGTACAGAATTCAAGACAGATAGTATCTTCAATTCCGGGATGTATATCGGCTACCTGCTTTTGTATATTGAGGATATTCTTGGCAGGATCGGTGCTGACGTTTTCTATAATTCCATAGTTATATCGAAAATCAGACGGCTCTTTTTCGAGCATGATAATAATAGTTCCGCTGTTTCTGAATTCGCCCTGGCGGAACATATATGAGTGTATGCCCATAACATGTGAGTATGGAAATGCATCATGCACTTTATCGGCAACATCATCTATGACATCGGAAGTGATGAAAAGAACCAGCTGTATATCGCTGTTTTCGGTACCATGTTCTGATAATAGTGCATCAAGATTTTTTTCGTGGCTTGTCTCGGCAAAAACCATAAAAACTCCGTTCCGCCGTCATTGGGGAGACAGCTTGAGGGTAAAGTTCCAAATGGGGTATGTGCTGTTTGCAGTGCACATTGCACACAAATGCGTGTTCACTATATCTTTAGAGGGACAAATACTGCCGGCACTCAAATCATTCTGCGTGATATGAAATCATAGACTTTTATATCATCGGATGGCAGACGAGAATGATGGCAGTATGCTCATTTCGCCAATCAAGGTTTATCAATTATCTTATCGGCGTTTTTCGGGTTGAGATTATAAGTGAAAAAATAAAAAAATGAACCGGGTTCACATTTAACGAGGGAGAAGGGTGAGTGGATAGCGGCAGAATGAAAAAACTGAGGCGATTCAGATATAGAAGATTTTGCTTTTAAAAAAATGACATATACTTTATACTTTAGAAGCTGCATACATGGATGAAAGACTTCATATATGCGGTTTTTGAATGGTTTTATGAGCCGGGAAAAGGCGTCCTCTGTCATCTCATGGATGGTTTTCGTGAATGGGTAAGATGTTCAAGATGAAGAGTACAACGTTCATCTATATTGGCTCGTTTGTCGAAAAATCAGGATTATGAAGCAGGAATCAAATGGATGCTTTTTGATTCATTTGTCTATGGAGGAAAGAAATGAAGATAGCGGTAACTTATGAGGATGGTCAGGTATTTCAGCATTTTGGAAAGACTAAGGAGTTTAAGCTTTATACTGTAGAGGATGGAAAGGTTGTTTCAAATGAGATCCTTGGATCAGGCACAGCAGGACATGAGGCACTTGCAGGTGTTCTCAAGGATGCAGAGGTTGAGACATTGATATGCGGCGGACTTGGCGGCGGCGCTCAGGCAGCACTTGCTGAGATGGGCATTGAGGTAATATCCGGAGCATCCGGAAATACAGATGATGTTGTCGAAAAGTTCCTTGCAGGTGAGCTGATTTCTCAGGGCGTTAACTGTGATCACCATCACGAAGAACATCATCATGAGGAAGGCGGCTGTGGTGGATGCGGACACCATGATGATGAAGAAAGCTGTGGTGGTTGCGGAGATGACTGTGAAGAAGGATGTGGCGGCTGCGGAGGCGGTTGCGGCGGCTGTGGAAGTCATGAGATGCGAATCATTTATGAGGGTAAGAATGCAGGCAAGTCTGTAAGTGTTCATTATACAGGAACTCTCGATGACGGAAGCAAGTTTGACTCATCATATGACAGAAATGAGCCGTTATCATTTATCGCAGGTGTCGGCATGATGATTCCCGGATTCGATCAGACAGTTGTTGATATGGAAGTCGGAGAGAGCAAGAGTATCCATATCGAGCCGGCTGATGCTTATGGTGAATACAATGATAAGAAAGTTCTGGTTTCCAAGATTTCGGACATTCCGGGTGCTGAGAATCTTGAAATCGGTCAGAATGTCATGCTCATGAACGACATGGGAATGCGTTTCCCTGTTACTGTAATCGAAAAGACTGAGGAGTCAGTTACATTTGACGGAAACCACAGACTTGCCGGTAAGGCGCTGAATTTCGACATTACACTTCTTGAAGTGGCAGGATAATGAGACCTTTCGTTTCGGTGATTTAAAAACAACATTTTTAATAGGATTATAATATGCTACGATATAGGCAGATTACAGAATTCTCGATATGCCTGTATCGTAGCTTTTGTTTGTATGAAAATAAATGTGAGACATTTTGCATGTGTATCACAGGAGGAGCTTTGTACATATGGGAATATATTTTAATCCCGGTAACGCTGGTTTTTCGGAAAAACTGAATACTGACTATGTGGATAAGACAGGGCTTATAAGTATTATCAATAGTACGATAGACACAAACAATAAACTGACATGTGTCAGCAGACCTCGTAGATTTGGGAAGTCGTATGCGGCACAGATGTTGTGTGCATATTATGACAGATCATGTGATTCGCATCGATTATTTTCCGGTTATAAGATCAGTAAAGATAAAAGCTATGAGTCATTTCTAAATAATTACAATGTCATCTATCTTGACATGACAAATATTCTTGGGAAAATTTCTGCTGAAGGATTAATTGGTTTTATAGAAAAGAATGTCGCAGAAGAGATAACCTGTACTTATCCGGAGATTAAAACAGGTGCTTCATTTGATGAAACCCTTGTAAATTGCGTTGAATATACCGGATGCAAAATTGTCATGATAATAGACGAATGGGATGCTCCTATCAGAGAGGTGCCGGAAATAGAAAAAGAGTATCTGAGATTTTTAAGGATGCTGTTTAAGAGTAGTGGAACCACATCGAAAATTTTTGCTGCGGCATATATAACTGGTATTTTACCAATAAAAAAAGACGGGTCTCAGTCTGCAATTTCGGATTTTAAAGAATATACCATGGTTAAACCTCGCAGGTTTGGTGAGTATGTGGGATTTACAGAAAGTGAGGTCAGGAGTCTATGTGACAGGCATGGTATGGATTTTGACCTTATGAGAAAATGGTATGATGGATATGAATCATCTGATGTTGGCGCTATATATAATCCTAATTCAGTTATGCAGGCTATATATAATGACGATTTCGATTCCTATTGGACAGAAACCTCTGCGGCAGAAGGGCTCATGAGTTATATCAGTAAGCCATATAACGGAATGGCGAAGACTATAGCGGAGCTCATAGGTGGTGTGGATGTCAATGTTGATACCGTTGGATTTGCCAATGATCTTGTGACATTTAGAGGAAGGGACGATGTTCTGACATTGATGATACATTTGGGATATCTGGCATACGATTCAGAAAAGAAAACTGCGCATATTCCAAATGAAGAAATACGTCTCGAGTTTCAGCGAGCCATCAGAAATGTGGAGCATGAAGAGACTTCAAAAAGACTTCGGGAAAGTGATCAGCTGTTTATAGATACCATAAATATGAACGAGGAAGCAGTTGCCGCGCAGATAGAGAAGATTCACAGAGAGGAAACATCGCCGCTTCATTACAACAAGGAAGACAGTCTACGAAGTGTGATCAAGCTTGCGTATTATACATATAAGGATAATTATCTTCAGTGGGAAGAACTTCCTTCAGGAGATGGTTATGCTGATGTAGTCTATCTTCCCAAACATGATTCAGGTCTGCCGGCACTGGTTATAGAACTTAAATGGAATAAGAGTGCCGAAGGAGCCATAGAGCAGATAAAGCAGAAGCATTATCCTGAATCACTTAAGGGCTATGGTAGTGAGTTGTTATTGGTTGGCATAAATTATGACAAAGATAAAGCTCC
>NZ_FOPH01000005.1 GCF_900113415.1 Oribacterium sp. WCC10 | reverse complement strand
AAGAGTAAGACCCCTTGAAGACTACGAGGTAGATAGGGCTAAGCTGTAAGTGCTGTAAAGCATTCAGGTGATAGTTACTAATAGGTCGAGGGTTTGACCAATGTGGTTTGGTTGCTGGATAACAGATGGATTACTGAGAATAAGTTATTTGCATTCGGTACGCAGTTTTCAAGGCACGATATTTGATCTATGATCATAAACTTTATATCGAAGCTTTTTAAACAATCAGATTTGTATCTGGTTGTTTTTTTGTTCATAACATAGTTTAATAAGTCTAAATGGAATATAGATCAATAAATATAAAATGGAATACATATTAATAAATGTTGATTATAGTTGACTAACTGATAAGTGAGGCATGATAATATCGCAGACAAACGAGTGGCATGAATAGCTGCTCTTTTTTTGTACTTTCGAAGAATATTTTATGGAGATTATATGACTTATATATTTGGTTTTATTGTAAATGGTGTGCTTCTTGGTATAGGTCTTGCTATGGATGCTTTTTCGGTTTCACTGGCAAATGGACTTAGAAATACAGGTATGAACAGACGGGAAATGACCCGTATAGCAGGTTGTTTTGCACTTTTTCAGTTTCTTATGCCGATTATTGGATGGGGGTGTATACATTCTATTGTTCTGTATTTTCAATCATTTCAAAAATATATACCGTGGATAGCACTGCTGTTACTTTCCTATATCGGCGGTAAAATGCTTTGGGAAGGTTTTTCATGGAAGGATGATTCAGAGGAGAATAAAACAGATTTAAATACAAACATTGCTATAGGGACACTGATCATGCAGGGGATTGCTACTTCTATAGATGCATTGTCTGTTGGTTTTACTATTGCAGATTATCATGCTCCTGAAGCATTTGTTACTTCATGTCTTATTGCTGTTACAACATTCATCATTTGTATGTTTGGACTTAAGATAGGCAGAATTGCGGGGACAAAGCTTAGTGGTAAGGCTAACATCTTAGGCGGGCTAATACTTATAGGAATCGGGATAGAAATATTTGTAAGCAATATGTTCTGACTAATTTGTAAACACCGGTAAAATCGGATTATTATGGATGGCGACTTTTGATAATAATACTGAGGAAACACTGATTATATCAGTGCTTTATTAGAGCCTCCGGCATTGGGACACGGATTTTCAAAGGAAGTTGATGCTGCGCATCGAAAATCCGGCTAGGGAAACGCTTTAATCAGCGTTTCCCTAAATATCGAAATCCAATTCAAAGGGTTAACAGAGCTAAGACGATAGAGATAATAAAATCAAAGGTTTGTTATATTCAATTGTATTACTATGAATTAATTGATATGATAATACTGTCAGCAATTCTTTGAATTCTGACATTTTTATTTCATTACGATGGATTTATGGATGAGCCGTTAAGATGTATAGATATAAATACTAATAAAATACTGATTATATCAGTGCTTTATTAGATCTTCCGGCGTCGGGGCACGGATTCTCAAAGGAAATTGATGCTTCGCATCGAAAATCCATCCAGGGAAACTCTTTGATTATTGTTTCCCTAATGATAGGAATATAAGAAAACGGCTATTATGCATGAGTGATATGGAGTATAGCATGGCGATGTCTAACAAATCCGGGGATACAGGAGATAGTTGGCACGGGCAGGTTCAAGAACTGAGTGCAGGCAGGAGGATGCTTTGGACGGGGAATGAGGACTTCCCCTTTATTTGTTGTGAGGATGATCTTGAACAGGTAGAGATTCCCTGGCATTGGCAGGATAAAATTGAAGTAGGAATAGTGCTTCAAGGATCTGTTGAAGTATCAGTTGAAGCTGAAAGATATACATTAAGTGAAGGCGATGGGTATTTTGTGAATTGTGATGCATTAAACTCATGCAGACAAATTACGGATACCCCCGGAAAATGCAGTATCAGGATTTTGATATTTGACCCTGCTATAATCGGTGGGAGTGATAATAATGTATTTTACGACAGTTACGTAGACCCGATTATAAAAAACAATGCACTTAAAGGACTTTTCCTTTCTAAAGACGAACCATGGCAGAAGGAAATCATAAGACTTGCCGAGTGCTGTATTGAATACTGTATTTCTTCTGATGAAGATATAGAAAATAAAATCAGAAATACATTGCCGCAAATGCTTTTTTTGCTTGCATCACACAGCACATCTGATATGAGACTTATATCAGGTAAGGAAGCTAAAGATGCTGAGCGCATCCGAATGATGCTTTCGTATATAGATGAGTTTTATCGGGAAGATATCAATGTAAAGATCTTAGCCGACAGTGCTGAGATAAGTGAGTCTGAGGTCATGCGTTGTTTTCACAATATGCTTGGAACCACTCCGATTCAATATGTTAAGAATTATCGTATCCGTAAGGCAGCGGAACTGCTTAAGGTTTCGGATGATAAAATAGTAGATATCGCTATCGAGTGTGGTTTTCAGGATATGAGTTATTTTGCAAAATCATTCAGAGAAGCTAAGGGGATAACGCCAACGGATTTCAGAGCATTGTACAAAAAGTGCGATGAGGCTGAAAGCCAGGACTGATACCGGGATGTTTATGAAGTGATAATGGCAAAAAACATTCGTCTGTTGGTAAAGCTTAATGAAGCATTCTTTTGATGGATTCTGGTTGCATTAAATCTCCAAATCACAAATATGAAGGGTTGAAATGAAGGGGAAGATTGCTGCATATCTTAGGATATATACTGATATTAGGGAACATATCACTAATGGCGATTACAAATTCGGAGATAAGCTTCCTTCAAAAAGGATGATGGCGGAGGACTCCGATACCAGCGTTATAACTGTTGAGCATGCGTATGACCTTCTTGCAGATGAAGGATATATTGAGGCAAAAGAGCGAAGCGGATATTATGTAAGTTATATGTCTGAGGATTCATTTCCTGTAGGTGAGGAAAGAAATATTGAAGCATTTTCGGAAAATGCAGTTACGGACAAGTATGAAGAAAGTCTTGATTCATTTCCGTTTTCGGGGTTCGCGAGAACCATGCGTCGTGTTTTGTCGACACATGGTGATAAGATACTTGAAAAATCACCAAATGACGGTTCATTATTTTTGCGTGACAGTATTTCGAGGTATCTGCAGAGAAGCCGTGGGATTCATGTGAAGAATGATCAGATAATAATTGGCGCTGGTTCGGAATATCTTTACGGCCTGATTGTACAGATGCTTGGAAGAGAAAGGCTGTATGCATTGGAAGACCCTTCATATGAGAAAATAAGAAAGGTCTATGAGGCTAATGGCGTTACCTGCGAAGCATTAAAACTTGGTACTAAGGGTATACATTCAAGTGAACTCAGAAATACAACCGCCGATGTACTGCATGTTACCCCCTTTGACAGTTATCCAAGCGGTGTTACGGCTACAGCAGGAAAGAGAAGAGAGTATATAGCCTGGGCAGAGAAGCGTGGAGCTATTATAATAGAAGATGACTATGCTTCGGAGTTTTCGACATCTTCAAAATCGGAGGATACATTATTCTCTCTCGAACCGGAACGGACGGTGATTTATCTTAATACATTCACAAAGACGCTTTCACCTGCAGTCAGGATAGGCTATATGCTGCTTCCCGGGGAGCTGGCAGATGAACTGAAGAGAAAGATTGATTTTTATTCATGCACTGTGCCTATGTTTGATCAATATGTATTGGCTGAGCTTTTGAACAGTGGTGATTTTGAAAGGCATGTGAACAGGGTACGAAGGAGAAGACGTCAGGCTTTAAGCGGCAATGATTAAGGAGGGGTTATGGGGATTCTTAGAAATATTAAAACAACACATTTTTTCTGGGACTTAAGTAATGAATTTCTGCATTTACTTGGAATTGCAGGCCTTATTTGTGCAGTGGATCAGATGGTTAAGAGCGCTATAGATACAGAACCTGAGGACAATTTTCCGAGAGATATGCCGCATACGAAAGGGTATATAAAGATAATGCGTGCTCATAATCCGGGATTTTCCAGAGGTCGTTTGGGAGAATATCCGGAGCTTGTGAAGAACAGTTCCATAGCAGCGGTTGGATTTCTCGCAGGCGGACTTCAGTATCTGACAAGCTTTTATCCTAAACAGTATAAGTTGAAGAAGCTGGGGATGGCCATCGTAATAGGAGGAGCATTATCCAATGTTCTTGATCGTATAGTTAACGGAAAAGTAACGGATTACCTTAATATAAGAGTAAGTGGGCTTAAATCACTCATAGTTAATATCGGTGACATCGCCATATATGTTGGTGGAATAATCTATATTATTTCCGCTTTTATAAAAAAAGAAGATTGATTCGTTCAAAACAGGGTTTTTATTGATGTTTCGGCGCCTTTTCCTACAGGAAGGGGCGCCTTTATCGGTTGTCAGAAAGAGCCGTATTTGTTATAATATCGTTTGCTGTTTTCATCACTTGCAGAATTGTAAAGCATAAAGAATAAGACGTGATAAGCAGTAAATATTTACACAAAGGAAGATATTCCAATGAACAACAAGCTGAAGGGCGCACTCACACTGCTCTTAGTGCTGGCTATCACAGCCGGTTTCTGTTTTTTGGGTGTGAACGGTGCCAAAGACATTAAGCTGGGTCTTGATCTGAACGGTGGTGTTTCCATCACATATCAGACAGTGGATCCAAACCCTACATCGGAACAGATGTCCGATACAATCTATAAGCTTCAGTTAAAGGCGCAGGGCTATTCAACAGAAGCGCAGGTATATCAGGAGGGAAGTAATCGTATAAATATCGATATTCCCGGTGCAACTGATGCCAATGAGATTCTTGCAGAGCTCGGTGAGCCGGGTACACTGCAGTTCGCAGACAGTAACGGAAACATCCTTCTCACAGGAGATGATGTAAAGAATGCTACTGCCGGCATGGTAAACAACAATGGTACAAATGAATATGTTATCGAACTCATATTCAACGAGTCCGGTGCAACCAAGTTCGCAGAAGCTACTGCAGCCAATGTAGGAAAGCCTATTTTCATTATCTACAATGATAATGTTATCTCAGCTCCTACAGTACAGGAGGCTATTTCCGGCGGACAGGCGTCTATCACAGGCCTTACAGACTATGATGAGGCAACACGTATTGCGTCAACCATACGTATAGGTGCACTTCCGGTTCAGCTCACTGAGCTTCGTTCCAATGTTATCGGTGCTACACTCGGACAGGAGGCTATTTCAACATCACTTAAGGCAGGTGCTATAGGTCTTGGCCTTGTTATGCTGTTTATGATAGCACTGTATCTTCTTCCGGGATTTACAGCATCACTTGCACTTGTTATGTATACAGGCCTTGAGCTTGTTATCCTCCAGGCGTTTGAGGTTACTCTTACACTTCCCGGTATTGCAGGTATCATTCTTTCTATCGGTATGGCGGTTGATGCCAATGTCATCATCTTCACACGTATCAAGGAAGAGCTTGGCCTCGGAAACAGTGTAGAGAAGGCTATCAAGGCTGGATACAGCAAGGCTCTTTCAGCTATCATCGATGGTAATGTTACAACACTTATCGCTGCAGCGGTTCTTTATCTCAGAGGTTCAGGTACTGTTAAGGGATTTGCTTCAACACTTGCCATCGGTATCGTTATCTCACTTATCACAGCTCTTTTTGTGACACGTTCACTTCTTTGGAGCTTTGTACAGTTTGGCGCTACAAGCCCTAAACTTTACGGCATACGTAAAGAGATCAAGATCATTGATTTCATCAAGTTCCGTAAGATTGCATATACTGTATCAGCAGTTGTAATCATTGCAGGATTTGTATTCCTTGGTACTAACAAGGCTACTATCGGAAATCTCTTCAACTATGATCTCGATTTCCAGGGTGGTTCTTCGACAAATGTAACCTTCAATGAAGATCTTTCACTTGATGATATTGATGCCAAGGTATCTCCTATATTTAAGGATGTTACAGGCGGAGATGCATCAGTACAGGCATCTAAGGTTTCAGGAACAAACGAAGTGATTATCAAGACACGTACTCTTACAACAGAGGAGCGTAAGGAACTGTATCAGAAGCTTGTTGATGAGTTCTCGGTTGATGAGGAGAAGATAACAACAGAGAATATCTCCGGAGCTGTTTCAAATGAGATGAAGGCAGACGCGGTTTGGGCATTTATCATTGCCATCATCTGCATGCTGATCTACATTTGGATCAGATTTAAGGATATCAAATTTGCATCCGCATCAGTTCTTGCGCTTACACACGATGTTCTGATTACAGTTGCTTTCTATGCCGGACTTAAATGGGCGGTAGGTTCAACATTTATCGCATGTATTCTCACAATCGTAGGTTATTCTATCAACGCTACCATCGTTGTATTTGACCGTATCAGAGAGAATCTTGCTGATCCTGCTATGAAGAAGGATGTTGCTGCCTGTGTTAATACTGCTATTTCACAGACACTTACACGTTCTATCAATACATCACTTACAACCTTTATCATGGTTATTGTACTTTTCATCTTTGGCGTTTCATCCATTCGTGATTTTACTATGCCGCTTATGGTTGGTATCGTAGCCGGTGCATGGTCATCTATCACTATTGCAGGTCCGCTTTGGTTTGACCTTACAAACTGGGCTAAGAAGAGGAAGGCTGATAAGACCGCAAAAGATAAAGCCGACAAGCTTCAGGCCAAGGCAGCCAAGAAGGCAGCAAACAATTAATAAACTTTAATAATTACAGAGCAAGCTATGGACTTGACGTAATTGGAATATTTTTATAAATTAGAGACCGACTCTCAGGAGTCGGTCTTTTATTATGTGCTGTGCATCATCAGTGAGTGACGAATACTTTTGACACTCACATCATTATGTATAAGTAGCAGTACTTATTACCATGGCGCCGGGCTGCTTTCCCGGAGTGCCTTTCGCAGAACTAAGAAATAGAGGTTCAAAAATGAAATATGAAATCGTAAAAACCAGCGGCCGTGCAAAGTCGGCGCACATGGAGACGGTACACGGCTCCATCGAGACACCTGTGTTCATGAATGTAGGTACAGTTGCCGCCATCAAGGGCGGTGTTTCAACAGATGATCTTCATACCATAGGAACTCAGGTTGAGCTGTCCAATACCTACCATCTTCATGTTCGTACCGGTGATACTCTTATAAAGAAGTTTGGCGGACTTCACAAGTTTATGAAGTGGGATCGTCCTATACTTACAGACTCAGGCGGATTCCAGGTTTTTTCACTTGCAGGAACAGGACGTAAGATAAAAGAAGAGGGTGTGTATTTCAGCAGCCACATCGACGGTCGGAAGATATTTATGGGACCTGAGGAGTCTATGCAGATTCAGTCAAATCTCGGGTCAACAATAGCAATGGCCTTTGATGAATGCCCTCCTGCGCTCGCAGACAGAGACTATATTCTTCCATCTGTTGAAAGAACAACCAGATGGCTTGAGAGATGTAAGAAAGAAATGGCGAGACTTAACAGCCTTCCTGATACAGTTAACAAAGAACAGCTTCTTTTTGGAATCAATCAGGGCGGAGTTATTGATGACATTCGAGTACAGCATGCAGATATCATCAGTAAGATGGATCTTGACGGGTATGCTGTGGGAGGCCTTGCTGTTGGAGAAACACATGAGCAGATGTATCATATTCTTGATGTTGTTGTTCCGCATCTTCCAAAGAACAAGCCTACATATCTTATGGGAGTAGGAACACCTGCCAATATCATTGAGGCTGTGGACAGAGGCATTGATTTCTTTGACTGTGTATATCCTTCAAGAAATGGAAGACACGGTCATGTATATACACATAAGGGTAAGATGAATCTGTTCAATCAGAAGTATGAGCTCGACGAAAGACCTATCGAAGAAGGATGTAAGTGTCCTGTATGTGCCGGAAGCAAGAGAGCGGACGGAACATATACAGGCGGATATTCAAGAGCTTATATCAGACATCTTATGAAGGCAAAGGAAATGCTTGGCATGCGTATGTGCGTTCTTCATAATCTGTATTTCTACAATCATCTTACAGAAGAAATTCGTGATGCTATCAGAAATGATAATTGGGACAGTTGGAAGAATGAAGCGCTTGATAAGCTCGGAACCTATGACAGGGGAGAGGAATAACTTCATAAAACCTTTGGGGGAACGTTGATTAGATCAGCGTTCCCCCAAGTTGTTTTAAGCACAAAATATGTTTTATTTTTTTCGTTTGTTCTGATTAAGACACCAAATATACCATAGTCCCTTGAGCAAAAGGTTTTCGTCAAGTATCATCTTGTGTTTTGTATATTTGGTAATGACATGGGCGATGCCTCCTGTGGCTATGATGCTGGGATTCTCGATCTTAAGTTCAGCTGTGAATCTGTCAATGATTCCATCTAAAGCTCCGGCAGAACCATATATGATTCCGGCCTTCATTGCATCCATGGTCTGAGTGCTTATGGTCTTTTTGGGCGGTGCCAGATCGACTGAGGGAAGAAGGGATGTGCCACTGGTGAGTGCATCCATTGATAATGTCACACCCGGCATGATGATGCCACCTATGTAAGCGCCTTCTGCATTGACAACAGTTACAGTTGTTGCGGTCCCCATGTTTACTATGATAGCAGGAAGAGAGTAAAGATTTTTGGCTCCGACAGCGGCAGAAACAAGATTTGCGGCTATTGTACCCGGATCATCAATTTGAATGCGTATGCCTGATTTTACGCCGGCTCCCACCATAAGAGCATTCTTGCCGGTAACAAGCTTTAAAGCATCGTAAAGAACATCCATAAGAGGGGGAACAACGCAGGAGATAATTACTCCGTCGATATTCTTCTCTTTTAAATGGGTCAGACTCAGGATGCGGTCAATGTCGGATGCATATTCGTACATGGTCTTTTTTCTATTGGTCTCAAGACGTACAACGGGTTCAATGACTATACCTTCATCTATACATCCTATCTTTGTGTGTGTATTGCCACAATCAACAGCTAAAATCATAAGGCCTCCAATACTTTAATAATAAGAATATAACGCAACAGCTGCGACATTGCAAAAAAATATAGAAATTTGTGAAAAAATGATTTTCGTAAGAATTAGAGCACGGAATTAGGTTTGAACACAGAAAAAAATTATGTTATCATGACATTAATAGTATTAGACGGGATAGAATGATGAGTGTAATTGTAAACATACGTGTGGCTTTTTGTGCCATCGGTGAGGGAAAGTAGCATTACACTCAAAACATTAATGAAATGGGGAAATAATGGCGGCAATACTCTATGAGTCAATCAACAGCGGGGACGAGAAGCTTGACGTCGGGTTGGATTGGCACGATGAACCTGAAATTATATATTTTAAAAACGGACATTATAAGCTGATGCTGAACCTGAAGGAATATGAGATAACTGACGAGTGTTTCTGCATTGTCAATGCAGGGGTCATTCGAAAGCTTGAATCTCTTGATGATAAGGGAGTTGAGTATTCCATAAAGGTTGATCTGAATGAACTATGTTTTAAAAAAGAAACCGATCCTGTAAATGAATCCTTGCTATATCCATTAAAGGACGGTACTATAAAATTCTCGGAATTTATAACTGTATCTGATTTCGGTTTTCTGCAGATATTGAGATCGTTTAATGATATGGTGCGTAGATATCGCGAGTTTGGAACCAAAGGTACAACTGATACGGTAAGTGTGAGAAAGTATGAGCTTAGTTCGGTTTCTGATCAGCTTATGGTTAAGGCAGATCTTCTGCATATCATTGCGCTGATTGAATCCTTCGGTATGGTTCAGGATAAAGAGGATTTGGATGCCGAGAAGCAGGTAAGGGCTATTAAGGATTCAATCAATTATATCCGTGACCACTATAAGGAAAAGCTGTACATACGTCATCTGTCAGAGCTTACAGGGCTGAATGAACAGTATTTTATCAGATTCTTCGGAAGTGTTACGGGAGTTTCACCTCTTGATTATATCAATCGTTACAGGGTTGAACAGGCTTCTAGACTTCTCAGGGATACTGATACACATGTATATGAGATCGCAGAGGACTGCGGTTTCCACAATATCGGAAACTTCATAAAGATATTCCGCTCAGTGACAGGAGAGACACCACACAAATTCCGTAAGCAGTTCGGTAAGGAGGATTAACAGGTATGACATTTTACTATCCTGCAAAGCTTGGAAAGAAGGCTGATGGAAGTTATAGAGTAGAGTATTTTGATCTTGACCAGTGCTATGGTGAAGGCGCAACAGAGGAAGAGGCTCTGGCAGATGCAAGAGCCAATGCCATTGATTGGATTCAGCTTGAACTGGCCGATACAAATGATCTTCCGGGAGTGACACACAGAGATGATATAGTTCTCGCTCCGGATGAAAGATTTGTTGAAATGATGATAATTATGCCTCGTGAGGGGTGGGATGAGTGAAGGTGTTCGCATCAGCGAACACCGGAACGATATGGCCCGAGCAAAGCTCGGGTTCCGAAGGAATCAGGTGAGGCATACAGAGCCGAACCTGACCGGCGGAGCGCAGGCGGGGATGGCCAAGTAAAAGGTGTTCGCCGGAGCGAACACCGGAACGATATGGCCCGAGCAGGGCGCTCCGGTAAAAATCTAAAACAGCCCTCCTAAGAACCACTAGGTCTCGGCAATTCTGAGTTTTTTCTGATAAAAAACTCAGAATTGCCGAAGGTGTTAAGGAAAAATATTCCAAGTGGTTCTAAGGGGGCTATTTTGTTTTTTTAAAACCTCAGCTTAACGTTATTAAATGGGCAACATCCCGCTCTGTTTTTTCCCCGGTTTGAAATGTATTTTTACTTAACAGATATGTGGTATGGGGATCTAATTTATCCTTGCGAAACACTTTCTCCTATGCTATATTATTTCGGAACTTGAGGACGGCACTTTACGGAGGAACTATGATAACTCTTCTTGGAAATGCATTGGATATGAAAGGAAGTGGCTTGAGAGGCCTTGGTATTTTCATTTCCGGATTTCGAGTTCTTTTCATTTATTTAAAAAATATCATAAAGAGTGATTGTAAGAATGCCGTTTATGACATGAACGGTTTGTTTAATATTCCAGACTTGATAAATGTATTGTTTACATTTATTTGAGCCTGGTTTTTTTATGCCTGAAATCAGACTTTATGATATAGCAACACAGTCAGGAGATTTAGATGAAAGATGTTGAGTTCAAGATACTGACCAATGAACCTCTCACAGGGGACATCTTCAGGATGACATTGGACGGTGATACAAGTGATATCAAAAGACCGGGACAGTTTGTGAACATTGAAATTCCCGGACGCTATCTGAGACGCCCTATATCTGTATGTGACTGGTCTCAGGACAGACTTACACTTATCTATAAGGTGGTGGGTGAAGGAACTGAAGATATGAGTTATATGGAGCCGGGAGATTACATTAAAGCTCTCACAGGCCTCGGAAATGGCTATGATCTCAGAAGAATACCAAAGAATCCGGTCATTGCAGGAGGTGGAGTTGGAGTCCCTCCGATGTATGCTCTTGCAAAGGAACTAAAGAAGACGGGAATCACACCATATGTGGCATTGGGATTCAATACAAAGTCTGACGTTTTCTATGAAGCGGAGTTTAAGGAACTTGGTGTGCCTGTAAATGTTGCGACCGTTGACGGAAGCTACGGTGCCAAAGGCTTTGTAACCGACATCATCGGAGATCATGATTATGCTCTTTGCTGTGGACCGGAGCCGATGCTCAAGGCAGTTTATAATGTGGTAAAGGATGGTCAGTTCAGCTTTGAAGCACGCATGGGCTGCGGATTTGGCGCATGCATGGGCTGTAGTAAGAAGACCAAAAACGGATTTAAGCGTGTCTGCAAAGATGGACCGGTATTTATGATGGAGGAGATAGTATGGTAGATATCACAACGGAGCTTTCCGGAATCAAATTAAGCAATCCTGTGATCCCTGCCTCAGGAACCTTCGGATTCGGAAAAGAGTATTGGGATCTGTATGACCTTGATATGCTGGGGTCTATATCCTTTAAGGGAACTACTGTGGAGGAGAGATACGGAAATGAACTTCCACGTATCGCCGAGTGCTATCAGGGAATGATCAACTCGGTTGGACTTCAGAATCCGGGAATGGATGTAGTCATCAAAGATGAAATACCTCAGCTTGCAAAGCATTTCCATAAGCCTCTCATCGCCAATATTTCCGGTTTCAGTATTCCTGAATACGTTAAACTTGCCGAGGCCATGAGCGAAGTTAAGGAAGTGGGTATACTTGAGGTTAATGTTTCCTGCCCGAATGTTCACGGAGGCGGGATGGCTTTCGGAACCAGCAGCGAGAATGTGGCGGAAGTTACAAGAGAAGTCAAAAAGGTTTCAAAAAAGCCTGTCTATATAAAACTCAGTCCCAATGTTACAGATATAGTTTCTATAGCCAAAGCGGCAGAGGAGGCAGGGGCAGACGGACTTGCGCTTATCAATACACTGCTTGGTATGAGGATAGACATCAAGCGTCGTCAGCCTGTGATACACAACAAAATGGGAGGTTTTTCCGGCCCTGCAATCTTCCCTGTGGCAGTCAGAATGGTTTACCAGGTAAGTAAAGCTGTAAACATACCTGTTATCGGAATGGGTGGAGTTTCCAGCGCGAAGGATGTTGTGGAAATGATGATGGCAGGAGCAAGTGCGGTAGAAGTCGGAGCTGCCAATCTCGTTGATCCGTTTGCATGTCAAAAAATCATCGAAGAACTTCCGGAGGTTCTTTCGGAACTGAAGATAGAGAAAATAAGTGACATCATCGGATGTATAGAATGACAATGTTCGGGCAGGACATAAAGCATCAAACCATCGTTCAAGCGCATGTTTTGATGTTTTTGACCCTTACATCATAAATATTTTAATCAATATATAAGTGCGAAGGAAGGATAAGAGGATGGGTAAAGATGTTATCATCGCGCTGGATTTTCCAAGTGCAGAAAAAACATATGAGTTTCTTGATAAGTTTACAGGCAGAAAGCCTTTTGTGAAGATCGGTATGGAACTCTTCTATGCAGAGGGACCGGGTATCGTTAGAGAGATCAAGAAGAGAGGACATAAGGTTTTCCTTGACCTGAAGCTTCACGACATTCCAAACACCGTAAAGGGCGGAATGCAGTCTCTCCGTGATCTTGGAGTTGATATGACCAATGTCCATGCTTCCGGAGGTATCAAAATGATGCAGGCAGCCGTAGAAGGACTCACAAGAGAAGATGGAACAAGACCTATCCTTATCGCGGTCACACAGCTCACTTCTACTTCCCAGGAAATGATGACTGATGAACTTCTCATTGAGCGTCCGATCGCTGATGTGGTTGTAAAGTATGCTGCCAATGCCAAAGCCGCAGGTCTTGATGGCGTAGTCTGTTCACCTCTTGAGGCAGGACGCATACATGAGGAAATAGGGGCTTCATTTATGACTGTAACTCCGGGAATCAGATTTGCGGGAGATGCAAAGGGCGATCAGTCAAGAGTTACCACACCTGAAAAGGCAAAGGAAATAGGATCGGACTACATTGTAGTTGGACGCTCTATCACAGCTGCGGCAGACCCTGTGGAAGCATATGAAAGAGCGATGAGAGATTTTGTAAACTAAGGAAACACTGATAAGGAGAAAAACATGGCAACTAAAGAAGAAATCGCAAAGGCACTTCTGTCAATCAAGGCAGTATTCTTAAAACCGGACGATCCGTTTACATGGGCATCCGGAATCAAGTCACCAATTTACTGTGATAACAGACTTGTTCTCAGCTATCCGGAAGTTCGTACTCTTATCGAACATGCCATCGCAGATAAGGTAAAGGAACTCTATCCTGAAGTTGAAGCCCTTGAGGGAACAAGTACAGCCGGCATCGCACATGCCGCAATTGCAGCAGACATTCTCGGACTTCCTATGGGGTACGTTAGAGGCTCTGCAAAGGATCATGGTCGTAAGAATCAGATTGAGGGCCGTCTTGAAAAGGGTGAGAAGGTCGTTGTGATTGAAGATCTTATCTCTACAGGAGGATCTGTACTTGATTGTGTAAACCCTCTTCGTGAGGCGGGGGCAGAGGTTCTCGGAATCGTATCAATCTTCACTTATGGAATGCAGAAGGGCATCGACAGACTCAAGGATGCCAATGTTACAAATACATCTCTCTGCGATCTTGATACTCTCGTAAAAGTTGCCGTACAGGAAAACTACATTAAACCTGAGGATGAGGCAAAGCTTCTTAAGTTCAGAGACAATCCGTCAGACGAGTCATGGAGAAACTGAAAGGAGATAAATCATGCAGACCAATGCAAGAAGTATCATAAACATTCTGGATCTTTCTGTTGAGGAACTGGATCATCTTATGGATCTCGCAGATGATATAGAGCAGAATCCTGAGAAATATCAGGACAGATGTGCACATAAGCAGCTTGCTACACTTTTTTATGAGCCGTCAACAAGAACAAGACTCAGCTTTGAATCTGCAATGCTTGCTCTCGGCGGTCAGGTTCTCGGGTTTGCAGGCGCATCAAGTTCAAGTGCATCAAAGGGAGAATCTGTTGCAGATACCATTTCCGTAATGTCTAACTATGTAGACATTATCGCCATGCGTCATCCCAAAGAGGGTGCTCCGGTTGTTGCATCTATGCACACAACTGTTCCCTTCATCAATGCCGGTGACGGTGGACATTTCCATCCGACACAGACTCTTGCCGATCTTCTCACCATAAGAAGAACAAGAGGTTCACTTAGCGGTCTCACACTGGGACTTTGCGGTGATCTGAAGTTTGGACGTACTGTACATTCTCTTATAGATGCAATGCTTCGTTATCCGGATAACAAGTATATCCTTATTTCTCCGGAGGAACTTCGTATTCCTGAATATGAGCTTGAAAAATTAAAAGAAGCAGGCGTTGAGTTTGAGGAGACCAAATCCCTGGAGGATGCCATTCCGAAGCTTGATATACTCTATATGACCCGTGTTCAGAAGGAGAGATTCTTCAATGAAGAGGATTATCTGAGATTGAAAGACATATACATTCTTACACCGGATAAGCTTCAGAAGGCAAGGAGTGACATGGCTGTTCTTCATCCGCTTCCAAGAGTAAATGAGATCTCTGTTGCTGTGGATAAGGATCCGAGAGCTAAATATTTCTATCAGACATTGTGCGGGAAACAGATGCGAATGGCTCTGATTTTATATCTTTTAGGTCTTGATAAGTAAGGAGGTACAGGATGAACGTAGATGGAATCGAGAATGGTATAGTACTTGATCATATAACAGCCGGAAAGGCGATGATGGTATATAAATATCTTCATTTAAACAAGCTTGGTTCACAGGTGGCTCTCATTCAGAACTGTACTTCACATGTGATGGGGAAGAAGGATATCGTCAAGATATCAGAAGATCTGGATATCGATCTGGATGTTCTTGGGTACATTGATCCTGGTATAACGGTCAACTATATAAAAAACGGTAAGAGAGTGGAGAAGAAGACATTATCACTTCCGGAGACACTTACCAATGTGCTTAAGTGCAAGAATCCACGCTGCATTACTTCTATAGAGCAGGAGCTTCCACAGGTGTTTAAGATAGTGGATCGTTCCAAAGCACAGTACCGCTGCATTTACTGTGACACAGTAGTGAAAGGCGAAGAGCTGAACTGAGAAAACCGGGACTGTGGGTTTTGCAGTCTCAGAATGGCTGTGTTGAAGTATTGAGACGTGCAAAATAGTATGAATATACGTGAGTTGTTTTATTATCCGGTGGTCCTTTGGGCTGCCGGATTTTTGATGTGGAGCATCGGTTTTCCTGGAAATCCGTGCTCCGACGCCGGAGGCTCTATGGAAACAATGATTTAATCGGTGTTTCCATAGTTAATTGACATTAACTTCTATTCAAACTAAACTTAAAAAGCTGTAAATAAAACAGACAGATAATTAGTGTTTTATGTAAATACCGTACGTGAACCGGGAGAATGCTGATGGTGACATTTACCTGGTGCGGAGCATTTATGACATCAAAGAAAGAGCGACTATGGATAATAATAAAAAATATAAAGGGCTGGTAGCATTTGACCTTGATCATACACTTCTCGATCACAATACCTGGAAGATAACTCCATCTGCCATGGACGGCATAGAAATGCTCAAGCAGAACGGGTATCTGGTGGCTATTGCCTCCGGGCGGGATATGAAAAATCTGATGTCCATAAAGTATCTCAGGGAAGTGAACCCCGATG
Organism: Oribacterium sp. WCC10; assembly: GCF_900113415.1. Taxonomy (GTDB): domain Bacteria; phylum Bacillota; class Clostridia; order Lachnospirales; family Lachnospiraceae; genus Oribacterium. The sequence goes on along the minus strand of NZ_FOPH01000005.1, from coordinate 227,411 downwards.
CATTGATTCATATGAACGGAACCATGGTTGAACTTAGGGACAGAGTTCTGATGGACAGATGCATGGATAAAGAGCTTTTGAAAAGAGTTCTTGATTTCTGTGAGAAGGAACAGCTGCCTATAGGGGCACGCATAGACGAAATAGATTATTTTTGTCATCCTGACAAAGTGCTTTCTTTTGACGCAGGATACTATGGAGTTGACTTCAAAAGACATTTTGATGATCCTGAGAAGCTCCTCAAACTTCCCACAAGAGCATTGGCCTACTATGGAGACAGAGATGGCGGCAGAGAACTGCAGTATGAGTTCCCTGAACTTAAAGTCATGATGTTTTCAAAGAATTTCGGGGCTGACGTGGTTGAAGCTGAGTACAGCAAGGCAGAAGGAATAAAGCGCTTATGTGTTCATTTCGGAATCAGTCTCGAAGATACTTATGCATTTGGAGACAGTCTGAATGATCTTGAGATGCTGGAGAAGGTCAAAGTCGGTATTGCAATGGGTAATGCCGTGGAGGAGACCAAAAAGTCTGCGGATTATGTCACCGATGATATAGATAAGGACGGTATAAGCAAGGCACTGAAACATTTTGGATTGATATGATGATGCAAGGCGCAAAAGTACCCGAGTTTTGGGTGTTCAGCAGCACAACTGCCTTTATTTTTTAATCGAATGAGCCATGTGGCTTTGAGTGTTTCAGAGGAATCTGTAAGGATTCCTGCTCCATGTGCACGAATGTGTGCGTTGGCACTAATCAGTGAGTGGCAAATATTCTTGACACTCACGTCATATTTTGGAGGATATTTTTATGAATAAACAACTTTCAATGCTTCGTGAAGAGATGAAGCAGGCAGGTATAGATACATATCTGATTCCCACAGATGATTTTCATCAGAGTGAGTATGTAGGGGAATACTTCCGTGCCATACGTTATCTTTCAGGATTTACCGGAGAAGGTAATCTTGTAGTGACTATGGATTCGGCGGCTCTTTTTACAGATGGCAGATATTTTATTCAGGCCGAGAAGGAGCTTGAAGGAAGAGACATTACTCTGATGAAGATGGGAGAGCCGGGAGTTCCGGAGCTTAGAGATTATCTTGTGGATAAGACTCCGGCAGCAGGCAGACTCGGATTTGACGGGCGCTGTGTGGATAATGAAACAGGTACTGCACTGAGAAGAAGACTTGACGAAAAGGAGGCTCTTGTATATGCGGAAGAGGATCTGGTAGGAAAGATCTGGGAAAACAGACCTCCTCTTGCTTCGTCAGGGGTTTGGATTCTCTCTGAAAAATATACAGGAAAGAGTGCTGAAGAAAAGCTTTCAGAGCTTAGAAAATACATGAAAGATAAGAATGCACAGGTTCATATCGTCACAAGTCTTGACGATATCGCATGGATACTAAATCTTCGTGGCGATGATATACCATGCAATCCTGTTTTTCTCTCATATCTTATGGTATGCGAGGATGGAGCTGTACTCTACATGAATAAAGCTTCTTTGAATGATGAAGTTTCTGCATATCTTTCTTCTTTAAAGGTTGATGTGAAGGACTATGACAGTTTTTATGAAGACGTGAAGTATTTAAAAAATGTTACGGTTCTTCTTGAAAAGGCAAAGACAAATTACAGAACAATCTCCAATCTTGATGAGTCTGTAAGTGTTGTTTCTGATATGCTTCCCAGCTCAAGATGGAAGTCAAGAAAGAATCCTGTAGAGATTGAAAATATTAAAAAGGCTCATATCAAGGATGGAGTTGCTGTAACGGAGTTTATTTATTTCATGAAGCATGCTTTCGATGAAAACGGAAAGCTTACCGGGGATGCAAAAACTCTTCTTGGTTCCGAAGAAATCAACGAATGGAATGTGGCAGCAGTGCTTGAGAACTTCAGAAAAGCACAGGAAGGCTACATTGAGCCAAGCTTCACTACGATATCTGCATATGGTCCGAATGCGGCACTGCCTCATTATGCGCCTACAGCAGAAAGCTTTGCCGAAATTGAGCCACGCGGACTTTATCTTGTTGATTCCGGAGCACAGTTCCCGGAGGGTACAACGGATATCACAAGAACCATGGCTATGGGGCCTGTGACAGATGAGGAGCGTAAGCATTTTACAATGGTGCTTAAGGCGCACCTGAGACTTTCTGATGTTAAATTCCTTCAAGGTTCTTCGGGTATAACGGTTGATCTCGCCGCAAGAGAGGTTTTTTGGCAGGAAGGTATGAACTTCAATCATGGAACCGGACACGGTGTCGGTTTCTGTCTGAATGTTCATGAGAGACCCAATGCAATACGTTTCCGCAAGCTTCAGGGACGAATGGAGGATGAACCTCTTTGTGAGGGCAATCTGACTTCTGACGAGCCGGGACTTTATATCGAAGGAAAGCATGGAATCAGAACAGAGAATCTGACACTTGTAAAAAAATGGCAGGAGAATGAGTACGGAACCTTCTACAGATTTGAAATTGTAACAATGGCACCGATAGACCTTGATGCCATTGATTTCTCAATCATGGAGGAACGGGATATCAGACTTTTAAATGCTTATCATAAGGATGTGTATGAAAAGCTTTCACCTTATTTCAGCGGCGAGAAACTTGAGTGGCTGAAGTATGTAACCCGTGAAGTTTGATATAAGGAGAGCGTTTTGGAAAAAGAAGCATTATATTATCAGACACCTTACGTGAAAGAGTTTGATGCTGAAGTTTTATCCTGTGAAGCAAGCGGCGATAAGTATCTTGTTGAGCTCAGTGTTCACGGATTCTATCCTGAAGGCGGCGGACAGGAAGCGGACAAGGGTACTATCGGAGATGCCGTGTTGACAGATGTTCAGGAAAAAGCTGTCAAGGATCCTGAATCCGGTGAAAAGCTTTGTGACGAAAAGGGTAATGCTATAGTTCGTATTCTTCATACCGTAGACAGGGCTCTGGAGACAGGAAAGACGTATCATTGCGTTATAGACTGGGAAAGGCGAATGCGCAATTCCAGAAATCACAGTGGTGAACATATCGTATCAGGACTTGTTCACAGGCATTACGGATATAACAATGTCGGTTTTCATATGAGCGATGTCATGACCATAGATTTTGACGGTGCACTCACATGGGAACAGCTCATGGAGATAGAAAAGGAAGCCAATGCTGTAGTACTTGAAAACAGACCGGTCAGAGAACTGTGGCCGGACGAGGCTGAACTTCAGGATATTGACTATCGGTCGAAAAAGGCATTAAGCGGTGACGTGAGACTGGTTGATCTTGGAGGCGCAGATCTCTGTGCATGCTGCGGGACTCATGTGATGACTACCGGTGAGATCGGTGCTATCAAGATCCTGTCTGTTCTCGGGCATAAGGGAGGCGTTCGTGTTGAACTCTTCTGCGGTACCGATGCCCTTTCTGACTATGCCGGCAAACATGAACAGCTCCTGGAGCTTTCCCATATGCTTTCTGTTGCACCGTCAGAGGTTAAGGATGCGGTAAAACAGACAATGGATCAGAGCTTTCAGAAGGACAGACGTATAGCGGAGATAAATCAGAAGTATTATGCCCTGAAGGCGGAGATGATGAAGGATTTTACCGGAGTTCTGGTGGATGTGGAGGAAGGCATGAATAATGTCGAACTCCGGAAGTGCTGTGACTATTTCATGAAGAACACCAAAGCTTCCGTCATAGGAGTCTTCGGGCAGAAAGACAGTGTGAAAGTCAAGGGAGATACTGCTTCTGAATGGAATTATGTCATTGGCTCTGAGACTGTGGATGTCCGAAATATGGCAAAGACGTTTAATGCGGAAGTAAACGGACGCGGAGGCGGACAGAAGGAAATGATACAGGGCAGTGCGTCATGTACGGAAGAAGAGCTCAGGAGAGCGATGAACGAGGTTTTTTCATGATAAAAATGCCTCCTGTAATGTGATCGCCTGAGCCGTGTACTTAGGCAGGACGCGAGACTCAATAAGAAAACAGTCTTTGAGTATATGAATGCCGGTGCTGACCGGTGATTGGCACGAACTTTTGATGCTTAAATCATTAAATTTTTTTATATTGCTACAGATGGGCTGTGTGTTATAATGTTCGCGTGTTTTGTAACGTGGTGTTATAGATTAACTCAATAGGAGAAAAAACATGATTAGAATTGGTTTACTTGGTTACGGTAATCTTTCACGTGGTATCGAGAGCGCTATCAAGCGTAATGAAGATGAGGAGCTTGTTGCAGTATTTACAAGACGTGATCCTTCTTCTGTAAAGATCAATACAGAGGGTGTGAAGGTTGATACAGTTGACAATATTTTAAACTACAAGGATCAGATTGATGTTCTGATGATCTGCGGAGGTTCAGCAACAGATCTTCCAAAGCAGACACCGGAGTACGCAAAGTATTTCAATGTCATTGACAGTTTTGATACTCATGCCAGGATTCCACAGCATTTTGCTGCAGTTGATGAGTCTGCAAAGAACGGCGGAAAGCTTGCGATGATTTCATGCGGCTGGGATCCGGGAATGTTTTCTATAGCAAGAATATATGCCGAGTCTGTGCTTCCTGAAGGAAAGCATTATACATTCTGGGGCAAGGGCGTTTCACAGGGACACAGTGATGCGGCACGCCGCGTTCCGGGTGTAAAGGATGCACGTTCTTACACTTTACCTGTTGAGGAGGCTATGGATGCTGTAAGAAACGGACAGCAGCCTGAGTTTACAGCAAGACAGATGCACAAGAGAGAGGTATTTGTGGTTCTTGAAGATGGCGCAGATGCTGCAAAGGTTGAGGAAACCATCAAGACCATGCCGGATTACTATGCTGACTATGATGTTACAATCCACTTTATTTCTGAGGAAGAGATGAAGAAAGAGCATGCAGCTCTTCCACACGGTGGTTTCGTTATGCGTTCAGGAGTTACCGGCAACGGACAGCAGCATGAGTTTATCGAGTACAGTCTGAAGCTGGATTCAAACCCTGAGTTCACAGGTTCTGTTCTTGCTGCTTACGCAAGAGCTGTAGACCGTATGTCAAAGAAGGGTGAAACAGGTTGTATCACTGTCTTTGATGTTGCTCCAAAGTATCTTAATCCAAAATCCGAAGAGGAGCAGAGACATACTCTTCTTTGATGAGGCTAAATATGAAGATTATCAACGGTTTTATGACTGCGGCAATCATGACTGCAGCAGTTTTGGCGGCTTCCGCAGGGGCTGTGTTCCCTGCCGGAGCTGAAGAATTATCGACGGGATCGCTGAATGGCTATGACTACAACTATGAGGCCGGACAGTACGGAACCGTAGATGAGTGGGTCACACAGGAAGACGGAACAGCACTTTATTGCAAGACTGATGCACTTACCGGACAGGTTATAGAGACCTATAACGGCTGGTATCGCGCTGATTCAGGAGAATGGTATTATTTCAGGAAGGGAGCAATTGCCACAGGATGGATCATAGATAACGGCAAGTTCTATTATCTTGATACAACAACAGGTATCATGGCGAAAGACAGCCATGTGGGCAATTTTTATGTCGGGGAAGACGGTGCGGCTCTTGCTGATACGACAGCGCCTGACGGAACAAAGCTTGCGTATAACGGTTCACGTATAGTTTCAAAGAAAACTTCTGATGAAGCTGTTGAGAAACTTGATGATAAAACATATCTGTATCGCGAAGCGCTTGTAAAGAGACCGGATATGTTCGCAGAGTTTTCTGAAAGATCATCAGGAAGTTATCAGATTATGCCTGAAAGTGAAAACGGTTTTTCATGGTATACATATGCGACTATGAAGCTTTATGTACGCAATGAAGATGGATCTTTTGGGGACAGGGTTTATAACGGTGACGGATGTTTCAGCAAGGATGCTGTGATCGAATATATCGACACTGATGGTTCTGTTAAGACTATGAAGCCGTCTGACCTGATTGGCTCCGGACATGAGATATGGATAGCGGAAAATATTCAGATTGATCCTGCAGGATTTATCACCTATTCAACTATCAGAAAATAATGTGAATGTTCAAGAGGAAAATATATGACATTACAGCAGTTAAAACAGGTTATCGCTGTTGCTGACTGTGGCTCTATGAATGAAGCTGCAAAGCACTTGTTTATCACTCAGCCATCATTGTCTGCGGCTATAAAGGAACTTGAAAAGGAAATCGGTTTAGAGATATTTCTTCGTTCCAACCGCGGAATTGTTATAACCGCAGAGGGCGAAGAGTTCCTTGGATATGCAAGACAAATAGTCGAGCAGTATCAGCTCATGGAGGATAAATATGTAAATGTAGGGACACGTAAAAAGAAATTTGCGGTCTCTATGCAGCATTATACATTTGCCGTTGAAGCATTCATTCATCTTGCCAGAGAGTTTGGTATGGATACCTATGAATTCGCTGTTAAGGAAACGAAGACTATTGAAGTTATAAATGATGTTAAAAATCAGACCTCAGAGGTTGGAGTTATATATCTGAATGATTTTAACAGTAAAGTCATTGGAAAGATTCTGAGAGAAGATTCGCTTGAGTTTATTCCTCTTTTTGACTGTAATATATATGTATTTATGAGTAAGAACAATCCTATGGCGAAAAAGGATCTTATAAGCATGGACGATTTAAAGGCGTATCCATGCCTGAGTTTCTATCAGGGGGAACATAATTCCTTCTATTTCGCAGAAGAGGTGCTGAGTACATATGATTACAAGCAGATCATAAAGTGTGATGACAGAGCTACTGCTCTGAATCTTATGGTGGGACTGAACGGCTATACTCTCTGCTCAGGTATCATCTGTCAGGAACTGAACGGTGATGACTATACTACCGTAAAGCTTGATACAAATGAGAAGATGACTATCGGGTATATAAAGAAAAAGAAGATACCACTCAGTGAACTTGGCGAACGATATGTTGCCGAACTTAAGAAATACGAAAATCAGGCTGTCTGATATCCAAGGAGACATTATGGATAGAAATACTATATTGATAATCATTGCTGTGGTAGCGGTACTGGCTATCATAATCGGCTATAACATCTACAAGTCTGTTAAACGTAAGAATGCAGACAAACTTTCTATGAAGATAGAAGAGGATGAGAAACTCCATATAACCCTTGATAATAAGGCAGATACCGAAGAAGTGGCCCGGATCATACTTGAAGGTCTGGGGGGATGCGGCAATGTGCTTGATGTTTCACATGATGGTGCGAGACTTAAAGCCCGGATCAGAGAGTACGGCGCAGTTGATGAAAAGAAGATAAGGACGGCCAAGGTCGGAGGTGTTCTGAGACCCAGTAAGACGGCGGTTCATATCATCGTTGGTTCCCTTGCGGAACCTGTGGAGACAGAGCTTAAGAAGCTCATTGATCCCGTAGCCTAAAACAGCATTATTCAGAGGTGTATGAGACATGCCCTCGGGTTATACCACGGTCATTTAATGCCCGTGGTTGCTTGATTTTATAGGGTGAGTTTTATATAATTAGTACGCTTTAATAATTGATTTTTAAGGAGAAAAGGCGCTGATGTTTAAAAAAGTAGATACAAACATGAACTTCGTAGAGCGCGAGAATGAGGTAGAGGAGTTCTGGAGACAGAATCATATCTTCGAGGATTCTATCAAAGAACATGAGGGAGATCCTTCTTACGTATTCTACGACGGTCCTCCAACCGCAAATGGAAAGCCTCATATCGGACATGTAGAAACTCGAGCTTTCAAGGACATGATTCCAAGATTTCATGCTATGAAAGGTGCCATGGTTCCTAGAAAGGCCGGTTGGGATACACACGGTCTTCCTGTAGAACTTGAAGTTGAGAAACAGATCGGAATCAATGGTAAGGAACAGATTGAGAAGTACGGGGTTGCGCCTTTTATTGATTTATGTAAAGAAAATGTCTGGAAGTACAAGGGAATGTGGGAAGACTTTTCCTACAAGGTAGGCTTCTGGGCAGATATGGATCAGCCTTACGTTACGTATCACGATGACTTTATCGAGTCTGAGTGGTGGGCACTTAAGGAGATCTGGAAGAAAGGTCTTCTCTATGAGGGATTCAAGGTAGTTCCATACTGCCCTCGTTGCGGAACTCCTCTTTCAAGCCACGAAGTAGCTCAGGGTTACAAGGAACTCAATGAGCGCTCAGCTATCGTTCGCTTCAAGGCAAAGGATAAGGATTTCTATTTCCTTGCATGGACAACAACACCATGGACTCTTCCGTCCAATACCGCACTCTGCGTAAATCCTGATCTTGAGTATTCAAAGGTTAAGGCAGCAGACGGTTATACATATATTCTTGCAACAGCGCTTCTTGACAAGGTTCTTTCACCGCTTGCCGCAGAAGGCGAGAAGGCTTATGAGGTTCTTGAGACTTATAAGGGAACAGATCTTGAGGGTATCGACTATGAGCCGCTTTATCAGTGCGCTGCGGATGTTGCTGCAAAGCAGCACAAGAGAGCCCACTATGTGGTTTCGGATGCATATGTTACTGCTGAAGATGGTACAGGTATCGTTCATCAGGCTCCTGCATTCGGTGAGGATGATGCACGTGTTGGACGTGAACATGATATGCCGCTCGTTAAGTTCGTAGATGAGAGCGGATGCATGACAAAGGAGACTCCTTTTGCCGGTATGAGATGTAAGCCGACAGAGAAGGAGATCGCTGAAGGCGCTATCAGTTGTGATCCTGAAGTATTAAAGGATCTTTCAGCGAGAAAGCTTCTGTTCGATGCACCTAAGTTTACCCACTCATATCCACACTGCTGGAGATGTGATACTCCGCTTATCTACTATGCAAGAGAGTCATGGTTCATCAAGATGAGCGCAGTTAAAGATGATCTGGTAAGGAACAACAACACTGTCAAGTGGTATCCGGAGACTATCGGTTCAGGCCGTTTTGGCGCATGGATTGAAAATGTTCAGGATTGGGGTCTCTCACGTAACCGTTATTGGGGAACACCGCTTAATATCTGGGTATGTAAGGACTGTGGCGAGAAGGATGCCATCGGATCTATTCAGGAACTCAGAGAAAGAGCGTATAACTACGATGATGTTCTTGCAGAGTTAAAGGCTTCCGGTAAGGAGGGCTACAGCTCGGACTATGTAGGTTATGAGCACATAGAGCTCCATAAGCCATATGTAGATAAGCTCACCTGCAAGTGTCCTAAGTGTGGCGGCGATATGAAGAGAGTTCCTGAAGTTATCGACTGCTGGTTCGATTCAGGTGCTATGCCATATGCACAGCATCATTATCCGTTTGAGAACAAGGAGCTTTTCGAGGCACAGTTCCCTGCACAGTTTATCTGTGAAGCTGTAGATCAGACCAGAGGCTGGTTCTACTCACTTCTTGCAGAGAGTACTATCCTTTTCAACAAGGCACCTTATGAGAATGTACTTGTTCTGGGCCACGTACAGGATGAGAACGGACAGAAGATGAGTAAGTCCAAGGGCAATGCTGTTGATCCTATGGATGCACTCAAGAAGCACGGTGCTGATGCAATCCGCTGGTTCTTCTATACAAACTCTGCTCCATGGCTTCCTAACAGATTCCATGACAAGGCAGTAGTTGAGGGACAGCGTAAGTTCCTTTCTACACTTTGGAATACATATGCATTCTTCGTGCTTTATGCAAATATTGATAACTTTGATCCTACAAAGTACGAGCTTTCCTATGACAAGCTTCCTGTTATGGACAAGTGGCTTCTCAGTAAGCTGAATTCGGTAGTGAAGTCTGTAGATGACAATCTCTCAAACTTCAGAATTCCTGAGGCGGCTAATGCATTACAGGATTTCGCCGATGATATGTCTAACTGGTACGTTCGTCGTTCAAGAGAGCGTTTCTGGGCTAAGGGTATGGAGCAGGATAAGATCAATGCTTACATGACTCTTTATACAACACTTGTTACATTTGCCAAGGCAGCAGCTCCGATGGTTCCGTTCATCACAGAGTCCATCTATCGTAATCTTGTATGTTCAGTAGATCAGTCAGCCAAGAAGTCTGTACATCTCTGCAGCTTCCCTGTGGCAGATGAGTCTATGATTGACAAGGATCTCGAGGAGAACATGGATAAGGTTCTGAAGATCGTTATTCTTGGCCGTGCTGCCAGAAATACAGCTGCAGTTAAGAATCGTCAGCCTATCGGTAACATGTATGTGAAGTCAGAGACTGCACTTGATCAGTTCTATATTGATATCATCGAGGATGAGCTTAATGTCAAGAATGTAAATTTCCAGGATGATCTTCGAAAGTTTACATCATATACATTTAAGCCTCAGCTTAAGACCGTTGGTCCTAAGTACGGAAAGCATCTTAATGCTATTCGCACATACCTTTCAGAGATTGATGGATCAGCTGCCATGGATGATCTTGAGAAAGACGGTTATATCAGGTTCACTGTTGACGGAGATACAGAGGTTCAGCTTACAAAGGATGACCTGCTTATCGATGTGGCAGAAAAGGGCGGATTTGTAACTGAAGAGGATAATGCACTTACAGTTGTTCTGGATACCAATCTTACAGATGAACTCATCGAAGAGGGCTTTGTAAGAGAAATTATTTCAAAGATCCAGACCATGCGTAAGGAAGCAGGTTTCGAAGTTATGGATCACATCAGGGTATATGTAAAGGATAACGATAAGATGGCTGACCTCATGCGTAAGAATGAGGAAGAAATCATGCGTATCGTTATGGCAGATACCATTGTTTACAATATGTCTCAGGGATATGAGAAGGCCTGGGATATCAATGGGGAGAACATGACACTCGCCGTTGAGAAAATTTAATCTTTAAAAGATTCATTCTAGTTTTTTGATGCAAAGGGCCATGAGTCCCAAGCCATGACCTTATATCATGACTTGGGGCTTTATGACCTTTTCATCTTATATAAAGGAAAATGCTGACCGGAGCAGTTACCCCGCAGGCTTTTCGCTGAGAAGTATAGAAACATGAACTTCTTTCAAAGATAAGTACTGTTCACAGTATACTTTCGGGAAAAACTGTTTGGGTATGTCTGTATCAGCATGGTGAATGGGGTATTTAAAGAAAGGGGAAGGATAGGATAGTGGAGAAGTTCGATAAGGAGTTATTCAAAAAAGAAGTTGAAAACAGTGCCCGTAAGCTTTACCGTAGATCATTAAAGGATCTCAGTACAAAGGAAGCGTTCCATGCGGTTGCCTATGCTGTGCAGGATACAGTCATTGATGACTGGATGGCTACACAGAAGATAACAGAAAAGAAGGACACAAAGAGAGTTTATTATCTCTCAATGGAATTCCTGATGGGTAGAGCATTGGGCAACAACATCATCAACCTGACATGTCGTGATGGAATAAAAGAGGCACTTAAGGAACTGAACCTGGATCTTGATTCCATCGAAGATGAGGAGCCTGACTGGGCACTTGGAAACGGCGGTCTTGGACGACTTGCCGCATGTTTCCTTGATTCACTTGCGACTCTCGGATATTGGGCATGTGGATGCGGTATTCGCTACAAGTACGGTATGTTCAAGCAGCAGATCGTTGACGGTTATCAGAAGGAGGTTCCTGATGACTGGCTGAAGGACGGCAATCCTTTTGAACTTCGCCGTGCAGAGCTTTCCAAAGAGGTAAAGTTTGGCGGATGGGTTGAGTCTGTAAACGAAAACGGAAGACTCAGATTCGTTCAGAAGGGATATCAGTCTGTTATCGCTATTCCTTATGATACACCTGTAGTGGGCTACAACAACCATGTGGTAGATACATTACGTGTATGGGATGCAAAGGCGAAGGATACATTCCGTTTGGATGAGTTTGACAAGGGAAACTATGAGGCCGCTGTTGAAAATGAAAACATGGCCCGTAATATAGTTGAAGTTCTTTATCCTAACGATAATCACTATGCAGGTAAGGAGCTTCGTCTTCGCCAGCAGTATTTCTTTATCTCTGCATCTGTACAGACAGCAGTTAAAGAATATGTAGATAAGCATGACGGTGATGTCAAGCATCTGTATGAGAAAGTAGCATTCCAGCTTAACGATACACATCCTACTGTGGCTGTTGCAGAGCTTATGAGAGTCCTTATGGATGACTATGATCTTTCATGGGATGAGGCATGGGATATCACTGTAAAGACCTGCGCATACACTAACCATACTATCATGGCTGAGGCTCTTGAGAAGTGGCCTATCGAGCTCTTCTCTAAACTGCTTCCTCGTATCTATCAGATCGTTGAGGAAATCAACCGCAGATTCTGTGAAGAAATCCGCAGCAAGTATCCTGACAATGCCGAGTACAAGATTTCCAAGATGGCGATCATCTATGACGGACAGGTTAAGATGGCACACCTTGCCATCGTTGGCGGTCATGCGGTTAACGGTGTAGCGCAGCTTCATACAGAGATCCTCAAGAAGGAAACACTTAAGGACTTCTATGAGATGTATCCTGATAAGTTTTCAAGCAAGACAAACGGTATCACACAGCGTAGATGGCTGCTTCATGCAAATCCTGAACTTGCCGCATGGATATCTGACAAGATTGGTGACGGTTGGATCACAGATCTTTCCAAGATTAAGAAACTGGCTGTTTATGCTGATGATGAAAAGTGCCAGGCAGAGTTTATGGCTATCAAGCGTCATAACAAGGAGCGTCTTGCAAAGTATATCTTTGAGCATAATGGTATTGAAGTTTCAACCGATGCAATCTTCGATGTTATGGTAAAGAGACTTCATGAGTATAAGCGTCAGCTTATGAACATACTTCACGTTATGTATGTTTATAATCAGCTGAAAGATCATCCGGATATGGATTTCCATCCTCATGTGTACATCTTTGGTGCAAAGGCTGCAGCCGGATATAAGACTGCAAAGCTTACTATCAAGCTTATCAATAACGTTGCCAATGTCATCAACAATGATGAGTCAATCAACGGAAAGATCAAAGTTGTTTTCATCGAGGATTACAGAGTATCCAATGCTGAAGCCATCATCCCGGCTGCTGATATCTCAGAACAGATTTCAACAGCATCAAAGGAGGCTTCGGGAACTTCCAATATGAAGCTAATGCTTAACGGTGCACTTACACTTGGATCACTTGATGGAGCCAATGTTGAAATCGTTAAGGAAGTTGGAACGGAGAATGCATTTATCTTCGGTATGACTTCAGACGAGGTTATCGCTCTTGAACATAATCATCAGTACAATCCGATGGAGATATTCAACAATAATCAGGAAATCCGTCGAGTATTGATGCAACTTGTAAACGGCTTCTACTCTCCTGAGAATCCTGAATTATTCAGACCTCTGTACAATTCATTGCTCAATACAAATGAGTCTGATGTGGCAGACCGCTACTTCATACTTAAGGATTTTGCTTCCTATGATGAAGCACAGAGGAGAGCCTGCGAAAGATATGAGGATGAAGCATGGTGGGCTAAGGCATGTATCCTGAATACTGCTCATGCCGGCAAGTTCTCATCTGATCGTACTATCGAGGAGTATGTTAAGGAAATCTGGAAACTTGACAGAATAAAAGTTAAGGTATGATATAAGCTAAACAGCTTGTCAAAAGAAAATCCCTTCGAGCAGTCAGAACTGACTGTTCGAAGGGATTTTTAATTAAAGGAATGATTAGAAAAATGCCGGTATGAAAGGATGATGCATCAGGCAGTGATAAAGAGTAAGGCGATGGTACTCACATTATTTCATACTGTGAAATAAATAATTCTTTCAGTTTCTTCGTAGCCCATAGAATGATAAAGATTCAACGCGATGGTATTGGTGCTTGAAACCTGAAGTAAAATATTTTTGTAATTACCGTTTTCATAGTGTTCCACGGCCTCCATCAATGCACGTCCGTGTCCCTGCCCGAGAAACTTATCATAGACAAGTAAACCATATAAATACAGAGTGTCATCCCCGTAAGCGGTGAGATGGACTTCTCCGTATTGATTGGAAAGGTTGTCTCCGGGATCTTTTATGGGGCTTTTCAGAGTTTTCTTCATAAAAAGTTCATCATAGAGATGTGCTGCGCCTATAGAATGAAGTGTTTCAAAGGTATCAGGGGAAATGAAAGGAACGGCTGAGTGAAGAATCCCTTCGCCACCTGAATATGTGATGCCATCTTCCTTTGAAAAATCAACTGTGCTGTCGTTTGATTCAGAAAAGCTGATATGTGTATGAGCTGTGTCGTCATGCCCTGCAAGAGGCGCTTTTATCATAAACTTGATACGATATCCCCTGAAGTCATCTCTCAGACTGTTATAGCAAGTGGTAAAAAAACCAATACATCTCATGGCCGGATGGGTGAAGGCTTCTACCTCTATGACCTGTTCTCCGTCCATGGTTTCTCCCAGGAGATAGCCTGAAAGAACAGCGAAAAGATCTGCGTCCAGACCACTTTCTTCGTTGTCGTCATTTCTGATAATGTAATAAAAGTCTCCGTCAAGTTCAGGATCATAGTTTGTGTGATCGGCATTATTGCACTCTGTTACAAGTTCACAGACGGATTTTCTATCATTTTCTGTTAATTCTTTAAATAATTCTGCTTCCATGGGACTGATTATAACAAACTTGCTAAGAAAATACCATTATGTTAAAATATACCGATAAGTCGCCACGACGGCTTATTCAAAGACTGATACTTTATACATATAGGTTGCAGGAGAAGATATGGAAAAGATTTATAAGACTATGCGTGATACAGGAGCAGGTTCTATTGCTATTGGTGTTATCATACTTGTAGCCGGAGTCATTGTTGGTATCATTTCTATCATCAATGGGGCTATCCTTTTGAAGCGCAAAAACGAACTTACTTTCTAAGATGGCACAATACAAAACCAGAAACCAAAAGATTGGCTGGATTTTATTTGCGGCTTATCTTCTTGCGCTGATCTACCTCATGTTCTTTTCGGATATGGAGCAGAGAGGATTAGGTGCGAAAACGGAGTATACATACAATCTCAAGCCGTTTGTTGAGATAAAGAGATATATTTTTTCGGCAAGACAGATAGGATTTAAAGGGGTTTTGCTGAATATATATGGCAATATTCTTGGATTTATGCCATTCGGATTCATTTTACCGGTTATAAGTACAAGATGCAGAGAACATTGGTTCAATACTGTTATCTGTGCCTATCTGCTCAGCTATGGTATTGAGATGGTTCAGCTTATTTTTCGCGCCGGTAGTTGTGATGTGGATGATATCATACTCAATACCCTCGGGGGTGCATTGGGATATGTTATATTCCGGTATGTACTTTATAGAAGAAAGCGCAGATATATGAGGCGTATTGCTTTGAAAAGAAACAGATCCAGAGGTTAGCTGTGGCAAAGAAGAAAAGATACAATTATATAAGAAAAAAGCTTGCACCTGGCACCTGGTTCAGGATATTTACGACTGTTCTTTCATATCTGCTTTTGGTTGCATGCATAGTTATATCAACCCTTAAACAGGGAAACGGTCCTATGATTGTCGGAGCACTGGGACTCAGTTCGATAATCATGGCAGTGTATACCATTCTGGACATGTTTTCCCGGATCAAGGATCCTGAAATGAACTATATACCGGTTCGTATTGCCGGTGTAACATCCCTGATTATTATTATCATATGGTTATTCCTGATAGGTATTGGGTTAACTGTTATTTCCTGAGGTATTATGGAACGTTACGATGATGCAATAGAGCGTATAAGACAAATCCCGGAAGAAAAGGCTGTGCCGGAAACTTTCCGGGATTATTTTATGACATGCGCTGATTTTATTATAAAAATTGATGATTTTCTGAGAGATACTGAGGACGTAGATCTTTCAGACGTATCCACGGAAGATGACAGGGGAAAGGAACTTCTCCGAAAGCTTCGTACATGGAACACAGTGTTCTATGGGGAAATGGCGGACGGATATGAGAAGTCGTATCTTAATCCTTCATTTGCAGAAAAGAAGTTGTCTCCATTCGGTGGGGTATTGTCTGTTCTTTATATGGAGATCACCGGACTGATTCCTTCGGCCTATGAGAAGGATCTTTCGGATATAACTGCAGTTCTCGAAACATTTATACAGATTTACTGCATGTTTGTATCTGATTATTCTGCACATGTTGAAGATTCATCATTAAATGAGCTTCCGGATGTACAGGCTATAAAAGATGTCCTCTATTCATATGCGTTTGATTACTCCTTTGATTTTTTGCAGCGTGATCTGGATGGGCGGTATATCGCAGGAGATTCATATACAAGAAGTGTGGTGCTGAATCATGACTTTAAAACTGCTTCGGATTTATATCTCCTTGGAACATATGTTTCTGAAGCTGCTGAAAAGACAGCGGAGTTCATCGCTTCACTTCCTCAGGAAGAAGTCGACAGAATGGCGTACACCTGGTATAAGGGATTTAAAGACGGTTTCAGGATACAGGGTAAACCTTATGAGAAAAAGTCTCTTATCGAGTTTAGATACCAGGTTGGATTTGAGCGTGTAGTGAAGAGAACCGCAGAGTATTTCAGAGAAGACGGATTTGATTTCACGATTCCGAGAAAGTCAGGCCACTTTATTACCAGAAGTCCAAAGGGAGCAGGAGCTTTGTATGAAAGTCCAAACAGACAGATGGACTATGATCATAGCTACGATCTGTCTCTTGTTATGGGAGATCGTATAGCTGCCCGCATGATAGAGGAGACCAATCAGATATTCCGCTCATATGGGCAGGAGATCAACAGATATGCCGGCCCGGTAGTCATGGATTGTTTCGGTGAACCTGTATTTGAGCCGTTTGATAAGGAAGAGAACCTTAGATTCACTGATCATCAGAAGACAGTTTACGGTAAGTACAGAAATGATCTTCAGCTTCTGGTACATAGATATATAAAGGAAGAAGAGAGATCTTTTACTATCATTGCATGGCCTTTGCCTACCATAGGAGATGATTTCGATAAGATATTCCATGAAACTGTCGCGATCAATACCATGTCCTCAGAAACATATATGCCTGTGCAGGAGAAAATTATAGCGGCACTTGATCAGGCGGAGTATGTGAAGGTAAAGGGACGGGGCAACGATACAGATATGCACGTTGTCCTCCATAAGCTGACTGAACCTGAAAAGCAGACTAATTTTGAGAATTGTCTTTCTGACGTGAACATTCCTCTGGGAGAAGTCTTTACATCGCCGGTGCTTACGGGAACAACCGGAGTGCTCAATGTGAAGTCTGTATTTATAGAGGGCATACAGTTCAAGAATCTTAGGATAGAGTTTAAGAATGGAAGAGTTACAGACTATTCCTGTGACAATTTTTCTGATGCAGAAGCATCAAAGGCACTTATCAGAAGAGTTATCTTCGGAGAGAAAGAGAATCTTCCTATCGGAGAATTCGCAATCGGAACCAATACGCTGGCTTACAGGATGATTGAGAGATATTCCATAGGTGCAAGGATGCCTATTCTCATTGCGGAGAAGACAGGACCTCATTTTGCTGTTGGAGATACATGCTATTCCTTCATGGAGGACATGAAGCTTTACAATCCTGACGGCAAGGAAATCATTGCCAAGGATAATGAGTGTTCTGTATTGAGGGATGAGGAGCCTGATAAGGCTTATTTTGCGGTTCATACGGATATCACCATTCCTTATAATGAGCTTGATACCATCATTGCGGTAACCTCAGAGGGAGAAGAGATAAGCATTATAAGGGATGGACGTTTTGTGCTTGAGGGCACGGAGGTTTTAAATGCTCCACTTGACGATTGATGATTTTGACCTTACTGCCATTGCAGAGTCGGGGCAATGTTTCCGCATGACTTCACCGGGGATTGTAGGAGGCTTTCCTTTATATAAAGTGGTAGCTTCAGATAAGTGCCTTCTGATATCGAGAGATCCGGAAGGCGGAGAATGCGATTTTCTCGCAGGCTGTGCAGAAGATGAATGGAAATCGTTTTATAAACATTATTTCGATCTGGACACAGATTATCAGAAGTACAGAAACTATGCTTCTCCGGATGATGACTTTTTGAATGAATGTATGGGCTATGGCATGGGAATCAGGATTCTTAATCAGGATTCATGGGAGATGCTCATAAGCTTTATCATTTCTCAGAGAAAATCTGTGCCGGCGATACGTACAACAGTTGAGAGACTGTGTGCATTATCGGGGAAGACATCATATGTTGACGCGACTCCGTGGCATGAAATGAATCCGGATATTCCGGAAAGGATAAGCTATCATCCGTTTCCTGACGCTGAAACACTGGCAGGGTACAGCATCGAGGAAATCAATTCCACGGGTGCCGGCTACAGAAGCGGATACATCATGGAGGCGGCAAGAAAAGTAAGTACCGGAGAGCTTGATCTTACGGGTATGACGAAAGCACAGGATGAAGTTCTTTTGGAAGAACTTCTCAAGATTCAGGGTGTGGGTATAAAGGTTGCAAGCTGTACAGCATTATTCGGTTTTCACAGACTGGCTCTTTGCCCTGAGGATGTGTGGATGAAGAGAGTGAAGGAACAGTTTTACGGTGGTGAATGGCCGGAAGAATACAGACCAGCACTGGGAGTGCTTCAGCAGTATATGTTCTATTATGCAAGGCTTGAGCACGAAAAAGACAAAATTAAACGAACCAAAAGAGAGAACAGATGACTGAAAAGAATCATGGACAGCTGCGCTTTTTGACGACAGTTGTTGCGATGACAATTTTAATAGTAAGTATGCTTTGTCCCTTTATGGCGACTACAGCATATGCTGCATGGAATTTTCCTACAGTAGAGCTGACAGCGGAGGCAGGAATAGTTATGGATGCTGATACGGGAGCCATCCTGTTTCAGAAGAATCCTCATCAGAGGGAATATCCTGCATCCATAACCAAGGTGCTTACGGCTCTTGTTGTACTGGACAATTGTGAACTTGGAGATCTCGTGACATTTTCTCATGACGATGTATACAATGTTGATGTGGGATCATCCAATGCCCAAATAGATGAGGGAGATGTGCTTACGGTTGAAGATTGCCTTAATGCGCTCCTTCTTAAGTCTGCCAATGAGGCGGCCAATGCTCTTGCCTGTCATGTTGCAGGTTCCAGAGAAGCATTTGCTGAAATGATGAACGAAAAGGCACGGAGTCTCGGTTGCACGGACAGTAATTTCACCAATCCATCGGGATTGTTCAATGAAAATCATTATACAAGTGCGGCAGATATGGCGCTTATTGGTATAGCTGCCATGAAGAATGAGAAGTTCATGGAGATAGATTCTCATCTTTCATACAAGCTCGCCGGTACTGTGCGAAATCCTGACGGACATACAGTCTACATGGAACATAAGATGCTGAGAAATGATACTCAGTATTCCGATAAAAGAGTTGTTGCGGGAAAAACAGGATATACAAAGGATTCCGGGAACACTCTTATAACCATGGCAAGTGAAAACGGAAGGAATCTTGTTGCAGTGGTTCTTAAGGATAAGAATCCGGCTCACTATACTGATACCAAGGCGCTTCTTGATCTTGGATTTTACAGTACTGAAAAGCAGTTGTTGAATGACGGAATATTCAACACTGAGGACATTAAAAACCGTCTTATTGCAGATACAGTGGTGGATGATAAGTGCCAGGCTTCAGACATTTCCGTTAAGGAGGATATGTATGTTTCACTTCCTGTAGGGTCTACTCAGGATGGACTCACATACAGGCTTAACTACAATCTTCCGACGAAAAAAACCGCCAATACCGTGGCGGAAATAGAGTACCTGGCTGATGGACTTACTGTTGGAAGATACAATGTGGAGAAAGAGCAGTCTGTTGAGATAGCAACTACTGCAGAAGAAACTGTGCCTGAGGAAATAAAGGAGACGGTTGGAACAACATCTGTTAATATGGCTGTTATCGCCGGTGTGGTGGCGGCCGCTATAGTCGGAACCGGGACATTTCTCATAATGAGGAGAGTTAAGGATCAGCACAGACTTGAACGTCATATGAGAGAAAGACGTTCTGAGAGACTTAAGGATCTGAATGTATCAGAGGATGAATTCAGAGAGATGCTTGAAAAGAGACGTGCGGTAAAGACACATTCACAGAATTCTCCGTTTGTTTTTACTCAACATGAAAACGGACATGATCATCCGGGGAAGCGTGTGCAAAATAGAAGAAATGTCAGTAGGGGACGGAGAGAACAGCGTCAATAGTAATCGCTGATATGAATAATCGTTATTATGGGAATCCGTTATTCTGTTGACAACGATTATTGGTTTTTATATATTTCAAAACATGAACAGCAAAGAGGCTGCCGTTATGCGGTGGCCTCTTTTTCTGTTTATCAGAAAGATACAAGTGCCACGGGTGGAATGGCTTGATATGGGATTTTGACCCATCCGAATAAAAATATATAAACAGTTATTATATTTTAATAAACGCCGAATTATATAAGGTATAACCGGGCGTTCTCATAAAAAATTTATCTCTGATATTTGGTAATGATTTGCCCTTAAATATGTTGAAATAATCCTTAAAAGTGATAGAATAAAGCAAAATGTATGTGTATCAAATACAGTTGTTCTACTGCGACGGACATTTTATTAAAAGTGTATAAACAAAAATATATCTGATATATCGGGTTTTCCATGAAAACTTGAAATATAAATTCAGCCTTTCGTTTCACGAAATATCAACAGGCTGACACTCAAAAAACGAGGAGGGACTTATGAAACTGAAGAAAATCTTATCTCTCGGTCTTGCAACGACCATGGCTGTATCGCTTGCTGCCTGCGGAGGATCATCATCAGGCGGAAATTCGGGAAGCGGCGCAAGCGCCGGTGGTGATGTGATTAAGATCGGTGTATTTGAGCCGACAACCGGCGAGAACGGCGGTGGCGGATATCAGGAGGTTCTTGGAATCCGTTATGCGAACGAGACACACAAGACAGTTAAGATCGGAGACAAGGATTACACCATCGAGCTTGTAGAGGTAGACAACAAGTCAGATAAGACAGAGGCGGTTAATGCGGCAAACAAGCTTATGGGTGAGAAGGTTTCTGTAGTTCTCGGTTCATATGGTTCAGGTGTTTCTATTGCGGCAGGTCAGATTTTTGCCGATGCGAAAGTTCCTGCCATCGGCTGCTCATGCACAAACCCTCAGGTAACACAGGGTAATGAGTATTACTTCAGAGTATGTTTCCTTGATCCTTTCCAGGGAACTGTTATGGCAAACTATGCTATGCAGAATGGTTACAAGAGCGCAGCTATCCTTACACAGCTTGGAGATGACTATTCATCAGGACTTGGCTCTTACTTTAAGACAGCATTCTCAGAGCTTGGCGGAACTGTTGTAGATGAAGAGCAGTTCCAGACAAACCAGACAGATTTCAAGGCGGTACTTACCAATATCAAGGCTGCAAATCCTGACGTAATATTTGCTCCTTCATCCATCACAACAGCACCTCTTATCATTAAGCAGGCAAGAGAGCTTGGAATCGAGTCTCTTATCGCTGCAGGTGATACATGGGAGAACTCAACCATCATTGACAACGCAGGCGCTGATGCTGAAGGCGTAGTTCTTTCAACATTCTTTGATGAGGCTGAGCCTGCAAATGCTGAGGCCGAGTCATTCATCAAGGGATTCAAAGAGTACTTAAAGAAGAATGACCAGTCAGATATCATTCCTGCAGTGTCAGCTCTTGGATATGACGCTTACCTTGCAGCTTACAATGCTATCGAGAAGGCTCAGTCAACAGACGGCGAGGCTATTAAGGAAGCTCTTAAGGGTGTTTCTTATGATGGTGTAACAGGCGCTGTTTCATTCAATGAAGAGGGTGATGCCAACAAGGATATGGCATTCATCAAGACCATTAAGGATGGCGGATTCCAGTTCCTTACAACTACAACAATCGACGGTTGATCATTATTTGCCGTTTAATCGTATCTGTTAAAGTCTTGTCGGTCCACGGGGACATGGATAAGAAAGTAATGGATCAAAAGCGGTATTGTTTGAAGGGGCATCCTTATAAGATGTCCCTTCGTGTTTTATGAGTTCATCCGAAAAATCTATTTTATTCTTTCAACAAGGGGAAATGTCTTATGTCTCTTACCACATTCCTGCAGCAGTGTCTGACAGGTATTTCACTGGGTGGTGCTTATGCACTCATAGCCATCGGATATACCATGGTTTACGGTATACTCAGACTTATCAACTTTGCACATGGCGATATCTTCATGATGGCAGGATACTTCATGATCTTTGCTATGGCATCACTTCCATGGTTCATCGCCCTTCCGGTTGTTCTTATCGTAACAACTGTTCTTGGCGTGGGTATCGAGAGAGTTGCGTATAAGCCTCTTCGTTCTGCACCAAGAATGTCCGTTATGATCTCGGCCATCGGCGTATCATATCTGCTCCAAAATCTTGCGACATACCTGTTTACTGCCCTTCCTATGGGATATCCGGAGATACCTGTACTTAAGAAGGTTTTCAAGCTTGGAGGACTTTCTGCATCCTTTGTTACTTTTCTTACACCGGTCCTTACCATCATACTTGTATATCTTCTCATGACACTTATCCAGCACACAAAGATGGGTATGGCCATGAGAGCGGTATCAAAGGACTATGAGACAGCTTCTCTTATGGGAATTGATATTAACCGTACAATATCCATGACATTTGCCATCGGATCACTTCTCGCTGCTGTAGGTTCTATTCTTTATTTTACAGACCGAATGACAGTGTTCCCGTTCTCAGGTTCACTTCCGGGAATGAAGTGCTTCGTTGCAGCGGTTTTCGGAGGCATTGGTTCCATCCCCGGTGCAGTTGTGGGAGGTTTCCTCATCGGAATAGGTGAAACAGCGCTTGTTGCAGCAGGTCACTCTACTTTTTCTGATGCTTTTACCTTTGTTATCCTGATTGTAATTCTTCTCGTTCGTCCTACCGGACTTTTTGGTGAGAAGACCACAAACAAGGTCTAAGGAGGAAAGGGATGAGTGCTAATAGAATGATTAATACAGAAAAAAGAAGGAACTGCATATGCACCCTTATACTGATAGCGCTGGTGCTTGGTATATGCGGTTATCTTGAAGCAAATAAATACAGCTACAGCTATGCAATATCTATCATTGAAAGATCAATGGTTTATGCAGTGGTTGCAGTTTCCATGAACCTCGTAAATGGTTTCACTGGGTTGTTTTCTCTCGGACAGGCAGGCTTTATGGCATTGGGAGCTTATGTTACGGCCATATTTACTATTCCGGTAAATCAGAGAGCCTCCGTATATTATATTTCGGGAATTCATCCTGCTATTGCCAATGCTCAGCTCCCTGTTATCGTGGCGCTGATACTTGGAGGTCTTGTGGCCGCAGGTGTTGCCGCCCTTATCGGATTCCCGGTTCTGAGACTTAAGTCTGACTATCTGGCCATCGCGACACTTGGATTTGCTGAGATCATCCGTGCATGTATCGCTGCTCCTCAGTTTGATACCATCACAAACGGATCATATGGTCTTAAGTCAATTCCGGGATTCACCAATATTTTTCAGCCTTTGGCATTATCTGCAATCTGTATAGGGCTTATGGTGCTTCTGATCAATTCATCATACGGCCGCATGTTCAAGGCGGTACGTGAGGATGAAATTGCGGCAGAGGCCATGGGAATAAACCTTTTCAAGACCAAGGAGCTTTCTTTTGTTATCTCATCATTTTTTGCAGGAGTCAGCGGCGGAATGCTGGCAATGTTCATGAGATCGATTGACAGCAAAACTTTCCAGGTTGCCCTTACCTACGACATACTTCTTATCGTTGTTATCGGAGGTATAGGTTCAGTGACGGGTTCTGTTATCGGAGCATTTATCGTTACAGCAGGAAGAGAGATACTCAGATTCTTTGATGAGCCGCTTTTTATCGGAAGCTTTGAAGTACCTTTGTTCAGACCGGGATTCCGTATGGTCATTTTCTCCATACTTCTCATGATTGTTGTTCTTTTCTACAGAAAGGGACTTATGGGTACAAATGAATTCAGCTGGAACGGAATATTTGCCTTTTTCAAGAATCCCGGCAAAAAGAAAAGTAAAAAGATGGAGGGCAAGGCATAATGAGTGAAAACAGACAGAATGTCCTCAGCATGCAGAATGTTGTCATGCAGTTCGGCGGAGTCAGAGCCATAGATGAGCTTTCGCTTGATGTGAACAAGGGTGAGATCGTAGCACTTATCGGTCCTAACGGTGCAGGAAAGACTACTGCATTTAACTGTATTACAGGTATTTATACACCGACCTCCGGTGAGGTTTCTTTCAACGGAAAGAACTTAAAGGGCAATTCGCCGGATGAGATAACAAAGCTTGGTATCGCGAGAACTTTCCAGAACATCAGACTTTTTTCAAATCTTACTGTTTTTGATAATGTTTTGATTGCCAAGCATCTTCGGGCAAAGGATAATGTCTTCACCGCAACACTGCGACTTAATCGTGCAGAAGAAAAGCGGATGAGAGAGGAGACTGCCCAGCTTCTCAAGGAGCAGGGATTATATGAGCTTAAGGACGAGATTGCATCTTCGCTTCCCTATGGCCTTCAGAGACATCTTGAGATTGCGAGAGCACTTGCAACACAGCCTGAACTTCTGCTTTTGGATGAGCCGGCTGCAGGTATGAACCCGCAGGAGACACAGGAACTCACAGATTTCATCGTTAAGATCCGTGATCAGTACAAGCTCAGTATCTTCATGATAGAGCATCATATGGATCTGGTAATGCAGATTTCAGAACGCATATATGTTCTTAATTTCGGAAAGCTCATCGCACAGGGAACACCTGATGAGATTCAGAGCAATCCTGAAGTAATCGAGGCTTATCTGGGAGGTTCCGAGGATGCTTAAAGTTAATAATCTTAAAATAAATTATGGTGGAATCGAGGCTGTAAAGGGAATAAGTTTTGAGGTTCCGGATCATTCCATCGTTACACTGATCGGTGCAAACGGTGCGGGCAAGTCTTCGACGCTTCGTACAATTGCCGGTCTCGTGAAGGCGAGTGAGGGAACTATAAGTCTTGACGGCGAAGACATTACCAATATGCCGTCTGCAAAGAGAGTGGGAAAGGGCATCGTGCTCTGTCCTGAGGGAAGAAGAGTTTTTCCGGACATGACTGTGCTTGAGAACATAAAGATTGGTGCTTATCTCAGAAACGACGATCTCACTGAAGATATCGAAAATGTTTACAATCTGTTTCCGAGACTTAAGGAGCGTAACTGGCAGCTTGCCGGTACTCTTTCGGGTGGTGAGCAGCAGATGCTTGCCGTAGCCCGTGCGCTTATGTCCAATCCTGAGATCATGATGCTTGATGAGCCTTCGCTTGGTCTTGCACCTATCGTTGTGCAGGAGATATTCTCCATCATCAAGAAGATCAATAAGGAGAGGGGTACTACCATCCTTCTGATCGAGCAGAATGCAAATATGGCACTTAAGGTTGCCGATAAGGCCTACGTCATGGAGACAGGGCGTATCACTCTTTCCGGCACCGGAGCAGAGCTGCTTGCAAACGACGAGATTAAGGCGGCTTATCTTGGCAAGAAAAAGTGAATGATTTTTAACCCGATTATCCGGTGGGGCAAGTGCTATGGGTCCCGCCGGATTTTGCTTGTGAAATGGACTTCATCACTTTGCTTCGCTAAATTATATAAATCTTGTTTGAACAAAAAATCATATTATGTAAATTATTTATATTGTCCCGGAAAGCAATATTTGATATTATATTGAAAATTTGAATTAAAAAGGAAAACCTATGAGATTTACAAAGATGCAGGGTTGCGGAAACGACTATGTATATGTAAATTGCTTTTCGGAGAAGGTTCAGGATCCATCATCCCTTGCGGTGAAGATCGCCGACAGACACTATGGTGTAGGCGGCGACGGACTTATCCTCATCGAGCCATCCGATAAGGCAGATGCATACATGCATATGTTCAATCTGGACGGATCCGAAGGTA
Organism: Oribacterium sp. WCC10; assembly: GCF_900113415.1. GTDB lineage: Bacteria > Bacillota > Clostridia > Lachnospirales > Lachnospiraceae > Oribacterium. The sequence continues at coordinate 201,551 of NZ_FOPH01000005.1, read as the reverse complement.
ATATGTGCGGCAACGGCATACGTTGCGTAGCAAAATTCATATATGATCACGGCATTATCGAAAGTGACCGTGATGAAGCAGTCATCGATACCAAATCGGGACTTAAGAAAATTAAGCTTTATACAGACAATGGAAAAATGACCCACGCAACGGTTGATATGGGAATTGCGAAATTAACTTCAGAGCTTCCCGAAGATATCACTGTTCATGGGATGCATTTACATTTCATCGGCATTGATGTCGGTAATCCTCATGCAGTTTATTTCCTGTCTGATAATCCTGAGCTTAATGTTTCTTTAGTCTCTGATTTGGATTTTCTTTTATATGGACATGATTTTGAGACTCATGAGCGTTTCCCTGAGAAGGTGAATTCAGAGTTTATCAGGATCATTTCTCCTACGGAAATTGATTTCAGGGTTTGGGAGAGAGGTTCGGGCGAGACTCTTGCCTGCGGAACCGGAGCAACAGCAGCTGTTGCGGCGGGATGCTTGGCGAAGAAGCTTCAGCCTGATACAGAAGTTACGGTTCACCTTATAGGTGGCGATTTAAAAATTAAATATGAATCCGCCACAGGCCGCTGCTTCATGACAGGACCTGCGGTGGAGGTCTTCAGCGGAGATTTCCCGGTATAGTTTGAGTGACAAAAGCAATATTCAGGTGCCTGGTACTAATCAAGGTGATTTATTAGATTTCCTAAAAGAGGTTTTTAAATCACCGGCAGCATTCGTACCGGAAGGAATGGCGTGGATGTCATAGTTGCAGCTTTTAATTTCATGGATTTTATTTCTTTGAAATTAAGATATACGTCATGCTGCTTCTGCTATTATCGCGAGTGACCTTACGGTAGTAGCTTATGGGGCTTTGATAAAAGACAAAAAATGGAGATGCATTCATACATCTCTATTTTTTTGAGAGTGCCGGAACATTCCGTTTTATGTACAGTCTGTATCAATTTGGCATGACAACAAGTTTTTACATCAAAAAGGAGAAACAATGGACGCATTTCTGATTCTAGAAGATGGAACTGTTTTCAAAGGTACGTCAATCGGCGCTGAGAAAGAGGTCATTTCCGAAGTAGTATTCAACACTTCCATGACCGGTTATCTTGAGGTTTTAACTGACCCTTCTTACGCAGGACAGGCAACTGTCATGACTTATCCTTTGATTGGAAATTATGGTATCTGTTACGACGATATGGAGTCGGAACGCCCATGGCTGGACGCATTTATAGTTCGTGAACTTTCACGTATGCCGTCCAATTTCAGATCTGAAAATACAATCCAGAACTTTTTAAAAAAGAATGATATACCGGGAATTGCTGGAATCGATACAAGAGCCCTGACAAAGATCCTTCGTGACAAGGGAACCATGAACGGTATGGTTACAACAAAGCGTTACAAGGGAGAGGAACTTAGTGCGATTCTTGAGAAAATCAAGGCTTACTCCGTTACAGGTGTTGTCGCCAAAACAACAACAAAGGGAGTTTATGTTGCCAAGGCTCAGAATCCGGACGGTTCAAGATATACAGGTGACAAGGATCCTAAGAGAGTTGCATTCATCGATGTTGGAGCCAAGAGAAACATTATCCGTTCTCTTCAGAGACAGGGATGTGATGTAACTGTATATCCTGCGGATACGGAAGCATCGACTATCCTGAGCCAGAATCCAGATGGTATCATGATTTCAAACGGACCGGGAGACCCGAAGGAAAATGTTTCCATTATAAAGGAAATCAAAAAGCTTTACGATTCGAATGTTCCTATCTTTGCCATCTGTCTCGGACATCAGCTCATGGCACTCGCTACAGGCGCAGATACCTTCAAGCTTAAGTACGGCCACCGTGGCGGAAACCATCCTGTAAAGGATCTTTCAAACGGTCGTGTTTACATCACATCTCAGAACCATGGATACGCAGTAGACCCTAAGTCACTGGATCCTAAGGTATGTGAGGAAGCATTTGTCAATGTTAATGACGGTACCAATGAAGGACTCAAGTATGTAGGCAAGAACATCGTTACGGTACAGTACCACCCGGAGGCATGTCCGGGGCCGAAAGACAGTGCATATCTGTTCGAGCGTTTTATGAAGATGATGGAGGCATGAGAGAATGAAGGATAACAGCATTAAGAAAGTATTGATGATCGGTTCAGGACCTATAGTTATCGGTCAGGCTGCAGAGTTTGACTATGCGGGAACTCAGGCCTGCCGTTCTCTTAAGGAAGAGGGCATTGAGGTGGTTCTTCTCAACTCAAACCCTGCAACCATCATGACAGACAAGGATATCGCGGATCATGTATACATTGAGCCGCTGACTATAGAAGTTCTGGAGAGACTTATCGAGAAGGAAAAGCCGGATTCCATCCTGCCGACTCTTGGCGGACAGGCCGGACTCAACCTTGCCATGGCACTCGACGAGTCAGGCTTCCTTGAGTCACATAATGTAAGACTTATCGGAACCACTGCTCTTACCATCAAGAAGGCGGAAGATCGTCTCATGTTCAAGGAAACCATGGAGAAGATCAATGAGCCTGTGGCACCTTCAGAGGTAGTTCACTCGGTTGAAGATGGATTGAGAGTGGCGGAAGAGATCGGCTATCCTGTAGTATTGCGTCCTGCCTACACACTTGGAGGCTCAGGCGGAGGTATCGCTGAGAACCGCGAGCAGTGCACAGAGATCCTCGAGAACGGTCTTAGACTTTCAAGAGTTCACGAGGTTCTTGTTGAGAAGTGCATCGCGGGATGGAAGGAAGTTGAGTACGAGGTAATCCGTGATTCTGCGGGTAATGTTATCACCGTATGTAATATGGAAAACATTGACCCTGTCGGTGTTCACACAGGTGACTCTATCGTAGTTGCGCCTTCACAGACTCTCGGTGACAAAGAGTATCAGATGCTCAGAACATCGGCTCTTAATATTATCACAGAACTTGGAATCACCGGTGGATGTAACGTTCAGTATGCCCTTCACCCGGAGAGCATGGAGTACTGTGTAATAGAGGTTAATCCGAGAGTATCACGTTCATCAGCTCTTGCTTCAAAGGCGACAGGATACCCTATCGCAAAGGTTGCTGCAAAGATCGCTCTCGGCTACACTCTTGATGAGATAAAGAATGCCGTAACAGGAAAGACCTACGCATCCTTCGAGCCTATGCTTGATTATGTTGTAGTTAAGATGCCTCGTCTTCCTTTTGACAAGTTTATAACTGCCGAGCATACCCTCGGAACCCAGATGAAAGCTACAGGTGAGGTTATGGCCATAGCCAATAACTTCGAGGGAGGTCTCATGAAGGCCATCCGTTCACTTGAGCAGCATGTGGATTCACTTCTTTCATACGATTTCTCTGATCTTGATGATCATGACCTTCACAAGCTTCTCCACAGGGTTGACGACCGTCGTATCTGGGTTATCGCTGAGGCTCTGAGAAGAGGCTACAGCTATGAGGAGATACATAACATCACCAGGATCGATGAGTGGTTTATAGACAAGATCAAGATTCTGGTAGACATGGAGAACCGCTTAAAGAGCGAGTCAATGAACGAAACATTACTCAGAGAAGCTAAGAGAATCGAGTTCCCGGATAATGTTATCGCCCGTCTCACGGGCTACGATGAGTCAGAGATCGCTGAGATGCGCGACAAGTGGGATATCAAGGCTGCTTTCAAGATGGTTGATACCTGTGCCGCAGAGTTTGAGGCTGAAACTCCTTACTACTACAGCGTTTTCGGCTCTGAAAATGAATCAACCGGTGCTTTCCGTGATCCTGAAAAGAAGAAAAAGGTTTTGGTTCTCGGATCAGGTCCAATCCGTATCGGCCAGGGTATCGAGTTCGACTTCTGTTCAGTACACTGCACATGGCAGTTCAAAAAAGAGGGTTATGAAACTATAATTATAAATAACAATCCTGAGACTGTTTCAACTGACTTCGATATCGCAGATAAGCTTTATTTTGAACCTCTGACACCTGAGGATGTTAAGAATGTTGTTGATATCGAGAAACCTGATGGAGCTGTAGTTCAGTTCGGTGGTCAGACAGCCATAAAGCTTGCTGATGCACTTGAAAAGATGGGCGTGCCTATCCTTGGAACACAGCAGGATGATGTTGATGCTGCTGAGGATCGTGAGAGATTTGATGCCATTCTTCAGGAAACAGGCTGCCAGCGCGCCGCAGGTAAGACCGTATTCACTGCTGAGGAAGCGAAGGAGGCTGCCAATGAGCTTGGTTACCCTGTTCTTGTACGTCCTTCCTACGTACTTGGCGGTGCAGGAATGCGAATTGCAATATGCGACGAGGATATAGACGAGTACATCGGGGAGATCAACCAGATCGCCCAGGAGCACCCGATCCTTGTAGATAAGTACATCCGCGGAACAGAACTTGAAGTAGATGCAATTTGTGACGGCAAAGATATTCTTATACCGGGAATCATGGAGCATATTGAACGTACCGGAATCCATTCAGGTGACTCCATATCTATTTACCCGCAGAGAAGCCTTACAGCTACAGCAAAGCAGAGGGTTATCGATTACACAGAGCGTCTTGCGAAGGCCCTTCATGTTATCGGTATGGTCAATGTTCAGTTCATTGCAGACGGTGACGAGGTTTACATTATCGAAGTTAACCCTCGTTCCTCAAGAACAGTGCCTTACATCAGCAAGGTTACGGGAATTCCTATCGTGCCTCTTGCAACAAAGATCATCTGCGGACATACTATCAGAGAGCTTGGATACGAGCCGGGTCTTCAGAAGGAAGCCGCATACTATGCTATAAAGATGCCTGTATTCTCATTCGAGAAGATAAAGGGTGCCGACATCAGCCTCGGACCGGAAATGAAGTCAACAGGTGAGTGTCTCGGTATAGCAAGATCCTTTAACGAGGCTCTTTACAAGGCCTTCCAGGGTGCGGGAATCCAGCTTCCGAAGTACAAGAACATGGTTATCACCGTTAAGGATGAGGATAAGGAAGAAATCATTCCTATCGCAAAGCGTTTTGAGGCTCTCGGATACCGCATCTTTGCAACTCACGGAACATTCAGGGCTCTTTCTGACGGCGGTGTAAAGTGCTATCAGGTACGTAAGGTGGAGCAGGAGTCTCCTAACATCCTGGATCTGGTTCTTGGTCATGAACTTGATATTGTTATCGATATTCCTAAGGAAGGTGCAGAGGCCGGAAAAGACGGTTTCGTCATCAGAAGAAATGCTGTTGAGACCGGTGTAAATGTTTTGACCGCAATTGATACCGCAAAGGCTCTTGCAACTTCACTTGAAAATAAATCATCGGAGCTTACCCTTGTGGACATTGCAAAGCTGGATGAGAAGGAGGATATTCATGAGTAAAAAGCGTATGGTTATCGCTCTTGGTCATAAGGACCTGGGCTTCACACTTCCCGAGCTTAAGGCGGCAACTGGGAAGACGGCCGTTATGATAGCAGATTTTGTAGAAAATGGATATCAGGTGGCATTGGTATTTTCCAATGCACCTCAGGTTGGCATGATTCATACTGCAATGAAGAACCTTGCGGATGAGCATCCTGAGCAGTATGTTAATACACCTCTGAGTGTTTGCTCGGCCATGAGCCAGGGAATGATAGGATATGATCTACAGAATTCAGTGAGAGCTGAACTTGTGAAGAGAGGCATTTACAAAACTGCTTCAACGGTTCTTACCCAGGTTCTCGTGGATCCTTATGATGAAAGCTTCTATAATCCTATCAAGAAGGTCGGAAAGATAATGAATGCCGAAGAGGCAAAGAGGGAAGAGGATAACGGAAACCACGTTACCATGATCTCTGAAGGAAGGTTCCAGCGTATAGTTTCCGCACCGGTTCCGAAGTCAATCGTTGAGATCGACGCAATAAAGACTCTTCTTGATGCAGATCAGGTTGTTATCGCCTGTGGCGGCGGAGGAATTCCTGTTCTCAGACAGGGTAATAATCTGAAGGGAGCAGCAGCCGTTATCGAGAAGGACAGAACTGCAGGACTTCTTGCCAAGGAGATAGATGCAGACATTCTCCTCATCACAACAGCTGTAGATCATGTATCACTTAACTTCGGTCAGCCTGATGAAAAAGCCCTTGACAAGATGTCTATCGGGGAAGCAAAGCAGTATATCAAGGATGGTCATTTTGAGTTTAAGTCAATGCAGCCAAAGGTTGAGGCGGGCATAGACTTTGTTGAGGCCGGAAACGGACGCCGTGCCATCATAACTTCGATGGAATTTGCTGAGAAGGCTGTGGCAGGACTTGCAGGAACAACCATTGCATAACTTGATGTGCGAGGATGTCGTAGTGGTTCGTTAAAATATTTATCTACTTGAATAAAAGGCTGTGTGGGGTTAAAATTTCCACGTAGCCTTTTGTTTTTATGATTTGTGAGTGTCTGCAGATGAGGGCATTATCACAAAATATGTATATGAGAAAGCAGTTTACCCTTCCCGAATATCCATGAGAATGAGCTGAACTGCTTTTGTTTTGAGGAAATATCATGAAATTAGTTAGTTTCGCTATTCCATGCTACAATTCTGCAGCATATATGGGAAAGTGTATTGAGTCTATCCTTGTGGGAGGAGATGAGGTTGAAATCATAGTTGTTGATGACGGATCTCAGAAGGATAACACCTTTGAAATAGCAAAGGAATATGAAGCAAAGTATCCCGGTATCGTAAAGGCTGTTCATCAGGAGAACGGCGGACACGGTGAGGCTGTAAACACAGGTCTCAAGAATGCCACAGGTCTGTTCTTCAAGGTGGTTGATTCTGATGACTGGCTTGATGAGGATGCACTTCCAAAGGTACTCACAAAGCTTCGTGAACTTGTTATGGAGGGCAATCCTGTAGATATGTTTGTCTGCAATTTTATTTACGATAAGGTGGGGCAGACACATAAGAAAGTCATGCGTTATACAACAGCGCTTCCTCAGGATAAGGTATTTACCTGGAAGGATGTAAAGCATTTTCATATCGGACAGTATATACTGATGCATTCGGTTATTTATCGTACACAGATGCTTAGAGACTGCAGGCTGGAGCTTCCAAAACATACATTCTACGTGGACAATATCTTCGTATATCAGCCGCTTCCGTCTGTTAAGACCATGTACTACATGAATGAGAATCTCTATCACTACTTTATAGGAAGAGATGATCAGTCTGTAAATGAAACAGTGATGATAGGCCGTATCGACCAACAGCTCAAGGTTAATCGCATAATGCTTGAGTGCTGTGATATCACGAGACTTCAGAGCCGTAAGCTTCGTAACTATATGTTCAGTTATCTCCAGATCATTACTACGGTATCGTCTGTTCTTGCGATCAAGTCAGGCCTGGATGAGAATATGCGGAAGAAAAAGGAACTTTGGAACCATATCAAAGAGACCAACTTCCCTATATGGCTCAGGATGCGTTGTTCTTTCCTTGGTCAGGGTATGAACTTCAATACAAAGGCCGGCAATAAGTTCACTATAATGTGCTATAAGATTGCTCAGAAGTTCTACGGATTTAATTGATAAGGGTGATCAAAAAACTTTTTTAAAAATTTTCAAAACATTGTTGACATAAAGCTGCTCAGTTGCTAATATATACGAGTCGCCGAGAGACAGAAACAAAAACTTCTGAAAGAAAGCGATAGACGGGGTCTTAGCTCAGCTGGGAGAGCATCTGCCTTACAAGCAGGGGGTCACAGGTTCGAGCCCTGTAGGCCCCACGTCTTCGGTCTGGACTGCGCTTTATGCGCGGCCTGGGTCGAGAAAATTAAATATGGCGAGATAGCTCAGTTGGCTAGAGCACGCGGTTCATACCCGCGGTGTCGAGGGTTCAAGTCCCCCTCTCGCTATTTTAAGGGCTCAAGGGACATCGGAAACGATGTCCCTTTTTTTCTGAAAATTCTGCCCCCTGGATAAGCTATTACTTATTGTTTTTGCAGAGGGCAAAAAATCATAAAAGTCCTTGACTCTGAACCGGAAATATTATATTATATGCAAGTCGCAAAAAGCGCGATACAAAAGAATATGCAGAGGTATCGAAGTGGTCATAACGAGGCGGTCTTGAAAACCGTTTGTCCGCAAGGGCACGTGGGTTCGAACCCCACCCTCTGCGTTTGATGAGAGTTTGCACATTGTGCAAACTCTTTTTCTTTATCAAAATATAACTTCGTGCCGATAAGTGAATAGAGATGGTATGACAAGAAAATAACCAATCTATTGGAGCTTCAGTATGCAGTTGGATGAATTCACTAAGGACTATATATTGTCAAATATAGATAAGGCTATATCCGAAGGATGGATAGAACCTTATTTTCAGCCGATCATAAGATCCTATACAGGTGAACTATGCAGTGTTGAGATTCTGGCAAGATGGATTGATCCTGAACGCGGAATGATTTCTCCTGCTTTGTTTATTCCGGTTCTTGAGGAAAACGGCATTTCTTATAAGCTTGATCTTTATATCGCAACAAGAGCTATAACGACTCTTCAGTACAGACTTCGTCATGGACTTAGTACTGTTCCTGTGTCGATAAACATTTCCCGTTCGGACTTTGAACATTGTGATCCTGCAAGAATCATAGCTGATGCCTGTGATAAGCATGGGGTCAGACATGATATGATCGCGATTGAAATCACTGAAACTGCAATCATATCTGATAATGGATTGATAAAAAGTGCTATTGAACGTTTTCATAAAGCCGGATTTGAAGTTTTGATGGACGATTTTGGAAGCGGTTATTCTTCATTGAATGTTCTTAAAGATTTTGATTTTGATGAAATAAAGATAGATATGGGATTTCTCAGAGATTTTAATGAGAAATCCAAAACCATCGTCACTATGGCGGTAAGGATGGCAAAAAATCTCGGTATACATACTCTTGCGGAGGGCGTTGAAACAAAGGAACATCTGGATTTTCTTCGAGGTATAGGGTGTGAACGTATACAGGGCTATTATTACGGCGCGCCAAAGGCATTGAATGATGCCATTGCTAATCTTGAGGCAAAGAATATATGCATTGAAAGCAGAGAATCATACACGCTGTATCAGAAGGTAGGGCTGATTGATGTTATGACAGACACCCCGTTGGCTTTGTTTTTCTATGATGGTCACAGATTTGAAAACTTGTTCATTAATGATGCTTATATGAATGAGGTGCCGGCGTACAGGTATGATACGTTGAAAACAATAGACATCGGTATGAACTCTTTGGATACGCCTTTAAGCCGTAAATTCAGAGATCTGGCGGATAATGCCTCAAAAAGCGGCAAAAAAGAAGTTATGACATTTGTGTACTTTGATAAGTATTTTCACTTTTCTTTTGTATTGGCCGGAAAGGCCAGAAAGGGCGTTGTTCTGTCTGCGGAGCTGGATGGCAAGGTTTATAACAGGATCAGGATTTCTGAGTATGTTGATAAGATACTGCGGAACGTGGCTTCGATTTATGAATGTATATATCTGCTTGATCTTGAGAACAAAACAAGAACAGTTATAGTGAGTAATGTTGAAGGTGAATCTGAGGGGGATGTAATCCCAAGCACCGACATTTTCACAAAAGGGGTTCTGAAAGGAAGGCTGTATTGTGATGAAGAACTTAAGTGGAATATATTTTCGAATAAAGAATATATTCTCGACAGGATAGAGCAATCGGGAGAGGGATATTTTTCTGATTTTTTCCTTGTGAAAAAAGATGACGGTAATTATGTATGGATGGAAATGCTTCTTTTATCTGTGAACGAAAAAAGGGATGACAAGATTCTTCTGTGTATAAGGCCGGCACCTATAGAGAGCCTTACGGCGGAAGGCAAGAGAGACTATGTTAAGAGGATACTAAAGTATGGATATCTGACGCTGGATAAGGAAGATGCGCTGGAATCGGATATATGGAAATCCCTGGTGGATGAAAGTAATTTGAGGCTGTTCTGGAAGGATAAGGACAGGAGATTCCTCGGAGCCAGCAGATCGTTCCGTAAGTATTATGGATTTACATCTGATGAGGATTTTATAGGCAAGACCGATGAGGAGATGGGATGGCACTTGAATGATGCGCCCTTTGCGTCGGATGAATATGATGTGCTCACAAAAGGAGAGGCGATTTACAATGCTTCTACCATAAATGTTGTTGATGGTGTATCTCATCATATCATTGCGTCAAAGATACCTATATACAGTGATAATCACATCGTGGGACTGGTAGGTTATATGGTGGATGCGGACTATGACGTTATCGCCGATGGCCCGAAGAGAGACTTAAGGTTTGTTGATCCTGTAACGGGCTTTATGAATGCTCAGGGGCTAATGAATACTTTGGCTGAACTTGATAACAACTATCGCACAAATGGTGAGACCTATACCTATATCGCATTGCATGTAGACGGTTACAGCGACGTGCTTGTGGATTATGGAGGCGAAGTTGCCATGAAGCTTCTTAAGGAAATCGCTGCAGTTATCAAAAAGTCCTTCAGTGATAATGCGGCTATCTCCAGAAATGAGGGCGCCCGATTCGGCATCTGTGAGAGAAACAAATCCATAGATCTGATATTGAATTGCATAAGTGAATGTATGACACTTATCAATTCTATAACTGAGATTGATTCACGAAAATGCCGGCTTAGCGTTCATTGCGGAACAGCAAACGGACTCGAGACCGAGGGTTTTAACGGTATAGCTGAAGTGGCTACTAACAGACTGAGAAAAGCCAGACGCCTGAAGAATGCTGATAATCTTTTGGAAGGAGAGGTGCTGCCTGATCTCTATAAGGATATGCCTCTTCCGGCAGTCATGGTGAGACCGCACATGGGTAAAGGCGATAAGGCTCCGAAGGATATGATCTTTGTATTCGTGAACAAGGCATACTGTGATATGACCGGTAAGAGCAGAGAAGATCTGTTGGGACACGGGTATCTTGAGGTATTCCCTCAAACCGATAAAAACTGGATCGATATGACTTACAAAGCGGTCAAAGGAGATGTCGTTCATTCGAAACTCTATGACGGGGCAACACATCATTGGCTCAGGTTCGCTGCATCTCCGGCGGATGAGCCCGGAACATGCTTCGTTATATGCGACGTTTGTGATGATGAAAAAGCTGAAGCTTAGTGAGTGGCAAAAGCTGAGACGTTGTTCGTCCGGTTTGGCTTTTGGTGGTGCAAAATCAATGGATAAAAAAGCGGGTAATGTAGAAAAAATATCTACATTAGCCGCTTTTTTGGCGGAATATGATGATTGTATTTTTGTATATTGCATACATAAAAATAAATTAAATTTATAGTTGCATTAATTAATATAAATGCTATAATCAAGCATGTTTTTGTGAAAAACAAAACATAGTGGGTATTTTAAGTAAGGAGAGTAAAGAATAATGACTAAGTTATTGTACAAGGGTACAAGCTTCGCCGGTGGTCTTACAAACGGCAAGATGTATGAGGTTGAGGACATGAATCAGTTTTGTGTATCTGTTATCGATGATAGCGGTGAGCAGCACTTCTATTCAAAGGTTAATCCTTGTAAGTTCGGAAGCATCGGCATGAAGGGCGTATGGTCAGAGGTTTCTAAATAAATTTATTTAAATTTAATAAATGACCTTTATATTAATCTGTTATGATGAAATAGACAATTGTATATCTGTTCATTTGTTTGGACAGACATGGCAGATGTGGGCGCAGCCTAAGGAGGTCATTTATGGATGAGACGAGAGCTGTTCTTGGATGGGTTTCACCTAATGGTACCTTTACTCCGTATGACTGGGGAGAGCATACAGAGGGAGCCGTTGAGATAATCAACAAAAACGGTTGGTACCATGAGTTTTGTGAGCGTTACTGTGCAAATGAGCGTGATTTTCTGTGTGATAAGGGATATTGCCTTTTGCATGATCCCGGAAGGGATAATATATCAGCGACGCATATCCGGCCGCTGACGTCCAGGCAAAGAGATTTTCTGTATGATTATTTCATTAAGCTCGGCGATCATAAGAAAGCCAATCACATGCTGGTTGATGAATTCTGAAATATACGTTTAATGGCGGAGGGGTTTTATGCCTCTCCGTTTTTGTTTTGGTTGAAAAAACTGAATTATTGATTAACATTAATGTAAATCAATGATGCGCAACACACATTTTGCAAAAAGAGTTTGTATCATACTTATTTCCGGTTAAGACCGTAATCGTTGAAGTGAAGTTTTGGACCGGTGTACAGCAGGAAGGAAGTTTTTGTATGAATTATCTCGGAAATGCATGGAGACATTTCATGACAGTGAACAGACATAAATGGGAGGTGATGAAGAATTGCTTCCGGATAGGCTTGTATAAACAGGGGATACTGCATGATCTTTCCAAATATTCATGGACGGAATTTAAGACTGGGATAATGTATTTTCAGGGCAACAGAAGCCCCAATACGGCGGAGAGGCTGGAAACGGGTGTTTCTGTTGCGTGGCTTCATCATAAGGGCCGTAATAAGCATCATTATGAGTACTGGTGTGATTATGATATTGATCATAAGGGTGAATTGATCGGATGTCGTATGCCATATAGATATGTTGCTGAGATGTTTTGCGACAGAGTTGCTGCTTCAAAGATATACAAGGGCAAAGAATATGATGACGGATGCCCGTGGGAGTATTATCTTCCGGCAAAGGAGACAAAACTTATTGAAGCCAAAACCAAGCAGGAGCTTGAAGAACTTCTTCTGATGCTGAAGAATGAAGGCGAAGAAAAGACTTTTGAGTATCTGAAGTCAGAAGTAGCCAGGCGTAAAAGAGAACATGATGGTTTTTAAAGGATCCCGGTCGTTATATGCGGCCGGGATTCTCTGCTGATAAGTTAAAAAATCTTGAGAAAACAAAAAACCTGAATCACAGAAGTGATTCAGGTTAAATATGCGTGCGACAGGATTCGAACCCACGACCTTCTGGTCCGTAGCCAGACGCTCTATCCAGCTGAGCTACGCACGCATTTGTTTTGTGTCCCTCAAGACGTGTGTAATAATACTCAATTACAAAGTGAAAGTCAAGAACAAATTTAAAATTTTTTTGATGGAATATTTGAAAGCACTGAAATAAGCAGCGTTTCCTCAGATTTTGTTATTCACAAGATCATCCAGAGTGTATTTGTTTACGACATTATATATCGCTTCATCTATTTCCTTATATAGAGGATAGGAAGGACAATGAGTGGACTTCTCACAGACAGATGAGCCGTTTATGCATTCAACCGGGGACAGACTGCCTTCAGCAGCTTCAAGTATGTCTCCGACTTTTATCTCTGAGATAGGGCGTGTGAAAAGGTAACCACCCTTTGCACCTCTGATGGACTTCAAAAAGCCGCCTTTTACCATAAGGGAAATGATCTGTTCAAGATACTTGGTGGAAAAACCCTGTCGATCGGATATTTCCTTGATACTGACAGGAGTGACTCCGTCATAGTTTTGAGCGATGTCTATAAGGGTTGAAAGGGCATAGCGCCCCTTTGTTGAAATCATCATGATAAATAACCTCCGATAATGACTTTGGATTAATCCTACCATAGGACTAGAGATTGTTCAAGGATGTAGAAATACATGTTTTATGTCAAAAACAAAACTTATAAAGCTTAGTGTTTTTATATGAAAACATGCAAAATTAAGACCTTTGCTATATTGACTAATTATTATCAAAATAATATACTTTCGATGCTTGAATTGATTGGTATTCTGTATACATAAATTTAATTAATGTTGCATAGGCAACATACAATTCGGGCTTACAGGTTTATTCTTTATGTATCAGAGGAGGAGAGCTACAGAGGTGACGGGGAAGACCGATGTAGATATTAGGGACTGATACTTAAGATAAGACAAAGGTTATATTGGAGGAAAAGACATGAGAGAGGAATGGAGAGGCTTTAATGCCGGACATTGGACAAGTGACGTAAACGTACGTTCATTCATTCAGAACAACTACACACCATATGATGGTGATGATAGTTTCCTTGAGGGACCTACAGATGCTACAAAGGAGCTCTGGGATGAGGTTCAGGGATTACAGAAGGAAGAGAGAGCTAAGGGCGGAGTTCTTGATATGGAGACAAAGGTTGTTTCCGGTATCACAGCATACGATGCTGCTTACATTACTGCCGATTCCAAGGATAAGGAGCAGGTAGTGGGTCTTCAGACTGATAAGCCTCTTAAGAGAGCATTCATGCCATACGGCGGAATCAAGATGGCAGAGCAGGCTTGTACAACATACGGTTATACACCGGATCCGCTTCTTCACAAGATTTTCACAGAGTATCACAAGACACACAATCAGGGAGTATTTGATGCTTACACACCGGAGATGAAGAAGGTTCGTCACGCTCATATCCTCACAGGTCTTCCTGATACATACGGCCGTGGACGTATCGTTGGCGACTATAGAAGAATCGCCCTTTACGGTATCGACTTCCTTATCGAAGAGAAGAAGAAGGATTTCGACAACTGTGGCGATGGAACAATGACAGATGCGATCGTTCGTCAGAGAGAAGAAATCGCTGATCAGATGAGAGCACTCCGTCAGATGAAGGAGATGGCTGCATCTTACGGCTATGACATTTCTGTTCCTGCCAAGAATGCAAAGGAAGCTGTTCAGTGGCTTTACTTTGGATACCTTGCTGCCATCAAGACACAGAACGGTGCCGCAATGTCAGTAGGTCGTGTATCTACATTCCTTGATATCTATATCACAAGAGACCTTAAAGAGGGTACTCTTACAGAGAAGGAAGCTCAGGAGCTTATCGATCATTTCGTTATGAAGCTTCGTATGGTTAAGTTCGCAAGAATTCCTTCATACAATCAGCTTTTCTCAGGTGACCCTGTATGGGCTACACTTGAGGTTGCAGGTATGGGTCAGGATGGTCGTTCAATGGTTACAAAGAACGATTACCGTTTCCTTCACACACTTGAGAACATGGGACCTGCACCGGAGCCAAACCTTACAGTTCTTTATACAAAGAGACTTCCTGAGACATTCAAGAAGTATGCTGCAAAGATCTCTGTAACAACATCTTCTATCCAGTATGAGAATGATGATGTTATGAGACCTGTATGGGGCGATGATTACTCAATCTGCTGCTGTGTATCTGCTACACAGACAGGTAAGGAGATGCAGTTCTTCGGAGCTCGTGCAAACCTTGCAAAGTGCCTCCTTTACGCTATCAACGGCGGTGTTGATGAGAAGCTTAAGGAGCAGATCGGACCTGAGTACAAGCCTATCACATCAGAGTACCTTGACTATGATGAGGTTTGCCACAAGTATGATCAGATGATGGATTGGCTTGCAGGCGTTTATGTAAACGTTCTTAATCTTATCCAGTACATGCACGACAAGTACTTCTATGAGGCAGCTGAGATGGCTCTTATCGATACAGATGTACGCCGCACATTCGCTACAGGTATCGCAGGCTTCTCACACGTAGTAGATTCACTTTCAGCTATCAAGTATGCTAAGGTTAAGACTGTTCGTGATGAGGATGGCCTTGTAGTAGATTATGAGGTTGAGGGTGATTTCCCTAAGTATGGTAATGATGATGACCGTGCAGATGAGATCGCTGTTGATCTTCTTAAGACATTCCTTAACAAGATCAAGAAGCACCACACCTACAGAGATTCAGAGCCTACAACATCTATCCTTACTATCACATCAAACGTAGTATACGGTAAGGCAACAGGTGCTATGCCTGACGGACGTCCGGCAGGTGCTCCACTTTCACCTGGAGCAAACCCAAGCTACGGTGCAGAGAACTCAGGACTTCTTGCATCTCTTAACTCGGTTGCAAAGCTTCCTTATGAGTATGCACTTGACGGTATTTCAAATACTCAGACAATCAACCCTTCAGCACTCGGACATAACGAGGATGAGCAGGCTACAACACTCGTAAGAGTTATGGACGGTTACTTCTCAAAGGGCGCTCATCACGTAAATGTAAATGTGTTTGGTGTTGAGAAGCTTAAGGATGCTATGGAGCACCCAGAGAAGCCAGAGTACGCTAACTTTACAATCCGTGTATCAGGTTATGCAGTTAAGTTCATCGATCTTACAAGAGAGCAGCAGCTTGATGTAATTTCAAGAACTGAGCATAAGGCACTCTGATTTTACAAATTCTGAAATACTGAGTCATTCAATGATTCAGGGACATAAGTTCCGTTTATTTATTCATTGAGTGTCATTAATGAGTTGTCATGTATTTGACTCTGGTATCGTTTTATGATAATGGCTCAGGAAATAAGATAATACAAAAGAACTTTGAAAACAGGCCGCCGCTTTCTTTTGAGAGTGGCGGTTTGTTTTATCTCAAATGTGTTGGATCGTGACGGAACATGATTGAACACAAAGTTATTTATTCAGGAGGAACGATTATGGCTGAAGCAATTAAAGGAGCAATCCACAGCATTGAAACATTTGGATCTGTAGATGGTCCCGGAGTGAGATACATAGTATTTCTTAAGGGATGCAATATGCGCTGCCGCTATTGCCATAATCCTGATACCTGGGACTTTCATAGTGAAGATATGCGTACAGCAGACGATATTCTCGAACACGCAGTCAGATACCGTGATTATTGGGGCGAAGATGGAGGAATAACTGTAAGCGGTGGTGATCCGCTCATCCAGATAGATTTCGTCATTGATCTCTTTGAAAAGGCTAAGGCTATGGGTATCAACACATGTCTCGATACTTCTGCGCAGCCTTTTACAAGGGAGGAGCCATTCTTCAGTAAGTTCAATCGTCTTATCAAAGTTACCGATACAGTGCTTTTTGATATCAAGGAAATCGATGATGAAAAGCATAAGAAGCTTACCGGACATACCAACAGGAACATACTTGATTGTTGCTCATATCTTAGCGAGCAGGGCGTAGATATGTGGATACGTCATGTGCTGGTTCCGGGACTTACTGATTCCGATGAAGAGCTCATTGCGACCAGGAAGTTCATAGATACTCTTAAGACAGTGAAGAAGGTTGAGGTACTGCCATATCACAGTCTCGGTGTTTTCAAGTATGAGAAGCTTGGAATCAAGTATACATTGGGTGATGTTAAGGCTCCTGACAATGCACTTGTAAAGCATGCAGAGGAACTTCTCGGAATAGCCTGAAGCGCTGGTTTTGCTGTTATGTGAAAAGATACTCTCATAGTATAAATTTGCCTTTTGCTTGTGTTAAAATAGATGCAGAGAAGGTATGTTTTGTGTACTTAATACCTGATGGTTACGCAGGTTAATAATAAAGAGATCAAAAAGACATCTGTAAATAATAGGATAATACGAAAAATTCATTTACAGAGTCCTACTGATATGACTGTATGTCAGAATAACGGCTTAAAATCAGCGGTGATAGGTGAGGAGGCATTCATTTATGGTATTTGAAAATAAGGTTTGGATGGGGCTTGATGTTGATACATCCGAAAAGGTATGTATATTGCCCGGTATGGCAAACAGACACGGACTTATCGCGGGTGCTACCGGAACAGGAAAGACAGTGACACTGAAAGTTATGGCAGAGTCATTCAGTGATATGGGAGTTCCTGTATTTCTCTCTGATGTAAAGGGGGATCTCGCAGGAATGATTGCTCCCGGAGTTGATAGCGATGATATGAGAAAACGAATTGAGAAATTCGGACTCTCCGATGCAGGATTTTCATATCAGGCATATCCTACACAGTTTTGGGATATCAGTGGCAGAAAAGGACTCCCTCTGCGTACCACCGTCAGTGAATTCGGCCCTACTTTACTTTCACGTATTCTTGGTTTGACTGATCTTCAGGCGAATATACTGACCATCATTTTCAGAATAGCTGATGAGGAGAATCTGCTCCTGCTGGATTCAAAGGATCTGCGCGCCATGGTTCAGTATGTTGCCCAGAATAACAAGAAGTACAGTGCAGAGTATGGAAACATGACTACAGCTTCTCTGAATGCGATACTTCGTTCTGTAGTAGCGTTGGAGACAGCCGGAGGTGACAGTTTCTTCGGAGAACCTGCGATAGACATTCATGACTTCTTCAAAACTGACGGTGCCGGCAAGGGAATGATCAACATTCTTGATGCCGAGAGTACCATACAGAACCCTGTGATTTATTCCACATTTATGCTCTATATGCTTTCTGAGCTTTTTGAACAGATGCCTGAGATGGGAGATCCGGAAAAGCCTAAGATGGTATTTTTCTTTGACGAAGCACATCTTCTGTTTAATGGTGCTCCAAAGGTGCTGGTAGATAAGATCGAGCAGGTTGTCAAGCTGATTCGGTCAAAAGGAATAGGCGTTTATTTCATAACTCAGAATCCTTCAGATATCCCCGATGGTGTACTTGCACAGCTTGGGAATAAGGTTCAGCATGCACTTCATGCGTATACCCCTGCTGAAGAGAAGAAGGTTAAAGCGGCTGCGTCATCGTTCCGGGTTAATAAGAACTTTGATACTGCAACGGTACTTCAAAACCTGGGAACAGGCGAAGCGCTCATTTCTTTCCTTGATAATGAAGGAAAACCTGAGATGGTGAGGAACTGTAAGGTGCTTCCGCCGAGATCCATGATGGGACCCGTGGATGATACTTCCAGGCTTGCTGTCATAAACAGATCTGATCTTTGCGGTAAATATGATGAAACCATAGACAGAGACTCGGCATATGAGTTCTTTAAGAGGCTTACTGATGAAGCAACTGCGGAAGCTGCGAGAATGGAAGCGGAAAAGCAGGCTGAAAAGGAGGCGGCTGAGAGGGCAAAGGCACAGGCTAAGCTTGACAGAACAAAAACAAATGCAGTGAAATCTGTAGGAAGATCTACAGCGGGAACTTTGGGGCGTGAAGCCGGAGGCGCCATCGGAAAGACTTTCCTTGGAAGCTTTGGCAAGCGCGTTGGCGGAAATATCGGCGCGGCACTTGGAAGAGGCATCCTTGATACTTTGTTCAATAAATGATGTGTTGCTTATCATCAGTGATTGGAAAATGCTTTTGACACTCACGTCATGAGATACTTGTATGATAGTAAAAAAGACTTTGTTTAAGGCTGTAAAAGCCCGGAACAAAGTCTTTTGTGATATAAAAGGATAATTGCCAGTGGGAATTACTCCCTGACAGGTGCGCTTATGTGGTGGAGCATTATATAAGAATGCTCAGCACTGTTATGATAAGGAAAAATGCTGTCACCAGGATGACAGGGATGGTGGTGAACCACTGTCTGCAGATACCTAGGAGATTGGATTCATTTTTGAATGCGGCGATAATCTGCTTGAAATTGAAGATCAGGCTGACAAGGATTGCAAGCATGCCTCCATAGATCATAACGAAATAAATGACCTGTACTGAAATGTGTTCTTCGATATAATTGTTCATTACAGTAGCAAGAATATTGTTGCTTGCGTGTATAAAGATAGAGAAAGGAAGGCCATAGGTATCCCTTGTCCATGCAAAAATGAGCCCGATCAACACTGCTGTAGGGAACTGCACGATATTTAAGTGCATGAGCCCGAAAAAGAAGGATGTGATGATGATGGCAAAAATTTTTCCGTATTTTCTGAGGTAACCAAAGATAAGACCACGGAAGAAACATTCTTCAAGAACAGGGGCTGCAGCAAAGGTGTAAAAAAATGCCCAGAACCCGGTCATGCCATAGCCTGATGCAACATCTTTGGAATACTGCATGTCATATCCTATAGTTGATAGCCAGTCAATAAGAGGCATGGTGACGAAATTGCCGATACCCTGCACACCGTAAACCATAAGGATAAGCCATAGAAATATCAAAGGATTGAACTTCTTATATCTGAGATTCAGGTCTGCGGTTCCGAAGATGAGAAGAATAACTATAGTTGAAACAATGCCTGAAACCATCAGTGAAAACTCCTCAATCCTGTAAATATCAGAACCATATTCTGTCAATAGTAAACCACCGTACTGAAACATGATTTCAAACAGAAGAAGTGCGATGGCAATCTTTGAAAAGGCTGATTTTGTAGTATTTTTCATATAATCTTATATCTCCAAAGAATGGTCAAATAATGAGTGTAAACTTTTTTGGGATTACAAAGTATAAAACAACCACTATGATTGAGAATTGTGATATACTCAACACTGTTTGCATATATTTAGTGTGTGCCAAGAAAGTATTATACATCATTTTGATGTAAGTGTCATAATTCCATAAGGGACAGAGATGTAATATTTATTAAGGGAAATGTTGATTATATCGCTTCCCCGGATCTCTCTCATAAGATTATCGGTAATAAATAAGGAATATATATGAAAAAATGGTTTTTATATAATAAAAAAGCTGATTTCAAGGCAATAGCCGACAAATACGGTATCGATCAGGTGACTGCGAGAATATTGAGAAATAGGGATATTAACTCTGACAGTCAGATAAATCAGTTTCTGCATGGTTCTCTGGAGGAGGATCTTCATTCACCGTTGTATCTTCCGGATGCCATCAAATGTATGAATCAGTTAAACAGAGCTATCGCTGAGAAAAAGCATATCAGAGTAGTCGGAGACTATGATGTGGACGGTGTTTGTGCCACTTATATTCTGGTCAGGGGCTTAAGAAGACTTGGGGCTCAGGTGGATTATGTTCTGCCTGACCGCATCAGGGATGGATACGGCATTAATGTAGACATTATAAACAAAGCAAAGGAAGACGGGGTTCAGGTCATACTTACCTGTGATAACGGAATTGCAGCTATAGATGAACTTAAGCATGCAAGAGAACTTGGAATTACGGTGCTTGTTACGGATCATCATGACGTACGACAGAATCAGGATGAGGACTACGGCTGCGAATCCAGAGATATTCTTCCACCGGCTAGTGCGGTGGTTGACCCGAAAAGAGAAGACAACAGGTATCCTTATCCGGAGATATGCGGAGCCGTTGTGGCATGGAAGATCATCATAATGATGTATCAGAATCATGCAATTCCTGAGGAGGAGTACTATGAATTCCTTGAATTTGCTGCAATTGCAACCATCTGTGATGTTATGGAGCTAAAGGATGAGAACAGAACCATAGTCAAGTTTGGGCTGCAGCAGCTTAAGCAGACCACAAATCCGGGACTCAGGGCTTTGCTTCAGGTTCAGGAGCTGCTTACTCAGGAGCATATCACTTCATATCATATCGGATACATTATAGGTCCCTGCATCAATGCCGGCGGCAGACTCCGTTCCGCAGAGATAGCATTGGATCTTTTCCTGACTGATGATGTCAGCGAGGCATTTGATAAGGCTGTAAGGCTTAAGGAACTCAATGATTCCCGTAAGACCATGACTATTGCGGCTACCAATCAGGCGATTGAGATGGTGGAGAAGTACTATATGAGAGACATGGTGCTTGTTGTTTATATCCCAGGGCTCCATGAGAGTCTTGCAGGTATCATCGCAGGCAGGCTTCGTGAAAGGTTCTATAAGCCGTCATTTGTTATAACAAGAGCAGAGGGTGATGAGGCAGGAGAACCTTTGGTTAAGGGATCCGGAAGAAGTATAGAAGGGTATTCCATGTCCGGGCATCTGCAGGAGGTTAGTGATCTGCTGCTTAAGTGGGGAGGTCATCCCATGGCTGCAGGATTCACTCTTCTTGAGAGGAATGTGGAAAGTTTCAGAGCAGAACTTAACCGTAGATGCACGCTTGGAAAGGAACAGCTTGTTGATAAGCTTTGGATAGATGTTCCTATGCCGATTGATTATATTTCGGATAACCTCATCCATGATTTTGAAAAGCTGGAGCCGTTTGGCAAGGGAAATGAAAAACCCTGTTTTGCCACCAAAAATCTTGGCATTGCAGACTGTAAGGTATTTGGTAAAAACAGAAATGTAGTTAAAATGCGTCTTCTTTCGGAATCCGGTTGCTTAATGGACGGGTTAATATTTACAAATGGAGATGAATTTTTAAGAGAAAAGGGCAGAAATGCCAAAATAGATGTGGTTTACTATCCTCAGATTAATGAATATAATGGGAATCAAAGTCTTCAGATCATAATCGATGATTATCAGCTGAAGCCTTAATCCGGTTCAGGTGAGACATGATTTATGTCATCACTTAACCAAATTAATGTTTATAAGTGGAGGTAACTATGATCAAGGAAGTGATGGATTACATTGCAGCAGCCGATCCAGAGGTTGGGAATCTCATCATCAAAGAGTACGAGCGCCAGCAGAACAATATTGAGCTTATCGCATCCGAAAACATCCTGTCTGATGTGTCGATGCTTTCTATGGGAACTGTACTCACCAACAAGTATGCTGAAGGCTACCCTGGTAAGCGTTATTATGGTGGATGCGTTAACGTAGATGATATCGAAACTATAGCCATTGAGCGTGCCAAGAAGCTCTTTAATTGTGAGTATGCCAATGTTCAGCCTCATTCCGGAGCGCAGGCAAATATGGCTGTTACCATGGCTATATGTAAGCCGGGAGATACGATACTTGGTATGTCACTTGATGCCGGCGGACATCTCACACACGGTTCTGCTGCCAATTTCTCAGGCGAATATTTCAACATAGTGCCTTACGGTGTCAATGCTGATGGCTACATTGATTATGATGAGGTAGAGGCTCTGGCAGTAAGGGAAAAGCCAAAGATGATCATAGCAGGTGCTTCTGCATATCCAAGGATCATTGATTTCAAGCGTTTCCGTGAGATAGCAGACAAGGTGGGAGCTGTTCTTTGGGTAGATATGGCACATATTGCCGGTCTTGTTGCAGCAGGTATTCATCCGTCACCTATTCCATACGCACATGTAGTTACCACCACAACACATAAGACGTTACGCGGACCAAGAGGCGGTCTTATTCTTTCAAGCGAAGAAATTGCCAGGAAGTACAATTTCAACAAGGCTGTATTTCCGGGATGTCAGGGCGGACCGCTTGAGCATGTCATCGCAGGAAAGGCTGTATGTTTCGGTGAGGCTCTTAAGCCGGAATTCAAGGAGTATCAGACACAGCTTGTAAAGAACTGTAAGGCTCTTGCGGAAGCTATGGTTGCTCAGGGATTTAAGCTTGTATCAGGCGGTACTGACAATCATCTCATGCTTGTTGACCTTACAAATATTCCGGAGCTTACAGGTAAAGTTCTTCAGAATAACTGTGATGAGGTTAATATCACTCTCAATCGTAATGCTATTCCGAATGATCCTCGTTCACCATTCGTTACCTCCGGTGTTCGTATCGGTACAGCAGCGGTTACAACTCGTGGCTTCAAGGAAGAGGATATGGCACCTATCGCAGAGTGCATCTGGAAGGCAGCAACTGATTTTGAGAATTCAAAGGACGAAATCAAGGCTAAGGTTGCTGAACTTACGAAGAAGTATCCGATTTACGAGGGTTGAATATAAAAATGACGTACCAATGACATCTGTGTTTTGAGTTCAGAATTCGATGCCCGGCGCGGTCGGCTCACTTCATCCCAAACGGACGTGAAATCGAACTTCATGGTGCCAGCTCACGGCGTTGAAAGTACATTCCAATCAAAAAGTCCGTCAGCGATTGAACATTTATATGTTCATCTCTGATGGACTTTTTTCAGTACATGTTCTTTCAAGCAGCAAGCTTAGTCTCCATTAAAGCTTCGATTTCACTGAGAGCGTTTGTTATCAATATACTACTTTATTTAAAATAATAATGCAGTTGATAGAGAGAAGTTAACGCTAACATATGTGCTGATTTTTACCTGCCTGATGATTCCAGATCTATTTTTTTAATCAACATAAAGCATGTATCAATGTAAAGAATTCGATGATTGGATGCGGCCAGGCTTGCTGTTTGAAAGAACTTTGAATAGAAAAATCCTCTCGGAACGAACGCATATAAGCGTCCGAGCCGAGAGGATTTTTGTATGAGATGTACTTTCAACACCGTGAGCCGACCGCGCCGAGCATCGAATTCCGGATGGGATAATCAACACCGTGAGCCGGTCGCAACGAACGCCGGATTCCGGATGGGCGGGATATGATTTATGCCTGCTCCTTCAGTTTATTCTGCGCGACAGAAAGCATCAACTTGATACGATTAAGCTGGTTGACTTCAGATGCACCGGCATCATAGTCAACAGCGATGATATTGGCATCAGGATTGTGACGCTTCAACTCCTTGATGACACCCTTACCGACGATATGGTTAGGCAGACATCCGAAAGGCTGGGTACAAACAATGTTGTTGACACCTTCCTCCATGAGTTCCAGCATCTCACCGGTCAGGAACCAGCCCTCGCCGGTCTGATTGCCGATTGAAACATATTCCTTTGCCATCTTTGCAAGCTCCTTGATATCACCGGGGGCCGTGAAGCGCTTAGACTTCGCAAACTCCTTTCGTGCAGTCTTACGGAAATACTCCAAAAGATTGATTGCGCAGTTGCAAAGTGTTTTACCCTTCCAGCCTGCACCGAGATTCTCGTATTTGAAGTTCTGGTTGTAGAAACAGTACAGCAGGAAATCCATAAGATCCGGCATAACAGCTTCGGCACCTTCATTCTCAAGAAGCTCAACTATATGATTGTTGGCGAGAGGTGAGAACTTTACAAGAATCTCACCTACTATACCCACCTTAGGCTTGACAAGCCCTTCCTTTATAGGAAGCGCATCAAAATCTCTGATTATTCCACGTACATTCTTTGAGAAGAGATACATGGAAGTAGTTCTTTTCGACAATGCCTTGATACAAACCTGACGCCACTTCTGATACAGCGCCTCTGCTGAACCGGGAACCTTCTCGTAAGGTCTTGTGGCATAAAGGGCTCTCATGAAAACATCACCGTAAACCACACCCTGCATTGCTCGTGTGAGCAGAGGAAGAGTCAGTTTAAAGCCCGGTGTTGATTCCATGCCGTTGGCATTGAGCGAAATAACAGGAATCTGAGACATGCCTGCATGCTCCAGAGCACGTCGGACAAAACCGATGTAGTTTGAAGCACGACAACCGCCACCGGTCTGTGACATGATGACAGCTGTGTGGTTGAGGTCGTATTTACCGGAGTTGAGAGCATCCATGATCTGTCCGATAACTATGATGGACGGATAGCATGCATCGTTGTTTACGTACTTCAGTCCGGTGTCTATGGCATTGCGGTTTGCATTGTCCAAAACAACCAGATTGTAGCCTGAAGCACGGATGGCCGGTTCTATCATATCAAAATGGATAGGAGACAATTGAGGACAAAGAATGGTATAGCCCTCTGCCTTCATATCCTTGGTAAAGAGTTTGCGTTCGTAGCTTGCGGGTCTCATGGTGCGTACATAATGCTTCTCATCACGTACGCGTATGGCTGCTATGAGCGAACGCACACGAATACGTGCAGCGCCCAGGTTATTAACCTCATCAATCTTGAGTACGGTATAAATCTTGTCCGAACCTGTAAGAATATCTCTGACCTGATCTACGGTGACTGCATCCAGTCCGCATCCGAAGGAATTAAGCTGGATGAGATCCAGATCTTCCCGGGTTTTGACAAATTCGGCTGCACGGTAGAGTCTTGTGTGGTACATCCACTGGTCAGTTACAATGATCGGTCTTTCAACCTGACCAAGGTGCGAAACAGAATCCTCGGTAAGAACTGCGAAATCATAGTTTGTGATAAGTTCGGGTATACCGTGGTTTATCTCAGGGTCAACGTGGTATGGACGTCCTGCGAGAACTATGCCACGATGATCAGTTTCCTTCATCCAGCGGAGAGTTTCTTCACCCTTTTTTTGCATGTCACGGTGGGCCTGCTCGAGCTCTATCCATGCTTCGTGTGCCGCAGAACGGATCTCCGCTTCAGTGAAGTTCCATTCTTTGAACTGCTGCCCGATCTTTTCAAGAGTGAGTTCTCCGACAGGTCGAATAGAGTTTTCAATTCCGTCAGGATGAACAAATATTCTGACAAGCTGATCGGTACAGATCTTTTCGTTAGTGAAAGCCAGGAAAGGCTTCATAAACATTACCGAATTGTCCTCGAGGCCTTCAACATTATTCTTGATGTTTTCGGCGTAGGAGGTAACCATAGGACAGTTGTAATGGTTGCCTGCATCAGGTGTTTCATTACGCTCATAAGGTATACATGGGTAGAAGATAAACTTCTGGCCGTTTCTTATGAGCCACTCGATATGTCCGTGAACTATCTTTGCAGGATAACACTCTGACTCTGAAGGTATGGTCTCGATACCAAGCTCATATATCTTTCTGGTACTTGCCGGAGAAAGGATGGTTCTGAACTTCAGCTCACGGAAAAAGGTAGCCCAGAAAGGATAGTTCTCATACATATTGAGAACTCTTGGAATACCGATCTCTCCACGCTCGGCGATGTCCTGAGGCAATGGCTCATAGTCGAACATTCTCTTCAGCTTGTATGCAAAAAGATTGGGAATATCTCTCTTTATCTTTGATTTTCCGAGACCACGTTCACAGCGGTTTCCGGAAATGAAGTTTCTGCCTGCACCAAACTGGTTGATAGTCAGAACACAATGGTTGTTGCAGCCCTGGCATCTGGTCATCTTGGTGGTGTACTTAAGATTGATGATCTCATCCAGAGGAAGCATGGAGGTCTGCACACGCTTATAGGCAGTGAGAGGGACCTTTATTTCCTCGGTCGGCTTCATAGCCTTAAGTTTTTTGTTTGCGAGATGATATCTTTCACGGGCAATGAGTGCAGCTCCGAAAGCACCCATGATTCCGGCTATGTCAGGTCTGACAACATGGGCACCCAAAAGATTCTCGAAAGCACGAAGAACCGCATCGTTATAGAAGGTTCCACCCTGAACAACGATGTGTTTTCCGAGGTCTTTGGCATCTGTAACCTTGATTACCTTGAACAGAGCATTCTTGATTACAGAGTAGGCAAGTCCGGCAGAAATATCTGAAACGGTAGCACCTTCTTTTTGCGCCTGTTTAACATTGGAATTCATGAAAACTGTGCAACGGGATCCGAGGTCTGTAGGGTTCTCGGCGTAAAGAGCTTCCTTTGCAAAGTCAATGACGGAGTAGTCGAGAGACTTCGCGAATGTCTCAAGGAAAGAACCGCATCCACTGGAGCAGGCTTCGTTGAGCTGTACGGAATCTACAGTGCCGTCCTTTATGCGGATGCACTTCATGTCCTGACCGCCTATATCAAGAATACAGTCTACATCAGGATCAAAGAAAGATGCTGCGTAGTAATGAGATATGGTTTCAACTTCGCCCTCGTCAAGCTGAAATGCTGACTTAAGAAGTGCTTCACCATATCCGGTAGAGCATCCATAGGCGATACGTGCATCCTCCGGAAGAAGATCGCGTATCTCTTTCATGGAATCTATCGCTGTAGCGATAGGCGAACCGTTGTTATTCCTGTAGAACTTGTACAGAAGTTCACCCTCTTCTGAGACAAGGGCCAGTTTTGTTGTGGTAGAACCGGCATCGATTCCGAGATAAACATTACCGTGATAATTACGTATATCACTGCTTTTCACCCTCGCCTTGTTGTGACGTTCTGTGAAAGCCTCATATTCATCCGCATTCCTGAAGAGAGGATCCATTCGTTTTAATTCTGCATCCATCCTGATTCCATTACGAAGAAGATTGATGAGATGATCAATGGAAACTGACTTAGCATCTTCAGGAGTATTGAGACATGAGCCGATAGCTGCGAAAAGGTGGCTGTTCTCAGGTTCAATGATCTCAGGACCCTGAAGGTTCAGAGTACGTATGAAAGCCTTGCGAAGCTCCGGCATAAAATGTAAAGGACCGCCAAGGAAGGCAACATGACCTCTGATAGGCTTGCCCTGAGCCAGTCCCGATATAGTCTGATTTACAACAGCCTGGAATATGGATGCCGCAAGGTCCTCACGTGCCGCTCCTTCATTTATCAAAGGCTGTATGTCTGTTTTGGCAAATACACCACACCTTGCAGCTATCGGATAGATCATCTGATAGTCCTTTGCAAGAATATTGAGTCCTGATGCGTCGGTATGAAGAAGAGATGCCATCTGATCAATGAAAGAACCGGTGCCGCCTGCGCAGATTCCGTTCATGCGCTGGTCGATACCGCCTTTGAAATAAATGATCTTGGCATCCTCACCACCAAGTTCTATAGCCACGTCTGTATCCGGACGATAGTCTTTTAAAGCTGTTGCTACCGCTACGACTTCCTGACAGAAAAAGGCTTCGATGTGCTTACTGAGAGTAAGTCCGCCGGAGCCGGTGATAACGGTAGAAAGATTGATATCTCCAAGCTGTATCCTTGCTTCTTCAAGAATAGTAGCCAGTGTTCCCTGAATATCGGCATGATGACGTCGGTAGTCTGAGAACAGCAGCTTTTTGTTCTGATCAAGAATTGCAATCTTAACAGTAGTTGATCCGATATCAATTCCAAGTCTGTATTGCTGCATAAATTAACCCCATCTTCTATAAACTTGCCATCCGATAAGCCCATAAAAAATAAGCCCCTAAGTTATCGGAAGGTTACATGATGGCATTCTTGAGAAAAGATCTCATCACTTGCCAGGTGAGTTCAAAAGACGAGCTCATAATCATAAATAAGAAGAAAGATATATGTGTAAGAATAATCTTTCTTATATTTATAGAGTATGAACCAAGATGCTATCTTAACATTTAGTCAGATACCGTTCAACTGTAATAATGTAAAAGTTTTGTGAACAAAAGTCGGGGAGAATCAAGAAAATTTTTTGAAAAACCTGAGAAAATTGAATATATCCCTTATAAAATCGACGATAAATAAAGTGGTATGAAAAAAATATGAGTAACTTTCACTGTGTATACATTATAAAAAAATAAAAAAGTCCTTAAATGTATTTTTTTAAGCACATTTTTCCTTGAAAAACACAATAACAGAATATATACTTTATGAAAATTTTTTATAAAGGGGCACTTTGGTCCTTTTTTAAATGATTACATTTATATTCAGTGCAACACAAAAACTAACTTAAGGAGAATTGAATTGACAATATTTCAGAAGCTGGAACGTAAACTGGGACGCTACGCCATCCCAGACCTTATGAAGTACATATGTGTTATTTATGTGGTGGGTTTTCTTATTCAGATGTTTAATCCATTACTGTATTATTACTATCTGGATCTTGATCCCGAAGCTATTTTGCATGGCCACATATGGCGTATAGTGACATTTCTGTTTTATCCGCCATCCACTAGTGTGGTATGGATGATTATCGCAACATTTGTTTACTACAGTCTGGGAACCACACTGGAGAGCCTTTGGGGGACATTCAAGTATAATTTCTTTTTCTTCACAGGTGCGCTGATGCTGGTGGTTACCGCACTCCTGTTTTATATAGTTACAGGAATTTCTCTTCAGATGTATCCGACGTATATGACTTTCAGCATTTTTCTGGCATATGCGCTTTCGTTTCCGGATGCAACATTTATGCTTTACTTTATCATACCTATCAAGGCCAAATGGCTGGCTATAGCAGAAGTGGTTTTATATATCTTCATGTTTTTGACTATACCGGACATTGGAACAAAAGTGGCGATAGCGTTATCTATTTTGAATGTGGCATTGTTTTTCTACCTCTCAAATCAGAGACCTAAGAATCGCAATGTTTTCCATATTAATGATTTTAGATGATGTGAAAAACACATCATTATATGACGGGACTTCCGGAAGCAGTCCTTACCGGATGCCGGTCATATGACATGAAACTGACTTAAACACAATTATTACAGGAGGCTTTTTAATGAGAAAAACTAAGATTGTATGTACACTTGGACCAAATGAGAATGACTATACTATATTAAGAAAACTTGCAGACAATATGGATGTTGCCCGTTTCAACTTCTCTCACGGAAGTCATCAGGAGCATCTTGAGAGATACGCACTTCTTAAGGAAGCACGTAAGGACAGCGGTCGTGAGATCGCAGCACTCCTTGATACAAAGGGACCTGAGATTCGTACAGGTGAGCTTGAGGACCACAAGAAGGTAACTCTTGAGGCAGGATCTGAGATCATTCTTACAACAGAAGAGTGCATCGGAAACAAGGATAAGGTTTATATCAATTATGACGGACTTAATCAGGATGTTTCCGAGGGAAGCGTTATCCTTATCGATGACGGTCTCATCGGTCTCAAGGTTAAGAGCGTAGAAGGAGCAGAGATCCGTTGTGAGATCACAAACGGTGGTGAGCTTGGCGAGAAGAAGGGCGTAAATGTTCCTAATGTAAGCATCAGACTTCCGGGCCTTACAGAGAAGGATATCGATGATATCAAGTTCGGTCTTGAAGTTGGTTTTGATTTTGTGGCAGCTTCATTTGTACGTAATGCTGAAACTATCCGTCAGATCCGTGAGATCATCGACAATGCAGGTTCTTCCATGAAGATCATCGCAAAGATCGAGTCTCAGGAAGGTCTTGATAACCTTGAGGAGATCATTGATGCTGCTGATGGTATCATGGTTGCTCGTGGTGACCTTGGTGTTGAGATCGAGGCAAAGCGTCTTCCACAGCTTCAGAAGGAGATGATCAAGAAGGCAAACTTCGCCGGTAAGCTTGTTATCACAGCAACACAGATGCTTGACTCAATGATCCGAAATCCACGTCCTACAAGAGCCGAGGTTACTGACGTTGCCAATGCTGTTTACAACGGAACAGATGCTGTTATGCTTTCAGGAGAGACAGCTGCCGGTAAGTATCCTGTAGAGGCGCTCGAGATGATGGCTTCTATCGTTGAGTATACAGAGCAGTTCCTTGATTACAATATGTACAAGAAGCGTAAGGTTGATGAGAATACTTATGCCAATATCTCAAATGCTGTTTGTGCCGCTTCAGTTACAACAGCATCAGAGCTTCAGGCAAAGGCACTTATCGTTCCGTCACTTACAGGTTCAACTGCAAGACTTATTTCAAAGTATCGTCCTGCAACACCTATCTATGCAATGTCTCCAAGCCAGGCAACTGTTCGTCAGATGATGCTCCTTTGGGGTGTTACACCTATCTGGGCAAGAAGATCTGATACAACAGATGAGCTTTTCGAGAACTCCATGGATGAGCTTCGTAACCGCGGAATCGTAGAGAAGGGAGACCTTTGTGTAATCACAGCCGGAATTCTTTCCAGACTTACACGTAATCAGCCTGTTACAGCAACAAATATCATGCGAGTAATGGGAGCATAAACTAAAAATTATTTCTCAAATTCATCGGGATGTTATATCATGTAAAGATGAAAATTCATTGCACACAATGAGAGTGCGATGTATCATCATTGAGTGACGATTTTATACGCACGCATATTTACAGATGTATTTCATCATGATGAGGATAAGGGCCTCACAAATATTATTATTTGTGGGGTCTTATTTAAAATGCAGAGGAGGAAAACAATGAAAACACCATATGCAACACTTGAGCAGGTTCAGAAAATAAACGAAACCTATGACACTCCTTTTTATCTCTATGACGAGAAAGGTATCAGGGAGAATGCAAGAAAAGTTTATAAAGCCTTTGGCTGGAATAAGGGATTTAAAGAGTATTTTGCAGTAAAGGCCTGCCCTAACCCGACTATTCTGAAGATACTCAGGGAGGAAGGATGCGGAACTGACTGCAGTTCCCTTACCGAACTTCAGATGTCTGATGCATGTGGCTTTTCAGGACATGAGATCATGTTCTCCTCAAATGAAACACCCCTCAGTGAATATAAGTTTTGTGAGAAACTCGGTGGAATCATAAACCTTGATGACTTTACAAACATTGAGGAACTGGAGGAAACTCTCGGATATTTACCTGAGACCATGTCACTTCGTTTCAATCCGGGCGGATACTTCAAGATTGCAAATACCATCATGGATAATCCTCAGGATGCCAAGTACGGTATGACTACAGAACAGATCATTGAGGCATATAAGATTCTGAAGGACAAGGGTGTAAAGCGTTTTGGAATGCATTCTTTCCTTGCGTCCAATACTGTTACCAATGATTATTATCCTACACTTGCAAAACAGCTTTTTGAACTTGCAGTAAGAATCAGGAATGAAACGGGTGTAGAACTTGACTTTATCAATCTTTCCGGTGGTGTCGGCATTCCTTACAAGCCTGACCAGGAGGGAAATGATATTCTAGAGATCGGTGAAGGTGTACATAAGGTGTTTGATGAGGTGCTGGTTCCCAACGGACTCGGAGACATAAGCATTTTCACAGAAATGGGCAGATTTATGACCGGACCTTACGGCGCACTCATCACAAAGGTCATCCACTTCAAGCATACTTATAAGGAGTATGCAGGTGTAGATGCCTGCGCTGTAAACCTTATGAGACCGGCTATGTACGGTGCATACCATCACATTACGGTTCTTGGCAAGGAAGATGCGGAAGCAACAAAGACTTATGATGTAGTAGGATCTCTTTGCGAAAATAATGATAAGTTTGCCATAGATCGTGAGCTTCCGGAACTTGAAAAGGGAGATTATCTTTTTATTCATGATGCCGGCGCACATGGATTTGCCATGGGTTACAACTACAACGGAAAGCTATGGTCCAGTGAACTTCTCTTGAGAGAGGACGGCTCAGTTAAGCTTATCCGTCGTGCCCAGACTCCGGCAGACTACTTTGCAACACTTGATATAGACGACACAATGAAGAAATATCTTTAAAGAACCGTGACGAGCCAGATGGGCTCCATATAAGACCGAGGTGCCGAAGCGGAAAAATCAAGAATCGGGTCTCTAAGTGGTCAGAGAATGAATCCTTGTGGATTCATCTGAACCGCTCAAAGCCGCGTGGCTCCCACGATAAAAAAACAAATCGTGGGCAGTTCTAGGCCCTCGACAATATCAGAGTTTTCTTTATGAAAACTCTGACTTGGCGAGGGATCTAAGGAAAATGTAACCAAGAGCCACTAAAGGACCCGATTCTGATTTTTCTCGCTTCGGCTTTACGGCCTTATATGGGGCTCATCTGGCTCTTCTGAAATCTCTGACCAGGCTGAACTGTTCTGTTTTTAGAATAACGTGGCCTCATAATATCCGCGGAGGTCTTGCGGTAGTTATGGAATATTGTTATAATTATTGACCGTGAAATTTATTGATATTGAGGTATGGAAATGGCATTAAAGAAAAAGCCTGTTACAGGCATGAAGGATATCCTTCCACGTGAGATGGAGCTTCGCCAGTATGTTCTCTCAGAGATCAGAAGAACATATAAGGAATTTGGATTTACAGAGATCGAAACCCCGGTTGTGGAGCATATCGAGAACCTCCTCAGCAAGCAGGGCGGTGACAATGAGAAGCTTATATTCAAGGTTATGAAGCGCGGTGATAAGCTGGAATCTGCATATCAGAACGGTAGCCTTGATGACCTCAGTGATTCAGGACTGAGATATGACCTCACATTACCTTTAAGCCGTTTTTATTCCCAGAATCAGGCACAGCTCCCAAGTCCTTTTAAGGCACTTCAGATTGGACCTGTATTCAGAGCAGACCGTCCTCAGAAGGGACGCTTCCGTGAGTTTGTACAGTGCGATATAGACATCTTCGGTGATGGTTCCAATGTTTCCGAGATTGAGCTTATACTTGCTATCTCAACTCTTCTTAACCGCATAGGTTTCGGTGATAAGTATAACTTCAAGATCGTTATCAATGACCGTGAGATTCTTCGCGGCATGCAGGCCTACGCAGGATTCCCTGAAGAGGATTTCGAGAAGGTATGCATAAGCCTTGATAAGGCAGACAAGATCGGAAACGAAGGGGTTAAGGAAGAACTTCTTTCTCTAGGATATGCAGAAGAAGTTATAGACAGATATCAGACGCTTCTTGGAAGCATCGGTACTGAAGCTCAGGATATCCGTTCACTCGGAGAGAAGCTTAAGGAGGTTCTTCCTGAGACAGTAACAACCAATCTTGCCGAGATAGTAGAGGCTGTGGCCAGAGTTAAGAGTGTTAAGGTTAATGTAGAGTTCGATCCCACTCTTGTTCGAGGCATGGGCTACTATACAGGACCTATCTTTGAAATCCGTGCTGAAGGCTTCGGCGGTTCAGTTGGCGGCGGTGGAAGATACGATAAGATGGTAGGAAAGTTCACAGGACAGGATACACCTGCTGTTGGATTCTCCATTGGTTTCGAGCGTATCATCACCATCATGCTTGATGCTGACGAGAAGGTTCCGGGTGAAGGAAAGAGGATAGCATTCCTTCTTGATAAGAATCTGGATGCTGAAAAGACTTCAGAGGCTCTTAATGAAGCTATGGAGCTTCGCTTGAATGGCGAAACGGTGCTCGTTTCACGTATGAACAAGAACAAGAAGTTCCAGAAAGAGCAGCTTACACAGGAAGGTTATACAGAGTTTAAGGAGTTCTATCAGGATTCACTGAACTGAGGAAACACTGATTATATCAGTGTTTCCCCGGAGCTTCCGGCGTCGAGGCACGGATTTTTAAAGGAAGTTTATGCTTCGCATCGAAATCCGGCCAGGGAAACGCTTTGATCAGCGTTTCCCTAAGGGAATTATTATAATACCGTCGTCTAAACATGACGGCTTTTACATAGGTGAGATATCTAAACATTGGACAACTCATCGTTAATTTTAAATATAGAGGTATTCTTATGGCAGAGTCAATGAAAGGTCTGCACAGAACGTGCAGATGTACAGAACTTGATGAATCATTTATCGGAAAAGAAGTAACCATGATGGGCTGGGTACAGAAGTCCAGAAACAAGGGTGGGCTTATCTTTACAGATCTTCGTGATCGTTCCGGAATCTTACAGATAATATTTGAAGAGGCTGACTGCGGAACAGAAGTTTTCGAGAAGGCAGCAAAGCTTCGTTCAGAGTTTGTTATAGCAGTAACAGGTATCGTTCGTTCCCGTGGTAAGGATGCCAACAAGGACATGAAGACCGGTGCTATCGAGATTTCAGCAAGATCACTCCGTATCCTTTCTGAGTCAGAGACTCCGCCATTCCCTATTGAGGACGGAATCGCAACCAATGAGAATGTTCGTCTTAAGTACAGATACCTTGACCTTCGTCGTCCTGAGCTTGCTCAGCGTATCATGACCCGTGCAAAACTTGCATTCCTTATCCGTAAGTTCATGATGGATAACGGATTCCTTGAGATCGAGACTCCTACACTTATTAAGTCAACACCTGAGGGAGCAAGAGATTTCCTTGTACCATCACGTATGCACCATGGTTCATTCTATGCGCTTCCACAGTCACCTCAGCTTCTTAAGCAGCTTCTTATGGTATCCGGTTTTGACCGTTACTTCCAGCTTGCACGATGCTATCGTGACGAGGATCTCCGTGCAGACCGTCAGCCTGAGTTTACACAGGTTGATATGGAGCTTTCTTTCGTAGACGTTGATGATGTTATCGAAGTAAATGAGAGACTTCTTAAGTATGTATTTAAGGAGATCTGTGATGTAGACATTGAGCTTCCTATCCGTCGTATGAAGTGGATAGATGCCATGAACAACTATGGTTCAGATAAGCCTGATATGCGTTTTGAGATGCTTCTTCAGGATGTGACAGAGGTTGTTAAGGATTGCGGTTTCTCGGTTTTTGCAAACTGTGCAAAAGAGGGCGGCATGATCAAGGGTCTCAATGTTAAGGGACAGGCAAAGATGCCACGTAAGCACATTGACAAGTACACAGAGTTTGTTAAGGGCTATGGAGCAAAGGGTCTTGCTTATCTCGCTATCAATGAGGATGGCACTTACAAGTCATCATTTGCAAAGTTCATGACAGAAGATGAGCTTAAAGCTCTGGTTTCAGCTATGGGCGGTGAGGCAGGCGATCTTCTTATGTTCGTATCAGACACAAAGAAGACAACTGTTTGGAATTCACTTGGTGCGCTTCGTCTTGAACTTGGTGCTGATCTTGACCTCATTGACAGAAAGGCATGGAAGTTCCTTTGGGTTACAGAGTTCCCTATGTTCGAGTGGTCTGAGGAGCTTGACAGATTCCAGGCTATGCACCATCCGTTTACAATGCCTATGGACGAGGATCTTCCTCTCGTTGATTCAGATCAGGGTGCAGTTCGTGCCAAGGCTTACGATATCGTTCTCAATGGTACTGAGCTTGGAGGCGGTTCTGTTCGTATACATCAGGCAGACGTTCAGGAGAAGATGCTTGAGAAGCTTGGATTTACTCCTGAGAAGGCAAACGAGCAGTTTGGATTCCTTATGCAGGCATTCAAGTATGGAGTTCCTCCTCACGCAGGTCTTGCTTACGGTCTTGATCGTCTTGCGATGTGGATGGTTGGTTCAGATACTATCCGTGATGTTATCGCCTTCCCGAAGGTTAAGGATGGTTCAGATCCTATGATGGAAGCTCCGGCTCCTGTATTTGATGAGCAGCAGCTTGTAGATCTTGGTATCGCCGTTGTTCCTGACGAAGAGGAAGCTGCGGAATAAGATTACTGATAATGATTTAAAAGACCGGGGAAGAGGCTGCATGATATGTGTCTTCCGGCCTATACACTTATTTTTTTGTTAAATTTACCACCGAGGCTTGCATCAGGTGCAGGTCTCGGTTTATTCTATTCTAGTGATAGAGTTCTCATCTGTCTTCAGATTTAAGAGAGCTTTACAGGTTTCGGGAAAATATCAGCACGGTTTGGACCGAAACGTTTACTATACATCCAAGAGAGGACATAAAAGTGACAAAGGAACAGTTCCTTCACGATTTGACAGTACAGCTTAATCTCAATGTTTCCGATCAGGTCATTCATGAGCAGCTTGCATATTATGATAACTATATCTCAGGAGAGGTACGTAATGGTCGCAGCGAGGCCGAAGTGGTTCAGGAACTTGGTTCACCTAGACTTCTTGCCAAAACCATCATTGAAACAGCAGAGGCAGCAGGTGACCCTGTAGCATCTCAGGATGAAGAAATCAGAGGCACTATTGATACAGAACCGTATTCAGATGCATTTGACTATGAGAGGTCTCATGCGTACGGAAGTGGTCAGAATGAGCCTTACAGCAGTCAGGATGATAATGCTGAACCAACGCAGAATTATGAGAATGAAAGCAGAGGTGAGCAGCAGAGCTACTCTGAGGATGGTGTAAGAAATGATAACGGACGTTCATCATTCGGAAGCTTTTTCGGTGATAGAAATGAATCATCTCAGAATGGCAGCCATTATTACGGACATGTCTTTAATACCGGAAGTTGGGGATGTCTCGTATTTATGATCATTTTCTTCCTTATTTTGGAATTATTGATCATGCTTTTAGGCGGAATACTGGAATTGCTTTCACCGATTCTGGTTCCGATGATGATTGCAGGACTGGTAGTCTGGATGATATCCAAATTTTTAAAATAACCACTCAAACCGGTCAGAGTATATATAGATATTTATCACTAAGCAATGGATGGCGGATTTGATATGCTGAGAGAATATTCCATGCATTCAAGTCCGCCTTTTTTATATATAGATGTTTTACAGTCGCGATTAGTGCGGCAGAATGGAGAATAATATGAAGACATTTGAACTTGTTGCTCCATGTCATTTTGGTCTTGAAGCAGTAACAAAAAAAGAGGTCATTGATCTCGGATATGACATTACTACAGTAACAGACGGACGTGTAGGATTTATCGGTGATGCCGATGCCATCGCACGTGCCAATATCTTTATGCGAACACCTGAGAGAATTCTCCTTAAGGTTGGTTCTTTCAAGGCTGAGACCTGGGAGGAACTGTTCCAGGCAACAAAGAAGCTTCCATGGGAAGAGTATATACCGAAGGACGGAAGCTTCTGGGTAACCAAGGCAAGCTCGGTTAAATCAAAGCTTTTCTCAACAAGAGACATTCAGTCAATCATGAAGAAGGCTATGGTCTCAAGACTTGGTGAGTATTTCGGTATCTCTCAGTTTGAGGAGCATGGTGCAAAGTATCCGGTGAGAGTATTTGCATACAAGGATGAGTTTACAGTATGTCTTGATACATCAGGAGAGTCACTTCATAAGAGAGGCTATCGTCTGAAACAGGGTCTCGCTCCGATCACAGAGACTCTCGCTGCAGCACTCATCATGCAGTCTGGCTGGAATAAGAATCATGCGCTGGTTGACCCGATGTGTGGTTCAGGAACATTTGTCATAGAGGCTGCAATGATCGCTGCCAATATCGCTCCGGGTATGGACAGAGCATTTATCTCTGAGACCTGGACTAACTTCATTGACAAGAAGATCTGGTACAATGCTTTTGATGAGGCAAATGAGATGGTGGATACAGAGCTTCTCGAAACCGGTATGACAAAGGAAGGAAAGAAGATAGACATTCAGGGATACGACATTAATCCTGATGTTATACCTGTGGCAAGGGAGAATGCTGAACGTGCAGGCGTAGACAAGATCATTCACCTTCAGGTTAGAGATGTTGCAAACTTCTCACACAGCGGAAAGGCCGGGTACATCATTAGTAACCCTCCTTACGGTGAGCGTATCGAAGATAAGAGAAATCTTCCTATGCTTTACACAGAGCTTAAGGAAGCTTATCAGAGTCTTGACAGCTGGGCTATGCATATCATTACAGCCTGGGAGGATTCACAGAAGTATCTTGGTAAGGCCGATAAGAACCGTAAGATCTATAATGGTATGATGAAGACCTACTTCTATTCATACACAGGACGTATGACAAACCAGAATAAACCTCATGATTTCGAGAAAAAGTAAGGAAAATCAAGGCTCCGGAGGCTTTTTGACCGTTTTAAATTGAGTGCATCTATATGCAGGTTAATGCATGTTTATGCAGTAAGTTCATGGTATAAACACTTTTTTGTATAAAAAAGTGGGGTAAAATGGTCAAAAAAGTGGGGTAAAACATAATTCGAAAAGAACCTTTTAAAGAATTTAAGCGGCACAGGATGTCCCCTAGATTCAGAAAGAGAGGTTCTTTTTTTATGGCTAGAGAAAATGAATTTTTCAAGCACACAGAGATCAAATACAGGAAACATTGTGATAAATATAACATAGTGTATGCCAGAGCTACGTTCTGCTTTTTAAATGATACCAGCAAGCGTCTTGAAGCAAGTGGGGCTACTGAAAAAGACGCTTATCGAAAATTGATGGAAAAGGCAGATATCGTTTTGAAAGAGATAAGGTACGGTTATGACTATAAAGCCGGGGCATTAGCTCTTAAAGATAGTGTACAGGAACTGTTAAAGCAAAAAAAAGATGAATTTGACTTTAAAAAAAGACGTACTGCTGTTAAGGACTCGACTATCCAACCAATAGAGCGAAGTTGTCAGACATTTATTTATGAAGATATCATCGGCAAGAAAAAGGTATCAGAAATCACTTATAAAGACCTTGTTAACTGGCGTAATCGTCTATCGACAGCAAGATATGACATACATAGGTTAAAAAAAGGAAAACATAAGATGGAACTTAAGTATTATTCTTCAACACATCTTAATCGTGCCGTAAAAATAATTAAACTCGTAATGCATAACTACTATAAAGGTGTAAACGAAAAGAATCCTGCCGATAATTTGGAACTGTTTCCGCAGCCCAATGTGCACAAGACTCCTGACAATTTCCTTATTGGAAAAGAATTTGATTTATTTGTAGATTATTGTAAAGAAAAGCAGAAACATAAAAAAACAGAACTTATGGCAGACTATTTCATGACTTTGTTATTTACCGCGTCCCGAGAAGGAGAATGTGCATCATTGCATGCAGAAGATTATCTCCCCGAAACAAATGAACTATATTTCCGTCGCAACTGGACCGAAGAAACGTACGATATGAAAACAATCAATTCGATAAACAGCATCCCTCTCATAGAACCTGCGTTATCTATAATAAAGAAGAGATGCGCAAACAAGGAGCCATCGGATAGGATATTTGCCACAATGCATGGTAATTTACTTAGCCCCGGTAACATTTACAATGTCATGTCAAAATGGATAAAGGAAGCAGGAATTGAAAAGAAGCTTAAACCGCATGCATTACGTGGATCCATGGCAATTCACCTAATGGACAACGGAGTGCCACCTCAGGCTGTAGCAGATTACTTAAGAGATACGCTAGAGACCGTGATGAAATATTATTATACGTTGACAGAGCAGGCCAGAGAAAAGAGAAGAACGGTACTTGTTGATGCTTTATCATTGATGGAATCGTGCAAAGAATAATAATAAAACAATACATAACTAATTGGAATGGATGAAAAATCTTATTTTTCATCCATTTTTTATTTTTCTCACATTTTATCTTCAAAATTATGAAAGCGAGTGTGCTAAATAAATGAAGGTATATGCTGGAAAAGGTTTTATTATTAAGGAAATACATTACAGAGATAAGAACGGAAGAAGAAATGCTAGAGCATCTGTTTTTTTTAATGATATAAGTAAGTCAAAGAGATTAGATGGATATGGTAGTACTGATGTTGAGGCTAAACATGCACTTATACGCAACGCCGAAAAAAGAGCTAAAGAACTAAAGAATGAATACGATGCAGAAAATGGTGAACTCCCTCTTAATGACTATGTAGATGTATATATTTCCGCCCTTAAAAACCAGGATAGCCAGAAAAGAGAAGGTAAAAAGATCAGTCAGGTAACCATTACTCCTATAAAAAATAGCTGTGTTACTTTTATCAAGCAGCACAACATCGGAAGTATGCCCATATCTCAAATAAACGTTAGAAGTTTACATGATTGGCTGGAGGATTTAAAGGCAGCAACTTATGATAAGCATCATAACAGTAAAAAAGAGCATGCAGAAGAGCGTGTGAACTATTCAATCGCTCACAGAAACCGAGCTATCAAAGTCCTTAAAGCAGTTATCGATGAGTACTGTGCTGTAAATAATCTTGATCGTAATCCTGCATATATTCTTAAACCGTTTAAACAGGCACGCAAAAAGAAAACAGAAGAGGATTTTATGACCGAATCTGAAATACAGTCCTTTGTAGATGTTTGTGATGATAAGCGTAAAGAGAAAAAGTCTGCGTTAATGGCAGATTTCCTTAAGACTGCCTTATTAACTTCATCCAGAGACGGAGAGTGTGCGGCTCTTCACGTAGAAGATATAGATTTTGATAACAAGCGTGTATTTTTCAGAAGAAACCGTTCCAACGAAAAATACATTATGAAAACCGACAATTCTGTTGATTACGTACCAATTGCTGATTCTATCATAGATATACTTAAGGATAGATGTGCCGGCAAGAGCGGAGATGCTTTAGTATTTGAAACCATTCATGGTAATATGATCAGCGCAGGGAATATTAGCAACACATTTAAAAAATGGATTAAGCAGGCGGGAATTGACAAAAATCTAAAGCCTCATTCTATGAGAGGCTCCATGGCGATTAATCTTATGGACAATGGCGGCTCTGTTGAAGCTGCAGCCTGTCTCCTCCGTAATGATGTTGACACAGTTAAGAAATATTACTATGTACTGACACGTACAGAAAAAGAAAAGCGTATAGCAAATATTCTTTCTGCATTTGATAACATGCCATTATGTCATAAAGTTATTGCTTGAGTTTAGGAGATCACTGACGTTTATGACTAAAAAAACAGTTATCCTTATAATTTGATAGACATATTGTTCTTGGACCTTATTAAATAGGACATAAAAAAGTTTTGTGCCTAGTGAGTAAGACCAAAATATTTTTAAGGAGCTAATTATATGGATATTGAAAATAACAAAGAACATAAGCAGCGTGCAGCAAAAATAAACAGACTTAGTGCAAAGTACTCAAAGGATGATTTTTTGAATATGCCGAGAGAAATACAGAAAAATCTGGCAGAAAAGTATTAGAATGGCCCGGTCGCGGACTATGATGAT
This sequence comes from Oribacterium sp. WCC10, assembly GCF_900113415.1. Taxonomy (GTDB): domain Bacteria; phylum Bacillota; class Clostridia; order Lachnospirales; family Lachnospiraceae; genus Oribacterium. The sequence continues at coordinate 159,872 of NZ_FOPH01000005.1, read as the reverse complement.
GGAACCTTCCAATTTTCATATTCTCAATTTGCTTCTATTTGCCAAAAACTTGGTTTTAGAAAAGGGATTGTTGATACCATGGATGGTAATCCGGAAGAATTAAATAAAGATAAACCTCTAATGATTATTTGGATTGATCACGGTAAAAGACAAGAAGGTACTGCTGTGAAAAAGCTAACATTATCCATAACAACTATCGGAATGATGGACCAGTTGCTAGGCGATAAACTATCAAATATCGAGCGATCAAAAGTAATTGATATAATTCTTGCAGAAGCCCTTAGCAAGCTAATCAAAGCCAAGGAAGATGGACGATTCCAGCTGAGTTATCGTCCGGTAGATGCACAAAGGCTATTGTGATGGGCATAATAATCAGTATTCCGGTCACACTTATATAGCTATAAAAACTTATCTGTACAAAGTAAGTGATCCTTGAAATTGAAGACGGAGATACATTTGTGGGTAGATTATTAAAGCAAGATAATGGAATGATATGTAAATACCACAATCGTGATACAGGAAGAATCCATTAATACCACTGACGTGATGGATAAGATTCCAAAATAATGATTCAATTCTCCTCTTATCTTTTCACCCCCAAAAGCTTTTTTTAGCATCGATAATCTTTGCAAAGCTCCTCTCCGGCAAGGGAGACGCACTTTGCAAAGATTATCACTCCTAAAAAAAGCTAATTCTTCCTGCTTCCTCTTCCTTCAATCTAAAGACCACAGACAGCCTTAAGCTGTCAGGCAAGTTTCGTCCGGTGTATATACACCGGCCATCGTTAGCAGCCTTTAGGGCTGCTAACTAAACTTGCCAGGGTTGCACCCTTGGATCCTGCTTTGGATTAAAGGCGATATTCTTTTGGTGCTGGATATAGGAAGGAGGCTTTTGAAATAAAAATTATATTTTCAGAACTCAATCATATTTTTGCGAGGAACATATTATGCGTAAAAGAAATAAGGCAATATTATTACGTCTTTCGACTGAAGAATACGAACAGCTGAAGGAAAAAGTCACTCAATCTGGACTGACTTAGCAAATGTATATAATCGAGGCTTGTTTAAACAGTCAGATTACATCAGCGGAGGTAATAGAAGAGTTGAAAAATAAAAATATAATCCTAGCTGACATCGATAGGCAATTAAGAGGCATGGGGACAAACCTTAATCAAATGGCACATGTGGCCAATGGGCAAGGACGGATACCTACAGTAAAAACATTATTACAGATTGCAGATGAGGTTAAGAGCATAAAGCAGGAGGTAGATGTGGAATGGCAATTAACAAGACAATCAACAGCAAAACCATGAGCCACGGTGCACTTCGAAATTGCATTGAATATGTACTGAGGGAACAAAAGACCACAGACTACCTTGTATATATGACCGGACCAGCCCCGGATGAAATAAACTAGGATACAGTTTATCAAAGCTTTGTGACTGAAAAAAAGATTTAGGATAAGGATAGTGGTCGTATGTATAACCATAATGTCATATCCTTTGCACCTGATGATCCAATTACTCCGGTCCAGGCTTTAGATTTTGGCAAAGAATTTGCTGAAAAATAGTTTCCAGATCATCAGACTTTAATAGCAGTACATCAGGATAGGAAGCATTTGCATATACATCTTGTGACTAATACCGTGTCATGGGTAAACGGCTTAAAACTCCAAAATAGCAGAGCTGATCTGCAAAGAATGAAAGACTTAACAAATAAAATGTGCATTGAAAAAGGACTGTCTGTACCAGCAAAGGGCATGCATTATGATGGCACTGTCATGGAGGATGGAGCGGTTGGTGCATGGAGTAAAGATAAATACAAGCTTTTGGCGGATGTGTCAAAAAAGAGTTATGTCGTTGATTGTGGTAGTGCGGTGTTTGAAGCAAAGGCTGATTGTTGTAGCAGAGATTGTTTTATTGAAGAAATGGAGGAACGAGGGTGGCATACCACTTGGACAGATAATAGAAAACATATTACCTTTGAAAATGACAAGGGTGATAAGGTGCGCGATACCAACTTAAGTAAATCATTTAATATGGATATTTCTAAAGAGGGGCTGCTTAATGAATTTAAGAGACAGAATGAACTCAGAAAAGAACGAGAACGAAAACGCAAAAAAGAACGACAGATTGATAAAATCGAACGAAGAGTCCGAGACGATAGAGAGTTTGTTGATGGAGAATCAGCGATTACTGACCGAGAATGTGAAATTAAAGAATGTAATCACCGATATGAAAGCCAAGATCAAGACGATGATTTCATTCGCTAATGAAGACTACCGTAAAAAAGAATTAGAACTAGAGAAACGTCTTGCTGAAGCCGAAAACTTTAAAAATCAAGCCTCAAAAATGCAAAAGCAATATGATCGGGTTCTATCCTAGAAAGCAAAAAAACTAACGGAAAAGAATCGTGACCTATGTCAAAGAGAGTACAGGCAAAAGATTAATGCTGTCTATGGAATAACAATAACAGCTTTGTTATATAGTATATTTGTAACGTTACTTACCGGAATTAATTCTGTTAGATTTTCAAGAGATTTTGCGGATGCATTATAGTATGCATTCACGATTTTAAAAATACCGTTTGATATTGCAGTCAAAATGAGTAAAACGGTATACAAAATTAAACAGATGATCCAGTACGTAAATATAAATATTATTATTGCCGGATTGCTGACAGTATTTACATTTGTTGCCACAGTGGCAATAGGGTATGGTTTAATATATTAGATAGCGCGTAGGAGCGTAACTCTGTAGCGTGATATAGCACAGGATATAGGGAGTATGACTGTGGCTCTTCTAAGTTTGGCGCCGCTTGTATAGTTCGCAGACAGGCTTACGTGGCTGAGAGTTAACCTTGTCATAGTGTGGCTGTTGGTAAATTATATATATTTAAAGATAATGGCTGTGGCAAGTCAACGCTCGCAGCGTTCAAAAGAGTAAGGTTCTATGACTTCCATGACGAGAACAAAAGAAATCTATTTTTCTGTAATAAGAGCAGAACATAAGACTAAAAGAAGCGATTTTCCGCTTCTTTTTTTGTGTGTGAAATAAAAAATAAAGAATCAGGTCTATAACGAATGACAAAAAGAGGTACAAAGCCCACAAAATGTCAATAGAGGATTTATACGATGCTTCAGTACATCACTAGTGATAATGGCGCTTTCGCACATACCTGCAGTTATAGCCATATTCCGAAAAAATGTAGAATTCTACAAAATTATTGATTACAAATGTTGCCGATGATAAATATGAACACAAAAAAATGTAGAATTCTACATTTTAAGAGATTGAATGATAAAAAGAGATATTACTAGACGGGTGACTGTTTTCCTCATCCGACACAATGGCAACATTACTAATGTTGCCATTATAAGGCAACAATGACATAATACAGATTAAGATATTAAAAAGAAGAGGTTAATGTTGTGATCTATTGTGCGATTATAGGAGATATCAAATCATCCAAAACCCTATCGGATAGGGGATTAACCCAGGATATGGGTGATTATAAATGCATTGTATTTCCTGCTAAGGTTAATAATCCACCACAATAATAAAGATGCTGAAATATGGGATATTTAAAAAAACCCATATTTCGGCATTTTTTATACCCAAAATTGGGAAGGAGAGTCTGTCTAAAATTAATCCTGTAGAAGAGGGTGTAAGAATCGTACCATTTATTCAAATAATTATCATTGATGTGCCTTAAAGCCGTGCCTTGTTTTGCTGATTCGTTGAGAGTAAGATAATGTAAAGAAGTAGTTAAGCAAAGGAAGAGCAGTGGGCGAATATGGCAGAACAAGATCTTACCATACAAAGGTCAAAGGGGAACTGCCTGGATGTTTTATCAAAAACACCAGATGTAGAGCCACGATATGATGCATTATCCCAGAACAAAGAACTAAAGTGCGGGGATTGCGAGAATCTTACAAGTGACATGGGTTGTTGGGGGTGCCTGCCAGAAGATAGTGCAGTTAAAAATGGAAAACTTTGCAAAGGATTCCGAACCAAAAAGTGCGTGCAGTAAAGAAGCAAAAACTATGAAAAGAGAAGGAGAAGCACAACATGCTTAAAATATCAAAATTTGATCTTTTGCAGGATGACTATACAGATGCTCTGGCAGAACGGATAATAGATGATTTTGCAACCGGAGAAAAACAACGGATGGTCGATGTTATGAGGTACCTATACAAGATATTACATTTAGATGTGCTTATACAGATGATGAGATGAGAGGTATCATCAAAACATGTATAGCTGTTATAAAAGAGATTATATCCATTAATGATAACGGATATACAAGTGATAGGTTTAATGCTTTTAAAGCAGAAATGAATGGAAAGACGAATGACTGTATTCAACAGCTCAATCATATTACCTCATTATATAATGATTATAAAACCGATAATCTTGAAGAGTTAGTTGAGGAGATAACAACTTATACGCGTGTAGGCGGGGCTTATTTGATGCTTATGGCCGGTCCCGGATTTAAACAGGTTATAAATGGTGTTTTTGAGCGAATGCTCGATGATTCAGACGATGAAAACATATGGTTCTGGTGTTTATATTTTTTGATCCGTGGAGCAATGAGGATGCACTCAGATGAGATTTAATAATGTTATTTTATGAAGATTGATCATAGTTTTTATATGAGGTAATGTTAAAATGAAGAAAATGTTTGTAGTTACAGCTTTATTAGGATTAATTCTTGCAGGATGCAACAGAACAATAGTAGACACAACATGGGCGTATAAATATGCTGACATCAATGGTATAGGTACTGTGGAGGTATCTTCCTGGACGGATTACGAAAATTCGGATATGATTCAGATCAAGGCTGCCGATGGTACTGTCTATCTTACACATTCGGTCAATGTGATTCTACGAACAAAATAAGTTTGAAAGTGATCATAAAACAGTAGTACAGATAATGAGTATTGTTGCTTTATGTGGCTATTAGAATCTAATGCTACAGCGTAATACCCAAACATATGAACTGCGGTTTTTAACGTACACCTCATCGTGTATTGTATATTCAGAATAAAAACTGAATGTACATATATGAGGAGGTGTTTTTTATGTTTTCGAGATTATTTTAATAGATTAAGAAACTTACGAGACTATAACTATAACAACCTATAGATTATATATTTCCAAGATTATCTATGCTAAAATCATTATGTTGTTGATTTTATGTTAAGAGGTAATCAAAGATGAGGGTTAGTTACAATAAATTATGGAAATTGCTCATAGATAAGAACATGAAAAGGTCCGATTTGATCGAGGCAGTCAGGACCAGTCCTAATACTATAGCCAAAATGGGCAAAAATGAAAATATCTCCATGGATGTCATAACCAGAATCTGTGAATACCTTAATTGCGACGTAGGTGACATGATGGAAATGATTCCTGAGGATGGAGGCAGCTCAAGTGAAGAGAAATAAGTATAGCGCCGGAGCTGTGAAGTTCTCCTTCTGGTTTATGGAATTCAGAAAAGAAGTCCAGCTGCTGTCATCAGGAAAATCATTTGACGATATTAAGAAGTTAAATGAAGAAGAAAATATATTTGGAGCGAGCACGCCTGCAAGAGCAAAGATGGTTCTTTCGACAGTCACTACTAGGATCAAATCTCTGGATGAAAGCTTTTATCCACTGTTTACGGACAGTGATATTTCAACACAGAAACTATTTGCCTTGGCTGCGGTTCTTGCTCATGACACCTTATTCTTTGATTTTATGTACGAGGTCATAAGAGAAAAACTGATAATCGGAAGTAATGTACTTACTGATGCAGACATAAGTATATTCTTCAAAAATAAGCAGGAACAGCATCCTGAAATAGAAAAGCTTACAGAAATGACCGTAAAAAGACTTGCAAGAAGCTACAAGACTATGCTCTTTGAGGCAGGACTACTGGATGAGTACAGCAGGGCATCAGAGAGGAAGATCCTAAAGCCGGTATTAGATCCGGTACTTAAGCATTGGCTCGATGATTACGGTTATGCTCCTATAGCAAAGGCAATGGAGGGTATCAGATAATGGCAGATTTTTTGGAACGTCTCGATAAGATGGAGGAGGCTATAAAGAAACCTTCATTCAGAGAGAATAGCGGAAGAGCTAATGAAGTAAATTATTGGGTTTTTGATTATCCTCCTCAGTTTGAACTCGAAGTTAGAGAGCGTATTAAATATATGAAGAACAGAAACTCAAAGGGCGGAGAGGATTTTGAACTCGTAGTATTTGACCTTTATGACATTATCATAGATTTCCTGAAAGAAAACGACTTTATGGAAAACTGCTATAGATTCGAAGAAAAAAAAGGACTTGAAAGGATCACAAAGGCTGTCACCAACTCCATGAAGATAAATGATGATGACAGTTTGATCGTTCAGTATATTAAGGATCATACTCCGGATAATGCAGTAGTATTTTTGACCGGTGTAGGAAAATGTTTTCCTATCTTGCGTTCACATAAAGTGCTTAATAACCTGCATCAGGCATTTGTAAAGGCACCGGTTGTGATGTTCTTCCCAGGTACTTATGACGAGCAGGAGCTGGTCCTGTTTGATGAGATAAAAGATGATAACTATTATCGGGCATTCAAACTGGTGAAATAACTAATACATTCAAAGGATCTGCACGAAGCACGTTATGGAAAGTGAGCAGGTATATGCCACTCATCTATGCCAGGCAGGTTCTTTGTACCACTATTTTTTAACCTAACAGATGGAATCTTTGCTGCTTATCTATGCAGCGGAATGGAGAAGTCATGCAAATAAAAGATATGTTTCAGAAGCCTATAGATCGTGAAATCCAGGGTGTCATCATCGTGGGTCAGGGCGAAGAAACAAATGTATCGCAGGAACTTGAAGAGTATGTAGTTACAAGAGAATTACAGAAGCATTTTGCCGATTTTTTTGAAGCATATAAAAAAGGAATTAACGGAAATACTAACGAAATCGGTGTATGGATCTCCGGTTTCTTCGGAAGTGGTAAATCTCACTTCCTGAAGATCCTTTCATACATCCTTGCGAACAAGGAAATCGATGGTAAAAGGGCCATTGATTATTTTATCGATGACAAGAAGATCTCAGACGCCATGGTGCTCTCAGATATGAAGCTTGCTGCCCAGACTCCGAATGATGTCATCCTTTTCAACATTGATTCGAAGAGTGACAGCAACAGTAAGCAGAACAAGGATGCAATCGTAAATGTTTTCCTCAAGGTCTTCAACGAGATGCAGGGATTCTGCGGAAGCCTGCCGCACCTTGCTGATCTGGAAAGCCAGCTCACAGACGAAGGAAAATATGAACAGTTCAAAGAAGCCTTTGAAGATGAATATGGCTCTGCCTGGGAATCATCAAGACATAAATTTGATTTCATACAGGACGATGTAGTCGAAGCTCTTGTGAACATTGGGTTCATGAGCGAGGCGGCAGCGCGTAACTGGTGTGAAAAAGCGTCAGAGACTTATCGCATCAGCATTGAAGACTTCGCAAAGCGTGTAAAAGAGTATATCGATAAGAAGGGCGAGAACCGCCATGTTGTATTCATGGTTGATGAAGTCGGTCAGTATATCGGTGACGACTCTAACCTCATGCTGAATCTCCAGACAGTAAGAGAAGAGCTCAGCAAAGAATGTAAGGGCAAGGCATGGGTAGTTGTCACCAGTCAGCAGGACGTTGACTCTATCATGAAGGTAAAGGGCAATGACTTCTCAAAGATTCAGGGACGTTTTGCCACAAGACTTGCTCTTTCTTCTGCCAATGTTGACGAAGTAATCAAAAAGAGAATCCTGGCAAAGAACGAGACCGGTGCAGAGACTCTGAGACTTCTCTACGAACAGAAGGCAACACTTATAAAGAACCTTATCGTATTTAATGATGGCGTAGAGAAAAAAACTGTATTTTGATGAGAACGACTTTGCCGGAGTATATCCTTTTGTACCTTACCAGTTCAATCTCCTGGCAAGTGTCCTTACATCCATAAGAACCCATGGAGCTTCCGGAAAGCACCTTTCAGAAGGTGAGCGTTCCATGCTCGCCCTTTTCAAAGAGTCCGCAGTGAAGATCATGAATGAGACAGAAGGTGCCATTGTGCCTTTCCACAGATTCTATGATGCACTTGAGAACTTCCTTGACCATAGTCACAGAAGTGTGATCATCAGAGCCTTTGATAATTCAAAGATCAATCCGGAAAAGAAAACAGATGATGTCTTCACTATCAATGTTCTGAAGACCCTCTTCATGATCAAGTATATCCTTGAGATAGAGGCCAATGTTGAGAACATCACAAGCCTCATGATTGATAACATTGACAACGACCGTATAGAACTTAAGGACAGAGTTGAAGAATCGCTAAAAATCCTTCAACAGCAGATGCTGGTACAGAAGAATGGCAGTCTGTATGTTTTCCTTACCGATGAAGAGCAGGAAATCAATCGTGAGATTGAAAGTCAGAATGTAGAAATGGCTGAAGTCATCAACAAGGTCTCAGAGATGATCTTTGAGGACATATTCTCTGATAAGAGATACAGATACCCGGCTTTCAGCGGAAGATATGCATTCTCATTCAATCAGACCGTGGATGACAGACCATATAAGTCCAATCAGAACTATGACATTGGCTTACGTATCCTAACACCATGGTATGACGGTGGAAACGATGATGCCACACTTCGTATGATGTCAGGCACGAGCAGGGAAGTTGTCGTTCTGTTACCTAACGACTCAGCATTCCTTGAGGAGCTTATGACGTATCTGAAGATAGAGAAGTTCCTTCGTCTCAATACATCATCACAGCTCACAAAGTATGAGACCATCAAGGAAGCAAAGCGTGTGGAAATGAGAGAGCGTAACTCCAACGCGAAGCTTTATCTCACAGAGTCCCTGAAGGCTGCCACCATATATGTGAACGGGGATGTGGCGAACCTTTCATCAAAAGAAGTCACACAGAGAATAAATGAAGCCATAGGCAAACTGGTCCAGACTGTATATCATAAGCTTTCCTACATAGATACCGCTTTTGATGAAGCAAGTATCAGAAAGATGTTCAGTGACACAAACCAGATAAAGCTTGAGCTTGGAAATACAGGTGAGGCCAATGCTCACGCACTTGATGATGTTCTCAGTTTCATTTCCGGAAATGCTCAGATACACATCAAGACTTCCATGAAGACCATCAAGGACAGATTCATGAGTGCTCCTTACGGATTTGTGGAGGATGATGTTCACTGGCTGATAGCGAGACTTTTCAAGAGAAGTGATATTTCCCTTACAGTGAACGGTACTGTTGTAAATCTTCTTAACAAGACTCCTGATGAAATCGTAAACTACATCATCAGGAAACAGTACGTTGATTCCCTTCTTATGGGAGTTAGAGGACACGTTTATGAGAAGTACAAGAAGGTGGTACAGACAGTTGCAAAGGAACTGTTCGGAAGCGCTTTTGTGACAGAAGATGAAGACAGTGTGATGCGTACATTCCAGAAGTATTCAGAGAACAGACTGAATGAGATGAATGCGCTTGCGATAAATTACAACCAGTATGCATTCCCGGGAAAGAAGGTCATAGATTCCGGTAAGAAACTCATGCAGGATTTAGTTCAGTACACGGACCCTAAGGAGTTCTTCGAGTACATCTCAAATAATCAGGACGATCTTCTGGATTATGCAGAAGATTACGATCCTGTAAAGTCTTTCTTCAGCGGTGAACAGCAGAAGATCTTCGCAAGAGCCCTGGATATGCTGGATATATATGAGGACAGTAAGACTTATATCGTGGATAAGAATCTTGAGAATATCGTTTCCGAGATGCAACGGATAGTGAAGCTGGAGTCTCCTTACAGAGAGATTCCGAAGCTTCCTGACCTCAGAGATAAATTCATGAACGCCTACACGACAGTTCTTGAAAATGCAGCTATCCCTGTTAAAAAATCCATTGAAGATGACAAGGACAGGGTAATAGAAGTTATAGATACTAAAGAATATAAGGATGAAAAGAAAGCGGGATATCTCCATCTGTTCAGCGAGATATGGGACGGTGCAGACACCTGTAACAATGTATCGAGACTGAGAGCGTATGCAGACAAGGCGAGCGCACTTAAGATAAGACTTCTGGATGAGATGAATGATCTCGATGCTGAACTTGCGGCTAAAAATGCAAGAGAAGAACAGCTTAAAAAGCAGAAGCCGGACGAACCTAACACTGATCTTGTTATCGAAGTACCGAAAAAGAAAAAAACAAAGAATGTCACCATTAAGAATGTGGCGCATACATCCTCCTGGAGGATCGAAAAGGCAGAGGATGTAGACAGATATATAGAAGAACTCAGGAAATCACTTCTTGGGGAACTTAATCAGAACGACATCGTTAATGTCGAGTTTTGAGATTGGAGTAATTGATGAATAAAACCGCTATAAAAAACTTCGCGATTTGGGCAAGAAACAAGCTGATTGCAGACATACAGTACAAGGCAGGACTTATGGGAGTAACAATGGATGGGATAAAGAGTCCTCTCCCACAGTCTACAAGGGAGACTCAGTTCTTTGATATCGGAACTGCAGAACCCTATGCCATTTCAGGTGAAGAAATAAAGCAGAGGGAAAGCCTTGCCAAGGTAATAACCAAGAAGGCAGAAGAGACAGACTATGCCACTGCATACAAGTATGTCGTTGAAGGGGTTGCCTACACTTGGTTCAACAGACTTATAGCGGTTCGTTTCATGGAGGTCAACGACTATCTTCCTTCACATATCAGGGTACTTTCTTCTGAAAGCGGAAAGATGGAACCTGACCTCGTCACCAATCCTTTTGACGCAGAACTACCTCTGTCGGAAGAAGAGAAAGAGAAGATAGTAAGCTTCAAAAATGACAATAAGCTCGATGAATGCTTCAGGATGCTCTTCATCAAGCAGTGCAATGCTTTGAATGAAGTTCTTCCGGCTCTTTTCGAAAAGACTTCTGATTATACAGAGGTACTGCTCAATGTATCTGCCATAGATAAGGAAGGGGTAGTCTATCATTTGGTGAACGATATCCCTGAGGAAGACTTCAACATAGAGCAGGGCGGACAGGTCGAGATCATAGGATGGCTTTATCAATACTACAATACTGAGCCAAAGAATGAAGCATTTGCAAAAAAGACAAAGATCACAAAGGAAGAGATTCCTGCAGTTACCCAGCTTTTTACTCCGGACTGGATTGTCCGTTATATGGTGGAGAACAGTCTCGGTCGTATGTGGGTGGAGGGGCATCCAAACGATAGTCTCAAGAAAAACTGGAAATATTATCTTGAAGAAGCGGAGCAGGAGCCGGAGGTAAAGGAGAAACTTGCTGAAATACATAGTGAATATGCAAAGCTGAATCCGGAAGACATTCATTTCATAGATCCATGTATGGGAAGTGGCCATATCCTGGTCTATGCATTCGAAGTATTTATGCAGATTTATGAATCTGCAGGATACAGCAAAAGAGATGCAGCGAAGAGTATCCTTGAACATAATCTCTATGGACTTGATATCGATGACAGAGCCTATCAGATGGCGTACTTTGCGGTAATGATGAAGGCTCGTCAGTATATCCGCTGGAATCAGCTTGCGAATGCAGCCTGCCATGTATATTCAATTCAGGAATCTAACGGTATAAACAGAGATCAGCTCACATACTTCGGAGCTGGTCTTAGTGACGAAGAAAAAAAAGAAGCCATAAATCAGGTCCAGGGCTTACTTGATACTTTCAAGGATGCCAAGGAATATGGTTCTATTATTAATGTTGAAAACTATGACTGGAACCTACTAAGAAGATTTGCAGATAATATAGATGTTAATGGTCAGATGACCTTTGATGTCATGGGCATCGATGAGACTCAGGAGAAGATTCGAGAGTTGACTAATATTGGTGAGACTATGGCACGAAAATATGAGGTGTGCACGACTAACCCGCCTTATATGGGTTTTAAGGGTATGAATACAAATATGGCAGAGTATCTAAAAACCAATTACTTTGATTATAAATCTGATTTGTTTTCAACGTTTATTATCAAATGTACATCGCTATGTAAAAAAGATGGTTTTTCTGGATTCCTCTCTCCGTATGTTTGGATGTTCATTCAGAGTTATGAAAAACTTCGTGAATATTTATATCATGGGCATACCATTCAAACGCTAATACAGTTTGAGTATTCAGCTTTTGAGGAAGCAACAGTTCCTATATGTACTTTTGTTGTTAGAAATAGAAATATAAATAAAAATGGATGCTATATCAGACTGACAGATTATATTGGAGGAATGGAGGTTCAGAGAATAAAAGCGCTTGAAGCTATTAGGAATCATGACTGTGGGTTTTATTTTGAAGCGGATAGTTCTACTTTTGAAAATATCCCAGGAAAACCAGTGGGATATTGGGTGCCTCGATTTGCACTTGAAGCTTTTAAGGGAAAAAGAATTGATTTTTATGCAGAAACTAAACAGGGATTCAAGACGGGAAATAATGACTTGTTTTTGAAATTGTGGTTCGAGGTGGGCAAGAATAAAACAGCTCTCAAAAAAGAAAATGGAAAAAAATGGTATCCATGTAATAAGGGTGGAGACTATAGAAAATGGTATGGAAATAAGTCGTATGTAGTGGATTGGGAGAATGATGGTTCGAAACTAAAAGGATATAAGGACGAGAATGGAAGGCTTCTTTCTAGACCACAGAATATTGCTTTTAACTTTCGAGAGGGCTTATCGTGGTCAACTATTTCCTCTGGACCAGTTTCTTTTAGATTCAGCGATGAAAATATGATGTTTGAATCAAAGGGATCTATGTGCTTTATTAAAAACAAAAAGGATACAATGCCTATATTTGCTTTTTTGAACTCTAATGTATGCATGTATTATTTGAAAATTATAGCACCCACATTAGACTATTCCGAAGGGGCTATATTAAAACTACCGGTGATATCAACAGAAATGAATTGCAATTACACCATAGAGAACTGCATAGAGTATTCAAGAAATGATTGGAATTCATTTGAAACGTCATGGGATTATGAAGAACACCCTCTTGTTAGATTGTCGAAGGAACTATGGGATGCCACATCAATTGCTGCTTCTATGCAATATTACTACGGATGGCATACGAAAGTAAGTTGTCCCCTTGAACTTTGCTTCATGCTATGGCAGGGAGAATGTAACGAACGTTTTAAAAAACTCAAGGAGAATGAAGAAGAACTGAATCGCATCTTTATTAACATCTATGGACTGCAGGATGAGCTTAGGCCTGATGTTGATGACAAGGATATAACCGTTCGCAAGGCAGATCTTCAGAGAGACATTAAGAGCCTGATTTCCTATGCTGTTGGTTGTATGTTCGGACGTTATTCATTAGATGTTGAAGGACTTGCTTATGCCGGTGGTGAATGGGATGCAAGTAAGTATTCGACATTTATTCCAGATGCTGACAATATTCTTCCTATCACCGATGAGGAGTATCTTGAAGATGACATCGTAGGTCTTCTCATTGCATGGTTAAAGAAGGTATATGGTGCTGAGACATTGGAACAGAATCTTGATTTCATAGCCAAGGCACTTGGAAATAAGGGCAATTCTTCAAGAGAGATCATCAGAAATTATTTCCTGAATGACTTCTTCAAGGATCATTGTCAGACCTATTCTGTGACAGGATCCGGAAAGAGACCAATCTACTGGCTCTTTGACAGTGGTAAACAGAACGGATTTAAGGCGTTGATCTATCTCCATAGATATAATGCTGATACCATCGGAAACCTGAGAGTTGATTATCTTCACAGGATGCAGCGTGTTTATGAGTCGGAGATTGGACGTATGCAGGACATGATAGACCACAGCACCAACAGCCGTGAAGTGGGGGCTGCAACAAAGCGAAAGGAAAAGCTTCAGAAGCAGCTTAAAGAGTGCCGGGAGTATGATGAGAAGATCGGTCATTTGGCATTAGCCAGAACAGAACTGGATCTCGATGATGGCGTGAAGTACAACTACAGAAAGGTTCAGCTTGGTAGTGACGGTAAGTTCTATGAGGTGCTTGCTGATAGTAAGGCGATCATGATGGATGCGGAGAAGTTTAGGGCTTTCAAGAAGTAGAATTGTTTGTTATGTAGTTCAAAGCTTGAAAAGGAGAATTTGTAGTATGAGTAAGCATTTAGGCTATAGAGGCTTAGCAGTAATTCTTTCAACAGGTATTTTATGTTCAAGTATTAGTGGATGTGGAAATAGTACCAAAACTAGTGCACCGGTTGAAACTATAGAGGAAACAAGTTCAGAAACAAATACAGAAGAGACCAGTGTAGATCTTGAAGCAGCACGAAAGGCAGAGGAGGAAGCTAAGAAAGCTGAAGAAGAAGCTAAAAAGGTTGCTGAGGAGGCTAGAAAAGCCGAGGAAGAAGCTAAAAAAGCTGAAGAACAAGCAAAAGTCGAAGGGGAACGTCTAAAAGCCGAAGCTGAAGCTAAAAAGGCTGAAGAAGATAGACTTAAAGCCGAAGCTGAAGCTAAAAAGGCTGAGGAAGAACGGAAAAAAGCTGAAGAAGCTGAAGAGGCGCAAAGACTTAAGGCTCAACAGGAAGCAGATAATGCGTTAACTCCTACCCAGCTGACTTCAATTAATATGCTGAATTATATGACAGTTCTTACACAGGAAATAAATGCCTCAAAAGGTAATCAGTTATTCTTAGAATCAGCCAGGACTTCTTTATATAACGATACAAACTTAAAAGCTGTTGATACAAAGACACAGGCTCAAATAAAGCAACTAGTTGGAATAATAGATCAGTACAGAATGGTTGATGTTAAAAGAAAAAGATTACAGTTCATATATGAACAGAATCAGGCTCAGGCACTTAGGCAGGCTATACCTAATCCTATGGGTCTTTTAAGTGCTGTGCAATCAGGAAGTCTTTTGAAGGCAGCTGCTTCTGTTGTTTATATGGCAGTTGATTCAGCAACAAGTTATAAAGCAGCTCAGAATCAGGCTGAACTCCAATTTATTAAAGAAGGATGGGAACTTGATGATACGGAGACTGCGATACTGCAAAACAGCACAACTGCACAATTTGACTATATGTGTAACATGGTAAGAGATTACGATCTTCCTGATGAATATGTTGTAAGGGATACAGACGTTAAATCATTTGTGGATTGGTCTAATAAAACAAACTTGGTTTCGAAAATAGACTGGCTTAAGGCTAATGAGAAGACATATCAGAAGTTCGGCCCATATTGGTTAGAGTTAGTTAAAGATTACTATAAGTCTGAAGATTATCAGAGCTGTTTGAAAGCCATTGCTAAGTATGAAGAAATTTCTGCGAAGATAACAAGAAAAGACAATGATTACGCAGAAGCACTTCCGATGGTTATTATCGCGGCAAAAGAAACGAAGACTAAAAAGGATTACATCGATACAGCCAGAAAATATTGCAAAGCAATAGTGGATAACACAAAAGATGAAGATTGGGCTTTAAGATATTTTGTTGCTCAGATTTATTTGGATGTTTATGCACAAAGCAAAGAGAAGGCTGATTTAAAGAAGGCTTATGATATTGTTTACTACAATGTTAATACACTGGTAGATGAGCAGAGGACTCTTAATGCTACATATTTGGCTCCGATAGTTAAAGCAGAAGCAAAAAAGGATGCTACGAAGAGAGAAAAAGAGGAAGTAAAACAATATAATACCTTAATTAAAGACGAGCGAAAGGTGGCTGTTCCGCCTGTTAGCGAAGCTTTGTATTTAAATTGCGATTTATTATTTGCAATTGCCGATAAACTGGGTATTGATGCAAAGGAAAAGAATAAAATTAATGGTTTACTACATGAGAATAACGAGGATCTTTTCCTTACAAAAACGCTTGACAATAAGTTTAGAATCAGCGGCGATGTTAAAGCTATAAACGAAAAGGATATAAATATTTCATTTGATGGAAAGGAGATGACTATTCCGGTTACCTGTATTTCTGATAGATCAAAGGTAACGGCGACAATAACCGGTGGCGCGACAAATGAAACACTTGATGATTGGGAGATATCTGAGGTTGAAAGACCAAAGAATTCCAATTATTCAGATTATATTGTCACTTTGACCAGTAAAAAAGGAAAAGATCATAAATATCAGGTTGGTGAGAAGATAAAGATTACAGTAGTTCCTGTCGTGGATTCACCTAATGATGCTATCAATTTTTCATATGAAGTAATTCCTACCAAAATAGCATTCATAATCGATTGGACTGATTTTGAAAGGAAATGATAGATGAAACGCTATTTTACAGTAGTTGTAGCAGTTATATTACTATTTACTAATATAATTACAGCATATGCATGTGACGAAAATCAAAGCAACATACGTGTCAGAGAAATTCTTTTTGGAGATGATGCACTAAGGTATTCCTCTGATGAAAATGTAAAATTGTTATTGGATGCAATGTATTTGTGCTGCGAACAGGCTGATAATCAAGGTCAGAATAAAGTTGATCAGTTGAAATTAAAAAAAGTAGATAGTGTTCCTTCTATAAGCGATATAAACATAAAAAACGGTGAATTGATTGATTGTTCACACATAGCATGGGATTCTGAATATCTGACGAATAAAAAGGCTCGTAAAAACAGAAAAAGATTATTACAGAATGCTGTCAACAAAGTTTTTGACTTCGGACTATTTAACAACTGGTTTGGGAGTGAAACCGGAAAATGTAATAGTTTTGCTGCGTTATTATATTACTCACACATTTTGGCAGATTATTTAGCTGATGATCCTGAGGATACAGAAACACAGGTAAAAGGAAAATCAGTTTCGGCTTATTGTGGTCAACCGTATATAGAATTGAATAACAATAAACCAAACTTTACGATAGATCAGAAGAATACAAAGGCTACATTTATTAACTATAGTTCGCTGGATAAATTTGGCAGAGCTGGTGTTGTGTTTGCTTGCATAGGAGCGGATACAATTTCAAACGTTGGTGAAAGAAAAAACATGGTCAAATTAAGACCATCAGGTTTCAATTTGAATAAAGATAATTATGACGGCATTGTAAACTCTCAACCTGCATATGTTTATTATAGATGTCATCTTTTGGCTCATTCATTAGGCGGTGAAGAGCAAGAAACAAATCTTGTCACAGGAACAAACTATATGAATAATCAGGGAATGAAGCCATTTGAAGATGACGTTGCTAAGTATATTAAAAGCACAGGAAATCATGTTCTTTATCGAGCAACACCTATATTTGATGGTGATAATAAAGTTGTATCAGGCGTTCAGATTGAAGCATTTTCCATCGAAGATGCAGGAAATGGTATTTGCTTCAATGTATATTTTTATAATGTTCAGCCTGGAATAAATATTAATTATGCATCAGGTGAAAATGAACTTGCAGATATGATTCATGATTCTGAAGTTGGTATTCCTTTTGTAGTTAATAATTCAAGTGAAAGTAATCCGGACTTGATTTACGAAGTGAATAAACACCTAGCAGTGCTGTTTGATGATCAAAAGAATTCAGGTATTTATAATACAATGATGGGAGATATTAATACTATAGCATATGAAACAAGGTCAATAGGGACCAATGGAGATAACTCCGCTAGTCAGTATTTAAAAATGAAGAATTATGAATATCAGTATTATAAAACATTAAAACTGTATGTTCCTATGTTGCTTAGAAATGAAGAGTTTTTCAAATCGGTTTTCAAGTAGGATTTATGCTATCTTATTCTGATGGAAATGATGGATGAGAATCCTGATAAGAGAGCAAATCTCGAAAATTTGATTAAAATGCTTAACGCATAAAACATGGCTTATTCAATAAGCAGGAGGTGCCATTCTGATGGCTGAATTTACAAATAAACCTTTTATAGTACATTCTCATGATGTGCTGTTGGATGATGATTACATTTCTTGGATGTGTGATATCAAACAACGTTTCAAGAATTCGCAAATCAAGGCGGCAATGAAGGTCAATTCTGAACAATTATTGTTTAATTGGCAGTTAGGGCGAGATTTGGTTGCAATGCATCCGGAGGAAAAATGGGGAAATGGCATTGTTGAGCAAATAAGTCTTGACTTACAGAATGCATTTCCAAATGCAAGGGGGTTTTCTGCCAGAAACCTTTGGTTCATGAAACAGTGGTATTCATTTTATGCATTAAAAAGTGAGACCTCTGAACTCATCAAGGACTTAGAAGACAGTATCATTGTTAAAGAAAAAACACTGAAGCAAGTTGCTTCAGTAATTCAAGAACCAACACTGAAGCAACCTGCTTCAGAAATGTATTTTCCAGAAATTTTTTCCTATGTCCCATGGATGCATCATGTTCTTATCATTCAGAAATGCAAAACAATTGAAGAAGCACTTTTTTACATAAAAAGGACAGTTGAGGAAGGGTTGAGTCGTAATGCATTGGATAACAGCATTAGGGCTGATATGTTTCACAGTATGGGTGGAGCTATTACGAACTTCGATGAAAAACTTCCGGTACCACAGGGAAAACTTGCTAAGGAGCTTCTAAAGGAAAAGTATGACCTTGGATTTATTGCTCTACCTGAAGAATATGATGAAACCGAATTAGAAGATGCCATTGAGCAGCGTATGACAAGATTTTTGCTGGAACTTGGCGCTGGATGGGCCTTTGTTGGTCGGCAAAAGGAAATGGTCATTGCTGGAAAGACAAGAAAAATAGATTTGTTGTTTTATCATATTTATTTGCGTTGTTATGTGGTAATCGAACTTAAAGTAAAGCCATTTGAACCTGAATTTGCCGGAAAATTAAATTTTTATGTAAATGCTGTGAATGAGCTGATACGGAGAGAAGGCGATAATCCTTCCATAGGACTTTTGATTTGCAAAGATATGGACAAAACTGAAGTACAGATGGCGTTCGAAGGAATAACCACGCCAATGGGTGTTGCAACATATGACAATATCAAGGTTAAAGAAATCCAGGAACATTTACCGTCTGCAGAGGAGATTCAGAAACAGATAGAACTTGCAGAAGAAGAGTATAAGCTGACTAGGAAAAAAGGACATTAAAATGGCTGAATTAAACTTAAAACAGATAATAGACAGGCTGAATACAGAGTTTACGGGCGATGTCCGTAAGCTCGTATTTTGGTACGATGATAAGGCTGAATTTGAGGAAGATATAGATTCGGTTGAACTGGAAAATGCAAAGGTCTATAAGCTCAAAAAAGATAATCAGTTTTATACGAAGTATTTCCTTGAAAGAGAGGATACCACAACTAATTATCTGATATATGCACCGTTTCCTAAGCCTGATGTGAAAGACAATCATCTAGAAGATACTTTGCTTTATTCAAAGAGATTTTTTGCAGATAGAGCTTCGCTTTTGTCTGTGGATCTGGGCATTGAGGAAAAGTATAAACATGTCATAGAGAAGCATATCAAGTTCTTTGGGAACAAGGATAGAACTCAGCGTTTCTATGATCTGGAAATCGAGAACTTCAATGAGGAAAATATTCTGGTCGGACTTCTCAGCGCTGTATGTAAAACCAAGACCTGCTCTTTTGAAGAGGTAGTAAGGATAGTCATCACCCAGGGAGATATAGAAGATAATAAATATCTTGAGGAGATGGATAAATATGAGCTCCTGGGAGCTTTCTGGCGGCTTTGTGAACAGCAATTCGGCTACATCGATCCGGAGCCCACTCTTGAAAGATTAATTGTCACTCTTTTTGTGACATATGCTGATAGATATATCCGAGGAGAAGTTCCTGTGTCCTGGAGAAACTTTGTTTCCATGAAGCAGGGCAATGTTATCGCGTTCCTCGATAATATGATGAACAGTATCCTTTTTAGTGCTGATTTTGACAGGCTGTCTCAGCATGTGGCCACAGGGCTTAAGGTAAAGGAAAATCTTTCACAGTATAGTGCTGAAGATATCATACATCTGGAAAGCTTTTCATTTGTAGATGAACTTATTCTCAGATGGATGACTGAAAGAATCCTGTCTGAAGATGTGGGTGCAAAGCTTGATGAGCTTAGCTTGCTCCAGATTTGTGACATGCGTTCAAAGATGCATTTCGGTGAGCTTTACAGAGATCAGTATGCGATGCTGGAAAATGCTCTTTCGGTTGTCAATGCTGCGAACTATGGCGGCAGTGATGATATGAGAGACATTGTAAAGAAATACGAATCAGAGGATCACTTGATAGACAGGACATACAGGAAGTTCTATTTCTATCATGACAAGCTTGAAGACACGGCTCCATATGAGAAGCTGCAGAGTCTTGTTGAAAACATTTATACCAATGAGTATCTGAATGATCTGATTCCAAGATGGAACTCTGCTCTTACAAGTGAAGATGGGCTGAAGGTACTTCCTTTGCAGAGAAACTTCTATAGCAGATACGTGAACCAATCTAAAGAAAGAACTGTTGTAATCATATCTGATGCTATGAGATATGAAGTGGGTTACGAGCTTTTGATGAAGATGAAGGATGACCCGAGATGTACGGCAAAGCTTTCTCCTATGATGAGTTCGCTTCCTTCGTATACAAGGCTTGGAATGGCTGCATTACTGCCTCATGACACTTTGGAGATGAGAGATGACTATGAGGTTTATGCTGACGGTATCCTCTGTAATGACCTCGCAGGAAGACAGACCGTTCTGCAGAGACATTGTAAGGACAGTGTCTGCGTTCAGTTCGATGACATTAAGAATCTCAAGAAGACTGAACTAAGAAATATCTTTACCGGAAAGCAAATAGTCTATGTTTATCACAATCAGATCGATGCGAGAGGAGATAAGCCTAACACTGAAGATGAGGTGTTCGTGGCATGTGATGAGGCAATCAGAGAGATCGTGGATCTGATGCATAAGATCACGATAAATGCCAATACTTATAAGTTCATAGTTACATCAGATCATGGGTTTATCTATAAACGTGACAAGCTGAGCGAGAGTGATAAGATCGGCGGTATGAGCGGTAAAGACGCCTGGATCAACAGGAGATATATCGTATCAAAAACCCCGATTCAGGAGGATGGTATTTCAAATATCGGCTTAGGATATCTGATGGGTAATGATGACGACAAGGTTGTGTCATTCCCATCCAGCAGCAATGTGTTCAAGGTTTCCGGGGGCGGACAGAATTACGTTCATGGAGGTTCATCGCCTCAGGAAATGATCATTCCGGTGCTTGAGTTAAAGATGGAACGTGGGCATATGGAAACAAAGCCTGTTTCCATAAGTCTAGTGAGCATGATCCAGAAGATAACGAATCTGATCACAGGCATGGATTTCATTCAGTCAGAGCCTGTAAGTGATACAGTGAAGGAAACTACTTACCGCCTGTTATTTGAGTCCGAGGATGGTGAGCGTATTTCCAATGAAAATATTTACGTGGCGGACAGCAGGGAGCCTGATTCGGCAAAGAGAATATTCCGTATGAGATTCAACTTCAAGAATCAGAAGTATGATAAGAATAAGCAGTATTATCTTGTGGTGACAGATGACAACACCGGACTTGAGCTTTTCAGACATTCGGTGATAATGGATCTTACTTTTGCGGATGACTTTAACTGGTGAGGGATGTATTTATGAGTTTAGAGCTTACAAATGAGAATAAGGACTTCATAGCGGATAAGAATGCAGCTATCAACCTGAAATTGCGAGAAAAATTCGATGGGAAGATAGTCCGTAAAGATCTCACCAAACATATAAAGGAAGGTGCCAATGTTCCTGTATATGTTTTGGAATATCTTTTGGGGCAGTACTGCAATTCTGATGATGAAGAGATCATAGCTTCCGGTGTTGAAAGTGTAAAACACATTTTAGCGGATAACTATGTTCGTCCGGATGAATCTGAGAAGATCCTGTCCAGGCTTCGCCAGCGCGGCACCATGAGCATCATTGACAGGGTAACTGTGAGTCTGAATCTTAAGTATGATCAGTACGAAGCTCAGTTCTCAAATCTTGGTTTAGGTGGTGTTCCGATTTCCGAGGAGTATCCGGAAAAATACGACCGCCTTCTTTGCGGCGGAATTTGGTGCATAATCCAGCTTGAATACAATGCCGCTATGGAGGAATCCAATCCTATAGGTTTTTCTTTGGAAGAGCCTAAGAAGAAAAAGAAGAAGGATGCTCCGGTAATCACTATAAGCAGACTGAAGCCTATTCAGATGCCGTCAGTGGACATAAATGAACTCAAGGAAGGGCGTAAGGCTTTCACCAAGGAAGAATGGATAGATATCATGCTTCGTTCTATTGGAATGGAGCCTGACAGACTGACGGAAAGAGAAAAGTGGCTGTTGCTTCTTAGAATTGTTCCGCTTGTTGAGAACAATTTTAATCTTTGCGAGCTTGGTCCTCGTAGTACAGGTAAATCTCATATCTATAAGGAAGTATCACCAAACAGCATCCTTGTCTCGGGCGGACAGACCACTGTTGCTAATCTTTTCTACAATATGGGCAGCCATGCAATGGGACTTGTAGGAATGTGGGACTGTGTCGCATTTGATGAAGTTGCAGGCATCAACTTCAAGGACAAAGATGGCGTACAGATCATGAAAGACTACATGGCATCGGGGTCTTTTGCACGAGGGAAAGAGGAAAAGGCTGCTTCTGCATCTATGGTTTTTGTCGGAAACATTAACCAAAGTGTTGATGTGCTTTTAAAGACAAGCAGCTTATTTGATCCATTTCCACCTGTCATGGGGACGGATACGGCTTTCCTTGACAGAATGCACTGCTATATTCCCGGGTGGGAGATTCCGAAGTTCAGACCGGAGCATTTTACCAATGATTATGGCTTCATCACCGATTATCTTGCAGAGTTTGTGAGAGAACTTCGTAAGGAGCAGTATGGAGACGCTATCGAAAGGTATTTCCGTTTAGGAAAGAATCTTAATCAGAGAGATACTATAGCTGTACGAAGGATAGTAGATGGTCTGGTGAAGATTGTATATCCAAATGGCGAGTTTACTAAAGAAGAATTGGAAGAGATCATACAGATTGCGCTGGAGATGCGCCGAAGAGTAAAAGAGCAGCTTAAAAAGCTTGGCGGCATGGAGTTCTATGATGTTAATTTCTCATACATAGATAACGAGACATTTGAAGAGCACTATGTTTCTGTACCTGAGCAAGGCGGTGGAAAACTGATTCCGGAAGGCATGATGAATCCCGGACAGATCTATACCGTTTCTCCCGGAAAGTCGGGAATGATAGGTGTGTTCAGGCTGGAGTCACAGATGCTTCCGGGAAGCGGAAAGTTTGACAGAACTGGTCTTGGGGCGGATCGTGAATGTAAAGAAGCCGTTGACACGGCATACAGCTATTTAAAGGCAAACGGTAACAGAATCAGTGGTTCTCTTGGAGCGCAGAACAAAGATTTTATCATCAATTATCAGGATCTGCAGGGACTTGGAATGACGAAGACCCTGGCATTACCAACACTTGTTGCTTTGTGTTCGATTGCTCTTCAGAGACCGGTACAGAGTTCTATGGTAGTTCTTGGAGATTTCAGCATCGGAGGAACAGTACTGAAGGTTGAGAATCTTGCTAGCACATTACAGGTATGCCTGGATAGTGGTACAAAGAAGGTACTTCTTCCTGCAGCAACTATGATGGACCTCGCGACAGTACCGCCTGATCTTTTTGCTGCATTCCAGCTTGTTCCTTATAGTGACCCGGTTGATGCGGTGTTTAAGGCGTTGGGGGTTGAATAAGCCTGGTGGATTTGCTTCTGTCAGGCAGGTATTCATGTAAAAAAACATCCAATAACGTATGAGGTGGAAAGTAATGGTTGGTAAATATCCTGTTATCACTCTTTGTGGTAGTACACGATTTAAAGATGAATTTATAGAAGCTCAGAAGAGGCTGACATTGGAAGGAAACATAGTCATCAGTGTTGGCATGTTTGGACACTCCGGTGATGATGAAGTCTGGGATGGGATGGACGAAGGAACAGTTTCCCAGACAAAGGAAATGCTTGATGACATGCATAAGAGGAAAATCGATATGGCAGACTCTATATATGTAATTAATGTTGGAGGCTATATCGGAGACAGCACACGTTCGGAAATAGAATATGCCGGAGTCCACGGGAAGGAAGTAAGGTATCTAGAGGAGTGCTAATGAACAAAGACCTGATTGTATAAAATGAATGGCTCTGTCACAATAAGGGGTTGATATTCGCAAAATTCAACCTTTTATTGCGACAGAGCCAAATCTAAAAGAAGCGGCTTCTTTTTTTATCAACAGCATACGTTTATAGTGTATATATTGTTGCTATACATTAATTAGGTATTATCGACATTTATACGCTATATAGGTATAATTGTTTGAGTGAGAGGTATTTATATGTACATTGCTATCATTGGAGATATCAGGGATTCAAAAAAAATACAGGATCGTTTTACTGTTCAGAAAACACTCAAATCTATTCTTGAGGAGATAAATATAATTTACCAAAATGATATCGCTGCAAATTTCCTGATCACGTTGGGGGATGAATTTCAAGGCATATTGTCTCTTCCCAACCACATCATGGAAATTATTCATTACATAAAAAAACATATGTATCCTGTATCAATAAGGTTTGGTATAGGTTTTGGAGATATATCAACAGATATAAATATGGATGCAGCGATTGGGGCAGATGGACCTGCTTTTTATGCAGCAAGGAATGCTATAAATTTTCTTCATGACAGTGAACGAAAATTAAAGGCTCGTTCATCGGATGTAAAGATAGAATTTTACAACATGGATGACAGATTCCTTCTGAAAGAGAGTGTTAATGCATTGCTTTCACTTACCAAAATCATAGAATATGGGTGGAATGAAAACCAGAGAAGAACTGTATGGGAAATGATGGATACCGGAGAGACCCAGGAAGTGTGTGCAAAAAAAATGAACACAACTCAGCCAACCATAGCCCGCAGACTTTCGGATGCAAATTATCTTGTATATCTTGATACACTTGAACTAATAAAAAAAGAAATGGAAAGGCTTATGGAATTGTAAGACTAAATATCTTCTTTTGTTTTTTCTTGGACATGTACTTGGAGATTTTTATTTTCAGACAGATCAAATGGCAAAACTAAAAGAAAAGAGATATTCCGGTGTGCTTCTTCATTCATTTGAATATGCCTTGACAATATTCATATTAACTTCATCATCAACCACTGTGATGTCTAAATAATCATTCATATCTTACCTCATTTTCTTTCCGACAGCCCACCTGAACGGCTGTCTAACTATTTGGTAGTTCTCCTTTGTTTTAAAACTTTCCAATTTAATCATTACACATATATTATGACTTTTTCAGTAATAATAAAAATGAGGACGATACTTTTATAAAAACGGCGATTATCAACCGTTTATTGTGACAGAGCCAAATGAATAAGTGATTAGATAAGAGCTTGCTGAATCCGGACAGGAAGCTCTTATTTTTATAATACAGGGTATTTGTGCCGAATTATTTGTTGGAGAAACCTTGTGACTAGACCTATTCACATAAACAGATGTCAGTTTATGGAACTTTATTTGTTCACTAAATATTATTTACTTCTCTTACGAACATGATTTCTTTACAACTTCAGCTGTAGGAAAAGAACTCCTCATAGTCGGAGTTCTTTAGTTCAAGTACTATCAAAGGCTTTACAGGAAAATAGCACTCCGCTAAGTGAAGCGCTATTTAGTACTTTATCACTCAATGTATCTCAAAGATCATATCTTCTTCCGGAGACGACGAGGCGAATGCCGAATTTCGGAGCTATGCTTCGAAAAGAGCTTGGGACAGACTTTTCCCGTGGAAACGGAGAAAAAATCTGCCCCCAAGTATTTCTTCCGTCGAAGACATCGGCTGAAGTAGCTAAACCCGCTGCACTCACAGACCCGAACATAGTCCGGCACACCACGGCGTCCTTTTGCGCCCCTACCGCTGTCCTTTCGGACTAGTGTGATTTCCATAAAATGCTCCATCGTCAGTTATGACGGTAGGCCCCCACAGCTCTTAACCATACATCAAGTCATCTTACTCTGAGATGGCTTTTTTTGACGCTTAGGTTTTTTACGTGGGCTTGCTGTCCTTTACCCACTGACGACAAGACGTAGGAGTGCATGTCTTTGTCTCGCCGAGACTCTTTTTTGTTAAGCCGCGGTCCATACGGCCTCAAAGACTTAATGGCGTCTATATACCATCACCGGATATCCGGTTGGATTAAGTTGTATATAGATAAGATGTGAGGCGGTGAGAAGTAAATGCATTTTATTATCAATAATGTGAATTAAGAATATTTATAGGTACGAATATTTCTATAAAATATATTTATGCATTATCTTTATTTTCTTTTTTTGTTTTTTTGCATCCCACACATATTAATGTCGTAACCCGTAGTACATAGGAGATTAGCAAAATGAACAATCTGAAACAAATCAAAAAAAATGCCTCACGCTGGGCTGCAAAAAAGGATGTTAATGTAGATGTCACGACATCTCGCAACAATATCAATAAGTTAAAAGGCAAGGCGGTCAGAAAAATTGCAAGAGAAGCCGCTTTTGAAGAGTATACATATGACCATGTCCCACTTGATGTCCTTGCAGCAAAATATGGTGTGACTGGGAAGCGGATGAAAAAATGGATTGAAAAAATTTCAAAAGAACTTAGAATGCGCAATCCCTTCGAATGACAACATATTATTAGAATGAATAGGAGTATAACATAATGATTTTTAGAGATAATGAGCATAAAGAATTTTATGAGGCTCACAAGAACATTTACACAAAAACAAGCGAACTTGATTATAACCTTGCTGCATTAATCTATACCTTGGGTATAGACGTGGATTGCCGTAAACATTATAAGTCTTTATTTAGCGAGGATGAGAAAATTGTATGCGGATTAGAAAACCTTGGAGAATGGGTGACAGCCTCATCATTGGCAATAATAAGACTTGCATTTGATCTGTTCCACGATGATCCTGTTGTGTTAACTGATAATAAAGACAAGCAGGTTGATATGTTTAGAAAATATTCAACTGCAAATGTATTTGGCACTCTCGCTTACCATGGACTAGCTCAATATGGTGTACAAGCCCTGAAATTACGATATGGTTTTGAGTAAGATGCAATAGTTTTGAGAAGGAGGCAAGAAAAAATGACGACTGAAACAAAATTAGCAGTACTCAGATATTTAAAAAAATGGTATGAACCAGGATACAAAATATTAAAAAACACATTTGATGATACTGGACTTAGACGTAGAGCGAGACACCTTGCCGCAACAATGACAGAGACAGGAAAAACAGAACAAGAAATAGCCGGTGAATTTGACATCAGCATAATGACTGCAAAAGAATGGGTAAGAGAAGGACAGTTATATAAGCTTTACGACTTACAACCAAGCAAACATATATAGGATACATTTGGTTTGGATACTCACGCCCAAAATTGTTATATTATAGCAGATCTTTTAGATAGTGGCATATCAGCGGCAGAGATCTCAAATACGCTGCAAATATCATACGAGCGTATGGCATCAATGGCCGTAGAAGCCACTTGTCTCAGACGCACGCGGAATGAAGAAAACCAAATAGATGAGGATGAGGACGATTATGATAAAGAACTTAGCAAAATGTTCGATGAAGCGATGGCAGATGCGGAGGAAGCATATGAAGAACTACTAAGATACCGTGAAGACCCATAGTTTAACGGCCTTAACTAAAATCAGCAAGGCAATTACGATATAAATAAAAAAATAGAATTAGAATAGTTAGACAAATAAAATATTTAAGAGGTGACTCATAATGAGTTGCCTCTTTTTATTGCATTTTCTTTTTGTGTTTCATCATTATCAGCAGAAGTAAAAGCACACATTAGATACGTAACATTAATAACTGCAGAAAAGGAGTAAACAAAATGAAGCATAAACCTATCTTTATCGATGGCAAACACAAAAAATTTTACAAGTCTCATAAACACTTGTTCAAAAATGATAAGGATAAAACCTGTGATAAGAGATTACGTAGTTTTATCTATCTCATGGGTAGTACTAAAAAATGCCGAGAGTATTATGCGGAAATATTTGACCAAGACGAGAAACGCCTCTTATATGGCGCCGAAAAATTTTCAGCAAGGCTATCTCCGGTAGATTTGGCATTTATGCGTTTAGCTGTCGATCTGTACCATATTGGGCCACTCATGGAGGAAAATAGTCCTTTAAATCGTGTTGAGATTTATTCCAAATATTCACCTTGTAATATTTTTTGTACACTTTTGCAATATGGATTATGTCCTTACGCTGTACAAGCTTTGCTATTATGGTATTCATGATTTAAAATTTTTATGAAGAGGTGGCTATACGTCGCCTCTTTTTTGTTGATTGTTTTTATTCAACTGAAACTTTGGGTAAATAAAAAAATGGCTCAGGATTCATAGGCTTGGGCTACTTTTTATGTTGGGCGAAAGCACACTTTTTTACCCCAGTTTGAGCATGATCGATGTTTTTTTCACGAATTTATAAACTACGTGACTTCAGTTTCAAAATGGGGTAAAATCGAAAAAAAGTGGGGTAAATATGCAGAGACACCCTTAGAAACCGCATAAAATAAGACTTTCTTGAGAATTGTGTAAGTCTGATGAAAACCTATTTCTATTCATACACAGGCAGGATGCAGAACCAGAATAAACCTCATGATTTCGAGAAAAAAGCTTGAAATTGCGTGGGTTTTGAGACTATAAAGTGAACTAAAAGTACTTCAAAGGTATCTATCAGGTATCTTAGAAGTACTTTTATTTTGGCCGGATTCAGGCAAAAAAATTGTCGGTAATTTGAAAACATGAACTGACAATAACTTATCATCAATTCTAAAATTCTTATAGGTGTTTATCTTACTGTCGATGATTCTTTATTGTAAGTAAATGTGAGAGTTCAAGTTTTTTTATATATTGAGGATTTAATTATGAAACAGAGGCTCATGAAATCCGCACAGCTTAAAAAACGTGTCTTGAGCATAAAACTATTTTTGGGGAGGGTGATTACGTATGTCTACAAGAATATATAGCTGCTTAAAATGTATAGGAGAAAAGATCATCGAGAACAAGGACTTTCTGACCGAGCTTGATCGGGAAATCGGTGATGCCGACCATGGCGTTAACATGGCAAGAGGCTTCCGAGCTGTAATTGAAAAGGTTCCTTCGGAAGAACACGATATCGGTGCTGTTCTCAAAAAGACCGGAATGACTCTTTTATCAACTGTCGGGGGTGCGTCAGGTCCTCTTTACGGAACGGCTTATATGGAAGCTGCCAAGGTTCTTGCAGGAAAAGAGTCTGTGAATGCCGAAGATTTTAAACTATCTCTGGAAGCTGCAATAGCCGGTATTCAGAAGAGAGGAAAGGCCAGTAAGGGTGAAAAGACAATGTTGGATTCTCTTATCCCTGCCCTTGATGCCTTCAAAGAGAAGGTAGATGCCGGCGGTAGCTTTGGTGACGGTCTTGACGCCGCATGCGCTGCAGCAAATGAAGGAATAAAATTCACAAAGACTATTGCGGCTACAAAGGGCAGAGCAAGTTATCTTGGTGACAGAAGCATAGGTCATCAGGATCCGGGAGCCACGTCCGCTACCATGACCCTTGAAGTTATCAGAGACTTTATAAAGGAGTAATGTTAGATGGTTGGTTTGGTAATTGTTTCACACAGCTGGAAAATTGCTGAGGGTATAAAGGATCTTACAGATCAGATTGCAGTCGGACACAAAGGCATTATCTGTGCCGGCGGTATGGAAGATAAGGAGATAGGAACAGATGCTGTTCGTATTTCCGAAGCAATTAAGGCTGCTGATGACGGTGATGGAGTTGTTGTACTGGCAGATCTCGGCAGCGGTATCATGAGCGCAGAGACAGCTATAGAACTCATGGAAGATGAGGACATTATCGTTAAGCTTGCTGATGCACCTATAGTAGAAGGGACAGTTGCGGCTGCAGTTTCAGCAGTTTCAGGCGACAAAATCGAAGATGTTATCATGGCCGCTGAGGAGACGCGGTCTATGAAAAAAATAAACAGCTGAGAGAGGGATAATATGATAATAATTTAATCGCTGAAAGAGTATTCTCTTTCCCGTCGTATGATGGACATCCATACTAAGGAGCGGTATGGCGGTGCTCTGGCATCGAGAACAACTATCACTAACGGAAGCACCCGACGGACATCGAACTATCGGTGGTCGTATATGCCAGGTAAGTGAAAGGCTTACCATGTTGGGATAGCAACATATTAACCAGATACTTTTAGTTGATCATGACCGTGGAGATATTCACGGTCTTTTTTTTGGAGTATTATGATTTCACCTGAAAACTATCGAGTCCATCTTATTTGAGAGACAGCCGGAATTATGCTACTATTAGGCATATATGGACGTAGTGGAAAGAGGTGTGTTCACATGCTAAAGACGGTTGGACTGGGTTTACAAGATTACGAAAAGGTTATAACAGAAAATGCTTTTTACGTAGATAAAACTTATTTTATAAATGAATGGTGGCAAAGTAAGGATGATATTACATTGATCACCCGTCCGCGTCGTTTCGGAAAAACTCTGATGCTGAGCACTGTTGAGAAATTCTTTTCTGAAAGACAGGGAAACAATGAGGAGCTCTTTGATGGATTAAGTATTTCACAGGATACTGAAATGATGAAAGAGTGTGGAAAGTGGCCGGTACTCTTTGTTTCCTTTGCCAGTGTAAAAGCAGAGACATATAAAGGTGCTTTGCAACAGTTTAACTGGCTTTTCACTGAGTGGATCGCACAGAATACCTGGCTCACAGATAAAATGGGTGATAAAGACCTGGAATTCTACCAAAAAGTCAGTTACGACATGGATGAGAGAACAGCGTGCCAATGTCTCAATACTTTTTGCAGATGGCTCTCGGATTTCTATAATAAGAAAGTCATTATTCTGATAGATGAATATGACACTCCTATGCAGGAGGCTTATGTAAATGGCTATTGGGATGAAATCTCAGGTTACATGCGGAATATGTTTAATTCCACTTTAAAAACCAATCCAAACCTTCAGAAAGCCCTTTTGACCGGTATTACACGCGTAAGCAGGGAGTCATTGTTTTCAGATCTTAACAATTTGAAAATTGTAACTATTTCATCTGATAAGTATGCTGACTGTTTTGGATTTACTGAGAAGGAAGTATTCGAGGCATTGGAAGCTTACGGATACAGTTCTGAAAAGAAAAAGGTAAAAGAATGGTACGATGGGTTTAAGTTTGGAAATACTGAAGATATCTATAATCCATGGTCCATCATTTCTTTCCTTCAAGAAGGTAAATATGAACCGTATTGGGCTAATACAAGCTCTAATTCACTTGTGTCAAAGCTCGTAAGAGAAGGGAGCGTTGAGATAAAGAAGGCTTTTGAGGATCTGCTTAATGATGGCGTGATACAAACAAAGATTGATGAACAGCTTGTCTACGGAGAGATAACCGGTAATAAGAACGCTATATGGAGTCTTTTGTTCTCAGCCGGATATCTAAAGCCGGTTTCTATAGAAGGCGAAGGAAACATGGCGGTGTATAGCCTTAAACTCACAAATCACGAAGTCAAAGACAGCTTTAGTCTGCTTGTAGAGAGATGGTTTGAGAATGCAGGAGAAAATTACAGTTATTTTGTTAAAGCACTCCTGGAAGGCAACATAGATGACATGACAGATACCTTATCAGAAATCTGCGAAAGTATGATCAGTACTTTTGACGGAAGTGGTAAAGCAGCTCCGGAAAACTTCTATCACGGTCTTGTGATCGGGCTTCTTGTGGAACTTCGTGGCAGATACGAGATAAAGTCAAACCGCGAAAGCGGACTGGGCCGTTATGATGTCATGCTCCGTCCGAAGGATAAAAAGGATAATGCTGTTATCATCGAGTTTAAGTCCAAGCGTCGGAGCGATAATGGCAGGACCCTTGATGAGCTTTGCGATATAGCGCTGAAACAGATCGAAGATAAGAAGTATGAAACCGAGCTTCTTGAAGCGGGATATAGCAAAGACAGGATAATAAAGCTTGCGTTTGCTTTTGAAGGAAAGGAACTTCTGATAAAGAAAAGTAATGTTGAGTAATGTCTGAGTAATGTTGCGTAATGTCTGATATATTCAGTTTCAGAGAAATACGAAAAAAGACAATTTGTTGTGAATTCCAAAATTGGCCGGATAGTCAGAAATAATTGGCCGGAAAAATTTTTATATATTTTTTTTATTTTTTGGAATTTCACAACATATTGCCTTCAAAAGGAAATATGGAGGGATTTCTATATGAAACTCTCAAAAACAAAACATAGTACAGCATAAATTAAGTTTCTGATACATCCTGACTGTTATGTTGGACAAGTATTTCTGTAATAAAACAGTACATAATGAGTCAGATAGTTATTATTCTATATACTAGTATGCCAGGTAAGAGGGAGCCTTACCATATTGGGAAAGCAACATATTAACCAGATATTTTTAGGTGACTATGACCGTGGAGAAATAGTAAGTATCTTAAAGACAGTTGCACATCATTTCAGAGCTTATATAACACCTGAACATCGTCGACATAATCCTTTAGAGGCAAGTAGTTCGTGTTTTTTGGCATATCAAATTTTGGAGGTAAACATGCTGGGTAAATATTTAAAAGCATTTAGATTTTCGGTAGTTCTGGCTCTTATCATTTCTCTTTTCTCTATCACAGCTTTTGCCGGATATTGGACCTTCGACTTCGGCGACTGGTACTATATAGACGATTATGGGAATGTTGCGACTAACAGATGGGTTGGCAATTATTATCTCGGAAGTGACGGTGCTATGCTTGTAAACTCATGGACACCTGACGGATATTATGTTGGTTCCGATGGAGCGTGGGACGGAAAGCCGTCACGTTACTCGAGCGGTTACGGTAGTTCAAGCAGCAGTTCCTCATATGTAACCACATCCGGAACTTATTATGGTAATTTATATGACAGTGGCTACGGTATTTCACATCTGTCCTCTGTTTCGATCAGTGGTGATGTTCTGACAGTTAAAGGTTCCCTGGATTATTATCAGGGTAATAACTGGGAAGACGCGACCCGTATGAGTAATGGTACATATCAGTTTAAACTTACCAGTCAGACCACGTATGGGGAAGGTACTGATGAAGGGCTTTTATATATGAGTAAATCAGAATTTATATCCAGCACCGGACCAGTTCTCTATATAACAGTTGCAAATGGAGTGGTAACGGAGCTTTGTTACGGAGCTTGATAAATATCCGAATCATAGATTATACATATGTACGTGAGATATTTACGGTTATTCTTGTACCTCTGATTGGTTGTACAATTCAAAGATTAGATAATAAGAAAATGCCCTTGCTTTTCAAAGGGCATTTTCTTGTGCAGAAAAATCACTGATTAAAGTTGAATTCGAGTCGATAAAACAAATAACAACAGGCAGAAAGAGGATATCAATTTGAGTCATTCTGAAAAACCTAAAGGTTTCTGCTGTAAAGTATGGAAACGAGGCAACTTAAATGCAAAGAAATAAATTTCGGAAGTTATATTCAGTGATTACGGTATTGACGATTGTGCTTGCCTTTGGGGCTTGCTCTACCGCAAATCCTGAGAAGGGTTTAAATGAGACTTTACCTCCTGTTGATTCAACAGTATCTTCAGATAAAGACACATCAATAGGAGCAGAGCCTGTAAGTAGCGCGGTTGATTTTGATCATGAGCTTGATTCGTATATTCCAGAGAAGGATCATTATAATTTCTATTTCACATATAAAACTGTCCATCCGTGGTGGGATGCCGTAGCTCTGGGAATGGAAGAAGCCCAGAGACAGTTTCTGGATAAAGGAATTACTGTTACTTATGAGTATATGGCACCTGAAGGCGCTTCTGCTGAAGATCAGACAAAACGGCTTCTTCAGGCAGAACAAAAAAACTATGATGTGATCGGCGTCGATGTTGCAGACGAGTCTGTTATATCTCCGATAATTGACAGAATGGTTGACTCAGGATCAAAAGTAATGACATTTTCAAGTTCAGACGCAGCCGCAGGTTGTAAAAGGATCGCATACGTTGGAAATACACATAATTATGCGGATGGTGCAGACTTAACGGAAGCCCTTTGCGAAAAGCTTTCGTACAAAGGAAAGGTAGCTATACTTGTGGGGAGCAGAGGTGCCCCATGTCATGAAGACAGGGCAAGAGGGGCCAGAGACACTATTGCAAAGTATGGTGACATGGAGATCGTAGCCACGGAATATGATATGGACTCTGTTGATCTGGCATACGGACTTACCCTGAATATCCTGAAAAAAAACCCGGATCTGGATGGAATTATCTGTTGTAATATGAGTAACCCCGTAGGTGCAGCCAGAGCTGTTAAAGAAACAGGCAGCAAAGCAGTTATTGTCGGCATGGATCATGATCAGGAAGCATTAAGCTATCTGGATGAGGGAGTGATTTATTGTCTCGGAGTGCAGGATTGCTATTCAATCGGATTTGATACGATTCAGGTAGCAGTGAAAATTGCTGATGGAAATATGCCAGGAGAGTTATTTCCGGATAAAACTAATGAGATAACTACCATTATCTATCAGAGAGACGCTGCATTGATGCTTGAACTGCTTTATGGTGATATTTGAAGATGAAAATGAAACAGATAACGAATAGAACATTTTTGCTTACAGCAATCATAGGCAGTTTGCTGATAATTGCAATGGTGACTGCCAATTCAATTCACTCGTCGCATAATACGATTCTTAAGACAGAAGAAGCTATTTTTACAGTAAGCCGATTTTATCTTGAATCAATAGCAGATCGTCGTTCTCATACTGTTGCCAATCAAATTGAAAGCGAATTCATTCAGATGGAAACGGCTTTGGACTATATTCAGCATGAAGACATCGAATCACAGGAAGAATTACGACAAACCCTGGGAAAAATCAAAAACCTATTATCTCTTAACCGATTCGCACTGGTAGATCAGGATAATGTTGTGTACACGCAATATACTACATATACCGGAAAAAGCAGACATGAATTCTTATCGGAAGAAACAATGACTGATCGTACTATCAGTACAGTTTCCATTTATGGTTCTTACAAACAGTTGTGCCTCGCTATTCCGACACCGGATCTTACTATCATGGGTAAACCCTTCAAAGCCTGCTTCATTCAGATAGACATTAAGGATATCATTGACCTCCTTTCGGTTGATAATAAGAGCAGTACATATTTCGCTTTATATTCAAAAAACGGAAGTAATCTGTCCGGCACGGAACTTGGTCCGGCTATTTCATATCATAATATATTTGACGCAACAAAGGGTCTTGTTTCTGAGGATGTATGGAAAGAAAATATGGATCATTTTGCTAACGATGTAGGGGGAAGCATGACGTTTATATATGGCGGTGTCACTGAAACGTTGTGTTACGTTCCTCTTCTGAATACAGGATGGGAGTTTACTGTTTTGATCCATGAAAACGTTATTTTGGATCAGATTCGTGACATTAGCGAGAACAATCTTTTAGCCAACAGGAAACAGATTACTTTCACGTTTTTTGCAGAACTGATTCTGGCTGCTATTCTTTTTCTGGAATTAAGGGAATTATCCAAAGAGAAGCTCAACGCAGAGAAAGAAACGAGAATAGCTTTTCAGAATATGGCAACCAAAGACTCTATGACCGGTGTAAGAAATAAGCACGCGTATTTAGAGTATGAAAATGATTTGAACCGGAAAATTCATAATAATGAACTCAAACATCTGGCAGTTGTTGTTTGTGATATAAACGGTCTTAAACATATCAATGATACATTAGGACATGCTGCGGGGGATAAGCTTATCAAAGATGCCTGTGCATTGATATGCGAAATATTCATACATGGCGCAGTCTTCAGAGTAGGTGGAGATGAGTTTGTGGTATTACTTCAGGATAAAGGCTATGATTCCATGAATGAGACCATAAGTACCATGAACAGGAAGGTAGAAGCCAATATTCACGAAAACGGTGTCGTTGTATCGATTGGTTATGCCGTGCTGGAAGAGGGAGACCACCATGTTCGGGATATATTTGAAAGAGCCGATAAAATGATGTATGTGCGCAAGCAGGAGCTAAAAGCTATGGGCGCAAAAACAAGGGACTCCTGACAGCCTGTATTTGCGTATTTCTGTGGACATGGACCATAAGCTATACCATATCCTTCAACATGATAGCTTCTCTATATCCTTATTTCTTAAAATAAATCTGACGAAATAAGGATATAGAGAAGCTTTTGAATTTGTATTGAAATCCTGCGAGGAGGGTTGGAAATGGTGAGAAATACAGGGAAACTGGGTATCATAGCCCTTGAATCAGCTATAAAATCAGGAAAGAAAGTTGATAAGATTCTGGAGAGCTGGCGTGGAGAAAGTTTTTTTATTCCCTGTGAATGTCCAAGATTTAACAGTGGCGAAGCCAAGGGAATAATAAGAGAGTCTGTCAGAGATAAAGATATATACATTATGGTAGATGTATGTAACAATTCTTTGACTTATAAGATGGATGGCAGTCTTAACAGAATGTCTCCGGACGATAATTATCAGGATCTGAAACGTATCATTGCGGCCTGTAACGGAAAGGCGTCCAGGATAACCGTTATTATGCCGTTTTTGTATGAAAGCAGGCAGCATAGGAAGACTATGCGCGAATCTCTTGACTGTGCAGTTATGCTCCAGGAACTGGAAGCCATGGGAGTACATGATATTGTGACATTTGATGCTCATGACCCGAGAATGCAGAACGTGGTACCGTTAAAGGGAATCGAAAATGTTTCACCTGCACTTCAGTTCACACAGGGACTGCTGACCGAGTACGAAGATTTAATTATAGACGGGGAACATCTCATGTTTGTAGCTCCGGATGAAGGTGCAACGGAAAGAGTGGTTTTTTTAGCCTCTCTTTTCGGGGTAAACATCGGAATGTTTTATAAAAGACGTGATTATACGACTATAGTGAATGGCAGCAATCCTATAATTGCACATGATTTTTGCGGTGGAAATGTCGAAGGCATGGATGTTATCGTCATAGACGATATGATAGATTCCGGCGGAAGCATTCTGGATGCAGCACTTAAGCTCAAAGACCGGGGAGCCAAAAGGATCTTTGTATTTGCCACATTCGGGCTGTTCTCAAGGGGATTTGAAAAGTTCGATAGAGCATACGAAAATGGGGATTTCACCAAGATATTCACAACCAATCTTATCTATCAGAAAGAGGAGATGCTTTCGAAGGAATACTATTTCAGCATCAATATGGATAGATATATAGCAGCTATCATTGATACCATGAACAAGGGTGAATCCTTACATAATCTGACTAAACCCGCCCTAAGGATAAAAGATACTGTGGAAAAATATAAGAAGATGATGTGAGGTTATGATAATTCAAATTATGCACGGTTATGCAGATTTGAGTCTTCATAGCATGCCTTGGTTATATAGTAAATATGTGGATGAACTTAATTCATCAGCGATAAGAAGATAAAAAAGGGGTCAGACATGAACGTCTGATCCCTGAATGTTTTTGGATAAACCGTACCGGGGAAATGGATTAAACCCTATCCTGAACAATGAATACCATCAAGCTTCAATTGATTTTTTTATGAATGATTCCGCCTCGGATTTTATCAGTTCTACCAAATCCCTGTATGCGGAAATGCTCTTATAATGTTTGTCCGAATAAACCAGACTGATTTCACCTTTGGTTTCCTTTTCGTAGAAAGGTATACATACCATATGGCCATTTTGATAATCGGCATAACGTGTGTTGGCAGGAAAGAAGCTGACCGCGAAAACTTCCGGCTGTTCGCTGGCCATTTTAATAACTGTCTGGACAGAATCAACGGTGATAACATTACCGATAGTGATTTCCTTGACCAGATCAGGAACAAAACCTGAAAGCATGGAATATGCCCGTACCTCTGAAACATTTTCATCAAGAGTAGATGAATGACTGGGAAATGCCAGACAATAGCCTTTGAGATCGGAGAAATGTACGGTTTTGAACCTGGAAAGCGGACTGTCTGTACTGACAAGGCATCCGTAATATCCCTCCATCAGAGTTACTCTTTTTATCCCGTTTGTATTGAATGAATCTTCATGGTCACCTATACGGTTGAGACAGATTGCCAAAGCAGGATTCGTATTTTTCAAAGATACCATTTTTTCAGGAGCCGCATCTCCCTGATATTTCAAAAGCACATTAGTGTGATTCCTCTGGAAAGGAATATGCAGTTTTGGAATAAGGAAACCTACAAGTGAAATATGGGTGTATGCATAGATAGTCATGGGATCATTTTCCTTGGAAAGCTGCTTCCATCCGTTATAGTAATCCAGCACAATTTGTGCTTCTTTGTATATTTTTTCGCCTTCACTGGTCAGTTGTATTCCTGATTTGTTTCTTTCGAAAAGGGTAACACCAAGTTCGCTTTCCATCAGTTTGATGGATTTTGTCAAACTGGGTTGAGCAACAAACAGTTTTTTGGCGGCTTTATTAATGGAACCTGTTTCGGCTATTGCGATAAAATATTTAAGAGAACTTATCTTCATGGCATTCTCCCGGGTTTGTAAACATCGGTTCATTGACACTCAAGTCATTCTATATTTATCAACTACTAAACTATGTCGACCAATTTAGTAAATATATTTATTACCTGACAGTAATATGTTATAGCTTTTTTTCATATGTTAAAGATTTTTATATATTATACAAGGAATTATACTGAGAGTATATTATTTAACATGTAGAGTTTAAAAATTTTGAAGGAACAAACAGTTCATGATGATATCAGCATCCCAAAGTGTATGAATCATATACTTTGCAGACGATAAATCACAAGCTTTCGACAAAATCCTGCCGCAAATCCTTGCGATACATTTTCGGTATATGATCATGAGATCTGTTCTTATCAAGGAGGAATAGAAAATCATGACAAACAGGGAAAGAATCAAGAGGGCATTTTCAAATCAGCCGGTAGACAGAGTTCCGGTAGCTTTTTTTCATCATTTTACTTCACCAAATGTATGGAATATGGGTTTGTCTAACCCGGATGCATTTGAAGCCAATATTAACCTTCATAAGCCATCTTTGGAAAAGTTTGTTCCTGATATCATCAAGATAATGAATGATACTCTCATGATGATGCCCCTGGATGTCAGCGGAATAGAAAAGGCT
Organism: Oribacterium sp. WCC10; assembly: GCF_900113415.1. Lineage (GTDB taxonomy): Bacteria > Bacillota > Clostridia > Lachnospirales > Lachnospiraceae > Oribacterium. Next base: position 120,665 of record NZ_FOPH01000005.1, on the reverse strand, counting down.
TCTGATTTATACAAAATCAAAAAGCCGATGCTTGATACACCTTATGCGAAGGCTCAGATAGAGCTGACGAAAAGGGTTATGCAGATTTATGAGGGAGTTGACTCTCCTGTATACGTGACCTGTTTCTCTGCTGCCTGGGTTCTTAGAAATGCTTTTACTCAGGGACTTCCTGTATTTGGAGCACAGGAAGATATCATGCAGCAGTTTATCATAGAAGATCCTGTTGCTGTAAAATATGCTTTGGATATTTTAACTGAAGGTATCATCGATCTTAACAGAGTTCTACTTGAAGAATGTGGTGCTGACGGTATCTATTTAAGCTGCAACAATCAGGGCGGTTTCTTCAATGAAGTTTTCCATAAGAAATATGTTGCACCTACTGAGAAGAAGATACTTGATGAAGCAAAAAAAATAAGAAATACAAATATTTTACATATTTGCGGATATCATGGTCATGGAAATGATTTAAAGCTTTACAAAGGCTATGATGCTGCGGCATACAGTGTAGCAGTTGTCGCAGAAGGTACAAGTCTCAAGGAAGCCAAGAAGCTGTTTAAAGGTAGATGCATCATTGGAGGCTTCTCACAGGATGGCATCATATATAAAGGCTCCAGAGAAGAGCTTGAAAAGGCTACATATGCACTTCTTTCAGAATGCGGACAGACCGGTATCATTCTTGGTGCCGACTGCACCGTTCCCAATGATATAGATGAGGATCGTTTTAACTGGGTACGCGAAGCATGTAAAAATTACGCTGCATGCAATTCAGCTATTTCTTCCGCATCATAATTAAATCCGGTTTTAAAGAGAATCTCTCCTCTCTTTAAGATATATACCCACAACTGTGCCCTCTCTACCCCGAGGGCATTTTTTTTATTTAGGGATTTGAATATAGCTTTCTTGACCGCTTATCAGTCGGAGATAGCTCAGACCATATTTTCTCGTAAACATACTCGTCAAGATACTGTTTGTACTCCTGCAAAATGGTTTTATAGTTAACGTTATTGTTCCAAGTGAGATAACCTAAAACCTGAAATGCAAAGGAATATCCTATGTGGGCATTGAGGAAACACTGATGAAAAACTGCTTAGTTGTCGATATATACTAAGATAATGAGTCGCAGGTAAGTATCCGAATCCCATGCAGTGAAGAGTGGGTAAGTGTGCTTAAGCGCCCGGCGAGTAACGATTCAATTCTGACTTTTGACATTTATCACCTGACATAGCTTTTTGAAAAGGAGAAAGCCGTGAAGGATAAAACAAATGAGAGACAACTTAGCATCATTTTCCTGTTTATAGCAGGGGCTTTTGCACTTATTTTGCTTTCGTTTGCCTATCTCAGTACCAGCCTCACATTAAGGTATCAGGAATCTGAAACAAAGATGCTGTCTGTTGAACTGTTCTATCTGATGGATGAGGAAGCAAAGAATACGACCGGTGAGAACAGAGGGGAGATTCTTTCAGAGTACTTTACCGTCCATGCTGCGGATTATGCAGATGAAGGTATCTCTATGTGGCTTACAGATGCTGAAGGCAATGTTCTGGCAGAGGGAGTTGACAATGCCTCTGAATTTAAAGCTTCTTATCTTGAGGGGTTGAAGGACGGCAAATCTGTCTTTAAGATACAGAACGGTAAGACACCTCTGTTTCTTGCGGATATGGAAATCTGTATCATACGTAGCTTTTCTGATGGAGAATACCGTCTTGTGGTAGCAAATGACGGTTCCAAAGAAAGACAGATTCAGCGAATGCAGTATGTGGTGTTTTTTTCCATAGGCGTGATTCTTGCCATCATTCTTATAGTTCTTATATCAAACATCATTTCGAGATATAAGGTTAAGATCATACGACTGGCTACCATGGATGAACTGACGGGGCTTGCAAACAGAAAATCCTTCACTGCCGAATATAAAAGAAGAGTTCTGAGAGCTTATGATGAAAGAACAGATAAATCCCTGTTTCTGCTTGATATAGACTATTTTAAACAGATAAATGATCAGAACGGTCATTCTGTGGGTGATGCAGCCCTTGTTCTTCTGGCGGATCATATAAAGAAGTTTGTGGAAGAAACCGGCGGAATAGCTGGCAGATGGGGCGGAGATGAATTTATAGGTCTCATTAATCTTTCGGTGGAGGATGCAAGAACCGGTCTTTTTGAACTGTGCAAAACAATCCGTGAGGATTCACAAAAAGATGAGCCGGCTTTTACTATTAGTGTGGGCCTTACTCCTGTGGATGGAGAAAAGACATTGGCAGAGGTGTGCGAATATGCGGATGTTGCCCTCTATGATTCTAAAAAGAAGGGACGTAATACTGTAACGGTGTTTACTGAATCCCTCCTTTCCGTGGTTGAAGAGAGCGGCAGTCGCAGAGAAAAAATCCTTAAAGAGTTTAAAACAACAGAAGGTATGTCATTGAATTCCGAAAAGTCAGAAAAGACTGATTTGAGAAATCAGGACAGAGATCTCATACGCATGCTTCGCGAAAGGTTTCTGATAAGTATAGTATTTGCGGTAAAGTGGATGACACCCTTTGTGGCGGCAGGAGGAATACTTATAGCAACGGCATTTCTCTTTGATGCCGCCAGCATTGATCTCTCTACATTGTCTGTAGACGAACGCTCCGAACTTGGATCCATTACATCGGTGGCAACGTACCTTAAGTTTCTGGGAGATACCACTTTCAATTTTATGCTGCCTGTTTTTTCGGCATTTATGGCATATAGCCTGGCAGGAGAGTCGGCCTTCATGGCTGGCTTTGTAGGGGGATATATGGTGATTGATTCCAATTCGGGATTCATAGGAGCCACCATAGCGGGACTTGCTGCAGGCATCATAAGCAGAGAGATAAGTCTGTTTACGGAAAGACTTCCAAGATTCATCAGAGGAGCGGCGCCTATAGTTATATATCCCGTTTTCAATCTGACTATCGTGCAGGCTATATCGTTTTTCCTCATAACCCCTGCGGCATCAGCTCTTGGTTCCTTGTTTAATATGATATTGAACAGTGCCAGGGGTCAGAGCCCGGCTTTGGTTTGTACTCTGGCAGCAGGGATGATGTCTGTTGACATGGGAGGAATCATTAACAAGATAGCATATAATTATGGTTTGGCTTCAATTGCTGCTAAAGACACAGTGATCATGGCAGCAGTCATGGCCGGTGGTATGGTACCGCCTATAGGTATAGCTATATCCGGATTTATATTTAAAGACAGGTTCAGTAAAGAGGAAAAAAATAACGGAGTATTTTCCCTTTTTATGGGACTCTCGTTTATCACTGAAGGGGCACTCCCCTATGTGATAATTGATGTCACGAGAGTTATTCCGTCCTGTATCGCGGGTTCAGCATTGGCGGGATTGCTGTCTTCTGTATTTGGATGTACCCTGCCTGCTCCGCATGGGGGTATATTTGTACTTCCTGTAGTGGGACATCCTTTGCTGTATTGTGCAGCCATCGGGACCGGAGCCATGTTTACTGCCCTGATTCTCGGAATGCTCAAGAAGCGAAGAAAGATACTGCCTGATTTGAATCAAAAGGCTTTATAAAATTATGATGATATGCAGCACGTACACGAATGTGTGCGTTGGCGCTAATCAGTGAGTGTCAAATAAATATATCACTCACACTCCTGAAAACTCATTTTCCGGAAGTTCATCCAAAGACTTGAAAGTATATCCTGCGCTTTCCCATCCTGTAAGAAGTTCATCCAGAATCGATGCATTGGTGCTGGATGTGGCATGCAAAAGTACGATTGCGCCCGGATGGATTCGTTTATTAAGTGTTGCCAATGCGCTGCTTCTGCCGGGTTGTGCCTTTTCGTCATAATCCTTGTAGGCAACAGACCAGAGCATGGTTTTGTATCCCATGGCTCTCGCAAGCAGCAGCTGGGCCTGCGAGCTCTTTCCCTCAGGCGGACGATAGTATCGGTTCATCGGATGACCGGTAAGTGTTTCGTATTGTTCTTCAACAGTATTTACTTCTGTATAAAACAGTTCTTTTGTGGTGACATTGGACATATTCTTATGGTTCAATGTGTGATTTCCGACTGTAAAACCATTCTTCGCTATGGCAAGCACGATTTCCGGATTTGACTTAATGCAGGCACCTGTGACAAAGAAAGTTGCCGGAGCATTGTGCTTCTTTAGTGTCTCCATGATGGATATAGTATGACCATTCTCGTACCCGAGATCAAATGTCAGGTAGCATACCTTATCGGTAGTGTTTTCTCTTGAATATGCGCCAAAATTCCTCAACCAGGTTTCATCCGCATTGCCGACAGGTATTGAATTTGCAGAAGGATAATAATTTCCCCAGTCCATGTTTGCGCCGCCTCCGGAAAGCTGTGCAAAGTCTGCAAGAATGGCTTCATCCGACTTTATGTTTGTTGGCACACGAATACCGTCTATTATTGTTACTTTTCCTGTTTCTGTTTTTTCGACGTCATCATTTATTGTCTCTGCTGTTTGACTCTGAGAATCCGCATCCTGTTCGTTTCGGAGATTCTTTGCGTCGATGGATGGCGAGGCACCTGATGGATTATTGATATAATCCACGCCCCTGAGTGTGGCTCCGGCAAAAGCCGGAACAGCCAATGCTCCTGTCAGAATAAAAGTCGCAAGAACTTTTGCGGAAAACTTCGTTGATTTCATATATCCTCCCTCTATACTGCGTTCCGATTATTCATTTCATAACGAGAGTGTCAAAAAGACCTGCCGCTCACTGATACTGATTAACAATCATAAATCCCATTCTTTTGCTATGAAAAACGACTATGGTATTCGTACTCGGATTGGTTATTAAAGTAACAAGCATTGTGCAAACCCGTTCTTTGATAATATTCACCCTTACATTATTTTATCATTCAAATAGCGTTTTATCACATTAAAGTTAAGTATTTGCTTTTGATGATGGATACAAATATGAATGTAAAAAGAGGTTTGTCAGTGATGTGTTCTAAATGTATAATCACATGCAGATTTTTTCGGTGCTATTCAAAGGAGAGTTTAGAAAAATATGGAAAATACTATTCATTATCATTTGCCCGGGCTTTTTGAGTTTTATGAATTATACAAAGTTTTCCTTCCTCTTTTCAGAGAGCATCGGGAATACTTCTATGACTGGTGTGAAATAGGATCAATATACGGAGCTCCGGGGGATTGTCTCTGGGGCGGCGGAAGAGTCGGGTTCGGTGAAGAAAATCCTGATAATGTTCTTTCACTGATGAAGGAATATGAAATATCGGCCCGGTTGACTTTCAGCAATTCATTGATAAGTGAAAAGCATCTCTATGACAGGAAATGTAATCGTTTGTGCGACATGTTTGAGGATACAAGCGGTGTTATGAATGGAATAATCATTCATTCTGATCTGCTTCTTGATCATATAAAAAGGAATCATCCGGGATTCTATTTTGTTTCATCAACCACCAAAGTCCTGACTGATTTTGAGGATTTCAGGAATGAACTGGACAGAAAGGAATTTCGTTATGTCGTTCCTGATTTCAGACTTAACAAAGAGTTCGATAAGCTGAATACACTTACTGTTCCACAGAAACAAAAGATAGAGTTCCTGTGCAATGAATGTTGTTGGTTTGGATGTTTCGACAGAAAAAACTGTTATGAAAATGTCAGCAGAAAGAGTCTGGGTGAAGATTGTGATGATCATATCTGTGTTTCGCCGGATGCAAGGTATGGATACAGATTTTCAGAGGCAATGAAAAATCCCGGATTCATAGGTATAGAGGATATCAGGAGTGTTTATATACCGATGGGCTTCTCTGAATTCAAAATAGAAGGGCGCAGCCTTGGCAGTGCCATTATTCTTGAATTTTTGCTTTACTACATGACAAAACCGGAGTATCAGCTTAAAGTCAGGGAAGAGATATATCTTGACAGTTCACTTGACCTCTTTTGATGATTCAAAAGATTGCTTTTCAGGTGTAACAGTTCATCCGGGACATGAACCCGGAATAGTCAGAGGGGCTGGTCTTGCATGGCCTCCCCTCTGACTATTTCTAAACTCCTATCCCGATTGAGTTGTTGCTATTTGGAATGGTCTAAAATAAAAAATTAAAAACAGGTATTACATACCGGATTTTTTTCTGATATAATGCCAACTCGTTGATTAAAGTAAATGAAGATGCAGGTCAGGTATCATTGGAAACGCACACCCATGACAGGGTGATAACGAACAACACACTGAAGTCTTCTGTTTTTCGAAAGGAGAACCTTAGCGTGTTACCACAGAATAAGTTTCAGGATGTTGTTTTTACTGTTTTTATGGCTTTTGTCATGGTTTATGCGATGATCTGCTATAACATTTCTCTTAATGTCGGCGGAATGCAGAATTTCGTATTTATTGCTGCATTTAAAGAAATGATCATCATGTGGCCGATAGCCGTCGTACTTGAGCTTTTGTTTGTAGGAAAGCTTGCACAGATTCTTGCCTTCAGATTTGTTACACCGGGTAAGGATCCGATGATAATGATCATTCTTGCAATATCTGCAATGTCAGTGTGTCTGATGTGTCCATTGATGAGCCTTGCTGCCACAATTCTTTTCAAGAATGCAGGTACACAGTTTGTAGCAGTGTGGCTTCAGACTACAGCCATGAATTTCCCTATGGCACTCTGCTGGCAGATCTTTTTTGCAGGTCCGCTTGTGAGAAATATTTTTGGATTTGTTGTAAGATCGATTTCAAAACAGCCTGAGACAGCTGCTAAAGAAGCTGTATAATAGAATATGTGAAAAAGCTGCTGATACGGATATTTGTATCAGCAGCTTTTTTGTATATTAACTAAAGGAAAAAAGCAAACAGGTGGAGCCGCTGACAGGCTTTCCGAAAGTACTTAAAAGGTCAGGGAGTGTACGATTCTCTGCTGAAGCCCGTAATGGAAGTCCACAGATTCCACAGTTTATCCGTGGTGAGCGGGCCGTCGTTGAAGTTTGCGTGATTAACTGAGGCCAACGCATCGTTATAGTCCTTAAGGAGAAAGACCCGCACGTCCATTCCGGAGAAATGAGTGACCGTTGGGATGAAACTCCAGGAAGTGATTTTGGTGCCGGAATCATCTTTTTCGATTGTTACATCCGCAAGCCCGCCGAGAATTCGCGGAATCTTTGACTGCGCTGAAATCAGATTTCCGCAGGACCAGAATACCAGACCGTTGTTTCCTGACATTGTATTAATGTAAGCTGCCGGTTCAACCACATGGGGATGCGAGCAGATGATCAGGTCTGCTCCAGCATCTATAAGGGATTGAACGTAAGCCTGTTGAAAGGCCGTGGGCTGATACCGGTATTCTTCTCCTATATGAAGGAAACAGACTGTCAAGTCTGCTTCATTTTCTGCGATCCTTACGTCATTCAGGAACTTGTCTGACTGTCCCAGCAGGTTCACCATGTAGTATAGGGAACCGGGCACTCTGAAACCGTTGAGCCCATAGGTGTAGTTGAACATCGCGAGACGTATGCCGTTCTTTTCCACGTAGTCGATGGTGTTGAAGGCTTGCGGTGAGTCATGGATTCCCAGAAGTGTTATCTCCGGATGGAATATCTTCCAGTAATTCAGAGTGTCGGTCACACCCCGGACTCCCTTATCCCAAGTGTGATTCGTGGCCGAAAGTACAATGTCAAATCCACTGTCCACAAGCGCCTCACCCATGATCTGTGGGGTTCCGAAAGTGGGATAATCACTGATCAGAGAATTGTCGGAAATGAATATGGTTTCCTGGTTTATGACAGCCAGATCCCGGGACTGTATAGTGTCGAGAATAGGCGTATACAGGAAATGAAAATCATGTGTTCCTAATGCAGGACGCCATGCCTTGTCTACTATGGTTTTGTGAATCAGATTATCGCCGGCTGCTATCAGTGTCAGCTTACAGGGCTCACTTGTTTTGGTCGGTTCCTCATCTGCGCCGGTAGGCCCGAATTCCTTCACAACTGAAGTTCCGGTCGTGTCCATTCCGGTTTCACTTTCATTTTCATTCTGAATGCCGAACGACGGACCGTTGTTTTCAGGCTGCCATGCCCGGAGAGCTGCCATGGAATCTACGGGCGATGCATCCAAAATCAGGACAGTGCAGAGCAACACCGCAATCCTCCTGAACCATCCGTTTTTCATCTTAACTACTGCTGAAGAGCCATTTCTTTTCTTCTTCATTTATGTATCCTCCCCGACATGACTTAACACCGACTCCCGGATTACCTATTTGAAACATCGGACAGTAGGACCTTTACTATAAACATGATTTTATTCAAAACTTCTTTTCATAAAATGGGTTATAATATTTCTATAAGAATGGTGCGTGAAGTGTTATGTGGATGGAGAATTTGTTATGAACAGAATACTCAGTAAATACTTTATAGCTGTTGCGGGAACTGCAGTGATATTACTTTCGGGATGTGAAGCAAAAGATCAGGTGATGGACGGAGACGGCATGTTTCAGACTTTTCCGTATAACCAGATATCTCAGGATGAAGCAAAACGCATGATGGAACAGGATGACGGGCATGTGATAGTGGACGTGCGGAGACAGGATGAGTATGACGAAGGACATATACCCGGAGCCATACTTATACCAAACGAAAGCATAGAAAATGACCCTCCGGAAGAATTATCCGATTCTGACCAGATCATCCTTGTATACTGTCGCAGCGGCAGGAGAAGTAAGGAAGCTGCGCAGAAACTTGCAGACATGGGATATAAAAATGTCTATGAATTTGGCGGCATCATCGACTGGACAGGAGATGTTGTTAAGGAAAACGGGTCCGGAAACGGGACTGAAGACAAAAAATCTGTACAGAAGACAAAGAGTATGAAAGCTGCTGCAGATTCCGGAAAGAAATCGCTGGCTAAGCGTTTGGCCGGTAAATACAGCTATCACAGCAGCGATGAAAATGGTAATGAAGAATTCTATATCATGGAAGTTATTCCATTTGGCAATAATCTGTATGCTTATTGCGGACGGGCAATGCCGGGGGATTATGAACGTCTTGAAGCATACAGCTTTTGGGGCTGTGAGTTTATTCCTTATGATCCGGATGAGATGACAAGCGAAGATGGAGATGCGGTGAATGTAAATGAACTCAGATTCTCAGTGATGTCAAATGCCGGAAAGTACTGGGATCCGGGGCATAAAGGTACTATCACTGTAACGGACGACGGGATTGTTTTTGAGGGATTTAAAAATGATGATTTCCTTGTGCCGGAATATGATGACAGCAGACTTTTTCTGAAGGATGACAGGGTAGAGGATGCATTCGTATATCTGAATCGGGATGATAAGGCAGGAGATAAAGAGTTACAGGGACTATGGCTTCTTGATGATAGTAAAGGTTCGAACCTTTATCTTGAATTTACAGGCTCGGATCTTTATATGTACAGGAAGGATTCCTCCAAAGAAGTATTCTATATTGCGGGAGGATGTGATTTAAGGAATGGGACATTTACATACACGGCAAACCGCCTGGGATATGGAGGAATGCCTCTGGAAATGTCGTGCGATTATAAAGTGAGCGGTGATGACCTTAGTTTGAATACTTCAAATGCTGATGAGGCTTTGGAAATCCCGGCGGCCGGAAAATACAAGCGGGTAAGTGATGGTAATGTTCATGTGACTACCATGGATGAGCTTGAATTTGACTCATCATCGTTCGGTATGTATGGTGGTTATCAGAATTACGATGAACTAAAATCACAGGATTATTACGGTGTATTTGTATCGGCGTCAAAAGATAAGGATGAGTGCGCGGGTGCTGTAGAGAAACTTGAAGAGGCTGGTTTTGCAGGAAGCTTCGTTGTATATACGCCTGATTTTTCAGGCCTTAACAAGGAACCTTACTATGCTGCCACAACCGGATTGTACACAACGGAAGGTGATGCCAAAGAGGTACTTTCTAAGCTTAAGGCGACCGGCTTTTCGGATGCCTACGTGAAACATGCCGGAACATACATGGGAGATAAATACTGGTATACCATGTATAACGGTGAAAATATTTCAGTACTGAAGGATGGTGTGTTGCTTCAGGATGTAATGCTTTCGATACCATATCCTGCTGATGGTGATCCGGTTACATGCAATCTTCTCGTTTTTGGTGACGCGGTATTTGACGGATCTGCCGAAACCGGAAGCTTTGGAAACTATGAAAAGGGTGACACGCCTTATGAATGGATCATAAGAAACTATAAGCTTATGAGTGAAGATACGGATCAGTATCTCAGGTACGGGCCTGCATTGTCGGGAGTATTTGAGGTGAGTCTGGAAGGCGGCAAAATCACATCATATTACGGAAGTTACTGGTGGGATTAATGTTATAAGCGGTTGGCATTGTAGCCAACCGCTTATTATGGTTTAAGGAATCACTGCTTTTTATCAGCCGATACTGTAGGTTACGGTTACATTTGCTTCAATGTCTGATTCTCCCGGCATGATGACAGCATCGGAAGCGGCTTCCGGAGAGTTCTTCACGACTGATTGAGATCGATACTGAAGGGAATAATCCTGATATCCTTCTGTGATGTTCTTTAGTTCAATGATTTTATTTCCTGAAGCTTCAGCCAGAGCCCTGGCCTTTATATCAGCATTTGCGACGGCCTCCTTCAAAGCTTCATTATAGGCGTCATCATATCCCGAGCAGGAATAGGTGATGTTATTCATGCTGTTGATTCCGGCATCTACGCATTGAGATATGACATTACCGGCCTCTTCGATCTTGAGATCACTAACAGTAAGGGTGGTATCCACGGTATATCCTGCGATGCGGTTTCCGCCTTCGGCATCATAGTCATACTGAGGATAGATGTCATAATTTGAAGTCTTAATGCTTTTTTCATCAACACCAAGTTCTTTAAGTTTATCAACTACCTGCTGCGATTCACGGCTGTTCTTTTCCTGAGCTGACTTTGCATCCTTGTCCTCTGTATTTATGGAAAATGTTATCTCCGCCATATCGGGGATTGCAGTGACTTTACCTGATGACGATACGGTTATGGTGTTGGATGCTGCCGGATCTGATGCGATGCTCTGCGTCTGTGGCGAAATAGTAGGAATCTCATTGGTTCCGCAGGCGGTTAAAATGGCTGAAGATAAGATTAATACTGTGATTCCTATGCCAAGAGTTGTTTTTTTGATATTTCTCATGATTGTCTCCTTTTCTTTGGTTTTTAATAGTTCTAACTATATACACAGAATTCAAAGTGGAGAGGTCACAAGAAATAATCAAAAAATTTTGTGGTGTATTAATTCTATGAAATATCTGTTTTAGGATAATGCAAATGAATAGTCTAGGATAAGGGAGTTGTTAACTGTGTATCCTATCAGTTGAGGTAAACAGATTTAGCAAATAATACAAATACGAAGTTGTATTGTATTTCTATAGAAAGATAGCGAAAATTAATTAATTTATAAAACACCACTATTTTATGTCTATCAAAAGTGACGTAAAAAGGCGATGGTTTGTGCAATATATATATCTTTAATAAAAACAGCACTTATTCGATGGTGAAAATGATGTAATAACAATACAACTATTTATATCTAATGTCTTGTATTGTATTGCGATTGCACAAGGCCGCTGTTAAACTACGGTTAAAGCGTTGTGGAAAACAACCAGGATCGTGATTAATTGAATAACGGAGGTTTTGTGATGAGAAAAATTCTCAAAAAGGTTGCGGCCGTTGCAGCGTCCGTAGCTATGGTTACCGGACTTGTAGCTTGTGGTGGTTCTTCAGCATCTGCATCTGCAGCAGGTGGAGGACAGACAATTGACAATAAGGACATAAAGATCGGTGTATCCATCTGGTCTTCAACAGATGTTCTCGGATCCCAGTGTAAGCAGATTCTGGATGAAGCTGCAAAGTCATTGGGAGTTCAGGTTCAGTATGTTGACCAGGGACATGTTTCCGAGAAGGTAACTGCTTCTGTTGAGCAGCTTGCTGCAGCAGGATGTCAGGGCATTGTTATTTGTAACTCTTCAGATACGGAGATGACTTCTGCGATTAAGACATGTAATGACAATAAGGTTTATCTCGCGCAGTTCTTCCGTGTTATCTCAAAGGACAATAGCGCAGATATCTATAAAGCCGCTACAGATTCTCCGTATTTCGTAGGCGCTGTTCATGAGAACGAGCCTGAGAATGGTGAGAAGCTTGTAAACATTCTCCTTGAAAAGGGAGATAGAAACATCGGTCTCATCGGATGGGAGCAGGGTGATGCTACATGGCTCGGCAGATGGGAAGGCTATAAGGCAGGAGTAGAGAAGTGGAACAGTGAGCATCCTGATGATCAGGCAAAGCTTTCTGAGCCGCAGTACGCAGGAACTACTTCTGAAGGCGGTTCCAAGGCTGCTGAAGCTTTGATGTCCGCTGATCCGTCTCTCGATGCATTGATTCCGGCCGGCGGTGGCGGAGATCCTCTTCAGGGTGCTATCGCAGCAGTTGAGCGTGCAGGAAAGACAAATGATATCGATATCGTGTCAACAGACTTCCTTCCGGATCTTGGAGAGAGACTTGCAAACGGTTCCATGGCAGGTGAATCCGGTGGACATTACTGTGATCCTTTGATCGCATTTATGATGGTTTACAATGCAATCAAGGGCAACTACACAGGATTCGAAGGAAAGTTCAATGATGTTCCGTTCCCTTATCTTTTTGTTTCATCCGCAGATGACTACAAGGCATATGAGAAGTATTTCGTAGATCAGCTTCCATACACTGATGATGAGCTTGTTGAGATGTCAAAGCTTGATTTTGAAGGATTGAAGGAGGCAGCTGCAAAGATCTCTATCGAGGATGCAGCCTCTCGTGCAGGAAAATAAATTATAAATCTGTTACGAAACAGAAAATGAGCCGGTATCGAGCATAGGCACAGATACCGGCTCGGTTTTTAAAAATAAAGAAGAGGTAATGAAATGAATTCTGCCACTGTGACAATGGATCAAAAAAAGATCGAAGGAAGCCTTCGAGGGTATTTGATTTTACTTTTCCTGGTTGTGCTTTCATGGAGTATTTTTAAGATACTCACACCACATAATTTCGGATCATTAAACAATATGCTCAGTTATTTTCAGGCCAGTCTGATCGCCAGCGTAGGCGCTGTAGGATTTTATTTTGTCATGGTCATGGGCATGTTTGACTTTTCAATCGGCGCAAACATAATGCTTTCAGCAATAGTAGGTTGTGTTTTTGCAACAAAATTCGGACTTGGATATATCGGTCTTGTTCTTGGAGCTTTATGCTGCGGATGTCTTGTAGGATTATTTAACGGAAGCTTTTATGTAAAACTCCGTATCCCGTCTATGATAGTTACCACGGGTCTCGCTCTTATTTATGAAGCTGTTGCAAACTACATCGCAGGAGGTGTGGAGCAGACATTACCTGCAGGACTTCGTATGTTCGGTCAGATGCCGGGAGATATAGTTCTTGCGATTGCTGCCTTTTTAGTGGCTTATGTATTCCTGAATTATACAAAGATCGGTACATATACGTACGCCATCGGAAGCAATGAATTTGTAGCAAAGAATATGGGAATCAATGTCAACAAATATAAAGTTCTCGCATTTATTTTAAGCGGCGGCTTTTTAGGCATCATGGCAGTTCTGACTATCAGTTACGGTTCCTCAATGGTGGCTGTTACCGGTATGGCATCCATGAGCCGTAACTTTATCCCTACGATGGGATGTTTCTTTGGAGTTGCTTTCAAAAAATACGGCATACCTTTACAGGCTATCATCATCGGTGAGTTCATCATCAACATCATATTTTTCGGATTTATTGCTTTGGGTGCCCCGACTGCCATTCAGGATGTAATCACAGGTTTTGCACTCCTGATCATTATCACGGTAACCACAAAGATCAATAAGGGTGAAATTGTAAAGTGACGAAGGAGGGGGCAATGAGTGAAGTTCGTTTACAGGTAAAAAATCTTTGCAAGTCCTTCGGTATTACGAAGGCAGTTAAGGATGTTTCATTTTCAGTCAATAAGGGAGAAGTTCATGCTCTTATCGGAGAAAACGGATCCGGGAAATCCACACTTACCAATATGCTGACGGGTATATACAGTATCGACAGCGGTATCTTTGTGCTGGATGGGGAGGAGATACATCCCAAAAATCAGGTTGATGCCAATGATCACGGAGTTTCCATCATAGTGCAGGAGCTTGGAACATTATCCGGTCTTACTGTAGCTGAAAATATATTTTTGGGGCATGAAGATCGCTTTGTAAAGTATGGAATCAAAAATACAAAACAGATGATCAAAGAGGCTAATGAGCTTCTTCATAACTATGGTTTTGACCGTATCAAAGCACAGCGAATGATTGATGATTATAATTTTGAGGACCGTAAGCTTGTAGAGATCGTAAAGGCAACTTATTTTGATCCTAAGATTGTGGTTGTTGATGAAACGACAACGGCTCTTTCCCAGGAGGGAAGAAATGAGCTTTATAAGGTGATGGACAGGATAAGGGACAAGGGGAATACGATCATCTTCATATCCCACGATCTTCAGGAAGTACTGGATCATTCTGATACCATAACCATATTACGTGACGGAGTTTACATTGACACCGTAAAGAGCAGGGATGTCAGAGAAGAGGACCTGAAACGTCTTATGGTTGGTCGTGAAGTAACAGGAGACTACTATCGATCTGATTACGGCAGCGTCGTATCTCCGGAAGTCGTTCTTTCGGTTAAGGATGTTTCGGTTCCCGGACTTATCAGCAATCTTGACTTTGAACTACATAAGGGTGAGATTTTAGGTTTTGGCGGATTATCAGAATCAGGTATGCATGAAGTAGGAAAGGCTATTTTCGGTGCATCCTATGACAGAAAGGGTTCAGTTACACTTCAGGATGGAACAGAGATCAACGATATCCCCACAGCTATACAGCACAGTATCGCATATACATCAAAGGACAGAGACAATGAATCTGTCGTATTGAATCAAAGTATCATGGATAATATATGCCTTCCTTCATTGGACGAACTTTCAGATAAGAGACATATGCTGAGTGACAAAAAACTTCGAAGTTTTGCTGATAAATTCGCGAAGGAAATGTCTGTAAAAATGGTTAATGTTGATCAGTTTGTATCGGATCTTTCGGGTGGAAACAAGCAAAAGGTTGTTCTGGCAAGATGGATCGGAAAGGACTCTGATATAGTCGTTCTGGACAGTCCCACAAGAGGTATCGACATTAAGGTAAAGCAGGATATATATCAGCTTATGGACAGAATGAGAAAGGCAGGGAAGTCTATCATCATGATATCTGAAGAGCTGATGGAACTCATCGGAATGTGTGATCGTATCATCATTATGAAAGACGGAATGATCAGCGGAGAGATTGAAAGACATGAAACTCTCGATGAAAACAATCTGATCACGATGATGGTTTAAGGAGGGATTATGGTTGCAGTAGGTAAAACTGAGATAACAACAGCTAAAGAAATGAAGGAAAAGAGTAATGTATCCATGATATCCATGGTGAAAACATTTCTGCCCATCGTTGGTTTGATCATAGTATTTTTGATTTTTAATATACTGACAAATTTCAGAATGATCAAAAATATGTCTCTGGTTCTTTCACAGATCTATGTGACTATGATCGCCACCACAGGTGTGTTTTTCATCATGACCATGGGAGGCCTTGATTTTTCACAGGGATCCATACTTGGAATTGCATCCATAGTGGTGTGTATGGTATCGAAAATCAACATTCCGTTAAGTATAATATGTGGAATTCTGACAGGTGCTCTGATAGGAGCATTTAACGGATATTTCTATGTATACCGTAAGATCAAATCATTTATCGTTACTATCTGTACCATGTTTTTGTTTCGTGGATTTATAAAGTATATGACAACCAATGCTCCGGTTGCAGGATCTGCGGCTCTCATCAACTATGACAGTACAGGATTGAAAGTGTTTCTTACATTACTTATACTTGTTGTTGGTTTCGTGCTTTTCAGATTTACAAAATTCGGAACCTATCTTAAGGCAATAGGGGCAGGGGAAAAAGCCGCTATGTTTTCAGGTATCCGTACGGATAAGATGAAGTTCTTTGTTTATGTATTGTCCGGAGCCATCACGGGTTTTGCTGCATTCATCAATGTAATCAAGGTAGGATCGGTTACATCATCGGGCGGCAGCCAGCTGGAGACGCAGATTCTGATCGCTCTGGTACTTGGAGGAATGCCTATTTCGGGTGGTGCCAAAGTGCGTTTTGAAAATATTATCGTAGGTTCACTTCTGTATATCGTTCTGAACAGTGGTTTGACTATGATGGGATTTTCAACACAGATGATGCAGCTTATTCAGGGAATAGTATTCCTGGTATTTGTGGCGGTTTTTGCCGATCGGAAGTCATTACAGGTTATCAAGTAAGATATGATGATGTAAATCGCATGTAAATGCCTCTTGCCCGAAAAAAAGAGTGAGTGATATGGCAAAGGAAATCCACAAACATATTAATGAAAGTTTGAAATATCAGAAACTGTATAAATGGGGCCGGACACTTATCATGAGTGGAGTGTTGAAGGACGGTGACAAGTTCATGTCCGAGCATGTACTGGAAAAGAAGTTTGGTTACTCCAGACAAACGGTGCGTGCTGCCCTTGAAAAACTGGAACAGGAAGGGATGATCCGGAGAGTCCGTGGCAGCGGGACTTATGTCTCCTACCATACAGAGGCAGGAGATGATGGTGATAACAAGCCGCATATAGGTTTGATCCTGAGCTATTTTGCCGATTATTTGTTTCCGGAAGTATATGCCGGTATCGAATCGGTTATGAAGGAACAGGGATTTCAAATCGATGTCGCAATTACGAGAAATCATTTGAATGAGGAAACCATGTACCTTGAGAATTTTCTCAAGGCAGGTGTATCCGGACTTATCATAGAGGGTACACGTACCAGTTTTCCCAATCCGAATCTTCGTCTGTATAAAGAAATCAGACGAAAAAATATCCCTACTATATTTATTCATAATCATTATTCAAACATTTCTTTTGACAGTGTTGAAATGTCTGATTCGAAGAGCAGTTATGAGCTGACTAAACATCTGATAGAAAACGGTCACAGAAAGATCGGTGCCATGTTTAAGTCTGATGATATGCAGGGTATGGAGCGGTATCGCGGATTTACGGAGTGTCTGTCGGATTTTGGACTTCGTTATGATGATGATTGGGTGCGATGGTATACCACAAAGGATATGGAGGAAAAATTCAGCAGGAAAAGTCTGATGGAGTTCTATCGAAGGACAAAGGAGTGTACAGCACTTGTTTTGTACAATGATGAGATCGCATATCGATATATGGATTTTCTGACAGAACGTGGTGTGAAAGTTCCTGATGATGTCTCTCTTGTTTCCTTTGATGATGCGAAAATGCAGGAAACCGGGGATATCAATATCTTATCGGTGGTGCATCCGAAATTTGAACTGGGAAAGCTGGCGGCTCATAATCTTCTTCGTATGATGAATGACCGTGAATGGCCACATCATAATTACGCATACCGTTTTCCGGTTACGTTCAATTCCGGTAATTCCGTGAAAGATATAAGGTGACAATTCGGTGGTGTGGCGTTTGGTCAGAGCCGGAGGGTATCTGTTGAAATACGGGTCGCCTCGGCGGAAAAATCTATAATCGGACCTCTAAGTGGCAGTAGGCCCTCGCCAATGTTTTAGTTTTCCTGATGAAAACTAAAACTTGGCGAGGGGGCTAAGGAAAAGAAAACCAACTGCCACTAAGAGGTCCGATTTTGATTTTTTCACACCTCGCCTCTACGCATTTCAACAGATACCCTCCGGCTCTGCTCAAGTTTTTTATCCATCTGAAATATTTATAATCATAATAACAGTTCATTCAGATAATATGAGTTTAATCAGAATCAGAGGGGGATATGTTTTAGCTTATTCCGTCGAAGCGACCCGTTTTAAAATGATTAGATCTGGTTTGTATTTAACCAATCATCTGCTGAACTGTACAAATCAGACATTTTCAATGGATACCGGCGGGCTTTTGCCTGTCTTTTTTTTATCATTTGTGCTAAAATTAGTTCATCTTTGCGGAATTATGTACATTTTGCACAAAGGATGGTTTTTGTCTTGGATAATCTGTCGCTGCGTAAGAGACTGGCTCTTTTGGCTTCTGTCTCCATGATACCCCTGGTTCTTGTAGCTGCATATCTGATATTTGCATTGCGAAGCTATAGCAATGACTATGATGCGATCGTAAGTAACATGGAAGTAGCAAATCAGTACAATCTTAAGTTTAAAGAAGCAGTGGATGAGAATCTCTATAAGATCGTAGTCAGTGGAGCTTCATTTGAAACCATAGGTGATGATCCGGAACTAAGTGATCCTTATGATTCTCTTCGGGAAATCAGGGAAAGCTTCTCTGCATTGGAGGAAAAAACCCAGGACATCGAAAGTCGTAACTGGTTAAACAATCTGCTCAGAAATGTCAATACACTGGAACTGCGTATCGGAGACATCGAGAGAAATCTGTCAGATGGAAGTCATTATGATGCGAATATTCAGATGTTAAATGACAATGTCTATATTCTCACTGAACTGATTCAGGACGATATCCAGTATTATCTTTATTATCAGACGATGATCATGCAGCATATGAAGACAGAACTTCGTGTGCGGGTCAGATATTTTGTTGTATTTATAGCTTTACTTCTGGTTTTTATAGTAGGAGTACTTCTCCTGATTGTTATTCATATTTCAAGAAGCATTACTGTCCCTGTGGAGCGGCTTGGGTATGTTGCCCAGGAGATTTCCCATGGAAATCTTCAGGCAAGGGCAGACTGTACGTCCGGAGATGAAATCTCTCAACTTGGTGAGCGAATCAACGATATGGCTGAAAGTCTGGAAAAGATGATGCAGCAGATCCGTGATGATGAAAAGAAGATGAGGAATGCAGAACTAAGACTTCTGCAGGAACAGATCAATCCGCATTTTCTCTATAATACTATGGATACCATTATATGGCTCATAGAAGGGCGTAAGCTTGATGAGGCTGAAGATATGCTGGTATCTCTAAGTAATTTCTTCCGTCTCGTACTGAGCCACGGTCACGAGTATATAAGTATTCGTGAGGAGGAACAGCACATCAGGAGTTATCTTGAAATCCAGCAGTTCAGATATCATGACATTCTCGAGTATGAGATCAGTATGGATCCGCTGCTCTATGAGTACAGGATCCTTAAGATGACTTTGCAGCCCCTTGTGGAAAATGCTTTGTATCATGGAATTAAGAATAAACGTGACAAGGGTATGATTCGCATCACAGGGGAGCTTGGGGATAAAGATATAGTATTCACAGTTTCAGACGATGGCATAGGCATGGATAGCGAAACACTTGAAAAGCTTCGCGTTGCCATCACAAAGCCTTGTAAGGATACGGATTCCGGTTTCGGTATGGCCAATGTAAATGAGCGCATACGTATGAACTTTGGTCCGGAATACGGGTTAACTCTCGATTCTGAACCGGGTGGCGGAACGAAAGTCACGGTACGTATTCCCAGGGAAACTGCAGAAAAAAGTAAAGTAGAAGAATTGGTACAATAAGGTTTATTTACGCTAAAAGACATTTTGTCAAAGCGTATATGGATGATAGATACTCATGATATATAACGGTTATAAGATTACTCATAAAGTAGTGTTTTCATTACTTTTATTATTGTTTGCTGTTTCGGTTTCATCCTGTTCACCATTTAATGTTGATGAAACAAGTCAGAATGTGAGGCCTGCAGAAACCGAACCGGCGGAAAATCTCATAAGAGTCGGATTTTCACAGCTTGGATCAGAGTCTAAATGGCGCCGCGCCAACAGCATTAGCATCCGGGACGCACTGACGGTGGACGATGGCTTCTTTCTTCAGTTCAATAATGCCCGGCAGAAACAGGAGAATCAGATCAAGGCGATCCGCGGATTTATCTCGCAGCAGGTGGACTATATTGCTTTTTGTCCGGTAACGGAGGACGGGTGGGATACAGTGCTGAAAGAGGCTAAAGATGCGAATATTCCGGTGATTCTCGTGGATCGTCAGGTTTCCGCCGACTCATCTTTATATACCACATGGATCGGAGAGAATATGCGTAAGGAAGGTGAGAATGCAGGACTGTGGCTTGAAAAGATACTTGAAGAACGTGGAAAAAATCATGACAAGATAAACATTATCGAGCTCATCGGCACCCGTGGATCATCCAGTCAGCTTGGCAGAAGCATGGGATTTGACACTGTTTGTGAGAAACATAAGAACTGGGTGATGCTTGACAGAGAGGACGGGGAGTTTACCACGGCAAAAGGACAGGAGGTTATGTCCGGTTTTCTTCAGAAGTACGATGATATAGATGTTGTGGTGTGCCAGAATGATGATATGGCTATCGGTGCTTTACAGGCGATGAAGGATGCGGGAATGGATCTTTACGGGGATGAAAAACCGATCATTGTTTCATTTGATGCAAGCCGGCAGGGACTTGAGATGGTAATGCAGGGGATCATTGATGTGGACGTGGAGTGTAAACCTTCAAGCGGAGAGAAACTTGCGGAAGTGATTCATGAACTGGAACGCGGGAATCAGGTGGCTAAGGAATACTACATGGATGAAGAAGTATTTACGATAGATAATGCTCTCAAGTATGTAGACGAGAGATCATATTAATCTGTGAGTGGCAATGGCTCAGGCACTCACAGGTGATAACAAGGCACAAATATTCGTGTGCAATGTGCATTGCCATAGTTTTAAATCGAGGAGATAACATGTTAAAGCTTTTCTTGGTAGAGGATGAAGTGACAGTAAGGGAGGGACTCCGTGACAATATCCCCTGGGAGGAATATGGTTTTCAGTTTGCCGGAGAGGCGTCTGACGGAGAGATGGCGCTTCCGATGATAAGGAGGATAGTTCCGGATGTGCTTATCACGGATATACGTATGCCATTTATGGATGGACTGACTCTTTGTCATATAGTAGGTCAGGAATTTCCAAAAATGAAAATGATCATAATGAGTGGTTTCGATGATTTTGAATACGCCAGACGTGCCATTCAGGAAGGTGTCGATCAGTATCTCAGTAAGCCGATCACACGTCGAACCATAAAGAATGCATTGGATGAAGTAAAGCATAAGATAGATTATGAAAGAGAGCAGAAGGACTATCAGGAGAAGTATCAGCTGGAGTCAAGGGAGTATGAGCAGTATCAGAGAAGGGCATTTCTTGAAGCACTGTTTGAGGGCAGACTGACTGTTGAAAAGATGTATGAAGAGGCAGCGAGACTTCAGTTCAGTGTGAACTCAGCCTGCTACAATATTCTGCTTTTCAGCCTGAGTGATAAGAAAAAGGACGAAAGTGAAGATTTTCGCATCAGACAGAATTCCATTCTTGCATTTTTTCTCCGCTTTCCGGCATATATTCTTTCAAAATGGAGTCTCAATTCCTATTGCGTGATAGTTCGAGGAGATGCTGACACTGTTCGTGATTATACGGAGAGAGGAGTTTCTGAAATAAAACGCCTTGCTTCCGATCAGCGTATTCCCATGCAATGGTACGTTGCCGCAGGTGAACCTGTAGATCGATTTAGTCAGCTGGCGGAATGCTTTGAAAAGACCAATCATAGATTTGCCGAACGTTTCTGGCGGCCTGAACGAAATATTCTATTGCCGGAAGATGCAGCTCTTTTGCCTTCTGATGAAAAACGAAGTATTGATAGTGTTAATGCTGAGAATGTGGATCCTTCCATCATTACCGGTTTCCTCAGAGACGGGGATGTGAGTGATGTTGCAGAATTTGTGAACGGTTATCTTGAGAGCCTTAAGGATGTACTTAAATCGAAGATCTTCCGAAGCTATCTTATACTCAGTATTCGTTTTACGGTTATCCGTTTTGTAGAGAACTATGGCATGGATCAGGATGAGTTTTTAAAGAAGCTTCCTTTTGATATTCATGAACTGGAAGGAGGCAGTGATAAGATTCCGGATTATGTTATCAGCATGCTCAGACTTGCATTCTCTCTCAGGGATCAGGAATCTGAAAACAAGAGTCATACTGTGGTGCAGGAGGCATTGCCATATATCGGGAAGCACTATATGGATGAAGACATATCGCTGAATTCTGTGGCTACTGTGGCTGGCATCTCCAGCACATATTTCAGTTCAATGTTCTCGCAGGAAATGGGCAGGACCTTTACTGAGTATCTGACAGAGCTGCGTATGAATAAGGCGAAGGAACTTTTGAGTACAAAGAAGCTTCATACTGCGGAGGTGGCGCAGGCCATTGGATATAAGGATGCGCATTATTTCAGTTTTGTCTTCCGAAAGACTCAGGGCATGTCGCCGAAGGAATACCGTACCAGGACAACTGCTTAGTATATGAGTAGTCATAGAAATATGTTTGTAACAGTTTAGCCGGGTATTGAATTAGTTCGAGCCAAAGAGCATCCATTGGAAAACGGGATGCTCTTTGGTTATCATCAAAATTCAAAACCCGGATGAATTGTTATACATGTGTTGACACACATTTCAATACTTCTCCTCAACACTGTTGCCTTCTGTCAATGTCCAGGGCACTACCACTGTTTCTGCTCTTGTATCTGATAAAAGTCCGGTCAAAGAAGCTGCAACTGCATCAGAGAAACTGTGCTTTTCGTGGGACAGTGAAGTGATGCGGATATGTTCAATCTGACTGAGATAGCTGTCGTCGAAGCTTACGATGCTGAGATCGTCCGGAACACGTATTTGCAGTTTTGTCAGGATAGGAAGCAGGCGGTAAGCGACCTCATCATTGAAGCACACCAGGGCAGAAGACTCATACAGTACATCCTTTGTGAAGTCCATAAGTCTGATCTTAAGAGACGGGTTAAGCAGATCATTAAAGTCTTTTTTGTTGAGCATCAGAATGTGTGACCTTGAAAAGTTCAGATCAAGATCCCGGAGGGCGTCAATATATCCTGCGAAACGTTCCTGCCCCTGGATACTGTCAGAAACAAAAATTCCGGCGAATGAGCTGTGTCCCCGCCGGACAAGATTCTGAACAAGACTGTATGCGCCACTGTAATTATCATCCTTAACGGTAGACCATGCCGGAAAGTTTGGGTAGATTCCATACAGAAAAAGCAGTGAAGTCCCGCTTCGCTGAAGTTTTGAATAGAGATCAAGATTCGGGCTTCTAAAAGATGAGAAACATTCTGAAATAATCGCACGAGGTGGGTTTTTGATGAAACTCTCCAGGCATTTTCTTTCTGAATAGAAGTCTCCTCCGGTTTCTGTAAGTGAGATCCGGAAACCCATGGTCCCAAGCTTTTGACGAAGAGTAGCGATGAGTTCAGGGAAAATGTAATCGTCAGGGGTGGCCATCAGAATCTCAACCACATTTTTACCCTCATCAGGCGATTTCCCTGTAAGATATGTACCACTTCCCTGACGGGAGTAAAGATATCCCTCGGATATCAGTTCTTTCAGAACTTTACGAACTGTCTGACGACTTACACTATAACGAAGCATCAGTTCCTGTTCTGTATCAAGAGTTTGTTCTTTTTTAAGAAGCATTTGCTCTATCTCCATGAGCAAATGCTTTTTTAATTGTTCGGATTTACTGATACCCGGAATTTTTTCGATTTTTTTTGGATGAGTATTTTCATTGATCATGGAAGACTCCTTAAATAAAACAAAAAAAGTGAAAAATTTCAGTCGTTTTTTTCAAAATGAGCTTTAAACCTGCTTAAAAAACATTCGCTAAAAAATAAAATTATGCATTTTTCAAGTGAAAATTAATGCAAATCCGAAGAGAAAATCGAAAATTTTTAACCGTTTACGCAGGATCATCTTAAAATTTCACCCTGTTTATATGAAATCAATCACAATTTGTATTTTAATTATACATCAAAAACATAAATATGTACTGTGATAATGATGAAAGTTATGCACTATGCACCAATAAAATTGATAATGCAATCTTAAAATAGGATAATAAATACAACAAAAGGAACTGAGAGTTCCGAGAGAACGAAAACATTTTTAGGAGGATTTTATGAGAAAAGCATTATCTATTCTGTTAACAGCCGCTATGGCAACATCCATGCTTGCAGCATGTGGATCATCAACACCTACCGCAACTCAGGCTCCTGCTGAGACAAAGGCAGCAGAAACACAGGCGACAACAGCTGCTGAGGCAGTAGCTGAGGTTACAGAGGCAGCAAAGGATGCAGCAGCCGACGGAGAAACAATAACAGTCGGATTCGCTCAGGTTGGACATGAGTCAGACTGGCGTACAGCATCAACAAATTCCGTACAGAGCGCACTCAGCAAGGAAAACGGAATCGATCTTCAGTTTGTGGATTGTGACAATGATTCTGCCGCACAGCTTGAAGCAGTACGTAACTTCATACAGCAGGGTGTTGATTACATCGTTATCGATCCTATCGTATCTACAGGTTGGGACACAGTTCTTACAGAAGCTGATGATGCAGGTATCCCTGTTATCGTTATCGATCGTACCATCGATGATTCAGACAAGTATGTATCATGGGTTGGTTCCGAGTTTACAAACGAAGGACTTGCAGCAGGTGCATGGCTTAAGGCTTATGTAGCTGATAAGGGTATCTCAGAGGTTAATGCTCTTGTTATTTCGGGAACAACAGGTTCTTCAGCACAGATCGGACGTTCAGATGGATTTGACAAGTATGTTGAAGCTGAGAAGTGGAACAAGATCGATGAGCAGACCGGTGACTTCACACAGGAAGGCGGCCAGAAGGTTATGGAGTCTTACCTTAAGTCTTACAACGGACAGTTCAACGTAGTTGTATGCCAGAACGATAATGAGGCATTCGGTGCCATCGATGCAATGAAGGCAGCAGGCGTTTCCTACGGCGTAGACGGTGATGTAATCGTTATTTCATTTGATGCTTGTACAGCAGGACTTCAGAAGGTTCTTGCAGGTGAGATCAATGCAGACTTCCAGTGCAATCCTCTTCAGGGACCTGACTGTCTCAACATCATCAAGAAGCTTGAAGCAGGTGAGACTGTAGACCAGAAGACATTCATGGCAGAGCCTTGGTATGTAGCTGAGGATAAGCTTACAGATATCACATATACAAACAACTCCGGTAAGGAAGTTACAGAGCCGCTTGTAGTAGTTGATCAGGCAGTAGTTGATGCAGCTTACTGATCGGATCTGAAGAAACATTGATTAACTCAGCGTTTCCAAATACCTTCGGGTGAGAAAATGCTCTACAAAGCATTTTTCAAATCATACAATCTAAATACTTCAGCCTCAGTGCGGCTCACAGGCTGCGCACATAAGTGCGGGGAAAGCCAGACGGGGGTGGTTCGAAAGAGCCATCCCTTTTATAGATAAGACAAAGATTTCGCTAAATATGAAGTTAATGAGGATGGGAAAATGGATAAGAACGTACTGATAGAAATGCGGAATATCACCAAGACCTTCCCGGGTGTTGTGGCTCTGGATCATGCTCAGCTTACTCTTCGTAAGGGAGAAATTCACGCACTCATGGGAGAAAACGGTGCCGGTAAATCAACGATCATCAAATGTCTTACCGGTGTCTATGAGCGTGATTCCGGTGAAGTTTATATGGAGGGTGTAGAGGGGAATATCTACAACCATTCAACTCTGGATGCTCAGGAGATAGGCATTGCAACTGTATATCAGGAAGTTAACCTTTGTCCGAATCTGAGCGTTGCCGAAAATCTTTTCATAGGTCGTGAACCGAAAACAAAGCTTGGGACAGTAGACTGGAAGACAATGAACAGGAAAGCGAAGAAGATCATGGATGATCTTCAGATTCCTATCGATGTAACCAAAACACTTGAAAATTATTCACTGGCAATTCAGCAGATGATAGCAATTGCCCGTGCTGTAGATATGGATTGCCGGGTTCTGATTCTTGATGAGCCTACAAGTTCTCTTGATGATAATGAAGTTGAGAAGCTGTTTAAGCTTATGACAGATCTCAAGAAAAAAGGCGTCGGAATCCTTTTTGTAACACATTTCCTGGAGCAGGTATATGCGGTCTGTGACCGTATAACTGTAATGAGAAACGGTACTTTTGTAGGTGATTATTCCGTACAGGAACTTCCTCGTGTAAAGCTTGTAGCTGCCATGCTTGGTAAGGATTTCGACGATCTTGCCGCCATCAAGGCAGAAGGTCACAGCAACTTCTCTGATGAGGTTGTGGTAAAGGCAGAAAATCTCAGCCATAAGGGAACCATCAAACCATTTAACTTTGAAATCCATAAGGGAGAGGTTGTAGGTATTACCGGACTTCTCGGTTCCGGACGTTCAGAAATGGTTCGCTGCATTTACGGAGCAGATAAGCCGACAGGTGGAAAGCTCAGTATGCATGGAAAGGAACTCAAGGCTAAATCCCCGATTGATTCTATCCGCGCAGGCATGGGATATCTTCCTGACGACAGAAAGGCTGACGGATGTATAGGAGAACTCAGTGTACGTGAAAATATCATACTTGCATTGCAGGCGAGATATGGTGTATTCAAGGCGATTCCTTTGAAGGAACAGATTCGAATAGCTGACGAATATATAAAGATGCTTCAGATCAAGACTGCTTCGAGAGAGACACCGATCAATCAGCTGTCCGGTGGAAATCAGCAGAAGGTGATCCTCGCACGGTGGCTGTGTACACATCCTGATTTCCTGATACTTGATGAGCCTACAAGAGGAATCGATATCGGAACAAAAACCGAATTCCAGAAACTTGTGCTTGAGTTTGCGAAGCAGGGAATGAGTGTAGTATTTATTTCCTCGGAAATCGAAGAAATGATCCGTACATGTACAAGAATGTGCGTAATGCGTGACGGTCAGAAGGTTGGAGAGATCTCTTCGGAAGAGGGTGCAATGACCCAGCAGGCTGTCATGGGAGCGATTGCAGGAGGTGAAAAATCATGATGGGTAAAGCAAAGACATTAACAAAAAATCAGCTTTTCCTTCCGTTTGCAATGATGATGCTGGTACTCTTGATCAATCTGGTCAAGAGCCCGGATTTCTTTGCGATAAATATTCAGAATGGAGTCCTTTATGGACGTATCATAGACATCCTGAACCGTGGTTCTGAGATCGCAATACTTGCGGTTGGACAGACACTGGTTGTTGCGGTATCGGCAGGAACAGATATTTCTGTCGGATCAGTAATGAGTCTTACGGCCTGCGGAACCTGTATGATGCTTGCGGGATATGGTGTAAACAGTACCACAACCCTTGCAGTACCGCTTGCAGTCGGTATCCTCTTTGGCCTTGCTCTTTCAATGTGCTGCGGAGCTTTCAATGGTTTCCTCGTATCAAAGCTGAATATCCAGCCAATGGTTGCAACGCTGATTCTTTTTACGGCAGCAAGAGCCATCGGACTTCTTCTCTGCAACAATCAGATCACATACATCCGTTATGAGCCGTACAAGTATTTCGGTAATTTCATCCCGGGATGTCCGGTTCCTACCGCGATATTCATTACAGTCATAGTGGTTTCCATCGTAATGCTGTTTCTGAAGAAAACTGCGATGGGACTTTACATTCAGTCAGTCGGAATCAATAAGAGAGCTGCAAGAATCTCCGGTCTCAGTTCAAGCCGAATCTGCTTTTTCTGCTACCTGATCTGCGGACTCTGTGCAGGTATCGCGGGAATAGTCGCTTCATCACGTATCTATTCAGCCGATTCCAACAACATCGGTCTCAACTACGAACTTGATTCTATTCTTGCAGTTGCCCTCGGTGGAAATTCACTTGGCGGCGGACGCTTCAACATGGCAGGTTCAATCATCGGCGCCTATACAATTCAGGCAATCACCGTAACACTTCTGGCAATGGGTGTATCCACTGATCAGGCACCGGTAGTTAAAGCTGTCATAGTTATTCTCATCGTAACAGCTCAGGCACCGGCATTTAAGGCATACATTTCAGAACGCAGAGCGAAAAAACTCGTACAGGAAAAGATCACTCAGAATAAGGAGGCCGCATAATGAATAAGAAAATACTGGACAGACTGAACGGCAATACCCTGCTTTTGGTGATCACTATCTGCCTGTTCTTCGTAATGTATCTCATCGGCTGTATGGTTTACAGCGCCAAAGGATTTACTCATCTTCAGACATTTTTGAATCTGCTTATCACAAATGCCGGACTTATATGTGTGGCAAGCGGAATGACCTGTGTCATGCTGTGTGGAGGCATTGACATTTCCGTAGGTTCACTTGTGGCTATGGACTGTATGATCCTTGCATACGGAATGGGGAAGCTGAATCTTCCGTGTATTCCGCTCATCATTCTGATTCTTATCATTGGTCTTGTATTCGGCGCGATTCAGGGATATCTCATCGGTTATATGAAGATTCAGCCGTTTATCATTACCATGGCGGGAATGTTCTTTGCGAGAGGTATGACCGCAGTTATCTGTACTGATCAGATTTCTATTACAGAAACTACAAATAAGCTTTTTTATACCTGGGCAAATTTCAAGATACAGCTTCCGGCATTTCTCGGATATATCAATAAAAAAGGAAAGCTTCAGGTTCCTTTTATCCGTATTTCAGTAGTCATAGCCCTTCTTGTTGTTGCAGCAACATTCTTCCTGCTGAAGTATACCAAGTTCGGACGTTCCCTCTACGCAGTTGGCGGTAACCAGACTTCCGCAGCCATGATGGGACTGGATACACGTAAGATCAAGATGAAGGCTTATATTCTTTCATCATTCCTTTGCTCCATCGGTGGTATCTGCTACTGTCTGAACACAATGTCAGGGTCAGTACAGCAGGCTACAGGATTTGAGATGGATGCCATCGCTTCATCGGTTATCGGTGGAACCCTTCTCACAGGTGGTGTCGGTAATGTCATCGGATCCTTCTTTGGTGTGATGATCACAGGAACAATCACAACACTTGTAAATACCAACGGTAAGCTTCTTTCAAGCTGGGCCAATATCGCAACAGCAGCACTTCTTTGCTTCTTTATCATCCTGCAGAGTGTGTTTGCTTATCTAAAGAACCGCAGTAAGTAATCAATGAAAGAAAGGAATAATTATGAAGAAATTATATTTTGTAGTAGGAAGCCAGGACCTTTACGGAGAGGAGTGTCTCCGTCAGGTTGCAGCGGACGCAGCAGAGATGGCGGCATTTTTAGATGATAAATTACAGGAGCTTGTTTCGGTTGAACTTCTTCCCACAGTTGTGGATTCAGAAACCTGTATCAAAGATTTGAGAAAAGCTTCAACTGACGATGACTGTATCGGTGTCATCACATGGATGCATACTTTTTCGCCTGCAAAGATGTGGATCAAGGGACTTCAGGAGCTTCGCAAGCCGCTGTTGCATCTTCATACACAATACAATGAAAAGCTTCCTTATGACAGTATCGACATGGACTTCATGAACCTCAACCAGTCTGCTCACGGCGATCGTGAATATGGTTTCATCGTAGCCCGTCTCGGAATCGCACATGAGGTTGTGGCCGGCTACTATAAGAATGAGAGCGTACTCAAAAAGATTCGTCAGTTTGCAGAGGTTGCTAAGGCTATCGACTATTCACATCATCTCCGTGTTGCCTCCTTTGGTAACAACATGCGTGAAGTAGCGGTTACAGACGGTGATCGTGTAGAGTCACAGATCCGTTACGGCTGGGAGTGTAACTACTTTGGTATCGGTGACCTGGTGGATATCATGGCAAATGTTTCTGACGGTGAAGTAGATGAGAAGATGGCAGAGTACGAAAAACTCTACACCATGAAGACAGACAATGTTTCGGCCGTTCGTGAGCAGGCAAAGATGGAAGTGGCTCTCGATAAGTTCCTTGATAAGAATGGAATCGGAGCTTTTGCAGACACCTTCCAGGATCTTCATAATCTTAAGCAGCTTCCTGGTATCGCGGCACAGAATCTCATGGCTAAGGGTGTTGGTTTCGGACCGGAGGGAGATTACAAGATCTCGGCATTATCCGCTGTTCTAATGAAGATGTCGGAAAGCAGAAAAGGCGCAACAGGCTTCATCGAGGACTACACCTATGATCTTACAGAGGGACAGGAAGTAGAACTGGCATCTCATATGCTTGAGGTACCGCCTGCATTTGCAGCAACAAAGCCGGAGATTCAGGTACATCCTCTTGGTATAGGCGGTAAGGAGGATCCGGCTCGTCTTGTATTTGACGGAGTTACCGGAGATGCTATTCAGGTGACAATGGTTGATATGGGAGACCGTTTCCGTATCATTTGTGCGGATATCGAGCTTGTCAAGCAGGCAGAGCCTATGCCGAAGCTTCCTGTTGCCCGAATTATGTTCCGTCATAAGCCAAACTTCCGTATAGGAACCGAAGGATGGTGCTATGCAGGAGGAGCACATCACAGCGTTATCTCAACAGCACTTACAAGAGAAGACATTGCCCTTTTTGCAAAGCTCACAGGAACAGAGCTTGTGACTATCGGAGAAGATACAACCGAGGCAGATCTTCTTTATTTGGGAGACAGAAGATAAAAGAAACAAAGATTAATCCGCGTACCGTCAGTTTTTCCGGTGCGACAGCACTGATATTAATAAGATCTGATGCGGAACAGTGTTGATGCGGCGGGGGAAAGGAATTAATCATAGGGAAACGCTGATGATAGCATTTCTCTGGCCGGATTTTCGAGCGAAGCATCAACTTTCTTTGAAAATCCGTGCCATTCGTCAACAGGTAACCGGGATATAGAGAGAAGGGGAGATAATGTTAGAGGAATTAAAAGAATCAGTATATCAGGCCAATATGAGGCTTCCGGAACTTGGCCTTGTGATATTCACCTGGGGCAATGTTTCCGGAATTGACAGAGAGAAGGGGCTCTTTGTCATCAAACCATCCGGAGTATCCTATGAAAAGCTTCGCCCGGAGGACATGGTTGTCATGGACCTTGAGGGCAATAAAATCGAGGGAGAGCTGAGTCCTTCTTCAGATACAAAAACTCATCTTGAACTTTATAAGGCATTTCCGGAGATCGGTGGAGTGGTTCATACACATTCACCACACGCTGTTGCATTTGCACAGGCAGGACAGGATGTACCATTCTATGGAACAACACATGCGGATTATTTCTATGGCGATGTTCCGTGTACAAGAGCTCTCACCACAGAAGAGATTCAGGAAGACTATGAAGGCAATACCGGAAAGGTCATCATTGAGACTTTTACGGAGCGTCACCTGAATCCTGTATATGTACCGGGAGTTGTGTGCAGAAATCATGGTCCTTTTGCATTTGGTAAGGATGTAAATGAAGCTGTTTACCATGCAAAGGTTCTTGAAGAAGTAGCCAAGATGGATTTATACACGAGAATCGTTGATCCAAATGTACAGCGAGGACCGCAGAACATACTCGACAAACATTTCCTGAGAAAGCACGGACCCAATGCCTACTACGGACAGAAGAGCTGAGGAAAGACTCATATTGATGAAGGACAGTTTTGTTTTGTGATCAGATCAATTCAAGTAAAAGAGACATAAGAAAGGCAACAGTATGGGTGCAAAAGAAAATATACAGGAGGGTAAGACCGCCCTGGGAATCGAGTTTGGCTCCACCAGAATTAAAGCGGTTCTTACAGATGATAAGGGACATGTACTTGCCACAGGTTTCCATGATTGGGAGAACCGGCTGGTGAATGATATCTGGACCTATACAATGGAAGATATTCATGGAGGACTAAGGGGATGCTACAGTTCCCTGGTAAAGAGCGTAAAAGAGCAGTATGGTATAGTCCCCGAAACCTATGGTGCGCTTGGTATCAGTGCCATGATGCACGGAATCCTTGCTTTTGATAAGGATGGCAGGCTTCTTAGCCCGTTTGAGACCTGGAGAAACAGCAATACCGAAAAGGCTGCAGATGTGCTAACAAAGGAATTTCAGTTTAACATCCCTCTACGCTGGACCATAGCTCACATTTATCAGATGGTTTTGGAAGACAGAGATTTCGTTAAGGATTTTTCTTTTGTGACAACACTTGATTCTTTTATACATTGGGAGCTGACAGGAGAGAAGGTTACCGGCATAGGTGATGCAGCGGGAATCTTCCCTATAGATTCAGAGAAACTTGACTACGATGAAGAGATGGCAGAGAAGTTTGATGCTCTCATCAGGGACAAGGGATATCCATGGACACTTCGGGATATTCTTCCAAAGGTTCTTGTGGCAGGTGAAAAGGCTGGAACATTAACAGAAGAAGGCGCAAAGCTTCTTGACAAAACCGGAACTTTAAAGGCTGGAGTACCTCTGTGTCCGCCTGAAGGCGATGCGGGAACCGGTATGGTTGCTACCAATTCAGTAGCTCCCGGTACCGGTAATGTCTCAGCCGGAACAAGTACCTTTGCCATGCTTGTGCTTTCTCAGGATAAGAAGCTGTCAAAACTTTATCGCGAGATTGACATGGTTACAACACCGGACGGTTACCCTGTTGCCATGTCTCATGCCAATAACGGAACATCAGATCTTAATGCATGGGTGAATCTCTTTAAGGAATTTTCTGAGCTTATGGGTCATCCGGTAGACATGGGTGAACTTTACGGAAAGCTTTACACCAATTCCTTAAATGGAGATAAGGACTGCGGCGGACTTCTGCCATACGGATATTACTCGGGAGAGGGTATCACACATCTCAATGAAGGAAGACCGCTGTTTGCGCGTACACCGGACAGTAAGTTTAATCTTGCAAACTTCATGAAAGCCCATCTCTACACTTCACTTGGAGCTGTAAAGCTTGGACTCGATATCCTTCTGAAGGATGAGAAGGTAGAGGTTAAGAGTATTACCGGTCATGGCGGACTCTTCAAGACAAAGGGCGTTGCCCAGAAGTATCTTGCAGCAGCGGTTAATGCTCCTGTTACTGTGATGGATACTGCAAGCGAAGGCGGACCATGGGGCGAGGCACTTCTTGCTCTTTATATGCATCGTGGAAAGGATGCAGGAACATTGGGAGATTTCCTTGCAAAGGAGATATTTGCCGACCAGTCCGGAACAACAGTGGCTCCGGATCCTGAGGATGTGGAAGGTTTTGAGACATTTACAAAGCATTACAGAGACGGTATCGCGGTTGAAAAAGCTGCTGTTGATGCGATGAAGTGGTGATGAATACGATTTAAATACCTGTTTAGCAGAGAGATCGACATTTTGCCGGTCTCTTTTATTGTTTCTAAACTTATGACCACAGGTTATGCACTAACGAATTTTATGATAAAGGGAACGTGAAAATTTATATTAATGATATTTTATGACGGTATTCTTTTAGACGTATAAATATTTCTGTGCAAAAGGGAATGTTTATGGAAAAGAAAAGGATTAACAGGCCTTTAAAAAGGAGTATCCAGTATGGATGTATATCTTTTGTGGTTGTACTTTGCCTTTTACTGGGTATCAATATATATTTCAATTATAAAAATCTGTTCATTAAAGAAAGTCAGGATCATATAAGACAAATCATCAATTATGTCATCGGGTATATTGATAATGATGACTTGAAAAGATGTATGGAAACAAAAACAGAAAGCCAAAAGTATAAAGATATGATGGTATTTCTGGATGATGTCAAAGAAGATCTGGATCCGCAGTATCTCTATGTCATAAAACCTTTAAGAGAGAATGGTGGAAACCATGTTCTGATTGTTGTGTCAGCGGAAAACAACTATGACCGTTATGAGGATACAGAAGGAAATATATATCTTGGAGATATAACAGAGGACGAATACACTAAAGAGGAAGTGGATGATCTCCATAGAATAATGGGCGAAAAAGAAATTGTATTCATGGAAAGTAAAACATACTGGGGGCATTCCTATTGCGGATATTATGCGCTTAGGGATTCCTCAGGGGTGCTGTATGCACTTCTTGGTGTTGATATAGATCTGACGCAGATGTCTCAGGATATATTGTATAGGACTTTAACCAACCTTATCCTTATCATTCTTACCGGTGCTGTCTTTATAGTCGGTTTCATCACCTGGGCATCCAAAAACATTACGGATCCTATAGAGATGCTGGAAAAGAGTGCTATCGGATATATTAAAAAAAGCAGGGAGGTAAGTTCTCCGGACAAGCTTATATTTGAGAAACCTGACCTTAATATACACAATGAGGTCGAATCCCTGAGCAATACCATTAATCAGATGACAGAAGATATGAAGGACTACATGTTCAGGATTATCTCTGCAGAGAAAGAAACTGTCCATATGAAAGAAGTGGCAAGCACAGATTCTCTAACAGGTTTAAGAAATAAGCGCGCTTACGATGAGAAAGTAAAACAGATAAATAAACTGATAGAAGGACAGCTTATCAATGAATTCGGAATTATCATGATGGATGTTAATTTTCTTAAGAAGATTAACGATACCTATGGTCACAGATATGGGGACATTCTCATACAAAATTTCTGTTCTGTAGTATGTGATATATTTGTTCATTCCCCGGTTTACAGGATAGGCGGTGATGAGTTCGTCATCATCCTTCAGAAAAAAGATCTGGCTAATGCCGATTGTCTCATTAAAAATTTTGAAAAGGCATTAAGTGAATGTGCGGCCGGAGACAATGCTGAACCGTGGGAAGCACTTTCTGCAGCATTCGGTGTAGCATACTTTGACAGGAAAAAAGATAAAAGCGTAGAAGATGTGTTCCGTCGTGCAGATGAGGCTATGTATCAGAGAAAGAAGGAAATGAAAGCAGAACGTTCGGAATGAAAAAAATAAAAACCTCTTATGGATTTCAGATTCTTTGCCGATAAACACTCTAAACAGAATAGGGGGTATTTTGCACTTTTTTGATATCGGTTAACCGGTATCGATAGAACAGGGAAGTTCTATTTACAGATTACAAGGAGTAGTAATGATTATACAGCACAACATATCGGCTTTAAACGCATACAGGAATTTCGGACGGAATCAGAGTGACTTAGACAAAAGTCTAAGAGAACTTTCATCCGGATATAAGATAAACCGTGCAGCAGATGATGCGGCAGGGCTTGCTATCTCTGAGTCAATGAGAAACAAGATCAATGGACTTGATCAGGCCAAAAATAATGCACAGGACGGCATTTCCATGATTCAAATCGCAGATGGTGCTCTAACTGAAGTTCATGCCATGCTTGAACGAGGGACAACATTGGCCACTCAGGCAGCTAATGATACTTATACAGATGATGTCAGGAAGAACATAGATGCGGAGTTTCAGGAGCTGAAAAAAGAAATTGACCGAATATCTGAAACCACGGAATTTAACGGCGTACATATGCTGAAAGGACTTCATGCAGCCGGCAATATTGACAGTACGGCATCCGTGCTAAGTGATGAAGAAATCGAACAGGCCAAGAAAGATGTAAAAAATATAGTTTGTAACACAGGTCAGTCGATATTAAATACATTCAGTTCCCTAAGGAATGGATATCCAAATACTGATGTGAATATCACATTAAAAAGTCTGCCGGGTACTACTCTCGCCAATGCCGGGGGAACTATGTCCGGCGGCAAGGGATACATAGTTGTTAATGCGGATCTTCAAAAAATTGATTCCTACAGTACCGCGACCTATGAATCAACTCTTGCTCATGAGATGATGCATGGAGTCATGGGTGTTGCATTGAGAAATGCAGGAAGTGGAATGGCTCAATTAAAAGAAGGCGATAACCAGTGGTTTGTAGAAGGCACAGCTCAAGCGGTAGGAGGAATTTTTAGCGCCGGATGGAATCTGGATGTAAGATCTGCTGCGAACAGTGCATCAACAGATGAAGCCCGTGTTGCCTCTGTGAAGAATGCCTTGGGAAACCATGGAGGACCCACAAGTGAAGTTTACGGAACCGGAGCATTGATGACTGCCTATATCGGCTATCTTGCCAGTGGTTCCGCGGCATCGGATGGCTCCATAGCGCTTGGTGTCACCGGAAATGCCTCGAAAATTGCAACAGGTATAAACAATATTCTCGGTGAGATCATTAACAATGGAAAAACATTGGAACAGGCTATCTATGACACAACCGGTAGAACCGAATCGGATATAATGAGCGACTTTTCGGGCAGGAATTCAAGTGATAATCTGGTGAATTTCCTTGTTAATGTTTCGAAGGAAGCAGGCAGCACCGGATGCGGAAGTGTTGTATCAGGATTAAATTCTTCACTTAGCAACAACAGTTATTATAACAATTATTCAGGTTCTACGTTCAATGTCCTTGGTGTGGATGCATCAGCTTTTGGAAATGTAAACAGTAGTGTTACATTGCAGATAGGGCCTTCGGCGGAGGAAACCATAGAGATATTCAAGTTTGATATGTCAAGTGAAGGTCTTGGGCTGTCGGATGTGGATGTCCTGAGTCGTCAGGGAGCCAATGATGCTATGGGTAAACTCCAGGAGGCCGTAAACAGTACATCTCTTACAAGAGCCTATTTTGGCGCAAAGCAGAATCGCCTGGAGCATACTTTGAATAACCTTGAAGTTTCAAATGAAAATACGGTTTCAGCTGAGTCAAGGATCCGTGATACAGACATGGCGAAGTCCATTTCAAAACATACAAAGTCCAACATTATGATGCAGGCAGCACAGTCAATGCTTGCACAGGCAAATCAGTCACCACAGGGAGTTTTGTCATTACTCGGATGATGTGAAGTCAGTTTAAATGTCTGTACTTGATGGTTTGGCCGAGGAAATGGTCGCTAATTAGCCGGACTTTATTATGGCTCAGTGACTCTAATACACTGTGAATTCATTAACCCGGGTAAATAGAAGAAAATATACTTGGAGTTCGTCAGAATTCCTGTATTGCAGCATATTAGAGAATTGGTTAGAACATAAAAAGAAAGTGGCGGGTTTTATGACACTTGCTACATATTTCAATAAAGGAGATGATAAATCTAAATGGGCGTCAGATATACGTTGAAATGCAATGAGTGTGGAGAGAAGTGGACAGTGGATCAGGGGTATGGGATGATGGCCTCTGACCGAAAAGTTGTCATTAAAAGCTTCAAGTCCCAATACACATCTAAGGTCAAATCTTTGATTAAGGACGCACCTGTTCCGCCCTATGGTTTCGCATATCGCGTTTGCAAATGTAATTCCTGTGAAAAATTTGTAAGTGTTCCCTCCATAGTAAGAGGGGAAATACAATTTTATGAACCATGCCCTGATTGTAAAATGGAGGTTGTGCCGCAGGATGAGAATCTCACAAAACTTATATGTCCAAAGTGTGGCGGAAAAGTGACAGCAGAAACAGATATGTTTTGGGATTAAAGTATATCCTGTAGTTGACTGATATGTTTATCAATCGTATGGAAGGTGTATACAATGTCTTCTGAATTGAAAACAAGAAATAGTGTAAGCATCGATGATAAGGAGCGAGGCCTATCATCGATGCTTTTTTGATAAAAATTCAAATTAATAGTATATTTATGCAAAATGATGTTATAATCATTTATAAATGTTTATTTATACGGAGGACTATGCATGTCACAGAGAACAGATATTCATAAGATACTAATCATAGGTTCCGGCCCGATAGTTATCGGCCAGGCCTGTGAGTTTGACTATTCCGGAACACAGGCCTGTAAGGCGCTGAGAAGCCTGGGCTATGAGATAGTTCTGGTTAATTCCAATCCTGCTACCATCATGACGGATCCCGAGATGGCGGATATCACATACATAGAGCCTCTGAATGTAAGGCGTTTGGAGCAGATTATCGCAAAGGAACGCCCTGATGCATTGCTGCCGAACCTTGGTGGTCAGTCAGGTCTCAATCTTTGCTCAGAACTTTATAAGGAAGGCATTCTTGATAAGTACGGTGTCAAGGTCATCGGCGTTCAGGTTGATGCCATCGAGCGTGGAGAAGACCGTATCGAGTTCAAGGAGACAATGAACAGCCTTGGTGTTCAGATGGCGAGAAGTGAAGTTGCCTACAGTGTGGACGAAGCATTGGCGATAGCGGACCAGCTTTCTTATCCTGTAGTGCTCCGTCCTGCCTACACAATGGGCGGTGCCGGCGGCGGTCTTGTTTACAACAGAGATGAGCTTAAGACTGTATGTGCCAGAGGCCTGCAGGCAAGCCTCATCCATCAGGTACTTGTTGAAGAATCAATCCTCGGATGGGAAGAGCTGGAGCTTGAGGTTGTCCGCGACAAGGACAACAACATGATCACCATCTGTTTCATCGAAAATGTTGATCCCGTAGGTATACACACAGGGGATTCCTTCTGTACCGCGCCATTCCTTACCATCTCAAAGGAACTTCAGGATGAGCTTCAGAGACAGGCGTACAAGATCGTTGAGCATATCGGAGTTATCGGAGGCACCAATGTTCAGTTCGCCCATGATCCGGTTTCAGACCGTATAGTTGTTATCGAAATAAATCCTCGTACATCGAGATCTTCGGCTCTTGCATCAAAGGCTACCGGTTTCCCTATTGCCCTTGTATCAGCAAAGCTTGCGACAGGACTTACATTAAAGGATCTGCCATGTGGTAAATACGGAACACTTGATAAATACGTTCCGGACGGAGATTATGTGGTAGTCAAGTTTGCACGCTGGGCGTTCGAGAAGTTTAAGGGTGTCGAGGATAAGCTTGGCACACAGATGCGTGCAGTCGGCGAAGTCATGAGTATCGGAAAGAGCTATAAGGAAGCATTTCAGAAGGCTGTCAGATCCCTTGAAAAGGATCGTTTCGGTCTGGGGTTTGTTAAGCATTTCAATGAACTTTCAAAGGAAGAGCTTTTGAAACTTCTTATCACACCATCAAGTGAAAGACATTTCATCATGTACGAAGCACTCAGAAAGGGAGCAACCGTTGATGAGATCTTTGAACTTACAAAGGTGAAGAAGTATTTCCTTGAAGAAATGAAAGAACTGGTGGAGGAAGAGGAAGAACTCCTCAAAAACAAAGGTGCGGTTCCTTCGGATGAAATGCTCATTCAGGCAAAGCAGGATGGCTTCTCAGACAAGTACCTTGCAAAGATACTTGAGGTTTCTGAGGATGATATCAGAAACAGACGCGAAACTCTGGGAATTACCGAAAGCTGGGACAGCGTGCATGTCAGCGGAACCGAAGACAGCTCATATTATTACAGCACATATGATAATGCTGTGATTTCGCTGAATGATGACAGTGATACAGTTTCTATAAGCGCTGAATCAACGGGATGTGGATGCTCAAAGGACGTCTCCAAGATAGGATATTGTGAGACCGATACCAGTGCTGCCCGTCCGAAGGTAATGATTCTTGGCGGAGGTCCTAACCGTATCGGTCAGGGTATCGAATTCGACTACTGTTGTGTACATGCCGCTCAGTCTCTTAAGAAGCTTGGTTTCGAGACAATAATCGTTAACTGTAATCCTGAGACAGTTTCTACAGATTACGATACATCAGATAAACTTTATTTTGAACCACTCACTCTTGAAGATGTTTTGAGTATTTATAAGAAGGAAAAGCCCGTTGGTGTCATCGCTCAGTTTGGTGGTCAGACTCCGCTTAATCTTGCAGAAAGTCTCGAGAAGAACGGTGTAAAGATTCTCGGCACCAGTCCGGAGGTTATAGCATTGGCAGAAGATCGTGATCTCTTCCGTAAGATGATGGATAAGCTGGGAATCCCTATGCCTGAAGCCGGTATGGCAACCACGGTATCGGAAGCACTGGATGTGGCTCATAAGATTGGATATCCTGTTATGGTTCGTCCATCCTTCGTCCTTGGCGGTCGAGGTATGGAAGTGGTTTATGATGACGATACTCTCACAGACTATATGAATGCTGCCATCGGAGTAACACCTGACAGACCTATACTTATTGATCGTTTCCTCAACAATGCAATGGAGTGTGAGGCTGATGCCATCAGCGACGGAACCCATGCTTACGTGCCGGCAGTTATGGAGCATATTGAGCTTGCGGGTATACACTCAGGCGACTCTGCCTGCATCATTCCTTCAAGGCATATTCCGAAGGAGAACCTTGAGACCATCAAGGAGTACACAAGAAAGATAGCTGAGGAAATGCATGTTGTGGGACTTATGAACATGCAGTATGCGATAGAAGACGGAAAGGTTTATGTCATCGAAGCAAACCCGAGGGCTTCACGTACCGTACCTCTGGTTTCAAAGGTTTGCGGTATCAGCATGGTGCCTCTTGCAGTAGACATTATCACAGGGGAACTTACCGGAAGGCCATCTCCTGTTCCGACACTTGCAGATAAGAATATACCGTATTACGGTGTGAAGGAAGCGGTATTCCCGTTCAATATGTTCCCGGAGGTTGACCCGATACTTGGACCTGAGATGCGTTCTACAGGAGAGGTTCTGGGACTTGCGGAAACCACAGGTGAAGCTTTCTTCAAGGCAGAAGAGGGTGCAAGAGCTGAGCTTCCGCTTGAAGGAACAGTCCTTATCTCATTGAATACAAGAGATCATAAGTATGCAGCAGAGGTTGCGGAAATGTACCATGCGGCAGGTTTCAGCATCGTAGCTACGGATAATACTCATAAGCTTATTACAGAAGCCGGAGTACCTGCTGAGAAAGTAAAGAAGCTTTATGAAGGACGTCCAAATATCATGGATCTGATAACCAACGGAAAGATCGATCTCGTCATCAACTCGCCGATAGGAAAGGATAGTATCCATGATGACAGTTATCTTCGTAAATCTGCCATCAAGGCGAAGATCCCTTATATCACTACAGTTGCGGCAGCAAAGGCTGCGGCTGAGGGAATAAAGTATGTGAAGGAGCACGGAGAGAACAAGATAAAGTCACTTCAGGAGTGGCACGCCGGAATAAAATGAGAATTTAAAAGGTACTGATTGTGGCATTTCTCGTATCGAATTTTCCATGTGAAGCATCAATCAATATGAAAATTCGTACCCTGACGTTGACAGCTCTAATGGAAAATAATCATATCGTAGTAACTTAGATGACTCTTTTGTTTGGGACAGGCAGAACAAAGCCGGTGTCCGTCTGTTTAAAAGCGTTAAGCTGAGGACGTGAAAAATATAAATCGAACCCTTAGAGGCAGTTGGTGTAATTTACCTTGACACCCTCGACAAGTTTGAGTTTTCATCGGGAAAACTCAAATATTGGCGAGGGCCTACTGCCTCTTAGGGTTCAATTTTTAATTTTTCCGCCACAAGCGCCCCGCTTTTTAACGGATGGACACCGGCTTTTGCAATGATTAAAGTAAAAAGCATATTTCATATCTGAACATAAAAAAACAGAACCTGCGAGGGGATGCCCCACAGGTTCTTCATCATTTCTTATTAAGCGCTTTTACGCTCTTCCTTTGAATCAAGATCCACGTCTTTTCCGTGAGACAGTGTCGCAACCGCACCTGAAAGAACGATAAGTGCGAGAAGGTTAGGGATAACCATGACTCCGTTGAAAAGATCCTGAAGGTTCCAAACGAATTCAACCTTTAAAAGTGATCCGATGAAAATGAAAACCACATCAACAACAGCGAAAGGAATAACAGCTTTCTTTCCGAAGAGATATGTCACATTCTGTCTTGCAAAAAGGAACCATCCAATGATGGTTGAGAATGCAAAGAACAGAAGACAGATGGCTACGAACATAGGTCCGAAACCGCC
This sequence comes from Oribacterium sp. WCC10, assembly GCF_900113415.1. GTDB lineage: Bacteria > Bacillota > Clostridia > Lachnospirales > Lachnospiraceae > Oribacterium. Next base: position 79,109 of record NZ_FOPH01000005.1, on the reverse strand, counting down.
GAAACCTGTTGAGAATGCAAGCTGTGCGACTGGAGTACCGGTGATCTCACCTGCATAAGGTACTGATGAACCGAGAACGCCTGATGAGAGGATTACAAGAGCTGTAAGTGTAAGTACGATGAAAGTATCTACGAATACACCTACCATAGCGACCTCACCCTGCTCCTGAGGATTCTTTACTTTGGCGAGAGCATGTGCGTGAGGAGTTGAACCCATACCTGCTTCGTTGGAGAAAAGACCACGGGCAACACCGAGACGGAGTGCCTGACGTACTGTGATACCTGTGCCTGCACCTGCAACAGCCTGTGGAGTAAATGCTCCGGTGAAGATAGAAACCACAGCGGGGATGATATTGGCATGATTGATGGCAATGATCACGATTGCTGCAATAATGTAAAGACCTGCCATGAATGGAACAACCTTCTCAGTGAAAGAAGCGATACGACCGATTCCGCCAACGAAGATAAATGCAGAAACGATAGCCACAAACACACCGATGATCCACTTTGGCGCGCCGAAAGCATTGAAAAATGCATCACTGATGGAGTTTGACTGAACCATGTTTCCCATGATGCCGAGTGAAAGAATGATCATAACGGCAAAGAATCCTGCAAGGAACTTTCCGAACCCGCCTGTGAATGCTTTGGTAATGTAGTAGACCGGACCGCCGATAACTTCACCGTGCTCGTCCTTGGTTTTGGTTTTCTGAGCAAGAACAGCCTCGCCGTAAATTGTAGCCATGCCGAAGAATGCTGCAACCCACATCCAGAAGATTGCGCCCGGACCACCGCCAACAAGTGCTGTTGCGCAACCTGCGATATTACCGGTACCTACCTGAGCGGCGATTGCTGTAGCAAGTGCCTGGAAAGAACTCATTCCGTCATTTCCGGAAGCTTCACCCTTCATGGAAAAATTTCCGAATACTCTGTTCCACGCATGCGGAAATCTGCGAATCTGAACGAAATTAGTACGGATGGAAAAATAAACTCCGCTTCCTACAAGCAGAAAAAGAAGGATAAACCATACTTTGTCATCCAGAATCGATACGATGTTGTTAAGTGCGTCCATCATTACATACTCCCCTTTAAAATGATGAAGCTAAAAGAATATAAGGAGTAATGATAAAATACGGAATAAACAGAAAAATGAGAAAGTGTTGAGATACCGCATAAGCGGGTGATATGTATGACCGGTTCTGAACTATAAACCTGCCACTTCTGAGATGTAAAATGACGGCAGCTCCTGTCAGGAAAACATGGTCTCAAGGATCTGTAAAAGCTTTTCCTGAAACTGAATCCTCACAAAACAAGTGTTATGGGGATTGATCATGGTGTAATGATAATGAGCGAAATGCTATGTCGATTAAGAATAAAATGATAAGAGTGTCAACAGTCAGGTCACTCACTAATCTGCGCTATGTGTACTATCGCGCTTGATATGCTGTATCATAAAATTCAAATACGATCAGTTTTTACATCATTGAATATCTCTGTCCTTTTGCCTGAGAGATTGGGGCAGGAACAAGTCCTGTGCCTTTGCACCTTCGGCACTCTTTAAAGAGTTTCTCCAGAGTTCACTCCGTTATTAGTCTCCGTCTTTACAGACTCCTGAGAGTTTTACTCCTTCGGCAGGTTTGCTGTTTTGCAGGTTCCGTATGAAACCTACGGTAATAGAAACCACTTTTCTAATAACTTCTACGTATATTTGATTGCCCGATTATCGTAACATTAACACTTTAAAGCGTCAAGTAATCCATATAAAATAAGTTATGATATAAATTTATGATATGCCTGTATGCGTTTTGCACTTCTGGCTATAACATGAAGTTATTGGCTGGGAATATGATACTTTGTGTGCACCGGCGCTAATCGGTGAGTGGCAAATGCTTTTGACATTCACGTCATGTGTTCATTATTTTAATTGTTTTTTCAGTTTCCTTTCAGATTGAATTGTTAGATTACGTGAGAACTTGTTGCAAAACATTAATCGGTGCAGCTCATTTCACACTAATCTGTGCACTGAGGTATGATCAGTGAGTGCAACTGCTTTTGACACCCACATGATTTTAAAGCGTTCGGAAAGGACATCATATATGAAGAGAAAAAATATCAAGGTACTTCCATATGTAATGGCTGTGGCATTAAGCACTTCCGGTCTTACTGCCTGCGGCGTGACTTCTATCCCTGAGGCGACAACAGCTTCCGCTGAAGATAATACATCTTCTGAAGCCGGAACGGGCATACAGGAGGAAAACTCAAATGCCCCTGATGGAGCACCGGGGGAGGCCCCTGACGGAATGCCTGGCGGAGGCCCGGGCGGTCCTGGAGGCCCAGGAGGAATGCCGGGAGCACAGGAGACAAGTACAAAGGTTTCCGTAACCGAGGGCGACTGGTCCTTTGATGTCATCACAACGGGAGAGGGTGAGAACAAAAAGGTGACAAGTACCATCACCTACTATGCAGGTAAGGATTCGGCCGTTGTCATCATCCCGTCAGTTCTCGGCGGTGCGCCCGTGACAGAGATTTCGGCCCAGGCATTCGGCCACCACAGTGAGATCATGGCGGTTTACGTTCCGGATACGGTGGAAACGGTTTCCGAGTGGGCATTCTATGACCTTAACACAGCAACCATCATTTCATTTGCTAACCCTGATGTAAACATTGATGACGCGGCTTTCCAGTCAAGCGGTAATGCTGTCCTTTATCTCCCTGAAAGCACCACGAAGACTCGTGCAGGTGGCAAGGACGTAGTCACAAGCGGTACAGAGCTTATCACTGTGGAGCTTGAGAATTCAGAATCGGCAGCCATTGCCGGTGGAACCTACCTTAATGTTTCATCTGACAAGAATTACTCGATCGGCACAGACGACATCACTGCAATTGCAGTAAGTGCCAGCGGTGAAGCAACTGATGTTAATGTTTCCGGCTCAACTGTAACATTCTCCGGAGACGCATATGTTGCGGAAGAGGAGAAGGTGGAGATCTTTGATGATTTCAAGGACAAAGTTAAGGCGGCAGACCTTACAAAGACTCTCTGGTATCTGTCAAATGATGACGCAAAGGAACTGAAAGAGAAGATTGAGTCAGATGAGTCCTACAGTAAACTTAAGTCAGTGCTCAAGTTCGAGGAAGGCTACTATATTAACGGTGATAAGGTGACTCTTGACAAGAATGTCAAGGCATACGATGTAAAGACCGGTGAAGAGGTTGAAAAGGATGCCATAACCGGAGCATTTCCGGCAACAGGCTCCGGAAATTACCGTTACATGAGCTATGAGGATACTGATAATGACGGCGACGTAGACATTATCTACTACTCTCCATACTCAGTAAACTACTCATATGATTCCACAGTCATAAAGAGTGACAATGAGAATCTTGACGGTCTCACTGCAAGAGACACTCTGAATCCGATATATCTGAGCTTTGCAGACAGTGTTGTGAAGGCAAGCGGAGAGTCCGAGGATGTGAAAGAGGATGACCTTACCATAGATACATCAAAGGACGGCGATGCCATCGGAGCAGAAGCTAACGAAGAGCGTTCTCTTGTCTGGGCCGACGACTACGCAAGCATTACGGTTTCACACATTAACGGAACTTCAACAGCAAGTGCCAACTGGGCGAAGATGTCTTACCTTACAGGCCTCTCAAGCTACAATGTTGAGATCGCCATGGAGTGGGGCATGAATGCACTTCTTTATGCAACAAACGGTGGTATCGTGACAGTAGGCAGCACTGACGGCGAAACCAGCACATTCTATGCCAACGGAGACGGAGCAAACGGTGTCATCGCAGGCGGCTCCGGCACAAAGACCGGCGAAAGTGATGCGAAGTCAGACACAGCATCGGTTTATGTATATAATGCTGACTTTACTCTCGAAGGCTGGAACAATCACGTGGCAGACGTTGTTTACGGCGGATACGCTTACCTGGAGGATGTTACCGGTACAACAGGTATCGACGGCAGCTATTCGGTAGGCCAGGCCTCAGCTCTTGCCAATGACTTCGGTAACGGTGTTGTAGACGTAAAGAACTTCTCTGCAACAGTTTACGGTAATCGTTCAGCCGGCGCTTATGTTATCGGAGGCGGCGTAATAACAGCAGAGGACTCAAGCTTCATTTCAAAGGCTGATGCCGCAGCGGTTATCGCATCAGGCGGAACCTATAAGATGAAGAACACGATACTTGAAGGTGTCATGGGTATCAAGAACCGCGGAGGTATCAACACCGATTCAACTTCAATCTTTGATAATGTTACAGTCCGCGCAGCAAAGAGCATGTCAAACTACATCACAGGTGCAAAGGCCAGGGCCGCTGCAGACGCCTGGGAGAAGGCATCCGGAAGCACAGAACTCATGCACTATATGATGAGTGATGCAGACATGACCATCGGACAGCTTTGTGAGAATTACGATGTATCGGATTCTGCAAAGAAGGAACTTCTTGAGACATTAAGCGAAATTGCAGGTGAGACATACACAGAGGATACAAAGTTAAGAAGCTCTGTACTTGATAACACCTATTATAACTACTCAGCCGGGGCTTATACAGGAACCACAGACTATTCAGATGTTCCGTACCTTGTTGTGGGCAGCGCATACGGCGGAACTGTAAGTTCTGTGATGGAATTTGAGGCAGCAGGTGAAAACCTTCTTTTTACAAATTCAAAGTTTGAAAATACAAACGGCGATGATTACAACTACCTTATAGCATCGGAAGCGGGTTCGGCACCTGTAATCACCTTCGAGGATTCTGACGCATCAGGCATCATCTGGAACGAAGGTGACATCGAAAGAGTAGTTGAAGGCATGAGCGGCAGCCGTTCATCATCACTTACAGTAACATTTAAGAACTCTGACTTTACAGGTTCATTCGCAGACGGTTCAAACGGTCTTTGGGATGTTGATGGCCTCAGCTACACAAATTCAAAGGGCGAGACCACAAGCCTTAACGGAAACTATTATGGAGCAGAAGGAAACTTCGGCATCAGTGCAACATTCTCGGGAGACTCAGTATGGACAGTGACACACGATTCATACCTTGGAAGTCTCACCATTGAGGACAATGCTTCCATAACAGCACCTTCAGGATATAAGCTGGAGATGACAGTAGACGGTAAGAAGACAGACATCAAGGCAGGAACCTACACAGGCAAGATTGTGATCACTGTCACAAAAGCGTAAAGGAAATTCTGTTTTCTGATAAATATTGAAATTAAGCAGTTGAACTGTTTGTGAGGATAGCGCCAGAGGCATCCTTTAAAAAACGGGAAGCTTGCGGAAGAAAAATCTATAACAGAACCCCTAAGATAAATTAAGCCCTCGCCAATTGCCGGGTTTTCCTGATGAAAACTCCGGCATTGACGAGGGTGTCAAGGAAAATTCACTAAATTTATCTAAGGGGTTCTATTATGATTTTTCGTGTCCTCAGCTAACGTTTTATAAAAGGATGCCATCGGCGTTATCCTACTTTATTCTTCATCTCCGGTGAAGGTGTGCGTGTTATGCATCATCGGAATATATGTGAGAAAAAAGCAAGGGGATGTGCGCCAAGGCTTGCGAGTTGAAAGAACAGACTGACTGACATGTTCGTACAGTACGCACTTTAGTGCGAACAGTACGAACTATGGAAGAAAGTTTGTTCTTTCAATCGAGTGGGCCGGTGCGCGCCACTTGCATTTTTCGTACCATTTCAAAATAAACTTGAACAAGGTTTACAGTTCGCCCTTCATCGCACGCTTCTTTTCGTACATCCTTTCATCCGCGATATCGAACAGCTCATCAAAAGTCATATTCATCGGCGAAGTCTCCGGATCAAAATCCGCGATACCATAAGCCGCAGAGATTCTGTTCTCAATCGGATTATCAGGATCATCCTTTGCAAACATCTCCTGCTCTATATTTTCCAAAATAGCGTAACGCTCATCATAATCATTGGTATCGTACAGAAAAACCACAAACTCATCGCCGCCGATTCTGAAAAACGGACTGTGAATAAAATTCTTCCTGAAACAGTAACAGCAGTTAATGATATACCGGTCACCCAAAGTGTGCCCGTAAAGATCATTAACCTTCTTGAGATTGTTGATATCGAAAACAATGATGGAGAAAGGCTTTGTGCGACTTTTCATCATTATGGAAGCATTATTCACATACTCCTGATAGGCGATTTTGCTCTTTGCTCCTGTAAGAGCATCTCTGTAGGCAAGAACCTTGACCTGTTCGATATATTGCTTAAGTTCCTTCGCATTCTTTGAAACACTTGCGGTGAGATCACCTATCTCATCGTTGGACTCCGGTGTCATCTGAAGATCAAGCTTGCCCTCTGAGATTCCGGAGGCGAAAGCCCTGAGCTTCTTTATTGGATTGATGATATGCTGCACCATGACCATGGTTAGAAGAAAGAAGGCAAGTGTTATCATGATCGATGCGGATATCATTCTTGTTATAAAAGCGCTTTTTTCGGCATTAATGGAATCTGAGGGAGCGGTTATCACCAGCTTCATATTGTTTTCAAGAGTTCTCCAGATAACCTTGTATGATGTTCCGGTATACTGAAAATCAACCGGCTCTTCACTCTTATTCTCAGTCCTGATACGCTGGGTGATCCTGGTGGTTTCAGGAGAGACAGAACCGAGATTCATTCCTGTTTTGAGATATCTGTGATGAACTACATGCCCTTTTGTATCGACAAGACCGGCTACACTTCCGGTATAAGGTTCAATACTGTCAAGATAGTCAATGATGCTTGTGAAATTAAGATCCATTCCCATAACACCTATGAACACACCGTCTTTGTATACCGGTTTAACGTAGGAAATCATGAAATTATCGTAGTTCTCATCATAGTGGGGCCTGATCCAAAGGTCGGTTCCTGCATACTTTGCCTGATAGAACCAACTGACTTCCGGAGATTCTTCGTCGTAATTGGTAAAGTCGACAGTATGATATTTGATAAAATCGTCTTCATTGGCCGTACGGAAATAGCTGAAGCCGGAAACACCGGAAGAAATATCAGGATCAAGCTGAAAATAATATGAAAAAATACTGTCATCATAGCTGGTCATGTAGGCCAAAGCAACCTCCATATCGGAAAGGTACTTTCTTCTGTATAGAGGCTTTTTCAGGCTTTGCCACTGGTCTATCCGTGCTGCCGCATATCTTGAATTTCTTTGGACAAACTGCTCCATGTTGTGCATCTTGTTATTGAGATAATTGGCAGAATCCGAAGCTGTAAGATTCAGGATTTTTACGGAAGAAGAGTCAACAAGCTTGACAGAAGCATTTAATCCAACGCTTCCAATGATCGTTGTTGTGAACAAAGTGCATGCCAGAATCAGAACAGCAAACTTTGTCTGTATAGAAATGTATGGTCCTCGCGGTTTATTCATTTCTGATCAAATCTCCATAATTAGTTAACAATCATGCCATTATTTATCAACTTTATTATACTATTTGAATAATTTAAGACAATGAAAATACACAAAATTATATGCTGGTCCGGACTTATGTGTCACCATATCCGGATCTGAAAGGGTTTTATGTAAAATACTAAGGGAACGCAATTAAAGCTTTTCTCGAACTAAAAAGACGGTTCATCTCGTCGAGAAGAACCGCCTTTGAATAATGAAAAATTCTCTTAAATAGCTGTGTATCCGCCGTCAACCGGAATCATAACACCATTTACATAAGCTGATGCCTTTGATGAAAGGAAGATGGCAGTAGTATCAAGCTCGCCTTCCTTGCCGTAACGCTCCATAGGGATGGCGCCCTTTGCATACTCTTTGAACCACTCTGAATCAAGAGTTTCCTTTGTGAGCGGAGTCCAGAAATAACCGGGACAGATAGCATTTACAGTGATACCGTTCTTGCCCCATTCAGCAGCAAGTGCTCTTGTAAGGTTTACAACACCGCCCTTTGCTGCGTGATATGGACTTGCAGGAGCAATCTTGTTTCCGACAAGACCGTACATGGAAGCTATGTTGATGATACGACCGTATCCTGCAGGAATCATAGCTTTCTTGGCAACTGCACGGGCAACTCTGAATGAACCGAAAAGGTCGATATTGATTTCGTTATAGAACTGATCGTCAGTGATATCTTCAGCCGGAGCAACTGCGCCGGTACCTGCATTGTTGATGAGAATATCTATCTTTCCGAACTTCTCAAGAACCTTGTCTATAAGCTCTTCAACCATCTCTGTGCTTGTAATATCACAACGTATAGGTAATGTCTCAACGCCGAATTCTTTGGTGAGTTCCTGGGCAACTTCCTCGATCTTATCCTGGCGACGGGCTACAGGGACAATGGATGCACCCTGATTTGCAAGTGCTTTGGCCATCTGAACACCAAGACCTGTAGAACATCCTGTAACAATTGCTACCTGACCTTTTAAGTCAAAATACTCCTTCATCTTCGTACCTCTTTCCGGAACATCAGTCCATTGGATTTTCGCTTCGCGAATGGGCTGACTTTGCATGCCAGGCTGCTGAAAACCTGACACAACATCTGTCAATGATCTAGTTTTTATTCGATGTATACAATTATACCTTTTTTGTAAATTTAGTCAAATTTATTAATTCTTTAACATTTGAAAACGTCAATTAGTGAACATTATAGTCACGAAAACGTTTAACTAAGAAAAAAGTACCAATACATGAGGGCTGTTGCACGCATACATATGTGCAATATTTTGTTTTGCCGCGGTCTTTTGGACACTCATACCATCATATCACTCGAAATACTCGCTGAACTCTTCGTTATTCACAATATTTTCCAATGTATGGTTAATGTTCCTGAAGTGGAGTATCAGCTCATCCGAAAGGGCGGTTCTGTCTTTCTTCTCTATGGCATCTATCATCCGTTCGTGCTGAAGAACTATGTTAATGCTGTCATCATAGCGCTGTTTGTCGCTTCGCTCTATTCCCAGTGCAAAACGTCTTGCTCTGATGTAATGGATGTCGTGTCTTCCCGTATGGGACTGAACAAATTCCTTATTCTGTAAATGATAGAAGAAATCATGGAACTGTGTATCAAGTTCCGTAAGCTTTTCAAGCTCATTAAAGGAAATCAGATTTTTCTGATCCCTCACCATACCGCGGAGCAGAGGGATGAGAGGAGTTAAAAGTCCGGCATCGTAGGCGTCCAGAACCACTCTTGTTTCCAGGACTTCTCTGAGATAACGAACCTTTCTGACTTCCTCAAAGTTAATCTTGCTGACAAAGCTTCCTCTCTGGGGCTGAGAGTCAAGTGCTCCTTCCACATTCAGACGACGAACTGCTTCGCGAACAGGGATACGGCTGCATTTGAACTGTTCGGCAAGACCTAACTCGCTAAGCTTCACACCGGGTTTTAATTCCAGTGTTGCGATTTTATTCCATAGATAGTAATGAATCTCATCCGGAAGCTTTGGCGCTTCGATGGAATCATTTCTGGTATCACTTTTATTTGTGCTCAACTTGTCCATAAGAAACCTCACGATCTGGTATACAAATATATATCTAAAATAAAGTAAAAAAGAGCTGAAATCAAGTGACTTCTCCAATGAGCCGATGTGGTATACATAAAAACAATGCTATTGTAAATCAGGAATAGCAAAAAATATATGGTGGAAATATTAAAACAATGTTGACAATGTTCTGAAATCGAATTACCATGAAACAGTAAAAACTGGTATACACTTTGAGAGGCAGAGGATATCGTCATTCATTACGAGATGTACCCCGGTGAACTGCGGGATATAAGTTTCCCTGTATTACATCATTGTATTATCCGCTCTATATGAATTGAGCTGATTCTGCATTGTGTCATGTATGAAAGACCGTTTTTTGCGAATGCAATGCAGGTATTTCTTATATGTGAATTAAGTACAGAAGATGAATACAACGCCGACTGCCCTCAAATGAAAAAGCATTATACAAAAAGGAGATTTTCGTTATGGAAATGACATTTCGTTGGTATGGTTCAAAGTTTGATTCCATCAGCTTACAGCAGATCAGACAGATTCCCGGAGTGACCGGTGTTATCACAACACTTTATGATACAACTCCCGGTGAGGTCTGGTCACAGGAGAGAATCCACGCTTTAAAGGAAGAGGTTGAGGCTGCAGGTCTTCACATCAGCGGTATCGAGTCAGTTAACGTTTGTGATTCCATAAAAGTTGGCGATAAGGATCGTGACATGTACATCGCAAACTACATCGAGACTCTTGAGAATCTTGGTAAGGAAGACATTCATCTTGTATGCTACAACTTCATGCCTGTATTTGACTGGACAAGAACAGAACTTGCCCGTAAGAATCCTGACGGGTCTACAGTTCTTGCATACAGCCAGAAGGCTATCGATGCCATCGACCCTTCAGACCTTGCTTCATCGATGGAGAAGATGTCTCAGGGCACAGTTCTTCCCGGATGGGAGCCTGAGCGTATGGCCAAGCTCAAGGACCTCTTCGATATGTACAAGGATGTTGACGGCGAAAAGCTTTTTGAGAACCTTGTATACTTCCTTAAAGCAATCATGCCTGTATGTAACAAGTACGATATCAAGATGGCTATTCATCCTGATGATCCTGCATGGTCAGTATTCGGTCTTACAAGAATCATTAACTCTGAGGAAAACATCCTTCGTCTCATGAAGGCAGTTGATGATGTTCATAACGGTGTTACATTCTGCTCGGGCTCATACGGTACCAACCTTGAGAATGATCTTCCTCACATGATCCGTGTACTTAAGGGACGTATACATTTTGCTCATGTAAGAAACTTAAGATTCAATGATACATCACGTGAGAACTACGACTTCCAGGAGGCATGCCATATCTCAAGCGACGGAAACTTCGACATGTATGAAATCGTTCGTGCACTTTACGAGACAGGCTTCGATGGTCCTATCAGACCTGACCACGGAAGAAACATCTGGGATGAGGTTGGCAAGCCGGGTGTTATGCCGGGATACGGCCTCTATGACAGAGCCCTCGGTGCTACATACATTCAGGGACTCTGGGAAGCAATCGAGAAGAGTGAGAAGAGACTTGGAGGAAACTAAAATGCATTTAACTCTTGATGGATTAAAGGACAAAGAAGCATGGCAGAAGGCAGGAGTAAAGCTTCCTGCCTACGACATTGAAAAGGTAGCTGAGAATACAAAGAAATCACCTGTATGGGTACACTTCGGAATCGGAAACATTTTCCGTATCTTTATCGGCGGAATTGCTGACAGACTTATCGAGGAAGGTGCTCTTGATAAGGGAATCACATGTGTAGAGACATTTGACTTCGATGTAGTGGACAAGATATATACTCCATATGACAATCTCGTACTGGGCGTAACATTAAAAGCAGACGGTTCAACAGAGAAGCAGGTTATCGGTTCCCTTACTGAAGCCATCAAGGCTCAGTCTCAGGTTCCGGCTGACTGGAACCGTCTCAAGGAAATCTTCACAAACCCTGACTTCCAGATGGCAAGCTTTACCATTACAGAAAAGGGCTATGCGCTTAAGAATGCTTCCGGCGAGTATTTTCCATTCGTTCAGGCAGATATCGACAACGGTCCCGAGAAACCGGGGGCTGCCATGGCTATCGTAACAGCACTTCTTTTCGAACGTTTCAAGGCAGGAAAGTATCCTGTTGCCATCGTAAGCTGCGATAACTGCTCACATAACGGCGAGAAGCTTATGAGTTCTATCGTTACCATGGCAGAGGAATGGGAGAAAAAGGGCTTTGTTCCGGCTGATTTCATTTCATATCTTAAGGATGAGAAGTTTGTGGCATTCCCATGGTCAATGATTGACAAGATCACACCGAGACCGGCTGAGTCCGTTGAAGCAGAGCTTGAGAAGCTTGGAATCGAGGATATGGCTCCGGTTATCACATCAAAGCGCACCTACATTGCACCTTTCGTTAATGCAGAAGGCCCTCAGTATCTCGTTATCGAGGACAAGTTCCCTAACGGACGTCCTGCACTTGAGAAGGCCGGCGTTTACATGACAGATCGTGACACTGTCAATAAGGTAGAGAGAATGAAGGTAACAACCTGCCTTAACCCTCTTCACACAGCGCTTGCTGTTTACGGATGTGTACTCGGCTATGACCTTATCGCTGACGAGATGAAGGACAAGGAGTTAAAGGAACTGGTACACCGTATCGGACCTGTAGAGGGCATGCCGGTAGTTACAGATCCGGGCATCCTCTCACCTGAGGCTTTCGTTAATGAAGTCATCAACGAGCGTATTCCTAACCCGTTTATGCCGGATACACCTCAGCGTATTGCAACAGACACATCGCAGAAGGTTGGAATCCGTTACGGCGAGACCATCAAGAGCTATGTTGCAAAGTACGGCGATGCAAAGAAGCTTGAGGCTATCCCTCTTGCCATCGCAGGCTGGCTCAGATACCTTCTTGGCATAAATGACAATGGCGAAGCATTTGAGCGCTCATCAGATCCTATGCTTGATTCGCTTACAGAGGCTCTCAGCGGCATCGAATTTGGAAAACCTGAGACTGTTGGTGATAAGTTAAAACCTGTTCTTTCCAATGCAAACATTTTCGGATCAGATCTCTATCAGGTCGGTCTCGGTGAGAGAATAGAAGAGCTTTTCAAGGAAGAAATCGCAGGTGCCGGCGCAGTGAGAGCCACACTTGTAAAGTATCTCGGCTGATGTAAAGAGCACGATATGATGTCAGCGGCACATCACACACGAATGTGTGCATTGGCGCTGATAGGTGAGTGGTAAATGTTTTGACACTCACCTATCAATATTTGAAAAAATTTCTGATTTTGTCTTTTATGAATTGCTGTTTCTGCGGTATCATTAAATGATGCGGGGGTATAGTATGATTGAACGCTTATGTCGTTCGGCCGAAGAGACTTGCATTAGTACATATGTATTACAGCTGAAGAAAAGCACCGGAATGTAAGAATACATGCCCCGAATATACATTCAGAAAGAGACAAAATTATGCGAATTATTTTTGCCACACATAATAAAAACAAGATCATCGAGGTAAGACAGATCCTCGGAGAAGTCGCTAACGATATAGTTGCGAAGAGTGAACTGGGCATAGATTTTGAACCTGTGGAAACGGGCAAGACATTTGCAGACAATGCTGAGCTTAAGGCGGCCGGGATCAGAAGCTATATGCTGGCACACGGTATGCTAAGGGATGATGACATTATCATGTCTGATGACTCGGGACTCTGCGTAAACTATATGTTTGGACTTCCCGGCATCTACAGTGCGAGATATCTGGGAGAAGATACTTCCTATGATGTCAAGAATGCCCGTATCATCCATGAACTCAGATTCGCTGAGGGAGATGAGAGAGCGGCGCATTTTACATGCAATATCTGCGCTGTTTTTGCAGACGGACGTGTTTTCCATACGGAAGGCATATTCGAGGGGCTTATTGCGGATGAGCCAAAGGGTGAGAACGGATTCGGATATGATCCTATCCTTTATCTGCCGGAGCTTGGCAGAACATCGGCAGAACTAACTCCGGAGGAGAAGAACAGCATGTCCCATAGAGGCAAGGCTCTCAGAGCCATGAGAGATCTTCTCAAAAAAGTCTTTGCAGATGATAAGAAAAGGGGAATAAATCAGGCAGCATTCCCCGAGAATGAGGAGGTAAGCGGACTTGTCCGCCCCTTTCAGACCATCCTCGTCGTAAGTGATTCTCATCGTGACGACAAAAATCTGAAAAAGGTCCTCAGTCGTCTCGGGATGATAGATTATCTTATTCACCTTGGAGATTCCGAGGGAACAGAGGGTATGATACAGCAGTATGCCGGAGATGGAGTGAAGTGCTACTTTGTTCAGGGTAATAATGACTTCTTTACGGAACTGCCGAGGGATATAGTGGCGGAGTTTGGAAAGCACAAGTGCTTCATGACTCACGGTCACTACTATGGCGTGAATATGGATCTCAACAATCTTTCTGAGGAAGCAAAGTCAAGGGGCTGTGATATTGCCATGTTCGGACATACTCACAGGCCTTTCCTTAAGATTGTGAATGGCGTCACATGCCTGAATCCGGGGTCTATCAGCTATCCGAGACAGATGGATCGCCGCCCTTCATATATGGTGATAGATATAAGTGAGGATGGTGAATTCACCTATCATCAGGTATATCTGGAAAGATGATGCATTGATTTAATGATTTAAGGGTCAAAAGTACCAAATCACGTGCTTGCACGTAGCAAACGAATGTGTACGTTGGCGCTAATCGGTGAGTGGCAAATACTGTTGACACTCACGTTATATAATGTTTATGGTTTAGCCCTTCTTCGAAAAACGGAAGGGCTGTTTTTAGAATATGTAAACCGGTTAAATAAAATACAATACAAAGCTAATTTGCTCTTGTAACAACAATGATAATCATATATAATTGATTTCTGTAAGCGGTTACACAAAAGCGTTTGCGGTATGTGACGCACTTAATATCTGTATTGTTGTGTGCCACATGTAAGTGGGGATTTCTGCCACTTGTATGATTTATACAGACTTTGTTGCCGTAACTTACGGCACAACATTTATAAAGGAGATATGTTATGACACAAGAAGAATTTATGGCGAAGCTCGCTGAAGTAAAGGTTTGTCCTGTAGTAGTTATCGATGATGTTGAGGATGCGGTTCCTCTTGCAAGAGCTCTCGAGGCAGGTAAGCTTCCTATGGCTGAGGTTACATTCAGAACACCTGCAGCAGCTGATGCTATTGCACGTATCGCTAAGGAGTGCCCTAATGTAGTTGTAGGTGCAGGAACAGTTATCGACCGTGAGCAGTGCACACGTGCCATCAAGGCAGGCGCGCAGTTTATCGTAGCACCATCATTCTCAGATGAAGTAGCACAGTGCGCTATCGGACATGGAGTAGCATATTGCCCGGGAACATGTACACCAACAGATATCACCAATGCATTAAGATATAACCTTCCAATGGTTAAGTTCTTCCCTGCAGGAAACTACGGTGGACTGAAGACTATCAAGTCTCTTGCAAGCGTATTCCCACAGATTAAGTTCATGCCTACAGGTGGAGTAAATGTCGACAATGTTAACGAGTATCTTGGATTTGACAAGATCATCAGCGTTGGCGGAACATGGGTATGTAAGAAGGATATGGTTGCTGCCAAGGATTGGGATGGCATCACAAAGCTTTGCCAGGAAGCATACGATCTTACACACTGATATAGAAGTTTTATTCATAAATGCGATTATTTCCTATGTCAGTATGACTATGGAGTCACTGAATAACAGTTTTCGTATAATTAAGTGGAAGTCAGTATGGCTTCCACTTATTATTTTTATCTTATTGTCGAAGTAGAAAGTGTTGGCAGTGTTATACTTCAGTAGAAACCAGGATAGATAATAAGATATTTAACATCGGGGTTTTTACACATTGTGTGTTACAGATGACTTTCGGTGTCGTTGAATAAGATTATTTCAGGAGGAAGCTATTTTTTATATGGCAAAAACCACGGTTTTATGCGGTTTCTGAGTCTTTTGAAAAAATAAATCAAAAATTTCAAATTTGTTGTTGACATTCCCTTGGGTATTCGCTAGAATAACTGAGTCGCTTGAAGAGAGCAACACACAAAAAGCGAATGAGTCAGTAGCTCAGCTGGATAGAGCAACGGCCTTCTAAGCCGTGGGTCGGGGGTTCGAATCCCTTCTGGCTCATTTCTCTCTTAAGAGAGACAACAATAAAGGTTCGCGAGAGCGGCCGTAATATGGTGGGTATAGCGTAGTTGGTTATCGCGCCAGATTGTGGTTCTGGAGATCCCGGATTCGAGTTCCGGTACCCACCCTTAGCCAGCAGGCTAAAGTGGGGCTATCGCCAAGCGGTAAGGCACAGGCCTTTGACGCCTGCATTCGTTGGTTCGAATCCAACTGGCCCTGGACATGAGGCTGTAGCTCAGTCGGTAGAGCACTTGACTTTTAATCAAGTTGTCGCGAGTTCGAATCCCGTCAGCCTCATCTTTTGATTTGAATTTTACACATGATGTGATTACACATTGTGTGTTTTTTTATACTCAAACGGCGATTATTCTGATTTGCCGAATCCCTTAACTTTTTTGAAATAATTGGTGCTGCATATCTGCTTTTAATTATTTGATAAATAATTAGTTATGATAGTAATAAAAAAATTAAATTATTAAACAAATAGCAGAGATTTAATTTTTTTCATTTATGTAGTATATTTATCTATACAATTACACGTTAATTACTTAAAGTTCGGTTTTATTAATAATGGATAGAATTACGCACCTATGTTATATTAATAAGCCGTAACTTTTAAACTAAGGAAGAAATATATGTTCAACGATGATGCTTATTTTCGCTTTGGAAATCTAATAGGATATAGAGATTCATTTACGGATACTGCATTAACAAATGAAAAACTTGTTACATTATTACAGCAGGCCATGAGATCTATCAATCTCATCCTTGTATGTTTCGATGATAAGGACAGGCTGACATATGCAAACTCCAAGGCTTTTGAGATGTTTAATGTCACCAGCAGTGAGGAACTTGAAAAGGAGTTTCTCGCCTGGATCGATCCATATTCTCAGAAGCTTGAGTATTCAAACTGGTGCCAGGCACATGAATCACTTGAGGGCGAAAGAGTTTATGACATTATCTGCCAGAAACTGTATACATCTGAACATAAATTGAGAAATTCCATATACATCATAGATGACTGTATTCCTAGTTCCAAGAACAAGGCGGGTATCAGATACAGACAGATGCATGACCCGCTGACCGGTCTTCTCAACAGGGAAGGCTTCTATCATGTGGTTGAAGAGTACCGTAAGCTTCATAAGAACGATACCGAACCCCATTATCTCATCATAACCAATATTCGTGATTTTAAGCTTGTTAATCAGATGATGGGAGATAAAGTGGGAGATTCTATTCTTAAGACGTCAGGCCGTATCATCAGATCTCTTATGTATGCTGATGACATTTACGGACGTCTTTATGCCGATAAGTTTGCCATTTTCGTTTCTGAGAAGAATTTTGACAAGACCATGTATCGCAATATGGTAGCCCTTGTGAGAAGTCAGATCACATCGGATAAGCATTCACTTAGACTTCAGGCAGGAATTTATAAGATGAATTCCCTGTCGGATGATGTCAATACTATGTGTGACAAGGCTATGATCGCACTTAAGTCCATCATATCCGAGGAACCTGTGGCATATACATTTTATGATCCGGTCATGATGGAAAAGGCCATGATGGAAAAAACTGTAGTAACACAGTTTGACAAGGCACTTAAGAACGGAGAGTTCAGGATATATCTTCAGCCTCAGATGAATCAGCGTGAGGAGCTTATAGGGTGTGAAGCACTTGTCAGATGGAAGAAGGATGACAATACAGTCATTCCGCCCAATGCATTTATTCCTGTGCTTGAGAAGTCCAATCTCATCAGCAGACTCGATGTGTATGTCTGGGAACTTGCAGCCATAAAGCTTAGAGAGTGGAGGCATACCGAATTCCGTGACCTGTATATATCTGTTAATATCTCTCCGAGAGATATGGAGTTTATGGATGTTTATGAGGTCATAACCGGTCTTGTGACTAAGTATGAGATTGACCCTACAAAACTTCATCTGGAGATAACAGAGACGGTTATAATGCGTAATCCGGCTACAGTAAGCGATCTTATCATGAGATTAAAGGAAGCCGGATTCATTGTAGAGATCGATGACTTCGGAAGCGGCTATTCATCCCTCAATATGCTTAAAGACATAAAGGCTGACGTAGTGAAGATAGATATGGGATTCCTTCGTAAGTCGGCCAATGAGGATCGCAGCAGGATCATACTTGATTCTGTCATCTACATGGCCAAGCGTCTCGGTATGGGAACTGTGACAGAAGGTGTAGAGACGATGAAACAGCTTGAAGTACTCAGTTCTATGGGCTGCGATGTATATCAGGGATATCTGTTCTCAAAACCGTTACCTGTTATGGATTTTGAGAAGAAGTACTGCGATATATATAAGAGTGTTGAGATCATCTGAAAAAGACAGTTCCTTCATTGAATGTAAAGGTTATTCATTGAAGGAACTGTTTTATCCTTAGAAGTACATAATGGATTATAGTGAAACACCGATTAAATCAGAGGTTCATTAGTCTTGGAGCCGGTGTACGGAGTATCAAAGAAAATAGGTGTTTCTCCTTGGAAATCAGGCCAGGGAAATGCTTTAATCAGTGTTTTCTTATACGACAATGTAAGTATCAAAAGTATTTGCTTCTTATATTGTGAAATTTTGAGTGGATTATTGTACCGGCATTTGCTATCATATAGTGGTGTCGGATTTTCCACATAAGGGGTTGTGGCGGAATTGGCAGACGCGCAGGATTTAGGTTCCTGTGTCCATGACGTGAGGGTTCAAGTCCCTTCGACCCCATAAATAAAAGAAACGGCTAAATACCTTAGTTCCTTAGAAAACACTAGGTATTTAGCCGTTTTATTTTGCCTATTATAGTTAACATCATGAGTTAGATTCTTTTATGGGGTCTAACTCATTTTTTTATAAAAACGGGTTTCTGCCTTTTTGGTAGGCACTTACTTGAAAGATGTTTTGTTTTCTGTTAACATACGTGAGTTGCAGATGGTTCATATGTTGAATGATTTTTAAGAAAGGTGGTGGTTTTTGTGTCTGACATACCGGGACAAAGGTGTGATATAAGTATTGATCAAATTTTATATTGTAACTCGAAAACCACAGCATATTTCTTAAGGAGGACTGATTATGAACCTTATGGATATAAAGGAGTTGATCGAGGAGAAGAAGTATCTTGAGCTTCGGGACAGACTTTCTGAGCTCAATGAGGCTGATATCGCTTCGATTCTTGAAGAGATTGATTCTGAGACACGTATCAGAGTGTTCAGGATTTTACCAAAGGATATGGCGGCGGATGTATTTGCATATCTGCCGAGAGATGTGGAGCAGGAGATTATTACCGCGCTGACTGACATTGAGGCCACAAACATTATCAACAACATGATGTCCGATGATGCAGCAGATCTGATGGAAGAGATGCCGGCATCGGTTGTCAAGAAGCTTTTGTCCAATGTCAGCGCTGATGCACGAAGAGACATTAACCTGCTTCTCAAGTTTCCGGAGGATTCTGCAGGATCCATCATGACCGTGGAGTTTGTTGATCTCAAGAAGAATCTCACGGTGCAGGAAGCTATAGACAGGATCAGAAGCACCGGTATCGACAAGGAGACCATCAACACCTGCTATGTTCTGGATAACGGCCGCCGACTCATAGGTATCGTGACACTGAGAGCACTTATTCTCTCATCCAAAGACAAACTCATCGAAGATATCATGGAGGATAATGTTATCTCCGTGGATACAATGATGGACCAGGAGGATGTTGCGAGAGTGATATCCAAGTACGATTTCAACTCGATTCCGGTAGTTGACTCGGAGAATCTTCTGGTCGGTATCATAACAGTGGATGATATCGTGGACATCATTCAGGAAGAGGCAACTGAGGATATCCAGAAGATGGCAGCTATCGTGCCGTCAGATGTGCCGTACATGAAGATGTCCATTATGGATCTCTGGAAAAAGAGAGTTGGATGGCTGCTTCTCCTCATGGTTTCAGCCACATTTACAGGAAGAATCATTAACAGCTATCAGGATGCTTTGGGGGCTTATATAGTTCTTGCCGCATATATCCCGCAGCTCATGGATACAGGCGGAAATACAGGATCCCAGTCATCTACCATGATCATCCGTGCACTTTCACTAAAGGATATCGAGTTTAAGGATATATTTAAGGTGCTTCGAAAGGAGTTCGGAGCGGCTATGGTATGTGGAGTTACCCTTGCTGCAGCCAATTTTGTGAAGCTTCTTGTAGTGGACAAGATCGATCCTTTGGTTGCATCTGTGATATGCCTTACCATGATAGCGGTTGTTATCGCTGCCAATATCGTAGGTGCTGTTCTGCCTATGACTGCAAAGAAGTTCAATTTTGACCCTGCGGTTATGGCATCACCTATGCTTACTACTATTATCGATACACTGGCGCTGGTTATCTATTTCATGCTGGCGACGCATATACTTCATATAGGATAAGAATGCAGGAAGCGCTGAGTTTGATATGTACCCTCTTTACCGGACATCCGGAAAGGAGGGTATTTTCGTGCACTAAAGTTTTGAACTCGGGAAAAATGTGTAGAGATGTATCAATGGAACCAATCAAATCTGCATATGCATGTCAGAAATAAACAACAAAAAACATGCGTTTATAGAGGAGAATAGACGTGGAACGGGAACTATATATGAAAAAACCGGTTTATCGGTGAATCCCATATCGGATTCATGACCTGAAAAACATATTAAAGGAAGGGTATGTTGTGAGATATGGATGTACGATTTTTGTCAAAAAATGTAATAAAAAAAATACTTCTGTGTGACAGTTCTGTGATGTGTATCTGAGTATCATTTACTATAGAAAAGATGATGAGCGGAGTATTTCAAGGATACACCGGCTGGTCAACTAAGTGGATTTGGATTTGAACAGGGATGAGTTTTTGCATGCTCGGAGGGCATGGTGATGAAGATAGCTGAACAAAACATCATTGCAGCTTTTTTGTGGCAAATGAATAACGAACACAGATCACCTTTCGTTAATGTTAATACTCTTGCGGAGTTTTCCAAATACCTCGACAGGATTGCCAAAAGAAAGTCCTATGATTATGAACTCAGGACAACCAATAAGGCATTGCTTGAAGCGGGTGAAGGAAGTGCCAGATATTTTCATATTATGAGGGTGAAAAATGGTGATGTCGGGCTGGAGACATTTATCCAGCTTAACCACGATGCAAGCGCAGATGAACTATATGAGAGTTATATCCGGCCTTGCGACTATGATTTACGAAGGATCCTCACCAATGGTGCTGAGGAGTATATAAAGGAAGTTGCAAAGGTAGAGAAGTCAACTGCTACGATCGAGATGGGTATGTAGTCCTGAGTATATAGAGTATGAAAAGATTAAGTTATGGCGGATAGTATGATAAGGATTCTCTTGTGTAGGATGGGGAGGGTGTCTACAGCTTGAGATAATCGCTGCGTGATAGTAGTTCGTGCTACATAGACCCTGGAGCTTCATGACTATCTTTCTGTTCAAAATCCAAATTATCAAAAACTGCAGCCGGATTGTGTTCCGGGTGCAGTTTTTTTATGAAAACTCTGACTTGGAGAGGGCGCTAAGGGAAAAGAAACCATGAACCACTAAGGAATCCTATTCTGATTTTTTTCGCCTCTGCTTTACGGTTTTATATAGATTCCCTCAGGCTCTTCTGATAATCCTGCTGCGGCTTAACTGTTATTAATGCAGTAAAAGTGAAGGTTTATATGGACAATAATTTTATATGTTGATACAGGAAGAAATATTCTACTTTTTTAACATTTTGGATATAGATTATAAATCAAATTTACATTAAAATATAAGTGAATAACTACGTGTTTTATTGAAGATGAGTATGATCGTGTTCGTGTATGTTTATTAATCACGAGGGGGGAAGAAGATTGAAAGGCAGACATAAAAAAGGATTCACTCTTGCTGAGTTATTGATAATAGTTGCAATCATCGGTGTGCTTGTGGCTATTTCCATACCTATTTTTCAAAAAAATCTTGAAAAATCAAGGGAAACTGTGGATATCCATACGATGAGAGCAGCAGCATCTTTAGGACAGCAGTTTTACTATGAGGGTGTCACAGGAAAACAATCTGCATTAAAGGCAGGTATGCAGTGGTATACGGCCAGCGGTGGGGATGGTGCTGACGGAAGCAATGCTTTTGCAATTTACATAGCTGATAAAGGAGTTTTCTCTAAATATAACTATGATGGGTCTATTGATGATGGTTTGAAACCTTATGGAAAAGGTGCCAGTCTTGACGGCGGTGTAGTCTTGTACGGAATAAATGGTGAATTGGCTTATAATCCAAAACTTGATTACAGAAAGGCCGTATGTCAGGTTTCAATTTTTCCGAATGGCCCTCAAAAGCGTGTTGAAGTTGCCTGGAAGGTACTCCAAACGGGTAACACGCGTCCTTTTATTGGCGGAAATAATCCACCTAAACTTACTTATTATTTGAATTGACATTTATATTCGTCAAGATAAATCTATTCCAAATACTATTTGATAAAACAGAAGGATATGTCTTTTTCTACATGGACAAAAAATTATCTTAAATAAAATTGTTCGATATTATTGTAGCCTGAACTGTTATAATAATATTGGGCAATTTTTTGACTCAAACAGGGGTGAGTAGATATGACATTAAAAGGTATAGTCAGAACTTGTGCGATAATGGGGACTATGGTACTGCTTATGGCTTTCACAGCATTTTCTGCCGGTTGGGATGATTCAAACGGTAGCTGGCGGTGGATAAATGATGACGGAAGTATCGCTACAGAGACATGGAAATCGGCCAACGGATACTGGTTCTATCTGGATTCTACAGGCGTGATTGCCAAAAACCAGATGATAGTGGAGCAGACTAACAAGGAAACAAACTACTATTATGTGGATTACAACGGAAAGCTGATGACAGACAGCTGGAAGGCTGTGGCCATGGAATCCGGTGAAAGAAAGAATCATGATTCTGAGTACTGGTGGTATTACTTTGGGAAAGATGGTAAGGCATACAAAACAACCGGCAAGCTGACAAGTGACAAGCTGTTCACTATAGAAGGCAAGAAATATGCATTTGACCGGTATGGACATATGCTTTATGGATGGGTCAACAGCAGTGATGTGAAGCTTCAGGATAAGGATAGCGGAGCATGGACAAAAGCAGATTACTATTTCGGAACATGGAAGGACGGTTCCATGATAACAGGATGGGAGCAGCTTCATGTATATGTTGACTCCGAGGGTAAGTACATAGACTACTGGTTCTATTTCGAACCGAACGGTAAAAAGGTGAAATCAGAACAAAGAGTCATAGACAATTACAATTACGTTTTTGACAGTGACGGCCATATGTCAAGAAGTTGGCCTGTTACAAGTAAATAGATATGAACAGAAGCGCCGGTCTGGAAATGATCGGCGTTTATTTTTTTGTGATAAGGCTGTCACTCGTGGGCGTGTTTTCCCTACTCCATTGAAGAACTTTTTGAATTCGAATTTCTCATAAATAACCTTATGAATATATATCTTTAACCGATAAATAAATATAAGACTACGGCTGTGTCTGTGCATAGCTACGGATATATCATGTATAAATTTATCGAGGGAACGCTAATGAGTGAATTAACAAACGAGCAAAAAGATATTTTGGGAGAAATCGCCAATATCAGTATGGGTAATGCAGCTACTAACTTAAGTATGATGGTAAATCAGCCTGTTAATATCACAACACCGGGAGTCAGCATCATCAACAGAAGTGAAGCATTGGATGATTACGAGAAGACTTGTATTTTTGTTCAGATTCATTATGTAAAGGGACTTGACGGAAACAATGTTTTCATACTCCAGCAGCCGGATGTTATCTCTATTACTGATCTCATGATGGGTGGAGACGGCACCAACAATCAGGGGGAGGTTAATGATCTTCATCTCAGTGCCATTTCAGAGTCCATGAACCAGATGATGGGTGCGTCGGCAACGTCTCTGGCTGCATTGCTTGATCGTATGGTTGACATCAGTCCGCCTGAGGTATGCAAGATCGATGTAGACAGTGTTAAAACTTTTGAGAAGATTTTCTCATCGTCACAGGACAAGTTCGTAAAGGTTGCTTTTAAGATGGACATTGGAGATCTGATCCATTCCACCATGGTGCAGCTTTATCCGATTTCATTTGCCGTTGAAATGGTAGAGAAATTTACTTTAAAGAAGAAAAATGGACAAATATAGCATTTTGTCTAAAAAATTTAAATACCGTCGACACGATAAATTTATATATAAGGGGTTTTCTATTTAAAATATTTATATTATACTTTAAATAAATATTAGCACACCTATGTAAAATCATAGCTGAAGCTGCGAAGGAGAGCGGCACGCTTATTACAAGGAGGTACCCCTATGAGTTATCAGGCAGTTGAAGGTGTTGCCAGATACGATAACCTTGAACGAATCAGTACGGAAAGTCGATGGCAACAGTATTTAGAGATGAGAAGCAGGAATAACAATAAGCTTGATGAGTCGCACAAGTCGTCCGAGCGAAAGGATTTCAAAGACGGTTCATCAGAAGAGACTAAAGAAAGCAGTAAAGTCCTGTTTGAACGTCCGAACCAGCAGAGCTTGGAAGCATTGAAGCGTAAAGTGGCGAACGGAGATATACTTACCGCCAGTGAGAAGACTTATCTTCAGCAGTATGATCCGCAGACATATCGTAAAGTAGAAAACAGAGATCGTGAATTAAAAGAATATAAACGTCTTTTGAAACAGGCAAAGACAAACGAAGAGTTACGTAATGCAAAGATCAATCACTCTTCGGTAGCCCATCGTGCAGGTACGCTTTATGCGGAGAGTACGGTTTCATTGGATGAAGATTTCTTATTGGATGAGGAAAAGTCTACATATGATAGGGTGGTCTGAGGCAGTAGATGCAAAAAAATGAGGTTCTGAGATAGTTGATATCTCAGAACCTCTTTCTTTTATGAAACAGTTCCCGATAAAGGAAACCAAATGTGATTATATCTTAATGCCTATACTCTTAAGCGATCTTTGCGTAGTGCATCTCTGTTCCGTCAGTAGATCTGATGATGAGCTCGCCGTTTCCCGGGAATGTGTACTCAAGATTGTTGATAACACTTACGTACTGGTTTGTTCCACGGAATGAAACCTGTGATACAGCGTTGCCCTGTCCGTTTGTCTGCTGGATAACAGTAAGAGACTTATCATTGTTTACAGATACGGAACGTGTATCAGTGTATGTTGCGTAAGAAACTGCGCCACCTGCTGACTTTGTGTATGTCCACTGGTAAACACCGATAAGTGAAAGGCTGTTGTTTACGTCAGCTGATGCTGCGTTTGGAATCCACTTTCCGTCAGCGCCTACGAAGTAGCCGTCAGGTGTCCATGTGTTTGTAAGCATAACACCGTTTGAACCAAGGTAGTAGTTGCCAACCCACTTGTTAGTAGCAAACTGTCCGTTGTCCTGAATATAGTACCATGCTGAACCGTAAGACATCCACTGACCAGCCATAGCTGAGAATGATGAACCTGCGATCATAAGCGCAGCAATTCCGGAAACTAAAACTTTTCTTAACTTCATATCTTACCCTCCTCACTTGGGAACATCAGCCCATTGAGTTTTTCGCTTTGCGAAGGGCCAATGCTACATGCCGGTAAAATATATAAAAACCGGCACAATCTATGAATTAATAAGAGTATAGCATCTCGATTCTTAAAATCAATCCAATGACTAAAAAACTTAATATTTTCCGCAAATTGTCAAATTTTTGACATTCAATTAAAAAGCTCGTAAATATTGTAAAATGATAATATTTATAGTATATTCAGCCGATATTGAAAATATAGAGAAAATATTTTTTGAATACAGTGGGAATGCGTGAGCACAAAGTGCATAACGGTTCTAATCGATAGTTGACACTCACGCCATAGTTTAGGAAATATATGTACCAGATCAGTATAGCTTTGACGATATATATTCTTGCCATTTCTTTCGTGTTCGGAACAGTATTCGGAAGTTTCGTGGATTGTATGGCATGGCGTATCGTGGCGGGGGAGAGTGTTCTGAAGGGACGCTCTCATTGTGATGTTTGTAATAAGGAGCTTGGACTTTGGGATCTGATTCCCATAGTTTCATATATAAGATCAAAGGGAAAATGTAATTATTGCGGAGCAGTGATAAGTCCTGAGTCCACATGTGTGGAGATATTTCTGGGAATTGCATTTGCAGCGATAGTATACAGATATGATGTTTCGTTTGTTTCCCTCAGGTACATGGGGCTTACGGTAATGCTTACGGGTCTTAGTCTTGTTGACTTAAAGACCTTTACGATACCGGACTGGTTCCATGCTTTTGGCATATTCTGGTGGCTGTTGACATTACCGCTTATAGCAATGTCAAAGGGTGTCGGAATAACTTCATATCTCAAAGTCTCTGACGTGATGTTTCCTTTGGCATTCGCAGGACAGAGTTATGGGGAAATGTCATTTCTGATGATAATGAGAGAAGAGATCGTAAGAGGACTTATAAGCGGCTTTGGGATTTCGGTGTTTATGCTGCTCATGTCGCTTCTGTTCGACAGGCTTTCCGGAAAGGAATCACTGGGAGGCGGAGACATTAAGCTTTTGTTCGTGACCGGTCTTTACATGAGCGTGTTTGTATCCTTTTTCAATATGATACTGAGCTGCATCATAGGGCTTCTCTTTGTGGTTCTTCTCAGGAAAAACAGGATTCCTTTCGGGCCGGCTATCTCTCTGGCAACGATGATTTCAGTCATGTTTGGAAATGACTTTATAAACTGGTATATGAGACTTCTAGGATGAAACGATTTGGTGCATATGTCATCCGAATCTAAAAATAAGGACACAGAGGGAATGATATCTTCCAGTTATGTTGCAACTAGAAAGCCTTCGCCTGGTAATCGAATAAGTCTGGCGGTTTTGAGAAGCAAAGCTTTTGACACTCACGTCAATATATATAGTTGAGAGGTTGGGATGAGAATTAATAAGGTGGTCGGAATTGACATAGGTACATACAGAATCAAGGTTTCCTATGTCGTAAAAGGACATCTGAAAAAATTTTTTTATGAGAATGTACCGGACAATTCTGTAAAAAACGGATTGATAGTGTACTGGGATGCCATGGCAGAGTTTCTGAGAGATACTCTCAAGGCTCATGGCATAAAATGCAGAAATGCCATATTCAGTATCCCCACGAACGGTACTTATATACGTACGGTTGAACTTCCGCGAATGAACATTCAGCAGTTGGAGTTGAACCTTCCCTTTGAGTTTCATGACTACATTTCAGAAAGTACCGATAAGTATTTCTATGATTATGCGGTGATAGAGAGTGACGAGAAGAGCATGAAGCTTCTTGCTGTGGCATGCAGTAAGGAGACTATCAACCATTACAGAACCATGGCGAAGAATGCAAAGTTAAAACCTGTCGGACTTGTGCCGGATGTCATAGGATTGCAGCGCATACTTGAAAAATACAATCAGCTTTTCAAGGTGCCGCAGGATAAGGACTATGCATTGCTTGATATGGGAGATCAGAGCTTCAAGATTCATTTCTTCAGACACGGAACCTATGATGTCTCACGAAGTCTGGAACCGGGTGGAAGATCATTTGCAGAGAAGATAGCTGACATTCAGAGCGCTGACATACATATCGCCAGACTTGCGGAAGAGGATAATCTCGGAAACATTCAGTCACATCCTGAGCTTATCCAGCAGTATGAGAGCAGAGCCGTAGAAATCATGCGAGCTTTAAACTTCTACAGCTACAGTAATACTTCCAATACTATAGATACTCTCTACTACTATGGAGGTGGAAGCAATGTAAAGAAGCTTGTAAAGATGATCTCGGAGACATTAAATCTGCCTGTGAAGCCTATAAGCTATCTTTATGCAATCAAGGATGATGAGTTAAGAACAGATTTTATCATCAGTCCTCAGAGTTACGGCGTAACCATAGACCCTGATGAAAAGTTTACTGAACTTACAGACACTGAGCTTCAGCATATTGCAAAGCATATAGATGAATATGAACAGTCAAAAGCTGAAGAATTACTTGAAGATAATGAAAAGGCTGTGGAAACAGTACAGACGGAAGCATCTGATGAATCGACTTCTGAAAAGGAAGAGGTTGAGTCTTTACCGGTTTCAGATGTACCGGAGATTTCTACCATCGGCGAAGATGAAAAGAAAGATATTCCCGCCGAAGAGAAGCCGGAGGATATACTTGTCAGCCTTGGCAGCAGTGATGAAGATGAACTTGTTACATTAGGCGAAGATGATAGTACAAACAGAGCCATAGAAGAACTTACAAGACAGTTCGAAAGCGGGTATGGTAAAAAATAGGGGGCATTGACTTCAATGGCAAAAAGTTCTGGCAGGATACAGCTTAACAGCAGGAAAAAGTACCCTGTAAAAAAACGTATCAACCTCATGTACAAGCAGAGGAAGACGAGAGATATCGTATTTACACTGGCTGTATTTTGTGTGTATCTCGTATGTCTTTTCTTCTTCCAGAAGTTTGCAGTGAGTGGACAACTGAAAAAAGCGGATGATGCGGAGAGTTATTTTGCGGAAAAGCAGCGGGAACTTCAGGAGATTCAGGCAAAAAACAATGAGTATGCTGCGGTTCGAACAGAGTACAGCCATTACGGAAACAGTTATCTGACTTCCGATGAAGAAGTGGCTCAGGACTCGGTGACGATGCTGAACATTATCGACACCCGTATCCAGTACAACGGCGATATCCAGAATA
Source organism: Oribacterium sp. WCC10 (assembly GCF_900113415.1). Lineage (GTDB taxonomy): Bacteria > Bacillota > Clostridia > Lachnospirales > Lachnospiraceae > Oribacterium. The sequence goes on along the minus strand of NZ_FOPH01000005.1, from coordinate 50,674 downwards.
TCAATCTGTCAGGTAATGTTGCTGAGATAAAGCTTTGTGTCGTAGATGCACATCTGATTCCGGAGATCATCAAGTCTCTGGAGGAGTCCGAGTATGTGAACTATGTAACCGCAAAGACAGCGAACACCGTGGATCAGGATAAGAACAAGGTGGTTGTGGACGAGGATGGTAGTGTTTTGAATCCTCAGTACGTGGACGCCACCATAACCATTTATTTCCGTTCACCTGATGAGGTTGCAACAGCGATATCCATGGGCGAGGAAGCAGTGGATCAGTATCTGGATGCAAGTCCTACGGGTCCTGCCACAGGTGATAATGCTTATGTTCCTGAGATAAGAGAGCAGGAGACCGCTCCGGCAGCGGAAACTGTAGTTGCGACTGAAACGGAAGCTTCCGGCGAAACAAGTTCCGGTAATGCAGCTTCAGGTACTTCGGGATCTAATGATACAAAGTCGAAGGCTTCTAATAAGTCATCGTCATCATCATCCTCGAAGTCAAAGTCTTCTTCAGGCTCGACTAATCAGCAGGCACTGGCACAGCAGCAGGCGGCGCAGCAACAGCAGGCTGCAGCATATGCCGCAGCTCAAGCTCAGGCTCAGGCGAATGCAGCGGCTGCCAATACTCAGAATGTATACATCGATACTCCGGGAGGCTTTGGCAGTGGTTCCATATCTATCCAGGGAGGTTCACCTTTAGGATAAGAATCTAAGGAGAAGGAATGCTTAACAAACAGTTTACAAGAATTGAAAAGGCATTTTTGCTGGTACTGTCAATCATCCTGCTATGCCTTGTGTATTACAGATTCATATATGTTTCTGTAAACAACAGGATAGAAGCTGCGGATGCTACGATCATAGAAGAGCAGATAGAAGCGGAAAAGGCAAAGGCCGAGATAATCCAGGCCATGAAGGACGAGGTATCCGAAAATCAGGAAAAGATGAATGGAGTAGTTTCTACCTATGATAATTTCAAGGCTGAGGCGTCGCTTCTTAATTCGATTTTCGTACCTATGGCTGAAAGCTACAACTTCAGCTTCGATACACCTGTGGCGGATAATGATACGGTCCGTAGAAACATTAAGATCAGCTTCACTGCGGCTAACTATCAGATATGCAGAAAGATCATCCAGCAGATACATGACAGCAGATATCGTTGCATGATCAAGGATATATCATTAAGTGCAGTAAACAACAGGAATAATACTTACGAAATTGCAAGTGTGCTGAACAGTCCCATCAATTGCAGTCTCAATGTTGTCTTCTATGAAACACTTATAGGAGCGGAGTCCACTGCCGGACTTGATACTTCAGTTTCAACTGATCCGAATGACTACATAGGTCTAGGAAAAGCCGATTTTTCAAAGCTTCAGCGAAATACGCTGGAGACAATCGCGGAGTCTATAGCAGGTGAGTGATAAAGAGGAGCCAAATGTACAGCGTATGTAAAAAGTTAAAATCAAATAACGGTGCAACGCTGATGCTGGCTCTTTTGTTCTTCATAGTATGTGCAGTGACGGGAAGTATGATACTTCTGAGTGCGACGGTGGCAACAGGCGGACTTGATGGAATGAGAGAAAGAGATCAGAATTTCTATGCTGTAAGGTCAGCTGCGAAGTTTGTAGAGGAACGGCTGAAAAAAGAATCTATTGAAGTGACAGAAGAAATAGACATAATCCTAGTTGAAGATGATGATTCTGATGCTGAAGAAGATGATGAAACTGAGGATGAAGATGAAGAAAAAGAAAAACAATATGATTATAAAGAACCAAAAGTTGAAAGAGTTTATAAAAGTGGCGGTACAGAGGTTAGAAATGAAATAGATCCAGATTCTGCTTTAGGTAATGATATTTTATATACGCTATTATTTAATGAAAATGTTAGTAATTATAATACGAAGCTTCGAGCTGTTGTTGAAGAAGATGATGAATTACCAAACTCGCCTCCAAAGGAGTTTTATGACCCGTGGTTCATAGAGGGGGAAAAAAAGGAAACTGATGAATTTGAGTATATGGTTAAAGTTTTTGATGGTGCTGAAGAAAAACGAGATTTGAAAGTCAAGATGACAGCAAAGATGGATTCAAGAGGTAATCTAACTTTAACATTCAAAAATGATGATTCAGTCGATACACGTAATAAATATGAGATTAAACTAAAGATGAAGTATGAGGAGAAGAATGTTTCGTCACCTAGTGAAACTTCAGATAAAATAGAGCGTAAATATAGATTGGAATACAATTCTACATCTTTAGAGAAAGTTATTACAACAGAGGAGTGATTTGTGTAAACCGTCTCTAACTGTAATTAAGGAATAAATATGAAATTTTTGCATATTATAAAAAACCAAAAAGGAGAAACGATAACAGAGACTTTAGTTTCTACACTAATTGCTGCCCTTGCAATGATTCTTTTTGCATCCATGATCGTAGCGTCAAAACGTATTATCGAATTAGGAGAACAGAATTTCAAGCATTACTATGAATGGAATTCGAAGATGTCTGTTAAAGATGATGATGTGAAAAACAGTAATACCGGTAAAGTGAAATTTTATCAAGAAGATACTGAAGAACCTCTTGTATTTGGTACAGATGATAACTACTACAAAGTAAAGATCTATTTTAATCAATCAGCCTCCTCTGATGCCGAGACATCGAACAGATTGATTTATAGCTATTAGAAAGAATGATATGAATGGTGAATGCATATATCGAAAAATAAATAGCAAAGATGGTTTTTCACTCACTGAGACACTTACGACTCTTCTTATTATGTCTTTGGTTGGTATCATGATAACAACAGGTATGGCTACTGCGGTTAAAGCATATCGTCAGGTGACAGAATATGCGGATGCTGAATCTCTTTTATCTAATACAATTGTACTTCTTACCGACGAATTGTCATATGCAGATACCCAAAAAACAATACAAGCGAGTGGTAATACTGCTACATTTTTTCTTATTGATGATCGAGAAGTGCGTATAAGTTTCGATGAAGAAAAGGGAATTTGTAAAAGCTATAAAAAAACAGACGGTACATATACTTCACCGGAACCGCTTGTTTCTTATCAGAATAATGAATTTATCACCAATTGGAATGTTTCATATAATTCTACATATAATTATTTTGAAATAGAAAAACTATGGGTAGAAAATAAAAAAAATGAACGTATCATAGGGATTAATGATAACACGAATCCAGATGATGACATAGTTATAAAGATACAGGTAATCAATGGCTAAATGTTATGGTAGATCGAATAATAAAGAAAAAAGATGAACATAATATCGGTGTACGTGAACAAAGAATAGAAAAACCGGATTCGAAAAGTAAAAAAGGATTAAATGATCTTGGATTCACGCTTTCTGAACTTCTGGTAGTTATCGCCATAATGGCGATTCTGGCAGGAGTTTCTTTTGTTGCGGTAAATCGATATGTAAGAGGTCTTCATTCTCTTGAGATGGATAATACGGCAAAAGAAATCTTTATTGCTGCACAAAATCATCTCAGTCAGGCGTATGTCAGTGGAGAGTATCAAAGATTTTACGAGAATAATAAGGATAGTATTTCATTAGGTTATAATTGTTCCGGAAAACCATATGATGGAAACGATGGTGATTCAACATCGGAAGCAGATTATCGATTTGTTCCTTATAATGGCACGTCAACAGAGATCTATCACGAAAAACTAGATATACTATCATATATGTTGCCGGACAATTCAATCGATAAATCCGTGGCAGATGATGGTAACTATATTATTGCTTATGAAGCCAAGAATGCTAACGTGATTGATGTTTTTTACTCCGGGCATGCGAGCACTTTTTTTGGCACTTCAAAGATACATGAGTTCATTCCTGAAGAGGCAGCTGAAGAGTCTGATAATAAAAATCTTTATCACGCAAAGATAAAAGAAAATAGGATTCATTATTTACCAGAAACTGAAGATAGTGTTATCGGATGGTATGGTTCAGATGCTAGTAATATAGTTTTTAAAGATGACATTGAACCGCTTGAACTAACGGTGAAAAATGAGGCTATACTTTGGGCAGAGATAAAGAACCCCAATGAATATAATCCTGACCATGAGATTAAACTTATTGTAACAGGAAAAACAAGCGGTAATACTCAGACTATAGTATTAAATCGGACAGGGGACTTTAATTCAATCTATAGCAACGGTACTTCAGATCCAGAAGTACATTATGCTATTCCTAGAGCATACAAGGCTGATACAAACACTTATACTATAGCTCTTGATGATATAACAGATTCAAATGGCCATTTTTATAAAGAATTTAAATATCTTATTCCGGGAGAGGATGTACATATAGTAGCTGAGATTACAGTGAAGACAGATTCGGTTCCCATAACAATACGAAGCGAAGATGAATATACAGTTAATAGCCTTTATTATAGAAATATAGGAGGTACAGCATGGATAGATGAAAATAACATTCGTCATCTTGAAAATTTGGCAACTTACATATCAAATGTAACATTTGTTGAAGAATCAAACGTTTCAGGCTTATCTGAACTGGCAAACGAAATAAAGGTTACAAATGCAGTACAAGTTGATCATATTTCATATGATGAATTCATTAATAAACTAAATGAAATCAAAGGAACTTCATATTCAAAGAACACAATGTGTATTTTTGACTATAAGGGTTCATCGGATCATGACGCAGATGGTTCACCTGATCCGGGTTATTATGGAATTTCAAATAAATATCTCACTCAATATGATGGAAATGGAAAAAGTATCAAAAATCTATATGCAACTTCAGGGAAAGATAATCACACGGGAGTAATTTCTGAAGTTTCAAACGGATTCACAGTTAAAAATCTTACAGTAGAGGATAGCAGTTATAATGGTACAAATGATACTGCTGCGCTCATAGGTCATAGTAGTAATGATGTAGTAGTTAAAAGTTGTACCGTTATAAATACTGTAATAAACGGTGCAAATGACACTGCAGCACTCATAGGTCATTGTACTAATGATGTAAAAATAAATAATTGCACAGTTATTAATTCTGTAATAAACGGAGTAAACGATACTGCAGCATTTTTAGGGCATAGTGATAATGGTGCAATTATTAGAAATAGCACAGTTACAGGCAATAGAACAGAGGTAAGCTCTAGTGGTGGCAGTGCAGGAGGTCTTGTTGGTGATTGTGCTGGAAATCTTACAATAGTTAATTCTATTGTATCCGGTAATGAAGTTAGTATCAGCACTTCTGCAGCAACAAGTAATTCGTCCGGTGGATTGGTTGGTGACTGCGAAGGAAAGCTCACCATTAATCAAGGTTATGTCGAAGGTGGGGTTATCAGTGTAGATTCAACTAATGGAACCTCTGGCGGTATCGTCGGAACAGTGAGTGGAGAACTGGATATAGATTCCAGCTATGCTTATGGAAAGAGTAAATGTACTGTTAGCGGCGCAAATAATGCCGGAGGAATAGTAGGTGAATCAAAAGGTGGACTTACAATTGAAAACACCTACGGTTCATCTTATGTATTTGCATCTGCAAACGCCGGTGGTTTTGTTGGTAATATCAGTGGGGGAAGTACTAATAATATAAACTACTGCTATTCATCCGGACATACAAGAAATGGTGAGGATGACCTGGATGGTAAACACGGTGTTTACGGTTCAAATGCAAATAAGGTAGCCTCTGTTGAAAATTATAATGTAATTTCCGACGGTAATGCCGGCGGTTTTATCGGCATGTCTTCAGTTTCTGTTTTAGTCAAGGATTCCTACACAACATGTTCTGCTTATTCTACAGGCACAGTGGGGGGATTCATAGGAAGAGGACAAGGCGTATCTGTAAATAACTGCTACTGTACCGGTTTAGTCGGAGTTCATGATGGTGGAACTGCCGGTGGTTTTATCGGATATGGTTCAATCACTGCCAGTGGAAATAACTATTTCTTCAAAGGAAAAGATAAAAAATCAGGAAATGATTTTAATAAATTAACAGGCAAAGGTGATAGTGACGTAGACAATATCATTGCGACTGTTGGAGAAGAAGTAACATCAGATGATACAGAATTGGATGCTGATCCCTGGGATGACTCATTGAAAGAGGAACCAAAGTCTGCAAACAAAGGTAAATATCCATATAAGACAATCAGACAGCTTTATTCAGGTACGGATGATAATGTCAAGGGTAAGCTTACGAATCATCATTACGGTGACTGGCCTGTTATTGAAGCTGACGGATCCAACGAAGAGGAGATACTTAAACTAAGTTTGAGTAATTCTGTTAAACTTGCGGCTATCATAACTGTGCCTACTTCTGAGATCAATAAAGTCGGAGGACATTACTATGCCTCTATGGCTATTGAGGGTATAAGCAGTAAGAAAATCGCATATATGCAATTAGACCTCACTACAAGTTCTGTAAGCCTTATTGATAAAGACCAGGCGATTACAAATATAACTGGGGTTGAAGGGGAAGAAACAACAGGTTCTGATGATATTGCAGTTCCTGATTTCATCAATTCTAAGGTAATCCCAAACGGTGATAATACGGAATTCCATATCTATCTTGATGATATAACTACTCCGGAGTGTAATTTTGCATCCTTGTTTAGCAGCTTAAAGGCAGGAGAAGATATACGAGTTACTGTAGAGTCGGGATTTATTTCATGGACACAGCTGAAAGATGAAGGAAAAACAGCAGCTGATGCCATAACCTCAGGTACTAATGTATGGCCTATAGCCGGTGTGACCAATAGTTTGTTCGCGGATGGATCCGATAATTCAAGTTATAGTAAGTCATACTACAGCGATATAAATCCGGCTACAGCGATAGTGAATCCGGGTACCGGAAACGTGAGCGCTTATGATAATACAGCTCTTATCACAAATTTCAGGCATCTTCAGAATGTAGATAAATATATATCTAATGTACATGAAGACTATTCAAAAGTTTTGCTTTGCAGTGATTTATACTGGAATGCTCAGGATGCGCACAAATTGAATAATGCACCTTCCAAAACGGACTTTATAACTGCAATAAAAACAGAATCAGATAACTCTTCTGATATAAATATTTATGCATATTCAAATGCCGATCCGATTACAGCGTCAAATGCTTTTTACGGAATTATAAACGAAAAGCTTAGAGAGTTTAATGGTAATGGACACATTATATATAATGTGCTCATATATAACGGAAAAGTAAAGTCGGATAATGATAACACACAGCCTGAAAACTGTGCCAGTGCAGGTCTCTTCAGGTTAATTCATCTTGATAATAACGTGGAAATGAATATTCATGATCTTTCCATTGTTCAATCTGCGGTTATTTCTGAAAATGGTAATGCCGGAGGTCTTATTGGTAATGTTTTATCGGATGGAGAGCTCATCATAAATCAGGTATTTATTTACGGAAGAGATGCTTTAGTCAGGACCTTATATGATAATAAGCTTGTTAAGAATGATAACTCCAATGCCGGTGGTGTAATAGGAAGTGCAACAGGAGGAAAATATACAATAAGTCATTGCGGTTCTTCTTCATATGTATACGCTGATAATTGTTCGCGTTGTGCCGGAGGATTGATAGGAGGATTTAAGCCTAAGACCACAACCAATATTTCGTTCTGCTTTGTTGGAGGACATGTGAGTGAGGGACAGGATTATGTTGATGGCTCTGCAGTGACTGAGGTTGCTTCAAGTGACATTGATATGTCGAAAAAGTTCGAAATAAGAAGTGAAGGAGGATATAACATCTGTGGTCAGATAGCAGTTGGAGGATTTTTTGGATATATAGGTACTGATATTAATTACCCTACGACAATAAGCGATTGTTTCACTACGGCATCTGTTTGTTGTGAGAGTGCTAATGGGACTTATACTGTAAGCGACTGTGCGGCTGGAGGTTTTGTCGGAAGACTTCAGCACAGATATCAAACATATGAGAGATGCTATGTGGAAGGAAAGGTATATAATGGAACGGATATGCCGGCTTCATTTGTAGGTCATTACTATTATAAAAATGCGTCTGAAATCACAGAAGAACTGCGTGCTAAATTTATAAACACCTATGTATTAATAGGTGAGAACTATAATAATTATACTGGATTTAATGACATTAACTTTGGAAATCCTGCTAATCTGCCACCGTATGAAATTCAAGGCATAAATAGAGTTGAGAGTGATTCAGGCGACATAATTAATGAGTTTGCATCCAATGTGGAGGTTAAAACATTTAATAAAAATTCTGATGAATTCCCATATAAGGATAATGTACATAAGGGTACACCGATTGTTTTCTACGGCGATTGGGTGGAGCCGGAGACATTATCACCTATAAAGCTGAAGAATAAAAACAGACTTACGGCTTATATAAATATTAATGATAAGACCAAGGGGACAACAATAGAACAAGTTTATCCCGATACAGTACGTAATGTGACATATATTAGAGTCCAGACTGCCAGCGGTTACGATAACATATTTAGAGTTACTTATAATGGTGATGTGATATGCAGTACTGAGCGTTTGGTTGGTCTGAATTGGGTGAATATATATTCGGATGGGTCATATTCAGCTTCAATCAGAGATGGAAAAATAGAGTTTTATATCGATGATATTTCAAAGTATCAGGGTAGGTATCTGATAAAAATAAACGGAAGTGTCGCTGGAGAAGAACTTACAGTTTACACGAGCAAATCTCTTGATGATGTAGTTAGTTCAAGTGCACCACATGATTCTGGAAACAGTTTGTTTGAAGCACTGAAGGATAACGGAGACGGTACTTATACTGCAAAAATATCAAACAGCAGAAATCTTGAGAATCTTGATAAAGATGTTTCAGGAGTTCTGTATAACATTAAGTATGTTGAACAAACGGACGATATATATTGGCAGGACGATGGGACTTATGCTGCAGGTCTTGGTGAGTATAAAGCAAATACAAAACCTTACTTAACAGAATTACCGGATTCATATATTTACAGGATCGATTATCCGGCTTTGTTGACTACACAGTCTTCGATGTATCCGTTGTATGATCATCATATCAATGAATATGATGGAAAGAATCATGCAATTCACGGAGTCAATTTGGGATCGAATAATAACAGTGGAAATAATTCGGGATTATTTGCAAAGGTGGAAAGACCGCTAACAATAAAGAATCTTGTAATGAATAATCCGTCAGTGTACTCTACTCAATCCTCAGGCGTATTGGTTGGTGAAGCATTGTCGAATATCAAGATGGAAAATGTCTACGTGAACGGAAACATAAGTATCTATGGATATCGATATTCAGGAGGAGTGATAGGCTTAGTAAACAGTGGTAATTTGGATTTTAATGGTGTCGGAGTTTCTGGTACAACAGGACAGATATATAATGGATTAAACTCACTGGGTGACGGCTCGGTAGGAGGTTTAATTGGAAGAATTGCATCCGGAAATATCGATATAAAAAACAGTTTTTCATCTGCATATATAAACGGATGTGGCAATGGTATAGGTGGATTTATCGGTTATATAGGCCAAGAAGGCGAAGAAATGGCAACAAAACACTGTGCCGGAACAATAACAAATTGCTATTCTAGTGGATATTCCAGTGCTGGCCAGAAACTTAGCAATATTATTGCAAATAGTGCAGGAGGCATAGGTGGCTTTATCGGTAACGCATCCGGAAATATAGATGTTGGTATTCAGAAGTGCTTTTCTACCGCATCAATGAAATCCAATTTTTCGACTGCAACCAATCATGGGCAGACTTTTGATTACATTGGAGGTTTTATAGGTATCGCTAGTGGGAATATTGTGATCAATAATTGTTATACGAATGGATATGTCAACGCAAATCGTCCAAATTCTTATAAGAATGGAACATTTGCAGGCAGAACAGAGGCAAGTACCCAAATAAATGATTCTTATTATATTGATTTCTATAACAATGCAATGCCTGCAATAGCATTTGATGCTGATTCCGGTACCGTAAAGAGTATTATCAAGGATAATGTATATGATCCTTTGAATGAAAGCATCCCTGCGCACATTCTTGGTAGTACAGAAGATGGTACATTAACGTTACAAGAAAATACCCACCATCATGATATCGCTCATCCGGCTGTATATTATCCTTACAAGAACTGGACGGATGTTAATGCCTATCTCGGACCTGGCACACCTAAGCTGGTTTTCTTCGGTGACTGGTGATGTTAATCCTTGAGGTGGTAAAAGAAAGCTACTTGAATAAATGACTTCTTAGGAAATTGTGAATGGCTATTCACAAGGATGAAACAACATATGAGACGTTGTTTAAGACACGCCGGAGTCATGTGATATGCATTCTCCGGCATGACTTTTTTATACTGGAATATTGAAAAGATCAATATGATGAAGATATCCTGAAGGATTTTCTATTGGCTCACAGAGCGGAGGTAGTGGATATGGTACTTACAGAATTATCTGAATAATCGTCGTCAACAGACAATTTGAAATATAAAGAAAATGTGGTTATAATCACTTATAGTGATACATGTTTACCGTTTCTAATGATATAAAGCATAACAGGAGGCAACATGAAGGATATATCATCAGATAAAAAAAGAGCGCCAAACAGGGTGGAGAATGTATTTGTTATACAGATTCTCGGACAGGAACATGAAACCTGGAAGGGGCGTGTGCTTTGGGCGGACACAGGAAAAACACGATATTTTCGTTCGACGCTTGAGTTGTTCAAGCTTGTTGATGGTGCATTAAATGATGAGTCCGCACTTCTTACGGGAGACGATGAAGATAAAGATGAAGATAGAGAAGATTCGGCACCGGAAGTGAATGATGACTGATCGTGCCATGAATTATTATTAATCTTACTATGACAGACCTGAATACACATTCTGCTTGACAGATGTGGTTCAGGTCTGTATTATTTCCATAACGCTTTAATGTGCTACCATGATAAATCAATAAAGTACAAAGGCATAACAACAGAGAGTCAAACCAACATCGCTATCTCAATCATAAGGAAATGTTATGGCAGAAAGATTTGCTATGATGTTATACTTAATGATAGATGAGAAATCGACTGACTATCGGATTTAGTATCGGGAAAGAGGTGCCGCATGTCTAAATTTTTTAACTCATTATACAAGGAATTAGAGCCATATACACCGGGAGAGCAGCCACAGGACAAACAGTATGTGAAGCTGAATACCAATGAGTCACCGTTTCCGCCGGCACCGGGAGTTATTGCGGCGGTGAATTCCAAAGAAGCAGAAGATTTGAGACTCTATTCCGATCCTGAGCTGAAGCCGCTCAAGGCACAGCTTGCGGAAACATTTTCAGTCGATACCAAAAATGTTTTTGTCGGAAACGGTTCCGACGAGTGTCTGAATTATGCATTTATGGCGTTCGGTGAAGACGGATTTGCATTTCCGGATGTGACATACAGCTTCTATAAAGTTATCGCTGATCTAAATCATGTGGAGAAAGATATACGACCGTTGAAAGCAGACTTCACTGTTGATATCGAGGCATTTCTCGGAGAGAAGGATGAGAACGGTAATTTCAAGGGTATAGGCAGAGGAATCGTCATAGCGAATCCGAATGCTCCAACCGGAATCGCCATAAGTCTTCAGGATGTTTCAAGAATCTGTGAAGCAAACAGAGACCACGTTGTGATCATCGATGAAGCCTATGTGGACTTTGCCGAAGAAGGTACATCAGCGGTCGCACTTGTCGGAAAGTATGAGAATCTTCTGGTGACCCAGACATTTTCAAAGTCACGTTCCATGGCAGGTGCCAGAGTGGGATTCTCCATCGGAAGTGAAGCACTGATACAGGACATGGAGACCTTGAGAAATTCCAACAATCCTTACAATGTGAACAGAATCTCCATGAAGTGTGCGGTGGAGGCTCTTAGGGACAAGGCATACTTTGACATGAACTGTCAGAAGATAAAGGAAAACAGAGCTTATACGAAGACTGCACTTGAAGGTCTTGGTTTCAGAGTTCTTCCGTCGGAAACCAATTTCCTTTTTGCGGAAAGCAATATGATAGAGGGCGGAGAGCTGTATAAGGCATTGAAGGACAGAGGGGTTCTGGTTCGTCACTTCAATGATCCGAAGATTTCTAATTTTAACAGAATCACTATTGGTTCAAGGGAAGAGATGGATGTACTTCTCGATGCTATATCTCAGATATTGAGTTATCCCGACATGAGATGTGATTCGTGATGAGATGAAATAAGACGAACAGGTATTGATATGGCATGCGCCACATGGAATGCATTAGGATTTTTTGCGGTCTGGCAGTGAGAATGTGGGAGAATCGTGAAAGCGCGCCGCGCGAAACGATTCGATGTCGACTTTTGACACTCACGTCATGGGATGTTCGGAATTAAATTAAACGGGGTGTGTAAATGAGAACAGCGGAAATAAATCGTGTAACAAATGAAACAGATGTGAACCTTTGGCTTGATCTTGACGGAGACGGAAAGGAATCTGAGATCAAAACAGGTATCGGATTCTTTGATCATATGATGACTCTTTTCAGCAGACATTCCGGGATTCAGATGAGTCTCACCTGCGAGGGAGATACCTGGGTGGACGATCATCACAGCGTAGAGGATATAGGAATCACATTGGGTGAAGCACTGAAAGAAGCGTTAGGAGACAAGAAGGGAATCAGGCGATATGCAAGTCTCACCCTTCCCATGGATGAAGCGCTGATACTTGTTTCCGTTGATGTAAGCGGAAGAGGCGGATTCTACGGAGATATACCGTTTCCTACAGAAAAAATCGGAACTTTCGACACACAGCTTATAACTGAATTTATGACAGCTTTCGCTCAGAATGCAGGCATAACTCTTCATATGAGAGAGCTTGCCGGATTTAACAGCCATCATATCGCAGAGGGATGTTTCAAGGGACTTGCCCGTGCCCTCAGAGAGGCTGTTTCTATGGATGAGCGTTTCGGAACTGATATTCCTAGCACCAAGGGGGTACTGGCCTGATGAATACTTCTGAATTTAATGATTTATATGAGAGATACGGCTATCGTCAGTTTAAGATGACGAAGTTCGAACCCTATGATCTCTACGCAGACAACAGGGATTTTCTTAAGTCCAACCAGTTGATCACATTTACAGATCTTGACGGCTCTCTTCTTGCGCTTAAACCTGATGTGACACTCAGCATCATAAAGTCCAATCTTGGCGGTGAAGAAAAGGTTTACTATAACGAGACTGTTTATCGCCCCAAGGACAACAGATATCATGAGATTCCGCAGTCCGGTATAGAGTGCATCGGCAGGATTGATTCCTACAGCGAAGCGGAGGTCATCGCTCTGGCTGCAAAGTCGCTCAAGCTTGTATCTGAAAGATATGTCATCAGAGTTTCGGACGCGGCATTTTTGAAGCAAATGTTTGAGACCATGGGACTCAGTGAGAAAACCGAAGAGGAAGCTGTCAAGCTGTTCTCCATGAAGTCTGCCGCGGGTTTTGATGATCTGGTGAAACAGGGCAAGCTCACAGAGGCAAGCGCAGTGACACTTAAAGGTATGGTGGATCTTTATAAGCCGTTTAAGGAAGGAGTGAAAGAGCTCAAGAAGTATGCGATTTCCAATGTTTCGGCAAAGATGGTTGCTCATCTGTCTGAGCTTGCGTCTATCCTTGACAGCTTTGGTGTACTTGATTCCATCTATCTTGATTTCTCTCTGGTTAATTCCATGGATTACTATAACGGACTTATCTTCCAGGGAGCCGTAGCAGATATTCCTTTCACTGTTCTTTCAGGCGGAAGATACGACAAGCTTCCTGAGAAAATGGGACGTGATGTCGGAGCCATTGGATTTGCGCTTTACCTCGATACAGTCGAGAATTATCTGAAAAAGGTACGTGAGTATGATGTGGATTATCTCATCACCTATGATGGAGATAGTGATACTCCGGCAAAGGTGGCAGCGGTGGTGGAAACATTTAACCGTGCAGGCTCCAAGGTCAGAAGCGTTCGTCTTGATGAGCTTTCAAAGATGGAGCACAAGATAAAAGCACGTAAGGTGCTTACATTATGTGAGGCAGAAAAGGAGGCGGCTGAAATATGATTAACATTGCATTGGCAAAGGGCCGTCTTGGTGAGAAAACCTATTCCATGATGGCTGCAGCAGGCTTTGACTGTCCTGCGATTCTTGAAAAAAACAGAAAACTGACCTTTGAAAATACAGAAAAAGGGGTACGTTACTTCTGGGTCAAGCCGTCGGATGTGGCTATATATGTTGAGAGAGGCGCAGCGGATATCGGTGTTTGCGGAAAGGATATTCTTCTTGAGTACGAGCCGGATATCTATGAGCTTTTGGATCTCGGTATCGGCAAGTGCCGTATGTGTGTGGCCGGCCCGAAGGATTTTTATGACAATGAAGAACGCACTTTAAGAGTGGCTACCAAGTTTTCAAATGTTGCATCCAAATACTATGAGTCCATCGGCAGAGACATTGACATCATCAAGCTGAACGGCTCCATAGAGATTGCGCCGCTTCTCGGCCTCAGTGATGTTATCTTCGATATCGTTGAGACCGGCAATACTCTTCGCGAGAACGATCTTACCGTGCTTCAGGAAGTGGTTCCCGTGAGTGCGAGACTTATCTGCAACAAGGTGAGCTATCAGTTCAAACATGAGGAGATCATGCGGCTGAGAGACGGCCTGTCAGGGATAGTTACAAGCGGCGAGAAGGTGGATACCATCAAGCTGGAGCATTAGCAAAATATGTGATGAAGTAATCAGTAAGAATCATGAGTATGATGCCGGCTGAGACAGGAATCCAGGTCGGCAGACAATCCGGAGGAAAAGTGATGATCAAGATTTTTGAGATGGGAAAGATTAAGGATGAAGAGATTTTCGCCCGTTTTGAACCAACCAGCAGTGTAGAGGATATCGTTAAGGATATCATCGCCCATGTGAGAGAGAAGGGTGATGAAGCATTAAAGGAATACAGCTCAAAGTTTGATCATGTAGAGCTTTCGGATTTCCTGGTTTCTGAAAAGGAAATCGAGGATGCGCTTACAAAGGTGGAGCCGGAGTTTATCGCTGTGCTTGAGGAAGCTGCAAAGAACATCAGTGCATTTCACGAGAAGCAGGTTAGAAACAGTTTTATAATGGCGGATAAGCCGGGTGTCATCCTGGGTCAGAGAGTGATCCCTCTTGAGAAAGTGGGACTCTATGTTCCCGGAGGCACAGCCGCTTATCCATCCACGGTTCTGATGGATTCCATACCTGCAAAGATTGCGGGAGTATCCGAGATCGTTATGGTCACACCTCCCAATAAAGAAGGAAGTGTCAATCCATATATCCTCGCGGCGGCACACGTCGCAGGAGTGGGACGTATATTTAAGGTAGGCGGTGCTCAGGCGGTTGCTGCCCTTGCATACGGAACGGAGTCAATACCGAGAGTCGACAAGATCGTTGGACCGGGTAATGCATTTGTGGCAGAAGCAAAGAAGCAGGTATTCGGACAGGTTGGTATCGACATGATTGCAGGCCCTTCAGAGGTACTTGTACTGGCAGACGGAAAATCAGATCCGCGATTTGTTGCGGCTGATCTCTTAAGTCAGGCTGAACATGATAAAAATGCTTCCGCTGTACTTATCACAGAGTCCATGGAGCTTGCAAAGGCAGTTCAGGAAGAACTGGAGGTTCAGCTTAAGAAGCTTACAAGAGAGGATATTGCACGTCCTTCCATAGAGAATAACGGAAAGATAATAGTTGCTCACAACCTGATGGAAGGTATCGATGTGGCTAACCGTATAGCTCCTGAGCACATGGAAGTATGCGTTGACCAGCCGTTTGATTATCTTCCTCTTATAAAGAATGCAGGTTCGGTTTTCCTTGGACGTTACAATGCAGAGCCTACCGGAGACTACTTCGCAGGCCCGAATCACACACTTCCCACATCCGGAACAGCCCGTTTCTACAGCCCGCTTTCAGTGGATGACTTCGTTAAGAAGATGCAGTATAGCTACTACACAAAGGAAGCATTGGAAAATGATTATGACAAGATCTCACTTTTTGCAAGAAGAGAAGGACTCACAGCACACGCCCGTGCGGTAGATATTCGTTTTGGCAAAGAGGACAGGGACTGACGACCATCTGTGACAGGAGATAGTAAATGATTGCAATAATTGACTATGGAGTAGGAAATCTGTTTTCACTGAAAAGTTCCATAGCTTCTATAGGAGCTGAAGCTGTAGTTACATCAGAAAAGGAAATCATAGAGAATGCGGATCATGTCATTCTTCCGGGAGTAGGAGCCTTTGGTGACGCGGTTCAAAAACTGAGAGATAAAGGACTATTTGATTTTGTCAAGGAGCAGGCTGCAACAGGAAAGCCGTTTCTGGGAATATGTCTGGGAATGCAGCTTCTGTTTGAAAAGTCCTATGAATATGGCGAACATGAGGGACTGGGACTGGTTCCGGGAGTGGTTCGTCCTATAGAAGGGGAGATACCTGAGAATCTGGATATTCCTCATATGGGATGGAACAGTCTTCATTTTATAGAGAGAAATGGATTATCAGCTGCAAAATGTGACGCATTCGGAGCTCCTAACGGCAGATCTCCGATTTTTAAGGATTTAAAAGAGGGAGATCACGTTTATTTTGTGCATAGCTATGCGGCATTTGAATGTGTCAGAAATCTTACGGCAACAGCCGAGTATGGATCATTTCTGACCGCAGCAGTACAGAATAACAATGTCTTCGGTACACAGTTCCATCCGGAAAAGAGCGGAGAAGTGGGACTTAAGATACTGAAGGCATTTGCGGAACTTTGATGGGAATCCCGATACACTTAGCAAATAGGAGGACTTATGCTTCTTTTTCCGGCAATTGATCTTTATGACCACAAGGTGGTGAGACTTGTAAAAGGCGATTATGCACAGATGACGGTTTACAGTGAAGATCCGTTGGGCACCGCCAAAGATATCGAGGCCATGGGAGGCAGGTGGCTGCATCTCGTAGATCTCGAAGGAGCAAAGGACGGGACAACACCAAACTTCGATGTGGTGAGTTCCATCGCAAAGGAGACAGGTCTCAATATTGAGATAGGCGGAGGAATCAGAAGTTTTGAGACTATCGATAAATATCTAAGCGCAGGAGTATCACGAGTTATCCTCGGAACCAAGGCTGTAACGGACAAAGCATTTCTCGAAGAGGCGGTTGCGAAGTGGGGAGAGAAGATAGCGGTCGGAGTTGATGCAAAGGATGGAAAGGTAGCTGTAAAGGGCTGGCTGGAAGTTCTCGATGTGGACATGTTTGACTTTCTTCTTAACCTTAGAGACATGGGTGTAAAAACAGCTATCGTTACAGACATCTCCAGGGATGGAGCAATGAAGGGCACCAATCTTCCGCTGTATGATAAGCTTTCCGGACTTCAGGGTATAGACATTACCGCATCGGGCGGAGTTTCAACGCTTGATGATTTAAGAGCACTTAAAAAGATGGATATATACGGAGCCATTCTCGGAAAGGCGATGTATAACGGAGCCATAAAGCTTGAAGATGCGTTGAAGCTTGTGAATGAAGGGTGATGGAGAGAACATGATTACGAAGAGAATAATTCCATGTCTTGATGTGAGAGACGGACGTGTGGTAAAGGGCGTAAATTTCGAGGGACTCAAGGATGTAAACAGTCCGGTTGAGCTTGGCAGGTATTATAGTGACTGCGGAGCCGATGAGCTGGTGTTCTATGACATTACCGCCAGCTTCGAGGGAAGAAGACTTTTTACGGATATACTTACAGAAGTGGCCAGTCAGATTTTCATCCCTCTTACGGTGGGTGGAGGAATCAACACAGTAGAGGATTTTGACAGGGTTTTAAAATGTGGCGCGGACAAGGTTTCGGTCAATTCCGGTGCCATCAAGAATCCGGGACTTATTGATGAGGCGGCCAGAAAATACGGTAATCAGTGTGTTGTCCTTTCTGTTGATGCAAAGCGCGTGGATGACAGCTTCCATGTATTCCTTAACGGCGGAAGAGTCGACACCGGCATGGATGCCCTTAACTGGATAAAGGAAGGAGTGGAGCGCGGAGCAGGTGAAGTGGTTCTCAATTCCATTGACACTGATGGAGTTAAAAAGGGCTTTGATATTGAGATGCTGAAGGCTGTTAATGAAATCGTACAGGTTCCTGTCATCGCATCAGGAGGTGCTGGATCAATCTCGGATTTCGTAGATCTTTTCCATGAGATACCGGATATTTCCGCAGGACTTGCGGCATCTATATTTCATTTTGGTGAAGTCAAGATCGGTGATCTTAAGAAGACACTGAAAGAGGAAGGTATTCCGGTGAGACTGTAAATGGTATCTATTCATGTTTTTGCCCGAATGATATGTTGATGCAGCACGTTGCACACGAATGTGTACGTGCAGCGCATCATTGTGAGTGGCAAATACTTTTGACACTTACGTCATATGTTCATGCAGAACTATGCGCTTCGGTTGAAAACGGTATGGATCACATAGTGTGAGTTTTACTGAATGTGAAGATATTTCTGAAAGATGGATTTGGGGTGAGAGTATGGCGATAGAAGCATTTGACATTGATAAGGTGAAGTTTGATGAAAAGGGGCTGGTACCATGTATAGTTCAGGATTATGTGACAAAGAGGGTGTTGACTCTCGCATACATGAATCGTGAGTCCATGGGAATCACTCTTGAGAAAGGATGTACCTGTTTCTGGTCCCGCTCACGTCAGGAACTCTGGCTGAAGGGAGCAACCAGCGGAAACTATCAGCATATCGTAACTATGGAAGCGGACTGTGATAATGATGCCATACTTGTGCAGGTGGTGAAAGACGGACCTGCCTGCCACCGGGGAAATGACAGCTGTTTCGACGAGTCGCTTCGGAAGGAGTGGCCGGAGAACAAGCCTATAGGGAGAATCAGATGAGTCAGAAAATAGAATACATGGATATTTATAATGATAAAAAGGAGAGAACGGGACGTATAGCCGACAGGAAAACGCCACTCAAAAAAGGCGAGTTCATGATGTATGTTCTTGCCATCCTTGAAAGACCTTCTGACGGGCGGATGCTCATAACCCGCCGAGCCCTGGACAAGAAGTGGGCAGCGGGAGCCTGGGAGATTCCGGGAGGCGCTTCCATGGCAGGCGAGTCTTCGTTTGATGCAGTTGTAAGAGAAGTCCAGGAGGAAACCGGACTTGACGTGACTGTGTGTCCGATGGATCAGAGAACTCCGATATACTCTTATATGAATGAGGATCTCGAAAGAGGCGACAACTATTTTGTAGATATCTATCACTTTATATTCCCATTTAATGAGAATGATGTTAATATCCAGAAATCAGAGGCTATCGATCATCGTTTTGCTACAATAGACGAGATCACAGGTCTAAATAAAAATTCGGAATTCCTGCATTATAAGAGGCTCCTGCAGGCGCTTAACAGGACATAGTCGTGACATTTTGCTGATTACCTGTCCGGCGCGTTTGGCTCATTGCACTGCAAAAGGACCCAAGTTTGAGTGTTCAGCAGCATAACTGCCTTCGATTTTTAATCGAAGGAGCCACGCGGCTTTGAGCGTTTCAAAGGAATCATAAGGATTCCTGCTCAATGCATACGAATGTGTGCGTTGGCGCTAATCAGCGAGTGTCAACAGCATTTGCGGTCTACTGATATAGGAATTCCTGCTTGAAAAGGATATTTGATGGAAAATTTCAATATAGATGAATATATCGAAGAGCGTAAAACTCTTTATACAAGAGAAGACCCCCTCACAGGACACATTGAAGTCTGTGAGGGTTTTTATGATGGAGAACATATGCGTTTTCTTCTAGTGGATGATGCCATGCAGTCGGCTCAGTTCACGGATCCTGAGATGGAGTTTGAGCTTCCTTTTGACTATATGGAAAGCTTCAACTGGATATTCAGTCTGAACAAGAATATAAAGAGAACTCTTCTTATCGGTGGGGGAGGATTTGCATATCCTAAGTATTATCTTGGGATGTATCCGGATAAGTATATGGATGCCATCGAGATAAGCGAACCGGTTATAGATACCGCACGAAGATACTTCGGTCTCGGTGAACTCGAAAAAAAAGCCGGAGAGCATCTGCAGATTATAGTCGGGGATGGCAATAAGTTTCTCATCGACAGAGCGCTCAGCATCAGAGAAGCGGGTAATGCCTTAGACCTTAGATACGATGTGATACTGAATGATGCTTATGTCGGACATGAATCAAGTTCTCTCCTCAAGAAATCCGCAGAGCTTGTTAAGGCGTGTCTCAATGAAAACGGTATCTATGCCGCCAATATGGTTATTCCGCTTAGAGGTCCGAGATACGCAAAGGCAAAAGAGGATATGGATGTATTTTCTGAAGTATTCAACTATACATTTCTTCTTCAATGTGATGAAGAAATAAATCCATACGTCCCGCAGAACTGCATTTTCTTTGCTTCGGATGCACCCTTTGAGATGTGACAGATTTCTGTGTGAACGTATTTTGAAGCGATTTTTTGGCCGGATTTTCGATACGAAGTATCAATTATTCTGAGAGTACGTGTCATCTTCTGAGACTTTGAGGAAATACTGATAAACACTTCTTCTCTGTGATTAGAGGTGGGAGGATATATGAAGATTAATGCAAATTTTCACACACATACAACATTTTGCGATGGATCGGACACTCCGGAATCCGTGATTAAAGAAGCTGTCAGGAAAGGATTCACAGAACTTGGATTCAGCGGACATGTGGATCCCGGAGTTTCAATGGACATCCCGGCATATATTAGGGAGATAAAGAGGCTTCAGGAACAGTACCGCGAGGACATCGACATCATAAGAGGTGTTGAGCTTGATAATGTTTATGACCCTTATGCGGCTGAGGATACCGAGTACTATATAGGTTCTACTCATTTTGTACCTGTACAGGGAAGTGATGTATGGAACCGGACAGTGCCCTATGGAACACATCGCGAAAATCAACCGGATTGTGACATATGCGGAGTCGATGCGTCGGTAGATCTGCTTCATGATCATTGCAGAAAATATTTTCACGATGACTTCTATGAGATGTCTGAGCGGTATTATGCATTTGAAGCACTTATATGCGATAGGATGAAGCCTGCATTTATCGGACACTTTGATCTCATAACAAGATTTAACGATCTTTCAAAGGAGGATGGTGGACATTTCCTTGATGAGACCTCCGAAAAATATCTGGTACCCGCACGTAAAGCTATGGAGAAGCTTGCCGGATACGGTATTCCGTTTGAACTTAACCTTGGTGCAGTAAACAGAGGAAGAAAAAAAGAAGCATATCCGGGAACAGAACTTTTGAGATATCTCCGGGAACTTGGCGGCGAGATACTTATATCTTCAGATGCTCATCAGAAGGAACTCCTTGACGGATGTTTTGACGAAGCTATAGAAACGGCTAAAGGGCTTGGCTTCCGACATGTAAACATTCTCGTGAGAGAAATGAAGGATTCGGACGATCCGGAACTTTACAGAGAGGCTCTTAATACAAGATCCGATAATGGACGGAGACTGTTCTGGAAGAAACTGATGCTTTGATGAAATAATCTTTGTATCCGAGAAAATACGATAAACAATTCATGTCAGTATAACATTTTGGATTTTTTGTACTACAATATAACAATGGTAAATTTTTAACATATCCGCATATAGATCAGGCTATATGCGGAATGTTTTTATTAAGCACATGCCTGTGGAAGAGATATTTTTCGAAACGGCTGTATGTAAGTATAAGAGTGAAATATATCTTATATGTTTGTTGAATTTACCATGGGAGCAAGAGTTTAGTTGAGAAAAAACGGAGTTTAATATGCAAAGCCAATGTCACTTTAGACCGGAACTGAGTATACAGATATGCGGGTCAAAGCCTTTTTTGGGTGCAGAGAGTGTGGCGCTGTTTAAGCAGATCAATGCTTTTTCAAGTGTGCGGAAAGCCTGTGAGAAGTGTGGCATCTCTTATAGTAAGGGATGGAGCATTATTCACGAGTGCGAAGAAACCCTGGGATACAGTGTGGTCAAACGTTGCCAGGGTGGAAAAGACGGAGGAAAATCGTACCTTACCGAGCATGGGGAAAAGATCATCGAGTTGTACGAAAGATTTTTACATGAGATGGATGAGGTATGTGTGCAGAAGTACAACGAGATATTCCACAACGGCGAATGGCTTAAGAACGCTGAGTGACAAAACGTCAGGAGATCAGAACAATGAAATTGATGAGAACAGAAGATGCAGTAGGTCAGATGCTGTGTCAGGATATAACCAGAATCATAAAGGACGTAGAAAAGGGACCGGTTTTTCGTAAGGGGCATGTCATCAGGGAAGAGGATATCCCGGTGCTTCTTTCAGTGGGTAAGGATCATATTTACATTTGGGAAGAGGACGACGAGATGATGCATGAAAATGATGCGGCTCAGGTTCTCTATGATCTTTGCAGAAATGATAATCTTACGAGAAGTGAAGATATAAAGGAAGGTAAGCTTGAACTTATCGCTGAGTGTGACGGACTCCTCAAGATAGACAGTGAAAGACTTTTCCGTGTAAATAATTACGGACAGATGATGATCGCTTCCGTACACAACAATTTTCCGGTTAAGAAGGGCCAGCATATTGCGGGTATGAGAGTCATTCCTCTCGCTATAGAGAGATCAAAGATGGAGGATATCAAGGCTCAGGTTGGAGATGAGCCGATATTCAGGCTTCTTCCGTATCAGAAGAAAAAGGTGGGACTTGTCACCACAGGAAATGAAGTTTATTACGGTCGCATTCAGGATACATTTACTCCGGTTATCGAGCAGAAGCTTAAGGCTTTCGGTTCGGAAGTTGTGGCTCATGAGATAAGTTCCGATGATCCGGAGATGGTTATCGATTGTATCAGAAAGGTGCTTGCAGCGGGTGCCGACATGGTTATATGTACCGGTGGAATGAGCGTTGACCCCGACGACAAGACTCCTTATGCCTTAAGTCATACTGCTGATAATGTTGTGACCTATGGTGCACCTGTTCTTCCGGGAGCCATGTTCATGCTCGCATATAAAGGTGAGAACAATGAGATACCTATGCTTGGACTTCCGGGTTGTGTAATGCATGAGAAGCGCACCATATTTGATCTGATGCTTCCGAGAATACTGGCTGGTGAGGTGCTGACCGGAGAAGACATAGCTCGTCTTGGAATGGGCGGCTACTGTATGCATTGTAAAACATGTATTTTCCCTAATTGTTCCTTTGGAGTTCAGGGAGCATAAAGAAGGATTTGAGACAAATGTTGGATAGATTCAATCGAACGATCGATTATATGCGAATGTCGATCACAGACTGCTGTAATCTTCGCTGCAGATACTGCATGCCAAATGGAATGAAGGTTCCGAAGGTACCTATGCCTGAGGTACTTTCTTATGAGCAGCTGCTGGAGATTGCAGAAGCAGCCGTTACATGCGGCATTACAAAATTCAAAGTCACAGGCGGAGAACCTTTGGTGAGAAAGGACTGCGCTGATTTTGTCGGAAGACTGAAGAGACTGCCGGGTGTGGAACAGGTTACCATGACTACAAACGGTGTGCTTCTGAAAGAAAATATTGACAAACTGAAGCTTGCAGGGCTTGATGCTGTTAACATCAGCCTCGATACGCTCCGGCCGGAAGTATTTAGAGATATTACCGGTTTTGATAAGCACAGAGATGTGATAGAAGGCATGGAAGAGGCATTGGCAGCAGGTATCAGAGTAAAGATCAACACAGTTCTTCAGAGAGGGATGAATGATCAGGAATGGCTGCAGCTTGCAGGGATTGCCAAAGAGAAACCTGTAGATGTCAGATTTATAGAGATGATGCCTATAGGTTACGGTAAAAAGTTCGATGTCATATACAATGAAGAGCTTCAGGACAGACTAGAGCAGATTTTCCCTGATATGGAAGAAGATGTAAGTATTCACGGAAACGGACCTGCCAGATATGTGAGAATTCCGGGTTTCATGGGATCCATAGGGTTCATCAGTGCCATACATGGCAAGTTCTGCAGTGAGTGTAACAGAATCAGGCTTACAGTTACCGGAAAGTTGAAGCCTTGTCTCTGCTATGGGGAAACCTATGACATCAGGGAAGTTTTTGCTTCTTATGCCGGTGTAGATACCGGGGCTTATGAAAAGAGACAGGATGAGCTGGTTTCATTGATAAGGAAATCTGTTTTGGAGAAGCCGGAAGCTCATTGCTTTGAGAAGCTTGCAGAGATAACTGAAACCAGAGAGATGATAGAGATTGGCGGATGATAAAGGATGGAGATATTATGGGAAAAGTATTAGCTGTATGCACAAGTGAGAAGAAAGGAACCCAGAAAAAGCCGGTTCAGGAAATCGAACTCAGACCGGAGTGGGGAATCGTCGGAGATGCACATGCCGGCAACTGGCACAGACAGGTTAGTCTGCTTGCGTTTGAAAAGATAGATGAATTTCGTAAAAAGGGAGCTGAGGTGGATTTCGGTGCCTTTGGCGAGAATATCGTTTGCGAGGGATTTGACCTGAAGAACCTGCCGGTTGGTACAAGATTTCAGGTTGGAGACTGTCTTCTTGAACTCACTCAGGTGGGCAAGGCTTGTCACAGTCACTGCGAGATATATAAGGTTATGGGTGACTGCATCATGCCAAGAGAAGGTGTGTTCACCATAGTTCTGAAGGGTGGCAAGGTTAAGCCGGGTATGGAGATAACCATGATTCCTGCGGATCCGGAGAGACCTTTAACAGCAGCCATAATCACACTTTCAGACAGAGCATCAGAGGGTGTTTATGAAGATAAGTCGGGCCCTGCCATAAGGGAGAGACTTGAGGAGAAGGGATACCAGATTATAGAGCAGATGGTGCTTCCGGACGGAAGACCACGTCTTGAGATGGAGCTTATGCGACTTGCAGATCAGAGACAGGTTAATGTAATCTTTACCACAGGCGGCACAGGATTCAGCGTTCGTGACCTTACACCGGAAGCAACAAAGGCTGTCTGTGACAGAGAAGTTCCGGGTATCGGTGAAGCACTCAGAAACTACAGCATGGAGTTTACTCCTCATGCTATGCTTTCAAGACAGACGGCAGGTATCAGAAAGAGAACTCTGATCATTAATCTGCCTGGCAGTCCTAAAGCCTGTCGCGAGGATCTGGAGTTCCTGCTTGGCACTATCGAGCATGGCATCGGGATACTCAGAGGAACTGCAACAGACTGAGGACTTTTGACATTCAGGCCATTTATATTATCGGGGAGAAAGATATGAGAAAATCTATATTGGTCATGCTGTCTGTATCTATTCTTTTGGGACTTACAGCCTGCGGAACCGGAACACCTGAAGCTAAGACAGAAACCACCACAGTTAACGGAAATGAGAGTGCGGTTCAGGAAACTGCAGAGACACAAGCAGGCAGTTCAGAAGTCAAAGGCACTTCGGAAGCAGCAGAAGAATCTGTAGAAGATTCAGAAAAAGCTGAGGATAAAACCGGAGAAAAAACCGAGATTCAGGTTTTCATAGCTGCATCGCTTAAGAATGTAATGCAGGAAATTGCTGACAATTACAATGAGATTCATCCTGAAGTAGACATTGTCTTCAATGCGGACTCATCAGGTAAGCTTCTTTCACAGATTGAAGAGGGATACGCATGTGATGTATTTTTCTCGGCTGCTCAGAAGCAGATGGATAAGCTTTCAGAAGAAAAACTTCTAGTACCGGATACAAGAAAAAATGTGGTTAACAATCAGGTCTGTGTCATTACCCTTAAGGATTCCGGTACAAAGGTGACAGGACTTCAGAATATCAGTGATGCTTCTTCCATCGCACTCGCAGACGGAACGGTTCCTGTTGGAAAGTATACGAGAGAAGCAATGATAAAACTCGGACTTCTTCCGGAGACAGACGACGCTTCAAAGATAACAACGCAGGAAATATCGGATGCATTGAATGGTGTAGAGATCTCAGAGCAGTCCAATGTTTCAAAGGTACTTGCCGCAGTCACCGAGGGTTCATGCGAAGTCGGAACAACCTACTACTCTGATACCTATGGATTTGAGGACAAGGTAGAGATTATCGAGAAGGTTCCTTATGAGCTTAGCGGTAATGTCATCTACCCTATAGCACAGGTGGTTAATGAGGAAGCCGACGATAAGGAAAAAGAAGCGGCTCTTGATTTCGTGAACTACGTTACAGGTGATGCTTCAAAGGAAGTTTTTGAGAAGTATTACTTTGACACTGATATTCAGAACTGAGGAAACACTTAAATCAGCATTTCCGTATGTTATATGAGGAGCATCAATCAGATGGCTGAACTTTTATCAAGTCTTGACTGGAGTCCTTTATGGATATCCCTGAAAACCGGAATAGTTGCAACAGTGATATGTTTTTTCCTTGGAGTTTTCACAGCCTGGAAGGTCATGAATATTAATGCAAAAGCGAAGGCTGTAATCGATGGAATACTTACACTTCCCATGGTCCTGCCGCCAACGGTGGCAGGATTTTTCCTGTTGCTGATCTTTTCAAGGAGAAGGCCACTCGGGATGTTCCTGTGGGACAATTTCAACATAAAGGTGATACAAAGCTGGATGGGGTGCGTCGTCGCCGCTTCGGTTATAGCATTTCCTCTTATGTACAGAAATGCAAGAGCGGCCTTTGAACTTGTGGATCGGGATCTGATCAATGCAGGAAGAACATTGGGAATGTCCGAATACGACATTTTTCGCAGGGTAATGCTTCCATGCGCTTCTCCGGGAATACTGAGCGGAGCGGTACTGACATTTGCGAGAGCTCTTGGAGAATACGGGGCTACATCCATGCTTGCGGGAAATATCCCCGGAAAGACTGCGACCATATCACAACGCATCGCCATGGTGATGATGGATCAGGACTATATCACGGCGGGTATATGGGTTCTGATAGTTGTGGCTATTGCATTTGTGCTGATGCTTCTTATGAGCAGGATTTCTGCGAAAAAGTAGTATGATGATATAAGGGTCAAAAGTACCAAATCTCGTGCTTGCACGTTGATTTGAAACTTTGTTGGTATAGTGACGTTTGATACCAGCATCGCATGCTGCATTAGCCCAAAGCAGGTAACATATCCTTTACATCGTTTGAATTATTAGAGTAAACAATGGCAATAGAAGTAAATATCAAAAAAAAGTTTGAAAGCTTTACGCTGGATGTAAGCTTCAGGGAAGATTCAAAACGAATAGGGATTCTCGGCGCATCGGGATCGGGAAAGAGTATGACTCTTCGTTCTATAGCAGGAATCGTTAAGCCGGATTCGGGAATGATAAGCCTTAACGGACACACTCTGTATGATTCTGCACGGCATGTAAACATTAAACCTCAGATGCGAAATGCAGGTTATTTGTTTCAGAACTATGCGCTTTTTCCCAATATGACTGTGGAGGAAAATATCGCAGCCGGGCTGAGGGGATCTTTAGCATATAATTATCCTGTTGTGCAGAGGATGATAAAAAAGTTCAGTCTGCAGGGACTCGAAAAGAGACTGCCCGGACAGCTTTCCGGCGGACAGCAGCAGAGGGTTGCCATCGCAAGGATCATGGCCTATGCGCCGGATGTGATACTGCTGGACGAACCGTTTTCGGCTCTCGACATTTATCTCAAGGACAAAATGCAGGTGGAGCTGATGTCAATGCTTGATGACTACGACGGAACAGTTATCATGGTTTCACATTCAAGAGATGAGATATACCGCTTCAGTGAAAGACTTTTGATCATAGATGAAGGTAAGGTCACAAATCATGGGTTAACGAAGGATATATTTGCTTCTCCCGGCACTAAGTCGGCGGCAATGCTTACCGGCTGCAAGAACTTTTCAAAAGTCGAAGTCATGGATTCCCACAGAGTCAATGCACTTGACTGGGGGATACAGCTTCGATTTGAGAAGGAAGTACCCGCCGGAACACATTACATAGGATACAGAGCCCACCACTTCCTTCCTGTCTGGGGGGATCGTCCCGAAAATGCTGTGAGATTTTCGCTATATTCCAGAGCGGAGCTTCAGTTTGAGACAAATTATTATGTTAAGCCTGAAAAACCGGACTTTTCTATGGAGTGTCTCATAAGCTGGTTTGTCCAAAGGGATGTTGCAAAAGACATCAGGGAAAATGGAATGCCGGACTATCTTCAGTTCAGGGAAGATGATGTGCTGTTTCTCCGATAGAAGATGTTTTTACATGAGAAACGGACACACACGTCGTAATATGACGTGTGTTTCTGTTTCATGAGTTTTATAACAGAGGTTTTATATGACTGATAATACAAATGAATTTTCACATTTTGATGATAATGGTAATGCCTACATGGTGGATGTGTCCGGTAAAGACATTACCAGACGTATGGCGCTTGCCAGAGGAACCATTAAGGTAACGGAAGAAGTATTTGACGCGATTGAAGGTAAGAAGATAAAAAAGGGTGATGTATTGACGGTTGCCCAGGTGGCGGGCATCATGGGTGCAAAGAAAACATCAGAACTTATTCCCATGTGTCACATTCTGCTTCTTACCAATGCAAAGGTATGGTTTGAGATGGACAGGGAGACAACTTCCATCACGGCTTTCTGTCAGGTGAAGACTGAGGGAAAGACCGGTGTTGAGATGGAGGCGCTGACAGGCGTCAATGTCGCACTTCTCACTATCTATGATATGTGTAAAGCCATAGACAAGAGGATGATCATGAGTGATATACATCTTGTTGAAAAGGATGGCGGAAAAAGCGGGGACTTTAGATTTGATGCATCTGACAAGGGTTATGGGGCAGATGAGAGTTGAAAACTTCCGGGGGTAAAAGATGACTTGACTTTTACAGGTGAAAGAAATATCATAGAACAAGTTTTAAATTAATAAACTAAAAGACATTGATGGTGTTCAGTAGTACAGAAGCATCTCTGAAAGAGAGTGACCGTGAGGCGCTGAGAGCGGTCTCAGAGATATCTGGTATGAATTTTCCCACCGGAGTTGTTCAGGTGAAGTTACAGTAGTCTGAAACGTTGATGCGCGTTAAGCATATTGAGAGTCTGATGCAGTGTTTATGTTTCTGTACGAAACTAAAGGCATGTATCGGGAAGATGGGTGGTACCGCGATATTTTCGTCCCTGTGTATTTATACACAGGGACTTTTTTTATTCGCTGTAAAGTCTCCACTCTGGCGTTGTACCTGTACTGATGCACACGTGGTGGCTGATGCGAAATCGGGTAGTGACTCTTTTTACTGCCCGTTAATAAAAAGTGGCAAGTTCCCAATTATGTAGAAGGAGAATCAAATGGAAAACACAAAGTTGGAAGAGCTTAAAAAGCTTGCTTCGGATAGTATCCGTGAAGCACAGGATATCAATTCACTTAATGATATCCGCGTAAAGTTCCTCGGAAAGAAGGGTGAGATCACATCACTTCTTAAGTCAATGAAAGACTTAAGTCCTGAGGAGAAGCCTAAGTTCGGACAGATGGTCAATGCTATCCGTCAGGAAGTTGAGGAAGAACTTCAGAAGCATATGACAGCCCTTCAGGATAAGGCCAAGGAAATGAGAATGGCAGCAGAGAAGATCGATGTTACGCTTCCTGCAAAGAAGATGGTTTACGGACATGCACATCCAAATACAAGAGCTCTTGAGGAAGTTGAGAGAATCTTCGTAGGTATGGGTTATGAGGTTGTTGAAGGACCTGAAGTAGAGCTTGACGAGTACAACTTTGAGAAGCTCAATATCCCTGCAGGACATCCTGCAAGAGACGAGCAGGATACATTCTACATCAATGAGAATATCCTCCTTCGTACACAGACATCATCAGTTCAGGCGAGAGTTATGGAGAAGGGCAAGCTTCCTATCCGTATGATCTGCCCGGGCAGAGTTTTCCGTTCTGATGCAGTGGATGCTACACATTCTCCATCATTCCATCAGATTGAGGGTCTCGTTATCGATAAGCACGTTACATTTGCAGACCTTAAAGGAACTCTTGATACATTTGCAAAGGAACTTTTCGGACCGGATACAAAGACAAAGCTTCGTCCTCATCACTTCCCGTTCACAGAGCCGTCAGCAGAGGTTGATGTTTCCTGCTTCAAGTGCGGTGGCAAGGGCTGCCGTTTCTGTAAGGGCGAGGGATGGATTGAGATTCTTGGATGCGGTATGGTTCATCCTCACGTTCTTGAGATGTGCGGAATCGATCCTGAAGAGTATCAGGGCTTTGCCTTCGGTGTAGGTCTTGAGAGAATCGCACTTCTTAAGTATGAGATCGATGACATGCGTCTTCTTTATGAGAACGACACACGTTTCCTCAGCCAGTTCTGATTTTATTTAACAAGGGAGAATCAATATGAATACATCCATGAATTGGATCAGGGAATACGTTCCTGATCTTGACTGCACTCCTAAGGAGTGGACAGATGCAGTAACTCTCACCGGTACAAAGGTTGAGACCTGCAGCATTTTAAATAAAAATCTTGATAAGATAGTTACAGGTCAGATTAAGTCTATGGAGAAGCACCCTGACTCGGATCACCTCTGGATTTGCCAGGTTGATGTAGGAGAGGCTGAGAATGTTCAGATCGTAACAGGTGCCCAGAACATGAAGGTTGGAGATGTTGTGCCTGTAGTTCTTGACGGTGGTAAGGTTGCCGGTGGACATGACGGTGGAGAGATGCCTGAGGATGGAGTACCTATCAAGGCAGGAAAGCTTCGCGGTATCGAGTCTTTCGGTATGATGTGCTCTATCGAAGAGCTTGGTTCAAGCCGTGAATTCTATCCTGAGGCACCTGAAGAGGGTCTCTATATCTTCCCTGAGGGAACTCAAGTAGGACAGGATGCTCCTACACTTCTTGGATTCAATGATGCAATCCATGAGTATGAGATCACATCAAATCGTGTTGACTGTTACAGCGTTATCGGAATCGCAAGAGAAGGTGCTGCGACATTCAGGAAGGCTTTCCATATGCCTAAGGAAGAGAAGTCAGGAAACAACGAAGATATCCATGACTATCTTTCAGTTGAAGTTGTTGATACAGACCTTTGCCCACGTTACACAGCAAGAATGGTTAAGAATATAAAGATCGCTCCATCACCAAAGTGGATGCAGATCCGTCTTGCAAGCGCCGGCATTCGTCCTATCAACAATATCGTTGATATCACAAACTACGTTATGCTTGAGTATGGTCAGCCTATGCACAGCTATGATTACGACAAGATCAGAGGTCACAAGATCATCGTTAAGCGCGCAGCTGACGGAGATGTTTTTGAGACACTTGATCAGCAGGAGAGAAAGCTTGACCACACAGTTCTTACTATCTGCGATGCAGAGGGTGCTATCGGTCTTGCAGGTATCATGGGCGGACAGAATTCAAAGATAACCGATGATGTTAAGACCATGGTATTTGAGGCCGCTACATTTGATGGAACCAACATCAGACTCAGTGCACGTAAGGTAGGCGACAGAACAGATGCTTCCGCTTACTTCGAGAAGGGACTTGATCCAAACCTTGCCGAGTCAGCTATTAACCGTGCATGTGCTCTTATCGAAGAACTTCAGGCCGGTGAGGTTGTGGGAGGCATCATTGATGTTTACCCTGTAAAGCGTGAGCCATCAGTAGTCAAGTGCAAGGCTTCCGATATCAATGCTCTCATCGGATTCGATCTTACAGCACAGGAGATGAAGGAGTACCTTGAGCGTATCGAGCTTAAGACAGATATTGATGCTGACGGCGACAGCCTCACAGTTACAGCACCGACATTCCGTCAGGACATCCACCGTATGTGCGATGTAGCTGAAGAGATTGCAAGATTCTATGGATATGCCAATGTTCCTACCACACTTCCCGGTGGTTCGGATGTAGCAGGCCGCCTTGCTCCTGACCTTATGGTAAACGAAAGAGTAAGACATTATGCTCAGGCACTTGGTTATTCACAGGCTTATATGTACAGCTTTGAGTCACCAAAGGTTTATGATAAGCTTCTGTTCCCTGAGGATGCGGCAGAGAAGCAGCAGATCAGAATCTCCAATCCTCTCGGTGAGGACTTCTCTGTTATGAGAACCTCCAGCATGAACGGAATGCTTACATCTCTTTCTACAAACTATAACCGTAGAAACAAGGTGGCAAAGCTTTATGAGATGGCTAATGTCTATATACCTAAGGCTCTTCCTGTAACTGAGCTTCCTGATGAGAGAATGACACTTACTCTCGGTTCAATCGGAGAGGGTGACTTCTTTACAATGAAGGGTGATGTTGAGGATATACTTAACCAGCTTGGTATCACCGGACGTTTCCACTATGATGCAGAGGGCTGCACAAAGCCATTCCTTCACCCGGGACGTCGTGCCAATATCATTTACAACAAGAAGGTCATCGGTTTCCTTGGTGAGATCCATCCTACAGTTCTTGAGAACTATTCAATCGGTGACAGAGCTTACGTTGCGGTTCTTGACATGCCGGAGGTTTACCCTCTTGTTAATGATGACATCAAGTACACAGCTCTTGCAAAGTTCCCTTCAGTAAGCCGTGACTTCTCAATGCTTGTACCTCTTGATGTTACAGCAGGTCAGATCGAGGACATCCTTATCCAGAGAACAGGTAAGCTTTGTGAGAATGTTGAACTCTTTGACGTATATGTAGGAGCCCAGGTTCTTGCAGGATACAAGTCAATGGCATATAAGGTTACACTTCGTGCCCAGGATCATACTCTTACTGATGATGAGATCGGCGCAGTGGTTAAGAAGATTCTTAACGGTCTTGAGAGACTCGGAGTATCACTCAGAAGCTAAATAACATATCACTGTATCGGAATAAAAAAAGCAACTTCGTACTGCACAGATTCCCAAATTTAATCATTTGGGGTCTGTGCAATCGAAGTTGCTTTTAATTTATAGCACTTAAACAAAATCTGCATTCGGGCCATCATCGCCTAAAAGTGCTCTGGCCTGATCTTTGAAAAATTTATTGACAGTCTCGGTTATTTTCATGAGAGATGTGGACTTAAGTACATATCCTGCGGGTCCAAGCTTCAGGACTTCCATGACGCTTTCAGTGTCATTGGCACCCGTCAGGAAAATGACAGGAATGTCGCAGAGCTCAGGATCATCATGCATGGTATAGAAAACTTCCCGGCCTGATTTGACAGGCATCATATAATCTAGCAGTATAAGATCAGGTTTGTTTTTTTGGAGATAAGCCAGTGCCTGATCACCGTTTTTCGCCATAGCGATGCGATATTGCTGCATCATGGCGCCATGAAGCATCTTGAGGTACATGATATCATCATCAACCAGTAATATTAATTTTTTTTCATCTGTAGCCATATATACCTACCTGTTTATAAAATACAATGATTTGGCATCATAAGTCTGAAAGAAGACTTTGAACCTTATCCCAGTCAATATCTTCAAGTGCAGCTTTTACTTCCATGAGTGTAGACTTTATTTCTTTGGAAATAGACTGTGCTGCAAGAAAGTCCACAAGCTTTTCGCAGGAATCAAAGTCGAATTCATCTGCCTTTTGCTTAAGAACCTTAACGGCCTGAACCGTCTCTTCTCCATTAAGTTTATGGATTTCTCCTATACGTTCCATCGGGTCTTGCATCATATCCTTTGATTCTCCTTTAGATGATTTATTGCTATCTTTAGACGTTGTATTCTGGTTATTGTTCTCGGAATCAGAAGAATGCTTTATTAAAGGATTCTGTGAACCGACGGCCATATACTGTTTATATTGTGCAACCACAGGGTTTAATTTCTCCTGAATAGCACTGAGATTCATTGCGAAAATCGGTGCATGTTCAATGATGGTCTCGAAATCGTGGGCTTTTGCAGCCTTTTCAAGTATCTCCGCAAGCCTTCCGAGTTGTGTGGCACCTACGGCTTTTGCAGTACTCTTTACGGAATGCGATACAAGTATAAATCCGTTAATATCCTGTGTGTCTTTGCAATGCTTAAGAGTTGCAAGGTGGTTTGGTATACTTTCCACAAAGCTTACAAGGGCTTTCTGGTAGGTTACGATATCGCCACAGTAATTGAGACCCGATATGATATCCACACCTGAAGCCTGAACCATACCGGCGGCTTCGTCAATGGCTCTGCTTCCTCCCATGACAGAAAATCCGGGTGGATCGGAGTTGCCGGTATCTTCGTCCTCAACTATCTGAACTTTATCCTTTGGTAAATATTGTATCAGTTTTGCCTCTAAATGGGTAGGAGATATGGGTTTTGGAAGATAATCTATGAAGCCTTCTTCCAAATACATATTCCTGGCACCGTTTATGGCATTGGCAGTAAGTGCAATGACAGGAACATCATGCGTCCAGTCCGCATCAAGTTTTCTTATAGAGTGGAATGCTTTGATACCATCCACATCCGGCATAAGGTGATCCATGAAGATGAGATCATACTTGTTTTTGGTGCAAAGATCTATGGCTTCCTGACCTCCGGAGGCTTCAGTGATATTCAACTCCGTCTTTTTTAGAAGAGAGCGGAATACAAATCTGTTGACCTCCACATCATCTACAACAAGTACCCTGACATCAGGAGCCCGGAAAGACTCGTGATAATGTTTGACTGTAGAAATATTCAGATCAAAATCATCTTTATGTGAACGTATGGTATCCCACTGTAATACTTCTATTTTGACAGTGAAGTAAAAGTCAGAACCTTTTCCGTACTCCGATGTGAATTCAAGCTTGCTGTCTGCCATTTCAAGAAGTCTCTGAACTATCGAAAGACCGAGACCGCTTCCCTGAGTGGTACGGTGATTCTGTTCATCAAACCGTTCGAAATCCACGAAAAGACGTTTCTGGTCTTCCGGCTTTACACCTATACCTGTGTCAATGACATGAACAGTAAGGTTTTCATAGTTGTCATCTATCTTTTCGAAATCAAGTGAAAAGGTGACTTTGCCTTCATCTGTATACTTGCCGGCATTTGAGAGTATATTGCTGATGATCTGTTTCAGAACCTTCTCATCAAAATGAAGCATATATGGCATGTCTTCATTCAGTATCAGTTCAAACTTCAGATTCTTCTTTTCGCAATTTTGTCTTGTTATCTGAACAAGGTCGACAATCAGCTTCAAAAGGTCAAAAGCGGTAGGAATAAGAGGCATCTTTCCGGCTTCTATCTTTGAAAAGTCAAGGATATCATTAATGATTCCGAGAAGAAGTTCTCCTGAAGTTGCGATGCTTCCGGCATAACCGAGAATGTGCGGGTCTGTGGATTCTCTCAGAATCATCTCGTTCATACCCATGATGGCATTTATAGGAGTTCTGATCTCATGTGACATCCTTGAAAGGAACTCACTTTTCGCTTTGTTTGCCTGATCAGCCTTGATAGCCATTTCATTCAAATCGAAAGAGGTCTTTTCAAGATAGGACACAAGTCGCTCTGAAAGAGGAACGATACCATTTGGTCTAAGCTCCTGCCCGAGACGGTAACTGGTTCTCGTCATAGACTCGGTTATCGGTCCTTCACGCATACCGATGGATACTATGGAACCTGAGAGCATTCCGCCGAATCCGCGATATTTGTATATCTCACCTGCACCGTGGGCAAAGGTTGCCTGCGGCAGTATCCTTTTGAAGTCATCGGTTTCAATTGTGAAACGTTTTCCAAGGAGCATGTATCTGCTGACACAGATAAAAGAGGTTAATGCTTCAGGCACAAAATCCTGCATTCTGAGACTGAGCTTTTCGGCTTCCCGAAGTATTTCTCTCGGGTTTCCGTAGCCTATCTGCACCCTTTCTCCTTCATTTATATCTCCATAGTAGTAGAATTCACCGTTATCACCTGCCATAAACGGTATTCGCACCATAGGGATGCCGTTTCTTGCCAACAGAATAGGGAATTCTGTGATATTGGACAGATTATAAGTGTCAACATCTGCATCAAGATAATACTTGTACAGTTCAACAACCGGCGTATCATCCAGTTTCTCAAGGCAGGTATCACCTACTCTTAACTGGATATCCTTGTTTATGTGTGCCGTGAAGGTACGGCCCAGAGGTTTCCATCCGAGACAGGCATCTATCAGAATATTCAGTTCCTCTCCGTAAAATGCAACCACAGCCATACCGTATTTTACGGTCTCATCGGTAAATGAATATGGCAGAATGGTTTTCGAGAAATCGTCAAGATGTGCGCTGGCCAGACTTCCAAAAAACGGTATATCATCAAGTCCTGCTGAAATATCATCTATGATTCTGGATATTCCGATGGAGTGACCGACCGGATAAAGAGCAACAGCTTTGAGGTCACTGCTGCTTCTGAACAATGTGTTCAGCTCTCTGGTTCCGTCTTCCTCGGATATTGTCGTGAAATCATATATGAATGTTTCGGCATGAGATGAATGAAAGAACATAAAACTCATGATTGCGGCATAGTCATTGTTGATATCGGGAGTTCCGAACAGAGACATACCCGCAGTCTTTATACCGGGAAAGGAAGTATGCAGAATGACAAGCATTTCCTTCAGATCATCTTCATGTATTTTCGCTGTATAGATCTGGACATAAGCATCTTTGGTGTTGGTGAAAAATCCTCTTAAATCAGGATCCTCAACAACATTTTTTACTTCAGCCAGACTATGTACTACAAATGTCTTTTGATACATAACCCACCATTTATCTGCATCCATTAAAACCGTCACTACATCATATTTCATATCGGCAGATATTAATTAAGGGATAATAAAAATCCCCTTATGTTTTATACAAAAATATTTCGCATAAAACATAAGGGGATGTATACATTATAAAAACATGAAAACTGACGTAATCACAACGGGTAAAATCCGTTAACGGATGAATCCGGAATCAGGTCGATTGCAGCAAGGCTTCAACCAGGTATGACCATTCCAAAATGACAGACTGCAAATTATATGGACCGGGTAATAAGTTCAGACTCTCAGATTTGCGCCCTTAAAATCTCTTTCCAGTTCACGTTTCTGCTGCTTCTTTGCAAGATCGGCACGTTTATCATAAAGCTTCTTGCCACGACAAAGGCCGATTTCTACCTTGACGAGAGACTTTCTGAAGTAAACACGAAGAGGAACGAGAGCATAGCCCTGCTCCTTGAGACGTCCCAGGATCTTGTTTATCTCGGACTTGTGCATGAGGAGTTTACGGTCTCTCAATGGATCCTTGTTGAAGATATTGCCCTTCTCGTAAGGATTGACATGCATGCCCTGTATATAGACTTCGCCGTTTCTGATGCCGCAGTAGGCTTCCTTGATGGAGCATTGGCCGAGCCGCAGTGACTTGACTTCAGTTCCGGCAAGCTCGATTCCGCACTCAAAGGTCTCATCTACAAAATAATCATGATATGCTTTTTTGTTGTTGGCAATCAGCTTTGTGCCTTCTTCTTTTCCGTAATTTGCCATATAAGTCCTCCCGTAATCTCCCGGAAGATAAACTTCCGGAGAAACACTGATCATATGATACAGCGAAAAGTGTGTCTGCTGTATAGCCTAAGTAGGTGGATGATAATTAGACATCCACTTCGTTGAATCAGTGCAAATGATTTATTCTTCGTTTTTTAACAGCTGAAAGTCTATAGTTCTGGTGAGTTTATCCGCGCCGATGGCTCTGACGCGTACTCTGTCACCGAGACGGTAAACCTTTCCTGTGCGTTCACCCACAAGCTCATATTTATCCTCGTGGAATACAAAGTAATCACTGTCTATGAATCTTAAGGATACCATACCTTCCACTGTATTTGGAAGCTCAACATAGATTCCGTAGTTTGTGAGCCCGGAAACAACTCCGTCAAACTCTTCATTGAGATGATGCTGCATCCACTCACACTCTTTAAGCTTATCAGTCTCTCGTTCTGCTTCATCAGCGCGCCTTTCAAGAGTGGAAGAGCGGTCAGCTACAACCGGAAGCAGCTTTTTATAATGCTCAAGACGCTTGTTTTTGAGTTCGCCCCTTAAGTCTTCCTTTATTATACGATGTATCTGAAGATCCGGATATCTTCGTATGGGAGAAGTAAAGTGGCAGTAATACTTGGCTGCAAGGCCGAAGTGACCGCTGCATTCTGTCGAGTATCTTGCCTGCTTCAGGGAACGAAGAGTCATGGTCTTGATGATAGGTTCTTCAGGAGAACCCTCTATGGACTCGAGAAGCTTCTGAACCTCCTTTGGTCTGATGCTTTCCTCGTCGCGCATTCTTATGAAATGACCGAAATTGGAAACAGCCATTCCGAGAGCCATGAACTTTTCGGGATCCGGCTTTTCGTGTACACGATATACAAACGGAACCTGCTGCCAGAAGAAATCTTCGGCTACAGTTTCGTTGGCCGCCAGCATGAAATCCTCAATAAGCATATGAGCTTCATTACGTATATAAGGAAGAATCTCAGTCACCTTGCCCTTTTCATCAAGAAGGATCCTGGTTTCAGGGAAGTCGAAATCGATTCCGCCGCGCTCATGACGACGCTTGCGGAGAAGTTTGGAAAGTTCATACATTCTCAACAGCAGATCTTTATATGGAAGATATGACTCTATGTCTTCGCCGTTTTTAAGTTCTTCCCCGGTGAGAATAGAATGAACACCGTTGTAGGTCATTCTCTTGTTTGAATGGATTACAGACTCACAGATCTCATGATCCACTATCTTGCCGTTTTTATCGATATCCATGATACAGGTAAGGGTCAGTCTGTCTTCGCCTTCATTGAGAGAGCAGATGCCGTTACAAAGAACTCTGGGAAGCATTGGGATGACTCTGTCTGTAAGGTAAACGGAAGTTCCTCTGTTGAGAGCCTCCTGATCGATGAGAGAGTGCTCTGTCACGTACTGTGTAACATCCGCAATATGAACATACAGTTTGTACATCTCATTTTTCTCGTCATACTGAAGAGAGATGGCATCATCCAGATCCTTTGCATCCTCACCGTCGATGGTGACTGTAGTGAGATCCCTGAAGTCGTGGTCTTTTCTCAAAGCAACTTCATTTTCGGGAACCGTATCGGGTACAGACTCCGCGGCCTTCATGATATCCTTCGGAAATGTTTCCGGCAGACCATAGGCTCTTACTATGGAAAGAATGTCAACGCCCGGGTCATTGATATGACCGAGGATCTCTTTGATAACACCTTCCGGCTTGTGCTTCTCGTCTCCGTAGTTAAGTATCTTCACTACAACCTTGTGACCGTTTACAGCCCTCATATCACGTCCCTGAGGGATGAAAATATCCTTAAGTATGCGCTGATTGTCAGGCTCAACAAAACCCACAGACTTGTTTTTTCTGTATATTCCGACGATTTCTTTGTTGGCATGCTCAAGTATCTGAGTGATATGTCCCTCCGAGCGGTGGTCGGAATCAGCATTTTTGGTGATGATGATTCTGACCTTGTCTCCGTCAAGTGCCTGACCGATGTAATCAGCGGGAATGAATATATCATCCTCGTCTTCATGTCCTTCGAGGCTTACAAATCCGAAGCCTCTCTGATTGGCTGTGAATGTACCGACATGAGTGAAATTTTCTGTGCGTCCGTACTTGCCTTTCTGTGAAATGCCGATCTTTCCTTCGGATACCAGTCTGTCAAGAACCTCCTGTAAAGCAGCTCTCTCGGCCTTTGGTATACCGATGAGATTGGCCATTTCCTTTGCTTTCATAGGCTGATAGATCTTGTCTTTAACGAGATCCACGATCAGCCTGGCTAGCTTATCCTTTTGATAATCCTCCATAAAAACTCCTAAAAAAAGAACCTGCATACTATATGTATGCAGGCTTATATAACGTCATCAACTAAATGTAAATCACCAGATAACATCAAGAAGAAGTGCTATAGCAAAAAATGCAACAGCAGCGAACTTGGTAAACTTCTCAAGTCCTCCCTCGATAGAACGTCCCTTGTTCTTTGACCAGTATGACTCAGCCATACCGGAAATGGCACCGAGACCTGCGCTCTTACCTTCCTGCAT
The DNA here is from genome assembly GCF_900113415.1 of Oribacterium sp. WCC10. Classification (GTDB taxonomy): domain Bacteria; phylum Bacillota; class Clostridia; order Lachnospirales; family Lachnospiraceae; genus Oribacterium. The sequence continues at coordinate 10,757 of NZ_FOPH01000005.1, read as the reverse complement.
AAGAATAATAGCAGAAAGTGCTATACCGATGATACAAAATATAATAACAAGTGCGATTTTCATAAATCCTCACCACCTTATACATATGATAGATTCAAAATACCATGGTACTATAACACGCTTTATTGTAAACTTCAAGCTAAACTTTAAGGTGATATAAGTAAAGATACGAAAATGCAGGGCGGGCACCGGCTCACTCGAGTTGAAAGTATACCCGCGTGCCAACATGATCGTCCCTGCTGTACTGCGTACATCCGGCTCGTACATGTTGGCACGCGATGTTCCTTTCAACTCGAAAGCCTGATGCCCATTCTTTGCATTTCTGTATGTGTTATTGATCACATCATGCAATAATACTTATTTCTTTCATCATTAAGGTTCATATTTGAATGGGAGTTCCAAAAGTCTTTTTTCAAGAGCTGTGGGATTGTCTCCCTCCGCAGTAGAGTAGAGCTCGATCTTCCCGGGTTCAGTGCTGTCTGTGAGAAGACCGGCCTCTTTGAGACGGCGTTTTGTCTCACGGGAGGTTCCGTATGCACCATCGTAAAATGTAACTTCATAGCCTAAAGCTTCTTTTATCTTGCCGGTCACAAAAGGAAAATGTGTGCATCCAAGCACTACACTGTCAACAGGATTGCCCTCGCCGCCGTCTTCCTTACGTCTGAAAGGATTCAGAAGTTCCTTTAAATACTGAAGGAGTTCTTCGGAATCTTCTTTTCCCGACTCCACAAGAGGAACGATACCCGGAGCCGCAACAGGATAAATGTCTGCATTTTCCGAAAAACGGCCTATAAGATGATGCAGTCTTTCGCCATGAATCGTTGATTTGGTCGCCAGAACAAGCACTTTAGGATGTTCGGATTCGGATTTATCCACGGCCGGTTTTACGGCAGGCTCCATTGCCACGATTATGGTGTCGGGATATTTTTCTCTCAGAAATGTAGCTGCAGCCGAGGTTGCTGTATTGCATGCGATGACGATGGCCTTGGCGTCCTTTTTAAAAAGGAAACGGATATTATCATCACACATCTCTTTTATCCGTTCATCACTTTTTTCACCGTATGGAGCGTTGATGCTGTCTCCGAAAAAAACAAAGTTTTCATTGGGCATATCGTGCCTTAAGATACGAAGCACGGAAATCCCGCCGACGCCTGAATCGAAAACGCCGATGGGAGAGTTTTTTGAAATCATTACAAAATCTCCAAAATCAAAAAATAAAATGATGTAAGGATTCCTGCTCTATGCACACGAGAGTGTTGGCGCTAATCAGTGAGTGGCAGGTACTTTTGATACTTACATCATACGTGTGACAATGTCATATCACACGTCGGGTAAGAATAATCATAGAACCTTTCTTTTTGTAAATCAAGTTTGACCGGACATGTGGTTCGAGTGCAATGAGAAATATCCGGTTATTGGCGCAAGTGTCAAAGAGAAATTTTTATGGTTAAAGTTTGCGGCATTGTGAAACTTCATCAAGTTGATTTTTTCACCTTGTCAAAATATACTTATCTTAATTATGTTCGTTAAGAATGGAGGGTCATCATGACAAGTGTAGATAAAGTCAGCGTAAGTGAACTTATCAAGAGAGAAAAGCTCGTAAACCTTACTCCGGAGGTTTCAACAGACGATAAATTCATTAATATTCCTGATGTAAACCGTCCTGCATTACAGCTTGCAGGATTCTTTGATCAGTTTGATTCGGAGAGAGTTCAGCTCATAGGTAATGTTGAAAATGCCTATCTTATGACATTTGAGGCTCCCCAGCGTCGTGCCAAGTATGATGCCATAACAAAGTATCCAATCCCATGCATCATATACGCCAGAAACATTGAACCGGACAGCTGTATGATAGAGGCATGCCGTGCCGCAAAGATACCTCTTCTTCAGTCGGGAAGACCTACAACCGAGCTTGAGTCCGAGATCATCGGATGGTTGAAGGTGAAGATGGCACCTATGATTTCTGTACACGGTGTTCTTGTTGATGTTTACGGTGAAGGTGTTCTCATCATGGGAGACAGTGGTATCGGTAAGTCCGAAGCTGCCCTTGAGCTTATCAAACGCGGCCACAGACTGGTATCTGATGACGTTGTCGAGATCCGTAAAGTCAGTGATGAGACACTTGTAGGTTCTGCGCCTGATATAACTAAGCATTTTATCGAACTTCGAGGCATTGGCATCATAGATGTAATGCAGATGTTTGGTGTTGAGTGTGTTATGGATACACAGAATATAAACATGGTCATCAAGCTTGCCGAGTGGTCAAAGGACAAGGACTATGACAGACTCGGACTTAAGGATAATTACACAGAGTTTTTAGGAAACAAAGTTATATGCTATGATATACCGGTTCGTCCGGGCAGAAACATTGCCATCATCGTAGAGTGTGCGGCTGTAAACAACCGTGCAAAGAAGATGGGTTACAATGCTGCCCAGGTACTCTATGACAGAGTTACAGCGAATATGAAAGCCAATAATGAAGGATGATGTGCTTTTGAGGCAGATGCCTTGAAAACATATAAATCGCTTGCGATATAACTTGGAGGTATATGAAAGTATTAAAGAATGAACCGCTGAAGAAGCATACAAGCTTCAAGGTGGGGGGACCTGCAAAAGTTTATTCCATCCCGGAGGATGAGTATGAGCTCAGGAAACTTATTGAGTTTCTTCATGATGAAGACATTGCGTATCAGATCATAGGTAATGGAACAAATCTTCTGGTCAGCGACAGCGGTGTTGATTCGGTTGTTATAGAGATCGGAAAGTCACTGGACGGAATCGAACTTCTGGAAGATGCTGTATCAGGCAAAGAAAGCAAATTGAAATCATCTGAAGAAGCAGTTTCAGATGGTAAAATTTATCGCATTCGTGCGCTTGCCGGAACTTCTCTTGGGAAAACCGCACAGTTTGCAGCGAATCATAGTCTTGCGGGTATGGAAGCATTAAGAGGTATTCCGGGAACAGTAGGCGGCGCCGTAACCATGAACGCCGGTGCCTATGGCACAGAGATGAAGGATGTACTTGAAACTGTTGAAGTTCTGACAAGGGACGGAAAGCAGCTTACATTAAAAACGTCTGACCTGGAACTCGGATATCGCCACAGCATCGTTCCTGAGAAGGAATATGTGGTGGTGGCGGCAACATTTGCACTGAAAAAGGGCGATAAGAAGGCCATCGGGGAGCTGATGGCTGATTATCAGAACAGACGTAAGGAAAAACAGCCTATAGATAAGTATTCTGCCGGTTCCACCTTTAAGAGACCTGAGGGGCACTTCGCAGGAAAACTCATAGAGGACTGCGGACTGAGAGGCTATCGTCACGGAGGAGCGCAGGTCAGTGAGAAACACTGTGGATTCGTGATCAATGACGGAACCGCAAGGGCTTCGGATATCTACTGGATTATCGGAGAGATCCGTAAGAGAGTGCTTTTGGAACAGGGAGTTGAGCTTACTCCGGAGGTTAAGCTATGGGGAAACTTCTGATAATCACAGGCATGAGCGGCGCGGGGAAGACCATCGCACTTAAGTCACTGGAGGACATGGGATACTATTGTGTAGACAATCTGCCTATTCCTCTGGTAGACAAGTTTGCCGAACTCATAGCTGACGGTAATGGTCAGATATCGAAGGCGGCCCTCGGCATCGATGTTCGTTCCGGCGGAGATCTGCCTCTCCTTAAAGAGATATTTGACAATTGGGATATAAAAGGGAATGTCGATTATGAAGTTGTGTTCCTTGATGCTGCCGACGAAACACTCATAAAGCGATTCAAGGAAACAAGGCGTGCGCATCCTCTCAGTAAGGATGGAAGAGTCGAGACCGGAATAGAGGCTGAACGTCAGGAGATGTCGTGGCTTAAGGATAATGCAGACTGCATCATCGATACCACTCACCTTCTCACCAAAGAACTTCGCAGGCAGCTTGCAGATATTTTCGAAAAGCATTATCCTTATGAGAATCTGCAGGTGACTATACTTAGTTTCGGCTTTAAGTATGGGATACCTGAGGATGCGGATCTATTATTTGATGTGAGATTCCTTCCTAATCCTTATTATGTTACCGAACTCAGATCCCACACCGGACTTGAGCAGGATGTAAGGACATATGTTCAGAAGGACGGTACGGCTGATGAGTTCCTGACGAAACTTTTGGATATGGTGAATTTCCTTATACCTCATTACATCGAAGAGGGAAAAAACCAGCTCCTTATCGGCATAGGATGTACGGGTGGAAAGCATCGCTCTGTCACTATTGCAAGTCTTCTTTATGAAAAATTAAAGAAAACAGCAGACTACGGACTCCGCATAGACCATAGAGATATATATCATTGAGAGAAGGTTTAAGATTTTTAAGCATTATCAAGCATTATCCGGGTGAAACCTTATACAATTTTTCTTATGAACTTTATGAATAATTGTATATTTCTTCTATGCGGAAAAAATTTGCTTTCACTTAAAAATGCCGAATTCTCTCAATTATAGAAGATTTTGACCAAAAGGTCAGAGCTTTTATAGGAGTATTATAATACTTTTATATAATGCCCGGAGGATGTTATGGCTCAGGAATCAAAAAACAGGATTTCTTTTTCAGGCAGAGTAAAGGATGAGTTAAGGAAAAAAGACTTTACAGCTTATGAAAAAGTTATTAATATTGGAAACGTCGATTCTAAAGATTTTAAGACCCGTTCATTTATCAGGGGACGCTTTTTGAATTCCGGCTCAGTTACAGATCCAAAAAAGGATTATCATTTGGAGTTTGTATGTGATGATGCGGTTGATGCAGATCGTATTTCGGATGGACTTGGTTCATTCGGGCTGGAACCGAGGATCATGGATCGCAACGGACACCTGGTTGTATATCTTAAGGACGCAGCTCAGATATCCGATGTGCTCAATCTGATCGGTGCAGTTGATGGTCTGATGGAATTTGAAAATGTTCGTATACTTAAAGAAGTAAGCGAGAAGGTGAATCGTCGCGTTAATTGTGAAACTGCGAATCTTCAGCGCACGGTTTCTGCCGGTATCAGACAGGTTGCTGATATAGAGCTGATAGAAAGGGAATTGGGACTTCGGAAGATTGATCCCGGTTTGAGAGAGATCGCAGAGAAGCGGCTGGAAGACCCGAACGCATCGCTTACCGAACTGGCTGAACGTCTCAGTGAACCGATTGGAAAAAGCGGTGCCAATCATCGTATGAGGAAGTTGGCAAGTATTGCCGACGGTATACGTAAAAAGATCGCCGAGGGAGTATAAAAAGAAGTAAAGTTTTTTGTTAGTTAGCAATGTGAATCAGAGTTTTCATTGCAGACATCTAGCTGATCTTCATGGAGGACAAATATGAAGGACACAAATGTGGTAGTAAATTTACCAAAGAAAGCTGATGACCATCCGATTGCTATGCTTGTACAGATCGCAAGTAGATATGAGTCACGCATTTACATGGCTGAAGGCCCAAGAAAAGTGAATGCAAAGTCTATCATGGGTATGATGGCACTCGGTATCAACAACGGTCAGGAGATCAACATTTCCGCTGAAGGTACAGATGAAGATGCTGCAGTGGATGCTATCTCAGAGTATCTTCAGGGCGTAGCAGTTTGATTGATAACTATATATTTATACGAAGATGTAGGACAGTCGCTATGATGCGGTTGTCCTTTCTTTTTGACTATTTTAAAGAACGTATATTCTAATTTTTTATATAGTGTGATATAATCTACAGCATTAGATTTTTTAACCGGGAGTAACAGATGGCTTTTACACATTTACATGTTCATACATCATATAGTCTTTTGGATGGTGCGGGACGTATTCCCGAGATGATATCGAGATGCAGGGAGCTGGGTATGGATTCCATGGCTATCACAGATCATGGAGTCATGTACGGCGTTATAGACTTTTACAAAGAGGCCGTTAAACAGGGAATCAAGCCTATCATTGGCTGTGAGATATATCTAACTTCAGGATCCAGATTTGACCGAGAGATCACAAAAGGGGATGACAGATACTATCATCTGGTTCTTCTTGCCGAGAATGATACAGGATATGCGAATCTCATGAAGATAGTATCAGCAGGTTTTACAGACGGCTACTACTATAAGCCGCGAGTAGACTATGAAATCCTTGAAAGATATCATGAAGGTATCATAGCTCTTTCGGCGTGTCTCGCCGGGGAGGTTTCGAGAAATCTTGCCCGCAATATGTATGATGAGGCAAAGGCGGCAGCACTTCATTATCTTGGTATATTTGGCGAAGGCAACTTTTTCCTGGAACTTCAGGATCATGGCTATCCCGAACAGAGACGTGTCAATGCAGGAATCCTGCAGATTCACGAAGAAACCGGCATACCCATGGTGGCGACAAACGATATTCATTATACATTCAAAGCCGATGCAGAGGCGCATGACATATTGATTTGTCTCCAAACCGGAAAGAAGGTTTCTGATGAGAACCGTATGAAGTATCCGGGGGGACAGTTCTATATCAAGTCCGAAGATGAGATGAGAGCCATTTTCCCTTATGCCGAAGAGGCTCTGGACAATACTCACAGGATTGCAGAGCGATGCAATGTTGAGATTGAGTTCGGTCATTACCATCTGCCAAAGTATCAGGTGCCTGATGGATATACATCATTGAGCTATCTTACAGAGCTTTGCGAACAGGGACTCAAAGACCGTTACGGTTCGGAAGCAGACAAGTACAGGGATCGTCTCAAGTATGAGCTTGATACCATAACCTCCATGGGTTTCGTAGACTATTTCCTTATAGTGTGGGATTACATACATTTTGCAAAGACTCACGACATATCGGTAGGCCCGGGTCGAGGCTCTGCGGCAGGTTCCATTGTTGCCTACTCCATAGGCATCACCGACATAGATCCTATGAGATACAACCTGATCTTTGAGCGTTTCCTCAATCCTGAACGAGTTACCATGCCCGATGTGGACGTGGACTTCGAGTATGAACGCCGTCAGGAGGTTATAGATTACGTTACGGAAAAGTACGGGAAGGACAGCGTGACTCAGATCGTCACTTTCGGTACGCTTGCTGCCAAGGGTGTTATCAGGGACGTGGGGCGTGTTCTTGATGTTCCTTATGCAAAGTGTGATCTCATAGCGAAGCTGGTGCCCAATGAACTCAATATGACACTTGATAAGGCTCTGGAGTCCAATCCTGAGCTTCGAAAGATGTATGAGTCCGATGAGGAGACCCGACGCATCATATCCATGAGCAGAAGACTTGAGGGTCTTCCCAGACACAGCTCCATGCATGCGGCAGGAGTGGTTATCTCGGGACAGCCCGTGGTTAACTATGTGCCGCTCTCAAGGGGATCTGATGGTTCTCTGACTACTCAGTTTACCATGACGACCATAGAAGAGCTTGGACTTCTCAAGATGGATTTCCTTGGCTTGAGAACACTTACAGTTATAAAGGATGCAATCAGGTACGTGAATGAGTCCTACGGCACGAATCTCGATGTATACAATATGGATTACAATGATCCGAAGGTATATCAGATGATCTCGGCAGGAAAGTGCGAGGGCGTATTCCAGCTGGAATCTGCTGGCATGAAGAACTTCATGAAGGAACTTAAACCCGAAAACATTGAAGATATCATAGCCGGTGTGGCACTTTACAGACCGGGGCCTATGGATTTTATACCGAAGTATATCAAGGGTAAGAGACATCCGGAGCTTATAACCTATGACTGCCCGGAGATCAAACCCATACTTGAGAATACCTACGGCTGTATCGTTTATCAGGAACAGGTTATGCAGATAGTCCGTGATCTTGCGGGTTACTCTATGGGAAGATCTGATCTGGTTCGTCGTGCCATGAGTAAGAAGAAGACATCGGTCATGGAGAAGGAGCGCCAGAACTTCGTTTACGGAAACGAAGAGGAACATATCCCGGGGTGTATTGCAAATGGCATAGATGAAAAGACGGCAAACCATATATACGACGAGATGATTGATTTTGCGAAGTATGCATTCAACAAGTCTCATGCAGCGTGCTATGCAGTGGTGGCATATCAGACGGCATATCTGCGTTGTTATTATCCTGCGGAATTTTTTGCGGCGACTATGACATCTTTTATGGATAATATGGCAAAAACCGCCGAGTATATTGATGTGGTCAAGTCTTTCGGTATAAAGATACTTCCTCCTGATGTAAACGAGGCTGAAGTAGGTTTCTCTGTTAAAAACGGGGCTATAAGGTACGGACTCAGTGCTGTAAAGGGTGTGGGACGCACCGCAGCCATGCAGATCATCAGGGAACGACACCAGCATGGGCCGTTTAAGGATTTTGAGGATTTTGTCATCAGAGTATCGGAAAAGAACATTAACAGACGTGCCATAGAGTATTTTATACAGGCCGGCGGTACCGATGAGTTTCCAGGAAATCGAAGGGAAAAGATTGCAGTTCTTCCGATGATCATCGATAACAAAATGAAGGAAAAGGTCAATTCTATGGCTGGGCAAATGACACTGGCGGATCTGTTGGGTTCAGAAAGCGAGGAAGCCGATGAGTTTAAGATACGCTTGCCGAAACTCAGCGAGTTTCCTCAGGGAGAGCTTCTGCAGTTTGAGAAGGAGGCATTGGGATTCTATCTCAGCGGTCATCCTTTGGATGAGTACAGAGATGTTATAAAGGCCAATGTCACAGCAGGAAGTCATGATTTCAAGCGAGATCCCGAGACCGGAAGATCGAATCTCAGAGACCAGCAGCGTGTTACCATAGGCGGTATTGTTACGGATGTACGGACCAAGACTACGAAAACTCAGAAGCAGATGGCATTTATACAGATAGAGGATATGGTCGGGACAGTGGAAGTGATTGTGTTCCCCAATACCTATCAGCTAAAGAGACCGCTTCTTACGGTTGACAGAAAGATATTTATATACGGTCATGTCACTACCTCGGATGACGAAGACAGTAAGCTGATAGCTGACAATATCTATGCTTTCAGCGATGCACCAAAGGAATTGTGGCTGCAGTTTGATTCAAAGGAACATTACATTTCTTTACAACCCCGGATTGACCGTATATTATATGAACATCAGGGTGATGACGTTGTTGGCATCTATCTCAGGCAGGAAAAGGCTGTTAAGAGATTGAATCGTGACCAGGCGGTTCATATAGATGAGAATCTTCAGAACAAGCTGAACACTTTACTTGGTGAAAAAAATGTCAAAGTTACGTATAAAGTATTGAAAAAAGAACAAAACTAAACTATTATATAAACTCAGTTTGAAATATTATTTCAGCAGGTATCTCCTGTAGTAAACCTATTAAAAAGTTTAGTTGAGATGACGGATTTATCTCGGCTTAAAGACTTTCAGAGATGGCTATGAGAGAATTTTGACAAAATGTGGAGGAACTACTATGGCTGCAAAAGCTGTGAAGACAATTGGTGTTTTAACATCCGGCGGAGATGCACCGGGCATGAACGCCTGTGTTCGTTCTGTTGTAAGAACGGCGATTCATGAAGGACTTAAGGTTAAAGGTATCATGAGAGGTTATGCAGGTCTCCTTCAGGAAGAGATCGTAGATATGGATACAACCTCTGTATCAGACACTATCAGCCATGGAGGTACTATACTCTACACAGCAAGATGTAAGGAGTTTACAACCCCTGAAGGTCAGCAGCGTGGTGCGGAAATCTGCAGAAAACATGGCATCGACGGTATGGTTGTTGTAGGTGGAGACGGTTCATTCCGAGGCGCAGGTAAGCTTTCTGCACTGGGAATCAATACTATCGGAGTTCCGGGAACCATCGACCTTGATATAGCATGTACAGATTACACTATAGGTTTTGATACAGCTATAAATACAGCCATGGAAGCTATCGATAAGCTCAGAGATACTTCTACATCTCATGAGCGTTGTTCTATCATCGAAGTTATGGGAAGACGCGCCGGATATATCGCTCTTTGGTGCGGCGTTGCAAACGGAGCTGAGGAGATTCTTATCCCTGAGCGTTATGATGGCGACGAACAGTCTATCATCAACCGTATCATCGAGGCACGTAAGAGAGGAAAGAAGCATTACATCATCATCAATGCTGAGGGTATCGGGCACAGCACATCTATGGCTAAGCGCATTGAGGCAGCTACAGGTATCGAGACAAGAGCTACTATCCTTGGACATATCCAGCGTGGTGGTTCACCAACCTGTAAGGATCGTTACTATGCATCTATGATGGGCGCCAAGGCAGCAGAGCTCCTTCGTGACGGTAAGTCAAACAGAGTCGTAGCTTACAAGAATGGTGAGTTTGTTGATTTCGATATTCAGGAGGCTCTCCAGATGAAGAAGGATATACCTGAGGAGCAGTTCAGAATTGCAAATCTGCTTGTAAGATAATTGGTGATTCCTGTGATTTACTGATATCTTTTCGGAATTTAGCAACAGTACTGGATACAGTTCCGGTTCAGGGATATCGGAGCATATATTCAGTCAGGATGATCGGATGAAAATATCATATAGTATTTTTAGAAGTGATCTCTTTTTGAGGGGTCACTTTTTGTATTCATAAAAGAATTTCATTTAATTTTAACTGTTTATACTGTGTGCTCAGGAAGTAGGGATGTGTTGTATCTTGAGTAGTGGACGCTATAACAATGAGAAGATAATAAGGAGATGATGAGAAGATAATAGGGAGACAATGAGGTGACAAACTATTAGTAGTCAATAGGTTTTAAACAAAATTTTGAAATTATTGGTTTGAGGGTAACTTTAATAAACCATCTGAATACACCGT
>NZ_FOPH01000043.1 GCF_900113415.1 Oribacterium sp. WCC10 | reverse complement strand
CGCACCTTGTAGGGTGCAGCGCTGAGGGACATGTTAGCCATGTATTATCAGACCGAATGAGTTCAAGGCCTCTAGGATGGAGCCGTGAGGGAGCTGACAAAATGGCGCATTTGAGGGCATATTACTTCAACCATGGAGATATGCTGGAACTGGTTCAGGCTCAGAAACTGCCAATGGCGGCGGGTGCAGAAAATGAGATAATCGCAGATACAAAAAAGCTTGGAGAAGGCATGTACTCAGAATGGGGAAAATATGTCGATCATGCGAATCATACGGTAAGCATACTTGGTCAGAAGTATGCCTGGCTTAGCGCACAAATTTCACATATTTGACATGAAGAGAATTTAGGGATTATAGTAACCACGGAAGTACAATAACTTTTCAATAATCAGGTGGTTCTCACATTTTTAATTCCTACAGTAAACTTACGCCGTCTGTTAATATAGCTTGACTTTCTGAACGCTCTATCCCCAAATAAAATATAGGCATTATCCATTGCTTTATTGAACGCCTCTTTAATTTGACTGAATTCCGATTCAGAATGTTTATTCAATATGCTTACTGTATTATCAAGATATTGATCCATATCCCCTTTATATGAGATTTGTCCCATGATATTATGATCCATCATGTAAAAAGCAATAAATCTCAATATAACCTCTTTGTCCGCCATCCTGGTTGGTTTTATACTGCCTCTAGTGGCCTTTTTAAAAGATTCCATTGAGCTTAAATCTCTCAGCAATTTTCTCACATGATTTTTTTCAAGGCAGTTTCTTATTTCTTGATTATTAAGTGTTTTTCCACCCGTATTGATCCGCCTGAAAATATCGTATCTTACCTGTTCCGGTGTTTGTGGATCAATGATATTGAATGTTAGCTGTGTCTGATCTATTCTTTTTACAAATAAAGGATCAAGTTTTTTAGCACTTTTGTTATAAAAACAGCCTTCGCAATCGTGTAAGTATTCAAGATTTTTAAGTCTGAACTTATTATTGACGAAATCATTAATTACTGTAAGTCTCTGAACTCCATCCACAACCTGAAATTTACCCTCGTCATCCTGGACAAGATAAAAAACCGGAATCGGTATTCTGAGCAGAAGCGACTCAATAAGCCTTGATTTCCTCGTAATATCAGACCAGACAAACCCTCTCTGAAAATCCGGTGCCAAATCTAAATCCGAACTTCTTATCAAAGTACATACATATTGAATAGGAAAATTTTTGGGTTCAACTCTTATAAGTTTTGGATCATAAGGATCTTTTTCCTGCTTCGGCACCTTCGAATTATCTTCATGTTCAATACCATCAAAATCATCGACTAAGCTATCCATTTTCATAGCCAGATAACGATCACCCATTTCCTCTATCAGTTCGTCATTAACCGATTCAATTGCATCTCCCCTTTTTTTTACAGAAAACTTCACTCCATCATCTTCTTCTATTTGCTCAATTTCAAGGTATAATGATTCATCTCCATCGTTAGACGACCAGATAGTTATATCTCCCTCTGAATTTCTTTTAGTGACAGTAATCTCCTGTATTCCATCATGTTCTTTTACTTTCACAGGCATTTGTACTTGCATAGTATTTACCTTTCAATCTTCAATTAATCTCACTTACTTCCTTTATAATAGCTGCTCTTAAACCAAGCATCTCTTCGATGCTTAAGGTACATCTATATTTATCAAATTCCATTCTGATGTCATTCCAACATCACTTACTGAAGATATAAGCGTCGCAAATATAATGTTTCCTTCTTTCAATCCTGACTCAGATATATGATCAGACTGCGGAATAGTCAAGTCTACAACTAAAGGTAACTCTCCATCAAAAATATCAAATAAAGTAATCTCTTTAAATAAAGTTCCTTCTATATCGACTTCTTCAACATGATAAACTGATTGTCTTACCTGATTCTTAATATTTGGAGGCAACTGTAGGTTCACTCCATTTTTCATCATAATATTTCGACACTTTAATACAAACTCTCTTTCCGAATCACTATTAAATGCTGAAATAACCTTATTTATACTATCCACATTCTTATCAACAATATCAGCTAGAACATCTTTATATAGATTTAGCATATTCTTAGCTTTCAACTTCAGTTCTTCGTCTTGAAGTGTTTTAAATCCTGCATTGTAATGCATACATTCATTACGTATTTTTCTTATATCATGCAACTTATTCTTCAAAATATTACTTATATGATTGAATTTTTGAAGTTCATCAATCCTATCTTTCTGAGTTAATTTATCCACTCCTCCAATATATTTACAATATAAAAATTTTGAATATTCTTCTGTCGCTATCCCTACTATAGCCACAGCTCCCGTGTAATAACCAAACGAATACAACTGTTCAGCTTCCTTTAGAAGATCTAAAAATTTCTCTTCCACAGGTATATGTCCAATATCATTTAGTTCATACCATCTATTTACAATATTATCTATATCCTTAGCAATTCTATCCTGTATTATTTGAGCGAGGTATTTTTTATCCCTTTTAATATATTCTTTTCTCAGCTCATCGGTTTGATCTGAATAATCTACTTTAATGTGATCTATATATGCCATCTATACTATTGCCTCCCGTTCAATTGAAATAAACGACAATCATTTACCAAATATTTATACATACGCTGTCTATTCATAAATCATACCTGTAGTTATACAGTAATAATATTTGTTGGTCTTGTTTACCCACGCATTGTCATCCATGACGAAACCAAATTTGAATAAGCTATTATAACTAACCACCTAACCCAATAAAATAATAAACGAAATTAAGTATATCCTATGTGCTACACTATGTAGTATTTAATTAAAACTCATTCCTAAATCTTTACGGTACACGGTACCAATGTCTTATTATCCTGAGCATTATATCCTGGTTTCAATAAATGTCTTTCCAAAATATCCTCCTAAGATTATTTCTTTTAACAAACACCTTTGTCTTTTTGCTTAAATATCTTGTTTTCACCGGATTTTTATCATCAACTCCTAAAGCCACCTGTCACTCTTACTCTAATGTAACTAATCCTTCGTCCTTCAATCTACCAGAGCAAAAGTTTATAAAAAATTCCTGATACACGGTTCGACCTTGTCAAACTTGGTATTACTTCATATTTTCACCATAAGTGGTTCTAATAACTTCCTAAACTGACCAACATTTTTTTCTGAAAGAATGTGTGAATCGTTATTTACAGAATAATCAATACCATTAATCGTTTTATCTTTTTTATACTTTCCAACTTCCTCTTTTTTGAGGGTCGCTGTAAATATTTTTTGATTATTAAGTTCACCAAATAGTTTCAATACAATATCTTCTTTTTCAGTAGATAATTCTCCATCCCGGAAGAAATCCATCATTATTGGATATTTATGATTCAGTACAGTTGCAATAGCATATAACTTGGCTAGATAAAATTCTGTCTCTTCACATCCGGAATATGTATTCTTTCTTTTTGAAAACAAATCATAAAAAACAACGGAACCGTTAGGATCGATTTGTTTATAGAATCTATTCATCTGCTCGACAATTTGTTTCTTTAATGTAGCTCTTTTCGCAGCATCTTCCTCGCTTTTCTTAGAATTTACAGTAAGTGATGCTTTTAAGGAAGTTATCTCATTATTAATTTCAACTAATCGGTTATCTGCAGCCGAAGCATCAACAATTTCATCTTTATACATTAAAACTGTCTCAAGGCTTAAATCTTCTTCCTTTAACAGCACTTGAAGTTGCTTTTGCAATTCATTAACCTGATTATTACAATTCTCTTCTTCCTCTTTATACGCACTAATTTTATCTTGAATAGATTCCAAGATGTTTTTTCTCATTTCAACATCGGTAATATCAAATGTGTACGATTTATCGCCCGACCTATAGGCAATATGGTCAGAACCACAATCAACACAATAGAGCGACCCAGAAGTCTCTGTACGATTCAAAGAACGGATTTCATTTAATGTTCTTTCATTAACTAACCTACGACTCGTTGCTCGATTTCTAGCTTTAGTAAGTTCTACTATTCTACCCTGCAAGGAAGATATCTTCTTTACCTTGTTTTCAAAAGTCTCGTTATATCTTTGCTGAGAAACTAGATTTAAAGCAGTTCCCTTACTCCCTTTAAGAATTTTATGTTTTGTCTTTATCGTTTTCTTTTCTTCATTCAATAAATCAATCTGTAATTTTATAGCATCTTTATCTACAGTATCTATTATTTCACTCTCAATCCCTGAATAAGAAAATATTAGATTCCAAAAATCGTCTTTTTTATAATACCCGTCATGGAAAATTGTCGCAGTGTTCTTGCCATCCTGTCCCACAAAGAACAATTGATATAAAAGAACTGGATCAACTATTTTTTGTACATTGTCCTTTATTATCACAGGAAATGTTAATCCATTTCGATTTAAAAACCTCTTTAGCTCAGCCACACCGTCAAGTATCGATAAACTATTCTGTATCTTGATTATAAATGAAGTTCCTCTTCTACAAGCCTCTAACTCAATTCCACTATCAAGTTCTATATCAACATAATGATAATATTCCTCAAAAGGGAACGATGACGGGAAGATTGGTTCATTACCAATAGCATAAAGAGCCGATTGCATGACAATTGTCTTTCCCTTATTATTATCATCACTGAATATTATATTAAAGCCTCTATTTAATTTATTTTCAACATATGCTTCAGAGGCATCTCCAAATGCAATTTTCTTTAAAATCATTCAAGCGCCTCCTTCATCACAGAAATAAGATACTGAACAGAGAGAACATCCAGCAATGTGGCTCTCAACGCATTGTTTTCAACAATCAAATCATACGTATCTGAGGTTCCAATTTCCTTGTGATCTATAATTACATCTACAATGACATCCAGCAAATCCCAAAATGAATCTGAATTTGCTTTGTCAAATAACGCCACCGAAATCTGCAACTGGCAATCTTCGATAACTTCTTTCTGTTTGAGTGCATCGTAATTTTGAATTAAAGGAAAGAAGTATCTCGGCGCACCATCTCTAACAATATTGCGATTAACAAGAGAGTTTATTACCATTAGACGTATTTCTCTTGCTTTGATAGTTCTATCATAAGTATATACATCTCTGAGATGTGTCACCATCTCTCCCTCAACAGATGTATTATTCTTCTTTGACGCCTGAGCATCCCGGATTCTGTTAAAAATGCCATCCAACACAACATCTTTAGGAATAAATCGCGGGTTAAGCCTAAGAATATTCTTTACGTAATCTGCTTTTGTTTTGTCATCAATTACAAATGTAACTTTACCAAGAAAATCATTAATGTTATCATCAGTAATCCAGTCTCCATCTATATAAGTTTTTTGTTTTGCCTCTTCAACAAGACCGGCTCTTACGCTTTTCATTGCTTTCTCTGTAATATTGGTAACATCGAAAACCGTTATACTGTTATCAATTCTAAATGAATCAGGCACACCAGCCATAAATAAGATTAAATAGTCAAACTCCAAGTCAGACATATAATTCTTAAACAAAGTAATAAGCTCTCTTCCGACTTCCTTGGGACCTTTCGCCACATTTCCTTTAGACTGTACATCCCATGCTCTTTCTGCGTGAGTATCAAGCCCGGTAACATCATTATAAAAATCAATTGCAAAACCATAAATCTCAAAACTGTCCTGACGTCCACCCATAAGGTAAAGCAACGCCTTAGTTTCAAAATCAGCGCCTTTTCCTCTTTTACTTTCAGTTGAGCGAACCACATACGCCATGTTACATTTCTCCCAAATTAATTTTTATAACCACGGTTTTATTCCCCTTTTCAGATGTACATGTTAATTACTCAAACTTCCCACATTAAAAGTGGGCTTCGTACCTTGAAAACTCTATATTCTGGACCATAAAAATATAATTACGCCACTTTATAGTTGCTCGTAAGCGCATCCTGCATATATTCAGGTAACCTAAAGAAGAAATCCTTATAGATTTCTTCAACCTGGTCATCTGTGATATGAAGTACATTTTTTATGCTTAAAGTCATTGCTTCAATCAGTACAAAAAGTGAATGCTGAAATGTAATGTCTTCCATTTCACTGAGGAGTACATAGAAAATTTCACCTATTGTACGTTCGTCCTGATCTTTTCTCTGATATACAGAAAGGTACATGTATCTTGTAAATACGATAGCTACATGTGCAGTCAGTGCATCGTATGAAAGACTATGACATTCAGTTCTGAGTTTGAGTAAAGACTTACAGGTTTTGAAAAATACCTCTATGTTCCATCTTTTGCCATAAATACGGATGATTTCATTTTCCGATAAAGACATGTCTGTGCATATGATTGCAAGCCAATCCTTTTTATTGGAACGGTTGCGAACACAGACAATCCTTGCAGGTATGGATGGTTCATCAGCGGTTCCTTTACCTACAGTTACATCTACAGAGAGAAGGTATTTTGAAAGACCTCTACGTTTCTTGTTTTTGGCATATATCTGCTTGATGTTGAGGCGCTGTCCTTCATAGCCATAAGTGATCCTGGAACTGAGCTTGATCATGGCAATGGAGTCCAATCCCATATCCTTGATTTTTACAAGTGTATGAGGAGTAGAAAACCAGCTATCAAAAAGAACATATCTGGCACTATGCCCGGCATTTATAGCATACCTGAGCAATTCCAATACAACATCAGGAGCTTTTGTTACAGCCATTTTTCTTCTTTTTCCAGCAAGAGAACGACTATCAATTTTATCAAAATCGCCAAGCTGATTATCCTCTTTTGATGATGCAAGAAGACAGCTGTTGATGGGAACAAATGAGTTTCCGTCAGACCAACCCAAAGTTAGAAGACGAAATCCTTTTTTGAATTTCATAGAAACATGATCAAATACCTTGGATGCCATCTGTGTGCGTTTATATCCGGCTCTCTCATAAAGAGAATCGTCGATGATAAATACATCTGCACGGTCATCACTTGTAAGAGGATTGAAGAAGTTTCTGATTAATGCCAGTGCAAGAAATGTTGTAAAACGAAGCCAGTTAATTCTGGAATCATTCAAAAAACGGTAAAGGGTGTTTTTTGAAAAGGATTCTGAGAAGTGATTTGACTTCATCTGCATGTAAAGACTGCTTCTGGAAAATACATTTGCAAGCTTGTACCGGAAGATACTCATCACAGGGATTCCCTTTTGTTTGCTGGCATTGGATTTACGAAGAAGGTTTCCAACCTCAAATGCTGAAATAAAATCTGAAATTGAGAGACTGTAATTTATTCTGTGTAAACCTAAAGAAGGATATAATCCTCTTGGATTGATGTTAGAATTAATATTAATTCAGGAGGATATTTTTATGTCACGTAGAAGAAAAATGGATCCCGAAAGAAAAGCTTTCATCACAAGTCTGCTTGAGCACTATCAGCCTAAGGATGCTCAGGACATACAGGATATGCTCAAAGACCTTTTAGGCGATACTCTTCAGGGGATGCTTGAAGCTGAGATGGACGACCATCTTGGATATTCTAAGTATGATTATAAAAATAAGGAAACCGACGATTCTCGCAATGG
>NZ_FOPH01000003.1 GCF_900113415.1 Oribacterium sp. WCC10 | reverse complement strand
TGAACAAAATCGCTGCGCGATGGCCTGCCAGGGCTGTGGCGCAGTTTTACTTTATTGACAAATAAAAAGCAGTGGAAGTTCTTTTCGTAATTCGGTATTGTTAAGTTACCACACCAAACAACTGAATACGGAAAGCCCCACTGCCTATGAAAACAATAGCATTTACAGGCGTCTTCCGCAATCGGAATTATGATGCCAACGCACCTCCTGATAGGTAGTTGTATCTGCAGGCAATACTATCAAGGAGGTTTTTATGTACGAAGATATTTTTACCCAGATCCGCAACGAAGCGAAAAAGCGGAACTTAAAAGAAAATACTATCAACGCTTACTGCAATTCCGTAGACTACTTCCTGCGCACTGTAAATAAAGATGTCTCTGCCCTAAAGACGGATGATGTTGATGCATTCCTGACAGAAAAGCGGCTAGGTGGACTGGCACCGCAAACCTATAACCACTATTACTCATCTATCCGTTTTTTCTATAAGCGAATTCTTAAGATGAATTGGGACGATGAAGACATTCCCAGGATGAAGCTTGACCGCTCATTGCCTACTGTTCTTTCAAGGGATGAAATACAGAGCATTATTGATCATACGCCCAACCTTAAACACAAAGCGATTATTGCCACCATGTATTCTTCCGGCCTGAGAGTGTCTGAAGTCGTACATCTTCATTATGACGATATATCCCGAGCTAACAGAACCATTCATGTCCGCGAAAGCAAGAGCCGACGGGACCGATATACGATTCTTTCTGATCGCAACCTTGATTTACTGACCGAATACTGGTTTAAGTGTGGCAAGCCCAGAGACATTCTTTTCCCAAGCTCATGGACCGGAACTTATCTTGACAAGAACAGCATCAATCAGTATTTCAAGAAAAGTGCAGAAAGAGCCGGTATTACAAAACATGTAACCAGTCATTGCTGCCGCCACAGCTTTGCCAGCCATCTGTTTGAGGATGGTGTTGACATTAAATACATCCAGGCATTGCTTGGACATGTGGATCCAAAATCGACAGAAGTCTATATCCATGTCAGCAACAAGAGCCTTCTTGGAATCCGCAGTCCTTATGACCTGCATAAAGGCGGTGAAGCATGAGCGCCGCCTGTACAATTCAGGATGTGTTCAATCGCTTTTATCCTGAGTACACGAAAACTCATGAACTCTCCGCGGCTCAGCGAAAAGCAGCTTATCACATCAGGAACTGCAAAACAGGTGCTTTTGGCGTCAACGTAAGTGTGTGTGAAGAATGCGGCTGTATTTCCGTCCACTATAATTCCTGCCGCGACCGGTGCTGTCCCATGTGCCAGGAGTTCCCGAAGGAAAAATGGGTGGACGCCCGTCGGGAAGATGTACTGGAAGCGCCATACTTCCATGTAGTCTTCACTGTTCCGGAGGAATTGAATCCAGTCATCTACAGCAATCAGAAACTTCTGTATGATGCTCTGTATCACGCATCTTCCGATACACTGCGGGAACTGGCTTCCGACATCAAATATCTCGGTGCAGACATCGGGTATATCTGCATTCTCCATACTTGGGGGAGTGAAATGAACTTCCATCCCCACATCCATGCCGTTGTCCTTGGCGGTGGTCTTGATCCCCAAAACCATTGGAAAGACAACGGGGAAGATTTCTTTCTTCCCATCCGGGTCGTTTCACGCCTTTTCCGCGGAAAGTATCTTGCGGAACTGAAGAACCTTTGGGAAGATGGAAAGCTTGAATTTTATGGCAAGGCGGAATGCTTCAAAAACCACTATGCGTTCAAGGAACTGCTGGACTCCTGTTATAAAAAAGAGTGGATCCCTTACTGCAAGAAACCGTTTGATGGCGCAGAGTCCGTTATCAAATATCTTGGGAAGTATACCCACCGGATCGCGATCAGCAACTACCGTATTAAAAGCATGACGGACAGCACGGTTACCTTTACTGCCAAAGACTACAAAAACCAGGGACAATGGAAAGAAGTCACCATCACCGGTGAAGAATTCATCCGCCGCTTCCTGATGCATGTCCCGCCCAAGAGGTTTGTCCGGATACGTCACTATGGGCTTCTGTCTTCACGCAACAAGAATCGTAAGATTACTCTGTGCAGGAACCTTCTTGGCTGCAAAAAGTATCTGTCCCGACTGAAGGATCTGGATGCCCCGGCGATCATCCGGCTTCTCTATAACAAGGATGTCTGTAAATGTTCATCCTGTGGCGGAAGGATCATTCCAATAGGTGCTGATCCGTCTTTGTTCCGGCCAGAGCCGCATCTGCTCTGCTGATACTTTGAAACAGAATACGGATCTATGTGAAGCCTTTTAAAGGCTTATTTCTGATGCGATCATCGTGGTTTTCTTGTACAAAACAGTACATTTATCAGAGAATCCATGCTACACTCTGAGCAAAAGCGGTCTGATTGAAAGTCCATATATACAGGCAACCCGGACGCGCTTTGTTCAACCAGGAAAAATCGAAATTGATGCAAACGAAAGGGCAGTTATCGAAAAGCGCATGCTGCTTTTTCGTTTGCACCATCTTCGATTCTTTCCTTAACGAGTTGTCGCACTCTTTAATAGAATAGATTGACTAAGTCAATAAAATTAGTTATCATCATAACAATTAAATCAAACAGACGCCCATTGCTACCGAGTAGTGGGATTTGCGTCATTTCTTTACCGTTAGGTCTTAGCAGGTGAAGGAATGGCGTATTTCTTTTTCACGAAAAGCTGTCAGTTCCACAAGGGATATGTGTTATTCTGATTGTAATTGGGATTTCAGGTCTTGAGATTTTAGCGAAGGATTGAGGGGGTAAAAATGTTTAGAAAAATGCGTAGATTTAAACAGCAGGTGTCAGAGACTGAGTGTATTGATATTTTAAAAAGTACTAAGCGAGGAGTTTTATCTGTAATCGGTGATGATGGCTATCCATATGGAATGCCAATTAATCATTACTATTGCGAAGAAGATGGCAAGCTTTATTTTCATGGTGCAAAGACCGGACATAAGATTGATGCTATCAAAGCCTGTGATAAGGCCAGTTATTGTGTTTATAACGATGGTTTCCGCAAGGAAGGTGATTGGGCGTTGAATATTACAAGTGTAATAACCTTTGGCAGAATCCATTTGGTAGATGATGAAAAGGTAGCTCTTAAGATCTGTTCAGAGCTTACTAAGAAGTTTACTGATGATCAGACGTATTTGGAGAAGGAGATTAAAAATTCTTTCCGTAATGTTCAGTGCATTGAGCTTGTGCCAGAGCATATGACAGGAAAGCTTGTGAACGAGTCATAAATAATACAAAAAAATCCTCTAAATCACCGACGACTAGGAATGCACTTCTTTCATCATAAAACCAGACATTGGTATTTCAGATACGGTATCCCTGTCATAATGATCTTGCAGATCATAATAATTGCAGTTATGGGAGCAAAATACTTATAGATATAGTGCTCCCGTTTTTGCTGGGATCAGCAATCTCACCCGTTCGCCCTAAGAAAGGTTTTGATATTTTCAACAGTTCTTTTTTTCAGGTCTTTGAGTGTGGTTATCTCTTTTTCGGAAAGTCCCTGATAGGCAATGAAATGGTTGTTAGAACTGCAACGATTGAAGATTGGTGAAAATCACTGATCTGTTTTTTGTTATATTAATATGCTTGACAAACAAATTAACCCTGTTACAATAAGCGGAAATTTCTTAAAGGGGTCAGTGACTTGCGATGAGGTATCTATCCCTGGAAAATTATGGTTTGTTTGATAAATTACTTTTTTAAATATGAGAATTATTTTATCTCCTGCAAAAAAAATGAATATTGATACAGATAAACTGGACTACAAAGATCTTCCGGTTTTTCTGGAACAGACTGAGGATATTCTCTCTTGGCTACGTGAGCATACTCTGTTAGAGCTCCAAAAAATATGGGGGTGTAATGAGAAGATAGCTGAGCTGAATTATGAACGTATCAGAGATATGGATTTACGCAACGGCTTAACTCCGGCAATTATTTCATATGAAGGTCTGGCTTATCAGTATATGGCACCTGCAGTATTTGAAAAGAGCAGTATTGATTATGTGCAGGAACACCTCAGGATTCTTTCAGGATTCTATGGCGTTCTTAAACCTTTGGACGGTGTGACTCCATATAGGCTTGAGATGCAGGCAAAGATAGGTATAGATGGTCATAAAGATCTGTATGAACTATGGGGGCATAGATTGTATGATGATGTATGTGACGGAACCGGAATTATCATCAATCTCGCCTCAAAGGAATATTCAAAGTGCATTGAGAAGTATCTAAAACCGGATGACACATTCATAACTGTAACTTTTTGCGAGACTGTAAATGGAAAGCTTGTGACAAAAGGTACATATGCAAAGATGGCAAGAGGTGAAATGGTAAGGTTCATGGCAGAGAGCAGGATAGAAGACCCCAAGGATATAATAAACTTTGACCGCTTGGGATATGTATTTAGGGAGGACCTTTCCTCCAAGAAGGAACTGGTATTTGAAAAAACAAAGTAAAAGAAAGATACTTTTGAAAGCAGGTGATAAAGTAATGTATATACAGTTTTCAGGCTCGAAGAAGTTGGAATGACACAAAGAACTATACTATAAATTTTGAACATTCCTATCATAGTTTGTTCCATAGTTGATTATGAGCAAGGAGATAATATGGTAAAACAGATAGTTAGAGATCCAATGTTCCTTCAGCAGAAATCAGTACCGGCTACTGAAGCTGACAAGCAGGTGGTTCAGGATCTTATAGATACATTAGAAGCAAATCGTGCCAGGTGCGTAGGTATGGCGGCAAATATGATCGGGGTGAAGAAGCAGATTATTGTTGTGGCAATCGGACCATTTTCTGTACCGATGATAAATCCGGTAATCACCAAGAAGACAGGTAAGTACGAGACAGAAGAGGGATGCTTGTCTTTGGATGGGGTTAGAGCATGTACCCGTTACAAGGAGATTGAGGTGGATTACCTGGATCAGAATTTCCGGAAACAACACGGTAAGTATACGGATTTCACTGCGCAGATCATCCAGCATGAGATTCAGCATTTTAGTGGGGAATTGATTTAATGGCATAATATGGAGGAAAGGTCAAATAACGGTGGATATTCATCTTCGGGTACTAAGAAAAAGACTGGTGATTCAAAAAGAAATAGCAGGGAAGATGATATTGAGGATTTGGCTGAAGAGTACATGGAGGCTGAAGGTCTGGACTATGATTCAGCGTATGAGGCGGCTGAAGAAGATTGATTCCGGGTTTGAAAGAGGTGCTTTGTGGAGTATAATCATTCTGTTTATGGGAACAACGCTGGGCTTTGTTGGATGAGAAAATCACAGTTTGTCGTTTCGTGTACCTGTAAAAATAATTCAAAATTGTTATAACGTGCGAAGTGATACATGAAGAAAAGAATTAATAGTAAAGATTTTGAAGAATTTAAAGATTCGATGCAAAGAGATCTAAACTCATATGAATATCCCTTTGTTGTTACAATTCGAAAAAATAAAATTGTTGCCGCCTGGAAGTCTCAGCAAATACAGGAAGGATCTGACAACAGAGAAATCAGTTCTTTTTCTGTGACTTATGTACTTAGACGAGACAAAACGTTTTGTGGTGGCAAGACTTGGCTTTACAGGGATACTTATAAGCCACATATGACCACGGAGACAAGAACAGTTTTTTCGCTCTCTACACCTAAGAATTTGCGTTGGAGGAATAGAGTAGATCATAAAGATTGGGCGAATATCGGATTTGATGAGGATAAGCTTCTTTCTATTATTGAACATTATCTGAAGGATCACGGTTTTGAATATCGTCCGGGGATATGGAATCACAGTCGCTTAGACTGGGAGGAAGGACGTCAGTTCCGCATCGCCGGAATTCTCTTTTTATTCGTAGGCATATTTTTGTTAACAGGTTTTTTGAATAGCTCAATGATTAGTGATTTTTTACGATTGGATGCCTTTTTCGCAGGAGCTATATTCCTTCTTTTGTGTGCAATACTGCTTCCATTGATTCTGATCATAATTGGAGCGCTGTTGTCTTTGATCGGTTTTGGGAAAATGGAATTCTATGATCTCAGACCGGATGTGGGAGTTAAGCTGGTTATAGGTATCATTATAGGAAGCTGGTTGTTGGTATTCGCACTTTTTTCATTGCACGTTAATTAAATGCCGCGCATCATCGATGAGTGGCAAATACTTTTGACACTCACGTCATTAAACATTTCAGTTAGAGGTAAGTCGAAAATGCATTTCAAAGAGGGAACAGGTTGGAAAGCCTGCTATGATGAGGAAAGAAATCTATATACCTTAGAACGTGGTGGATGCGGGTACTATCATCTGTATGAGATTACGGCAGAGATGTATGATGCACTGCGTGATGGTATGAGTGATGAGGATTCATATCACTTAATTAAGGATGCTCGACATCTTTATATGGATGTTAATGATCGTTGCGGTCCGCCGTATACTGTTGTATTAGATGAAGACTATGAGAAACTGTGCCCTTGGGCGAATGTAGTTTCCAGTGGAAAGATTTGGCCGTCTGAATTGACGGATGCGGCAGTGGAAATATTTGAGTCGGAAAAAGACAATCGGGCTCAACGACGTAAAAAGCGGGAAGAACGGGAAAACAAGTCTTGATAAGAAGATGCGGGGCTGCCTGGAACTATGGATGAAAGCATATTAAGTGTGTGTTTCCTTTTTTAAGAGATTTTATGAAGATGAAATGAAACAATGACATATTTCAATCATGGGAATTCTTCGATAGGTTCATATCCGTTATTTGAAAAATCATTTATGACATCCATCTCGGTTTTATACAGTTCTCCGTTAAAGCCTCTCAGGGCATCAAAAGGACTGAAGATCTTTGCCCGTCTGCCGAGATCCATGGAAGGGTGCTTAAGGGAAAAACTGTCAGTGGGGTTATGTATCGGTTTTCCTTTATCGTAGACGCTCTGATATCTGAAAGAGGATCGTGTTAAAGAGAAATTGATATCGTTATTCATAGTGGTTCCTCCGGTTGCTTTATAGACCGGAGGAACTTATGCTTTATGTCCTCCGATCTGGTTATTTCGTTCTATAGTGGTAGCTCCGTCTAAAAGATTCAAGCCTTTCAGCATGGCGTTCGCTCCGTATTTTGTTCTGACATCGAGAAGTGCTGCATGGATCTGCCGCTCTTTGTTCAAGGTTTCATAATCTGTGAAGAGATCCATCTGGTACATGCCACTATCACTTTTAACGTCACAAGCGCATACTCCAAGTCTTCGGAACAGTATCCTGTGGTCGCTCTTTTTCCTTACATCCTGCATGATAGGTTCGGTGATGAGTTTTGAAACATTGGTAGCAGTTGATAAGTTTACAGTACCGTTTGAGTGAGCAGGGTGAAGTCTTCCATACCAGTCAACAGAGAGTCTTCCGTCATAATATGGGAAATATTCAAGACTCTTGTAGTCATAGCTGATCCACCAGGTGAATTTGGATGATACGAGGTTCTTTCTGTACATGTCGCAGCACAGTATATCTATCATTTCCATAAGTACAACACAGGCCTCGTCGTATTTATATGGACGAGGCAGTACCTGTCCGTTGGAAAGAGAGTGGCTGTCGCTTTTATAATGCTTTATGTCATACATGGTGACAGGCTCTATCCCCCAGGCATGGTCGATGAGGATCTCGGCATCGATTCCAAAGGTTTTGTAGAACCATTCTTCATCCCATTGTGATCGTTCTGCTATATCACCCATGGTGAACATATGATTTTTTTCCAGTCTTCCTGCTTTACCATGACCTATCTGCCAGAAATCTGTAAGAGGTCTGTGATCCCACAGAAGATACTTGTAAGAATCTTCGTTCAGTTCAGCTATACGAACCCCGTTTTTGTCGGCAGGAGTTTTCTTCGCTACTATATCCATGGCGACTTTTGCAAGATACAGATTCGTTCCGATACCTACAGTTGCAGTGATACCGGTGCTAGTAAGAATATCTCTTATTATGGTCATGGCCATGGTATGTGCGGGAGAGTTTCCTAATTCTTCTGAAGCTCTCTTATATAAGTGAAGATACGGGGTACAGTCGATGAAGCTTTCATCAATGCTGTACACGTGTATATCTTCAGCTGCGGCATACTTCAGGTAGATACCATAGATTTGTGCTGAGATCTTTTCATATTCTGCCATGCGTGGCACAGCGCTGGTATAAAGTACACGGGTGTGGTGAAGCATCTCATATTTCCTGATGGCCTGCTTTGCTTCAAAGAGTCGAGGTCTGCTGGGTACGCCTATAGCTTTAAGTGCCGGTGATACAGCCAGACATATGGTCTGGTCTGACCGGCTCTCATCCGCCACGAGGAGATTGGCTTTAAGCGGATCATATCCCCTGGCGACACATTCCACTGATGCGTAGAAGCTCTTCATATCGATGGCGATATAGGTATGTTTCGTTTCCATGACTTCAGTTTAAGGCGTCCGGTAACAGAGCTTTATCGTCGATGTAGTAGTCGCAGGTGATCTTACGGGAGTTGTTGCCGTACATTTCTATGATTTCAGGAAGATTGTCATTGATGGCATCAAATTCAAGATGCTGTTCTTTGCACCATGCCACCGCTTTTTCCAGGGCTTCACCGGCACGGCATGTCCATAGTATGAGTTTATTTCCTGATTCACGCTGAGACTTAAGATATTTTATAAGCGGTATGTTCGGTTCACCTAATTCAGGCCAGTTGCTGTAACAGAGGGTGCCGTCAAAGTCCACGGCAATGATTGAATAGTCCATGCGATCGTCTCCATCAGTACATATGTTCTATATAAAGGAATATAGCATGACTCGAATGGAATATCAATCAAAAATGGAAAATAATATATTAATAAAGTTAAAATCAATTTAACATAGATTACACTCGCTAAACCAAATGGGAAAACATTGTTTATTCACTGGATTTTTCAATTATCATTTTAGACAAGGAATTTTTGATTATCTCGTTGGGATCTGATCCCGGACAGATCCATTCGTCTATTTTGTTCTCAGGCAACATGAGAGGCATCCGGTCATGGATCACGGCAAGTTCCGGTGTTGGCTCTTTGGTTAGTATAACAAAGACCGGATATCCATCTTCGATACGATAAAGTCCGCACAGCCATGTCATGGTAAGTCCTTCAGGCTGAATGGCGAATTTATCACCGGTTTTTACTTTTCCATCGGGACTTTTGAAGTGTTCCCACTCATAGTAGTATGAAGCCGGGATTATACATCTGTGGGAAAGCCAGGCTTCTTTAAAGGTGGGCTTTTGACCGGCTGTTTCAACTCTTGCATTGAATAATGTTCTTTTATTATCTCTGGCGGTAAAACCCCATTGCATGGGAAATACTGCTCTTGATCCTTTAGAGTCAGGAGCGATAACAGGGACTATATCTGTAGGACGAACTTCACCATGGGTTATCAGTGGTCTTGCGTGGGTATCTATAAATTTCTGTGTAAGACGTGATCTCGATACTGCATCTATGATTCCTTTTATTTCGGGAAGATCCTTTTCTATGGCATATCTTGTACACATGGTGGTTCCTCGGATTTCTTGTGAAAGTGGGATAGATTAATGTGGGATAGTCGTAAGTTTCGTGTGACAGGTTCCAAAGAAACCTGTCATATAGCACCGGAGTCCGCGAAGCGATTTTCAACTGTCAGGTGTTCCAACTCGTACTCCTCCGGGAACGATCCGATGTCGATTATGACACTCATATCGCTATAATGGATTATTTAACCGCGAGTTTTCCGAATATCTTGAATGTGCTGTATTCACTGACAGGGATTGGCTTATACTTTGCGTTTAAGGATACAAGGAATATGCCGGATTTCTTTTTGACAAATTTTTTAAAATAGGTAAGTCCGTCCATGAAGAACAGTCCTAAATCACCGGACTCGAGAGAGTCTGTCTGCTCTATCCATATAAGCTGTTCATTTTTGAATTCCGGTTCCATGCTGTCACCATCGAGGTATACGCCGAAGGAGGCTTTCTTTGGAACCGGGTCATAAAACTCCAGCTCTTCAAAGTTCTCATCATCAAGGAAATTACCTGTACCGGCGGAGGCTGATGTAAGGGCAATCTTCATCTTACGACCTTCGATTGGAAGTATCTCTGCCGATTTCTTTCCATATTTTTCTGAACCTTCCAGGAGTTCGATATATTCATATGCTTTTAAGACTCCATCATCATTAAGGTGCCTGAATGGATCGATGGGATTTTCTCCGATGAATTCTGTGTAGATATCATGGATCTCAAGAATCCGGCACAGAGCCAGGAGCTGGATTGCAGTCGGAGTGTTCGTACCTTTTTCCCATGAACTTACGGCGGCATTGCCTACATGGATATCATATTTCAGGAGTTCTTTAGATAAATCTATCTGAGATAACCCTTTCTTTTTTCTGTGTTGTGCAATGACCTGTCCGATGTTCATGGCATTCCTCGTTTCTGTTCATATTACTGTAACTGGTTTAATGACTCTGTTTTATAATTGAATATATCATGATTTAATCAGGGTATCAATCCATGATGGAAATAATCACAAAATACATAAAAAGCTGAACGTAAAATAGAATTAAACCACGTTTTTAATTGAATCATGTAGATGTTTATGTACATCAAAGAGTTTATCTCTGATATGTAAAACTGATATGAATTAAAGCAGGAACTATTGTTTACAATCAATTGAGACTGTGCAAAAATACATGTTAATGAAAAACTCAGGTCGTTTGAACATTGATTCGGATGATTTGAGTTTTTTGACAAGTGCATGAGGAGCAGCAGACAAAGGCGTTTAACAGGCTTTTTTCTGCTACTCTTTTTTTATTTCTGTTGTGGGATTCAAATGAAGTTCAGATAAATCCGGTAATATGATGTATGGGGAGAAATGATGGTAACTTGCAGAGATATATTGAATCTGAAACTTGACGGAGTGGAACTTGTGTCAGGATCCGGTGGGCTTGACCGTATTGTTTCATGGACCTATCTTGTTCAGACAAAGCCCTTTGATGAGCATATGAACAGAGGTAATTTCGCTTTGCTTGTAATTGACTATATAAGGTATTTTCCTGAGGATATTCCTGAGGTTATGGCGGAACTGAACACTCTTGGCATTTCGGGTTTCGGTATTTCTATTATGGATGACAGGGAAGAACTGTCTGATAAAGTAAAAAACATGGCGGAAGAACTGTCACTTCCGCTTTTTTATGTAAGATGGGAAGGTGCCAGCTTTGTTGATATAGATCAGAGTGTCGGAAAACTGATCACTGAAACCGGGGTGCAGAACAAAAGGGAGAGTGATTTCCTGTACAATCTTCTTTTCGGATATGACATAAGCGATAAATATATCGAAAAGATCACAGGTCAGTTCGGACTTGATTTTTCAAAACCATACCGTGTTGGAATAATCATTGTTGACAGGAAGTACGGAATCAATCATGAACAGGATGAGCACACTTATGAGTACTATGGAAATGTGCTTAGCCGGGAAGTGACAAGAATGGAAGGAAGACCTATGTTCATGCGTTTTTTGAATAAGTTTGTTCTTCTGTTTGAGGCAAGAAGCGATAAAAAAACAGAACATGAGCTGGAGAAATTATTGAGACGTATTGACTCAAATGAAAGCTTCCGGGACAAAATTTCAGGAACCTGCATTCTTGGAGCCCCATATCTCTATCCCAAAGATTATGGTCTCAGTTATCAGCAGGCTAAAAGTCTGATTCCCAAGATAGATATGCTTCCGAATCCAAAACATAAAAAAGTCTTAAGTGCCAGTGACATGGGAATATACAAGTTTATGTTCAATGCAGGAAATCAAAATGAAATACTTGATTACTGCAATAAGAATCTTGAGAAACTTGAAGAATATGATCACGCTAATGGCACATTTCTGGTAGATACATTGCTGGCATATTACATGAATGGATTCAACTCTGCAAATACCGCAAAAGAGCTTTTTGTTCACAGAAATTCATTGCAGTACAGACTTAACAAGATTCAGGAGCTTTTGGAACTGGAGCTGGATGATTATGTCAGATATCTGGATCTTGTGAACTGTATTCTGGTCAAGAGACTGATGTTTCTGTGATAAAGCTGATTGTGCAAATAACAAAAATATGACTGTGCATTGTGCACATTGAGACTATAGTCCGATTTGAATATCATATTTACTAACAGCAAGGGCGCCGTAGAAGTGAAGAACTTCCAACGGCGCCTGTTTAATTTTAAGGAGGAGATAAATTATGAAGAGACGATT
The DNA here is from genome assembly GCF_900113415.1 of Oribacterium sp. WCC10. Lineage (GTDB taxonomy): Bacteria > Bacillota > Clostridia > Lachnospirales > Lachnospiraceae > Oribacterium. The sequence goes on along the minus strand of NZ_FOPH01000003.1, from coordinate 247,249 downwards.
GGCAATGACTGTTTTGGCAGGACTGATGTTTGCGGCATCCCTTACAGGCTGTGGATCAAGTGTACCGGAAGGTTCAGCTCAGAATACAACTTCAGCTGAGACATCTACTGAAGCGGAAACATCAGATACCGCATCGGAAAATGCATCAGAAAAACCTGTTCTGAGAGTTGGTATGGAATGTGCATACGCACCGTTTAACTGGACACAGGATGCCGATTCGACTCCGGATGGAAGTAAGGCGGTTCCGATTTATGATTCAAGCTATTATGCATACGGATATGATGTAGCCATTGCACAGATGCTGGCAGATGAGCTTGATATGGATCTTGAGATACACAAGGTTGAATGGTCATCTATAGGTATCTCAATGGATGCGGGTGATTACGACTGTATCATAGCCGGAATGGGAAGAACGGCTGAAAGACAGAAGGCATACAACTTCACTGAACCATACTATTACAGAGATAACTGTATCGTGGTAAAGAAGGACGGACCTTATTCCGATGTCAAAGGACTTTCCGAACTCAACGGTACAGGATGTGTTTTGACAACTCAGCTTGGATGCGGATGGATTCCTCTTCTTGATCAGGTAGAGGGTGCTGTGACAGGTACCAATTTCGAAACCACCTCCGAGTGCTTTATGGCAGTTTCAAACGGAGTGGCTGATGTATTTATCGTAGATGTGCCTACTGCAGAATCGGCTATTCTTACCAATGATGACCTCAAGATGATCAGATTTGATGAGAATGATACATTTACCGGGGATGAAGAAATGGTCAATGTCTGTATCGCCACAAGAAAGGATGACACTGAACTCTGCGGGAAGCTTCAGGGCGCAATGGATGCCATCGGCTGGAACGATAAGGAAAAGATGGATAAGCTTATGGAAAAGGTTCTCACACAGCAGCCTGCTGCAAACTAAAGAAATGTATGAAGAGGTAGCGCTATGATTATGAATTTGTTTTCTCAGACGGATCCAACCAATTCCCTTGAGTGGACATGGTTCCTTGCAAATAAGTATTCGGAAATGTTTCTACGGGGAACCTACCTTACACTGTATACAGCTGTCATCGGAACTCTGGCAGGATTTTTGCTCGGATATCTGATAGGTGTAATTCAGGATATGAAAGTGAATTCCGGTGATAATGCATTAAAGAAGTTCATAACAGGAATTCTAAAGACAGTGTGCGGTGCATACGTGGAAATATTCAGAGATACTCCGATGATAGTACAGGCGATGATCATCTATTATGGTCTCAGGCAGGCAAATGTTGAGATGACACCGGTTTTCGCAGGTATTTTTGTCACAGTACTTAATACGGGAGCCTACATGGCTGAGACCGTAAGAGCGGGAATCGGTTCCATAGACATAGGTCAGCGAGAAGGCGCCTTTGCCATGGGGATGTCTCCTATGAAAACAATGATTTATGTAGTGCTTCCTCAGGCGTTTAAAAATATCATTCCGGAGATGGCAAATACATTCCTTACAAACCTGAAGATGACCTCAGTGCTTAATGTTATAGCCGTGCAGGAGTTGTTTATGGCAGCCAAGACTGCCGGAGGGAACTACTACAAGTATTTCGAATCCTATCTTGTTATAGCTCTTATCTACTTTGTATTGTGCTTCGTTTTCAACAAGCTTTTTATCTTTATAGAAAAGAGCATGCAGGGCAGTGAGGACTATGCATTGGCAGTTGAGTACATGGATAATCAGTAAGGAGACAAGACTATGAGTGAAACAATTCTTTCTATACAGGATCTCGGAAAAAGCTTTGGTAAGCACGAAGTTTTAAGGAAGATAGACATTGACATAAAAAAGGGCGAAGTGATCTGTATAGTAGGTTCTTCCGGTTCCGGAAAATCGACCCTTCTAAGATGTATTAACAAACTTGAAAAGCAGACCAGAGGAAAAATTCTCTATCATGACAAGGAGATCACAGATGTGCAGAGTCATATCAATGATTACCGCTCAAAGGTGGGAATGGTATTTCAGTCCTTTAACCTCTTTAATAACATGACGGTTCTCGGTAACTGCATGTTGTGCACAAGAAAGGTTCTTCATCTCTCAAAAAAAGAGGCATTTGACAGAGCAATCACACATCTGAAGGAAGTTGGAATGGCTCCTTATATAAATGCAAAGCCCTCCATGCTTTCAGGAGGTCAGAAACAGAGAGTTGCAATAGCCAGAGCACTTTGCATGAATCCGGAGATTCTTCTTTTTGACGAACCAACATCAGCTCTTGATCCTGAAATGGTGGGTGAAGTTCTGACTGTCATGAAGGAACTGGCAACCACAGGTCTTACCATGATTATCGTAACCCACGAGATGGCTTTTGCAAGAGATGTTTCTACAAGAACCATTTTCATGGATAACGGATACGTTGCAGAGGATGCGACTCCGGAAATACTTTTCAAGAATCCGAAAAATGAAAGGACCAGAGAATTCCTGTCACGATATCTTGCAGGGTAAAACAAAAAATGTACACCGGTACTGTGAATCAGATGCCTCTGATTCACTTATAGAAAATAGAAAGTACATTTTCAATGTTTATGCCTTCAACTGAAGCAAGGTGGAATGGAGATAGATATGGATAAATTTGTAGTGACCTTCGCAAGAGGATTTGGAAGCGGAGGAAAAGTTATAGCATCGACACTTGCAAAAGAGCTGGGTATCAACTGCTACGAGAACAGAATTCTCACTCTGGCAAGTCAGATGAGCGGACTTGATGAAAAATTGTTTCAGGAGGTGAATGAAAAGCTCAGTAAATCCAATGGCTTTTCAAGTTTCCTTAAAGGACTTCCGAGATCAAAGAGCTATATAGCCAGAAATGAAAATTTTGTATCCGATGACAGACTTTTTGAGTACCAGAGCAAAATCATAAGGAATCTGGCGGATACCGAATCCTGTGTGATCGTCGGTAAATGTGCCGACTATGTTCTGAGGGGCAGGGACAATGTAGTAAGCGTCTATATAGAGGCTCCACGTTCATACTGTGTAGATAGGACTATGGAAAACATGGGCGTCACTGAAGAGGTTGCACATGCCACCATAGAAAAAACAGATAAGTACAGAGCAGATTACTATAAGTATTATACGCACGGTAATTACTGGACGAATCCCGTAAATTACGATATGACGCTGAACAGTGAGCGAATAGGGGTTGATAACTGTGTATCACTTATAGAGCAGTATCTCATTATAAAAGGAATCATCACAGAAGATCGGATACGAAAAACAAAACATAAAGATGTAAAACTTAAGCTTGTTCAATAAAAATATTTATAAGGAACGTGGTGCAGCCCTTCGTTAAGAGAATTCAAACGGACTGATGTTCCCGGTAACGCATAGTCCTAAGAGGTCTGATAATGACCGGACATTACTATATTAAAAAAGGAGAAGAAGGCTATGAAACTGGCAGATACAGGATATACATCAAAAGAAATTAAGGAAATGGCAGATAAGTACATGATATCTACATTTGAGAGATATGATTTTCTTGCAGAAACAGGTAAGGAACAGTATCTGTATGATGAGAATGGTGAGAGATATCTGGACTTTTATGCAGGCATAGCGGTAAATTCAGCCGGAAACTGTAATGAGAGAGTTGTTGATGCGGTTGTGCAGCAGGCAAAGACACTGATGCAGACCTTTAACTATCCGTATACTATTCCACAGGCTCTTCTTGCTAAGAAGGTTTGTGAGACCATCGGAATGGATAAGATTTTTTATCAGAATTCCGGAACCGAAGCAAATGAGGCCATGATCAAGATGGCAAGAAAGTACGGTATAGAGAAGTATGGCCCCAACAGATATCATATCGTAACTGCAAAAATGGGATTCCATGGAAGAACCTTCGGTGCCATGTCTGCAACAGGCCAGCCTGGAAACGGCTGTCAGATAGGATTCGGTCCCATGACCTATGGCTTTTCTTATGCCCCGTATAATGACCTTCAGGCTTTCAAGGATGCATGCACGGAAAACACAATTGCAATCATGGTAGAACCTGTTCAGGGCGAAGGCGGAGTACATCCTGCAACAAGGGAATTCCTTGTAGGGCTCAGAAAGTTCTGTGATGAGAAGGGAATGCTGCTGCTTCTTGATGAGGTTCAGACAGGCTGGTGCAGAACTGGTGAAGTGATGAGCTATATGCATTATGGTATCAAGCCTGATATCGTTTCCATGGCCAAAGCTTTGGGAGGCGGAATGCCTATAGGCGCAATCTGTGCCACAAAGGAGGTTGCTAAGGCATTTACAGAAGGCTCTCATGGTACTACTTTTGGCGGACATCCGGTATGCTGTGCCGCTGCCCTTGCCGAAGTAAACGAGCTTCTTGAAAGAGATCTTGCAGGTAATGCCGCAAAGATGGGAGATTACTTTGCTGAGAAACTTGAGAAGATACCACATGTAAAGGCAGTTCGTCATCAGGGATTACTTGTAGGTGTTGAATTTGATGAAAACGTAAATGCGGTAGATGTAAAGCACGGTTGTCTCCACAGACATCTTCTGGTTACGGCTATCGGCAGCAGCATTATCAGAATGGTACCTCCACTTATCATCGATGAGAAGGACTGTGATATGGCTGCACGAATCATCAGCGAGGCGGTAATGAGTATCGTTGAGGAGGCGGCATAAATATGGAGACATTTTCATTTTCTATACCGCAGAATGTTGTTTTCGGAGCAGGGAGCCTGTTAAGGCTCCCTGAACTCGCCGTAAAGGCAGGTGGAAAGAAGGCGTATATTATTTCTGGGCCCCATCTTCATAAGATCGGGATGGTAGAAAAGTGTACCGGAGATCTTCGTGAGGCAGGAATAGAGTCAGAAGCTTTCACTGAGGCGGGATAGATGCGTGGCAGCAGTTATGGCAACAATCCTCGGATTTGTCATCACATGGTTTGTGGGATTTGATGAGTGATTTACAGTGCCGTTCCGTCTTTAGAGCCCGGATATAGAAATAATATCCCCGGAGATGTGTCGTAAAGATACATTTCCGGGGAATTCTTATTTACCTAGATGATTGGAAAGAGAAAGAACAGGCATAACAATCATGACTCTGGCATCAAATCATTTCATAATGATCAGTTCATATTCTCTGGTACCGAGACCGATTTTTTCAGCATGTTCGAGGGTTTCCTTCCATGCAACATTCGGATTGGAATTGAGCCATACGTCTCCATGATCATGAAAATGAGGTGAAGCCATATTATCACCAAGCTGACTGTTACGTATAGGTGATGCTTTCTGACAAAGATCAACGCATGCCTGATCAAGAGCAACAGGATCAAAAGAAGCCAGCATACCTATATCAGGCAGTATAGGTGCATCATTTTCGCCGTGACAGTCACAGTTTGGAGATACATCGCAGATGAGACTTATATGAAAACACGGGCGCCCATAGCACACAGCCTGAGTGTATTCAGCCATACGTCTGCCAAGCATCTGCGGCGCATCATCATTATCGTTGGAAATAGCGTCAAAGCCGCAGGCACCGATACATCTGCCGCAACCTTTACAAAGTTCAGGATCGATATAAGCGCGTTTCACTGTTTTTCCGTTCACAATCCTTTCAGGATAGGATATGGCATCTGAACCACATTCTTTGGCACAATGAAGACATCCGCGACAAAGGTTTTCATCAACATGAGGATGACCGCTTTTATGCTGCTGCATCTTTCCGGCTCTGCTTCCACAGCCCATACCGATATTCTTTATAGCACCACCGAAGCCTGCCTGTTCATGACCCTTGAAATGTGTTAATGAGATAAAGATATCTGCATCCATCACTGCACGCCCGATATAGGCCTCTTTACAGTATTCGCCGTTATGAACAGGTACTTCAATATCATCTGTACCACGTAGTCCGTCTCCGATGATTATCTGACATCCCGTAGTTATGATATTAAACCCATTGATGTTGGCACAGTCAAGATGTTCAAGAGCATTTTTTCTACTGCCGGGATACAGTGTATTACAGTCGGTGAGATAAGGAAGACCTCCAAGCTCCTTGACTATGTCTGCCACAGCTTTAGCATAGTTTGGTCGAAGATATGCAAGATTACCCAGCTCACCAAAATGCATCTTTATAGCAGTAAACTTACCTTCAAAATCTATGTTTCCAATACCGGCAGTTCGTATTAGTTTCTGCAATTTGCTGGGAAGACTGACACCTAAAGTAGTCCGAAAATCTGTAAAATAGACTTTTGACTTATCCATAAAAATCTCCTTTTTGATAAACAAAACCTGGCATTAGTTCTAAACATAAACAACTTTTCCCTGACAGTTAAAGCTGTAAATTAAATTTATTTTAACAGTTTATATTTTTTTAGAATACTGCATTTGTATCATTATAAAATAGTTTTAATAAAAAATTGTTTACTTACGGTAATGTACGATCAAAAGTTTATAAATCCGAATACTGAAATGTTTTGTAGTATAATCTAAGGAACCACTTATATCATCAGTGGTTCATCAGAATCTCCGGCGTCGGGGCGCGGATTTTCAAAGGGATTTGATGCTTCGCATTGAAAATCCGGCAGGAAAACGCTTTAATCAGCGTTTTCTTAAAGTAACTTTAAAGAATTAGAGGATAATGTATGAAAACCAGAGAAGAGGCATTGGCATATGGTTTGACATTTGCTGATACATATCAGGAGGCTCCATTTCATGATGCAAACTGGCAGCTGATAAGAGTCAAGCCCGGTAAAAAAGCATTTTTGTGGACATATGAAAAGGATGGGCAGATTTGTCTGAATTTGAAATGTGATCCTGAATGGCGCGATTTTTGGAGAAAAGCATATAAGTCAGTTTTACCGGGGTATCATCAGAATAAAGAGCATTGGAATACAGTGATATTAGATGGTTCTATTCCTGATGAAGAAATAAAAAGAATGATAGCAGAAAGCTATTATCTTGTGACAGACAGTCCTACCAAACGTATATATGAAGCGGTAAAAAGAATTCCAAAAGGAAAAGTGGCAACCTACGCGCAGGTAGCTGCCATGGCAGGAAATCCGAAGATGTGTCGGGCAGTTGGTAATGCTTTACACAAAAATCCTGATTTTGACAATATACCTTGTTATCGGGTGGTGAATTCAAAGGGTGAGTTGGCCGGGGAGTATGCATTTGGTGGAGCGTGGGCTCAGAAAGAACTTCTGGAAGCGGATGGAATAGAAGTTATTGATGGCAGAGTTGATTTGTCAAGATATGCGATTGATATTATTTGCACCGCTTAATATGTGCAACAGGTGATATAATGTTATAAATATCATGATTCTCCCACTTGTGTCTGTGTGAAATGTGATCAATGATATATTTGCTGTTGATGCCTGTAGAAGTATTCTTTTGATATGGGAATAAAACACCGTGCCGGGTACGGAAGAATTGTTTATATTTCAACTGATTTATAAAAAGACGAGGAGGTTGGAAATGGATACAAACTATAATTATGAAGAAGAGATGGCAAAATTAAAAGCTGCTGCCTCCCTTTCTCCGGAAGAATTGGCCAAAAAGCTTGAAGAAGCACAAAGGCTGGCTCTGGAGACTATGGCCAGAATGACACCGGAAGAACGTCTGCGTGCGGAGGAAGAAGCACAGAGAATCATCAGGGAGGATGAACAGAAACGCAAAGCTCTCCTTGAATCGGCTCAACAGGTTTTGGGTAAACGTACGCCCGGATTCTGTCCGTACTGCGGAACTCCCAATAGCGGTGGTAATTTCTGTTCGAATTGCGGTGGAGCATTAAACGTTAACTAAACATAAATCCCGGGTGATAAAAAGCTTGATTTTATACCATGCGCTTTCATCTCCGTAGTTTTTTTATTTCAGAGAAATACTGATTAAAGCGTTTCCCTGGCTGAATTAACTCATTCTATGACACTAATCAATTCACGGAATATCGAAAGGACGGAATAAGGACAGAAAATGATACAGGATATTTACCCAAGCAGATTAAATAATGCGTTTACGAATTTTGACATCAGAGATGATGACAGTATTCTTGTTTTTGACAAAGACGGAAAAATACTTGTCGGGGAAAAGGATGGCGAAGTTGTTTTTCTCACCGAAAAAGATACAGGTTCAGATGATGTGATATATCTCTTTTCAGTGGATGAAACCAGATTCTTTTTGAAAACAGGAGTGCATGTTTTCATCAGGGAAGGATTTGACTATTATTCAATCCGGGAGATTCGTGACAGGTTTTCCGGGAAAGAAGTGTTTGCGCTTTTTACAGGGTACCATCTCTGGAAATGGTATGATGACAATAAGTATTGTGGCAAATGCGGACATCGTTTAGTGTTTGATGAGAAAGAAAGAGCTTTGAGATGTCCTGAATGTAACAATATCATTTATCCAAGAATCAATCCGGCGGTTATCGTAGGTGTCATAAAGGATGATTGCATTTTGATCACGAAATATCGTAGAGGATATGGACATAACGCACTGGTGGCAGGATTCACGGAGATAGGAGAAACACTTGAGGAAACTGTTGCGAGAGAAGTGATGGAGGAAACCGGAGTTTCGGTGAAAAACATCCGTTACTATAAATCACAACCATGGGGAATGGCGCAGGATATTCTGGTAGGTTTTTTCTGTGAGGCAGATGGTGATGGAAAGATCCGCATGGATGAGAATGAGTTAAAATATGCAGATTGGGTGAAAAGAGAGTGTATTGAGCTTCAGCCAAATAATCTGAGTCTTACAAATGAGATGATGAAGGTTTTCAAAGAAAATCTTCTCAATTGATAAAAACAGGTATCATTTTGTGATGCCTGTTATTTTTATTGATAATACTGCCGATATAACCCTTGATGATATGAACGTGAAATTGTACAGAAGCTTTAACGAATATTGATTGAAGGAGAACAAAAATGAAATACGGGAAAGCGACATTACGTAAAAAGTCCAGTATAAGTAGAAAGCTGGCCGCAATTGTTGCAATTGTACTTCTGGGGGTTTTTGCGGCAATGACGATAGCAATCATTGTTTTTGTCGGCGGATCCATGCTGAAAGCTACTGACAAGACCATGTACGCAATGGCAGACAAAGGTGCCTCAAAGATCCAGTCAATTTTGAATGTTGCAAATGATATTGATGAGAATATCCAGACAGTAATGAAGCGTATGTATGCGTCGGATGACAGCAGGGAATCAGGTATTGTTGCGTCATGGACGGTTGAGGGCGATATCAAGGAACAGCCACAACCGACGACCGGCACTTTTTTCAGCCGTGTGACAGGTGAAGAAATCAGTGGAAGCAGATATGCAGCTGAAACCGTTGTATTGAATTCATTGATTCATGCAGTATCAACATATGATTATATAGCTGGTGTCGGAATCCTTATGGAACCGGGTGCATTTTCAAAGGATATGAAACAGTTCGCACCTTACATAACAAGAACTGATAACGAAAATGGAATTGTTAGAAATCTTGAATACGATTCCTATGCAAATGCTGAGTATTATGCTCCGGCAAAATCATCTCTTGAGAATGGAACATCGTCGGCATACGAGATGGATGAGATGAAGGTTGTAACGCTTTACTATCCTATAGTTTCTGATGGTGCATTTAAAGGTACTGTTATCATCACCATAGATACGGCGTCATTCGGTATTATCGTGGATAAACATCCTCCGTTCAACAATATGATCTACAATGTATTCAGCGGAAGCGGTGATTTCCTGCTCAGCAGCAATCTGGCTATCATTGGAACCAGTTTCAAGGATGTCATCGGAGAAAAGAGCTTTGCTGATTTTACAAATGGCGAGCAGACACATGAGAGATTCAAGTTCACAAGTACCTCTCAAAAGAACGGAAAGGTAATCCGTTACTTCTCACCGATTGAAGTTGGCGGCGGATACTGGTGGACACAATGCGCACTTCAGCAGAATGATTATTATGCTCCGAATTATGATATAGTCATTTTTATCGTGATATTTGCAATTATTGCACTTGCTGTTCTAAGTCTTGTCGTAGTCAGTCTTCTGACGAAAACTCTCGCACCTCTCAATCGAATCGGAGATGCTGCACAGAAAGTTGCAGTTGGTAACTTTGATGTAGATGTATCATACAAAGGAAATGATGAAATCGGAGTTCTTGCAGACTCGATTCACCAGTTTATTGAGAGACTTCGCAAGATTATCGAGGATCTTTCAGAGAATCTGACACAGCTTGCAGCAGGTAACTTCAATACTGATTCGAACCGACACAGGGAACTGTATGTAGGAGCATATGCACCGTTGAAAGAAGCTGTGAACAGCATCAGTACAGAATTATCTGCAACCATGAGAGAGATCAAGAGTTCGGCAAATCAGGTATCCGGTGAAGCAGAGCAGGTTGCTTCCGGTTCCCAGGCGCTGGCACAGGGATCTACAGAGCAGGCTTCATCGGTTGAGGATCTTTCAAAGGCTATGGGAAATATTTCCAGGAAGGTACTTAGCACAACAGACCTGACCAAGGAAGCTGCAATGATCAGTCAGGGTTCCAATGATGCAGTCAGAACATCCAATGATAAGATGCGGGAAATGTCTAACTCCATGACAGAAATAACAGAGAAGGCAAATGAAATAGGCAAGATCATCAAGACTATTGATGACATTGCATTCCAGACTAACATTCTTGCACTTAATGCAGCGATTGAGGCGGCAAGAGCAGGAACTGCCGGAAAGGGATTTGCTGTTGTAGCTGATGAGGTAGGTAATCTGGCAAAGAAGTCGCAGGATGCTGCAGGTGATACTGCTAAGCTTATCGAAGATACGATTGAGGCTGTACATAAGGGTGCAGGAATCACAGATGAGACTGCAATCGCCCTTGGCAAGGTATCCGAAAGCTTCACAAGAATCGATGAACTGATAAGCAAGATTTCTGAAGCTTCTGAACAGCAGAGTGCCGGTATACAGCAGGTAACAGAAGGAATCGATCAGATTTCTTCAGTAGTACAGACCAACTCGGCAACAGCAGAGGAGAGTGCGGCAGCCAGCCAGGAACTTTCAACTCAGGCAGAAAAACTCGATGGTCTTGTTACAAAATTCCGGTTAAGAGGATAATGTTCCATCCGGGAAAAATTATGAAGAGGGAAAATCCGTGGCTCAGCCACGGATTTTGCATGCCTGATGTAACATGAAAAAGTATTCATTTGAGAATATAGGGAAATGCTGATTAAAGCGTTCCTCTGGCCGGATTTTCGATGCGAAGCATCAACTTCCTTTGAAAATCCGTACCGCGACGCAGGAGGCTCTAGGGAAATACTGATTTAATCAGTGTTCCATAGCTTTAAGTTTTAAATAAAAAGAGTATCAGAGAAATCTTAAGAAGAATTATGAAAGGGTAATTACCAAATGGTTTTATTTGTAAATTCATGTGTTCGTGATGAATCAAGAACAGGAAAACTGGCGTGGGCTCTTCTTGAAAAAATCGGAGATGATTATACAGAAATCAGGCTGGAAGAAGTGAGTTTTCCAAAAACAGATGAAAACTTTCTCAAAAAAAGAGACAGTCTGATAGCTTCCGGTTGTTTTGATGATGACTCGTTTTCGCTGGCAAGACAGTTTGCATCAGCTGATACTATCGTCATTGCAGCCCCATATTGGGATCTTTCTTTTCCGGCATCTCTTAAGCAGTACATCGAACATATCAATGTTCTTGGGATTACTTTTGAGTACACAGCTGAAGGTATGCCCCATGGATTATGTAAGGCTGAAAAACTGTATTACATAATGACTGCAGGAGGAAGTTACGTTCCGGATGAGTTTGGTTTTATGTATATAAAAGCATTGGCTCAGAATTTTTACGGCATCGGGGATGTAGAACTTATCAAGGCTACGGGACTTGACATAGTCGGAGCAGATGTGGAATCGATAATGAATAAAGCGTTGGCTGATATTTCATCAGGTTGAAAGATACTTACAGGGACTTATGCTATTAATAATGCTTACTTTTTCAGCTTGTGGTATAACATAGTATATATAGAAATGTACGTGAACAAACTGCTCCTGCCATCGTAGTGTGGCTAAGTGAGCGGGTGAAAATCTCAAAAGGAGAAGAACTATGATCTATTACATCAAAGAAATGGAAGAGGATTTTCTGAATGACTTTATCTTTTGGTCTAATAACCGTGGTGAGTTCATAAAGGATGGGAAAGAACTGACTTATGATGAACTTCCTGAAGAGCTTCGAAGTGTACATACAGAACTCTGGGAAGAAAACAAGGAAGGTTTGAGCTGCTGCCTTGCTCAGTATAAGGGGGAATACGGTATAGCACTTATTGCCGACTACAGCAGATCTTCACAGACAAATAATCTTGATATGGCAAAAAGAGTAGCCAAAACTCTTGATGAGAAGCTCTCAAAAACTGTATCGATCATTATCGCCTATGATCTTGGACCCGCTGATGAAAGTGGCGGATGTCTTACAAATGTTATTCTTTTCTGGCCATCAATCACTTCACAGGCTGCATTTAATACTGATGCAAAGACATTTGGAGAAATGGCTTACAAGGCTGAAAAGCAGACTTTATATTCAGAATATCAGGTACCGTTTACTTGTGAATTGTATGGAAGAATCACTGTTAAGGCAAAGAATAAAGAAGAAGCAAAAGCAGTCGCTGCCGTAAAGATTGATTCAATGACTGAAGATGACGTCTGGAAAAATACAACTCTTCTCCGCAATACTTTGAAAGTTGATGACAGAAGTAAGATTCTTATGTAATTAAAGTCATAAGGATGGTATTATAGCATCAGGCCATTTAAAAGACATGCGGTTTAAACAGGAGGATAATTGTAAATGGAATTGATACAAAGTTTTTCAGTAGACCATACTCGTATTGTACCGGGTATTTTTACAAGCAGGGTTGATCATTTGGGTGATTATTCAGTCACTACATATGATGTCAGACTTAAGAGACCAAACAGGGAACCGGTGATAGATGTTGCTGCCATGCATTCCCTTGAACACATCATTGCAACCTGTCTTCGTAATGATCCTGACTGGAAAGACGAGGTTATTTACTGGGGACCTATGGGATGTCTCACAGGATTTTATCTCATCCTTAAGGGTGACCGCACTTCAAAGGAAGTTTTCGATCTGATTCTCAGATCATTTAAGTCTGTCAATGATACACAGGTTGTGCCGGGAACAACTCCTGAGAATTGCGGATATTACCGTATGCACAATCTTGATATGGCAAAATGGTATGCAAACGAGTTTGTTTCTTATCTTGAAGCCAATGCGGAAAATGATGATATATATGAGTATCCAAAGACAGAACGACTTGTAACTGATGACGGACAGCATTTCTTCGATTCCTGATTGCGAATAGCTGAAAAAGTCACATGACCCTGATTTCAGGGTCATGTTTTTTATAAACTGTAAAGAATAAATGTTATGAAGTAGGGGATGAATCAATGAGATATGAAGTATGGTCAGTACAGTGTTTCCGGAAATATTTTCATAAGTGCATGCTAGCTGTTATCATGTGTTTGCTTATGTGTGGTGTCATTAGTTCAAGAGCTGCGGGCATCAATTCGGCACCTGGTGCGAAAGATGGATTAAAGGGAGTATGGTTCTCATATATCAATTGGGCGGACATGCCATCGGATGAAGTTCAATTCAAAAAAGAAGCTGATAAAGTGATGGAAAACATTGCGGCAAATGGTATGAATGCGATTTTTTGCCATGTGCACAGTCATACAGATGCTTACTATAAATCAGATATTTTTCCGGTTTCAAAATTCCTGCCTACAGATTCTGATAAGTTTGATGCACTTCAATATATGATTGATTCTGCCCATAGACATGGCCTGCAGTTTCACGCATGGCTGAATCCATACAGAGTTACTGGTTCAATGAAAAAGTGGGAAGAAGAAAGTGCTGATTCGATTTCAAGGAGAATGTATGATAATGCAGAAACAAACAGAAATGTTCTTTTGTTTGATGGAAGCTACTATCTGAATCCTTCGAAAAAAGAAGCACGGGATCTCATTGTGTCTGCAGTTCAAGAAGTGATGACAAAGTATGATGTGGACGGTGTTCAGTTCGATGATTATTTCTATCCCGGACTAGGGGAAGGAGCTGATACAAATTTTGACTATCCCGAGTATGCTTCATCCGGAAGCAGTCTGTCTATAGCTGACTGGAGAAGAGAGAATGTTTCAGCCCTTATCGAAGCTGTTTATGCGAAAGTTCATGAGATGAAAAGCAGTGCAGTTTTCGGTGTCAGTCCTGTGGCGGAACTTAAGTATTTAAAGAGCAACAGAAGTTATTTTGTCGATATAGACAAGTGGCTTTCATCGGATAAATATATAGATTATATATTGCCTCAGATATACTTTGGTTTTGAACAGAAGACCGGAAGCGGAGCTGTGTCTGAAGCAGCTTTTGAAGTATGTCTTAATGATTGGATTAAGCTTATGGATAAGAATAAAAGCAAAGTAAAGCTTTATGTAGGTCTCGCATTATATAAATGCAATACAGATACCTGGGACGGCAATGCTGTTCCTGAGTGGCTGAGATATAATGACATACTGGCAAGAGAGGTTCTCACAGCTTTAGGCACCGGAAAAGTTTCGGGATTTGGTGTTTATGCATATCAGAATCTTGTTGACAGTAAAGCTAAAACAGAAGTTGAAAATCTGAAGAATATTTTCCTTGGAATCTGAGGCGGTCTGACAATCTGATCTGAACACCTTTCGTAAGCACTGTAAAGTACAAACCCGTAAGTGTCATGACAATGATGAGAACCGGGTAATACATAATGCTGTCAATCATATCCAATAAATCCAATACCATACTTTAACTGATTTCCTTCCGTAGCTTTCTTTTACATGTGACTATTAAAATAACGATACAAATTGTACCGAACGTCTCATCCTATCATAAAATGTCTGTTTATGGGAATTGTTATACACTATAACGGAAATTTATCTTATATCGGCTGTAAATGCTGTCGAAATCTTTAGCGTGGTGATGCCCGAACCATGTGGCGGGTTTTTACTGTATTTATGAATGGAGGGTATAATAAAACATGAAAAAACTGATTTCACTGATGATGGCTTTGGCTTTACCTTTAAGTATGACTGCATGTGAAGCAACATCCGTTCCGTCTGCAACAACAGCTGCTGTTGCAACAGAAACCACTGCAGAAGAGACCAAAACAGAAGAGACTGTAACTGAAGAGGAAACCAAAGAAACTACTAAAGAAACCACAAAAGAAACTGTAAAAGAAACAAAGGTAGTTGAATCAAAGGATGCGACCAAAGAATCTGAGACAGAAACTGAAACCACAGTTGAAGCTTCCAAGGAAGAGAGATTATCTGAAGCGGAAACTAAAGAAGCTGCGTCTGACTCAAAGATCATTGATTTAAATGAGAAAAAAACTGAAAAAACCGCTACAGTTATCCCTGAATGGGATCCTTCATCACCTGCTATGCAGTCTCTTGTAGAATTTGTAACAGAATCTGTAGATGAAAAGTCTGAAGGTTATATTCCTGTAAAGGATAGAATCGCAGTATTTGATATGGATGGAACACTTACATGTGAGACATTCTTCACGTACTATGATACATGTATGTTTATAAGCTATTGTCTTGAGGATCATCCGGAAAAGGTCAGTGATGATCTTAAGGAGTCGGCACTTGAGTTAAAGCCGGGTTATACCGCAGGAGAGGCTCTTGCAAGAAAATTTGCAAAAGCGTATGCCGGTATGACCGTACAGGAACTCTATGATTATGCGTGTGAGTTCGGACAGAAAGAGACGCCCAGTTTCAACAATATGAGATAT
Source organism: Oribacterium sp. WCC10 (assembly GCF_900113415.1). Lineage (GTDB taxonomy): Bacteria > Bacillota > Clostridia > Lachnospirales > Lachnospiraceae > Oribacterium. Next base: position 231,477 of record NZ_FOPH01000003.1, on the reverse strand, counting down.
ATCGATGGATTCTATCTTCCTATGGTTGAAGTAGTGAAGTATCTTTATGACAATGATTATACCGTTTATGTAGTGAGTGGAACTGAGCGTACTACCACAAGAGCAATAGTGGCAAACTCACCGATCAGCAATTATGTTTCACCTAATCACATAATCGGAACCGAATTTGAAGTAAAAGTTAAAGGGTATGAAGAAGTTCCTTCCAACACGGATTTCAAATACAATGATGGGGATGAACTAATATTCACAGGCGGATTTATCCAGAAGAATCTTAATGCAAATAAGACCATCTGGATAGAAAGAGAGATCGGTCAGCGTCCTGTTCTTGCTTTCGGAAACAGCGGAAGTGATACAAGTATGATGAACTATGCCATCGATAAGAGAAATCCTTATCCTGCACAGGCTTATATGGTCGTAGCCGATGATGATGTCAGAGAATGGGGTAAGCAGAACTGGGAGGAAAAATCAGCTGAATATGAAAAGCAAGGGTACATACCGATCTCAATGAAGAATGATTTTGTAAATATTTATCCTAAAAAAATAACGAGAGCAGATGTTCAATACAAAGAGCCTGATGTAAGTGGCACAGTAACAGAAACTGTAGCGGACACTGCTTCGAAAAAGAATTCCGATGCAAAGAAGGCAGCATAAATCCGAATATAGCAGATTTCATCAGAATTTTCTCAGAGTACAGGTATGAGACTGAATATTTCAGAGGAAATTGATGAGAGGTCTTATGCTATCTTTCTAATCGATTCACTTTATGTTCAATAATGCACAATATCCGGCCGTGAAATGTCAGATATTGTGCATATTTTATTGTGGGATAAAAAAAGAAATATCCTTTTATTGTTAAATTGTTCTCATATATTAGTGACATATTAGTATCACTAGTATATAATGTACATATCATGTAGATCGGTAAAAAAATAACAATATGAGGAGGTATTACATGAAGGGTTTTGCAATGCTTAAAATTGGCGAGGTAGGTTGGATTGAGAAGGAGCGTCCGGCTTGTGGTCCTATGGATGCTATATGTCGTCCGCTCGCTATCGCTATTTGTACTTCCGATGTACACACAGTCTGGGAAGGTGCTGTAGGTGATCGTCATAATATGATCCTTGGTCACGAGGGCTGCGCTGAGGTTGTTGAAGTAGGAAGCATGGTTAAGGATTTCAAACCGGGTGACAAGGTTCTTGTTCCTGCAATCACACCTGATTGGAATTCACTTGAAGCTCAGGCCGGTTATTCGATGCATTCAGGCGGAATGCTTGCAGGCTGGAAGTTCTCAAACTTTAAGGATGGTCTTGATTCTGAGTTTTTCCATGTTAATGATGCTGACGGTAATCTAGCACATATGCCTGAGGGTATGACTCTTGAAGATGCCTGCATGCTTTCAGATATGGTACCAACAGGATTCCATGGCGTAGAACTTGCAGATGTTCAGTTTGGTGATACAGTTCTTGTTATAGGTATCGGTCCTGTAGGATTGATGAGTGTTGCCGGTGCACGTCTTCGTGGTGCATCACGTATTATTGCAGTAGGTACACGTCCTAAGTGTGTTGATGCTGCAAGATTCTATGGAGCAGATGATTTCATCAGTTACAAGAATGGTACTATAGAAGATCAGGTTCTCGCTATGACTGATGGTAAGGGTGTAGATAAGGTTATCGTAGCAGGTGGTGGAGTTAATACATTTGAATCCGCTGTCAAGTCACTTAAGGCCGGCGGAAAGATCGGTAATGTCAACTACCTTGGAAGCGGTGATTTTGTAACTATTCCTCGTGTAGAGTGGGGCGTAGGAATGGGACACAAGCAGATCGCAGGTGGTCTTATGCCTGGTGGAAGACTTCGTATGGAGAAGCTTGGTTCACTTATTTCTTCAGGAAAACTTGATGTAAGCAAACTTTCTACACATGTATTCCATGGCTGGGAGCATATTCCTGAAGCTCTTCAGCTCATGAAAGATAAGCCTGCTGATCTCATTAAGCCGGTTGTTATCCTTGATAATCAGCCGTGATCATTTATATCTATTGATTAGCACCGTCGCAAATGAGATTTCGATATGTGGCGTGTAATATGGATATTTCGGGCGGTCTTCTGACCGTCCGTTCTTTTATATAGTTTCAGTTGTCAGTCAACAGGTAGACAGCGGACAATAAGTTCAAATGAAATATTTTTAGAATATCAGGAGTCATACGATGAAAATACTATTGGTATCCGGTTTTCTCGGTGCAGGAAAAACAACATTTATAAAAGAACTAATAAAAAAAACCGAGACTCATCCTGTAATCATGGAAAATGAGTATGGCGATAATAATCTTGATTCACTGGAATTGAAAGCTGAGACCGCCCAAAAAGATGATATTAAGGTTATGGAATTCATGGAAGGATGTGTTTGCTGTTCCATGAAGGACAGCTTTGCAAATTCGGTATTTACCATCTATTCATCCCTTGATCCCGAGTATCTTGTGGTTGAACCTACAGGAGTGGGAAAACTGAGTAATATCATCCGTAACCTAAGTCCTTTACTGCATAGTAATATCAGTCTGTTGAAGCCGGTTGTTGTTCTTTCTCCTGAAAATTTTACAAATAACATGAAGGAATGGCCTGAACTTTACAGGGATCAGATTGAAAATGCTTCTACCGTTGTTTTTTCAAAATGTGAACATACTTCAGCCGATATTCTTCAAAGAGTATCTGAAATGATTCATGATATCAATCCAAATGCTGATATAACAGGATCACATTATTCCTATATGAATGCTGAATGGTGGAATTCACTTATGGATATAAATGAGTCAGTCGATACGGGGGGTGACAGTCAGTATATTAACGGTTTAAATTCGGCAGATGCATCAATGTTGTCCTGGAAGCGGAATGGTGCTGATTCATTTTCACAGGTAAGCATTACTAAAACTGAACTTGATAATCCGGCAGAATTAGTTATGTTTCTTGAAGACTGCCTTCATGGTGAGTTTGGTCATATGGCGAGAGCAAAGGGAACCGTTCTAATAGAAGGTGAAATGCTCAGATTTGATCTCGCAGATCGTATGTATGCCATAACATCTTCTCCGGATACAAAGTGCCAGTGCGTATTTATCGGACAATTCCTTGATGAAAGGAAGATAAGAAAGCGTTTTTGCGGTGGAAGAAAAGTTATTCAAAAGATACAACAGATACCGGAAAAGAGATTTAAGACAGCGGTTAATGATATTTGGTGAACAAAAGTCCTGCTGATTCAGATATTTTTTAAATAAAGATGAGAAGTTCATGTGAGATACGCAGGATCTTATATGAACTTCTTTTTTTAGCATACCTCATCTCATGATTGATAGAATAGTCATTTGTAATTATACTAATCATTGTTTTTATTGTGACATTAAAAATATTCCTAAATGAGGTTGCTAAATGAAGTTTTATGTAGATTTTGATGATTGTCTGTGCGAAACGGCTAAATCATTTACAGTAATAGCTGAACGACTTTTCGGTAAGAAGGTGCAGTATGAGAATGTCAGATTCTTTGATCTGAAGAAAACATTTGATCTTACGGATGAAGAATATAAGAAGATGATGATCGAAGGACATCGGGAGGAAGTTCTCCTTTCGTATGAAGAGACTCCCGGAGCTTCATTTGTATTAAATGAGTTGATCGATAGCGGTCATGAAGTTTCCATCATAACCGGGCGACCGGCATGTACATATGATGTCTCAAGAAGATGGCTTGATGAGCACGGGCTTGAAAGAGTTACCCTGTACACACTTGATAAGTATGGCAGGGATACTTCGCCCAAGAACAACAGGTTCAATCTTGAACTTGAAGATTATTATAGGATGGAATTTGACTATGCAATAGAGGATTCACCTTTGGCCTTCAAATTCTTTGATCATATGCCTGAGTTGAAGGTTATGGTTTTTGACCGTCCATGGAATACGGACTATAAGCTACCGGGTGAGAATTATACCCGTTGTGTAGACTGGAAATGCATACGCGACAGAGTTAATGCAAAGTGAATTTTATCATAGGTGTGACAGGTAAAATCCGACTTTAGGTATATGTAATGACCTCCTCTTTGTAGCAACGTGGATTTACCTGTATACTAAAGTTGCTAAGACAATGGTAACAGGGATTACCGCATACAAAGGGAGGTCACAACATGAATAATACCACAGTTTACGTAGGTATTATAATAGTATGATGTCAGGGTCATAGTATAAAGAGGATTATTTGATATATGAGTGAGTTTGTACTGAAAAACGGAGAGAAATTATATTACGAAGATAAAGGTGAAGGCAGTCAAACAGTTGTGATGCTGCACGGATGGACCGGATCACATACTACTTATGACAAGGTAGTCGATGCTCTGAAAGGAAAAGTCCGTTGTATCACTTATGATCATAGAGGACACGGTAAAAGTAAGGATGCAAACGGTGAAAAAGTGAGTCTTTCTACTCTCGCATCCGACCTTGATGAGTTGCTTAGCGGACTTTTACTTAATGATGTGACTCTTTTGGGATGGTCTATGGGTTCCGGCGTTATTATGTCGTATATAAAAGAGTTTGGATGTGACCGTTTAAAACAGATTGTCTTATGCGACATGACACCAAGGCAGCTTAATGATAATGAGTGGTCACTGGGACTCTATCAGGGCAGATATAATGCTGAAAATATGGAAGCTGATTCCGTTAGACCATTTTTTGATCTTTATAAGGATTTTGCGTTGGCAGCATCTCCTAAATTAAAGAAAGTTCCGGGATTTATATTGAATCCCGGAATAAAAAAATTTCTTTTGCAATGTGATGAAGGTGTAGTGAGAAGTCTGTCTGCATCCATGAAGACAGTTGACAACAGAGATTTTGTTCAGAAACTCTCTGTCCCTATGTATTATTTTTATGCTGATCCGGGTTCTATCTTTTCACCTGAACTGGCCGTATGGTACGAGGAAAATGTTCCTACAGAGTATCATTCTGTGAAATTCAGTAATGCTACCCATATGCTGGTCAATGATCATCCTGAAGAAGTAGCCGCGGAACTGGCAAAAATACTTTCAGATCGATGCCATGGTTAGTATATATTCTTTGATTTTTTCAAGTTTTGACTTTTCCCATTCCCGGAGAGCTGCCTTCCTGGAAAGCGGAACTATCAGTGATAAGTCCATATGAGCGTCCTTGAAATATCCATCCGGTTCTTCACTGAAAAAGTAGGAATTCCATACATCCTCTGATGCATTTCTGAAACGTTCAGGTTCAAGATAGATCATCTTTTTTCGTTCTTCCTCGATGAAAGCGTTGGCAGAAAGAGGGGCGAGGAGTTCATAATCTTCTGATGGAATATCCGAAAAAACCGGAGGCAGTTCATCATCTGTAATCACTTCTCTTCCTCGAACTATTCTTGTTCCCAAGGCTTCAAATGACATTTCGCTTTCAGTAAAGGAAAGTTTCAGAAGCACACCTCTGTCAGTGTATGGATGGACCCGCTGATAGTCTGTATCAAATATAAAATTACCTAAGGAATAGAAAATTGCTTTTCCATTAGGAAATGTTTCGTAGTTTTCCACGACATGAGGATGATGCGCCACTACCAGGTCGGCCCCCATGTTCAGATACTCTATGTACCGGTTTCTTGTGTAGGGGTTTGGCATGGCGGCAAATTCTTCGCCACCGTGGGCAACAACTATACACCAGCGACACTTTGACTTTATCTCAAGTATACGTTCTTTTATTTTATTCATGGCATCCCAGCGAAATACTCCGGGCTCTGTGGAAGTGGCAGGAATGCATTCAGACATATATGCAACACCAAACATTCCGATACCGCCTGACTCGGGAAGTATCACAGGTGAGGATGCTTCAATATCATTAACTCCTGCGCCTATGGTCATTGCCTTATGTTCTCCGGCAAGACATCTGGTGTTAACAAGGCCGTCAAGGCCCGCATCCATGATGTGATTGTTGGAAATATTCCATATATCAGAATGGATTTTGTCGAGTAGATTGACCGCCTCCGGATTCATACTGTGAAAGAACACACCATGACTTCCGTTGTCATTTGCTTCAATCAGAGGACCTTCAACATTGGCGATGACATGATCACCGGAATCAAAAAACTTTTGTACAGCAGGAGATAAGAGCTCAGGGTCTTTCCAACGATCCTGCATATATTTATCAAATCCTATGTCTCCAGTGAAAATCAGATTAACTGCCTTACTGTGTATATTATCTTTCATTAAAGATAACCTCCGAAGGTTAGTGTAGTTAAACAATAATCGGTATTACAAAACCGGTAGTGAAAAGGATTTAAGTGAAACACTGATTTAATCAGTGTTTCCAAAGATAGTTCCTTAGTACTGCCGGTAAATCTATACTAATCACGCCAGAGATTTCATGATGTTGGCAACTATAACCGCAAAAGGAGTACCTACTACATAGCCCATAAGTGCCATAAGAATACCTACAGGTACAAGAGAACCGCTGTATGCTCCGGCAAGAACAGGAGCGGAAGCAGTACCACCGATATTTGCGAGAGATGCTACACCGGCAGTGAAGAGATCCAGTTTGAGTACCTTACATATGATAAGCATAAGAACAGCATGAATAGCCAGAATGATAAAACCTGTCAGGATCCAGGCCGGTGCATCTGCAAGTTCAAGGAGACTTGCACGGCTGGCCAGAAGACCGATGACCGCATATAAGAGGAGATTGGATACTTCTGAAGAACCTGCCACCTTACCAAGCGGAGTTACAGCTGCGATGAGTGAAACGGCAGTAATGAAAAGAACTGTCCAGGTTGCCTTATCAGAGAAGTTGGTTGCACTGTAAAGAGCAGCGCCTACATTGGAAGCAATTGCACTTGCAAGAAATGCTGAACCTATAAGCAGTAAAAGACTCTGGAAAGAGATTGAAGCGGTGTTGGATTTCGCTTCAGCTTCGAGATTACTGGATACTTCATCCAGAGTTTTTGTATTTGCCTTTGTCCATTTATTGAACTTTGGAGCAAGCTGAATAGCCCAAAGCAGAAACATTACCCAAAGAGAATAGTCGATGGAGTCAATCACAAGTGCATAACCCATGTCGGCTTCACTGATATTTAAAGCTGCCTGTACGGCTACCATGTTACCTGAGCCGCCGATCCATGATCCACAGAGTGCGCTGAGACCCATCCAGGAATCACTTCCTATAACACCTTTCATGATAAGGAATGCAGATATGAAACCTACCATGATAGTAACAGTTGCCGAGAAGAATCCGATAAGCATCTTTGGTCCGAGTTTAAGAACTTTACGAATGTCACATCTTAGCAGCATAGCAAAGATCATGGCATAGGTCAGATTGTTCTTTAATGCACTGTATGCAGGCTTGGTTTCCGCCATATCCCAGAGCTTAATAGTGCAAAAAAGCATAGCAAAGAGATAGCAGAGCACTACGGGTGGTACATAGCTGAAGAATTTCTTCAGCCCTCCCTTTGCATTCTTCTGCAAAGTAACGAGGACAGCCGCCATAAACAGCAGCACTGCAACATAAGTAAAGCCATTCGTAATCATAACATTCCCCTTTTCAATTGTATTTCCACTCTTAAAATTCGTGGATTTTTGAATAATTTAATCATAACACTTTAAAGTGAAAAATGTATTTATAAAAGAACATTTTGCGATACATTATGGTTATATATGCTAATTTGAGGTGTCATAACAAAAAATTAGGAATTTTATAAGAATTAGTGGACTTTTGTCCATATTTTCCTAAGAAATACGACAGTTGACCTTAGTGGCAGAGAATGATAAAACACTTCAATATCATCATTAGAAAAGAAGGTATTATGGAATTTCAGGAATACGCAGAACATTATTTTGATATGGAAAAGGCAGTCCCATACTTTCTGATATGCTTTGCAGCACTTCTTGTTGTTATGGGAATAATCCTTATTATCGCAAGGTTAAGAAAAGAACTGGATAAGACCGGTTCGGAAGGTGAGTATATAGATGAGTCGGAAATGGATACTTATGACCGGGAGGATTTCCGGGATAATGGTATTTCCACTCAGAATGATGAGTCACTAATTGATGAGCGACCGAATCATAGCATTAGAAGGCGTTCCAGAAGCCGTCAGCGCTTATTGCATCGTAAAATCGATATTCGTCCATTTGCATTCATTGAATCATTCTATGAAATGGCCTTTGCAAGCACCGCCGTGTTGCTCCTTCTCAGTCTTTACTACATTATCAATGACCGTATCAATCTTCGGGAAGTACATATACTTTGGGATACCTATAAAGACTGGATTCTGGTCGCATTTCTGATAGTATCAATGATTCTGAACCGTATCTTTGACCGACTTCTTGTGAGGCTTCGTTATATAGATGCAAAGCAGCGATCAAGTATTCGTTTAGTCAGTTCGATATATGTCATACTGATTCTTGTCTATATTTGCTTCATTTACCAGAGTCCAAACTACGGAAGCATCATCATATATTTCGTTATGATGGTCATTGGAAGACTTTTTTATTTTGATGTTACCTGGGAGAATTTTAAAGGAGATATCATCAACATCTGGAAAAATCTTCCTATATTGTTTCTGATGATTGCGTATTCAGGATTTACCATCTGGTACGGTTTCAATAGTCAGTTCTTGTGGAAGTCAAACGGTGTGCTTGTATCGACTCTGATAGCACATGTTTTCATGGATGTGGGAATAGTTCTCATTCATCATCTGAGACTCGTGAAGCTGATTCTTCGATGACATTTTTTTATGAATCGGATTATTTAGCCTGAAATGTTACAGTGAAAGACTTTTCTTTGAATTTGAAATCAGAGAAAAGTCTTTTTTGGTATATAAAATTTGGGATATAATGATGTGAGAATATTTGTTTGAAAGGAAGTGATCGAATGTCTATAGTCGCTGCATTTATGGTGCCACATCCCCCTCTTATTATCCCAAATGTAGGTAAAGGCGGTGAAAAAATAGTCAGTGAAACGATAAAGTCTTATGAACAGGTTGCATCTGAAATTGCAGAGTTGCGTCCTGATACCATTATCATCACAAGTCCTCACAGTATCATGTATTCTGACTACTTTCATATCTCACCAGGGGAAAGGGCCAAAGGATCATTTTCCAGGTTTAATGCCGGGGAAGTATCCTTCGATGAAATGTATGATACAGAACTCAGAAACAGAATCTGTGAAATTGCAGAACAGCGAGATTTTCCTGCAGGAGTTCTGGGCGAGAAGTCTTCTGAACTCGATCATGGTACTATGGTACCTCTCTGGTTCATAAGACAAAAATATAGTGATGGTAAGATAATACGTATAGGACTTTCTGGTCTTGGATTATTTGAACATTATGAGCTTGGAGAGATTATTGCAAAGGCCTCAGATGATTGTGATATAAATGCAGTGTTTGTAGCCAGCGGTGATCTTTCACACAAATTACAGGAAAAAGGTCCATACGGTTTTGATCCTGAAGGTCCTGTTTATGATGAACGAATAATGGATGTCGCAAGGAGATCTGCTTTTGATGAGATGTTTGACTTCGATGAATCCTTCTGTCGAAAAGCCGCTGAATGTGGACACAGATCTTTTGTTATCATGGCAGGTGCTTTTGATGGTAAAGCCGTGAAATCAAAAGTATATTCACATCAGGATGTGACAGGTGTAGGTTATGGTATTGCATCTTTTTACCCGGTAAAAACTGATGCAACAAGACATTTTCGAAAGAACAGAATGGAAAAGATGAAAGAAGAATTAGAGAAAAAATCAGAACATTCTGATGCCTATGTACGTCTTGCAGCAGATTCACTTCAGTCTTATATCATTTCCGGAAAGGTGCTTAAAGAACCGGAAGATTTACCGGATGAAATGCTCTCAAAGAGGGCAGGAACATTTGTATCTATCCATAAAGAAGGGAGACTCAGGGGATGTATAGGCACAATTCTTCCAACCAAAAGAAGTATTGCGGAAGAAATCATTTACAATGCTATCAGTGCGTCCACAAGGGATCCTCGTTTCAGTCCAATAAGACCTGATGAACTGCCTTTTCTGGAGATTAATGTTGATGTGCTCTCGGAACCGGAGGATATAGAATCTATGGATCAGCTTGATGTTAAGCGTTATGGTGTTATCGTGAGCAAAGGAAATCGCCGTGGACTGTTGCTGCCTGATCTTGAAGGTGTTGATACTGTAGAGCAGCAGGTGGCCATAGCTATGCAGAAGGCAGGTATAGATTCAGAAGAAGACATCAGACTTCAAAGATTTGAAGTAATCAGACATGTATGAAAAATGCGGGTTTCAGATGAGCTGGATTCCCGATGATTGTTTTTAAAAAAGTAAAAATCAAATAGACTTGAAAATTCAGAACGATATGGTACTATTATATTGTTTGCAATCTATAGCGATTTGATATGAATTACATCATTTTTTACATAACATATTCGTAAGGAGGGAACTTCATGAACGAGACATTAAAGGTACTTGAAACAAGACGAAGCTGCAGAAGCTTTAAGCCTGATATGATAAAAAAGGAAGAACTTGATGCTATACTCAGGGCAGGCACATACTCAGCTACAGGTATGGGAAAGCAGAGTCCTGTGATCATTGCTGTCACAAACAAGGAACTGCGTGACGCGATTTCTGAAGAGAACAGAAAGATCGGTGGATGGCCTGAGGGCTTTGATCCGTTCTATGGAGCTCCGGTTATTCTCATAGTACTTGCTGATAAGGCAGTTCGTACACATATTTACGACGGATCACTCGTTATGGGTAATCTTATGAATGCAGCAGAGAGTCTCGGTGTAGGAAGTATCTGGATTCACCGGGCAAAGGAAGAGTTTGAGTCTGAGTTTGGAAAAGAAATTCTCAAGAAGCTTGGAATTGAAGGTGATTTCGAAGGTATCGGACACTGTGCTCTCGGATATGCAGCTGCTCCCGCGAAGGATCCGGCTCCAAGAAAAGAGAACTATGTTTATTACGTTGACTGATATTTAGTGTCCTGCAAAAATTTTTCAGTCTATTAAGACACTTGATGAGGTTAAGCCTCTTGCAGAACAGGGTCTTAAGGAACTCGGACCTATGACAGGAAAAGAGGCAGCATAAATAAATAACAAGATTATTCATTTCATAAAGGCACACAGTATTTCTATGCTGTGTGTCTTTTTGTAATATAAAGATTGGGCCTTCATATGAATACAAAGGGAAATGCTGATTAAAGCATTTCCTCGGATATTTTTTCTGATATTTCTGATTCCTGAGTCTTATGAATTATTAAAAAACATACGAAGAAATATATGCATGCATATATTCTTACAGGAGGTATTCTCTTGAAAAAATACAGATATAGTGATGAAGAGCTGGCATTTCTGGAAAGCAGCGCTGTGCCGTTCGCTGTTTATCAGTTTATTAATAAAAGAGTAGTTACCATAGTATTATCCAAAGGATTCATTGAGCTTTTTGGTTACCGGGATATGAAAAAAAGTGAAGTATATGAACTGATGGATAATAACATGTATAAAGATACCCATCCTGACGATCTTGCGTCTTTAGGAGATGCCGCCTATCGTTTTGCTACTGAGGGCGGAGTATATGATGTTATCTACCGTAGCAAACGGGAAGGTCAGTACAGGATCATTCATTCTTACGGAAGACATATCGAAAAGGAGAATGGTGTCAGACTGGCCTTCGTCTGGTATACAGATCAGGGGGCTTTTGTTGGTGACGGTAAAAATGAAAAAGACGGATTGCTGAATGCATTAAAGAATCAGCTGACTGAAAGAAGTATTAACATAAAGATCGGTCATGACTATCTGACCGGTCTTCCTTCCATGTCATATTTCTTTGAGCTAGCTGAAGCCGGATGCAGGGAGATACGGAAGAACGGAAGAATTCCTGTTATTCTTTTCATGGATTTCAACGGTTTAAAAGTCTATAACCAAAAGTATGGTATCGAAGAAGGTGACAAATATTTAAAATCCTTTGCCGATAAAGTGATTGAGCTGTTCAGTCATGAGAATTGCAGTAGATTTAATGCTGATCATTTCTGTGTATATACTGATGATGAGAATGCTGAAAATGCTGCTGAAAAGCTGATAAAATCAAAATTCGGAATGGATAGTAATAAAGGAATGACTCTTCGAATCGGCATATACTATTATGAAGATGAAAGCATCAGCATAAGCGGAGCATGTGACAGAGCAAAGATTGCCTGTGATTCCGGCAGAAAAAACTATATTTCCAACATATATACATTCAACCCTAAGATGATGACTGAAATTGAAGAAAGACAGTATGTGGTTGAAAATATTGACAGAGCTATAAGTGATGAATGGATCAGGATCTTTTATCAGCCCATCATAAGAACAGCTAACGGAAGAGTTTGCCATGAGGAAGCTCTTGCAAGATGGATAGATCCGAAGAAAGGATTTTTCAGTCCTGCTGCCTTCATACCGGCACTTGAAGAGTCAAATACTATCTATAAGCTGGATCTTTATGTTGTAGATACCGTTCTTAAGAAAATGAAAGTGCAGGCAGAGAGAGGTCTCTATGTAGTTCCCATATCTGTCAATTTATCCCGTTCGGACTTTTATACCTGCGATATCGTTGAAGAAATCAGAAAACGAGTGGATGCATCGGGCATTGCGCGTGACAGACTTGTCATAGAGATAACGGAAAGCATTGTGGCCAATGACATCGATTATATGTTCAATGAGATAAAGCGGTTTAAAGATCTTGGGTTTGATGTATGGATGGATGATTACGGAAGCGGTTATTCATCTCCTTTGATACTGCATAAGATACCGTTTGATCTCATTAAGATAGATATGATGTTTGTCCGTCAGCTTGATGATGGTGATAAGGCGAAGATCATTCTGACCGAGATAGTAAGGATGGCTATGTCACTTGGCATGGATACAGTCGCAGAAGGGGTTGAAACAACAGAACAGGCTGAATTTCTTAAGGATATAGGATGCACCATGCTACAGGGCTACTATTTCTGTAAGCCTGTTTCACTTGAGGATATCATTGACAGATATGAAAAAGGCGTTCAGATCGGATTTGAAAATCCTCTTGAAACCGATTACTATTCAAGGATTGGAAAAGTTAATTTCTATAACCTTTCGTTTTCCAGCTCTGATGACGATAAGCTGAAAAACTATTTTGATACATGGCCTATGATTATGGTGGAATGTAAAGATCAATTTGCCTCAGTTATAAGAGCCAATGATGTTTATAAAAAGTTTTTCAAAGAGAATTTTCCGGATACTTATGGGAAATTGAGATTTGATACTTCCAGACTTATGGATAAGCCCGGAGCTTATTCAATGAAGGCTGTTATGAAGGTCGCCAGAGATGGTAAAAGAGTGATAGTTGATGACATAACAATTGACGGAAAAATGATTCAATTGTTTGTATGCAGAGTTGCTGTAAATCCTGTGAATGGTGTTTCGGCAGTTATGATAGTCATACTCTCGGCATCAGATGTGGACATTAACACAATTGCCGGTCATTCTGACAAAGAAATGTACAGAATATCAGGTAAACGGGCAAATCTGCAGCAGGATAACAAACGCGTAAAGCAGGATGTTAATACAATCAAAAAGATTTCCGAACTGAAAGAATCAGTAGATTCTCTTTTGAAAAATATGCCGGCAATGACATTTTCAAAGGATGTGACAACCGGAGTATATCTTGCATGTAATCAGGCATTTGCAGATTATGCCCATAAACCTACTCCGGAGGAAGTTGTTGGTTTAACAGATTATGAGATCTTCGATGAGAATACAGCGAGGCATTTTGTAGAAGATGATAAAAAGGCATTATCAATGGATAAACCCTACATTTTCTTTGAAGATGTACCGGATGCTGCAGGAAATCCGCAAAAATTCCAGACTACAAAGCTGAAGTTTGTTGATAATACCGGAAGACAATGCCTTTTAGGTATGTGTCAGGATGTTACTGATGCCATGCGTATCAAACGTGAGTACCTGGAACGCATTGCTCAGGCTCAGAATAAAGCTCAGATTGATACTCTGACAGGAATAAAAAACAAGAATGCATATCAGGAAATGGAGTCTATAATTAATCACAGGATAGCAGATAAGCGTCAGCCCTGTTTTGCGATCACGATTCTTGATATGAATGATCTCAAAAAGATCAATGATACAAAAGGTCATCGTGCAGGAGATGAATGCATCTGTGAAGCATGCAATATCATTTGCAGGACATTCAAGCATAGTGAGGTCTTTCGAGTCGGAGGTGATGAGTTTGTTGCTGTTTCTCAGGGGACAGACTACGAACAGATAGACAGTCTGATCAATACTATTGCCGCACACAATGAGGATGCATTATTCAATGATGGTGTAGTTATAGCATGCGGTATGTCAAAGTATAAAAATGATAATGACATTTGTGTGGCAGATGTTTTCACTCGTGCGGACAGGAGAATGTACAAGAACAAAAGCAATCTGAAGAAGTTTAATGTTACTATGAATGTAGAGGAAACGGATTCAGACTCCTAAATGGCGTAGGATTGACTTTTACAGATTATATGGGATATTCTGAATCTTAAGTTATAGAGTTCGTAAGCTTCGTGTTTCGGCACGAAGCTTAACTTTTGTGTAAAAATATAATGCTGTTCTTTAAAAAATAACTCAATATGCATTTTCTTTGGAAAATAAATTGTTTATAATTTATTTTATCGTTCTCATGGAGGAATGATTATGAGCAATGATAGTATTGTAAAAAGGCTTTCGAATGTAGGGATTTTCGGAAATATAGTTCTGGCCGGATTCAAACTTATTGCAGGTATCCTTGGAAACTCCGGTGCTATGATTTCAGATTCAGTACATTCACTTTCTGATGTATTCGCAACTCTTATTGCTACTGTAGGCGTGAGAATCTCTCAAAAGGCAGAAGATAAAAATCATCCCTACGGACATGAAAGATTTGAGTGTATTTCTTCACTGATGCTTGGACTTATTCTTGCAGGAACAGGTCTTGGAATAGGATATACCGGTATCAATGAACTGTTTTTTCATCAGGAAGAAATAAAGATACCTACATTTCTTCCGCTGATTGCAGCGATAGTTTCCATCATTGTCAAGGAAGGGATGTTCTGGTATACCATGTACTATGCCAGGAAACTTAATTCAGACGCCTTCAAGGCAGATGCATGGCATCACCGCTCTGATGCGATCTCTTCTGTCGGTTCTTTCATAGGAATAGGTCTGGCAAAACTTGGTTTTCCATTCATGGATCCTGTAGCGAGTCTTTTGATTTGCATTTTGATACTAAAGGTTGCTTTTGACATAATAAAAGATTCACTTAACAAGATGCTTGATACTTCCTGCGATGATGAATTTGAACAGAGCATAAGAGAATATGTTCTTTCTAAACCAGGTGTGATTCGTATAGATGTACTCAGGACAAGACAGTTCAGCAATAGAGTATATGTAGATCTTGAGATAGCGGTGAAGGGAGATATGTCCCTGATAAATGCCCACGCCATCGCAGAGGATGTTCACCATGGTCTTGAACATGAGTTTTCGGACATAAAGCATGTTATGATCCATGTGAATCCATACCTTGACTGAAATCTGAAAATGATGAATCATGTTCAGCAGCACAACAGCCTGTGATTATTATTGAAAGAGTCAGGCTTTGAGTGCAGTTTGTCAGGAATCCGTAAGGATTCCTGACAAACTGCACTCTTAAGTGTTAAATGTGTTTCTGATATGAACGGAGAATATTATGACATCTAAGGAAATGAAAATCGAAGAATATCTTGAAAAGCTCGGAGCCAAAGAATCCGTACCGGGAGGCGGCGGTGCCAGTGCATTAGCAGGTGCTTACGGTGTAAGTCTTGGACTTATGGTATGCAGCTTTACAAGCGGAAAGAAAAAGTATGCGGATTTTGAGCCGAGACTAAAGACAATACAGGAAAAGCTTAAAAAGCTCAGAAGCAGATTTTTGGAGTTGTCAGACGAAGATGAAAAAGTATTTTATCCTTTGAGCAAGGCTTATAGTCTTCCGGAAAACACTGTTGAAGAGAAGGACTACAAGGAAACAACTCTTGAAAGCTGTCTTTCCGCTGCTTCCATGACTCCTGTAAAAGTTATGGAATGTGCCTGTGAGGCACTGATATGCATGCAGGAGCTTGCGGATAACGGATCAAAGCTTATGCTTAGTGATGTCGGCGTTGGGGTATCATTTTTAAATACTGCAATTGAAGGCGCCGTCATGAATGTTTACATCAATACAAAGATGATGAAGAATAAAAACCGTATGATTGAGCTTAATGAATATGCATATAAGCTTCTTAATGACGGAAAGAGTAAAGCCCGTCTTATATATGAGCAGGTTGAAGATACAATAAGACCTGACTATGACGCTGAAAAAGACAGAATAAAAAGAAATAAAGTTGACTTCGAGTGATTATATTATGACGTGAGTGTCAAAAGTATATTTGCCCCTTACATCATATTATTTATAGAAAAGGAGAACTTATGCAGGAATTAAAAGGTAAATTAATTGCAGACCGTATAAAGGGAGAATGTCTTGATTTTGTTGGAAAGTACAATGGTATCCTGCCTGCACTCGCCATACTGAGAGTAGGTGACAAAGAAGCTGATATAGCCTACGAAAGAAATATAAAGAAACGTTTCGTTGATTTTGGCCTGGAAGCAAAAGATTATGAGCTTCCCGCAAACTGTACCAATGAAGAATTTCAGGAGGTTTTTGATTTTATCAACAACGATCCCGATATACACGGAATACTTGTTATGCGCCCGCTTCCTGAGCATATCGATGAAGAAGCCATGCTTAAGAAGATGAATCCTTTAAAGGATCTCGATGGTATCACAGATGCCAATGTTGCAGGAATCATGCGTGGTGACAAGGATGCATTTGCACCTTGTACAGCACAGGCTGTAGTTGAGATACTCAAAGGTTACAACATTGAGATGGCCGGAAAGAGAGCCTGTATCATAGGACGTTCCATGGTTGTAGGAAAGCCGCTTTCGATGCTTCTTCTTAAAGAGAATGCAACTGTAACTGTATGTCATTCAAAAACCGTAAATATCAAGTCGGTTGCATCAGAAGCGGATATAGTTGTAGCTGCAATTGGCAAAGCAAAGCAGATAAGCGGAGGCTATGTAAAGGAAGATGCCACTGTGATCGATGTGGGAATCAATGTAGATGAGCAGGGCAATCTCTCAGGTGACTGCGACTGGGATCAGATCGTTCTCAAAGCAGGTGCAGCAACACCTGTACCCGGTGGTGTTGGTACAGTTACAACTGCCGTTCTTGCAAAACACCTTGTAGATGCGGCAAGACTTCAGCTGAATCTTCCGGAAGTTGATGACTCCAAAGATGAATATATAGAATAAATATTTTTTTTAAAATTCAAAAATCAATATCACATATGTTTCTAACGTGATATAATTTAACAATAATTATGTACATTCAGTTGTACATATAGAAGTAAACGGGGGTGTCGGTCAGAACCGGCTGAGATTGGGAATGTGCTTCCCGGACCCTGAAACCTGATTTGGATCATGCCAACGTAGGGAGTAGAGCTTTTGTATACGTTAACCCGAGGACTATCCATATCAGGATAGTCCTTTTTTATTGTCGTGGCTTTACCTATCAGAAAAAGGATTGTTATTAATATCTGATTTATGCTGTACCTGTATGACCACATAACTTTAGCTTGTGTATCATGCATAAAGAATAAATGTTAGGAGCTGTATGAAAAGAGAAGAATTATTGCTTTACGGTATCACTGACAGAGCCTGTCTAAAAAATGGAAAAACACTGGCGGAAGCTGTTTCAGAAGCAATAGAAGGTGGTATCACCATGCTTCAGTTGAGAGAAAAGGAACTTAAGGGGGAAGATCTTTTGAATCTTTCAAAGGAAATACAACTTGTGTGCAGGAAACACAATATTCCTTTCATCATAAACGATGATGTTGAGCTTGCCGGACTTATCGATGCTGACGGTGTGCATGTTGGTCAGGATGATATGCCGGCTTATGAAGCAAGAAAGATGCTCGGTGAAAGAAAAATAGTAGGAGTCACTGCCAAAACAGTGAAACAGGCACTTCTTGCAGAGAAGGAAGGAGCTGATTATCTAGGATCCGGGGCACTTTTTGGCTCATCCACAAAGAAAGATGCCATATATATGACTATGGAAACATTTTCATCCATAACACAATCTGTTAAGGTTCCTGTTGTTGGAATTGGCGGGATAAACTTTTCCAATGCACATAATCTTATACATTCCGGAGCATCCGGAATAGCAGTTGTCAGCAGTATTTTCGGAGTCGATGATATAAAAAATGCAACAGCGGAACTAAGGAAGGTTGCTGAGTTGATAGCGGGTATAGATTAATCATGTCCACTGTCACTTGACATAAAAGCGGCATGTCGGGGGCACCACCTCATGTCGCTATATAAAATTAATGTTGAAGGATGCGGAATGAAGCAAGTGGCATTGCATCAAGTCTACCCCGCATCAGGAAGGAGATAATATGAAGACAGCATTAACAATCGCAGGAAGTGATTCCAGCGGAGGCGCCGGCATCCAGGCAGATATCAAGACAATGCTTGCACATCATGTATACGCCATGAGCGCAATTACAGCATTAACTGCCCAGAATACTACCGGTGTTTCTGACATTATGGAAAGCAGTCCTGAATTTTTAAAGGAGCAGCTGGACTGTATATTCACTGATATTTACCCGGATGCGGTAAAAACAGGAATGGTATCATCTTCCGGACTAATAAAGGTCATAGCCGAAAGACTCATATTTTATAAAGCGAAAAACATAGTTGTGGATCCTGTAATGGTGGCCACAAGCGGTTCAAGACTTATAACTGAAGAAGCTATCGAGACATTGAAAGAGCATTTGCTGCCCATAGCCACAGTTATCACTCCCAATATTCCTGAAGCAGAAGTTTTGTCGGGAATGAAGATTGAAAGTACTCAGGATATGATAAATGCTTCTAAAAAGATATTTGAGACTTTCGGATGTGCGGTATTATGTAAAGGCGGACATAGTCTTAATGATGCAAATGATCTCTTATATTCAGATAAAGGCTATGTCTGGTTCAACGGAAAACGTATAAACAACCCGAATACTCACGGTACCGGATGTACATTATCTTCTGCCATTGCCTCGAATCTTGCCAGGGGATATGGACTTCAGGATGCTGTACGTTATGCAAAGAACTATATCTCCGGTGCTTTGGGAGCAATGCTTGATCTTGGAAAGGGCTCAGGACCTATGGATCATGGCTTTGCGATAAAGGGTGATTATACTTTCTGTGATACCGGTATCGTAATGTAAATTTGCTGCTCCGGAACAGGAGATTGTAATGGATAATCTAAAAAAGGAAACTCTGGAAATGAATGTAACTTCGGGTATCAACACCAAAAAGCTTGCACTTGCAGCATTTTTTGCAGCTGTAGCTGTAGTAGGATCAACATTTTCCATACCCGTATTCGGCTCAAAATGTTCACCTGTACAGCATCTTGTAAATGTTTTGTGTGCAATCTTTTTGGGCCCCGGTTATGGAATAATAGCTGCTTTTACAGCAAGTGTACTGAGAAATCTTATGGGACTCGGATCATTGCTTGCTTTTCCGGGGTCTATGTGCGGTGCATTTTTATCAGGTATTATGTATAAGTATTTCAAAAAGCTTCCTGCAGCCTATATAGGTGAGGTTTTCGGTACCGGAATCATAGGCGGGATGCTGTCTTATCCTGTATCAGCATTTGTGATGGGAAACAGCGCTGCCGGTGTATTTACGTTTGTTATACCGTTCCTTATCAGCACCATAGGCGGAACATTTCTTGCAATCATCATAACAATGGCACTAAAGCAGATCAGAATGATTGAAAGAGCTAAAGATATTTTGGAGTCAAAGTAGACTATATTAAGATGGAAAGAATCATAGAAATAATCAGAAAAAACAGACCACTTATACATTCTATAACCAACTATGTGACTGTCAACGACTGTGCGAACGTACTCCTTGCCATAGGAGCACGTCCGGTCATGTCGCATGCACCGGAAGAGGCAGGTGAGATAACTTCGGGAAGTGACGGACTTGAATTGAATCTTGGAGCTACCGAGTACTTTGAATCCATGAGAGAAAGTGCTGCTGCGGCTAATGCTAAAGGTATTCCGATTCTGGTAGATCCGGTAGGCGTTTCAGGCTCTTCGTTCAGAAGAGGCTTTATGAAAGAACTTATCGATGATTATCATCCTTCTGTCATAAGAGGAAACCGTGCTGAAATCATGGCTGTCCTGAAGGATGAAAAAACAGAAACAGGAGTTGATTCATTCAGATTTAAGGATGGAACAGATGACGATGAACTTCTTCTGATGATGCAGAGGTTTTGCATCGATAAAAAGAAATGCTATGAAGAAAAGGGAATAGTTTATTCACCTGTTCTTATCTGTTCAGGCAGTACAGATCTTATTTCTTCACCGTATGAAACCGAAAAGGTAATAGGCGGTTCGGCAATGATGACGGGTGTGACGGGAACAGGATGTATGTCATCAGTCGTATTGTCAGCATTTTTAGCAGGAGCTGATATTTACAATAAGAGTGTTGGCGATTCGGGACAGTCGTTCACTTATTTCAGTGCGGTTCTTTCCGGTATCAGGTATATAAATCATGTTTCGGAAAAGGCAGAGGAAAATGTCAGATTCCTGAGACTGAATAAACCATTACCAAACGGAAACTATGGCTCAGGTACGTTTAGAATGATGATTATGGATATGTTTTCTGCATTTTAATTCTTGCTATATTTCTAAAATTAGGCTAATATATAAATCTCATTACCGGTCACTTTCGTGACCGGATTTCCATTAAATCAAATACAAAAATCAAAAAAAGTGAGCGGCATAGGCATGCCACCCACCATATTTCTTCGCATATGTGCTTATGTTATGAGGAATGATTCAGTGTGCTGTATTTATGCTGGATTTCATTGTGGTGAAAGCATTGATGAATGCCGGAACCTGAAGAACAACAAGAGTTAAAATGGCTTCTGAACCGATGCATATAAGGTTGTATACGGCAGAGTATGGAACAGGATTCCAGCCTGCCCATGCATATTCGCCAAAGAATAATACACCTGATAAAAATGCAAAGAACCATCTCAGTATGCATGCAGCAATGTATCCATAGCAGAGACCGTTCTTTTTGTTCGAAAAGAATCCGGACACGCCGAGTGCTCCGAAGGCAAGAATGTAATCAATAAATGCCTGTACAGGGGTAAGAATATATGGATCAACTATGAGCTGAAGAAGGCCATATGCTACTCCGGTAATGATACCTGTAACCGGACCGAAGAAAAATCCGGGAAGAATGGCAAAAAGCGAAGAACAAAGAGTGATGGAACCACCTGTGGGAAAGTGAAAGATCTTAATCATTGAAGTGATGGTGGCCAGTGCGATACATGCAGCACAGAAGACGATAGTTTTGACATTTTTTGACATAAAAAAACCTCCTTTGAATGGAGGGGCATGCATAAATATCATGTAACTCACTAAAAGTACAAGTGATATCAACAGATAATTGCTTCCCTACGCAGGTACTAACCTGATCAGGTAAAAAGGGTTGATCCAAAGGATCATCTCAGCAAATGCGCCCCTAGCGTTTGTTCTCAAGAATTATAACTCTTGACAGATTCGTGTCAAGTGAAGGAAGGAAACTTATATATCATGGATAAAAAGAAATACGAAATGCATGAAAAACTAAAAAGGTTCAAACAAATCACGGCCATGATTTTAATGATAATGTGCGGTATTTGGTATGTGACTTCTGAGAGAAAGGAAACAGGTATCAGCTTTGTAAGTGAACAGCAGGCAAATGCAATAATATATGAAGAGACCGGTGTTTCAGAGGGTAAAGCCGTGACTGATATAAACGATCAAACTGACTTTCCGGATGATGTACAGAAAAAGAATAATACAGGTGATAACGTATATGAAGAAGCATCACGTGAGACAGAAGAAAATGAATCTGAAGATGTTCTTGAGGAAACAGAAATAGCCTTACCGGAGGAAGCCGAGGTAAACACAGAAGAGAACTCGTCACTTGTAAATCTGAATAAAGCATCATTACAGGAGCTTGATTCATTGCCTGGAGTCGGTCCTTCAACGGCACAAAATATTATAGATTACAGAAACAGGTATGGCGGATTTGCAGATATTGAAGAAATCAAAAATGTAAAAAGAATAGGCGACAAAACTTTTGAAAAGCTTAAAAATTATATTACTGTGAGATAATATGCATTATTTGATGCATAAAACATATTATTGTGTTATCATATTGCCAAGGTTTAACTAAAAAATTGTCGGACTATGCCTAAATTTAAAAATAATCTGTACAAATTCGGCAGATGTCTGTAAAATGTGCATTTGCACAACTTTTATTGGAGGTTCTTTATGGAACAGAATCAAGAGAGAGCAACACATGTTGTATATGAGAAGGATGAGAACGGACAGGTTGTTATAGCTGATGAAGTTGTAGCAGTCATTGCCGGTATCGCAGCAACAGAGATTGAAGGAGTTGATTCCATGGACGGTGGATGGTCCGGAGAGATCATTACGATGATGGGTATCAAGGATCTTTCAAAGGGTGTGTCCATCAGCATCGAAGAAGAGCATGTCTCCGTTGATCTGAGTCTTAATGTCAAGTATGGTTACTCTATTCCTGAAGTATCCAAGAATGTTCAGGATAAGGTTGCTCAGGCTATTGAGTCTATGACCGGTCTTAACGTACTTGATGTCAACATCAAGATCTCCGGAGTTGTTACACCTGAAGAGTAAGTATTCTTACTATATGGAGTTTATATCCAGGAAACTTTTAGTCAGTACATTGAAATGAGATAGGAAAATATGAATAAGCGAGAAGAAAGAGATCATAAATTTAAACTTCTTTTCTCCACACAGTTTTACCCCGGAGAGGAGATCCCTACACAGATGGAGCGTTACTTTGATTCACCTGATTACGAAGACGGTGACAATCTGATCCGCATTGAGAAGCTTTCTGAGGAAGATCAGCAGGAACTTGAAAGTGCTGTTCAGAAGATAGTTGATAAGATTCCTGAGCTTGATGAAAGAATCAATTCGTCTGCTGAAGGATGGAAGACTGATCGTATGACCAAGACAGACCTTACAGCGATTCGTCTTGCTCTGTATGAGATCAATTATGATGAGACTGTACCTGAGAAGGTAGCCATAAACGAGGCTATTGAACTGGCCAAGAAGTATGGCGGCAATGAATCAGGTTCTTTTGTTAACGGAGTCCTTGCGAGGCTTGTTGACAGTACTCGTGAGCCTAAGAAGATTGAAAAGGCTCCTCGCAAGCAGCAGGGTGAAGTTACAGAGAAAAAGTCTGCTGAGGGTAAGAGTGTTCATATCCTAATCAATAAAAATAAAAAATAAATATGAAGCAGCTTAGAAATGCATATACGGTTTCGCAGGTCAACGGATACATATCCAATATGTTTGCCCAGGATTTTGCGTTGTCCGGTATCACTATCAAAGGCGAAATATCGAACCTGAAGTATCATACTTCAGGTCATATTTACTTCACATTAAAGGATTCAGCTTCGCAGATTTCCGGCGTTATGTTCGCCAGAGATCGTGCGGGGCTTCAGTTTAAGTTAGAGGATGGTATGAGTGTCCTCTGTACCGGTAATGTGGGAGTATATGAAAGAGGCGGTAACTATCAGATATATGCCAGGAGCTTTGTGGCGGATGGCATAGGTGATCTTTACGTAAGATTTGAACAGCTGAAAGAAGAACTTTCAGATATGGGACTGTTTGATCCTATGTATAAAAAGCCGATACCTGATTATGCCTCCAGGATAGGTATAGTGACTGCCAAGACCGGTGCTGCTGTCAGAGATATTATCCAGATATCCAAAAGACGAAATCCTTATGTTGATATAACTTTATATCCTGCTCTTGTTCAGGGCGACGGTGCTGTCGAATCCATAGTCAGAGGAATCAAAACTCTCGATCTCATGAATCTTGATGTGATCATTGTCGGAAGAGGCGGTGGTTCCATTGAGGATCTTTGGGCTTTTAATGAGCGTGACGTTGCTCAGGCTATTTTTGATGCAGACACACCTATCATCAGTGCTGTAGGACATGAGACAGATACCACCATAGCGGATTTTGTGGCGGATCTCAGAGCACCTACGCCAAGTGCAGGAGCAGAACTGGCTGTATTTGACTTCCAAAAGTTCATCGAAGATCTTGCGGGTTATAAGATGACCTTGAATTCAGTCATAAATGAACATATACATGATGCACGTCAGAAAACGTCTTTGTGTAAGCTGAATGTCAATCAACATAATCCTAAGTTCATACTCAGCGGATACCAGAAAAAAAGTATCCTTCTAAAAAGTGAACTTGACAGGCATATGCAGGATAAGCTGGTTCTTTCAAAAGATAAACTGAAAAACTATCTGGTAATCAGTACCATAATGAATGATCGCCTGCAGACTTTTAAACATCGTTTTCGAGATTTTGATGGTTTTTCAGCACTTATGGAGAAGAGCCTTGACAAAGCACATCATAAGCTTATGCTCAGGACAGAAAGACTTGATGCTGTCAGTCCGCTTCGCAAGCTGTCCGGTGGTTATGGCTATGTACAGGGCGAAGATGGTCACAGATTAGACAGTATAAAAAAGGTCAAAGAAGGTTCAATCATTACAACCACACTAAAAGACGGGCGTTTCAGAAGCCGTGTAGAGGAGGTCATATATGCCGGCAAGAGCTAAAAAAACAACCGAAGAAACAGCTGAGGAAAACAAGCTTCCTCTGAATGAGGTATTCAAAGAACTTGATGATCTTATAGTGAAAATGGAAGATGAAGACAGCCTGGAAAAAACATTTGATATGTATAAAAAAGGCATTGAGTTA
The DNA here is from genome assembly GCF_900113415.1 of Oribacterium sp. WCC10. GTDB lineage: Bacteria > Bacillota > Clostridia > Lachnospirales > Lachnospiraceae > Oribacterium. Next base: position 206,540 of record NZ_FOPH01000003.1, on the reverse strand, counting down.
TTGAAAACTGCAAATGACAGTATCGACAGGATTGAAAAACAGGTAAAGGTATTGGATGATGATGGAATTCTCTCATGAACTTAATGAAACAGTGACTACTGTAAATGAAATCATTAAAAATCAACTTCCACCGGTAGATGGACTTCAGTCTACAGTTCTCGAAGCGATGAAGTATTCAGTGGAAGCAGGCGGGAAACGTATCAGGCCCATGCTTATGCTTAAAAGCTATGAACTGTATATCGATATTGCGGGTGAAAGCAGAGACAGGTTCATGAGACCGATACTTCATGCATGCATGGGTGCCATGGAGATGATACATACATTCAGCCTGTGCCATGATGATCTTCCATGCATGGACGGCGATAAGTACAGGAGAGGCAGAGAATCCACCTGGTACAAATTCGGTGAAGCCATGGGTACACTTGCCGGGGATGCTTTATCGCTTTATGCATTTGAAGCGGTTTCGGAAGCATATAGAAAGCAGCTTACTTCTGCGTTGTCAGGAGAATCGGATATTTCGGCAACAGATATCAATTCCTTTTCACTTTCCGTAGTTAAGGCCATCAATTATCTTTCTTCTCTGTCCGGAGTTAACGGGATGCTTGGAGGACAGGTTGTAGATGTGGAGATGACCGGACATAAGCTTTCAAACGAGCAGCTAATGTTTATATACAGACTTAAAACCGGTGCATTACTTCAGGCTTCACTTATGACGGGGGCAATTCTCGGTGGTGCGGATGATGAAGATATAGCGCGTCTTTCCGGAATCGGTGAAAAAATTGGCGTGGCTTTTCAGATTCAGGATGATATACTTGACGAAACAAGTACGGAAGAAGTGCTTGGTAAGCCTATTCATTCAGATGATCTCAATAATAAGACCACATATGTTTCCATATATGGCCTTTCAGAGGCTCATAAAGAAGTTGAGAAGCTTTCGGTACAGGCAATCGAAGAGCTTAAGGAACTTAAATCAGTTAATGAGGATTGCAAAAACTTCCTTATCAGTCTGACGGATATGCTTATAAATCGAAAGAAATGATGTGGGTCAGTAAGGGAATAGTGTATGAGAGATAACCTGTTATCTGCATGAGACATTAGCCATCTATCTCCCGGATACTCATAAATATTTAGAAAGTTTAAAGTTTGAAATGTTACTTGATGATATACATGGACCTCATGATCTAAAGAGGCTTAATGACAGGCAACTTGATCAGCTTGCGTCCGAAATCAGACAATTTATAATCGAAAAAACATCAGAATACGGCGGGCATCTTGCATCCAATCTGGGAGTTGTTGATCTCACCATCGGGCTGTATCGTGCACTTGATCTGCCAAATGATAAGATAGTATGGGATGTGGGACATCAGGCTTATACTCATAAGATTCTTTCCGGTCGTAAAGATAATTTTGACGGTTTAAGACAGTATCATGGCATGAGCGGTTTCCCTAAACGTTCTGAAAGTCCATATGATTGTTTCGGAACAGGTCATAGTTCGACTTCTATCTCTGCAGGGCTCGGTATTGCTGCTGCAAGAGACATTAAGGGTGAAAACTATACTGTGGTTTCCGTGATCGGAGACGGAGCATTGACGGGAGGCCTTGCTTACGAAGGTCTGAACAATGCATCCCGGATGCATAAGAATTTTATCATTGTTCTCAATGATAACAATATGTCAATTTCCCAGAATGTCGGAGGTATATCCAAATATCTCAACGGATTACGTTCGGCAAAGGGGTATAATCGTCTGAAAGTCGATGTTGGCGGTGTTCTTCTGAAAGTTCCTTTTGTCGGTGAGACTGTAGTAAGGCAGATTCAGCAGGCCAAGAAATCTCTGAAACAGCTTGTTATTCCCGGTATGTTTTTCGAAGATATGGGAATAACATATCTCGGACCTATCGATGGACACAATATTAAAGAAGTAGAACGTACAATCAATGAAGCCAAGCAGATAGATCATGCAGTTATAGTTCATGTACTGACACAAAAAGGTAAGGGTTATAAGCCGGCGGAGAAATATCCATCAAGATATCATGGAGTATCTCCGTTTGATGTACATTCGGGAAAACCTCTTTCACACAAGGGGAAAACATATACGGAATTCTTTTCTGATAAGATATGTGAGCTTGCCAAAAGCAATAAGAAGATCGTTGGAATTACAGCTGCAATGCCTGACGGAACAGGACTTACGAAGTTTTCACATGAGTTCCCAAATAGATTTTTTGATGTAGGTATAGCTGAACAACATGCTGTGACCTGTGCCGCCGGTATGGCATCCAACGGACTCAAGCCTGTTATTGCCGTATATTCAAGCTTTTTACAAAGAGCCTATGACCAGATTGTTCATGATGTTTGCCTTCAGAAACTTCCTGTTGTATTTTGCATCGACAGAGCAGGGCTTGTCGGGTCAGACGGAGAGACACATCAGGGAATTTTTGATTATAGCTTCCTTACATCTATTCCTCATATGTCTGTTATGGCACCAAAGAATGCTATAGAGCTTGGAATGATGATGGAATTTGCTATGAATTACAATCTTCCCATCAGTATCAGGTATCCGAGGGGTGTTGCATATCAGGGTTTAAGTGAATACGCTGCTCCTATTGAGTACGGAAGATCAGAGATGATCCATAAAGGAGAGAAGATAGCTCTTCTTGCTGCAGGCTCTATGGTTTCGACAGCGCTTCATATCAGAGAAAAGGCATTGAACAAGGGATTTGATCTCACACTGGTTAATGCACGTTTCATCAAACCTGTCGATACTTCAATGCTTGACCTTCTTGCATCAGATCATGAGGTCATAGTTACACTTGAAGAAAATGTCAAGCAGGGAGGATTTGGCATACAGGTTGAAGCTTATATTCATGAAAATCATCCGGAAGTGAAGATAGTAACTGTGACATTGCCTGATAATTATGTTGAGCATGGTGATGTCACTAAACTCCGTGAAGGATTAGGCATAGACAGTGAATCAATCATGAGGCTTTTGAGTGAAAAAGGTATCATCGATTTTGACTGAAAACACTCTATAGTTTTGAAAGGGATTTGTTTTGAAAAAAGAGAGACTTGATGTTTTGCTGGTAAATAAAGGTCTGGCTGAATCCAGAGAAAAAGCAAAGCGCACAATCATGGCAGGAATAGTTTATGTTAACGGTGAAAAAGAAGATAAAGCCGGTACTACATTTGATCCTGAAGTGTCTATAGAGGTAAGGGGCAATGTCTTACCTTATGTTTCAAGAGGTGGTTTAAAGCTTGAAAAAGCAATCAGGGAGTTTGGAGTTTCCTGTGAAGGCAAGGTCTGCATTGATATCGGAGCAAGTACAGGCGGTTTCACAGACTGCATGCTTCAGAACGGAGCAGTGAAAGTATTTGCAATTGATGTAGGACATGGACAGCTTGACTGGAAACTGAGAAATGACGAACGTGTTGTCTGCATGGAAAAAACAAATATTCGTTACGTGAAGCCTGAGGATCTTGGCGAAAAGGCAAGACTTGTCTCTATCGATGTCAGCTTTATCAGTCTTCAGCTTGTGCTTCCTGTAGTTAAAACTCTTATTGAGGAAGACTGCCAGGTTGTATGTCTCATTAAGCCTCAGTTTGAGGCAGGAAGAGATCAGGTTGGTAAGAAGGGCGTAGTCAGAGACAAGAAGGTTCATGTTGAAGTTATCGAAAAGACTCTGGCATTCGCTTATTCCATAGGCTTTGAGCTCAAAGGACTTACCTTCAGTCCTATAAAGGGACCTGAAGGTAATATCGAATACTTGTGCGAACTGATGCTTGGCGGTGATGACAATGCTGACAATGAAGAAAATCTTATGTGGATTCATGAAACAGCAGTAAAGACTGTAGATGCATCACATGATATGCTGGATATCAAGTGATTCTTATGGGATTGTTGCATAGAGTTATTGAGAATGCTTTGACACCTGTGTTATTTAGGATTCATTGGTATAAAGAGTATTCCGGGTTACACATAGATTGGTTTATTTTGATTTGACATGAAAGTAACATTAGTTGTTAATACAAGAAAAACAGAAGCTATAGACTATAAACATGCTATAGAGGATCATCTTTCATCAAAGGGGGTTAAAGTCACTTCTATCCTGGAAGAAAACTATAACAGAGATGATTTTTTTGATACAGACGCCATCGTAAGTATCGGTGGTGATGGAACCATGCTCAGGATAGCCGGAGTACTGAGAGGACAGGATACCCCGATACTTGGTGTAAATGCAGGACATCTGGGCTATCTCACTGAAGTTTCAAGGATTGAACAGATTCCTGAAGCTATGGATCGTCTGATCAGACATGATTACATTCGTGATGTAAGAACTATGCTTCATGGAAGTGTACGACGTAACGGTGAAGTCATCTCCAGAGGAACTGCATTAAACGAAATACTTGTCAGCCGCAGAAACGGAATCAGCGTGATGCATTTTGCTGTTTCGTGTGACGGACAGGAACTCAGTAATTACACTTCGGATGGCATCATTTTTTCTACACCGACAGGTTCCACTGCCTACAATCTTTCAGCAGGAGGTCCTATAGTTTCACCGGGTTCACCGGTTATAGTCATGACTCCGATATGTGCCCACAGTACAAAAAGCAGACCGGTTGTACTTTCTGATTCAAGCCGTATTCAGATCAGAGTTGAATCAGAAAATGAAATCGTGGCTTTTGACGGTGAGCATATAATTGATCTTAAACAGGGTGATATTGTCACTGTCAGAAAAGCAAATGAGATGACTACACTTATCAAATTACGTGAGGGAAGTTTTTTGGAAACACTCCGAAAAAAGATGGATAATGAACATTGATGCACAGTTATTTTCGATGCATGAACATGTTCGCGAGTATTGAGGCTTGACGGAAGCTGTTTTTCCCCGACAGTATGATATGTATCTTTTTCCTGGCTATAATAAAACATTTACACTTAATTTACGTATAAGGGAGAGCTGAGATGAAGAAATCAAGGCATCAGAAAATCATTGAACTGGTTGGAAGAATGCGTATAGGCACACAGGAAGAGCTTGCGGATATTCTTAACAGAGAAGGATATAAAGTCACACAGGCAACTGTATCAAGAGACATAAAAGAACTCAAGCTCAGTAAAGTTGCCGGAAACGATGGCATTCAGTACTATCAGATCATAGAGAAAGAAGAACATGTATACTCGGAGAAGTATATCCGTGTTCTCAGAGAGGCTCTGATGAGTATGGATACAGCAGGTAATCTTCTTGTTATCCGTACCATGGCAGGCATGGCCAATGCAGTTGCTGCAGCATTGGACCAGTTCAGACTTGAGAAGATCGTCGGAACCCTTGCCGGAGACGATACTATCATGTGTGCCATGAAAAATGCACAGGACGCCGAAGAAGTAAAGAGCCGCATACAGGAAATCATGGAATGACATATTCATGAACTAAATGCCGCAACATTTTATAACATTTACCGGATGATAAAGATAACTTAAAAAGAGGAGACAAAATGCTATATCATCTATATGTAAAAGATCTTGCACTCATAGAATCATCTGAGGTTGAGTTCGGAGAAGGACTTAATATACTTACCGGAGAAACAGGTGCCGGAAAATCCATTCTGATAGGTTCAATAAATCTATGCCTTGGTTCTAAAGCGAATAAGGATATGATACGAAACGGCAAGGAATATGGTTTCGTGGAAATAGTATTCGGAGGTCTCACAGAGGAACAGGAAGCGTTCATGAGATCCCTTGATATAGAACCCGAAGACGGGCAGATCATAATCAGGCGTAAAATCTCAACCACAAGATCCGAAATCAAAATCAATGATGAAACTGTTACACTTGCAAAGCTTCGTAAAGTGGCAGAACAGCTTATCGATATACATGGACAGCATGAACATCAGTCTTTATTAAGAGATGGATATCATCTTAAGGTACTTGATGATTTTCAGCAGAAAGAGACGGGATCCCTTCGTTTGTCTGTTTCCGGAAAATATCGTGAATATGTTCAGCTTAAGGAAAAACTCGACAGTTTTAACATGGATGAAAGTCAAAGACAAAGAGAACTTGATTTTCTTAAATTTGAAATTGAGGATATAGAGAACGCTGAGCTTAAAGAGGGGGAAGAGGAAGAGCTTGCCCAGAGATACAAAAAGTATCAGAACATACAAAAGATTTATGGTTCAGTTCAAAAAGCAAGAGCTGTACTCGATCAAGTTGATTTGTCATCAGCTATAAAGTCCATACAGGATGCGCTTGGTTATGATGATTCACTTCAGAATATAAGCGACAGTTTGTATGATCTCCAGACTATTTCAGAGGATACTGTCAGGGAACTGGATCATTATCTCGATAAAAATGATTTTGATGAAGAGGATTTTCAGGAGGTTACCGAAAGGCTTGACTATATCCGTGGAGTCATGGCCAAGTATGGCGGTACTGTAGATAAGACAGAAAAAGCCCTTGTTGAAAAGCAGGAGAGATTAAAACTTCTCGAAGACTATGACGAAGAAAGGTCCAAATGCGAAAAAACATTGGACAAGACAAAATCAGAACTTCTGAAGCTTTGTTCAGAACTTACAAATGCCCGTAAGAAGGGTGCAAAAGTTCTTGCAGAAAGGATTCGTACCGAGATGACCGAAATGGGATTTCTCGACGTAAAGTTTGAACTTGCGTTTACCGAGTTGAGTGAACCGGGATCAAACGGCATAGATGAGGTGCATTTTGTAGTTAGTCTGAATCCCGGTGAGCCACTGAGACCACTCAGTGACGTGGCATCCGGTGGTGAACTCAGCCGTATCATGCTCTCTATCAAAACTGTCCTTGCGGATACCGATGAAATATCTACACTTATTTTTGACGAGATAGATACAGGAATATCAGGCAGAACGGCTGAAAAAGTATCAGAGAAGCTGAAAAAGATCTCCATGTCACATCAGGTTATACTTATAACTCATCTTCCTCAGATAGCTGCAAAGGCAGATGAACATTTCTGCATTGAAAAGCTTGCGGAAAGCGGACATACACATACAAATATCAGAAGACTTGATGAAGATGAATCTGTCATGGAACTTGCGAGACTTCTTGCCGGAGGCAGAGTGACTGATGCGGTACTTGCCAATGCCAGAGAACTTAAAAGTCTTGCGAAGGGTGCTTCTAAAGAAGTATAATAATAGAGACAATATGTAAAAATTTAAGATTAAAGGTGTCTTGCATATTTTGTCATCACATCATGTATATACCAGAAGCATTCAACTAAATAGCAAGTAGGAGGCTGTATAAAATGAAAAATGTATTGATGCTTGCATCGGAAGCTGTACCTTTTATAAAAACCGGTGGATTGGCCGATGTAGTTGGTTCTCTTCCGAAAACCATCGATAAACGTTATTATGATTGCCGTGTTATGATTCCAAAGTATATGTGCATACCTTGGGAATGGCGTCAGAAAATGGAGTATGTAACACATTTTTACATGGATTATCTAGGACAGTCTCGATATGTAGGCGTTCTTAAGTATGAGCAGGACGGCGTGACATACTACTTCATTGATAATGAATCATATTTCTCCGGCGATCGTCCATACGGAGACTGGTATTGGGATCTTGAGAAGTTCTGTTTCTTCTGCTATGCCGCACTTTCAGCATTGCCTCTTCTTGACTGGCATCCTGATCTTATTCATTGTCATGACTGGCAGACAGGCCTTGTTCCGGTACTGCTACATGACAAGTTTGCCGGTGGAGAGTTTTATCGTTCCATAAAGTCTGTTATTACAATTCATAATCTTAAATTCCAGGGAGTTTGGGATGTTAAGACCATACAGCGCTTCACACAGTTAAGTGATTATTATTTTACTGCCGATAAACTCGAGTGCAAGAAGGACGGTAATCTCTTAAAGGGCGGTATTGTTTATGCTGATGCTATAACAACTGTTTCCGATACTTATGCAGAGGAGATCAAGATGCCGTTCTATGGTGAAGGTCTTGATGGACTTCTGAGAGCAAGAGAACATGACCTCAGAGGTATTGTTAACGGTATCGACTATGATGAGTGGAATCCTGAAACTGATAAGTTCCTTGTAAAGAATTACAATGCAAAGAACTTCAGAAAAGAAAAAGCCAGAAACAAGAAGGCTCTTCAGGAAGAGTGGGGTATGGATGTAGATCCCGGTAAGATGATGATAGGTATCGTATCAAGACTTACAGATCAGAAGGGACTTGATCTTGTAGAGTGCATCATGGATGAACTTTGTCAGGATGATATTCAGTTTGTTGTACTAGGAACAGGTGACGAGAAGTATGAGAATATGTTCCGCCACTATGACTGGAAGTATCACAATAAGGTTTCTGCACAGATTTATTATTCCAATGCAATAAGCCATAAGATGTACGCTGCTTGTGATGCATACCTTATGCCGTCACTTTTTGAGCCGTGCGGTCTTTCACAGCTCATAGCACTGAGATACGGAACCATACCTATAGTCAGAGAAACCGGTGGACTCAGAGATACAGTTGAGCCTTTCAATGAATATGAGGACAAGGGTACAGGTTTCTCATTCATGAATTACAATGCACATGAGATGCTTTCAACCATCCGTTATGCAGAAAAAATATATTACGATCGTAAACGTGACTGGAACAAGATGGTAGATCGTGCCATGGCTACGGATTATTCATGGAGAACATCTGCTATGAAATATCAGGAGCTTTATGATTGGTTGATAGGATATTGATTTTAGATGAATTTTTTTGATGAACTACTTAGCAATTATATGCTTGTGACAGCTGTAGTCTCCTGGTTTTCAGCACAGGTGATAAAGACGGCTATTGATGCATATTTCAACAGAGGAATCAATTGGGAAAGAATGACTGGATCAGGTGGCATGCCTTCCAGCCATTCTTCATTCGTGGTATCTATAGCGACTGCTGCCGCACTTCAATATGGAATATCATCATCATATTTTGCCATGAGTTTTGCTCTTGCCAGTGTTGTAATGTATGATGCTACAGGTGTACGCAGAGAAACAGGAAAACAGGCTGTTCTTCTTAACAAGATTCTCGAAGACAATCCATTTAACTGGAAACCTGAAGAATTCGAAATGAAGCTTAAGGAGTATGTGGGACATACACCCTTACAGGTACTTATGGGAGCTATACTCGGTATAGTTGTAGCTTTTTTAGTCAAGATAAAGTACCCATATTTATAGGCTCATCAGGATACTAATAACGTATGATTTTAAAGAATATAAAAAAAATTACAGTAGTACTTATAAGCTGCATGCTTATGGCATGCAGCTTAGTTTCGTGTAAAGGTGTTGAAATCACCGGAAAAACAGAAGACGTAGCCGGCTATACTGAAGCCGAGTGCAGAATAGTTATCGGTTCTGAAAGAAACAGATATCAGAATGCACTTGGTGCAGAGATATGGAATCTTCCTGTTGAGAATCAGTTCGAAACAACCTATGGTCCTTACTTTGTAGCGAGGATAAAGGAGTTTCTTCAGGATATAAAAACTCTGAATCTCCTCGCGGAAAGAACAGGAATCATAGCAACATCCACAGAGATGGATACCATAAGAACCATAGCCGGTCAATTCTATGATAGCCTTACCCCGGAAGATAAGGAATTCATGGGTGATTGCTCTCTGGATGATGTCATCCATATCTATACAGAGTATTTCGTTGCATGCAAGACTGCAAACTATCTGATATCTGATGCAGATCTTGAGGTATCTGACGCTGAAGTAAAAGTAATCAAAATACAGCTAATAGAAAAATCGGACCTTGCAGAAGCACAGAAACTACTTGAACTTGTTAATGTTGAAGGAGCAAATTTTGCCTATTACGCAAGACAAAACAGCGAAGATACAGATATAGAAAAAACTCTTTCAAAGTCTGACAGTACTGATGAGTTGTATACGGCAGCATTTTCTCTTGAAGAAGGTCAGATTTCAGATATCATCTCAAAGGATGGAAAGTACTATATCATCAAATGTATCAATGCTTACGATGAAGAGGCAACTCATGATAAAAAGAAAAAGCTGGAGAGTGCTTTAAAGTCAAAAGCATTTTTTGATGATTTCGGTGAATACAAGGAACAGCATATAGTACGATTCAGAGAACCTTTCTGGAATGAGATAGATCTTTCTCAAAATAGTGAAAGTAAAGCTGATAATTTCTTTGAATTATTTGATGAAAATGTCAATTTAAAGTAATTGAATTGGCACATAATGGAAGCATCTGCCGAAATACTATACAAAATAAAAATTTATTTTAATGCACTTTTCACAGATATTTAATATGTATTAATAACCTCTTGAAAACGTTTTCTTAAAATTCTAAAATAAAAATGAAAAATTTATAAAGTGATTTAACATTATGTTATACGGTCAATAACATAATGTTAAACCCAATATCCATAAGGTTGTGTCATTCTTTTAAGATCAATTCTTTGAAGTCTTTTAAGTCTGGCATGTTTCGTCAGTCAGGTTTAGGGATAAATGCTGGCTGACGTCCAAAAAGTCAGGAGGTTATGTATGATCAGTTTTTTCATTTGTCTCTGCTTACTGATCGCAGGCTACTTTACTTATGGTAAATTGGTTGACAGCACCTTTGGGCCGGATGATCGTGAAACACCGGCCGTATCTATTAACGATGGTGTCGATTACGTAGTTTTACCACAGTGGAAGCTGTTCCTGGTTCAGCTTTTGAACATCGCAGGACTTGGTCCTATCTTTGGTGCACTTCAGGGAGCTCTTTGGGGACCTATCGTATTTCTTTGGATCACTTTTGGTACTATCTTTGCAGGTGGTGTTCATGATTATTTCTCCGGTATGCTTAGTGAGAGAAATAACGGTGAGTCCATTGCAGAGGTTACAGGTAAGTACCTCGGAAAGACCATGAAGAACATTATGAGAGTATTCTCAGTTGTACTTCTTGTTATGGTAGGTACAGTATTTGCAGTAGGACCTGCAGGTCTTATTGTTCAGCTTCTTGCAAACAAGGGTGTTACGGGAGCATTTGCCAATACAGCAGTATGGCTTGCAATCATCCTTACTTACTACTTCATCGCAACTTTCATTTCAATCGACAAAATCATCGGTAAGATTTATCCGATATTCGGTATCTGTCTTATCATCATGGCAATCGGTGTAGTTATTGGACTTCCATTAAATGGTTTCCATACACCTGAGCTTTGGGACCACTTCTATAACATGCATCCTAAGACAACTCCTATATGGTCATTCATGTTCATAACCGTTGCATGTGGTGCTATTTCAGGTTTCCATTCAACACAGTCACCTATCATGGCAAGATGTCTTAAGTCAGAGAGACAGGGACACTTCGTTTTCTATGGAGCCATGGTAGCTGAAGGATGTATCGCTCTTGTATGGGCTGCCGCCGGATGTTCACTTTATGCCGCTGATGGTGGTCTGAACACAGGTCTTCAGGAAGCTCTTGCAGCCGGACAGTCTGCTGCCATCTATGATGTATGTGTAAAGACTATGGGAAGTGTTGGTGTTGTTCTTGCAATGCTTGGTGTAGTTGCTTGTCCTATCACATCAGGTGATACAGCATTCCGTTCAGCAAGACTTACACTTTCAGACTGGTTAAAGATTGAGCAGGAGTCTTTTACAAACAGACTTAAGCTTTGTGTTCCACTTCTTGGATGCGGTGCTTTCCTTGGATTTGGTAACTCTCTGGGAATCTTCAGCTATGCTGTTATCTGGAGATATTTCTCATGGACAAACCAGACACTTGCAATGCTTGTTCTTTGGTCAGGTGCTATGTATCTCGTAAGAGAGAAGAAGAATTATTGGGTTTGTGCAGTTCCTGCAACATTCATGTCAGCAGTTTCTGCTACATATTTCTCAATGGCTCCTGAATGTCTGGGACTTATCCCTGTATTCACAAACAATAAGACATTTGCATATCCATTCGGTATCATCGTTGCAATCTGCTTCCTTGCTCTTTTCCTTAAAGCAGCAAAGAAGTACAATCCGAATCAGCATATGAATATGAACCATGCAGGTGCAGCTCACGCATAAGTCTAAATAGAGTTCTTTCTATTCTTACCTATGTAAATAGATATACGGTAGATATCAAATGACCGATGATACTACATATATGAGCAGTTCTTAACTTTGAAAATGATAAAGCAGAGTGGAGATTTATTCACTCTGCTTTTTATATATGTGTTCCCGGAATAAATATTTTTAGAATATATAAAGGTTTTAGCAGTGTTTATTTTGAGAACATTTTAAAGGGAGGTTGTCATGTTATTTATTCCAAAATGTCTCGGAACCACAAGATTAACAAAAGAAGAGCTCAAAGAGGATAAGAAAAGGTGTTTCAAAATCGGACCTTGTGGTCTTGGAGAGAAAGCTCTTTATTTAAACAGCTTTTTCATAGACAGAGTTTACTACATTTGTTACAGAGACATAAACAGATGTTTCAAGAGAGTCGCCATGAGCAAAGGCGGATTCACCGGAAAAGGTGTATTTGGAAGTATGCCATATCTTGTTGTTCAGTACGGAACGGGAATGGAAAAACAGTGTAATTTCAAATTTGAAGAAGAGGTTGATATGTTTCTTGAAGAACTTTCAAAGATCAGACCTGAGATGCCTCTTCACAGTGTTGAAGCAGAGTTTAAACTTCGTGAAGCAGAAGAGAAAGAACGAAACAGATACCTTAAGGTACTTTCGCCGGAGCAGGAGAATTCAGTTAATGTACTTAAGGAGGCCAAGGAAGTTGTAAATGCCTATCCCGATCAGTACACAAAGCTTTCGGTAAGTGCAAAACAGAAAAGAATCATCGAACGAATCAGTCCTACATATCAAAAAGTTGCTTTAGTGATCCTAATGCTTTCCATATTTGCTGCAGTATTTGGAATATTTGCTTTGCTAAAGGGCATGGGTATAGCGATATATTTTGTTCTTTTTGGATTTTCATTTATATTTGTTGTCATTTCTTCAAGAATACTTCCTACAGGACATAACAACAAAGCCTATGCAGAAAAAGAATGGTCTGATGCATTAAAAGAAATGTCAGAGACTATGAAGGATAATGTTAACTTCCCGGTACCTCCTCAATATGCTCATCCTATAGTGCTTGATCGAATGATTAGAGTTATTCGTGAAGGAAGAGCTGAAAGTGTAGGCGAGGCTTTTATGATAATGAAAGATGATCTCAAAAAACTTAACAGTGATGTTACTGTTTCTCAGAAAGAATATGATGAGGTAGTGACAGTTAAGCCTATGTTCCTTGTTATGAATTATGAATAAAAATAATCCCGCACACTTCGGTGTACGGGATTTGTAATATACAGTGATCAAATAGCTAAAACGATGCCACCATCTTCAGCATAGACGGTAGCAACACCCATGGTGTTGGAAATAACTATCCTGCGGAATGATGCGAGTTTCAAAAGTTCTTCCTTAACATACTCTGCGCGTTCAGGATTGTTTACATGACAAATGGTTATAAGCATATGCTGTGTTTTTTCAGGACCGCCTGCACGCTCTACAGCAAGTTCAACCATACGCTTAATCGCTTTGTTGAGACCTCTCTGCTGATCAAGCTTCTGAATGACGCCATGAATTGCAGTCATAACCGGTTTGATATTGAGAGCTGTGGCCAGGAATGACTTCATTGCAGAAAGACGTCCGTTTCTACGAAGATTCTCAATTGACTCAAGAACAAATAATATCTGCATAACATGAATCTTGTCGTTTATAATTGTGACAACCTCATCGAAGGTCTTTCCCTCGGCCTTTAATTCCTGAATCGTAAGACAAAGATTCAACTCACCGGCAGTGGCAGTATCTGTACTGAAAACATATACCTTTTTTGTACTGTCAGGGTGATCCTCTTCAAACATCTGAAGACCTATAACAGCAGACTGATAAGAGCCGGAAAGATGCTCTGATATAGTTATGACATAATTTTCATCAGAATCGCTTTCTTCTATTGCATGCATAAATGCTTCAGGTGAAGGACATGCTGTCTTGGCACCTTCTGTAGACTCCTTCAGCCTTTTCAGGAAGTCCACCTGATTAAAGTTCTCATCATCAACAACAGAATAGGTTCCGATCTCCAATGTGAGCGGAACTATAGTAAAATGAGGATCAGCTTTTAATTCCGGTGTTAAATCACAGCAGCTGTCTCCTATAATTTTGTAATCCATAAAACCTCCGGGTTTTCTGACGTAGTTTTGATTACTACATATTATAACAAACGATAAAAGTATGTCAATAACCTTGCCCTTAAGCCCGTTAAGCGTTAATATAAAAAGAAGTGTGAAATCTATTTGCCATATAGCATTCATAAAATATCTAAACGGCAGAAAAGGTCAAAGAATATATGAGCTTAAAAAATTTTTCCAAAAACAATCCTGACTATTTAAAAGAAAACGAGTACTTAAAGAAGTATAGACGAAGCAATTCCGATATTACTTCCCGGTCATCAGATACAAAAGACGGAGAACATAAAAGTTTCTCTGTAGATATCACTCCCGGCGATTCAAGAAAAAAAGGAACTTCCAGACGGAGAGTTCAGGAACCATTGCCGGATGAGAATTCAGAAGATTTCTACCTTGATGATGAAACATCAGAATCAGATATATCTTTTTTTCATGATGAAGAAAAAAGCATTGAAGAAAAGCTTGCTGAGGGAAAAGAGGCAGTTCGTAACCGATACAGACAAAGGGCAAAAAAACGGCAGGTTTACAGGCTGTCTGTTATTCTCATAGCTATAGACTTACTGATAATTATATTTTTAGCTTTTGGCATCTTTACCGGTAAGATCAATCTCGGCGGCCTGTTTAAGGGAAAAAGTGAAACCAACACAACAGTATCTGCTGAAGTAAACGAATCTTCAGAGGCCAGTGAAACAGCCGGCGACGGAACTGAAACAGCCATGGCAGCGGTAAACGATCTGACTACACTTATAGCAACAAGTGACAGACAGGCTGCAATGTATGATTATGATGCAGCAATTGCAACATTATCAGGTTCAAGTTATGCATCAGATGCTACAGTACAGTCAAAGATACAGGAATATCAGGCTTCCGCAGCCGCTTGTGTTCCTTTTGATAACTCACAGATAACACACATTTTCTTCCATATACTATGTGTTGATACCGACAGGGCATTTACAAACGATGCAGCCGGAAAGGATTTCAACCAGGTTATGACCACAATACCTGAATTCGAGGCTATCCTTCAGCAGATGTATGACAGAGGATATGTTCTTGTAGGACTTCATGATATGGCTGAGATCCAGACTCAGGAAGATGGTACAGAGAAGATGGTACAGAAGAAAATCATGCTACCTGAAGGCAAGAAGGCCTTTGTTATGTCCGAGGATGATGTCTGCTACTACGAGTACATGGAGGGCAAGGGCTTTGCCGACAAGATGGTTCTTGATGAAAACGGAAAGCTGAAACTTCAGTACACAGATGCTCAGGGTAATGTTTCGGTTGGAGACTATGACATTGTACCAATACTTGATAACTTTATAGAGCAGCATCCTGATTTCTCATACAGAGGTGCAAAGGCAATCATGGCATTCACAGGATATAATGGTGTTCTTGGATATCGTACGGATGAAACCTATGATGCAGCATCTCCGAATTATGACAGCAAAATGAAGGCCAATGACAATATCGCAGCTGACAGAGAAACAGTCAGAACATTGTTCCAGGCACTTGTAGATGACGGATATGAGCTTGCATCTCACAGCTGGGGACATGTTAACTTCACAAAGAGAGAGCTTGCGGATCTTACTAGAGATACTGACAGATGGGAACGTAACGTAGAATCTCTGATGCCCGGTAACTGTGATATCATTCTTTATCCGTTCGGCGCAGACATTGCGGACTGGCATCCTTATACTACTGAAAATGAAAAGTTTAATATGCTGGAGAATGCAGGATTCAGATACTTCTGTAATGTTGACTCATCTCAGGTCTGGGTTCAGTTCGGAAGCAACTTTGTTCGTCAGGGTCGAAGAAATCTGGATGGATACAGACTATGGATGGACTATTCAGGACAGGCTACCAAGTTGTCGGATCTTTTGGATGTAAGCACTGTATTTGATACCAGAAGACCAACTCCTATCACCTGGAATTAAGATATACCGTATCGGTAAATAATTGTAATAATATATATAAAATCTAATAAAGGAAAACATATTGATTCTTATATAACTATAGGGTATCTTATGTATTCGTAAATGTAATATAAAAGAGTGTGTATAATGTACATACTCTTTTATTTTTGTGAATAAGTGCCGTGCATATAAGCCATGATGAAAACGAAACACTCTTTTCGGCTTCATCACTTGAAATGAATATAGACGGGTGTTATACTACTTTCAAGTTGTAAAGCGTGAAAGTAGTTATATTAACGTTTGACCGATTTAAAAGATTAAACCATAAAAATATTGAAGTATTTATGCATTAGCACTTTATAAAACTAATACCTGATTATTAAGTGGATTTCATGTTCACACAAAAGAATATAGTATGCAGTGCGACAAAGAAGTCGATTTGATTATTTCTGGCGACAGGTGCGCACGGAATGGAGAGATTATGAACAGTAAGTTAAAAACAAATGAAGTTGACCATTTATTCGATGCTATTCTTACATTAAAATCAAAGGATGAATGCTATAAGTTTTTTGAGGATGTCTGCACTATCAATGAGCTTCTTTCCATGGCTCAGCGTTATGAAGTAGCAAAGATGCTCAGAGAAGGTGATACCTATCTCAATATAGCCAAGGCTACAGGTGCTTCTACAGCGACTATTTCGAGAGTCAACCGTTCACTTAATTACGGTGCTGACGGCTATGATATGGTTTTCAGCAGACTCGGCTATGAAGATAATCTCAAGAGAAAATAATAAAAAAAGAGTGTATCGCCTGAATGACGATACACTCTTTTTATCTTGATGCAAACACCCAGTCTGATCTCAAAGTCCAATGATGTAATAAACTATCACTTCTTTTTCTTCATCGCACGTTCTTCAGCTATCCTGGCAAATTCAGCTTCATGAAGCTTATCGGCGATCTTTTCCATCAGAAGTTTCTTCATAAATACATCCAGACCAAGCTCACATAAAAATGAGAAAAGCTGGAGTTCCTGACGATCTTCATCTGAAAGATCACTGAATTTAGGATCATCTGCTTTGAAAGAATTCAAAGAGAGGCCAGCCATATTCTCGACCTCTGCAAATATACGCTCTTTCTCATCCGGTTCCAAAGTAAATACCTCATCATATATGTCAGTGAGTGTAACCGATGAATGTCCGGAGAAATACTTCTCATTAAGTGGCTTTAATATAACCTCGATATCATTGAGCTGAAGAATACCCTTGTAATAATAGATGAATAACAAAATGAGCATATGCTCGCGGTTATATCTCTTTTTATTGGGCGGAGGAAGAAGCTTGTTTTTCGCATAATTGTTGATCATGGTTTTGGTCAACGCTTTATCCTCATGATGTCTCTTTATGGGGTCAAGATGTAGATCCATAAATCCCGTGACCTGATCCATATACAGTTCAAGATTGGGAATATCGTCAGTAGTTATATGACTCAGAGAATGAAAATATTCAATTAATTCTTCAAAAAAATTTTTGTCCATGCCGTAAAGTATAACACAACTGATTTTTTGTAACAACAGCTAGTTTCTTATACTACATAATACTTTAACATATAAAACGTGGCAGAACATTATCCCATATGTTATAATCGAGCAACTGTCTATCAGGATATGATTTTAGACGATATGAGACACAAATACTATGGAATCACTGATTAAATAGCCGATCAGATTGGCATCTGTATGTCAGATATTTCGGCTAAGATACAGCGATAATAGATAAGGAGAGATATGGAAAATCTTGAAAGTATATTAAATAAAGAACAGTGTGAAGCTGTCAAAGCCACTGAAGGCCCGTTACTGGTTCTTGCAGGAGCCGGTTCAGGAAAAACACGGGTTCTGACACATCGTATAGCTTATCTTATTGAGAACTGCAGAGTGGCTCCATGGAATATCCTTGCTATAACATTTACCAACAAAGCCGCAGGGGAAATGAGAGAACGTGTAGACAAAATCGTCGGTGATAGAGCACGTGAAGTATGGGTATCAACATTTCATTCCATGTGTGTACGTATGCTGCGCAGATATATAGAGCGTATAGGTTATACGTCAAATTTCTCGATATATGACACTGATGACCAGAAAACAGTTATGCGTCAGATCTTTAAGGAACTGAACATTGATTCCAAAAACATCAAGGAACGTGCTGTACTTTCCGCGATTTCAAAGGCAAAAAATGAAGGTATGTCACCTTCCGAATACCGTGATCAGATTTCCGGCGGAGATTACAACGAAAAAAAGATAGCAGATTGCTACACTCTTTATGAAAAGAAACTTCATCAGAATGATGCACTTGATTTTGATGATCTTCTGATGAAAACAGTCGAGCTATTGGATACAGAGCCTGAGGTTTTGGATTATTATCAGGAACGTTTCAAGTATATTCTGGTTGATGAGTATCAGGATACCAATGATATTCAGTTCAATCTTGTCCATAAGCTTGCAGCAAAATATAAAAACATTTGCGTTGTAGGTGATGATGACCAAAGTATCTACAAATTCCGTGGTGCCAATCTTGAAAATATTCTTTCATTTGAAAAAAGTTTTCCTGGTGCAAGAGTTATCAAGCTTGAGCAGAACTACCGTTCAACAGAGAAAATTCTTGATTGTGCCAATGCTGTCATTGCTCACAATACCGGACGTAAGCAGAAACGCCTTTGGACAGATAAAAAGGGTGGCGCAGATGTAACTTTTCAGGAGTTTGAGAGTGCCAATGATGAAGCATATGCAGTTATACGGGAAGTAAAGAACACCGGACGTTCATATCAGGATCAGGCTATTCTTTACCGTACCAACGCCCAGTCACGTCTCATGGAAGAACAGTGCATAAAGATGAATGTCCCTTACCAGATAATCGGTGGTGTAAACTTCTATCAGCGAAAGGAAATAAAAGACGTTCTTGCGTATATGAAGGTCATAGCCAATGCTGCTGATAATGTCGCCTTCGAACGTATCATCAATGTACCGAAACGAGGTATCGGCGATGCAACACTTGAAAAGCTCAGAGTATTTGCTTCTGCCAATACTACTTCCGAACACGTAGTCACCATGTATGAAGCAGCCGCCAAAACAGATATTATAGGCATTGGCGGAAAAGCAGGTACAAAGCTTAAAGAGTTTGTTGAAATGATTGAAAACTGGAAATACAAGCTTCGTATCGCCGGATACATGGATGAGCAGGCATTAGATGAGGAAAGCTTTTCCATTCAGAAACTTATTGAGTCAATCCGTGATGATACCGGATATGGTAATGAAATAAAAGCTGAGGGAACCATAGAAGCCGAGACCAGATTCCAGAATATCGAAGAAATCATAAACAAGGCATCTGACTATCAGTCCAAAGCCGAAGAGCCTAAACTCAGTGAGTTTCTTGAGGAGGTTTCATTGGTTGCTGATATTGACAGAAAAGATGATGATACGGATCTTCTCACACTTATGACACTTCACGGAGCCAAAGGCCTTGAATTCCCAAAGGTTTATCTTGTGGGTATGAGCGATGGCCTGTTCCCCGGATACATGTCCATGAACGAACATGAGGATCTCGAAGAAGAAAGACGTCTCTGCTATGTAGGCATTACCCGTGCAGAGGAGGAACTTGTGATGACATCAGCACGTTCCAGGATGGTCAACGGTAACTATGAAAGAATGAAAGCTTCCATGTTCATTGACGAAATACCGGATGAAATGTGCAGAAAAACATTTCTCAATCGTTTCAATGATGATGACACACCTTTTGCAGACTCCTTCGGAGGATTCGGTGGTTCCGGTTCAAACTATGGCGGACGTTCTTTTGGCGGTTCAGGTTACGGAAGTCGTCAGGGAGGATTCGGAACAGGCAGTTATGGAACTGGTTCCGGATACGGCAATTACAGAACCAACAAACGGGAAAGCCAAAAGTATAATGAACGTGATGAATACAGAAATCATGATGATGACTTCGGAACAGTTATAGGCGGAAGAAGCAGTCGCAGCACCGGCCGTGGTTCATCATCAGGATTCGGTACATCCGGTGGTTTCGGCGCTAACAGTTATGGACTTTCCGGTATGGGATCAACAGGATACGGAAGCAGAAAAGCTGCAGCTTCAGCTAAAAAGTCAGGCTCAGGCATCCCTAAGAATCTTATGACTACAGGTGTTCAGAAACTTGACAGTCTTGATTATAAAGAAGGCGATACAGTAAGCCATATCAAATTCGGAAAGGGAACGGTTGTTTCCATCACTGATGGTAAAAAAGACTTTGAAGTTACAGTGGATTTTGAAAAATCAGGACAGAAGAAGATGTTGGCAAGTTTTGCAAAGCTCAAAAAAGTCGATCAGGATTTATGAACTAGTGAAAATAATCTTCATTTCCTCATTTTGCAGCATAGTAATATTCCACTATCAATGGTATAATTTCTTGTGTATCACATAGAGGAGGTATCTCATGGATAAGTTTGATATTTTGAGTTTATTTGATAATGCAAAAGATTTCAAAAACTGTGTAAAGACACACAGAGAAGATGCTAAAGAGCGTGCTGAATTACTTCTTCAGAAGCTTAAATTACAGGATTATCTTGAGCAGAAAAAGGAAGATGAAAAGCTTAAGAAGACTCTTCTTACTATTCTTGCCATCATCGGAATCATCGCTTCGGTTGCAGCTATAGCCTATGCTGTTTATCGTTTTGTTGCACCTGATTATCTTGAGGACTATGATGACTATGAGGATCCTGAAGAGGATGGAGAAATAGCAGAGGATTGACACTGTACAGGTGCTCTGATCCGGCATGTGCTTTTACCACATATATCGCAGCATTTCAAAGAGACATGGTTTTATGACCTGTCTCTTTCTTTTTATAATACTTTTGACACCCATGACATTGTTATAGTACAATGTCGATTTGAAATCAGAGTCATCACATGACGTGAGTGTCAAAAGTATTTGCCACTCACCGATTAGCGCCAACGCACACCTTTAGTGAGCATAGAGCAGGAATCCTTACAGATTCATTTGAAGCGCTCAAAGCCGCGTGCAAGCACGTGATTTGGTACTTTTGACCCTTGTATCATCACATTATATTCGGACTATCCCAAACAGGAGATATAGATTTATGGAATTATGTATCAATGCAGAAAGATGCGGAGGATGTTTCTATCAGGGAATATCCTATGAAGAAGAACTCAAGATCAAGGATAAAGAGATGCATGAGCTTTTGGAGCCTGTTGTCAAAGCAGATGATTATGTTTTTGAGAGCATAGTCCCATCCCCGATCTGTAAGGGCTACCGCAACAAGATGGAATTTTCATTTGGTGATTCAGAGAAAGATGGACCTCTCACTCTCGGCTTACATCAGAAACACAGTTTCTTTAATATCATAGATACCGATGTATGTGCTCTGCCTCATAGCGACGCAAACGAGATTGTCAGAGCTACAAGAGATTACTTTGCAAAACTGGAGATCACATACGAGCACAAGAAAGCTCATGAAGGATATCTCAGACATCTTTTATTCAGAAGAGCTATCAAAACAGGTGAAATCCTTGTTGATCTGGTAACTACATCACAATGGAACAGTGCTATGCGTGTACCTGCACCACAGGAAGTCATTGATCAAAGAGCAAAAGAACTGGATGAGTGGTTTAACAGAAGATACAGTCCAAAGGCTCAGAAGAAACATAAAAAACCGGCTCCTGATAAATATGTAAGAGTTGCTCCGCCTATGAGTGAAGAAGAGGTTCTTAACGGTTGGAAGAACTCTCTTTTAAAACTTAAGGATGATGGAAAGATAGAAGGCAAATTTGCCGGTATACTTCACACCATCAATGACTCACTTGCGGATGCGGTTACCGATATGGGCACTTCAGTTCTCTATGGTCAGAACTACTTCTATGAGGAGATTCTGGGACTTCGTTTCAGGATAACACCTTTCAGCTTTTTTCAAACAAATTCATTGGGAGCAGAAAAGCTTTATGATAAGGTACGTGAATATGCCGGATTCACAGAACTTAAGAAAGCTCAGGAAGTTAACGGAGCTGACAAACCTGTTATCTATGATCTTTACTCGGGAACAGGCACCATCACTCAGCTTATGAGCAGTGTTGCAAGCAAAGCTGTCGGTGTTGAGATCGTCGAGGAGGCTGTGGCTGCAGCAAGGGAAAATGCACAATTAAACGGTGTTACGAACTGTGATTTCATAGCAGGTGATGTATTAAAGGTTATAGAGCAGGGCGGAAGACTTATAAAGGAAGACGGAAGTTATGAAGATGCGCCCAGACCTGACTTTATAATCCTTGATCCGCCAAGAGACGGTATACATCCAAAGGCTCTTACCAAAATCATCGACTACGGAGTTGATAAGCTTATCTATGTAGCCTGCAAACCAAAGAGTCTTGCAAGAGATCTTGTTCCTCTTCAGGAAGCCGGATATAAGGTTGTTAAACTTTGTCCGGTTGATATGTTCCCAAGAACAAATAACTGTGAGATGATTTGCCTCTTGTCAAAAGATAATTAAATAATGCAATTATTTACTCTGAATTTAAGCTAAATGCTACATTCAGAGTTTTTTTATATGTTATAATCAATTTATATTAATTTCTTTTTTAGGGGTAAAAGAGAAACGTATATGGAAGAGTATAGATATAGAGCACACACTTTCGGTCATGATTATCTGACCGGTCTGCCTGACATGAATTATTTCTTTGAACTCTCACAGTCATGTCATGAAATAGCTGCAGAGAAACACAGATCCACGGCGATGATGTTCATGGATCTCCACGGAATGCAGGCATACAACCAAAGGTATGGATATACCGAAGGAGATAAGCTTATCAAGTCGATTGCTGATATTCTGGTTCAGCATTTCAGTATCAAAAACTGCTGTCGTATAACAGCAGATCATTTTGCTGTCTGCACATTTGCAGATACGTTGGATAAACATATTCCATCGCTCATCAAGGACTTTGGTCTTGCAAATGACGGAAAAAATCTCCCGGTAAGAATGGGAGTATATAAAAGTGATCTTGAAGCAGTCGGATCTGCCACAGCATGTGACCGTGCAAAGATCGCCTGTGATTCCTGCGGTAACATATACAATTCAACAGTTGTATATTTCGACAAAAAACTTCTGGATAAATTTGAAAATAAAAGATACGTTTTTGAAAATTTCGAGATGGCTCTCGACGAAGGCTGGCTTTATGTCAATTATCAGCCTATAGTCAGAACATCTAACGGTAAAGTCTGCTGCGAAGAAGCACTTGTAAGATGGCAGGATCCTACCAAAGGACTCATACCTCCGCTTGACTTCATTCCTATACTCGAAGATGCAAAGATTGCATATAAGCTTGATCTTTATGTTGCGGAACAGGTTATCAATAAGCTTAAGAAGCAGTCGGTTGAAGGGCTTTATGTAGTACCGACTTCTATCAATCTCTCAAGAACAGATTTCCACTTCTGTGATATGGTCGAAGAGATAAGACGTCGAGTGGATGATGCGGGACTTGAAAGAAGCAGTATTATCATAGAGATAACCGAAAGCATCATCATGGATGATGTAGACTTTATGATGGTTCAGATAAACCGTTTCAGAGAACTTGGCTTCAGCGTGTGGATGGATGATTTCGGAAGCGGTTATTCATCTCCAGATATACTTCAGCGTGTTCATTTTGATGTCATCAAGCTTGACAAGGCATTCATCAGTCAGATTGAAAAAAGTGAAGGAAGCAGAATCATCATTACTGAACTCATACGTCTTGCCAACGGTCTGGGAAGTGAAACTGTTGCAGAAGGTGTTGAAACATCGGAACAGGTTGAGTTTCTTAAGGAGATAGGTTGTACCAGAGTTCAGGGATTCTTTTACTATAAACCCATTTCATATGAAGAAATTCTGGAAATGAATAAAAAAGACATATTAAAAGGCTTTGAAAATCCTATGGAGTCGGAATACTATTCCATTCTTGGCAATGTAAACCTTTATGATGTGTCATTTGCTTCTGACGAAGAGGATGAAAGTTTAAGGAATTATTTTGATACAATGCCTATGTTCATAGTCGAAGTAAGCGATCATGAAGCCATATTTGCAAGAGGCAATAAATCCTACAGAGACTTTATGGTCAAGTATCATTATGATCTATACACAAAGGAACGTATCAATTATACAGATTCAAGCAGCATTACCAATCCCGATCTGATTCAGGCATTAAGAAAATGCAGAAGCGACGGAAAACGCATAGTAGTAGGAGTAAAAAACAAAAACGGAGATCTCACTCACCTCTTTTTGAGAAGAATTGCCACCAACCCTGTAACAGGCATAGTTGCAATCGCCATCATCATTCTTGATCACGTGAACAATGATGCCGAACTGAGACATAAAGAAGCACTTGAACGTATTCGTCAGGAACAGAAAATCTACTCACGGATCACTGCGCTTTCAGGGGATTATATCTGCATTTATAATGTTGATCCGGAAACCGATCACTATATTGAATTCAGTATAAAAGGAAGTCTTAAATCTCTCGGTATAGCGAGTGAAGGATCTGACTTCTTTGAGCAGTCACGTAAAAACAGTCTTAAAGTCCTTTATCCCGACGATATCGATTTATTCCTGTCGAAGTTCTCCAAAGAATCGATAATGAGAGAAATACATGAAAAAGGAGTTTTCTCACTTAATTACAGGATGATTTTTGACGGCACTGCCCGTTATGTAAAATTAAAAGCTGCTATGATAAGAGAGGATGACCGCTTACAGCTTATAGTAGGTCTCATTGATATTGATCTTCAGGTTCATAAGGATCAGGAATACAGTAAGATGCTTATGGCTGCAAGGAATATCGCCAATGTTGATCCTCTGACCGGCGGAAAGAACAAGCATGCATATGTTGATGCCGTAAACACACTTAATGATCTTATCAAAAAAGAAGATGCACCTGACTTTGCGGTTGTGGTATTTGATCTTAACGGTCTCAAGGAGGTCAATGATACTCAGGGACATCAGGCAGGAGATCAGTTCATAAAAGATGGCTTTATGTGCATATGCAGGACATTTAAACACAGCCCTGTATTCAGAATTGGAGGAGATGAATTCGTAGTCATTGCTCAAAATGATGACTACAGAAATATGGATGCTCTTTTGGAGGGTTTTGAACATCTTAATATCAATAACAGAAAAGACCATAAGGTTGTTATCGCAGCCGGAATGTCAAGATATCATCATAAGGATGACAAATCCGTAAGCCAGGTGTTTGAAAGAGCTGATAATAATATGTATATCAATAAAAAGCAGCTTAAAGAAGTATGCTTATAAAGTATCTCATATAGATTTCCGGGGTAATGATACTTAAATTAATTGAAATTAGTCCCTGTTAACTATTGGTATATAATCTTGGGATAGCGTTTTTGTATGTTCATTCGCTATCCCAAGGTTTATTTATCGGGATAAATATTATATTATATACAGGTGACTGATCATTTGATTTGGAAGGTTATGATCTTCCTGAAGGATTAGGAAGGTTTTAATTTGGATAATAAGTTAAGTAAACAGATTAAAATTGTCTGTATCATTTTACTTATTGGATTTCTTTATGCATTCATTAAGTATGTATATGGACACAATATAACTTCCGTACAGGATTATCAGGATTTGATGAAGAAGTTCGGTATTGCCGGTCCTCTTGTGCTTACTTTTTTTCAGGCACTTCAGGTAGTGATTCCTATTCTTCCCGGATATCTCGGATGCGCCGCCGGAGCTATCAGCTTTGGAACCATTATAGGCTTTTTGTGTAACTACATAGGGATTTCAGTAGGATCCATCATTGCTTTTTTTCTCGCAAAGCGATTTGGGGTTGATCTTGTTATATCTCTTTTTTCGGAAAAAGAGTATCTTAAATGGAAACACAAACTGGAAAACAAGAGGTACTATGATGCATTTCTGTTTATAGCTATGTTACTTCCTTTGTTTCCGGATGATTTTTTGTGCTATTTTTCCGGATTGATCGGCATGAACACACGTAAGTTTATCTGGATTATTATTTTGGGAAAACCATGGTGTATCCTTGCGTACAGCATTTTGTTCGGTCTCATCAGGTAGGAGAGGTTAAATTATGGATAAAAAGAAGTTTTTAGGATTCTATGATTATACAGTTGTTTTGACATATATGGGTATGCTGTTTGCATTTACAGGTATACTTTCAGCTATAAAGCTGGATTTTGTACATAGTATGACCTGTCTTATGACTGCCGGTATTTGTGATATGTTCGACGGAGCTGTTGCTTCGACCAAAGAAAGGAACTGCTATGAGAAGCATTTCGGAATAGAAATCGATTCTATGAGTGATCTCATAAGCTTTGGTGTTCTTCCCGCATTATTTGTCTACATGATATATGATAAGGCTTTTATGGCCGGTATAGTAGCATCTGTTTATGTACTGTGTGCACTTATCCGTCTTTCTTATTTCAATGTTCAGGAGTTGGACAGACAGAAGAAAACGACAGGTAAAAGAGAGTTTTATCTCGGTGTGCCGGTTACAACCGTAGCCATTTTGCTTCCGCTTATGTTCCTTATCAAGTCACAACTTGGACTTAGAGGAAAGCTTAGTTATATCGTCCTCCTTCTTATTATGGCCTGTGGGTTCATCAGCGGAATAGAGATTAAAAAGCCTAAACTTGTAGGAAAGATCATTATGATAGCTCTGGGACTTCTTGAGTTTATCGGTATCTTCCTTTTATCCGGCGCAGATATCATGTGAGATACTTACAGGAGCATAACTAATGAGCGAAAGCTTAATGATTGATTTTTTGTACGGCACCCCCTGTGGAAGATTTCTCCTTAAAGGACTCGTCAACAGAAAGGTGTCGGTTTGTGCGGCAGAATTAATGTCGTCTGGTCTTTCTGCACATATAGTCCCATCTTTTATAAAGAATAATGGTATTAATCCTGATGACTATGAAGTACCCGAAGGCGGATACAAATCATTCAATGATTTTTTTACACGAAAGATAAAGCCGGGAAGACGTATCATCGAAGATGGATTGCTCACCAGTCCCTGTGATGCATACCTTACTGTTTCAGATATTGACGAAAACAGTATTTTTCATATCAAGCACACTTCATATTCGTTGAATCAGCTTCTTAAGGATAAGGATCTTGCCGGGCAGTTTATGGGTGGATCAGCTCTTATATTCAGATTGACCCCCTCACATTATCACAGATACAGTTTCTGCGTTTCCGGTGACGTAAGACTGTCAAGACGCATAGACGGTATACTTCATTCGGTAAAACCCGTTTGTCATGAGAAGTACCCTGTATTTATTCAAAACAGCAGAGAATTCGTTGTTCTAAATAACAAGGATCTGGGCGATATCGTTCAGATGGAGATAGGTGCACTTCTGGTCGGAAAAATATCCAATTCTGATTACAGAACAGGAGATATGGTTCAAAAGGGTTCTGAAAAGGGATATTTTGAATATGGCGGTTCATCAATTGTCGTATTGACTAAACGAAGACTTCCTGAAATCAAGGACGAAATATCTGTAGAGCTTGGAAAAGCCCTCATACAACGATGAAAGAATTACATACAAAAGATTTGACTCATCAATACAATATCAGAGTAAAGAGCAGCATCATTCCGAACTATGCCTACGCACCGCTTCTTATGATGTTTCTTGTTAATATTTTGGTGTATTTCGGAACAAGATTATTCACTGAAAAGCTGGTACATCATGATATTTCCTTATGGCTTGACTATAAACTTCCGTTTTTGCCGGTTTTTGTGATTCCTTATATTCTGTCATATATACAATGGATCATCGGATATATTCAAATCGCGAGAGTGGGACAAAGATACAGCTTAAAGGTATTTACAGGAGAGATTATTTCAAAGCTCATGGTATGTCTTTTTTTTATCTTTTTCCCAACAACCATGAGAAGAGTTACTGTAGAAGGAATGGATATATTCAGCAGACTGGTATCACTGATTTATAGATTGGACGCCCCAACAAATCTTTTTCCATCCATACACTGCCTGGAAAGTTATATATGTATGAGAGCGGCATTGGAGATTAAGAGTTTCGGAAAAGGCTATAAACTAATGATGGTAATCATGAGTATGCTGGTATTTCTAAGTACTCTATTTATAAAACAGCATGTTATCCTGGATTTCTTTGGAGCCGTACTTGTGGCAGAAGCAGGAAGGGCTGTATCGGATATTCTCATTCATCATTTTTATAAGAATTCATATAATCAATAATCATTGATGAAACACTTATCAAATCAGTGCTTCATTAAAGCCTCCTGCGTCGGGGCACGGATTTTCAAAGGAGATTGATGCTTCACATCGAAAATACGGCCAGGGAAACGCTTTAATCAGTGTCAAAAAACCTTCTGCTGTAATCGCAGAAGGTTTTTTAGTTAATAGAACAGCTTTACAACAAGAATCATGACTATCAGGAAAATAATATTTACCGATGTAAAGATTCCGATGTACTTTTTTGTATTGCATTTTTGAGTGTTACAGTACTGCTTAAAGGATATAAGACTGGCCATGGAAGCTATCAATGTTCCCAGTCCTCCCAGATTCGTACCAACAATAAGCTTTTGAATATCTGATGTAAATCCGGAGCAAAGTATGGCAGCCGGAACATTACTTATAAACTGACTCAGAAGTATTGATATTCCGATCTCGTTTGATTTTACAAGTCTCCCGAGTACATCACTTAAGGCTGGAATCCTCTTGATATTGCCGATAAAGATAAATAAAAATACGAATGTAAACAGGAGAGAATAGTCAGGCTTAAAAAGTATCTTTCTGTCAAAAAGAAGAACAGCAAGTACGACAGTCATAAGTCCGATCTGATAGGATACGGTATGAGCTACCACAAGGATGGATATAAAGAACATCAGCACATACAACGCTATCATCATCTTTCTTTTGGATGAGTTTTCAATTTCACTGTGTTCAGTTAATGCTACAGGTGAGGACTTTATCAATATAAATATAAAGACAAGAAGCAAAACTGCTGCTGCAACACTATATGGAAGCATTAACTTCACAAATTCACTAAGGTTCATACCGGAAAGTGAGTAGAGATAAAGATTCTGAGGATTCCCCAAAGGTGTTAGCATACTACCGAGATTAGCCGCAACTGTCTCCAGAACTATAACATTGATGTACAGGTCATCTCTGCCTGAAATAGTCAGCGTTACTATGGAGAACGGAACAAAGGTCAGGAGTGCCACATCGTTAGTGATAAACATGCTTGAAACAAAGCATAGGCCGATAAGGATAAGAACGACTCCTCGTATAGAATTCATTCTTCCCACAAGATAACTTCCGATCTGTAAAAATACATTTTGCTTTTGAAAGCCAGCCATTGTGATCATTAGCGATAGAAGAATGCTCAGTGTTCTGTAATCAATATAACCCGCATATTGTTCATCGGGTGTTACAAAAAAGCAAGACAGAACCGCCAACAAAAAAGACACACATAATACTACTTCATTTTTCAAAAAAACCTTTACTGAACTCATGATTTCCCCGTTTGAATAATCGGATCACAAAGTAGCAAATCAACATGCAGGCAGCTGATTTACTACTTTTGCCCATTACATCATAATATTAAATGATGCAGCCCTGCTATCTGCGATTTCAATCGAAGTAGCTGCATCGTTTTTAGCCACTCGCATAGAATAATCCTTTATACTCCGGAGGTCAATAAGATAAAGATCCAGTCGTAAATAGTATTCGGCAATATTTAAATATTGCAAAAGGCATGTGCAAATAATCCGCACATGCCTTTTATGAAGACGTAAGGATCAAAGTATCAAAACACTTGCTTTAACGAGGATTTATACTTTATGACCCGCTTTATGATCACATAATTGCCGTAACATTATATTCCTTTACCTTTTCATCATAAGGAATAACATTACCGCTTATCTCATTACCATTTACGACCAGCTTTTTTATACCTTTCTGTGATCCGTTTGTCTCTACTGTGATGTTGTATACAGCACCGCGATACTTTCTTGATAATGTGAAATCGCCGAAGTCAGATGGGAGACATGGATCTATGGAAAGACCATGGTGTGTAGGGCAGACACCAAGGATGTACTGCGAAACATTAACAAAGGTCCAGGCTGCAGTACCTGTGAGCCAGCTGTTTTTGCCCTGTCCGAAAAATCTTGCATCTTTTCCCGCTACCATCTGTGAATAAACATATGGCTCCGTACAATGTACTTCGCTTATTTCCTCTATAAACGCCGGACAGGTCTTCTTATATATGTCAAATGCTCTGTCACCGTGTCCGAGAACTGTTTCAGCTATAGAAACCCATGGATTGTTGTGGCAGAAGATACCTCCGTTCTCCTTGTATCCAGGCGGATATGAGCTTACTTCGCCAAGTTCGAGATGATACTTTGTATAAGCAGGCTGAAGTATCATAACTCCATACTTTGTATCAAGTTTTTCTTCGACACTCTTTAATGCTTTTTCAGCAAGGCCTTCCTTTACACCGATACCGGCAAGAGTACAGAAACCCTGTGGCTCGATATAGATCTGACCTTCCTCGCAATCCTTTGAACCTACTTTCTCAGAATGTGCATCATAGGCTCTCAGGAACCATTCTCCGTCCCAACCGTAGTTGATAACGGCATCATATACCTTTTCAACTTCTTTTCTTGCTCTTTCTGCTTCACTTGTATCTCCGAAAAGCTCTGCAAGTTCAGCATATTCCTTACCGTACTTGACAAACATTCCTGCTATAAATACAGACTCGGCAACAGGTCCCTCGGAAGGTCCGAATGTCTGAAAAGATTCACCGGGATGAGCAGAGAAGCAGTTCAGATTCAGGCAGTCATTCCAGTCTGCACGTCCTATAAGAGGAAGTCCATGAGGTCCCTTATGTGTGACAGTGAAGTCAAAGGATCTTTGGAGATGAGCCATAAGAGGCTGAGCAGTGCTTGTGTCATTGTCAAACGGAACCAGCTCACTCAATATGGAAAGATCACCGGTCTCTCTGATATAGGCACTTGTTCCTGCGATAAGCCACAGAGGATCATCATTAAATCCGGAACCTATATCTGAATTCCCCTTTTTGGTAAGGGGCTGATACTGATGATATGCACTTCCGTCAGGGAATTGTGTTGAAGCTATGTCGATGATTCTCTGTCTTGCTCTGTCCGGAATCAGATGAACAAATCCGAGGAGATCCTGACAGGAATCTCTGAATCCCATGCCTCTGCCAATTCCTGATTCATAGTATGAAGCCGATCTTGACATATTGAATGTAACCATGCACTGATACTGATTCCATATATTAACCATTCTGTCAACTTTTTCATTTGAAGAAGATACATGGTATATTCCGAGAAGGTCATCCCAATAGTTTTTGAGTTCAGAGAAAGCCTGTTCAACCTTTGTGGTATCATTATATCTTTCCAGCATTTCAAATGCTTTCTTTTTGTTGATTACGGATGGAGCTTCCCACTTTTGATTCTCTTCGTTTTCTATATATCCGAGAGTGAATATAAATGTTTTTGATTCGCCCTTCGAAAGTTTAAGATCAATCTGATGAGAAGCGATAGGAGACCAGCCGCTGGCAACAGAATTCGTGGCCTTTCCCGAAGCCAAAACATCAGGACTGTCCGGACCGTTATATGCCCCCAGAAATGCATCTCTACTTGTGTCAAATCCTGTCACAGCACTGTTTACACCATATACTGCATAATGATTTCTTCTTTCACGGTACTCTGTCTTATGGAAAAGAACTGAGCCACCTTCTGCAACCTCAACTTCACCGGTACTAAGGTTACGCTGAAAGTTCTTCATATCATCATCAGCATTCCAAAGACACCATTCAACATAAGAGAAAAGAGACAGATCAATGTCTACATCATTATTATTTGTGATTGTTATCATTGAAATTTCACAATTGTCATCCATAGGAACAAAAGTAAGAAGAGAAGCTTCAACACCATTCTTAGAAGACTTGAACCTGCTGTATCCAAGACCATGTCTGCACTCGTAACTGTCAAGAGCCGTCTTAACAGGCTGCCAACCCGGATTCCAGACAGTGTCGTTACTTAAGTCTTTGATATAAAAATACTTACCGTTGTTATCATATGGTACATTGTTGTATCTGTATCTGGTAAGTCTCATCAGCTTTGCATCTTTATAAAATGAATAACCACCACAGGTATTGGATATAAGTGAGAAAAACTCCTTATTTCCAAGATAGTTTATCCATGGCAAAGGTGTCTTTGGGGTAGTAATGACGTATTCACGAGCAGCGTCATCGAAGAAACCGAATTTCATAAATGCCTCCTGTAACTTAAACGTTTAAGGTGTATGTTTAGTGGCATTATATACTCACAATTGCTATTATGCAACCGCAAATACAGCATTTATATGAAAACGTTACAGTAATTTTTGCTGTTAACTAAATGTTTTTTTCTACAACCGGAAAAAATATCGGTCAAAACCCACGCTTCATCAACAAATATTGACAATTAATATAAAATATACACAATTTTTTTAATTTTAATCTTGTATATCTCAACAAGATGATGTATATTCAAGTTGCGAAAACGATTAAGTAAACAATGAGTGAGGATATATGACTAAAAGAACAGTTTCTCTCAAGGACATATCTAATGCTTGCGGAGTTTCTATCGCGACAGTATCAAAAGCACTGAATGATCATAGTGATATAAGTGCAGAGAAAAAAGCACAGATCAAAAAAACTGCTGCAGAGCTTGGATACAGACCAAACGCCGCTGCTCAGGCATTGAAGACAAACAGAACAAATAATATCGGAGTTCTATTTGTTGATGAAGCAAACAGTGGACTTACACATGACTATTTCTCACATGTATTGGACAGTTTCAAGCAGACCGCAGAGAAAAACGGTTATGACATAACATTTATCAACTCAAACAGAAGCGATGAAAACAGAATGTCATATCTATCCCATGCGTTGTACAGAGGTTTTGATGGAGTAGTGATAGCCTGCGTTGACTTCTATGATCCCGAAGTGACAGAGCTTGTCAACAGCAGCATACCTGTAGTTACCATTGATCATATGTTTGACAGCTGCATGTCGGTTCAGTCTGATAACGTTACAGGAATGAAAGATCTTGTTACCTATATATATAAGCAGGGACACAAAAAAATCGCATATATACACGCTCGCGAAACCTCATCAGTAACACAGAGCAGATTGACATGTTTCTATAAGACTATGCAGGAATTCGGTCTTGAGATTCCTGATGAGTACATGATCTCTGCTCCATACAGAGATACGGTCAAGACCTATGAAGCAACCAAGAAGCTTTTGGATCTCAAAAATCCGCCGACCTGTATCATCTGCCCTGATGATTTTTCATCCTTCGGATGCATGAATGCAGTCAGGGAAAGAGGACTCAGGATACCGGAGGACATATCTATAGTAGGTTACGATGGTATCGAACTTGCCAGAAGGATAAGCCCAAGACTCACAACTCTGGTTCAGGACACCAGAAAGCTGGGATCTCTTGCCGCCGAAAAGCTGATTGCTCTTATCAACAATCCAAAGGGAACACTTATAGAACACCTTTTGGTGGATGGCAAGCTGGATGAAGGCGAGTCAGTGGCAAAAATTGAAAATCAGAACACGTCAGGGCAACCTGATGAAATATAATGCAGAGACATTTCTGAAAAGGAATCGGATATGTCAACGCAAAGGATAACGTTAAAAAAATAATGGAGGCAAATGTAGTTATGAGAAAAACAACTCTCGGATTGTTACTGTCAACAACCATGGTACTGAGTGCACTTTCAGGATGCGGAAGCAAAAGCACACCTGAAGTCGCAGGAACAGGAAAGGTTCTTAATATCGCAGCCTGGAATGAGGAATTCAAGTCACGTCTCATTGATCACTATCCGGGATATGAGGAAGTAGACGGAACAACAGGTAAGATCGGCGATATTACTGTTAAGTGGCATATCACTCCAAATCAGGAAAATGCTTACCAGAACAGACTTGATGAAATCCTTCTTGCCCAGGACAAGGCAGCACAGGATGAAAAGCTTGACCTCTTCCTTGTTGAAGCTGACTATGCGGTTAAGTACACAGATACACCATTCACAGTTCCTCTTACTGATCTCGGCATCACGGCTGATGACATGAAGGATCAGTACAAGTACACACAGGATGTTGTAACCGATTCAAAGGGTGTCATCAAGGGAACCTCATGGCAGGGCTGTCCGGGTGTTATGATCTACAACAGAAAGGTAGCGGAAGAGGTATTCGGTACACAGGAACCTGAAGAAGTTCAGAATTACTTCTCTGACTGGAGCAAGTTCAACGAGTCAGCAGCAAAGCTCAAGGATAAAGGCTACCATACAGTTGCTTCTATGGCTGATACATTCAGAATCTACCAGAACAACGCAAAGCTTCCATGGGTTGATGATGATATGAAGATCCAGGTTGATGACAACCTTATCAAGTGGGTAGAGGATTCCAAGAACATGGTTGACTCAGGTTACTGCGATACATTTGATCAGTGGACAGATGACTGGACTAAGGGATTCTATCCTGAAGGAAATGTATTTGCTTACTTCGGACCGGCATGGCTCATCGACTTCTCAATGGCCAAGGATGTTGAAGGTTCAATCGCTCATGATGGCGGCTGGGGTGCTATCGAAGGTCCTCAGGGCTTCTATTGGGGTGGTACATGGATCTGTGCTGCAGCCGGAACAGATAATGCTGATCTTGTTGCAGATATCATGAAGAAGATGACTTGTGATCCTGAAATCATGAAGGACATCGTTCTCAAGGACAATGATTTCGTAAACAACAAGCCTGTTATGGAAAAGCTCGCAAACGATGATTCTTACAAGAACGAAGTTCTCGGCGGACAGAATCCTCTTAAGATGTTCTGTGCAGGCGCTGACAAGATCGACATGGCCAACCTTACAGCATACGATCAGGGACTCCTTCAAGACTTCCAGTCAGCTATGGGTGACTACATCAAGGGCAACTACAAGACCATCGATGAAGCTATGGAGCAGTTCTACACACTTGCCACAACAAGATATCCTGATCTTAAGAAATAAAAAATCATTGCCTGTCGGTTATCCGGCAGGCAATTCTAAAAAATGCTATTACATGGAGGTTTCAAATGGTTAAGAAGAAAGCCGGCACGGTACAAAGGTATAATCGCTGGGGATATATATTCCTCATACCTTTCTTTCTGGTATATGTGATTTTCAGTTTCATTCCTTTGATGTCAACTATCTTTAACAGTTTTTTCGAAAACTACTATTCAGGTCTGCTTCAGATAGGCCCCAGATTCATCGGTATCGAAAATTACATTAATCTTCTTACCGCTCCTGAAATCTGGAAATATCTCGGAAACACACTTATCATGTGGATCGGTGGTTTCATTCCACAGATAACTGTGGCACTTATCCTTGCATACTGGTTCTCAGATCCAAGTCTGAGACTCAAGGGACAGAGATTTTTCAAGACAGTAATCTACATGCCGAATCTTATCATGGCATCAGCATTTTCCATGTTATTCTTCGCACTCTTTGCAGATGCAGGTCCTATAAACCAGATCCTCATCAGTCTTCACATTCTTAAAGAACCTTTTAAGTTCATGAACAGCGTTGCAGCATCAAGAATTCTGATAATGCTTATGAACTTTCTTATGTGGTTCGGTAATACCACCATACTTCTGCTTGCAGGTATGTTGGGAATCGACGGTTCTCTCTATGAAGCGGCAGAGGTTGACGGAGCAAGTGCTTCTCAGATTTTCTTCCGTATAACAATGCCTATTCTTCGTCCGATCTTCATATATGTGCTTATCACATCTCTTATCGGCGGTCTTCAGATGTATGACGTTCCTCAGATTCTTACAAATGGTAAGGGTACACCGGCAGGTTCAACTACAACAGTTATCATGAACCTGAATCAGTATCTGACAAGTAAAAACTTCGGAATGGGCGGCACTCTTTCAGTTTATATGTTTATCATTACATTAATACTCAGTCTCGTAGTATTTAAGATAAACAGTGCAAAAGACGAAAAGCCTGCTAAAAGATTTTATTAAAGAGTACCCTGATACAGTCAGATCCGGTCTGAAGATATCTATCTGATCCGGTTCAATAAGAGAAAGGAGTTTAGTGTGACTAACAGTAGTTCTATAGCCATCAGGCTTAAAGAGAATTCGCACGGAATGGAGAATAGTATGGAAACTCATAAAAGTAAAGGTTTGCCGGTTGGGACAAGACGAATCATAGCATATACTGTGCTTTCAGTATTCACTTTCCTGTGTCTCATCTGGTTTTACATCCTTCTTATAAATGCAACAAGATCTCACGCTGAGATGACCAGAGGCTTCACCATGCTTCCAAGTACTCATGTATTTGAAAACTGGGAGAACCTTATAAACGGAACCATCCCTATAGCTATGGGTTTTGTTAACAGTCTTACGGTTTCCGTATTCGCATCAGTTCTTTGCGTTTACTTTTCTGCTATGACTGCTTACGCTATCAATACCTACAGATTCAAGGGAAGAGATGCTATCTCAGCATTTATACTTGCCATCATGATGATACCTGGACAGGTAACCATACTCGGTTTCATCCAGCTCATCAACAATATGGGTATGGATGATTCGCTGCTTCCGCTTATCATTCCTTCGGTTGCTTCACCTGTAACATACTTCTACTTCAGACAGTATATGGCCAGCAATCTTCCTATGGAACTGATTGAGGCTTCGAGAATTGACGGTTCCGGCGAGTTCAGAACATTCAATACCATCATACTTCCGCTTTTAAAACCGGCCATCAGTGTACAGGTTATATTCAGTTTCGT
The DNA here is from genome assembly GCF_900113415.1 of Oribacterium sp. WCC10. Taxonomy (GTDB): domain Bacteria; phylum Bacillota; class Clostridia; order Lachnospirales; family Lachnospiraceae; genus Oribacterium. The sequence continues at coordinate 169,576 of NZ_FOPH01000003.1, read as the reverse complement.
CGGAAGCTGGAACAACTACTTCACACCTGCACTGATACTTCATACAGATTCCAGAAAAACGCTTCCTGTACTTATCGCACAGCTTCGTGGTGCAGACTGGTTAAGATTTGATATGGGTCAGGTATATATCATGATTGCCGCATCTATATTCCCTGTAATCGTTATCTACCTTATCCTTTCAAAGTATATCGTTGGCGGAGTTACTGCCGGTGCCGTAAAGGGTTAATATAGATTTATTTTAAATTAAGTATACGTGCACATATGTGCAGGTTGGTTTAAATCAGTGAGTAGCAGAAATATATGATACTCACTGATTTACTTAAGTAAACAAGAAGTATGAAAATCAGATATTCGCCATGATGTTTCAGTACATTGGTGATATGACAAAGTAAGGATAATAATATGACAAAAGAACAGTTACTTGAAATTGTAGATAAAATGACTCTGGATGAAAAAATCGGCATGGTCCACGGAAGCGGATTCTTTCATAACGATGGAGTCGATAGACTTGGAATCCCGGACATTATGACATCAGATGGACCTATGGGTGTAAGAGGAGAGTTCTTCGACAGCAAATGGATATCTCTGAACTATCAGGATGATCTTGTCACATATCTTCCCTGTAACAGCGCTCTCGCTGCAACTTTCAATCGTGAAATGGCTCACAGTGAAGGTTCGGTTCTCGGAGCCGAAGCCCGTGGCAGAGGCAAGGATGTGATACTTGCTCCGGGCATAAACATTAAGCGCAGTCCGCTTTGCGGCAGAAACTTCGAGTACTTCAGTGAGGACGGATATCTCACAGCTGAACTTGCGATAGAGTTCGTCAAGGGTGTTCAGGAAAATGATGTTGCCTCATGTGTCAAGCATTTTGCGCTTAACAATCAGGAAACAGAGCGAATGGCTGTGGACACCGAAATGGACAGGGACATTCTGAAGGATACTTATCTTGAGGTATTCAGACGAGTCCTCACAGAGGGTAATGCCTATTCCGTTATGGGTGCCTATAACCGAGTATTTGGCGACTACTGCTGCGAAAACAAATATCTCCTTGATGATGTCCTGAGAAAAGAGTGGAACTACGATGGTGTAGTAATATCCGATTGGGGCGGAGTACACGATACATACAAGGCGGCTGTGGCAGGATGTGATCTGGAAATGTCTGTGACAGATAATTTCGATGAATACTGCTTCGCTGAGCCTCTTAAGAAGATGGTATCAGAAGGAAAAATCCCTGAAGATGTAATAAATCAGAAGGTATACAGACTTCTTCTTATGATGGACAGGCTTCATATGCTTGACAAAAAGAGACAGAAGGGTTCATATAACTCACGCTCACATCAGGAAACTGCCTATAATGTAGCATCCGAGTCCATTGTTCTTCTTAAGAACGAAAGCAAAGTCCTTCCTCTTGATGCTGAAAAACAGAAGAGAATACTTGTGATTGGTGATAATGCTATCAGACAGCACTCCCTGGGCGGCGGCAGCGCTGAGATAAAGGCACTTTACGAGATAAATCCGCTTCTCGGACTTAAAGAATATCTGGGAGGCAATACAAAGATAGACTATATCTCAGGATATGATGCAGATATAGCTCCTGACAGTACAGAAATCAACTGGCAGGAAAACAGTCTTGAAAAGGTTAATGTTGAAGAGAATGAACAGCTCAAGAAGGTTTCCATCGAACGCCGTGAAGAAGTTCTCAATGCTCTTCGTACAAATGACTATGACAGCGTCATCTATGTAGGCGGTCTCAACCATGTACTTGACAGGGAGGGCTTTGACAAGCCTGATATGAAGCTTCCTTACGGTCAGGATGAACTGATAAGTTCTATACTTGATATCAGAAAGGATGCTGTAGTCATTCTCATCAGCGGAAGTTCTGTTGAGATGAGTTCATGGATAGACAAGGCTGATACTGTTCTCTGGTCGTATTATAACGGCTGTGAAGGCGGCAGAGCCATAGCTCATACCCTGTTCGGAGACAATAATCCATCAGGAAAACTGCCTGAGACCTTCTATTTGAAGCTTGAAGACTGCTCTGCATTCAGTGTGGGTGAGTTTGGACGAGAGGACATAGTTCATTATAATGAAGGCTATGAAATCGGTTATAAATACACTGATAAGCATGGAATCAAAGTTCAGTTCCCGTTCGGATACGGTCTTTCATATACAAGCTTTGCATATGAAGATGAAAAAATATCTTCGGACAATGTTCTGACTGTCACTGTAACAAATACAGGTGATATGGATGGCAAGGAAACTGTTATGGTCTTCGGAGATAACCTTAAGAGCAAAGTGAGAGAACTTATCGGATTCGAAAAGGTCGCTATCAATGCAGGCGAAAAGAAAAACGTAACTGTAAGCTTTGTTTCCGGCTATAAAAATGTAAGCACACAAAGGATACCGGAATAATTCGAAAAACAAGACAGGGAAACGTGTTCTGACGTCTCCCTGTTTTTTATTTTGAGGAGATATGATGGCAATTATAATATTTCATAAAAACATGACAACTTTTTCACACAAAAACTGATAACTGTTATATAGAGTGCTACAATACAGAACATGGAATAAAAATTTCTTCCGAAATTGTCGCGTCTGCTTTTCGTTTATGATGCAACACATCAGTGAGTTACAACGCACACATTATAATAGCAAGAGGAATCATTATGGGACAAAAAATGAATGAATCTGGCACAGGCGAAACGATACCTTTAAAACTATCAAGATTTCTAAGTGACGGTGCCGTGCTGGAACATAAAAAGCCAATTCATATCTGGGGATACGGTACACCTGAATCAAAGATAACTGCAGTTTTTGACGGAATGACAGAAACAACGGAAATCAATACCGAAGGTCGCTTTGATATCGATTTTCCCATTCATACAGCCGGGGGACCATATATACTCACAGTATCTGATGATCAGAATCACAGTATCACTGTCAAAGATATCATGGTAGGCGCTGTCTGGTACTGTTCCGGACAGTCCAATATGGATCTCATGATGGAACGTGTCCGTGACAGCTATCCGGATATACTTTCTGATTGCACAGACGATGGCATCCGTAATTATAAACTTGCAACTTCCGTAAACTATCATGGCCCGCTTGAGGAACCGGAAAGCGGAGAATGGAAAAAAGCGGAACCAAACAATATCATGGCTTTTTCAGCTACTGCTTATTTCTTTGCAAGAAAACTTCGCGAGAAAACCGGGCTCACCGTAGGAATCATACATTCATCTCTGGGTGGTTCCAGAATCCATGGTTGGCTTTCCCGGGAAATGCTTGATGGCTATGATGAACTGCTTTCGGAAGCTGAACCCTATGCTGATGATGATTATCTGGCAGGTCAGATAACCAAAAATGAAACTCAGTCTAAGAAATGGCATGAGGAATTGGATTCCAAAGATGAAGGTGTGAAAAAATCCTGGCAGAACGGTTTTCCGGATGGTTCAGAAAAATCCCTAATGCTTCCTGCAGTGTTTGAAGATACTGAACTAAAAGATTTCACAGGAAGTATCTGGTTTGAAAAAGAATTTACTGTTCCCCGAGAGATGGCAGGACAACCGGCTCACTTGTGGATGGGGACCATGGTCGACTCCGATACCGTGTATCTGAACGGTCAGAAAATCGGAGAAACGGGATATCAGTATCCACCGAGAAAATATCTTATTCCGGAAGCTACGCTTCATGCAGGTACGAATACACTTGTAGTCCGTTTAATCGTAGAAAACGGTAAGGGTCGTTGGACTCCGGGAAAAGGGTACTTCCTGTTCAATGATCAGGGAGTCATCGATCTCAAGGGTGAATGGAAATATAAAACAGGCGCGGTAAGTAAAGCTATTCCGGAAACAGATTTTGTAAACTGGAAAGCAACCGGTTTATTTAATGCCATGTGTGCTCCATGTACACATTATCCCATCGAAGGTATCGTATGGTATCAGGGAGAAGAAAATGCTCCTCTTAAGTGGGATTATCTCGACCTCACGAAAAGGCAGATAAAAGGATACAGACGACTTTGGAAAGACGATAAGCTTCCTTACCTTTTCGTACAGCTTCCAAACTTCACTGAAGATCTAAGGGATCTTCCCGGAAAGTGGCCTGCACTTCGTGAATGTCAGAGAATGGCATCTACAGAGCCATATACAGGAATGATAGTAAGTATGGATCTTGGTGAGGATAATGATCTCCATCCTCATGGAAAACGTAGAATAGGTGAACGTCTTGCATCTCAGGCACTTCATATGGTTTATGGAAGAGATGAAGAATATACAGGACCTGTTCCGGAGAGCTACAGCTTATCCGAATGTAAAAACGGAACTGAGATTCTGATTACATTGGCTCATGCAGAGGGGTTACATTCATCATCTCTGGATAAAGGAGACGAACTGATGGACTTCTCTGTGATTGATATCTCAGGAAATGAAGTACAGGCTGAAGCGGCAATTGAAAACAAAAACATAAGATTAAGGGTACCGCTTCATACGACGGATATAAAAGAAATCAGATATCTTTACAAAAATACAAATCATGGCGGATTGGTATATAACAGAGATAAGTTCCCGATGAGTCCATTTGTTCTAAGAAAACACTGATTATATCAGTGCTTCCTTAGAGTCTCCGGCGGGTGGCATGGATTTTCAAATGAAATTGATGCTTCATATCGAAAGAGCGGCCGGAGAAACGCTTTAATCAGAGTTTTCCCAAAGAAACACTGGGCAAATTAAGCCGTTTGTGTATTTACATGAATATGCCATAACGTAACATGAAAATGCTTAAACGGCTTTATTTTTTTGCGTATTTCACGAGCATATATTTGGACAAATCAAAGTATTTTTAAGTGTGCAAAACAAGCATAAAAAAATCTTTGATTTTTACAAATGAACATTGTTTTTTCCATTTATCATAGAGACTTCATTAGTTATATTATAGTAAAAGTAAACGAAATGCAGAAACATTTAATCGAGGTTTTGTGAAAAATGGAGACAGATTTTACTACAAAAAGGGATAAGTGCTGGCTAAGTCAAAAGATCACAAGCGGATTTCCGACATTTTCCATAAATGATTTTTCAGGTAGAAAATCAAAGCTGATCCACCAGACTATATGTTCGGAATTATCGAGATTATTTCCAAATTCAAAAGAATCAAAGACGGAAGATCCGGCACTGCAATTTGCAAAAACAGAAGATGATCTCAATGAAGGCTTCTGCATTCTGCGATCAGAGGATGGAAAGATAAAAATACTTGCATCGGAAGAGATCGGATACTTACATGGATTATTTGCTCTTTATGAGATTCTTGCAGGAGGAAGAAACGTAAGCTTTCCATACGTTTCGGTTCCGGATCAAAGCATTCGTATGCTGAACCACTGGGACAATTTTGACGGATCCATCGAAAGAGGATATGCAGGGAATTCGATTTTCTATAACAACAATGAATTCCGCAACGATTTCGACCTGTTGACTCAATATGCAAGACTTCTTTGCTCGGTCGGAATCAATGCGGTTTCCATAAACAATGTAAATGTTCATCATCTGGAAGCCTTCTTTATCGAGAAGCCTGCACTATCTGACATAAAAAATATAGCAGACATCTTTTCTTCATATGGTATACGGCTGTTTCTATCCATTAATTTTGCAGCTCCGATAATTGTGGGAAAGCTTCATACAGCAGATCCATGTGATCCGGATGTCAGAAAATGGTGGTCCGGTATAGTTGATTCCATATATGAAGAAATTCCTGATTTCGGAGGATTCCTGGTAAAGGCTGATTCAGAGGGCGAACCTGGGCCATTTACATACAACAGAACTCATGCGGACGGCGCCAATATGCTTGCAAAAGCAATTGCACCTCATGACGGCATCATCATCTGGCGCTGCTTCGTATATAACTGCCAGCAGTCATGGAAAGACAGAAGTCTGGACCGGGCCAACGCCGCATACGATCTGTTCATTACATTGGATGGACAATTCGAAGATAACGTTATACTTCAGATCAAAAACGGTCCTATAGATTTTCAGATCAGAGAACCTGTTTCACCTCTTTTCGGTGCACTTCATAAGACAAATCAGATTCTCGAATTTGAGATCACTCAGGAATATACAGGTCATCAGATCGATCAGTGTTACCTTCTCCCTATGTGGAAAGAAGTCATGGACTTTGATACACGGTATGAAGGTGAGTCACTTGTAAAGGATATAGTTCGTGAGTATTCACCTGTAACGAAAAACAGTGGTATTGCTGCGGTTGTAAATGTAGGTATGGATGAAAACTGGACCGGAAACAAGATGGCCCAGGCAAACCTTTTCGGATATGGCCTCATGTGCTGGGATAATACATTATCCTCCGAAGAAATCGCGAGACGATGGGTGAATTTAAGCTTCGTCCTCGATAATGAGGATACAGATGAGATGGTAAACATGCTCATGACCTCCCGTAAAACCTATGAGAATTATACCTGCCCCTTAGGCGTTGGCTTCATGTGCAGACCTAATATTCATTACGGAGTAGATGTTGACGGTTATGAATACGATCGTTGGGGAACTTATCACTACTCAGACCGTAACGGAATAGGACGTGAACGGAGTCTTTCATCAGGAACAGGTTATACGAGGCGTTATTCAGACAGCCGTTTTCTGGAATATGAGAACCTGAATTCATGTCCGGACGAGCTTTTGCTTTTCATGCATCATGTACCATACGATCATGTTCTTCATTCCGGGAAAACAGTTATACAGCATATTTATGACTCGCATTTTGAAGGAGTTGAGGCTGTAGAACATTACATAGAATTTATAAAAAGACTTAAAGGAAAAATCAGTGATTCCGATTACTCAAACATTCTTGAACGTGCAGAACGGCAACTTACTTCAGCTATAGAATGGCGGGATACCATCAACACTTATTTTTATCGTAAATCCGGTATAGAAGATTCAAAACACAGAAAGATATATGAATAAAGTGTATCGTCTGATCTTTAAATAATAATCTGATTTTCGAATCATTGAGAAATAAAATGATCCGATAAAAATAACCTGACTCAAAATAACGATTCTACATAGAACCAATCTAATGGAGGAAAACAAAAATGAAAAGACAAGTAGCAGGATTTTTGGCAGCAGCGACCGCTGTATCACTTTTGGCTGGATGCAGCACAACCAATGAAGTACCATCAGCTTCAACTGCAGGCAGCGGAACACAGGCAGCATCTGCAGGAAACGGCAGCGGTGTTCAGCTACGTTTTTCCTGGTGGGGCAATGATGACCGCCATCAGGCTACACAGAAGGCTATCGATAGCTTTAACTCTACAAATACATCCGGCATAACAGTCAGCGGAGAGCCTTCAGGATTTGATAACCTGCAAGAGACATTTGCAACACGTTATGTAGGCGGTACCAATGCTGAAGTTATGACACTCAACTTCGACTGGCTGGCTACTTTCGGTTCAAAGGGCGACGGATTCCTTGACTTAAGCACCATCAAGGATACATTTGATTTTTCACAGTACGATGAAAACTTCCTTAAGACAGGTATGATGAACGGTGTTCAGGAAGCTATCCCATACGGACAGAATACCATGGGATTCTATCTTAACAAGACAGCATTTGAAAGATATGGCATAACAGAACTTCCGAAAACATTTGAAGATTATGAAAAGGATGCAGCTATCGTAACTGCCAAGGATCCTGATAATTACCTTCTCGTAAGTCCTACCATCCGTTTTGCCGCAACATATTATCTCCAGCAGAAGACAGGCAAAGCCGAATTCAATGATGATTACACCATGAACTGGACAGCAGAAGATTATACAGATGCAGTTAAATGGTACAAGGATATGGCTGATAAACATGTTTTCTGCTCAAGAGAAGACTATGTAGAAAATGTAGGAAACGATCCTGTATCTGTAGCCCAGAATGAAAAGTTCCTTAATGCAGGTTACCTCGGTGTTATGGAGTGGACCGGCGGTGTAGCATCCAATGAAGCAACATTAAAGGAAAAAGGTGATACTCTTGTCATCGCAGAACTCCCGACAATCGATGGTGCTAAGTTCAAGGGCACTATGGCTAAGCCTTCACTTCTTATGGCAATTGACAAGAATTGCAAGAATACAAAAGAAGCAGCAGAGTTCCTTCAGTATATTCTGAATGATCCTGAAGGAGTAAAGATCATGGGTACAAAGAGAGGAATGGTTGCTTCCAAGGCAGCACAGAAGACTCTTGAAGAAGATGGTCAGATCACAGGAATCGTAAAAGAAGCTTATGATTTCACAGCAAAAGCAGATGTCATCAATGAGGTAGCATTCTTTGAATCTGCAGATTTCAACAACGCTTACCAGCAGAATTACGAGCAGTTTGAGTATGGTCAGATTTCAGCAGAAGAGTGCGGTCAGGCAATATATGATGCAAATGTGTCAGCGCTTGATTCTCTTAAGGCTCAGAACCAGTAATTATCATATAACACAACTCGCGTCACATCTTTGCTAAATGCAGGGTTAAACAACCTTCTATACTCCCGGCTCTTACTTAAATAAATACAATAGAGCCGGGAATATAAAAATTAAACTTTAAACGGGTTGATGTTCCCAATCTCAGGAGAATACCTATGAACAAGAGTAAAGTCGGCCTTTTATACATCCTTCCATGGTTGATCGGATTTATATTTCTGACAGCCTATCCATTCTTAAATGCTTTGGCAACAAGCTTTACCGATTATAATCTCATCGGTTCAGCCCACTTTGTCGGCATCGAAAACTATCTTACTCTTTTTGAAAAAAAAGATTTCATGAAAACTCTTAGCAACACATTTGTGTATACACTCTTAACCGTTCCTCTTCAGCTTGCTTTCTCACTTTTGGTTGCTTTTATTTTGAATTTCGAATTGAAAGGTATCCGTTTTTACAGAACGGCTTATTATATTCCTTCAATCCTTGGAGGTAACGTAGCGGTTGCAGTCCTTTGGAGATTTATGTTCCAGCAGAATGGTGTCGTAAACTTCATTCTCAGCCGTTTCGGAATAGCTCCCATCGGCTGGTTTTCCAGACCTGCCGGAGCAATGACCATCATTATCCTTTTGAAGATTTGGCAGTTTGGTTCTTCAATGCTGATATTCCTTGCGGCATTAAAGAATGTTCCCAAGGAACTCTATGAAGCGGCAGATGTGGATGGTGCAAAAAAATTCCGTCAGTTCTTTACTATTACCATTCCACTTATAACACCAACTATTTTCTTCAATCTGGTAATGCAGCTTAATAATGCATTTCAGGAATTTAACGGTCCATACCTTGTAACAGGAAACGGTCCGTTAAATGCAACCTATATGACTTCAATGTTCATTTACGATAATGCTTTTAAATACTACAAGATGGGTTATGCAAGTGCTGCCAGCTGGGTTCTGTTTAGCATTATTGTTTTGATTACACTTGTTCTGTTCTATACACAAAATAAGTGGGTATTCTATTCAGATGAGGGTTAATGAGATGAGAACAGTACAGATGAGAGCCAGAGAGATGAGTACAGTTAAAAACAGAACTATATCCAGAGAACAGCGTAGATACAGAAATGCACAGATCAGTAAAGCCATCCGATACATCGTTCTGACGGCCGGAGCATTCATCATGATCTATCCGATATTATGGCTCATCGGTGGTACATTTAAGGATAACAGTGAGATATTTACATCCATCAATTTCATTCCGTCTCACATAGATTTTAAAGCCTACGCAGATGGATGGCATACAAGAACTCAATATAATTTCGGTCAATACTATCTTAATACCTTTAAGTATGTAATCCCGAAGATTTTCTTCACAATTGCATCAAGTACTCTGGTGGCATACGGATTTGCAAGATTCGAATTTCCTTTCAAAAAGATTCTTTTTGCACTGTTCATGTCAACACTGTTTTTACCTCAGGTAGTCATCAGAATCCCTCTGTATCTCATGTGGAAGAAGTTCGGTCTCCTTGATACCTATGTTCCGCTGATTGCAACATCTGTATTTGCCAATGAGCCGTTCTTTGTGTTCATGATCATTCAGTTCCTGAGATCCACACCAACATATCTTGATGAAGCTGCAACACTTGACGGATGCAATTCATTCCAGCGTCTGATCTTCATCATCCTTCCGGTACTGAAACCTACTATCATAAGCTGTTTTATTTTCCAGTTTATCTGGAGTTTCAATGACTTCCTCGGACCGCTTATCTACATCACAAGTCTTGCAAAATATCCGGTATCCCTGGCGCTCAAAATGTCTGTAGATACATCAAGCGGTGTAGTAGCATGGAATCAGATTCTGGCAATGTCTTTCATTGCACTTCTGCCGGCTATCATTCTCTACTTTGTTGCACAGAAATATTTCACAGAAGGAATCGCTGCTTCCGGTGTAAAGGGTTAATAACAATATGAATGTCTACAATTACAGCAATCTCGTTCCTGAGGTACATTACTTTATTCACAGAAAATGTACTCCGGAATGGTGTATCACACCGATGACCATCCCTTTTACAGATTTCACATATGTTGTAAAAGGTGCAGCGGTCTATCACATCAACGACAAGACCTATATAGCAAAAGCAGGAGATATAATCTACATTCCCAAAGGATCCAGACGACAAGCCGAGTGCGTCGCTGATGATCTGATGGAATGCTATGCTGTAAATCTGATGTTTAAAGATACCGAAGGCCAGGATGTCAAGCTTCCGCTTGATACCATTACAAATATTCGTCAGCAGCCTAAGGTTCTGGAAATTCTTCATGAACTTGAGGAAGTATGGACAGCGAGAGAATCAGGATATCAGTTAAAAGCCCGCGGACTTGCATGTCTTTATGTGGCAGAGGTAATGTCTGTTTATGAAAAAAGGCTTTGTGAACAGGCCGATCCCCGTATCACAGAAACCATCAAATATATGAAACAGCATTATAAAGAGCCGCTGACCATTACAGGTGCTGCAGAGCACTATGGACTTCATCCGAACTACTATGGAAATATATTCAAAAAAATCACCGGTGTAAGTTTCAATCAAAAGCTCATGGAGATCCGTCTTGAAATGGCCAAGAATATGCTTTACAGCGGAGAATATAATGTATCAAAGGTTGCGGCAGAATGCGGGTTTTCCGATATTTACTATTTCAGCAAAGTATTTAAGAAATCTGTAGGTGTGAACCCGTCCATTCTGATTCCGGGCTGGACGGAAGCTGTGTAAGCTATTACGAAAATAATCACTAATCTATGAATACTAACGTAAGAAAGAGGCACTAGAATGACATATTATGTTTCACAGGAAGCATATCGCAGTGGTGACGGTACAAAAGAACGTCCCTTCAAGAAAATATCCGAAGCTGCGAAAGTAGCAAAACCCGGTGATGAAGTTATCGTCGCACCGGGAGTTTACAGAGAATATGTGGATCCTGCCAATGCAGGTACACCTGAAGCACGAATCACCTATCGTTCGGAAAAGAAGGGCGAAGCAGTGATAACCGGTGCTGAAAAGCTCACGGGATGGAAGCTTTTCGAGGGAAATACATACGTAACCCGTGTAGGAAACGGTATTTTCGGTAACTATAATCCCTATACCACGATGGTAAAGGGAGACTGGTATTTTGCAGAACTTCCTGTACACACCGGCGAAGTATATGTAGATGGCGTGCAGCTCTATGAAGTGATGAAAAAGGAAGAGGTTCTGAACCCTGAACCCGCACCTATGTCATGGGAGCCTAAGGAGGTTTCTGTACGTAAATGGTACACTGAACAGGATGGTTCGGATACCCTGATCTATGTCAATATCGGCAGTGATCCGGATAAACACAATATGGAGTTTAATGTCAGGAGAAACTGCTTCTATCCTTCCAAAGAGGGAGTCGGTTACATCACCGTATCCGGTTTCACAATCAAACAGGCAGCAACAACCTGGGCACCACCTACCGCATATCAGGATGGAATGATCGGTCCGCACTGGTCAAAAGGCTGGATCATAGAAGACTGTGAGATAAGTGATTCCCGTTGTTCAGGTATAAGTCTCGGAAAGTATCTCCAGCCGGAAAATGACAACAAGTGGACACGATTCGGACTGAAGGACGGTACTCAGACACAACGTGACAATGTAATGCAGGCTATCAATGAAGGCTGGTCTAAAGAGACTGTAGGTTCTCATATCATCCGCCGCTGTCACATCCATCATTGCGGACAGACCGGTATCGTCGGACACATGGGCGGCGCATTCTCAATAATCGAAGACAATCATATCCATAACATTAACAACAAGCAGGATCTTGCAGGGGCAGAGATCGGCGGCATCAAGATGCATGCTGCGATCGATGTAATATTCAGAAGAAACCATATCCATCACTGTACAAGAGGTATGTGGCTTGACTGGCAGGCACAGGGAACACGCGTATCACAGAATCTGTTCCATGACAATACACCGCCTAAGGGTATCAAAATCACAAGTCTTCTGGGACTTGGAGAGGATATCTGGGTTGAGGTTTCACACGGACCTACACTTCTTGATAATAACCTGTTCCTTTCACCTTTGTCCATGCGAATCAGTGCCCAGGGTATCGCCTGTGTACACAACCTGATCTGCGGAGCCATCACCTGGGTTGATGCCGGAGTAGAAAACGGAGGTGCATACCTTCCTACACCGAGATACACTCCATACCATGTACCTCACAAGACTGATGTGGCAGGCTTTATGACCTTCAACCACGGTGACATGCGATTCTACAATAACATTTTCATTCAGCAGGATATCCTCAAGGATTATAGGGACTACGCAAAGGACACAAATACAGAAAAGGAATATAATTTCGTTTGCGGTCTTTCTGTCTACAACGGTTATCCAACAACAGAAGAGTACCTGAAGAATTTCGGTCCATGGAAGTTTTCCGATGAAGGTGCCAAGGATAAATATTATGAGCACTTCCCTGTTGATGCCGCAGGAAATCTGTACTTCAACGGTGCAAAAAATGGCGACATGGAGACAGATGCTTATGTCGACGATAAGAACAAAGTTACTCTTTCTTTAAGCGGAGATGATAACCCGGTACTTGAAACCAATCTCTATGAAATACTTCCGGATAAAACAGAAAGAACTGTTTCGACCGCTGTTTTGGGTAAAGCATTTGAGCCTGAGATGTGTTTTGAAAATCCTGACGGCAGCGAGATCATCTTCAATGAAGACTACTTCGGAGACCATAGAGAGGCCAGTCCTATCGCCGGACCTTTTACAAACGGGGATCAGTTAAAGAAACAGCTCTTTGCCATTTAATGACGTGAGTGTCAAAAGTGTTTTGTAGTGAAAGAATAGGTTAAATGTATGTATTATATCGGAATTGATCTTGGAACCTCAGCTGTAAAGCTTCTTTTGATGAGGGAAGACGGCAGGATACAGAATGTGGTTTCAAGAGAATATGAACTTTCATTTCCTCATCCCGGCTGGAGTGAGCAGAATCCTGAAGACTGGTACAGACAGACTCTAAGCGGATTAAAAGATCTCATCTCAGTGGTGGATGCAAAAGAAATCAGCGGCATAGGTTTCGGAGGTCAGATGCACGGGCTTGTGGCACTGGATGAGAATGATAATGTCATCAGGCCTGCCATTCTCTGGAATGATGGCAGAACAGAAGAAGAGGTAAAGTACCTTAATGAACAAATTGGTAAGAAAGTAGTTTCAGGGTACACCGGAAATATCGCTTTTGCAGGATTCACAGCACCTAAGATTCTTTGGATGAAAAAGAACGAGCCTGATCTTTTTGCAAGAATAAAAAAGATAATGCTTCCAAAGGATTATCTGGCATACCGCCTGTCGGGAAGTTTCTGCACAGATTATTCCGATGCATCGGGAATGCTTCTTCTGGATGTAAAGAACAAGTGCTGGTCATCTGAGATGCTGAAGATTTGCGGAATCACAGAGAATATGCTGCCAAAGCTTTACGAAAGCTATGAAGCAGTTGGTTACCTGAAGCCGGAAATCGCAGATAGTTTTTCAATGAAACATAATGTAGTGATCGCAGCCGGTGCCGGAGACAATGCAGCTGCTGCGGTTGGTACCGGTACTGTAGGAAAGAACAAATGTAATATTTCCCTCGGTACAAGCGGAACCATCTTTATCACTTCGGACAGTTTCCGTGTTGATACCAACAATGCTCTTCATGCTTTTGCTCATGCAGACGGCAGATTCCACCTCATGGGATGTATGCTTTCTGCGGCATCCTGCAACAAATGGTGGATGGATAACATCCTTTTGACCGACCGCTATAAAGAAGAGCAGGAAGGTATTAAAACACTCGGAGAAAATCATGTTTACTTTCTACCGTATCTCATGGGAGAGCGCAGTCCATGGAACGATCCAAAGGCCAGAGGCGCGTTTATCGGCATGAATCTTAATACATCGAGAGCTGAAATGACACAGGCAGTTCTTGAAGGTGTAGCATTTGCCACAAGAGATATGTATGAAGCGGCCAGATCTGCCGGTGTAAGCCTTGAACGTTCCATGATCTGCGGCGGAGGTGCAAAGAGTCCTTTATGGCAGAAGATGATCGCCAATATCCTGAACATTTCCATTGATATCCCGTCCTGTGAGGAAGGACCGGGAATGGGAGGAGCGATGCTTGCCATGGTTGCAGACCATAGGTATAACTCTGTAGAAGAAGCTGCAGAAGCCATCGTGTCTGTGAAGAGTACATGTGAACCTGAACCTCTGCTGGTGGAGAAGTATGAAGAAAGATATCAGAGTTTCCGTAAACTGTATCCGACATTGAAGGATGTCTATGGGGAGCTATGAGATTCACCCCTGATTCAGAGTATAGAATAGTATAAAGTTATTTTACGTGACAATGAACACTGATAATGAGTTAAAAAATCGATGAATGGAAAAGGATTTTGACATTCATACAGAAATATATGCCGCTATATGAATGGCGACAGAATGGAGATCAATTATGAGTTTTGCAAATATTCCTGAAGTTAAAGTCGGAATTGTTGCGGTAAGCCGTGACTGCTTCCCTGAGAGTCTTTCCGTAGAGCGCCGTAAGGCTCTGGTTGCTGCATACACCACAAAGTATGACAAGAAAGATATATATGAATGCCCTGTATGTATCGTTGAGAGTGAGATACAGATGGTTGAGGCACTTGATGATATCAAAAATGCCGGCTGTAACGCCCTTTGCGTATATCTCGGAAATTTCGGTCCTGAAATCTCTGAAACACTACTTGCTAAACATTTCCAGGGACCCAAGGTATTTCTTGCAGCTGCAGAAGAAACACAGGATTCATTGCTTGATGGAAGAGGTGATGCTTACTGCGGACTTTTGAACGCAAGCTATAACTTAAGACTTAGAAACGTAAAGGCATTTATCCCTGAAAATCCTGTTGGAGATGCAGAAGATCTTGCAGACGAACTCCATAAGTTCATACCTGTCGCCAAGGCCATGATCGGACTTTCAGATCTTAAGATCATTTCATTCGGTCCACGTCCTCAGAATTTCCTTGCTTGTAATGCACCAATCAAGCAACTCTATAATCTTGGTGTTGAGATCGAAGAGAACTCAGAGCTTGATCTCTTTGAAGCATTCAATAAGCATGAATCTAACGAAAGAATCGACGAAGTTGTAAAGGATATGGAGAAAGAACTAGGCACAGGAAACAAGAAGCCTGAAATTCTCCGCAAGCTTGCGCAGTATGAGCTTACACTTCTTGACTGGATAGACACTCATAGAGGCTATCGCAAGTATGTAGCCATTGCCGGTAAATGCTGGCCTGCATTCCAGACACAGTTCGGTTTTGTTCCATGCTATGTCAACAGCCGTCTCACAGGACGAGGTATTCCCGTAAGCTGTGAGGTTGATATCTACGGTGCTCTTTCAGAGTTCATCGGAACATGCATTAGTGATGATGTTGTAACCCTTCTTGATATAAACAACTCGGTACCAAAGGATATGTACAGAGAATCAATTGAAGGTAAGTTTAATTATAAGCACAGTGACACATTCATGGGATTCCATTGCGGCAATACATGTTCTAAGAAGATGTCTTCCTGTGAGATGAGAAACCAGAAGATCATGGCACGTTCTCTTCCGGAAGAGGTTACAAACGGCACACTTGAAGGTGATATAGCTCCTGGTGAGATCACATTCTATCGTCTCCAGAGCACTTCTGACGGACTGCTCCGTGCGTATGTTGCAGAAGGTGAGATTCTTCCTGTCGCAACACGCTCCTTTGGAAGCATAGCTGTATTTGCAATACCTGAGATGGGAAGATTCTATCGCCACGTACTTATCGAGAAGAACTATCCTCACCACGGTGCGGTAGCATTCGGACACTATGGAAGCGCTCTTTATGACCTCTTCAAGTACATAGGTGTTCCTGTTCAGGACCTGGACTACAATCATCCTGCATCATTACCATATCCAACAGAAAATCCATTCAAATAAGTTAAGTATGCCGCACACAAACTAATGTAAGTGTGCATATAGCAGGAATCCTTACATCATTACATTTCAAAGAAGAAAGAGAGACATATGGAAACGATAGATTTACAGAGGATGGCAGTCAATGTCAGAAAAGGTATCGTATCTTCAGTACACAGTGCCAAAGCAGGTCATCCGGGCGGATCACTTTCAGCGGCAGAGATATTTACATATCTTTATTTTGAAGAAATGAATATCGATCCCAAAAATCCAAAAGATATGAACCGTGATCGTTTTGTCCTTTCAAAGGGACATACAGCACCAGGATACTATTCAGCTCTTGCCAACAGAGGTTATTTCCCTACAGAGGATCTTCTCACACTTCGTCATCTTGGAAGTTATCTTCAGGGACATCCTGATATGAAACATATACCGGGCGTGGATATGTCATCAGGATCTCTCGGTCAGGGAGTA
Source organism: Oribacterium sp. WCC10 (assembly GCF_900113415.1). Taxonomy (GTDB): domain Bacteria; phylum Bacillota; class Clostridia; order Lachnospirales; family Lachnospiraceae; genus Oribacterium. The sequence continues at coordinate 152,701 of NZ_FOPH01000003.1, read as the reverse complement.
TCGGCTGCTGTAGGTATGGCTCTGGCCGGAAAGCTTTCCAACAGAGATTATCGGGTTTATACATTAACAGGAGACGGAGAGATACAGGAAGGCCAGATCTGGGAAGCCGCCATGTTTGCGGGCCACAGGAAACTGGATAATCTCGTTGTAATCGTTGACAACAACAATCTTCAGATAGATGGTGAAATTGGTGATGTATGTTCTCCATATCCAATAGATGAAAAATTCAGAGCGTTCAATTTCCATGTAATAAATGTTGAAGACGGTAATGATTTTGACCAGCTTCGTGCAGCATTTAAGGAAGCAAGGGAAACAAAGGGTATGCCAACGGCTATAGTGGCAAAAACCGTAAAGGGCAAAGGAGTTTCCTACATGGAGAATCAGGCCGGATGGCACGGAAAAGCCCCTAATGATGAAGAATTCAGGATTGCCATGGAAGAACTTGAGAAAGCAGGTGAAGCCTTATGTCAGAAGTAAAAAAGATCGCTACCAGAGACAGTTACGGAAATGCATTGGTGGAACTTGGAAAGAAGCATGATAATCTGATCGTTTTCGATGCGGATCTTGCTGCTGCAACAAAAACAGGAACATTTAAGAAGGCATTTCCTGATCGTCATATCGACTGTGGTATCGCAGAATGCAACATGACAGGACTCGCTGCAGGACTGTCAACATGCGGATTTGTACCCTTTGTAAGTTCTTTTGCAATGTTTGCAGCCGGACGTGCTTTTGAACAGGTAAGAAATTCTATCGGCTATCCGAAACTGAATGTTAAAATAGGGGCAACACATGCAGGAATTTCTGTAGGAGAAGACGGAGCTACTCATCAGTGTAATGAAGATATTGCTCTGATGCGCACCATACCCGGAATGACGATCATCAATCCATCCGATGACATAGAAGCAAAGGCAGCTGTATTTGCAGCATACGAGCATGAAGGACCTGTATATCTTCGTTTCGGACGTCTGGCTGTTCCTGTGATCAATGACAATCCGGATTATAAATTCGAGATTGGCAAAGGCGTCGTCCTTCGTGAAGGAAAAGACTGTACCATATTTGCCACAGGGCTTGAGGTTTCTGAAGCATTAACGGCAGCTGAAATCCTTTCCAAAGAGAACATAGATGCACAGGTCATAAATATCCATACCATCAAACCTCTTGATGAGGAGCTTGTGCTATCTGCAGCTTCAAAGACAGGAAAGGTATTTACCGTGGAAGAGCATTCCGTAATCGGAGGTCTTGGTTCTGCGGTAGCGGATCTTCTCTCGGAAAGATGCCCTGTTATGGTCAGGAAGATAGGAATGCAGGATGTATTTGGAGAATCCGGACCCGCAAAGGATCTGCTTCACAAATATCGACTTGACTCAGTTGGTATAGCAGAACAGATAAAGGAAGCATTTAAGTAAGCAGAAAACGTTTATTTCCATCAGGTTTTTCAGGATTCGTCCATTATAAGGACGAATCCTTATTTATAGGAGTATGCATATGCAAAAAGAAAAAATCGTACTGTCTTCCGGCCGGAAGACAGAAAAGATAATCCTTAAGGGTTCAGGCATAACTGTCAGCCTGTTAAGCCTTGGAGCAACTGTAGAAGACATTGTTTTTAATGAAGGAGAAAAGGAGCGTCACCTTACACTTGGCTATGAAGATACTTCTTTGTATGAAACAAATCCCTATTATCTTGGTGCCTGTGTGGCACGTGTGGGAAACCGAATCGGCGGAGCGCGTTTTACATTAAACGGAAAAACTTATGAACTTGAGAAAAATGATGGCAACAATAATCTTCACAGCGGTAAAAACTGTCTTTGTTTCCGTGAATGGGCAGTAAGCGAACTGACAGATAACAGTGTTACTTTCATTATCACAAGTCCTGACGGAGATATGGGTTTCCCGGGAGAGATGCAGCTTGGTGTTACTTATACGGTAACCCCGGACAATGCGTTGATCATCGATTATATGTGCAAGTGTAATGAAGATACTATTTTCAATCCTACAAACCATTCCTATTTTCATCTTGGAAACGATACAACAATTCTTTCAGAAAAGTTACGAGTTGATGCAGACTGCTTTACTCCGGGAGGAAAAGAGTCTATTCCGGACGGAACAATCTGCCCTGTTGAGGGTACTCCGATGGATTTCAGAAGTTGCTGCAGAATCGGTAAACGTATTGATTCTGATTTCGATGAGCTTAAATATACCGGAGGATATGATCATAATTACGTATTGAATAGAAATAATTTAAGCGAAAAGTATTCTTCCGAAAAGCTTAATGTATATTTTGCTGCAGAACTTTCTTCTGAGGATACAGGACGTAAAATGGAAGTATATACTTCGCTTCCCGGACTTCAGGTGTATACAGGAAACTTCCTGAAGGGTGATGTTTCCGGACACACAGGTGAGGTGATCCCGCACCGTGGCGGTGTCTGTCTGGAAAGCCAGTATTTCCCGAATGCCATCAATATTCCAACCTTTGAACAGCCTCTGGCAAAAAAGAATGATGTCACAAGAAGCAGAACAGTCTATCATTTTTCCTGAAAACAGGTTAAACGGATTGACTAATCGTTTTTTAGGTGATACGATGTGCAGGCAATTAAATACGACAGTTCATTTGTACCTTCCTGTCGCTAAACAAAACCAGGACTACACATTATGATTCTTTTGACCCTTACATCATCATATCATTTTGATTTTGTAGCTCTGCGTTTGCAGAGCTTTTTTTTATCTAAAAATCACCGATAGGCTAAAGACTAAAAAATCTACATATAGATACGGAGTAAATACATGTTTTATTTGAAATCAGAAGCAAGCTTTGATGCTGCACATTTTTTAAAGGACTACGAAGGAAAATGCAGAAACATTCACGGACACAGATGGAGAGTCGTAGTTGAAATAAAAGGTGACAAATTAAGTGAAGATACCCAGACACGAGGTATGCTTATAGATTTCTCTGATCTCAAAAAGGCTGTAAAGGACATGTGTGATTTCTTCGATCACAGCCTGATATACGAAAAGGATTCATTGAAAGAAGCGACCATTGCTGCGCTTACAGATGAGCATTTCAGACTTAATGAGGTTCCCTTCAGACCTACAGCCGAGTGCTTCTCAAAATATTTCTATGAAACCCTGTCTGATAAAGGTTTTACTGTTCACAGAGTAGAAGTATATGAAACTCCGACAAACTGCGCATGTTATGAGGGATAAGATGAAGGTTGTAGAAAAATTTGTAAGCATTAACGGAGAAAGCACCAGAGCCGGCGAGCTTGCAGTGTTTATCAGATTCAAAGGCTGTAATCTTTCGTGCAGCTACTGTGACACCATGTGGGCAAATGAAAAGAACTGCCCATACACAGAGATGTCGCCGGAAGAGATACTTAACTATGTTCGTGAAACCGGAGTTACAAATGTAACTCTTACAGGTGGTGAGCCATTGCTTCAGGATCAGGTGTCAGAACTCATAGAGCTTCTTCTCGATAATGGAAACCGGGTTGAGATAGAAACCAACGGCAGCATAGATCTCAAACCTTTTATTACAGAAAAAAGACCTGTATTCACTATGGATTACAAACTTCCGGGAAGCCGTTGTGAAAAGTCCATGCTGATCGAAAACTTCAGTCTTCTGGAGGAACAGGATACAGTGAAATTTGTATCCGGAAGCATCGAGGATCTCGATAAGGCAAGAAGCATCATAGAAACCTACGATCTCTGCAGAAAATGTCATACATATATCAGTCCTGTTTTCGGAAGCATCGAGCCTTCGGAAATCGTTGATTACATGATACAGCACAACATGAATGAAGTGAGATTACAGATACAGATGCATAAAGTTATCTGGGATCCTGACAAAAGAGGTGTTTAAATGATAGATAAGAAAGCCATAGAAGAGCATATCAGAGGTATCCTCATTGCTTTAGGTGATGATCCCGAAAGAGAGGGTCTTAAGGATACACCTAAACGTGTTGCCGAAATGTATGAAGAAGTTTTTGAAGGCATGAACTATTCCAATCATGAGATAGCAGAGATGTTTGGCAAGACATTTGAAGCAGAGATGGATGAATCTATCGATACAGACCGTGTGGTTGTCATGAAGGATATAGACATTTTCTCATACTGCGAGCACCATCTTGCCCTTATGTACGATATGAAGGTCAATGTGGCATATCTGCCTAAGGGGAGAGTTATCGGCCTTTCCAAGATCGCCAGAGTCTGTGATATGGTGGGGAGACGCCTTCAGCTTCAGGAAAAGATCGGTAAAGACATCGCTGACATAATCTGCGAAATAACCGGCAGCGAAGATGTTGCGGTAACCATCGAAGGCTACCACAGCTGTGTAACTGCAAGGGGAATCAAGAAGACAAATACAAAGACATTTTCCGCCGAGCTGCGCGGAAGATTCAAGACTGATGCAAGTCTTCAATTCTATATTAAATGATGATGCAAGGGCCAAAAGTCGATATCGGACCGTTTCGTGCTATGCGACGTTTGGAGCACCGTTTCATTGAAAAGTCGTGTTCTTCCCGCATTATGCACTCACGGGTCGTATAAGCGTCCTTAGGCCACTGTCAGACAGGATATGACCCTATAAAGATTTACATCCCTTTAACATATAACGTGAGTGTCAAAAGTATTTGCCACTCACCGATGATGAACATTGCACACATTTGTGTGCATAGAGCAGGAATCCTTACAGATTCCTTTGAAGCGCTCAAAGCCGCGTGGCTCCTTCGATTAAAAATCGAAGGCAGTTGTGCTGCTGAACACTTATACAATACAAGCATTGTATTAGAATTGGAGTTAAAATGAAAGTAATGGTTCTTTCCAGCGGCGGTGTTGATTCAACCACAGCACTTGGCCTTGCTGTAGATAAATACGGAAAGGATAATGTCATCACCCTTTCCGTTTCATACGGACAGAAACACTCAAAAGAGATCGAAGCAGCTGAAGCTGTAGCAAAATTCTACGGAGTTGAGCAGCTTTTCCTTGATCTCAGCACTATATTTCAGTACAGCAACTGCTCACTGCTGAAACATTCAACTGATGATATTCCCGAATCATCATATGCGGAACAGATCAGGGAAACTGAAGGAGAAACTCCTGTAAGTACCTATGTACCATTCAGAAACGGTCTCTTCCTGTCAACTGCTGCAAGTATTGCTCTCAGTAAAGGCTGCAGCATCATATATTACGGTGCGCATGCCGATGACTCTGCCGGTTTTGCATATCCGGACTGTTCACCGGAGTTCAATGAAGCCATGAATAAGGCTATCTGGGAAGGTTCAGGACATCAGCTTAAGATAGAAGCGCCATTTGTTAACATTAATAAAGCTGAAGTTGTAAAGCTGGGACTTTCACTGAAGGTACCTTACGAGCTTACCTGGTCATGCTATGAAGGTGGCGATGAGCCATGCGGAAAGTGCGGAACATGCATTGACAGAGCAGCTGCATTTGCTGCAAACGGAGTAGAAGACCCGGCACTGGCATAACAGAATCATTTAAATGTTGCCGATATCAAATTGCTATAAACGAACGGAGAGAATATGAGAGAGAACGAAGATCTTACACTTCTTGGTAACCAGAACGTAAAATATAAATATGAGTATGACCCGTCAGTGCTTGAAAGTTTCATTAACAAGCATCCTGATAATGACTATTTCGTCAAATTTAATTGTCCTGAATTCACATCTTTATGTCCAATCACAGGTCAGCCTGACTTTGCAACCATCTATATTTCGTATGTTCCGGATCAGAAGATGGTTGAAAGCAAGAGCCTGAAGCTGTATCTTTTCTCCTTCAGAAACCACGGAGATTTCCATGAGGACGTTGTAAATGTCATCATGAAGGACCTTATCAAACTTATGGATCCCAAATACATAGAGGTTTGGGGAAAGTTCCTACCAAGAGGCGGTCTTTCAATTGATCCGTACTGCAATTACGGAAAGAAGGGGACTTCATGGGAAAAGGTTGCCTGGGACAGACTTACTCAGCATGATATGTATCCGGAAAAGATAGACAACCGATAAACATGACGTATGTCAATAATTCTGACTCATAAGGATGATGCACATACAATCCAAACGCCGCTAAAAGCAGCGACGTTTATCGGTCGGCTCATGGTTTAATGTCTAAACATTTTGCGGATATAATTCTCTGATATGAGTGTCTAATGTCGACATAAAATAAAAAACTCTGAAGCAAGCCCCCTTGATAAGGTCTTACTTCAGAGTTTTTTTATGTTAATGCCTTTTATATCAATACTGCTTAAGGTGGATAGCGAAGCCTGCGATCATCTTGTCAAGATAGATGAACATCATGCTTCCATCTTCATTATACTTGGCTGTTTCCTTCTTGAGTCCCATACCTCTCTTCTCAAAGAATGCTGCTGCCTTTGCAACATCATGAGTTCCGATAGCGATATGTCCCTTTTCTCCCGGGCCGTCTTTCTTCATGATCTCAATGAGATCCGATGAAAATATAGAACTGTTGCCTACACGTGGAAGAAATCCCATAAGTGTCTGAAACTCATTAGCGATTCGTAATGCATCTTCCTCGCCATCAGCATTGATACCTACATGAAGAACACAAAGTCCAAGTTCCTTAACTGCATCAAAATCCATTGACATTTCATCTGCCATAATCAGACCTCCTAAGTATTGATATTATTTTATCCTTTAAAGATTCATTTAACGTTTGAAACCGTGCTGTTTCACACATTGAAACAGCACCAAAAGGCCAACGATGTAAACTAGTTTACCACTATATAATTCCATTTGCAAATCCATTAATCGCAAATCATACAAAAATGTGCTATAATCCCCTCGATTTTTGATAAGGAATTAATGTTTTTTAGAATGAAAGATGAGTAGAACCAATGGAAAAATACTTTGACATTAATGAACAGAGTCTCAGCATTCGCTGCAAAATTTACTTTGATAAGGATCCACATGACTTAAAACATATAGTTCTTGCAACCTACGGATTCGGCGGAAACAAGGACAATAAAGCTATAGAAAAATTTGCAGAACGCATAACCACCAAATACAAGGGTTACGGAGTTGTCTGCTTTGATTGGCCATGCCACGGAAAAGATGCACGTAACAAGCTGATACCGGAAGAGTGTCTCCTGTATATGAAACTTGTAACAGAACATATAAAAAATGAGTTACATGCAGAGGATATTTACAATTATTCTTCAAGCTTTGGAGCGTATGTAACTCTTCGTTATCTTCATGAATACGGTAATCCTTTTAAGAAAATTGCCTTCAGATGCCCTGCCATCAGGATGTATGATTCGATGACAGCCCACATCACAGATGATGACTGGACGATTCTTAATAAAGGAAAAGAGATACTTCGTGGCTATGACAGAAAGATAAAGATTTCAAAGGAATTTCTGCAGGATCTTCATGATAATGACGTAAGCTCCTATGACTATATGGATTATGCGGATGACATCATCATGATCCACGGAACTAAGGATGAAATGGCTCCGCTAACTGTAGCAGAAGAGTTTTCCGAGAATAATGTAATCGAACTTATTAAAGTAGAAAATGCGGATCATCCTTTTTCAAATCCAAAATACATGGACTTTGCCATTCAAAAAATTCAGGAGTTTTTTGCTCCCGAGGATTGATTTGAAAATATCTTTTATACTAAAATCAACATCAGTGAGTGGCAATACATTTGACACCCACGTCCTGATATTACACTAAAATTCACACCAGAGGTTTCTATGCGAGCTGAATATACAACTGAACTTATGGATCCGTGCGGATTTGTATTGCTGTCAGATTTTGTTCCACATATCATTCAGGAAATACATTAAAAAGGAGATAAGAAGATGAATGATTTTAAGTTTTACACACCCACAGAAGTTGTTTTCGGAAAAGATGCCGAATCAAAAACCGGTGAAGTAGCTAAGCATTACGGAAAAAAGGCTCTTCTTGTATTTGGAAAAGGCAGTGTTGTAAAGAGTGGCTTACTGGACAGAGTTAAAAAGTCACTGGATGAAGCTGGAGTGGCATATCATGATTTTGGTGGTGCAAAGCCGAATCCCACACTTGCTCATGCAGAAGCCGGAGTTGCGGAAGCTATATCTGCCGGAGCTGACATGGTCATAGCCGTTGGTGGCGGAAGTGCTATAGATACAGCCAAGGCTATCGCTCACGGAACTGCCAATCCAAACGAAAAACTCTGGGATATATGGACAAGAAAGGTACCTCTTGAAAAGTCACTTCCTGTAGGTGCGGTTCTCACTATAGCAGCCGCCGGCAGTGAAATGAGTGATTCCGCTGTTCTGACCAATGAAGAACTCGGTAAAAAAGCAGGAATCAATACAGACTTCAACAGATGTCATTTCGCAGTTATGAATCCCGCCCTTGCTGCAACACTTCCAAAGAATCAGGTTGCCGCAGGCGTTACGGATATCATGATGCATACTATGGAAAGATATTTCATACCTGATATCAAGGCCGATATGACAGATGAAATCGCAGAAGGTCTGCTCCGTACAGTTATAAAGAACGGTGCTATCGTGGTTGCGAATCCTGCTGACTATGATGCAATGTCAGAGATTTTCTGGGCTTCAAGCCTTTCTCACAATAATCTGACTGAATGTGGAAGAGGAAAGGATTTCTCAGTTCATAAGATAGGTCATGCATTGTCAGCAAAGTATGATGTCACTCATGGCGCTTCACTTTCTGCTGTATGGGGTTCATGGGCAAGAACTCTTTATATGGATGCTGTACCGCGTTTTGCAGGATTTGCAAGAAAGGTATGGGGGATTTCAGAAACTGACGATGAAAAGGCTGCTATTGCAGGAATAGAGAAAACCGAAAACTTCTTTAAGTCTATCGGTATGCCTGTAAGTCTCAAAGAACTCGGAGTCAATCCAACTGATGAAGATATACGAGAACTTTCACTGGATGCCACCATGCAGGATACTGTAAAGCTTTCACGTATCAGACCGCTTTCAGCCGCGGATATTGAGAAAATTTACAGGGCAGCACTGTAATTCCTTCATATAAATTCTTATACTACTTTGATTTTTGTTCGATATAGTGTAAGTACGGGAGTATTTTCTCTTGTACTTACACTGTTTTTATGTATTCGGATTCTATCAAAACAATGATATTACTTTATGAAAAAAAGAGACCACTTCCTTAATATAATCCGATATTTTTTTGTGGCAATGGGAATTTCATGCTTCATTGCGTCTCTTTTTGTGTTTTCATATCATTTTCAAAAAGAAAATCACTCACCTATCGAAAGACCTAAGATGGTTGATCACAAGGTTCTGTTCCTTTCTTCCTATGACCCGCTATATTTTACGTATCGTGACCAGATAAGAGGACTCGAAGAGGTATTGTTCTCTAACGGAATAGAATTTGATGCAACATTCATGGATGCCAAATATTACCACACAGAAGAAGACATCCGTGATTTTTACGAATTCTTCAAAAAAAGATATTTCAAAAAAATCAATAATTATGAAGCCGTTCTTGTAGGGGATGATGATGCGCTGACTTTCGTTCTTGATCATCAGGAAGAGTTCTTTAAAGGACTTCCTATAGTATTCTTCGGAATCAATAATCTTGAGCTGGCAAATCATGCTCAAAAACAGCCTGATATAACCGGATTTTACGAAGTTGATTATTTCCATAAGACATTGATGTCTGCAATGAAAGCTCTCCCTGACAGAAAAATACTTGTGTCTATCCATGACGAAACCACAACAGGAATGGAAGATATGCAACATTTCTATTCCTTTGCGGATAAATATACAGATTATACCTTTAGAGATATCAATACTTCCACATGCTCAAAAGAAGAACTGATAAACCAATTAAAGGCATTATCTTCAAATACAATACTGTTTTACATGAACTGTTATGACGACCGCAATGATGTAAGACATTCCATGCACGAAACCACCTGCATGATTGTGAATAATACAGATGTTCCTGTTTTCAGAAATTATTCGGGCGGACGAGACTATGGTGTTTTGGGTGGAACATATATGGATTTTACCGCTCAAACCAGAAGTGCCGCTGAGATAATTGTAGAAGTATTAAATAACGGTTCAGACATTTCTTCATATAAACTATCTTTTGATACTCCTCCAATAACAGAATACAGTTATCCGATTTTAAAGAAATATGGCATTAAGGAAAATTTGCTACCTGAAGATACACGCTATGTAAACAAACCAGTCAGTGTATTTGAGCTTTACAGAAGGATGCTTCCGTTGGCAGTACTTATGACTGTAGCACTCATTTCCTGTATAGCTGCTTTGGCGGCAACTCTTATCAAGGAAAAAGCCCAAATCAAAGCACTTATTGCATCCAAAGCAGAGATTCTTGATTCCCAGAAAAAGATCATTTATCAGGCAAAGTATGATGACTTGCTGGGTCTGTATAACAGGCGAACCATAGTTGATTACCTGAATGATAATCTGTCTCTGGATGACAAATATTCCGTTGTCATGGTAGATATAGACGGTTTTAAAGATATCAACGAAAACTACGGGCACGACACCGGAGATAAAATACTCCAAAAAATATCCGAAGAAATCAAACAATATGCATATAAAGCGCATATGTCTATTGGACGTTACGGCGGAGATGAATTTTTGCTGCTTTTGAAAGGTCACTGGCTTGACGAAAAGGATATGATCGTAAAAGGACTGGCATCTTTGTTTGATAAACCTTTCTGCACTGAGACTGTCAATGTTGTTATGTCTGCAAGTATAGGTATTTCCAATTCGGACGGTGTCACAGCACCGGATCAGCATGTGATTAATGCTGAGATTGCAATGTACGAAGCCAAGGTCCGTGGCAAAAATATGGTATTTATCTATGCCGATGACATGAAGAACAAACTCACTGAAGAGTCAAAGATCAAGGCAGCATTCCTGGAAGCGTTTGAAACAGACGGTTTCTATATAAAGTATCAGCCTAAGGTAAATGCCAAAACCAAAGAGCTCGCCGGCTATGAGGCACTTGTCAGACTTAAATATTCAGATTACGGTCCGGGTGCATTCATTCCTGTAGTAGAAAAAAGCGGATGGACTACGAGGCTTGGACGTCTCATCACAAGACTTGTTATAGCTCAACAGGCAAGCTGGAGAAACAGCGGAAAAAAGATTTATCCTGTTTCTATAAATTTCTCAAGCAGACAGATAAATGATACAGGCTACTGTGACTACCTTCAGTCCTTGTTAAATCACTATGATATTCCGTCAGAATATATTCAGATAGAGATAACAGAAAGCCTTCTTGTGGAGGAGTCACCCAGAACAGAGGAATTGTTTAAACGATTCGCCATAATGGGAATAAAACTTTTGCTTGATGATTTCGGAACCGGATATTCTTCATTGGCATACCTTACCTATGTGCCTGTAGACGATGTCAAGCTTGATAAATCTCTGGTAGATACATTCCTTATCGAAGGAAAGGAAGATTTTATCAAAGATGTTATATTGCTGGTTCATGATATGGGCAAAATAATATCTATAGAAGGTGTTGAACACGAATGGCAATATAATAAGCTTGTGGAGTTAAACGCCGATATCATACAGGGTTATTACTTCTCGAAACCATTAGATCCTGACGAAGCTATTGATTTCAAGGTTTTGTGATATACGAAATAAAAAATATCTATCAGAACGCTGATAGAACATAGTCTATTGGTTTTATTATGGATTGTGCTTCTTGTTCAGGCTAGTTTCAATAAAGAATATGAAGAGGAACCTTAAAGCTATAGAAAACTGCTTATTTATATAGGGTTGATAAAGGATGTGGTTATTAGCCACATCTTTTTTTAGTCTTAGTTTTGCAATGGTAAACGCTCATGTATGCATTAAGTCTTACAATTAAGCATTTACCTTTTCAATTAACGCAGAATTCATGGCAATTCTTAGGGCAGGTGTAGCAATACATCTTGCCCCTGTCTGCATCATCAAGAACTTAACTATTAATAAATAGTTGTCGATAAATTGAAAAGGAAAGGAGACGATATATGAAAAAGAAACTTATAGCATTGATAAGCATTGGTTTTATAGTACTAAATCTGGTATGCTGCAGTTCTCAATTATCAGTGCCCGAAATAACTTTTCCGGCAACGGAGACCGAAACTGATTCTGAGGAGAGCAGAACACAGAAAGAAGCTACCCCGACTACAAGCGCTTTGAGCGGAGATAATCAGGATAATCAGTCATTGGCAGTCAAATGCAACAATGGCACCTTCGTCGGCAAGGAGACAGATGGGCTGATCATCTGGAAGGGCATCCCTTACGCAACTCAACCGGTAGGAAATCTTCGTTGGAAGAAGGCACTTCCTGCCGCAGACGATGACGGCGTGTACGATGCAACAAAGCCCGGCCACATTCCCATTGGACTCAAGAACGATTCGGAGGGAACGGCGGAGTTCGGCGAAGACTGCCTGGTTCTTAACATATATAACAATACTGACTGTGCTGATATCAAGAAGCCGGTCATGGTATGGATTCACGGCGGCGGGTTCTGCGCCGAATCCCAGGCGGCACCCCTCTACGACCTTTCCAACATCGCCAAACAGTGCCCAGACATCCTGTTCGTATCGATTGATTACCGCCTCGGCTTCTTAGGTTTTATGAACTTCGAGCGGGTTCCTGGAGGAGAGAACTTCAAGGAGGCTTGAAATCTTGGCCTTCTTGACCAGCTTGAATCCCTCAGGTGGATACAGAAAAACATATCCGGGTTCAATGGAGATCCGGACAACGTGACGATTTTCGGCGAGTCAGCAGGTTCAGCAAGCGTCACATTCCTCCCGCTAATCGAAGGAAGTGAGGGACTCTTCAAGAGATGCATCGCACAAAGCGCCAACATCGCCTACTGCGACACGATGGAACACGGCATTCATGTAACACAGAGCTTCCTTAGTGTAACGGGTTGTCAGACCATGGACGAACTGATGGAACTCACCACCGAGGAGATTATAGATGCCTATCTGAAAGCAGCTGCCATTGATGGGAACTGCCTTTTGGGAGCTGCCAACTTCCCGCTTCTCGATGGCATCACCCTGCCCGAAGATCGAGCGGTCATGTACGAGATGTGGGGAGACGAGAAGCGGTCCAAGATCGATTTGCTGATTGGGTCTAACCAGGACGAAATCAGATACTTCCTTCCGCTTGAGGGCGGCGAAGAAGCCTTTGCGAATACGCTGAGTTGGATTGCGAAGAGGGATCGCGCGATGCTTAACGATCAGGAGAAGGTCATGTACGACGAGTTCATGAATACACTGGCAAACGAGAGCGAATTAAGCAGGCTGGAGCAATACTGTAATGACATCAACTTCCGCGCCGGCAACACAAATATAGCCATAAGGCATTCTGCCGCCGGCGGCAATACATATATGTATTTTATCAAGAAACCGGTGACAACGCCCTACCTTGGCGTGATGCATGCGGCCGAGCTCCCGTATCTGTTCGACACTCCATCAACGGATCCTATGGGGAGCGGAGAGATCGTAAGTGCCGAGGATTGCGAGTTCCGCCATGTCATAAAGGAGATGTGGACCAATTTCGCACGGACAGGTAACCCATCCACCGATAAATACGAGTGGAAGAAGTTCTCTGGAGACGACCGTCAGACGATGGTCTTCGATGATGACATCGGCATGCAGAAGGATATATTCGGAAGGCGTGAGGACCTGATGATGTCCTGGGCAGAGCGCCTTGGAAACGGCTCATCCAAGAGAGTCTGCTAATGCGGCGTGTAGCCTACACGGCTATTTCCAACATACGTAACCCATCGTTTTTAATATCAGGTTTGGCTTAATGAAAGGAGGCCCTATGAAGGCAGACATAATCATAAGAAACGCAAAAATCTTTACATCGAACACGAAAACTCTGCGGGCTACAGCCCTTGCGGTAAAGGATGGCAAATTTGTTTATGTCGGCAATGATGCCGGTCTTTCGGATTATGAGGGCGAGGTGACGGATCTTGACGGGAAATTCATAATGCCGGGAATCATCGACAGCCATGTCCATGTTACCATGCCCGTCGGATTTGAGTATAAGGATATGGGCGAGTATATCGTGTGTGACAGCAAAAAGGAAGCCCTTGGCTTTATTGCTGATCATATTAAGAACAATCCGGGCAAGGAGAGCTACAATTTCCTTCTGGAGCGTGTTTTTCTGCACGGTGAAGAGATTACAAAGGAAGATCTTGATGCTGTCTGTGCCGACAGTGAGATCATGATCTTAGAGGGTGAGGCACACAGCATATGGGCAAATTCAAAGCTTCTTAAGCGTCATGGCATTACGGATGATATCATCGATCCCGTGCCGGGACTTAGTTACTATGTGCGTAAGGATGGACATATAACAGGAAATATATTTGAAGCGGCTGCGGAAACCCGCTTTCTGATCGATGGTGCGGAAAAACTGACAGATGAACAGATAGATGCCGCCTTAAAGCGTTGGTTCGATTTTTCTGTCAATGCAGGGGTCGTGGGTGTCTTTGATGCCGGTATTCCGGAATGCAATGATTTTCATGAGAGGGTTTACAGACGATTAAAAAAATTTGATGAGGAAGGAGAGCTTCCCGTTTATATAGACGGCTGCTATGTGATCACACAGCCCCGCCAGGTGCCGGAGGCGATAAAAAAGCTTAAGAGCTTTAACAGTGAATTTAATACGAAACACCTTAAGGTGCATACCTTAAAGATTTTCAATGACGGTACCTTAAAGATTGAAACGGCAGCACTTGTGACACCTTATGAAGATACCGGGGACAAGGGAACGGCTGCTTTCAATAAGGATCAGATCGCAGAGCTTCTTATTCAGCTTAATGAGGCAGGACTTGACCTGCACCTGCACACTGTAGGTGAGGGCGCATCCCGTAATGTACTTGACGGTGTGGAGATGGCTAAGAAGGAGCTTGGGGATAAGTACCATGTGAAAGTCACCTGTGCACATCTTGAGATTCAGGATGACGCGGATATTGACCGTTTCGCAAAGTTAGGTGTTAACGCCAATTATACGCCTTGGTGGCATGCGGGAAACATGGGCGGAGATCCTTATAAGACATGGTGTAAGCTGCTTGGCGAGGAGCGTGCGGGTAAGATGTACCGCTGTAAGTCGGTCTGGAAGACCGGTGCCAATGTTACATGGTCCAGCGACGATATCCACTATGGTGATTTTAACAACTGGAGTCCATACCTTGGCATGGAGGTCGGCATGACAAGGTGGATAAACGAGAAGACCAGAGCCGCCGAAACAGACTGGACCGTCAGAGCAAATCCTTCCGCCGATGAGCAAATGAGTATAGAAGAAATGATACTCGGATATACGATAAACGGAGCAAAGCAGCTTGGTATAGAAGACAGCAAGGGCTCTATTGAAAAGGGTAAGGATGCTGATTTCCTTATTTTTGATACTGACCTGCTTACTGCCAAGCATGAGGGCTTCAGCTATAACAAACCGACGGATGTGTATTTTGCGGGAAAGAAAGTAAATTAACAATACGAGGAGATACAGATAATGAAGGCAAATAAGGTCATTTACGGTAATATCTACACAGTTGATAAGAAAAAGCCCAAGGCTGCGGCACTTGCGATTTCTGACGGAAAGTTCGTCTATGTGGGAGACGAAGAAGGCGTTAAGGAATATATTGACAAGGATACGGATGAGATTCGGTATGATAAAGGTATCATTCTTCCTGGATTTGGAGAGGGACACGGTCATATCGCACCCGGAGGAACGGAATCACTTTTCTTTGTACATCTAAGTCCCATGGGTACCTTACAGGAACATCTTGAAGCGTTAAAGAAGTTCATTGAGGAACGCCCCGAGCTGGATGTTATTCAGGGCTCAGGCTTCATACCCACACCGGATATGGGACCAAACGGTCCCACTGCTGATCTGCTTAACGGTTTGACAGATAAACCGATCGTTCTTGCGGATATAGGTCATCATTCTTATTGGGTGAATCATGCCGCAATGGATCGTCTGGGAATCGACAAAAACACGCCGGATATAAGTGACGGAATAATCACGCGGGATGATCAGGGGAATCCCACCGGTTATTTCCGTGAGGGTGCTATGGATCTGCTAAAGGAGCTTACCGTGTTCTCGGTTGAGCAGTATAAGGAGGGATTCCTGCACTATCAGGAGGAATATCTGGCTCATGGAGAGACCCTGATCCTTGAACCCATCATCAACTGGGATACTACAGACAATGCCGCACTTGCCTGCCATGAGCTTGATATGGAAGGAAAGCTTAAAATGCATGTCTATGCCGCTTATCAGGTATTTCAGGCGGAAGGTCATGATACGATGGCAGAGATAGAACATGCGGCAGAGCTTAGAAAGAAGACCAAGGGGCGCATGTTCGAGCTTAGCAATATCAAGATACAGATAGACGGTACGATGCCGGGGACACCTTCGACAGCATATATGAAGCAGCCTTACACAGATCCGTGGTCTGTCGAGCATAAGCATCATGGGCAGCTTCGCTTTGACATAGAAACCCTTATTAAAATATACAAAAAATCTCACGAGCTGGGATTTACGGTACATGCTCATGCCATAGGAGACGGGGCACTCTGCATGGCTCTGGATGCCATAGAGAAAGCATTGGAGCAGACAGGACCTCACGATTACAGGGATGCCATAACCCATCTTCAGGTGGTAGACAGGGCGGATATCCCCCGTATGGCTAAACTAAACGTTATAGCTTCTACAGATCCCCACTGGTTTGATTTCGAGCCGGAATATTTTCAGATGATGGTCGCTGTTCTTGGCGAAGAACGTGCTGAAAATCAGCTTCCGATGAAGGCATTCTTTGATGCCGGAGTTACGGTAACCTCTGCCAGTGATTATCCTGTTACAAATCCGGCCTATCCGCTTACAGGCATACAGAAAGGTGTGATTCGTCAGCTTCCCGGACGTCCGGACACACTGCATAATGCGAGCGAGCGCGTAACGATAGAGCAGATGATCGAAGCGACCACCATTAATGAGGCTTATCAGATGCTTTGTGATGACAGGCTGGGCAGTATTACTGTCGGGAAGGAAGCAGATTTGGTGGTACTTGGTGATGATATTACCAAGTGCGATTCGGAGCATATCCAGGATTCGCCCGTGCTTGGAACCATGGTGGGCGGAGAGTGGGTCTACACTCACGCTTAAAAAAATCATGAAGAAGTTATTTACAATCGATGATTTTATGGTGGCTTTCATCTCGGCGCTGGGCTATGGCTTTGGCTATACGATTCCGATGTATCTGGGCTGGACGCAGCCTGCGTGCATAGCGGTCTGCTTTGCCCTCGGAATTACGCTGGAGGAGCTCATCAGCAGGATCGTTTTCAGCAAGACCGTCCAGCAAAAAACGGTCAACCGGGTATTCACTTATGTGGCGATCCTGCTTATTTTCCTGATCGCCGAGTTTGTTTCGAGGCATTTGCTGGGCACGTCCCTGATAGAAGACCTGGAGGAAGAGTTTGCGTGGGTTGTGGGTCTTCCCATTGTCGGCTTTTTGGTGAATCTGTGCATACGTGGATATCGTGTCAGAAAGATTTGCAAGCTTTACGGGGACGGAAGCGAGGGCTATGTGTTCGACGTGACGGACAGGGACATCGAGGAAGTGAATCAGCGGAACCGGGCTGTTCACGGTGAATATGATGTCGAGTGTGCGGTCAGGACGCGAAACGGCATCTACGTCGGGAAGAAGTACAAGGAGACACGAATCTTTTGGGGGATTCCCTACGCAAAGTCTCCGGTAGGCGAACTGAGATGGAAGGCACCCGAGCCGCTCCCTGCGTCGGAGACGGTGTTTGAGGCCAAGAGCTTCGGCGCCTCGGCCATACAGGTGGAGCATAAGGGCTCGATCATAAGGCATCACCGGCAGAGCGAGGACTGCCTGTACCTGAATATAGCCACCGGGGACGAAAAGACGGAAGCGAAAAAGCCGGTGCTTGTGCTGTTCCACCACGGAGATTTTACCTACGGCGGCTCGGTCGATCCGCTGCTGTACGGTGAGGATTATGTAAATGCGAATCAGGATGTAGTGCTTGTCAGTTTTAATTATCGCCTCGGTATCTTCGGGTTCATTGATTTTTCTGAGGTTCCCGGCGGGGAGGCCTGCCCGGACACCCTGAACCTCGGGCTGCTGGATCAAATCGCGGCACTGAAGTGGATCAGGGAAAACATCGGAGCCTTCGGGGGTGATCCCGAGCGGATCACGGTGCTGGGCTTCGAGTCCGGCGCGACCTGCATCTGCCTGCTGGCCGCCAGCGAGCAGGCGAGGGGTCTGTTCCGGAGGGCCTTCGTGTTCGACGGCAGCCCGGAGTCTGCCTGTGATACGCCGGATGCCTCCAGAGCCCTGGCAAAAGCATTGTTGAAAGAAACAAACACTTCGACGATGGCGGAGCTTTTGCACCTGGATACGGAAGCTCTAAAAGACGCTGTGCAAAGGCTTTGGATGAGCATGTGCACACCGACCTGTGACGGAAAACTGATCCCTAAGCAGGTGTATGAGGCATATCGAAACGGAGCCGCTTCGGGTATCGAGTTTATCGTCGGCATTACCGGCGGGGGAATGCAGGTGATCCGATCCTCCGTCGGCAGTAAGAACTACAAGGACGCGGTAAAGGCGGCTGTGGACGACCTTCAGGGCGATATAGACGGTTCCGTCGCCGAGGCGATGCGGGCGTATATTAAGGCTCAGACATTGACTTCATCCGAGCTTGAGGCGAAATCAGAGCTGTACGGGCAATGGACTGCGTTGGGTATTTATCGTGTTGCGGCAAAGCTGTCGCAGGGTGGAAACAAGGTGCATCTGATGTACTGGGACGAAAAGGCACTGATCGAGAATCTGGGTTCGGGTACCGCAGACGTTCTAGCAACATTGCTCGGGAACAGTGAAGCACTACAGATGTATGGCAGCGTAATGAACGCGGATCTGTCCGAGATGCTCCGGGCTTTGTTGCTGAAATTTGTCAGCGGAGATGCCCTGCAGCTTTATCGCAACGAGATTTCGGGCTTCGATGGTCTCGACTGGGAGGCGTTTCCACAGGCACTTATCGTTGAAGACGGGAAATTAGCGTGCGATACGATTGAAGACAGAATAACAGAGGTCAAAGGATTGTTGGACTATATGTTGAAATGACGCGGACTTTCTTCTTATCTCCTTAACTATAGAGGAGAAATACGATATGACCACCCGGCCCTCTGAGGCCGTTGAATACGCGAAAACAAATCGGATCGCCTTGGCTTTCCTAGATATAGAGATGGGAAAGACGAATGGACTGGAGCTGTGCCGCACACTGCTTGAGATCAATCCCCGAACCAATGTGGTGTTTCTGACTTCTTATATTGGATATGCCCTTGATGTATGGATCACCGGAGCATGTGGTTTCATGAAAAAGCCGCTGACTCCATAGGGCGTGAGGGAACAGCTCAACTATTCCCTAAGTCATGCAACCCTATGTAAACGACAGTCTGGCAAATAATCTGGGGCTTTTCCTGCTGTCGGTGCTTACCGCAGATCATTGATATAGTTATTACTGCAGCTGCTCTTTATTATTGATATGGCAATTGCCGGACTTTACAATTACGTGATTTATATCAGTCCTATCAATGAATATACCGACTATTTACTTACGGAAATATGGATCAGCCCAACGATCATTTACGGACTGGTAGCCTGCTTTGTGTCAGGCAAAGAGGATCAGGTGTGAATAATTACAGGAAACGGATTAAATAAATTCGTTTCCCGATAAATATAAAATAATGAGACAGGAGGTTTTACAGATGAAACAGACAATTGTTCTCGGCAACATCATCACCATGGATGAAAAGAGGCCTACTGCAAAAGCGGCACTTGTTAAGGACGGCGTGTTCGCCTACATCGGTGATGCGGAGGAAGTAAAAAAGCTTGCCGGTGCAGATGCCCAGGTGTTGGATTACGGTGAGAACTTCATCTATCCCGGTTTTTTGGAATCCCACTGCCACTGTTACCTGGCAGGCGACCGCGCGATCGGGCAGGCTAATCTAGCCAAGGTTATCCCAACTGACTACGACAAATACCGTGAGATCATCAGTGATTTCATAAAAAAGAATCCGCAGCGCGAGTTCTATCTGGCAGCAGGGTGGATCGAAAATGACGAATATGTTTCCAAAGCGTATCTAGACGAGATCTGCAGCGATAAGCCGCTGCTTATGCAGACCGGCGGCGGTCACTCCATGCTGCTCAATACAAAGGCGATGGAATGGGCGGGCATTGATGCGGCTTATGCAAAGAAAATGGGCTACGATCTGGTTCACGTGGATGAAAATGGGGAACCAGACGGCTACATCTGTGAAGCACCTGTGTTTGAAGTGTATCCCAAGCTCCCGACTACACTCAAGAATGCCAAGGACTATCTGCTTGCATGGCAGGATATGGCACTTGCAAACGGCTATACAGCAGTGGCCGATGCCGGTACGGAGGTTACCAATGAGATAGCTGTTCAGGCTTTCTATGAGCTGGAGCAGGAGGGCAAGCTTAAGCTGCGTACCTATGCGTATCTTATGTGTCCGGACAATCCGGAAGATCCGAAGGCGGAGGTCGCCCGCATCGCCGCGACCCGCGCAAAATACAGCGGTGAATACTTCCATGTAGTCGGTGTAAAGACGTTCTTAGATGGTGTGACCGAAGCGCACACAGGCTGGCAGAACCAGGATTACGCCGATCAGCCGGGCTACCACGGCAATGAACGCTTCAATGATCATGACAAGATGGTAGAGCTGATCACAGCGGCAGATGCCGAGGGACTTTCGGTACACGTTCACTCCGAGGGCGGCGGCGCGACCCATTTCATGCTGGGCTGCATCGAGGACGCGAAAAAAATTACCGGTGATATGGATCAGCGCAACATTCTGGCACATCTACACTTTGTCACGGACGAGGATATCCGCCGCATGGGCCAAACCCGCTCCATTCCGGCAGTTCCTCCGCTGTGGACTGCGAAAATTCCGGGCTTCTATGAGATTGAGGAATCTTACGTCGGTAAGGAACTGGCAGAAAACTCATACCCGATCAAGTCCTTCTTTGATGCGGGCGCATGTACCGTGTTCCATTCGGACTATCCTGTTTCACCGTCCTTCAGTATCAGAAACAGTATTTACATGGCTGAAACCCGTAATGCGCCAAAGACATTGGGTATAGAAACGTTACCGCTCAATGTCAAGGAAGCGATCACACGTGAACAGTCCCTGCGTGCCCTGACCATAAATGTCGCGTACGCCTGGCACCAGGAGCATCGTCTGGGCTCCATCGAGTTCGGCAAGATCGCCAATATGACTGTTTATGATTGCGACTTCCTCCATGACGATATTGAAAAGGTTGCACAGGCAAATCTCATAGCAACCATTGTGGACGGGGAAGAGGTATACAAGCCTTGAACGAAGGGAGCACGATTGGTTACATGGTCAAGTGACAACATCACTTTTGAAGATTTTACAACATGGAATCCGTATCTTGGCATGGAAGTCGGCATGACACGGAAGATTACCGAAAAGACCAGAGGTTATGAATGGACCAGATGCGATACGGTATTTCCGCCTGAAAATGAGAGGATGAGCATTGAAGAGATGCTTTTGGGCTTTACGATCAATGGCGCAAAGCAGCTTGGTATTGAGGATAAAAAGGGTTCTATCACGGCCGGTAAGGATGCTGATTATCTGGTATTCGACAAAGACCTGCTTACAACAGAGAAGGAAGGCTTCAGTTACAACAAACCGACTGATGTTTATTTTGCAGGGAAGAGAGTTAATTAGCGTTTCGCAAACGCATAGATTTACGTATGAGAGAAAGGAGATCTGAAAATGGGTATGTTGGATAGTGTTAGTATAAGTGAAGCCACATCCAGGATGCAGGCTTTGTATGGCGAAAACAATAAAATAACCAATGGTGATTATGACAAGTCGCTGGCGGTCAAATGTGTCAACGGCACATTTGTCGGAAAAAAGACTGAAAATATCATTGCCTATAAGGGTATACCCTTTGTCGGGAAGCAGCCTGTCGGGGATCTGCGGTGGAAGGCACCGGTTGACGTAGTTCCAGATGATGGCGTGTACGAAGCGTATTACTTCGGGAAGATTCCCTGCCAGATAGGCAATGTCGGGCAGATGGGTTCACTCTACCCTCAGGGTGAGGATTGTCTTCATCTGAACCTGTGGAAGGCTGATGATGAGGGATCCGGGAAGAAGCCGGTAATGGTGTGGATCCACGGCGGTGCCTATGAACTTGGAGCTACAACCGAGCCACGGGAGGAGGGAACCAACTTCGTGCATGAAAATCCGGATATAATCCTCGTCTCCATCGAGTACCGGCTTAACGCACTCGGGTTCCTTCGCCTGTCGCATCTGCCTGACGGAGCGGATTACCCGGACGCTCAGAACTTAGGGCTAATGGATCAATTGGCAGCGCTGAAATGGATTCATGAGAATATTGAGGGCTTCGGTGGTGATCCTGATAAAGTGACCATCTTCGGCCAGTCTGCCGGGGGCGGTTCAGTTTCTCTGCTGCCTTTGGTGAAGGGTTCGCACCGGTATTTCAAGCGTGTCATCGCCCAAAGCGGATCGCCCGCTTTTTGCAGATCCAAAGAGCAGTCCATCGCCTGCACGAACGCCCTACTGAAGGCACTGGACTGCAAAACAGTAGCCGATCTTCAGAAGATTGAAATTAACAAGATCGTAGAGGTGGCATCCCAGGTAATCTCAATGCCACTTACAACTCCTGAGCGCGACGGCAGTTTTCTTCCACTGGAGGCATTCGACGCCTACGAAGCCGGAGCTGCCAAGGACCTCGACTTCATGCAGGGCTGCACTAAGGATGAATGCAGCTATTTCGTGGCCGGTTTTGGAGTAGAGGGCTTCATGCCTTGGGCAAAGAACTGTAAGGCCGAGAAGCTCGCACAGTGTACGGATGAGGAAAAGGCATTGGTAGAAAGCTATTTCGAGAACAGCCGGGGAGAGGATTATGAGAAACTCAGCAGCTTTCTTGACCAGTACTGGTTCAATGCACCGCTTATCAGAACGGCAGAGAATCAGGTCAGGGGCGGTGGCAAGACATATGTCTATTACTTCAGGGTAGAGTCCGCTGTTCCGCTGTTGAAGAGCGGGCATGCGGTAGAACTCTCGGAACTGTTCAACCATGCGGAGGAAACCTTAGTTACAGGAAGGGAATTCGATAAGAAATTCTCCAAAATCATGCGAAAAATGTGGGTACAGTTCGCCAAATGCGGTAATCCTTCCCTTTCTGGCGACATCTCGCCTGACGGGAAGGCTTATGATTGGCCGCTCTACGATCTTAAGGATAAGCAAGTGATGGTTTTTGACGAGCATGACATCCGTGCTGAGAAGGAGTCAGCCATGAATATCGTCGATTGGGACAGAACCTATTTCCTGACTAAGTATTATGTCAGCTAATATAACAAATCAAACAGACATTGCAGGACCGGTAATCAGCTTCCATTACGGGGCAAAGGGTCATGGATTGAAAGATCATCCATGCCATTAGGTCATATTTGTCCTTGAAATGATAGTAGAATGTAGGGCGCTCAATCTCAGCTTCCTTACAGATCTCGGGTCCACCATATGAAACTGCTGACGGATATTTGCAGACGACAGAAGTCTGTTCACACAACCATTGCCTATTCTGCACTTACTTTAAGGATCAGAAATTCCGTAAATCTACCATTGAGGAGATAGAGGAAGATATTAAGGAAATCTTTTACTGACGGCGTAATCTGATATTGTTTCTTAATTCTGGGTGGCGTTACTTTTGATACTGGATTCCTATCTATCATATCCAGCTTGTAATAGTAATTAAAGAAAGAGGAGAGGGAGCTGTATCTGCGCTTTATGGCTGCTTCAGACCGGGTCTTTATTACGCCCTTATCAGTGTATTCTCTACTGTAATCAAGATAATCTTCAATGACCGAAGAAGTAAGCTCATTAAGGTCTAAAAGAGTCATCCTGGCTACGTCAAATGAATCTGGCTCGCGGTATTTTAAATACTCAAAGAAAGATGTCAGATCCAAAGCATATCCATACAGTGATTGTATTGATTTGGTTTCCATATTTGCTTTGAAATATCTTGACGCAAACTTTGGCAGCTTATCCCGAACAATAATATTAACTTTGTTTTTTAGCTTAAATGAAAAACTTAACGAGACCTTTTTGGGGGTATATTACGAAAATCCCTTAAAAAGGTCTTTTTTCATGGGTTTAAATAATCAAGATTTTACGTGTTTTCGCGAGTTTTTGCATACAGGTTTCCTAAAGATGCGCGAACTTAATAGACGGATCACGACTTTTTTGAAGAAGTTAACGAGACCCATCTGCATCACGATTCTATGGATTTGGGGAGTGAAATTTAGATCTTTCCAAAATTATCCAATATGATTGTATTTTCTAAAAATAATATACTCGATATTATAATCTATACAAAATATAGGCTGTTCTTAATTATTACCTCTCAATTATATTGCTATCCGGTAAAAGGAACTATATAATACATAGACAAGGGAATGAAGTTCTCCCGTAGTATGATTACTAAAACCGCTATTTAAAAGCTGATGACTTCTGCGAATTATCAACGCAGAAAGTGTCAGCTTTTTCTGCGTCTTTAGGAGGATAAATTATGTTATTTAGTGTTGCTATGATGATGCTTTTGGGTCTTGTTCTGAGCTTTATATGTAAACGGGTAAAGCTCCCTGGGTTAATCGGAATGCTGATCACAGGAATTGTGTTAGGTCCATATGTTTTAAACATTATCGACCATTCTGTTCTTTCAATATCTTCAGATATCAGAAAGATCGCACTCATTATAATTCTGACAAGAGCCGGTTTAAGTCTGGATATTTCCAGGTTAAAGAAGATAGGACGTCCGGCACTTATGATGTGCTTTATACCAGCCAGCTTTGAGTTGATTGGTATGCTGTGTTTTGCTCCAGGACTTATGGGTATTTCAATGTTGGAAGCAGCCATCATGGGAGCAGTTCTCGCGGCTGTTTCTCCGGCAGTAGTTGTTCCTAGAATGGTGAAACTCATTGAGGAAGGCTATGGAGTAAAAAAGCAGATCCCTCAGCTCATACTTGCCGGTGCCTCAGTGGATGATGTATATGTCATTGTGTTGTTTACAACATTTTTGGGAATAATCCAAGGGGAAGGTATATCGTTTGTTCGTTTTGTAAATATCCCGGTCTCTATCGTACTTGGAATCCTCATAGGTCTGTTCACCGGACGGATGCTGGCTCTTCTTTTTAAATATTTCCACATGAGAGATACCGTAAAAATCATGATAATACTATCGGTTTCCTTCATTCTGGTTCACCTGGAAGATATGCTTCATACACCTATTACTTATTCTGCGCTGATTGCTATAATGTTTATAGGGGTAGGCCTTACGAAATACAGAGCAGTAGTGTCTGAAAGATTACAATCCAAATATAATAAATTATGGGTTATCGCAGAAGTTTTCCTCTTTGTCTTAGTTGGTGCAACTGTTAATATAAGCTATCTTGAAAGCGTTGGCGTAAAAGCTGTTTTACTGGTCGCCGGAGCTTTACTTTTCAGAATGCTAGGAGTGTTTGTCTGCCTCATCGGTACTGATCTGAATACCAAGGAGAGATTGTTTACTATGATGGCATATACTCCTAAAGCAACGGTTCAAGCAGCAATCGGAGGTATCCCTTTAAGTGCAGGATTATCCTGCGGAGACCTGGTTCTTACTGTTGCAGTACTGGCAATTGTGATCACCGCGCCTTTGGGAGCTTTTGCGATTGATAATACTTATAAAGTGTTTCTCAGAAAGAGTCAGAACGCTCACATGGAATAAGCATAAAACCACAACGACATATAGCAACAAAGAGCCAATTAGATTGGCATCTGTAAGTCTGATATTAAGGCAGAAAAAGGCATTAATAGAAGTCCTAAATGCAACTGACGAAATTTCCGAAACTACTTGAATATCTCATCATGACCATACTTTGTATTTTGTTGTTAATCGAGAATTTCTAACTCTACTAATCAATATGTGTGCAAAAACTCACACAAAAAAAGAACCCTGAATCCATGAAGCACTCGCCATGTCATCTAAGGTTCTTTTAATCACGAATCGTTTTGGATCTGTGAAGCACTCGCCACATCTCTTTAACTTGCACTGAGGCTTCAATAAGTGAAACTGAAGCTGTGAGTAGCGAAACAACTGATGAGAAAACAAATATTAATGCTGGTTTGGAGCAGACAGAATCAACTGCAAAAGATACAGAAATCAAAAAGGTTGGCATTCTGACAATGCTTAACATGACAGAAGAAGAAATGACTAAATTCAGAGAGACCGGAAGATATATAGGAAGAATAATGAATGAGGAAGGTTATTTTGAACGTAATTCTCAGCAATTAAAGGGCGCAAAAGATGCCACGTACTATGATACCTTAGATTCAATGCTTATGGCATTAAATTCCGGAGATATCATATCCAAAGCGTATCCATACAGGGATTGAGGTGATTTAACATCCATATTTGCTTTGAAATATCTTGAAGCAAATGAAGGAAGGTTATCCTGAACAATCTTTTTTATTTTGTTTTTTGTTTCTAATTCGTTTTTTTATCTATCCATATATCCATTATATGAATAGACCTACATCACGGCAATTGAAGAGGTTAACGAGACCTTTTGTGGTATAATATTTCCAAAAAGTCTCGTTAACTATTTCATTTTAGGAACGGAACAACATTTAATTGTTTATATTATTGCGCTAAACTCTTGTTTAACGAAAAGATAATGACGCATAGTGATAGGTCGTTAATTGAAATGTTAAATGCTTAATTGCAACAGTTAATGCTCAAATGAGCGTTTAACATTGCAAATTTACTGTTATATAAAAGGTTACAGTTATTGCAGACTTTTTATTGTATGACTTATATAACGATAGATGTTTTTAAAATCATAAACATTCATTTCAATTAAGTATTATAGTTCCTTCATAGAACTTGCGGAAGGATAGCCATAGGCACTCTCTGCACTGTACACTGCGCGTTCAATGGCGGCACTTATAACTTCAGCTGCCCAAATCCCGACGAGATCATGATCGGCTCTGACATCACCTACAGAAACCGCATAAATGCTGTCACCATCAGCACTTGTATGTACCGGTCGTATAGACCTTGCATATCCGTCATGAGCCATTCCCGCTATTTTGCATAGATGAGATTTATCAAATGCTGCATTGGTTATCACAACTCCCAATGTTGTATTGCCTGTAAATCTGTTGTCAACTACATCACTCTTATGTGACATATATTCCACTGTATCTCTGAAGCTCTTTTTGTTTTCAGTCAAAAGACCTGCTATCTTTTTACCGGATTTATATTCAAATACGTCGCCTAATGCATTGAGCGCAACAACTGCACCTATCTTTAATTCGTCTATCTGAACCGCATAGCTTCCTATACCGGTCTTCATGCAGGTTTCCATTCCGGCTATCTTTCCTACCGAAGCTCCGCACCCTGCTCCTAAGTTACCATCACGGTAATTCGGTGCTTCCATAGCAAGTCTGGCAGCCTCATATCCCATCCTCTCGTCCGGCCTTACCCTTGGATCTCCAACAGTAAGGTCGAACAAATCAGACTGTACAACAAGAGGGACCTTTGCAACTCCGGTATCAAAACCTATACCTTTCTCTTCCAGATACTTCATCACTCCGGTTGCCGCACTAAGGCCATAGGCACTTCCGCCTGCAAGCACGACTCCATGAACAATCTGTGTTGAAGCGAGAGGCTTCAATAGCTCACTTTCTCTTGAAGCCGGTCCGCCGCCTCTTACATCAAGTCCGGCAGACATACCTTTTTCACTTATAAATACAGTGCAGCCTGTAGCGGCCTTTGTATCTTCTGTCTGTCCAATATGGATATCGCCGATTTCTGTAACTTTTATCTCTCTGATATTTGTCTGCATTTATAAAACCTTTCCCTCTGTTAAGATATGTCGCCATGTATCAGAAGTTCATTCCCTAAGAAAACAAACGCACGTAACCTACTGCGGGCCGATATACTGTGATCCTCCGAAGCCGATAATCAACGTACCCAGATTCGGAATAAGCATCGTAAGTATGCGCATACCTACGCCAAACCCAAAGGACTTTGCCAGTTTCCAAAACATTATATATATTATCACAACATTTATAATCGGAATAAGCATCAGCAGAAAGAGCCATCCATTTCCCATGGCAATTTTGAAAAGGTAATAAAAGTCAACGATCGGAATCAGACTCTTCCAGCCTGCCTCACCGGCTTTAACAAAGATCTTCCACATTGCTATAACTAAAAGAAGATATATGATAAATGATACCAATAAATTAAAATTACTCTGATCTTCCATTTCAAATCCTCCATACTGAATTTTAATAAATAGAATTAATGTATTCTGTCAGGGCTTTACGATCATAATACTGTTCCGGTGTACTGATTGAGTAATCCGGTTCAGCACCACGGTCAACGTCATAGAACGCACCGTTCATTACGAAAGAAATACGTCTGATTCCCGACAGCTGGAATGATGTTCCCCATGCTGATGAAACAGGTTCAACAACGCAACTTCCGCCGCCTGATGTTCTTCCCAGAAGAGTAACCCTATTGGATTCCTTAAAGATACAAGGAACCAGATTTCCGCAAGAAAAACTTACCGGAGATGTCAGACAGAACAATCTCCTGTCTCCAAGTTCATCCTTCTCATCGAACTCACGATCACGGTTTACATCGCAGCGATATGTGGAACTGCACATCGCACCGGTCATAGTATTCTTCATACCGATGGAAGCCTCTCCAAGGAACCAGCCAAGAGTGAATACAGCTGTATCGGCTACACCGCCCAGATTACAGCTTAAATCGATAACTACATTTTCGATAGGGCTGTTCTCCCTGGTGATCATGGAGTGTGCTTTCATGATAAGCTCAATGGTATTTTCGTCAGAGAAATCCTTAGGATCCTCTACTTTATAATAAGCTTCTCCGTCCGTATCATCCATATAGAATTGATCGAATGTGATATATGCGGTGTTACCCACCTCCTCATATCCGGGTATTCCGTCAGGATAAAACTTCTCACGAGCCTTTAAATATCTTTCATAATGATTACCCCATCTGAACTCAGAAGCTCCCTTAGGTGGCTTATAATCTGATTTACCACTTAAATAAGAATAGCCTGTGAACTGAGAATGCCCATCATCGAGGTAATCATTTATCATACGATATATTGCCCTGTCTGCATTTTCGGTATCAGTCATCTTTAATACCGGTTCAAGTCCATTTTCATGGAAAAGTTCAGCAAAGTGTTTGATTTCATGAGGCTCCTTAAGACCATACAGATAGTCCAGCATGAGACACAGCTCGTTATATCCATATTCTATAAGGGCATCACTTCTCTCACCGGTTTCTCCCGCATAGTAAAGATCTTCACATTCGCTTACTTTGGCTGTTAAAATCAGACTTTTTCCGTTGAAAAAGAGGTTTGCACCACATGGGGCAGCGATAAGAAAATCATTAACAGTCTGAAGCGGCACAAGATAGAGACCATCCTGCATTATCATATCTATGCCATAATCCCCCAGCGAAAGTACCAGACTGTCACCGTAACGGTCCAGTGACCCTCTGTCTACCTTTTTAAATACAGCCGGTTCTCCCTTCTCGTTAAAAACATTCATTGATGTCATATCCAGCAATGTAGAGCTTTTCGGACTCTTGCAAAACAAATCAAAGTCCATGAAATCGATGGTTTTTTTATCAAAATCAAATGTTAAAGGAATGTCATTATCAAAAGCATTCTCATCCTTGTTATGACGGGTGTAAGTCACGATGGAACCATCCTTTTCCATAGAAAAGCTTATGCCCGCTTCCTCATCGCCAAGAACGGCATCATTAATCAGGAAATGAATATCTTCAGACTCAATATATGGAAGATCCTTCACTCCATCAAGGAAATAAAGCTTCAGATCCATTCCCATGGGATCGTTGTTCATATAGAGCGGATAGGATTCACTTGTGATTTCGTGTTTTCCCTCACTGTTCTTCTCTTCCGACGCCGAAGATTCCGTTGTTTCAATGGTCTCTGCCTTAGATTCTGCAAGTGGAGTATCAAGAGCTGCATCACAGGAAACAAGACCTGCACCCAAAGCCATTACCAATGCTAAAGAAATCAGTTTTTTCATAGTGCTCCTTTCGTAAATAATCATCATTAATGATTTTTCGACAGAAAAGCACATCGATATAATGACTTTATTATTATGACGACCAGGAAAACGCTTTAATCAGCGTTTCCCTATAAACATCATCAAACATTTTCTAATCCATTTACCTGTTCCTGCCGATATAAAACTAAATAGGCTGTTGTTGAAAAGGCTAAGTATGACACCTTTTCACGCGGAATGATATTTTTTAACATGCGCATTTTTAGGAGGGACAAAACAACCATGAAAATCACATCATTTGGACCTAAAGCTATGGTGGCAGCCATCCCTGAAGAAATTAAGCATTTAAACAAAATTCACAGGAAAGGAGCGTAAATGAAAAGGCTTTCTAAAATCTTATGTCTCATTTTGGTACTGTGTATCATAAGCAGCATTACGCTGTTTTTTGCTTATGCAGATAATGAGAAAAAAGAAGAAACAACACAGACGGAAGAAACCAAGGCAGAAACCAAAACAGTAGCCAAAGCTGAAGTGACGGCAAAAGTGCATGATGAAAAAAAGGCTTCAGCCAACGAACTTTACAAGTTGACGGCTGAGTGGGATGTAATGATCTATCTTTGCGGAACTGATCTGGAATCTGCAGGTGGAATGGCAACCACCAACCTTGAAATGATTAAAAGCACCATTCCGGACGACAAAGTCAATGTCCTGATTCAAACCGGCGGAACCAAAAAATGGGATACCAAGGAACGAATCGGCATAGACATTGCCACAGACAAATTACAACGCTGGAGCTATGGTGATGAGGGATTTGTCCTTAAGGATGAACTGGACAATGCCTCCATGGCGAAATATACCACATTATCTGACTTTATCACCTGGGGCGCTGAGAACTACCCTGCAAAGAAGCATCTGCTCATTATCTGGGATCATGGCGGCGGAAGCTCCTCCGGTCTGATAGTGGACGAACTGCATGACAAATCCATCATGAGTCTGGAAGGTCTTGAAAGAGCCTTGAAGGACGCCGGTTTACATTTTGATTTAGTCATGACGGACGCCTGCCTTATGGCTTCACTTGAGACAGCACAGGCGATTCAGTCCTATGCAGACTATCTGATAGCATCAGAAGAAGTACTTCCGGGATACGGCAGCAATTACGCAGAGTGGCTCCAGTCACTTTATGATGAGCCGGAGTGCGAAGCACCTAGGCTTGGATCTAATATATGTAATGCTACTCAGATCATGTACGCTGAAATGGCAGATGACGGCAGTCTGAAAGGTCTTACCTTCTCTACTATAGACCTTAAAAAGATAGCTCCTGTAGCAGAAGCTTTTGAAGCATATATGAAAGAAGTAATTGCACTGATTCCTGACCCTGTTGCTTTCGGACAATATCTTAGCGCTGTAAGCAAAACCGACAGATATAAAGATCGTGATATGTGGGATCTGTATGATCTGGCACGGAGAGGACGAAATGGCGGCATATCAAAGGAGACCGTTTTGAAACTCGAAAATGCAGTTGACGATGCTGTAGTGACCTGTGTCCGCGGTTCCTATCATCCGTATTCTCACGGTTTATCTGCATTTATCACCTACAACGGCACCACAGATAAGCTGGATCGTTTTGCCAGAACCTGTAAGAATCCATGGCAGATGGCTTTCCTCGATGCTGTAAGTCTGAAATGGGATGCCCCGGAATGGGCTTGTGAAATTTCAGGGGAGATACCTCAGCTTAAGCCGGAACTTTATACGGTGAAGTTTGAAACTGAGAATTCCGAAGATAACAGCCAACAGCTTATTCACATCTATTCAGGCGTGGATAGCGGAGGCTCGATATGCTACGAAATCCAGAGTTTTGATGAGCAGTATCAGGAGTGGCACGATCTCGGTCAAAGTGAAGATCTGAAGTTTTTGGGTTATACCGACAACATTCTTACATATACTGCAGATTTCACGGGAAAATGGCCTGCAATAGATGATAAATTCCTTCATGTGGCCACTAAGGATATTCAGGGTAATACTGTTCTCATGCAGGCGACAGTACGTGTTCCGGAGATCAATAGTGAAAGACTGATGAAACTCAGAATCCTGGCAGAGTACCCTGAAGGTCTGACAAATACTATTGAAGATGAACCTGAAGCAGATACATTGGAAGAACATATAGTGCGTTATCAGCTGGCAGGAATCTGGGACGGTTATGATTCTTCATCAGGTCTTTCGGATAGAAATGCTTATTCCATGGCAGATCTTTTGGGAGCACAGATGGAAATATGTACCCCTATATACAGTGATTATCTGAAGAAGATCGGTGACATGCGATACAATGATCCTGTGACTATAGACTATAGCCTCGATGTTCAGGATACTGTACTTCCTAAAGGAAAATACAGAATGCGCTATACAATCACTGATATGCTGGACAGAACCTATAATACAGAATTTGTAAACTTTACATGGGACGGCAGTAAAGCTGTGTTTGAAGCTCCTGCAGAGCCAGAAGATGACAGCGACACAAAGAAAACCATCATAAGAAAGTCATAAAACGTAAGGGACCGGAATCAAAACCGGTCCCTTTCACGCGAATCCTCACATCAAATCCTATATGGCATTTTACCGAAAAAAATTTCACAGTCCCGGCAAACACTTTTGACACTCACGTCTTCAAATATAAATCAAAGCTGCTCCATGACATTAACCATTTCAATGGCACCGACGGCACAATCATAGCCCTTATTTCCTGCCTTGCTGCCGGCTCTTGATATTGCCTGCTCAATATTATCCGTTGTGAGGATACCGAACATTACAGGCTTACCTGTCTCAAGAGATACCTGAGCGATTCCCTTTGAAACTTCATTGCAAACATAGTCATAGTGACTTGTCTGTCCGCGGATAACAGCTCCAAGGGCAATGATGGCATCATACTTGTCGCTCTTAGCCATTTTCTTTACAACTGCGGGTATTTCAAATGCTCCAGGAACCCATGCAGCAGTGATATTTTCACTTTCAACTCCGTGACGTACGAGTCCGTCAACTGCTCCACCCAGAAGTTTATTTACTATGATTTCATTGAATCTTGCAGCTACGATTCCTACCTTCATACCTTCTCTGGCAACAAGCTTTCCCTCTAAAACATTGATTTCCTTCATTTTCTTTTCTCCTTAATCAGTAATATATAAATCACATGAGTGTAAAAAGTATTTGCCACTCACTAATCAGCTCCAACGCACACATTCGTGTGCAATGTGCTGCATCATGTTAATTTGGATTTTCATTATTTCTGTAACTATCCTGCACCAACGTCATAGGATACTACATCTTACGCCGGTTCCTGTGAACCTTCAGTCAAATCTATCGCCTTGAATATATGCCCCATCTTAGTCATCTTCGTTCTGAGATAGCGTCTGTCATAGATTTGAGCAGGTATCTCTATGGGAACTCTTTCGCTTATCGTTAATCCGAAATCCTTCAGTGAATAAACCTTGTCGGGATTGTTGGTGAGAAGTCTAAGAGACTTCACGCCCAGATCTCTCAGTATCTGCGCACCCACCCAGTACTCACGCATATCGGGAGCAAAACCGAGCTTTACATTGGCCTCAACCGTATCGTACCCCTCTTCCTGAAGTGCATAGGCTTTTATCTTGTTGATAAGACCTATACCACGACCTTCCTGACGCATGTACAGTAAGATACCTCTACCCTCCTCATTTATCATCTGCATGGATTTTTCAAGCTGAAGACCGCAGTCACATCTGAGTGAACCGAAGGTATCCCCTGTCAGACATTCTGAATGAACTCTGCATAATACATTTTCGCCATCAGCGATATCACCCTTTACAAGAGCCACGTGATGCTCACCTGTGATGTCATTTATATATCCATACATCTGAAACTCACCGTATTTCGTCGGAAGCTTTGCTGTTGCCTCTTTTACAACATGTTTCTCATTGATTCGAATGTAGGTTTGCAGATCTTTTATCGTGATAAATGTAAGTTCATACTCATCTGCCATCGCCCAGAGATCTTCATTTTTCATCATGGTACCGTCTTCTGCCATTATTTCACAGCAGACTCCGCACTCTGTAAGTCCTGCCAGTCTCAGTAGATCAACTGTAGCCTCTGTATGACCGTTTCTGACAAGTACACCGCCATGTCTTGCTGTTAGCGGAAAAACATGACCCGGTCTTCTGAAATCAGTACTTTTGGAGCTGCCTGATGCAAGCTCACGCATTGTGAGGCCTCTTTCCACCGCTGATATTCCGGTTGTTGTGTCTATATGATCCACCGATACTGTAAATGCCGTTTCATGATTGTCTGTATTTTCCGAAACCATGGGTGCCAGCATAAGTCTGTTGGCGATCTGCTGACTCATCGGTGTACAGATAAGCCCCTTTGCGTGACTCGCCATAAAATTGATATTTTCCTGTGTGGCAAACTCAGCCGCACAGATCATATCGCATTCATTCTCTCTGTCCGGGTCATCAGAACAGAGTATTATCTTTCCGTTACGAAGATCCTCCAAAGCCTTCTCTATACTCGAATATCTGTGTTCCATCTCTATATTTCTCCTCTCATCTATAAACAAAGTTTTTTTGCTGTTAATTTCTGACATACAAAAGACAATCTAACTGGCTGTAAATATATGTATTCATCCGTTTATCTGTTGCTTGAGATGTCTATCTGACCGGCTCCCTTAAAAACCATATCTTTCAAGAAATTCCATCGTTATCCCGCCTTCATCCGGGGATTTCATGACTGATGGTTCAATATCTTGATCCGCACTATCTTCACTCCCCGTAAAAGATCTTTCTGTACGGAGAAACTTAGCCACATACTTCGCTAAAACATCATTTTCAAGATTCACCTTATCTCCCGGTTTCTTTGCTGCCAATGTTGTCTCCCTGATGGTATGCGGAATTACCGAGACTTTGAAAACATGTTTGTCAACATAGGCCACCGTAAGACTAATACCGTCTATCGCAATGGATCCCTTTTCTATCACATAACGAAGTATCCGTTGAGGGGCCTCAATAGTAAACCATACTGCATTTTCTTCTTTTTTTATCTCCCTGATATGCCCTGTTCCGTCTATATGTCCCGAAACTATATGTCCTCCGAATCTGCCGTTCATCGCCATTGCCCGCTCAAGATTCACAGGGTCGTTAAGTCCTGCTTCAGACAGTGAACTTCTTCGTACAGTCTCCGCCATGACATCTGCGGTGAATGCATCTTCATACAATTCAGTGACGGTCAGACATATCCCGTTTACCGCTATACTGTCTCCTTTTTTGGTATCCTCCAGGACTTTTCGACAGGCAATGCGGATCTTACCGGAACTTCCATTTAACCTTAATTCCCTGATAGTTCCTTTTTCTTCAACTATTCCGGTAAACATTCTTTTCTTGTTTCCTCCCATTTTTACTTCATCACATCCGGTACAACTCAATCATCCCGAACTGATGTAAGGATTCCTGCTCTATGCACACGAATGTGTGCGTTGGCGCTAATCAGTGAGTGGCAAATACTATTGATACTCACGTCACAGTCTACAAGGCACCTGCCTGACATCATCTCTGATATACCTCAAAAGTACATCTTCACCTGTATGTTCAATGTTTTTAAGGATGAATCTGTATGCCTCATCAGGATGCATCACTCCCTCACCTCCAACAGGAGATTTCGCATTTCCACCGAAAATCTTTGGTGCCATGAAAACATTTATTTCATTTACTATGCCTGTTTTTAATGCCTCTTCATTTAACGTGGCTCCTCCTTCGAGAAGTATGCTGTCTATGCCCTTTTCACCGAGAAGCATCATAAGTTTCTTTAAGTCAACCCTGTTACCATCACCCTCCGCCGGACAATTGATGATCTCGACTCCCGTATTGATAAGCTCCCTGATCTTGCTGTAAAGCTGATCAACACTCGGCTCTTGCAGATTTTTCTTATCGGAAAGTGCTTTATCATTCTGCATATAGCCATTTTGTGAATCGTACTTTATATCCTGTACATCACCGTATGTACTGTCTTTTAGTGAACTGTACTTTGTATCTTTCACATCACCATATGCCATTTCCTTCTGTGCACAAACCAGAATAGTTCTGTATTGCTTTACTGTATTAATGATCTGAGAACTCATTGGTATCCTTAGATTACTGTCACAGATTATCCTTACGGGTGATTTTCCGTTTGGAATCCTGCAGTTTAACAGCGGATCATCAGTAAGCACCGTGCCTATACCCGCCATGATACCCATTGAAGCATGACGCATTTTATGAACACGTTCTCTTGCCGGTTCTCCCGTAATCCATTTGGACTCACCGGTTTTGGTGGCTATCTTTCCATCCATGGTCATGGCATATTTCATTTTCACATAAGGAGTTTTCTCTGTTATGTAATGGAAGAATACAGGATTTAATTCATCGCATTCCTCTCTAAGAAAATCCTCCACAACCTCGATTCCATGTGATCTAAGGATTGATACACCTTTTCCTGCAACCAAAGGATTAGGATCCCGGGAGCCTATAACCACTTTTCCTATGCCATGTGAAATGATGGCCTCAGTGCATGGAGGCTGCTTTCCGTGATGACAGCAGGGTTCCAACGTGACATAAATAGTGGCTCCCTCCGCCGATTCGCTGAGATTACCAAGAGCATTTCGCTCAGCATGAGGTTCTCCGTATCTTTCATGATACCCTTCGCCTATAATGCTTCCGTTCTTCACAATCACAGCACCTACCAGTGGATTCGGATGGCACCATCCTTCACCAAGTCTTGCAAGTGCTATGGCTCGTCTCATATATTGTTGTTCATCCAAGTGGACTCCTCTCCGATCAAGAGAAAGAAAAATTCTAAGGAAATTGATGCTTCGCATCGAAAATCCGGTCAGAGAAACGCTTTAATCAGCGTTTACTAAATATCCTTGAAAGACACCGGATAGAAAATAATACTGACAGTATCTGTTTCGATACTTTTTACTGATTTATGTTTTAACCGATAAAGCAAAATAAAAACCCTGAAACATAATGTTTCAGGGTTCAGCTTCATACAAAAGCAAAAAATCGAATCATCGATCTGTCACACATCTTCTTTCATCCAGACTTTACTGTCGGCCCCGGAATCAAACCGGATCATGCCAAAAGGCTCGCGGGCTATACCGCCGATAAGGAATTTCACCTTCCCTGAAGATCTATATATGAAATCATACTCTCAGATTGAATTCTGTGAGAAAATTTCTTTTTGTTATCAGTATGATATATTCAATTATCAAAAATGTAAACAATAAACTTAAAATTAATTGCACAAAATCCATGAAATAAATTCATGCATAAATCACAAAAAGTTATAAGTGTAAATAACGATGAAATCATTGTTTTCCTATAGTATCTTTCTTCATTCTCCGCTTACACCGGTACATCAGTATATCCGCTTTGTTGACAGCATCAAAAACAGATTCATCAGATTTCTTCACCAGAATCCCATAAGCCGCCGACAGGTCAAAGTTTCCAAACTCCTCGTCTGTTTTTTTCATACCATCAAGCTTTTCCATTACTTCTTTTACTGCATCATGATTCTCTCCGAGGAACACAAATTCATCGCCACCTATTCTGTAAATCTTTCCGTATTTCCTGAGATACTTGTTGTATGTCAGTGCACTGGCTCTTAAATATGCATCCCCCACGGCATGGCCAAGTCTGTCATTGATTTTTTTAAGATCATTTACATCGATGCTTACCACAACCAGTGAACCTGCATTCTCGTATTTAAACGCATCCTTGGTATAAAGAACACGATTGGCAAGGCCCGTTACAGGATCTGTTTTCATCTCCAGGTTATTGAACATACTTGTGATAAATGAGAATCCTGCCGCCATGATCATCTCTATGATCTGCCCCGAATAAAAAATATCGGTATATATAACACCCACTATAAAAAGAATGATCACATGGTTTACTGTCTTTATCTCCCCCATGGATAAAATATATTTTTTCCTGATGATCTCGGCAAATGCAGCAAAATATATCAATGCCATAATCATTGACCTGAGATACCAGAACTGACCCTGTACATATTTGCAGCCTTCATCAATAGTGAAATATACAGGTATAAACAGATTTATAAACATGCTGACGACATACATAAAAACAATCAGAAGTACAATATGTCCGTGTCTTGTTTTCAAAAAACCTGATTCAACTGAATCACTGTAAACTATCGGAACCAGCATTGGGACTGTGTAAATCACAGTATATACTAGAAAAACAAGGTATCTGAAATCACTCAAACCATAAAAATAGTAGCCGATCATATCCGCTATGGAAGCAAATATGATCAGACCTCCTGTTCTGTATACTGCAGTTTTCACGGCTCTGTTCACTATATGATTTTCTTTTGTACTCATAATCACAAATATTGAGTCAATAATAGCCAGTAAACACCAGACATTGGCATACTTTATTATATGAATTATGAATTTCAGTATATCGATAAACAAAAACTATCTCCTAAAAAATGCCCATTCAAAAAATGAATGGGCCAAAATACTATATATATGATTTGAGTTTCAAAAGAACATACCATTGATACTGATACCTTAACCCGGATGTTCGCGCGCCGGGATGCATCACATCACAAAGCCTTAAACAGCTCTCTGTCTGAAGGATCCGATATCGAAAGCTCCAGATCTCTGACATATCCATGATTAAATATCCTTGCAAGTGTATACATCTGAGTAACCTTACTCCTTAAGTTGATACAATCACCTGCTCCGGATATGAGTTCTATATCTCCCTTACATCTATCAACGATTGAGAAAAATCTGACCGGATTTCTAATTTCTCTTACATTCATCGATTGCCCCTCCATAATAACATACAAGTATACTTTGAAATTACAATATTTCTTAATTTTTTAGGAATTTTTGTTCCGACAGTAAATATATCACCCATAATGTCACAGATGTATCACAGTATTAATACATTAAATCAACTGATTAAGCATGAGTTCAGACAACCTCCATCATATTTTCTCAATATAAACATTTTATTAACTCTTCATTTGTATTCTAAAAAAATCATTAGGGATATTGCATACAAAGACAACAAATGACATAATGAAGCTGCGCGATACTTCGCAGAGGACTCTGTACGATAGTCGTATAGAGAAGGCCTCGTAAGACAAAGACCGCAGCAGGAGGAAAATATGAATAATAATGTTTCAACAACCACTTCAGCATCCGGCATCGGTGTGTCAAGCCAGGTACGTGACCTTTCGATCATGGCTATGTTTACAGCTATAGTTCTGATCATGGCATTTACCCCATTTGGAATCATCGATCTGCCACTTATCAAAGCTACCATTTTACATGTACCGGTTATCATAGGTGCTATCGTCCTCGGACCAAAGAAAGGTGCATTTCTCGGATTTCTTTTCGGAGCAACAAGTCTCTTTAAGAACATCATGACTCCGAGTATCTTATCCTTTGCATTTACACCTACAGTTCCTGTTCCGGGTCTTTCACACGGTTCACCATGGGCTTTGTTTATCTGTTTTGTACCACGTATGCTTGTAGGCGTTACACCATTTCTTC
The DNA here is from genome assembly GCF_900113415.1 of Oribacterium sp. WCC10. GTDB lineage: Bacteria > Bacillota > Clostridia > Lachnospirales > Lachnospiraceae > Oribacterium. The sequence continues at coordinate 112,904 of NZ_FOPH01000003.1, read as the reverse complement.
TTTACATGGCAGTCAAGAAAGTACTTCCTAAGATGAATGATGCGGTACGTTTTGTTTTACTTGCAGCCTGCGGTGCACTTGGTGCTTTAACCAATACAAGCCTTGTCATGGGTTCAATCTTTGTCATCTTCAAGAATGCTTATGCTACAGCAAACGGCATCCCTGTTGATAAGGTTCTCGGTGTTATACTCGGTATTGTATTTACAAACGGTGTTCCTGAGATGCTTGTGGCTGCTGTTATAGTTCCTGTTATTGTGACAGCGCTTATCAAAGCTCGTATAGTAACAAAGTAATATAATATATAATGCCGGTCAGACACTATGTTTTGACCGGCATTTTCTTATTTAAATATTTATTGCAGATATCAGCAGCACTGTTGCCTTTGATTTTTGATTGAAGAATCAAACGGTTTTGAGTGGTTCAAAGGAATACGAACCAATTCCCGTCTCATAACACAAAATGGTGCGTGCTGCACACTATAAAACGGTTTTAATATGAAAATACTTTTGATAGATGTTGGCAATTCAAACATCGTTATCGGACTTTTTGAAAACGGAGTTAAGCTTTTTCAGGACAGAGCAGAGACAAGACGTAAATGGGATCAGCTCAGCTTCATGAATGAACTTAAAACCATATTTTATGAAAATTCAATTTCCAGCAATGCCATCGACGGAGCCATCATTTCCTCCGTTGTCCCGGATATTAATCCCATACTGGTATCGGCCATCAAACGTCTCACAGGCAAAAAGCCGATTATAGCAAACAAAAACAATGTAGATATTCCTGTCAGGAACTACGATATGTCCTTACTTGGAATGGACAGGATGGTTGATATGCTTGCCGCAAGAGAAAAATACGGCTCACCGCTTATGATCTACGACCTGGGCACCTGCACCACTATGTCAACTCTTGACTCTGAAGGATACTTTATCGGTGGAATGATTTCACCGGGAGTACAGCTCAGCCTTGATGCAGAAGCCGAAAAGACAGCTCAGCTCCCTGAACTCATGGCAGACGCACCGGAAAAACTTTTGGGCGATGATACAGTTTCATGTATGATTAATGGTGTAGTCATTGGCACTGCGGCAATGATAGATGGTATTCACCAGCGTGTGGCTGAAGAAATGGGTCTTTCAGCTGATGAACTTCCGCTGGTACTTACAGGCGGTCTCAGCAAACTTGTACTTCCATGGATGAAGCATCAGGCACATTTCGAACCTGACCTTCTGCTGAACGGACTTGAGATCCTTTATAAAAAGTCAAACAGTTGAACAGTTTGAATATTATGATGATGTAAGGGTCAAAAGTACAAATCATGTGCTTGCACGTTTATTTGGTACTTTATGACCCGCCAGAACACAAATAACACGGTATTTTAACACAACGATTCAGTTTGGCGAATCCGTGACGATTCTTTCGTGACTTACATAAGATTTTTACATAAATGGAGAACAAAATGCTAAAAGGAAAGAATATATTACTGGGAGTAACAGGTGGCATAGCCGCTTACAAAGCTGCAGACATTTGCTCCCGACTTGTAAAACTTCATGCCAATGTTGATGTCATCATGACAGAGCATGCATTAAACTTCATTACACCGAACACCTTTGAAGCTCTAAGCCACAATAAAGTGACTACAGATACATTTGACAGAAATCACCCTTTTGAGGTTGAACATATAGCTCTTGCGGATAAGGCGGATTGTGTTATCATCGCTCCGGCAACTGCCAATATCATAGGAAAACTCGCAAACGGCATAGCTGATGATATGCTTTCAACCACTCTCCTTGCCTGCCGTTGCCCAAAACTTATAGCTCCCGCCATGAATACACATATGTGGGAGAACCCTATAGTACAGGACAACATCACTAAGCTTAAACATTATGGATTCACTATGATAGAACCCGAAAGCGGTCATCTTGCATGCGGATATAACGGTTCAGGAAAGCTTGCAAGTCCTGAAACCATAGTTGACATGGTCGTTAATTCCTGTGCCCACGAAAAGGACATGACAGGACTAAAGCTTCTTGTAAGTGCAGGACCTACCTGCGAGGATCTTGACCCTGTTCGCTTCATCACAAATCGTTCCTCCGGAAAGATGGGATACAGCATTGCTTCCGCTGCCGCATGCCGCGGTGCCGAGGTAACTCTCGTAAGCGGTCCTGTGGAACTTTCTGCCCCTGCCGGTGTCAATATCGTAAATATCAGAAGTGCTGAAGACATGTACCGTGAGATAACCGGACGACAGAGCGAATCGGATATCATCATAAAAGCTGCAGCCGTAGCGGATTACAGACCTGCCACAATCTCAGACAATAAAATCAAGAAAAAGGATGACGGCTCTGATCTGAGCCTTCCTCTTGAAAGAACAAAAGATATACTCAAATATCTTGGTGAACATAAGAAAGAAGGTCAGTTCCTCTGTGGTTTCTCCATGGAAACTGAGAATATGCTTGAGAATTCACGAAAAAAGCTGGAAAAGAAAAATCTTGATCTTATCGCAGCAAACAATGTAAAGGTTGACGGCGCAGGGTTTCAGGGTGACACCAATGTACTGACACTTATATCAAAGGATTCCGAAACCGAACTTCCTCTTATGTCAAAGTGGGATGCCGCAAACCGGCTTTTGGACGAAATACTGAAATTAAAAAAAGATGAAAACGGCAGTGAACAATTAGTATAAGTTTAACCCTGCCCATGAATTATTTTTGAAAAGCACCAAAGGGCGTCCATTTTAAAATGGACGCCCTTTGGTACGAATCAGAAAAAAACAATCTCCGGTTTATCAAATTTCATCAAGAACTTCCATAAACTTTTCCTTCATCTCTGCCACATGCTCACGCTCTATAACAAGAGGCGGAACAAAACGGATAGTGTTGTGCTCTGCAGAAATCAATATAAGTTTCTTATCAAGAAGTGCCTTGCTTACCACATCAGAAATCTTAACGTCCGGAGCAAATTCCAGTCCCTGAATAAGACCTTTACCTCTGTGATCCACGATCTTCTCAGGATACTTTTCCTTTATCTCATCAAGTGCCTTCCAAAGATATTCTCCCATGGTCTTCGCATGTCCGGGAATATCAGCCTCTTTAAACACATCAAGAACAGCTGAAGCCACTGCGCAAACCAACGGATTTCCTCCATAGGTCGAGCCGTGATCTCCCGGCTTCATGGCATCACTTGCCTTACCCGATGCGAGAAATGCTCCTATAGGAACACCATTGCCAAGAGCCTTTGCCACTGTCATAACATCAGGCTTTACATCATACTCCTGCCATGCAAAAAGATAACCGGTACGTCCCATACCGCACTGAATCTCATCAAATATAAGGATGAGATCATTATCATCGCAGATCTGTCTTACCCCCTTCAGGAACTCTTCTGTTGCAGGATATATTCCGCCCTCGCCCTGGAAAGTTTCAAGGATGATAGCACCGGTGTTTTCATTAACAAGCGCCTTTACCGAATCCAGATCATTGTATGTGGCAAACTTCACGCCACCTACAAGAGGTTCAAAAGGCTCACGATAATGATCCTTTCCAGTAACACTGAGGGCTCCCATACTTCTTCCGTGGAATGATCCCTGCATGGCTATGATCTCTGAATTCTTCTTGCCTTTATTGAAATTATACCGACGTGCTATCTTAAGAGCACCCTCTATGGCTTCAGTGCCGGAATTGGTAAAGAATACCTTATCCATACCTGTCATGGTCGTAAGCTTTTCCGCAGCTTCTATGGCAGGCTCGTTGTAGAACAGATTGGATGTATGTAAAAGCCCCTTTTCTATCTGAGATTTCAATGCATAGTTAACAAGATCATTGCCGTAACCCAATCCGCAAACAGAAATACCTGCACCAAAATCAAGATATTTCTTATCTCCTACATCATAAATGTATACGCCTTCAGCATGGTCAAAAACCACAGGAAATCTGTTGTAGGTCTTATAAAATACCTTTTCTCCTTCATTTAAGAGACGGTCATTGACAATGTTCCCTTTCACAATAGAATCATCCATAAATTTCATTAGTCGCTTCCCCCGATTTATCCAACATCAGCAACACATTGCACACGGATGTGTATGTGCCGCGCATCATTCTTGACTGTCTTGATAGCATTACTTATATAGACTCATCAAAAATGCTTATCTATAGACTTCTCGATCATGGTTCCGATTCCCTGATTTGTAAAAATCTCAAGAAGCAGGCAGTGAGCAACTCTTCCGTCAAGGATATGAACCTGATTAACACCTTTCTTCATTGCATCGATACAGTTCTGAAGCTTTGGAAGCATTCCTCCTCCAAGGATTCCGGATTCAATCATCTTCTGTGCTTCATCAAGATCAAGTGTGTGAATAAGAGAATCCTTATCCTCAAAATCCTTATAAACACCTTCAACATCGGTAAGATAAGCAAGCTTCTCCGCATGCATGGCTGCCGCTATGGCACAGGCAGCATCATCTGCATTGACATTGTAGCTCTGACCGTGATCATCAAAACCTACAGGACAGATAACTGGAATGAAGTTCCTTTCCAAAAGATCATTGATGATGGTAGTATCTACTTTTACAACCTCACCTACGTAACCAATATCCTGTCCACCGCTGTACTTCTTTACGCACTTAAGCAGATTTCCGTCTTTACCGGAGATACCTACCGCCTTGCCGCCAAGATTATTGATCAGCTGTACAAGTGATTTATTGACCTTGTTGAGTACCATCTCAACGATTTCCATGGTGTTTTCATCAGTGACACGAAGACCATTGATGAATTTGGGCTCCATGCCCACCTTCCCGATCCATTTGGATATATCCTTGCCGCCTCCATGAACAAGGATCGGCTTAAGTCCGACAAGTTTAAGCAGTGAAACATCCTGCATTACCTGCATCTTCAAATGCTCGTCAGTCATGGCAGAACCACCATACTTTACGATAACAACCTTATCCTGAAACTTCTGAATATATGGAAGCGCCTCCACCAGTGTAGCGGCTTTATCCATTATCACCTGTTCTATATCCATGCTAATACTCCCTTGCTTCTATCTTTTGGCACTCACAAATGAAACGTAATGCAGATTACGAACGATACTCGGCATTAATGTCTACATACTCGTGTGTGAGATCACAGCCCCATGCTGTGGCAGTTTCTGAACCCTCATTCATCTCGATGAGTGCTGTAACTTCTTTGTAGCTCAATATCTCTGATGCAAAATCCTCATCAAATTCAAGAGGAACACCCTGTCTGTAAACTTCAATCTTGCCGATATCATTAACAAAATAGAGGTTGACCTTTTCAGGATCAAACGCTGCACCACTGTAACCCATGGCACAAAGGATACGTCCCCAGTTGGCATCTCTTCCGTATATTGCAGTCTTTGTAAGAGTTGAAGAAACTACAGATCTCGCAATAGTTCTTGCCTCATCCTTATCCTTTGCACTCACAACCTTAACAGTGAAAAGATGTGAAGCCCCCTCTCCGTCTGCAGCCATCCTCGTGGCAAGTGTGCTGTTTACCTGATGAAGCGCCTGACAGAAGGTCTTATAGTCTTCATTTTCCTCGGTTATCTCAGCATTACCCGCGGTACCGTTTGAAAGGATGACACATGTATCATTTGTGGAAGTATCTCCGTCAACAGATATCATATTGTATGTATCAACGATATCGTCGCTTAATGCCTTCTGGAGTAATTTCTTTGAAATCGCAACATCCGTTGTCAGGAAGCAAAGCATGGTACACATCCTTGGGTGTATCATACCTGAACCCTTGGTCATACCACCGAGATGTACCTTTTTGCCATCAAGTTCGAACTCTACGGCAAATTCCTTGTTGACTGTATCTGTGGTCATGATTGCCTTACTAGCAAGTGTTGCATTGGCTTCGCTTGCTTCAAGCTTCGGAACCATCTCTGTGATCGCATCCTTCATCCTGTCAACCGGAAGCTGTACTCCGATAACACCTGTTGAAGCAACGAGTACTGACTCTTCTGTAAATGCTCCGCCAAACTGCTCACTTGTTGCGAGGGCCTCGGCTTTGCATGCATCCATGCCTTCTTTGCCGGTGCAGGCATTGGCTATACCGGAATTGATGACCACTGCATGAACTCCGATTCCTTTGTCTACTATATTTCTGTCCCACTGAACAGGAGCAGCTTTAACCACATTAGATGTAAAGGTACCGGCCACATTGCATGGCTCCTTGGAAAATATAAGAGCCATATCCTCGCGACCTTTTTTTCTTATTCCGGCAGCAGTAGAAGCTGCCATAAAACCGGAAGCGGCACAAACTCCGCCATTAATTGAAATCATTCCCATAACCTGCCTCTTTATGATTCGATTCATAGATGTGAGTGCCAAAGGTATCTGCCCTCACCGTTGATGCGCATAACTAAAGTAATAAACGTTAATGCCGAAACCGGCACTACTATTAGTATATAGAATAATAATTATTCATACCATAATTGAATTAATATTCATTTTATGCATATCCGCTTTTATCGACTGATATCTCAGTATAAGTATGAAGCTCTCCGGTTTACCGCGCCGAAGAGCCTCATTCTATGAGCAAACTTTTTCGGATCGTTGGATTTCCGCTGATTCGAAAAAGCTCTTACCGATTTTTCGGTATCACTTATTGTTTTCGAGATTCTTGACCTCAAGCATCTTCATGGCACGTACCTTCTCAGGAAGTCCGAAAAGAGTGATGAAACCGGATGCATCGTGATGATCGTAGAGATCTCCTGTTGTGAAAGAAGCAAGTGACTCGTTATACAGTGAATAAGGTGATGTTGTTCCCGCCTTGATGACATTGCCCTTATAGAGTTTCATCTTTGTAACACCGGTAACATACTTCTGTGTTGATGTAACAAATGCTTCAAGAGCTTCACGAAGCGGATCAAACCACTTGCCTTCATATACTACCTGAGAGAACTTGGTGTCTACCATCTGCTTGAATTCCATGGTCTGACGGTCAAGTATGAGCTCCTCGATCTGCTTGTGTGCCTCCATAAGGATAGTCAAACCCGGAGTCTCATATACACCACGGCTCTTCATACCAACAACACGGTTCTCAACGATATCAATGATACCGATTCCATTCTCGCCGCCAAGCTTGTTGAGTTCAATGATGATATCCTTGACTGACATCTTCTTTCCGTTAAGCTCTACCGGAACTCCTGCTTCCCACTTGATCTCCACATCTGTTGTCTTGTCAGGTGCCTTCTCAGGAGAGTTTGAAAGAACAAGCATGTGGTCATAATTCGGCTCCTGTGAAGGATCCTCAAGCTCAAGTCCCTCGTGAGAGATATGAACAATGTTTCTGTCACGGCTGTAGGAATTGTCAGCTGAGAATGTAAGTGGAATTCCCTTTGACTTGATGTAGTCGTACTCATCCTCACGGGACTGGAATGTCCAGATATCTGTCATACGCCATGGAGCAATAATATCAAGATCAGGTGCAAGTGCCTTGATGGAAAGTTCAAAACGAATCTGATCATTTCCCTTTCCGGTAGCACCGTGACAGATTGCCTTGGCTCCTTCCTTACGGGCGATTTCTACCAACTTCTTTGCTATAGCCGGTCTTGCCATAGATGTTCCAAGTAAATATTTATTCTCATATGTTGCATCAGCCTGAAGACAAGGAACAACATAATTGTCGCAGAAATCATCTGTAATATCCTCAATATAAAGCTTGGCAGCACCTGAAAGTTTTGCTCTCTCTGCCAGTCCGTCAAGCTCATTGCCCTGTCCTACGTCTACGCAGCAGCAGATAACCTCATATCCAAAGGTTTCCTTAAGCCATGGTACGATAGCTGTTGTGTCGAGTCCGCCTGAATATGCGAGAACCACCTTCTCGCCCTGTGTGTCGTTCTTTGGTGTAAGATTGCTCATAATTTTCTCCTTTTCAAGACTTCTTGATCTGCAAAGACTAATGCTTTGAATGTGAAATGTGGTAAGCATTTCTCAAAAAGTATTTACTTCATCTGTTGTTTGGATAATACGCTCATTCGAATAAAAATGCAAGGACTTTTTGTATAAAAATGCATATTTAGTCATTTTGAAATGTATATAAATACCTATAATGCATATTTAGAGTATATTTATACATGCCAGTATTTATATCTCATATAACTCAAAGGCATTGTCGATGTGAGTGTCAAAAAAGGCTCTGCTGCCGTATTTGATACCGAACCGATATCTGTATCCGACTGCAGAGCCATCATAATTCAATCAAAGAAGTTCTCCGGGAGCACCCTTTGTTCTTCTGTTTTTCACACAGCATTCAAGAGAAATGCTTGTATATATATCTTCATCGATTTTGTCACAGATCTCACGATATTCACTGAGAGTGAGATCATCAAGCGCACACTTTTTCTTCTCACAGAGAAGTACAAGTTCACCTACTATACCGTGTGCTGTACGGAACGGAACTCCTTTACGCACGAGATAATCCGCAACATCTGTAGCATTGGTGAAACCAAGCTTTGCAGACTCATTCATACGTTCCCTGTTCCATGTCATAGTGCTGAGCATACCATTCATAAGAATAACCGAATTCTTAACTGTATCCATGGCATCAAATGCAGATTCCTTATCCTCCTGCATATCCTTGTTGTAAGCAAGAGGAAGACCCTTCATAACTACCATAAGGCTGTTGAGATCTCCGTAAACACGCCCTGTCTTGCCTCTGATAAGTTCAGCAATATCCGGATTCTTCTTCTGAGGCATGATACTTGAACCTGTTGAATATGCATCTGAAATCTTCACAAACTGATATTCGTTGGAATTCCAGATGATGATTTCTTCGCTGAGACGGCTCAGATGCATCTGGATAGTTGAAAGATCAAACACATACTCCAAAAGATAATCTCTGTCAGATACTGAATCCATAGAATTGTTTGTGGGTTTACGGAAGCCGAGCTCACGGGCTGTAAAGTCTCTGTCTAACGGATAAGTTGTTCCCGCAAATGCACCGGCACCGAGAGGACACTCATTGAGACGGTCTCTTGTATCTCCGAGACGACTGAGATCTCTCATGAACATCTCCCTGTAGGCTCCCATATGATGTGCAAGGGTAGTAGGCTGGGCCTTCTGAAGATGAGTGAAGCCCGGCATATAAGTATCGCGGTTTTCATCTATAATTCTCTCAAAGGTATCAATAAGCTTTTCAATTTCAGTTATAGTGTCATCAAGGTGGTCACGGGTATACATCTTCATATCAAGTGCTACCTGATCATTACGACTTCTGCCGGTATGAAGCCTTTTACCAGCTTCACCTATACGTTCTGTAAGTTCCGCTTCAACAAAACTGTGGATATCCTCTGCATCTCCGCCTATCTCAAGTTTTCCGTCTTCAATATCCTGAAGAATCGACTCCAGTCCTTTTACGATTTTTTCAGAATCTTCACTTGAAATTATTCCCTGCTTACCAAGCATGGTTGCATGTGCAACAGATCCCCTGATATCCTGCTTATACATGCGTTTATCAAAGCTGAGTGACTCATTAAACGCTTCTGTTAATGCATCCTCTGCCTCTGTAAATCTTCCGCCCCAAAGCTTCATTTGATCCCCTCCGTCATACATAATAATCTTCCGGATATAAAATATACCCAGTCTGTATATAACAACAGACCGGGTATAATGTCAAATAAATAAAATGAATATCTTTGGAGACACTGATTATATCAGTGTTTCTAAGAACCTCCTGCGTCGGGGTACGGATTTTAAAGGAAGTTTATGCTTCACATCGAAAATCCGGCCGGGAAAACACTTAAATCAGCGTTTCCCTTTAAACTGAATTTTCATGTTACCGGATTACAGAAGTTCAGATTCCGGGATTTCACTGTCCTTTTTTTCTCTGAAATCCCTGTCCTCATTTAATTTTTCCGGCATTACAACACTACTCTCTTCAGTCTCAGCAGAATGATCCTTCTTATCTTCATTTTGTAATGTTTCTATGGATTCTTCATCATCCTTGGCGAACTCTTCTTCATCTTCCATATCTTCATCAAGATAATAATCTTCACTCAGTTTTTCCGGAAGTATCCTTTCTATATATCCGTAACGTTTTGTAAACCATGATATAACGAAAAGTGTCGCCAGACTTAAAAGACTTATGATCATGCCCGCCTTCAGGCCCCGTGGGAAATACCTCATCTCAACTTTGTGGGATCCTGCTGAAAGCTTCACACCTGCAAAAGCCTCTTTTACCTTGGTGAGTTTTGTTTTCACTCCGTCTACGTAAACTGTCCATCCCTCATCATAAGGAATCGACGTCATCATGAAACCACCTTCCTTTGTAGTGATATCTCCGGCAAGGTATGTATCCTTCCATGTGGTAAGATTCCAGGTTTCATCATTCAACTTGTCATACACTTCTTTTAATGCCGCATAATCAAAGTAATAGACGTCGGCATCCATAGACTTTCCGTTTGTCTCATTAACCAGCGTCACACTTTCGCCCGCATTCAGATAACCGAGTTCAACAAAGAATCCTCTGTCAACATTGCTCACCTTTTTGTTTCTGTAGCCGTAATCTACCGTGACCTCTTTAATGCCGGAATTATTTACATAAGCATAATACTCCCCCGCGATACCGGCAGTGAAGACATACTTATCCCCTTCAAATGTACCAAGTACATTCCGCATAACGGGAGAAACGTTAAGAGCCTCGCACAAACTGTTCTGTGCCAGTGCCGGTGTTCCAAGATCAGCGTACCACTCCTGCATCTCCTCGTCAGAAAACATATATCCAAGCGGTAATGCATAACTGTTCCGGTAAATTGAAGTGTCCCCTGATTCACTAACGTAATTAAGCGCTGTTTCATCGGGAGCAGTCGGTTCCTGCGAATAAATGCCGTATTTTACGGAAAACAGCATATTCATGAGGGGAGTGGATCCTGTTATGGAATAAGCATTGGTTGATGCCTCCATACCCATTTTCTTGAAAAAGTCCGAACACTCCGCATAAGCTGTGGATGAAAACAATGACACACTCGGGTAATTCATCCAGGCACCATCATCCTTGGTCTTTCTGGTCATCTTCTCGAATCTGTAGAAGCTGTCATCCTTTTCGCGTACTTCAGCCACAAGCTTTCTGACGTCAGCATTATCCGAAGTATAGGAAACTCTGGAGGTTGTGGTAACCGATGTGACCGCCATATTGATAGTGAGTTCAAGAAAGAGAATGAATACAACCACGATAACTGCTATATCTCGCGATAGCTTCCTCATCTTATCCGCATAGAGAAGACAATAGTATAAAAGTATAAATAAAAGTGTCACGTAGAATGTGTACCACTTAAATGCATCATCTGTCACCAGTTTCTGGGAAACTATAATAAATAGAATTGCTATGGCAAGAGATATATTCACCTGTCGTACAGATATCTCTTTACGCTTCAGATATGCTTCATAGCACATCACAATGAGAATGAAGATATATTCAAAACTCTGACGGCATGGAAGTGAATTCGGATAATGAAAGCCATGCCATATGAAATTCAGAATATTCACACTGAAACTCAAAAAGAAGAACAACAGCATGATTCCATTCACGATCTTTTCTCTGATTCGTATGTTGGAATTCATGTAGTATAACGGCAGCAGAAGGAAAACCATGGACCCGGCATAAATATTGGGCCAGTGATCAAGCCCCTGCTCCGTCTCCACCAGCGGCATCTGTCTTGCAAACATGTCGATGATAGTAAAGTACTGCTGAACAGTGCGCGGAAAATTGATGTCTCCGGAAGCAGTAAGCTGAAGTGCATAAATCTCGGGAAGTAAAGTTACGGCCGCAAGACCTCCTGCGATAAGTGAATATATTCCGAACCTTACCATCCGGACCAGCAATGAATCTATGATATCGTGTTCCTCCACTCTTTCAGTCATATTAAGGCAAAGGAAATACACAACCATAAAGATACAGATCATTATGGAGATATAGTAATTGGACAAAATGCTTAATCCAAGAGAGATCACATACATCATGCCACTCTCTCCCTTAACAAGCTTTTCGAGACCAAGCATTATAAGCGGAAAAAGAATGATACAATCAAGCCACATCAGATTCCAGCTATAAGCGGAAATATAGCCTGACATAGCATAGCATACTGCAAAAAAAGCACATCCATAGCCGGTCTTTCGGAAATGATGTCTGAGATAATAGCACATGCTTACTCCGCAGAGTCCTATCTTCAGAACTATCCCATAGGTCATAAATTCAAGTATCAGTCCCTTGGGGCAGAGAATCATAAGCCAGTTTAAAGGACTTGCAAGATAGTATGCATAAAGAGCTGTGAAGTTTATACCAAGCCCCACATCCCATGTATAAAGAAGTGAGCCTGCATGCTGCAATTTATAGTTAAACTCAGAAGAAAAGGGCGCATACTGATGATACATATCGGTACGCAGAAATGTCTCACTGCCAAAGGGATATATTCCTTTGAAGAAAAAAATCAGCAGCATCGCCACAACCGGGAAAAGAAATGATATCAAATAGCTTTTGCCATGTTTCAAATATCTAAACTTCATCAGAAAACTCCTTACTACTTCCTGCCAAATACCAGGTATTTGCTGAAAATATAGTTTGTGATAGTCACTATGACCTGTACAAGCAGCTTCGCGACTTTATCATTCATACCCATAAAAGTAACCGTCATAAACATAATCGCCATATCGAGAAGAAGTGTGCTGACACGGGATACATAAAATCTCACAGCTTCCGCATAAAGATTCTCGGCAGAACTCTCAAACACATACTTTCTGTTTGTGAAATAAGCAAACGTAACTGCCGCCACCCATGAGATAACATTGGCAATCTGTAATTGAACAGGTGACTTGGGATCAAATACAGTGGTAACGCATATATAGTAACTAAACAGACTTACAACAGTTGTAAGACCACCAACTATGAGATAATTGATGATCTGCCTGTAACTCATATATAAATCTTTTAATCTTTGCATGACTGACTCCGGGTATATTTTCATTATTTCATTATCCTTATATCTTAAATATAGGCAATCACGGTAAAGTATAGCCCAATGGCGATTTCTTATCAAGAAATCGCAGAAATTTTGATTGTTAATTGTGCAAAATTGACTTTGAAAGTTTTTCAAAAAAATGTAAAATATATAATATATGGATTATAAGTTCAATTGTCAAGATGTAATCAAACTTTTTTTGCGTAAATCCAATCACACTTTTTTACATCTGTATTAATAGCTCATTTCGTATGAATTGCGCTATTTTTCTTGCCTTAATTTTCTTCTTAATGAATTTTCTGCGCTGATTTATTAAAGTTATGATCCCTATATTTGTTTCTCGTTAGACCATAAATTGAAAAGGAGGTTTTATGTTTCAAAATGGTGATTATGTAGTTTATGGATGTAAAGGCATACACAAAATCATCGACACAACAACATTAAATATGGATGGTGTCTCAAAGAACAAAGAGTACTATGTGATGCAGCCATATGACAAACCAACAGGTTCCGTCTACGCTCCTGTTGATGCAGCCAAGATTAATATGAGAAAGATTATGTCAAGAGCTGAAGCAGATGCATTTATCAAAACTGTTCCGGGCATCAGCATCCTTGATATCAAGAACAACAAGCAGCGTGAGGATGCTTACAAAGAGTGTATCCGAAGCTGTGACCCTGACGAACTTATGAGGGTGATAAAGACATTGTACGTTCGTAAGGAAGAGCGTATAAGTCAGGGAAAGAAACTTACACTTACCGACACACATTACATGCAGCAGGCAGAGGGGATCCTTTATGATGAGCTGGCTCTCGTACTGGATATGCCTAAGGATGATGTACCGGACTATATTTCCGGCATCGTACACAAATCAGTAGTTTAATTTTTACTTTATCCATATATGGCACTTATAGTGCTGCCGGCAGCCGGCGATGATTTTTATTGTGGGTGATAAAGATCACATATTGAATTTCGGATATAAGCTAATTTATTTTTTGTTTTAGTATGAATATAGATATAAAAAAGAGGTTTGAAGATATGATTCTTCAAGCCTCTATTTTATTCCGTTGAGTTTTTAACGGCATTTGTTTTAATGATATTGAGTATTTTGATATCGATGATTTAAGGTTATTCAACGGGATTATTGCTATCGATAAAAGAATACCTGATATCAGTATCCCGACTCATATGCACAATATCACTAAAACTTGTGAATCACCGTCACTTGTGATACGGCTCATTACTGTTTATCTTGAAGGCTCTGTATACCTGCTCAAGCAGTATTACCCTCATAAGCTGATGCGGAAATGTCATCCTGCTGAAACTAAGCTTATAGTTTGCCCTTCTCAAAACCTCAGGCGAAAGTCCAAGAGAACCTCCTATAACAAATACTATATCTGAGTTCCCCCTGACCATAAGATCAGACATTTTATCCGCAAGCTCTTCAGAACTCAGCATATCACCATTAATTGCTAGAGCTATCACATAGGCTCTGTCACTGATCTTCTGAAGAATGCGATTACCCTCAGTTTCCTTAATCTTCTCTTCTATGGAAACCGGTGCCTTATCAGGGGTCTTCTCATCCTGAAGCTCTATAATATTAATATCGTAATATGCAGAAAGCCTCTTAGAGTATTCCGCTATTGCATCCTTCAGATATTTTTCCTTGATTTTTCCAACTGTAATTAGTGTAATCTTCATAACTTTTAAATAAGGGTTGAATGCAGCCTGAGTTCGGGGGCATTCTTTTATAACGTAAAGCAGAGACTTGAAAAATCAAAATCGGACCCCTTAGAGGCAGTCGGTTCAATTTTCCTTAGCTCCCTCGTCAAGTCTGAGTTTTCATAAAGAAAACTCAGACATTGACGAGGGTCTACTGCCTCTTAGTGGTCCGATTTTTAATTTTTCCGCCGAGGCGCCTCGTTATTAAAAGAATGCTTCCTGACTCCGGCGTACGTTTATCAATGAAGTGACTCTAAACGATCAGTAACCTGCTTAAGCATCTGCTTGTTCTTCTCAAGCTTATCTCTTTCTTCCTTGACCTTAGCCTCCGGAGCCTTTGAGATAAATCTCTCGTTATTGAGCATACCCTCGGAACGCTTGATCTCAGCTTCCCACTTTGCCTTCTCCTTGAGAAGTCTCTCCTTCTCCTTCTCGATATCTACAAGATCTGCAAACGGAATATAGATAACAGCATCAGGAATGGCAACTGAAACCGCATCATCAGCGATACCTGACTTATCCTCCTGAATGATGACATCTGAAGCATACGCAAGTGTTGCAAAGAATACCTTACTATGCTCAAAAGTCTTTCTTACTCTGTCATTAGTTGTAACAACATAATTCTGAGCCTTTCTTGAAGGAGCAACATTCATCTCTGTACGAACATTTCTGATAGCACGTACAGCTTCCTTTATAGCCTCGATTTCTGCCTCATCCGATGCAAAATCAAGTGACTCTGTGTATACAGGCCAGTCTTCACGCATAAGAGGTGTTGCAGCATCTGTAAGTGTATCGTAAATCTCCTCTGTGATGAATGGACAGAACGGATGAAGAAGCTTAAGTGATGTTACGAGAACATGTTTAAGTGTCCAGAGAGCAGCGCCCTTTGTCTCATCATTCTCATCCCAGAGTCTAGGCTTAACCATCTCAATGTACCAGTCACAGAACTCCTCCCAGATAAAGTTCTGAACCTTATCAAGCGCGATACCAAGGTCAAATGCCTCCATATTACGTGTAACATCAGTAACCAGGTTATTAACCTTGCTGAGTATCCAGCGGTCAGCCATTGAAAGGTTTGCCGGCATACTCTCAGGAATATCTGCCTTATCAAGATTCATCATGATAAATCTTGAAGCATTCCATACCTTATTCATGAAGTTACGTGATGCCTCTACTCTTGACCAGTAGAAACGCATATCATTTCCCGGAGCATTACCTGTAAGAAGTGTCATACGAAGAGCATCTGCACCGTAAGTCTTGATAACCTCAAGCGGATCGATTCCGTTTCCGAGAGACTTACTCATCTTACGTCCCTTATCATCTCTTACAAGGCCATGGATAAGCACCTTACCGAAAGGAACCTTGCCTGTCTGCTCAATACCGGAGAATACCATACGTACTACCCAGAAGAAAATGATATCGTATCCTGTTACAAGCACATTGGTAGGATAGAAATACTTATACTCAGGAGTCTCCTCAGGCCATCCTAATGTCTCAAACGGCCAAAGGGCACTCGAGAACCATGTATCAAGAGTATCAGGATCCTGTGTAAAATGTGTCTTGCCGCACTTAGGACAAACAGCAGGAGCTTCTGAAGAAACCACCATCTCACCACATTCATCGCAGTAGTAAGCCGGGATTCTGTGACCCCACCAAAGCTGTCTTGAGATACACCAGTCTTTGATATTCTCAAGCCAGTGAAGATATGTCTTTGAATAGTTTTCAGGAACAAACTGAAGGTCTCCAGTCTCTATTGCCTTGATAGCAGGCTTTGCCATCTCAGCCATCTTAACGAACCACTGTGGCTTGATCATAGGTTCTACAGTAGTTCCGCAACGGTCATGAGTACCGACATTATGCTTTGTAGGAACGATCTTTACAAGAAGTCCGAGATCCTTGAGATCCTGAACCATGAGCTTACGTGCCTCGTAACGATCCATGCCATGATATTTTGAACCTGGACAGTTAATAGTCGCATCGTCGTTCATGATATTGAGTTCAGGAAGATCATGTCTCTTTCCTACCTCAAAATCGTTAGGGTCGTGTGCAGGAGTGATCTTAACAGCACCTGTACCTACCTCCATATCAGCATGCTCATCACCAACGATCGGAATCTCTCTGTCAGTAAGAGGAAGCTTAACAGTCTTTCCGATGAGATCCTTATATCTCGGATCCTCCGGATTTACTGCGACTGCAGTATCTCCAAGCATAGTCTCAGGTCTTGTGGTGGCAATCTCTATGAATCTGCCTTCCTGACCTGCGATAGGATAGTTAATGTGCCAGAAGTTACCATCCTGTTCCTCATGGATAACTTCAGCATCAGAAAGTGAAGTATGACATACAGGGCACCAGTTGATGATACGTGATCCCTTATAAATATATCCCTTCTTGTAAAGCTTTATGAAGGTAGTCTCTACAGCCTTTGAACATCCCTCATCCATAGTGAAGCGAAGTCTGTCCCAATCTGCCGAAGAACCCATCTTATGGAGCTGGTTAACGATTCTTGACTCGTACTCTTCCTTCCATTTCCATGCTTCCTTAAGGAATCCTTCACGTCCGAGATCATGCTTGTCAATGCCCTGCTCCTTAAGCTTATTAGTAACCTTAACCTCTGTGGCAATAGCGGCGTGGTCACATCCCGGCTGCCAGAGAGCTTCAAAGCCCTGCATTCTCTTCCAACGGATCAAAGAATCCTGAAGAGTATTGTCAAGAGCATGTCCCATATGGAGCTGCCCTGTGACATTTGGAGGTGGCATCATGATGGTAAATGGCTTCTTATTGGCATTTACCTCTGCATGAAAATGATTTCCTTTCATCCACATTTCATAAATGCGGTCCTCAACCTCTTCCGGATTGTACTGTTTTGCAAGTTCCTTCATAAATGTTGTACCTTTCTGTAATGTGATATATAGGCTCCTAAACATAATGCAAGGCTTCCTATATCGACTTATGTCACTTACTTTTATGATTCTCAGATTTTTGCCCTGTATTCGCGTTTCCACTTTAAGACCATGATCTTCGCATGTTCACGGAATTCCGAATGGCTTTTCTGATATAAATCAAATATTTCCATGGCACGTTCATCGTGCTCAGCCTTTGCCTGTACATTATCATACTCTTGCTCCCAATCTGCAAGAGTTTCTACATCGATAGTATCAAGATACTTTTCGATAGTATTGACAGACGGCTCTAATTTACTTATGAAATACAGCTTTCGTAACGGCTCCTGGGAAACTGTGGTAACATATACTTCCTCATAAAGATCCGCCGCCTTACGGAACTGCATAACTGTCACATAAGTTCCGGCCAGCTTCATCTGTACTCCGGTATCCACTTCTGCAAGAAGTGATTCCTCATAAGACTCTATGGCCCTTCCGTATCTTCCCATACGGAAGTAGGTGTCTCCCAACATGTTCAAAAATACATGTCTGTCAATGTTTCTTAGCTTTTTATACTCTGACTCAAAGCGTGAAATCTCGACCTGAGTGTAGTAATTGCTCTCTCTCAGGATCATAAGCAGTAATCGCTCCTGATCAGTGTCATCCCCGGCTCCCATAAACTGTTCGAGCTTCGCGGCAAGAATGCCCATGGACAACTCATCTCTTATCCACGTCGTAAGTTTATGGTCAACAAAATCCGAAGGGATGATGACCGGATACCTGTATATGACATAGCTCAGTTCCTGAATAGACCATATATCTATATCAAGCTTCTCATAATAGAACGGATGCCTTGCACCCTTATTACATAGTAGTAATCCCATGAATTTATCCTATAACTTATTTTTCCGACAAATCTATCTCTTCAACTATCTCCTTATCAGAGGCAGGGAAGAGATCTCCGAAGCCCAAATCCTTAACTGTTACACGAAGAGTATCCGCATCAGCAAACTCCGTAGACATACGTATCCTTGTCGTGCGGCTTTCTCTTTGTGGAAAAGTATCAAGCATCATACGCAGTCTCAAAGGTCTCTGAGGCTTTGTAATTGATGTGACCTGAAAATCAATAAAATCCTGATCATCAAGTATCATCTCATAACTTGCACTCGTATCCATCCAACTCTCACCGGCACGGACAATCGGAAGAGTTTCAATCTTTTCATTAACCAATACCTTAACCGAAACATCCGAATTGCAACGGGTGTCACATAAGATCATATACTCGTCATTCTTGCCATCAGCCATATTCTTGACATATATCTCGGCTCCAATGGCAAACATACCGGGCTCTATAAGCACTCTGCGACGCTTGCAGATGAAGTTCATGAAGTTTGTTGCAAAGTTTGTATCCTGAAAACCTCTTCCGGATAAAAACACTGAAGAATATGAATTTTTACTCATGACTCTTTCAGCAACAGTGCTCAATATCTTGTCAGCGATCTTTCCACCTGATGCAGTCTTAAGGATATCGAGATTAAATGCTTCCTCTTCCGCCTCTGACCCAACCATAACATAACGTCTGGTTCCTCTCGAAACATGCATCTCATAATAGTAAAGGCACTGATTGTTGAGCTCGAACATGCCAACCATGCGGTTATATAAACTGCTGTCCTGATCCAGAACAAAGTGGGCAAAACTTTCGGTATGGCTCACTATGTAAATATTGTTTTCATGTACACCCGCTCTGATAAGTGCTTCCTTAAGCTTATTCACAATCTCACGACCGGGCTTTCTAATGGATACAGCAACGATATCATCCTCTGAACCGCCACTGTCTTTTCCGAGAAGTTCATGAAAATAATGTGCAAGAATATCCACAGCATTGTATTTTATTCTGGAAATCGTCGCAGTTCCGTTCTTTTCAAGAAGGCTCAACAGCTTATCAACAATGACGCCTGAACCGGCAAGAGTAGCCTTATAAGCATCTTCTCCTATGGTCCACTCATCTTCCTTTTTATCCTTTGCGATAACAGTCGGTTGAAATCTTGAAACCGTTTTATCATTTATGCAGATGCACGTATAGTCATCATTTAGTGAAATTCCAATGTAGCGATTCACTTAATCATTGCTCCTTATCTTTCGTTTCGGTCAATTCTTTGGTGAAAAGTTCTTCAATGACCGACTCATTTCTCACATAGCGAAGCATCACTTCGCGAAGCTCTCTATCATTATCCTGACCAAGCAGGCCTGACATTTCGTTTAAGATATCAAAGGTATCTCCCTTGAGACGGATACTGTTATCAGCTTTAATTGTTCCGCTCATAACGATATCATTGCCCTTAGTCTCATCATAGATCTGATACTCAGCCTTTTCCCTGGTGAATAATGTCACCGGTCGAACATAAATGTTCTGATATACTCTGCTGATCTCTTCCTCTTCAAAATCATGTTCATCCGGTAGTATCCTCATATAGAGTGACGGACGAATGGTCTTATCTCCATGATATTCGATATAATATTTGTCCATGACAAAATCAGGTATACGTATAACATCACTGAGAGTTCTTGTATACTGGAAAATCATCTTCTTTTGGATAAGAATGTCCATGACATCCTGAAGAATGAGTTTTTCTTCTCCTGTCAGCTTTTTGTTTTCTGCCATATGTTTTGACATGGCAAGCAGGTATATCATAGGTACTCTGTCTTTGTATCTCTCATCACGAATGATCCCGAACACATCCGAAAATACATCGTCCGAAATCTTCTGACCGTATATAAAGTAGTCTATACAACGCTTGGTAATATAAGCCCTGATCAGAATATTCTGCTGTGAAGGCTGCTCTCTGTAAATGTGGTAAACCTCATCGAGTCCATCCTCTGTCCAACTGAAGATCATCTGGGCAAGAAGTCTTTCTGTCATATCAGAAGCATCGACGCCGGTCTTCCTGCCTCTTCTTAAGATGGCAAGCATATCTCTGGACAGACCGTTATACTCCTTTAAAAGGAATCTGATGATATCCTTGTCATTTGTTCCCATCTGAAAAATCTGAAGAGCAAGCATCATCACTTCTTTGGAACGTCCATGCTTCTCATCTTCAATGATGGCACGGCAAAGTTTTTCAAGGTACTGGCGCTTGATATCCGGTTCACCTGTCTCCAGAACAATCTCGTATGCTTCCTTGAAAAGATTAAGCTTTATATAAGTCCGAAGTAAACTGTCGATATCCTCGTGACTAAGATAAACGATATCAAGGCTTCTGAGGAAATCTATATCCATATCACTGATACTCTTATCAGAGTCCCTGGTATGATCATCATGATATGAAAGCACTGCATGCTGAAGGAATAAACGGTATGGCCTTGATATATCCATATCGTTTACAACCTGTTCCACAAGTCTAAGCTGATTAATACTGTCTATGCCGCTCTTTGCTATGGATCTGGCCTTCGACAGTTTCAACATGGCATGCTCTGGAAGTATCTCAAAGCACTTCTTTTCCAGACTCTCTTTATGCATGATACGTGTCATATCATACTTTACATCGATATATCTGTTTCCATAGACATCCTGAAAAAGTATCTCACTGTTCTCAAAGAATACAGGCACATAAGCCACGCCATCCTTAAGAGCATATACTTCCTCGCGGTCAAGTTCACGATACTTTATGACAACAAAACTCATGCGCTTATCATCAGTAGTTATCCTGTAGGAACGCAATATGGCAGGAAGTACCGATGCAATCCTTTCGTCGATCATATCGGAAAGAATCATTCTGTCATAAATGACACTAAGTCGCTGGTCGAATTCCGATCTCAGAAGCTTATCTATGGCAAAGCTTTGAATCTTATGCTCGAAACGCTGATATATGTCATCTTTGTCATCAAAATTCACAAGTATATTGTAGAAAAGAGGAAGCTTCATATTTTCCTCTATAACCTTCTCGTACGCAAAATACAGGTAAACCTCTCTTGGAAGTTTACCATCCCAGCCCTTAGGCATGGCATAAATGTAGTATTCATACAATCTTGTGATGGTTGATCCCATCTCAATGGCTCTCTGATAAATGTCAAATGCCATCTTGTCTGTAGCGCCTTCTCTGATGCAGATTCCCGCAGCCTTTTCGATAAGCGGCTTATCTTCTACACTTAATGCAAAAACATCCTGCAGCTTCGGAGAAGCTGCAGTTTTCTTAGCAGCTTCAAGTAATGTTTCCTTTGACGTATCGGTCTTTCTGTCAGCAGTATTCTGTAAAGCAATAAGAAACTGTCTGTGGGCAATGCTTCTGTCCTGACCGCTTTTCAGTCCCTGATATATAGTGAAGAGTCTTGAATCCTGCATGAATTCAGCATCCTGAAAATCACAATAATCGAAAACACGAAGTGCGAGCTCTTCATTATCATTACAAAGATTTATATAATCCTCTTTGGTATGAATACCTGAAATGATCTCACCGGACCTGTATGATGAACGGACATCAAAAGAATACGGAAGCTGTACTTCGCCTCCGTTTGACACGATATAAAGCTGACCCTCTACCTTGTCACCGTCCTTAAGCTTACGTGTATCAACATTACACTTAATGCGTGAACGGATGCCTCCAAATGCATCCTTTTGTACAGTGACATTAGGATTGTCCGAATATATAAGGCCCTTTAGTAATATCCCATTTTCCGAATAAAGTATGAGTTCAAATTTAGCGAGCTCTCCTGCATTAACCGTACCCTTAAATGACTCATCGCTAAGTTTAAGTTCCGGTTTATCAAGCTCAACTATCCCTCTTGCTAGTTTATTTATACGTTCTTTCATTCTATATTTTCTCCGGGAAAAATCTCCATGAAGACATATTTTAACACAGAAAGGGCTCTTATTAAAGATGTTTATATGATATTGGCCCCATTTAGCGCGGCTTCTGCTCTTATGTCGATTGAAATACAGAAATTTTCCTGTTATGATAGTCAAGCATTATAAACATTATATTCAAAATACATATGCATATATATACGATTCACAAAGAGCAACCGATATTATCAGGTATATATGTACATATAATAAACGCAAAGGAAGCCTAAGCATGATAACAGAACCACTGACTCTCTATAAATTGATGATTCTTTACTTATTAAAGACTGTAAACTATCCTTTAACCAATAATCAACTCAGCGGTTTCTTTCTCGACTATGAATACACCACCTACTTCACATTGCAGCAGGCCATATCAGAGCTTGATGATGCAGGTCTGATCAAGACCCACCAGAGCAAAAAGTCAACCAGATACGAGATAACTCAGGAGGGTTCCAATACCATAGAACTTTTCGGCAATGACATCTCCTCCGGTGCCGTAGAAGACATGAACCGTTTCCTGAAGGAAAACAAGGTACAGCTCAGACAGGAATCTTCAAACTATACAGATTATTTTGAGACTGAGAATGGCGAATACATAGTTCATGCCGAGGTCAGAGAGGAAAACTCTATACTTTATGCCATTGATATCAATGTCCCGGATAAGGAATCGGCTGAGCGTATGTGTGCGAAATGGGGTCAGAAAAACCAGGAAATATATGCATTTATAGTAAAACAGTTACTAAGCTGATACAGCCGCTTCGACATGAAGGCAATGTCATTTTTCTTTTATCTTCTCAGTTAATCGATTGTTTTCAACGACATTACCCTAACTGAATATCACGATACAAAAAGAGTGCTGCAAGCCGCAGCACTCTTTTTCATTTATTTCTTCTTTTCAACAATTACTTCTTCAGGCTTCTCAGCATCAAGCTTCTTGATATCCTCACCGGTCTTTGAAGAAAGAAGCTTCTCTACTGATACAAGCTTTACACAAAGTGTAAAGAGGTTGGCAGCAACCTTAAGATCATCCACAGGAGGATATGTAGGAGCAATACGGATATTGCTGTCCTTTGGATCCTTGTGATACGGGAATGTAGCACCTGCGTCAGTAAGCTTGACTCCTGCCTTCTTACAGTGATCAACAACAGACTTTGCACAGCCATCCATAGTCTCAAAGCTGATAAAATAACCACCGTTCGGTTTCGTCCATGTACCGATACCGAGACCGTCAAGATTCTTGGCAAATACTTCCTCGACAATCTCGAACTTAGGTCTGATGATATCCGCATGCTTACGCATATGCTCAACCATACCGTGAATGTCTCCAAAGAAACGTACATGTCTAAGCTGATTAACCTTATCATATCCGATAGTCTGATGCTTCATCTGGCTTCTGATATCATCAAGGTTGTTTGATGATGTAGCAAGAGCAGCGATTCCGGAACCCGGGAATGTTATCTTTGAAGTTGATGCAAATTTATAAACCATGTCAGGATTGCCGGCACGCTTACACTCTGCAAGAATCTCAATAAGATAATCCTGATTCCTGTCATAAAGATGATGAATACCGTAAGCATTGTCCCAATAAATACGGAAATCCTTTGCAGCAGGCTGAAGTCTGGCAAAACGACGAACTGTTTCATCGTTATAGCTGTAGCCCTGAGGATTGGAATACTTAGGAACACACCAGATTCCCTTGATAGCCTCATCTTCCTTTACAAGCTTCTCAACCATATCCATATCAGGACCTGTAGGAGTCATAGGTACGTTGATCATCTCAATGCCGAAATACTCTGTGATTCCGAAATGTCTGTCATATCCCGGAACCGGGCAGAGCCACTTAACTTTATCCAGCTTAGACCATGGAGTGTTTCCCATAACACCGTGAGTCATGGAACGTGAGATGGAATCATACATGACGTTCAGAGATGAGTTTCCATATATGATGATATTGTCGGGATTGTTCTCCATCATATCAGAAAGAAGAATCTTTGCTTCCTGAATGCCGCCGAGCACACCGTAATTTCTACAGTCAGTACCGTCATCGCAGTACATATCCGCTCCACTGGTAAGAGCATCCATAAGTCCCATGCTGAGATCAAGCTGCTCTTTGCATGGTTTGCCTCGGCTCATATCAAGTGTCATCTCCATAGCCTGGTACTTTTCGTACTCTTTCTTCAGTCCCACGAGCTCCTTCTGGAGTTCTTCTTTTGTCATCTCAACGTAAGCTTTCATCAGTGGCCTCCTGCCTGAATATAAATTTTTCTCTCCGAGTATAATCAAAAAGCCCGATGCTTGCAAGCATCGGGCCGTAAAAAAGTTTATAAAAGATATACCTGATAGCAGATTATAATTAATCATTGTAAATTTGACAAAGCCTCATTACTCTCCAGCGCATCAACACGGGTTTCAAGAAACTTGAGTTCACGCTTCGCTTCTTTATCAGACGGATACTGCTCAAGATATTCCTTTACAGCATTGTACGCAGCTTCCCATTGGGCGGTCTTCTCAAGATATACTATCTCGTCGAATCTAAGCTCTCTGTCATTTTTAATACCAAGCGCAGATGCTTCATCAAGTTTTTGCCTTGCAGTATCACAGTCACCATTGTTCAATGCTTCCGTTGCTTCAGTAATAAGCTTCTTGGCATCAAGCTGAGAC
Source organism: Oribacterium sp. WCC10 (assembly GCF_900113415.1). GTDB lineage: Bacteria > Bacillota > Clostridia > Lachnospirales > Lachnospiraceae > Oribacterium. The sequence goes on along the minus strand of NZ_FOPH01000003.1, from coordinate 87,826 downwards.
TGAATCTTACGATAATTCTCTTTGTCACCATCTACCTCTCTCAGGGTATCTATGGTTTTCTGAGCCGCCTCATAATCGCCGGTCATATACTCCGCCTCTGCACGATAAGTCATAATATCAAGCTGAAGCTCACCTACTTTTCCGTCACTAAGCTCCATCGCTTCATTAAAACTCTCAATAGCGTCCTCATACTTGGCTTTCTGAAGCTCCTCTATACCCTTAAGTCTCAAATCATTGATCTTTTTTGATGAACAGGATGTCAGAAAAAGCATCAAGGCAAGTATCACCAAAATTCTGCCGGGTAATTTCTCTCCAATAATGTATTTTAACATGATTTTGACACTTTCCGATATTCTATCAGTTCTTTCCGGTTGAACCGAAGCCACCTCTGTCTGCATTGCCAAGAGTTTCAACCTCATCGAATACGATGTGTGGCTGATGCTCGATAATACGGAACTGGCAGATACGGTCATTAACATGAAGCTCAGTATCTCTTGTAGCATATACGGGCATACGGATAATGTCGTTATCTCCGCAGTAAGTCTCGTCAATAACTCCCAGCGAGTTTGTCTGAATAAGTCCAAAATTCTTGAAAGTAGAGCTTCTCGGTGCAAGAAGCATCTCATAACCATCCGGTACCTGAAGGGATATTCCCATGCTGATAAGCTTGAAATCCCCCTTCTTGAGAGTGACATTCTCGGCAACTCTCAGATCAATCCAGTCGCTCTTTCCGGCAATATATTCAAGCTTCTCAATCTCCTGTGAATGATACTTAATCTTAATTGTCTTTTCCATAATTCTCCTCATAGTATGATATAAATGTCATATATTCATTTAATCCATCATTCGTTTTCAGATAATGTTTCTGTGTCATTTTCTTTTCCAGAATCATCCGGCACTTCGAAAACCTCTGATTCCGGAGTCTCTTCATCCGAAGACTCCTTCTGTTCAGCTGCACCCATGATGTCAATAACTTCTTCATTGACTTCCTTTTTGATCTCGTCTTCCATTTCAGGATTAAGATCCGGAAGATTATCAAGTGAACTGATACCGAATCTTCGAAGAAATTCTTCTGTTGTTGCAAACAATGCAGGTCTTCCGGGAGCATTGAGACGTCCAACCTCATATGCAAGTCCGTATTCCACAAGCTTATTTACCGCATGATCCGAAGAAACTCCTCTGACACGCTCTATTTCAGCCTTGGTAACAGGCTGCTTGTACGCAATAATAGCCAATGTCTCCATGATAATATCGGTGAGCACAGGCTTCTTCGGGTGCTTGGCAACTCTTATGAGACCATCAAAGCATGCAGGGTTGGTAGTCATCTGATAATGATTTGCCACCATTTGAATAATGATACCACCGTTACGCTGTTCATACTTTTTCATAAGTCGCTCAATCGCCTTTTTCGCCGGACGTTCTCCGCAATCAAGTGCAGTCTTTATCTCTTCCAGGCTGACTGAATTGCCCTTGGCAAACAATAGAGCCTCTATCGTGTTTTCTTCCATAGTAAGCTCATCAGAGAACTCTTTATCGATCTCCATGGCAAGCTTTTTTTCGATAGAATCAAGCTCATCATCTTCGATAGGCAATCTTAACTGTTCATTGTTATTCATTTATTACAAGTCCTCCAGATTTGTAAGGTCAAGATCATCATCCGACTGATTGGGATCATCAACTTCCGTGATATCCATATCTCCGAACGGGATCTCCTGTACGAGAGTGATACGTCCCATCTTCATAAGCTCAAGTATGGCAAGAAAGCTTACAACCACATCCATCTTATCCTTTTTCTTTCTAATCATATGACGGAATGAAAACTTATGATGTCCGCGGACATACTTGAGAACATCTCGTATACGTCCCTCAAGAGATATTTTTTCTTTCTTAATAACGCCAAACTTCGAACGAACCTTATCTATAGAATCTTCCTTACGTCTCATAACGTCTTCAAATACAGTTTTGAGACTTTCAAGAGAAACCTTCTTTAAAAGCTCATCCATATCTATCGGCGGCACATACTTTTCAACCTCTTTAGGTATGGTAGGCCCCTTATAATAGTATCTGTCCGCATCGTCCTCACGTTCCTGAAGAATCTGCCCCATAAGCTTATATTTTCTGTATTCAAGAAGTCTCTCGACAAGTTCCGCTCTGGGATCCACTTCCTCACCGGTCTCCTCATCAACTTCTTTAGGAAGAAGCATACGTGACTTTATCTCAAGAAGTGTTGCCGCCATAACAAGGAAATCAGATACTATATCAAGATTTTCCTCTTCCATATGACTGACATAGTCCAGATACTCTGCCGTGATCTGCACTATAGGGATATCAAAAATGTCTATCTTATCCCTTTCGATAAGATGAAGCAGCAGATCCAGAGGACCTTCAAATTTTTCAAGTTTATATGTAATTTCAGGCATATGATCCTTCCTTACGGTTTTATAGTTACAAAGCTTATCTCCGGTAGATCATTGATCCTTATATTAATCGAATGAGTACCAAGACCCCGGCTTACAATCAAAGTTCCGTCACCGTACCTGAACTCTCCGGCACATTCCTTCACCAGAAACTGAAACTGCGGAGTCATAAGCGCACCGAAATGAGGAAGTCTTATGGTACCTCCGTGATAATGTCCGGAAAGAACAAGATCTGCACCATGACCAATGACTTCCTTATAGTACATAGGTGTATGTATCATAGTAATATGGAACTTTTCCTGAGACATTTCTCCCACATGCGATCTGATATCCCCCTCTGTCAGTTCTTTTCTTTCTTTGAACAGAAGCGGTCTGTAGTAACTCATAGGTAAAGTGACGCCTGTGATATCAAAATCCTCAAATGAAACTACATCATCATCAAGAACTACTATATTATCAAGTGCTCTTTTAAGCTTTAAAGCTGCAGGTATATAAATATCCTGTATATTTTTATCATATTTTACCACGTCTGTGCAATCTTCTAAACCGGCTTTCTCCATAAGCCTCTTTTCATGATTACCGTATGAAAAGTAAATTGTATACTTTGCCCTCAGTTTGTCAAGCAACTGAAGAGCTGTATCAACTTCATCGAAAGAAACTTTTTTTCTGTATTTGTGCACTTTATGTGACACTATAAGGTCGCCGCCTATAAGTATAAAATCCGGATTGAGTTCATCGATTTTTTTTAACAGTTCTTCATTACCTTCACCGAACTCTTTTTCATGAAGATCAGAAATATAGACAAATCTATGCTCTGATTTTAACTTATTTGAGCGAATTTCATACCTGCAGACATTCAGTTTATTTATTTCCAGAAATGATATAGTTATGAGCAGAATGCCACATAAACAAACTAAAATTATTATATTTATCACTATGGAAAACATCTATACCACCCCTATATAATAATCCCCATGCATTAAGTTCATCATAATATTTTTTTCTATAATTTTCCGACATATCTATTTCAACAACAATCTAATGCATCTGTCACTATCCATTTATTTATTTTTTATAAGGTAATTTAGTAATCATGAATTTTAATTTTGAAGAACCATCAGCTTATGAAGACATAATCTCTTATGCACCATTCTGGCGTACTATGAAAAAGAAAAAAATCTCACAATATGATCTTATCAACAAACTTCTGATATCATCCAGTATGATTCAAAAGCTAAGAACAGATAAACCCCTCACACTAAAATCCATAGCAATGTTATGTCTAAGGTTAAATATACTTCCCACGGATGTATTTATGCTTTGTCCCAATGGAGACAAAAAGAAAAAAGTGTCGGGTTAACCGACACTTTTTAGTTTTATTATCATTCAGCCTGTTCTGTAACATCCTGAGCTGCATACTTTGCTCTAACCTCTTCAAACGGTGTCTTACCGGAAGCAGAATCATTTGTCTGTCCATCGGCACTTACTGTCGATCCCTGTTGTGAAACACCTGTATCTGAAGCAGGACTCTCTGATGTTATATTCTTATCTGCACTTACTCCGTCCGTTTCTTCTGTTACATTCTGATACTTCTCAGGATGAAGCTTCATATCTTCTTCCTTCTGAACATCATGAAGAATATGAAGGAATTCTTTTCCTGTGATAGTCTCACGTTCTATAAGATACTCAGCTATACGATCAAGCGCAAATCTGTTTCTGGAAAGGATATCCTTTGCTTCCTCATAACACTCTTTAAGTATACGCATAACTTCGATATCAACCTGGGTTGCAGTATCATCACCACAGTTCATAACTGTACGACCTGTATTGAGATACATAGACTCCTGTGTTGCAAGTCCCATAAGTCCGAACTTTTCAGTCATACCATACTGAGTAACCATGGCTCTGGCAAGCTTGGTTGCCTTTTCGATATCATTGGAAGCACCTGTGGTAACAGTATCAAAAACAATCTCCTCTGCGGCACGACCACCCAGATATCCTACAAGCATCGCATGAAGTTCTGCCTTGGTATTGAGATACTTTTCCTCCTCGGGAACCTGCATGACATATCCAAGAGCTCCCATGGTTCTGGGCACTATAGTGATCTTCTGCACAGGCTCTGCATCCTTCTGAATAGCAGAAACAAGAGCATGCCCAACCTCGTGATAGGATACTATACGGCGTTCTTCCTGTGAGAGAATACGGTCTTTCTTCTCCTTTCCGACAAGAACAACTTCAACAGCTTCAAATAAATCAGCCTGTGAAACCTTCTTGCGTCCATGCTTAACAGCTGTAATCGCGGCTTCATTCATCATATTGGCAAGATCCGCACCCACTGCACCTGATGTAGCCAGAGCAATCTCATTGAAATCAACCGAATCATCAAGCTGAACATCCTTGGCATGAACCTTTAAGATATTAACACGACCCTTGAGATCCGGCTTTTCAACCACGATACGTCTGTCAAAACGTCCGGGTCTCAAAAGCGCCGGATCAAGAATCTCAGGTCTGTTGGTGGCACCCATGACCATGATACCCTTTGAAGCATCAAAACCATCCATCTCGGAAAGAAGCTGGTTAAGTGTCTGCTCTCGTTCGTCATTTCCGCCATACCGTGTATCTCTGGTCTTACCTATGGCATCTATCTCATCGATAAATATGATACAAGGTGCAGACTGAGTTGCATTCTTGAAAAGATCTCGTACACGGCTTGCACCGACACCTACAAACATCTCAACGAAATCAGATCCGGAGAGACTGTAGAACGGAACCTGAGCTTCACCGGCAACAGCCTTGGCAAGAAGTGTTTTTCCGGTTCCCGGAGGACCTACAAGAAGTGCACCCTTCGGAAGCTTGGCACCTATAGCTGTATACTTCGTGGGATTGTGAAGGAAATCAACTATCTCCACAAGGGATTCCTTGGCTTCATCCTCGCCGGCAACATCCTTAAATGTAACTCCGGTTTCCTTCTGCATATACATCTTGGCAGTTGACTTTCCGACTCCCATGATACCACCGCCACCGCTTCCCATACGGCGCATGGTCATATTCATAATGATGAAAACCAGGATAAACGGAATAACGATACTTATCATGGCTTCCATGATATATCCCGAATTGTCAGGCTTTGACTTGTATATCACAACGCCATGTCTCAACATACGATCCACAAGATTCTCCGCATCCGCATTGATGGGAACAACATAATATCTCATGTTGACCTGATTCATGTATTGACTGTAGGAATCCAGAGATGATTGATCCATAGAACCCGATGTGCCCGACATATCTGTCTTCAGATATAAAGTAATATCTGAATCTCCCCACTCAACCTTGGAAATTTTATTTCCATCGATCATGGAAATGAATTCGGTGTAGCTGACTTCCTGTGCAACACCGGATACAAAGAAGCCTCTGATCAGTGTATAAACAAAGAAAGTGATAACTGCAGCGATGATCAAAATAATAAATGTCTGGCTGGAATGATTAAATCTCTTTCCGTCATTACCCTGGTTGTTATTGTTGTCCATCTATATCTCCATCCTCACCCCTGTAAGGGTATACTACTGCTCATAACAGTAATTCAATTATAAAGAACGAAATGCCTAAAATCAAGACAACCACAGTGAAGCATAGGTTCACAGATAAGACATTTCCCCATCCTATATATAAAAAAACGACCTGTTCAATCTTAATAATAAGAAAAACAAGCCGTTTTAATAAAAAACATTTCTGCTTTAATTATTCGAAGATAAGCGGATCAATGGGTGTGACTAATACCTGTTTTGTTGTCAATTCTACTACACGTGTTATCATGTACAGGCTTTTGTCTCTTGACTCACCGATTAGCGCCAGCACACATTCGTGTGCATAGAGCAGGAATCCTTACACATTCCTTTGAAGCGCTCAAAGCCGCGTGGCTCCTTCGATTAAAAATCGAAGGCAGTTGTGCTGCTGAACATCATCTCTCAAACTCATGAATGAATATACCTGAACGAAGCTTCGGCTCAAACCATGTGGACTTAGGCGGCATAAGCATTTCATGATCCGCAACATTTATAAGTTCATCTATGCCTGTTGGATGCATAACAAATGCCACAGCCGGTCCGGTCTCCTCTATGGTTCCGTCCATCACATGACTATATGTATACTGGCTGACCTTTCTTTCCAGTTCCTTTATGCCTCTGATACCACCCACAAACTCAATCCGCTTGTCGGTTCTCGGATCTTTTATGCCAAGTAACGGCGACAGAACAAGATCCTGGAGAATCGAAACATCAAGAGATCTGACTGGATCTCCCTTTCTCTCGTCCACCACCTGATCTTTTGCCCTTATAAGGAACCATTCACCGGAGATATACATAAGCATCTCTCCTTTCACTTTCGGAACAAATGCTTCCTTTACATTAAAGACTGTAAAGTTTTCTTCTATGCTGAGCATAAGTTCCTCAGGCTCATGGCCGTACAGATCTTTTACAACCCTGTTGTAATCAAGAATCTTTAGTTCATTATCAGGAAAAAGAACCGACAGGAAGAAGTTAAACTCCTCTTTTCCGGTGTAACCGGGATGCTCTTCGCGGCGTTTAAGTCCTACCTTAACGGCACTTGCCGCACGGTGATGACCATCCGCTATATATGTTGAAGGAACAGCAGAAAATTCTTTTTCAAGCAGAGCTACAGTTTCAGGGGCATCTATCTTCCATACCCTGTGTCTGATCCCGTCATCGGAAATAAAATCATACAGTGCTTCCTTCTCTTTTTCTCTTTCAACTATGACTGTAATCTCTTTTCTTTCACGGTAGGCAAGGAATATCGGGCCTGTCTGACACGAACAGGTATCCACATGTCTTATACGGTCCTGTTCTTTCTCCTCCACGGTATTCTCGTGCTTCTTGCAGACATTATCGAGATAATCATCTATCGAGCTTAATGCAGCTATTCCGGTTTGCGAACGTCCGTCCATAGTCAGTTCATATATGTAGTAACAAGGCTCCGGATCTCTCACATAAGTTCCATCTGCAATACGGGTCTTCAGTAATGCATCTGCCTTTTCGTAGACCTCGCTGCTGTACATATCCTGCTCCGGAGGGAACTGTGTCTCCGGCCTGTCGATATTAAGAAAAGAAAAAGGATTATCTTTAACCGCCTCTCTTGCTTCCTCTCTTGAATAAACATCATACGGGAGTGCGGCGACTTTGCCCACTACCTCTCTGTTCGGACGGAGAGCCCTAAAAGCTTTAACTGTAGCCATATATTACCTCCAGACAAATATTCAGATACAAGCATCAAAGATATTTGACACCCTTGATGATAAAGGTCATAAACTAACACAAATCATAGTGTTGTACTTTTGAACCTTACATCAAACTTAAACGTAATTAAAGAAATAACGGAAACTTTCTTTCACCGGGGAAGATTTCCGTATAAATCTTATCATAAATTAAATCTTCCACTTACGCAAAATACGAAAGTGGAAGATCTTTTTGAAATACATCGATCTGATATCGACTTCAATTCTCACATCATAAGACATTATATAACTCCGCCGATTGACAGGAACAATGGTGCAAATACCAGGGAAATGACCGTCATCAGTTTGATAAGGATGTTTATGGATGGTCCCGATGTATCCTTAAACGGATCACCCACCGTATCTCCGACAACCGCAGCCTTATGGGCCTCAGAGCCTTTTCCTCCATTGTTTCCGTTTTCTATATATTTCTTTGCATTATCCCATGCACCACCTGAATTGGACATGAATATCGCAAGCATGACACCTGATACAAGAGATCCTGCAAGAAGTCCTCCAAGTGATTCCGCCCCGAGTAAAACTCCGGTCAAAAGCGGTGCCGCCACAGCCAGTATTCCAGGAATGATCATTTCTCTGAGAGCCGCTGTAGTCGATATACCAACACATGACTTATAGTCCGGTCTTGATGTTCCCGCCATGATACCGGGATCCTCATGGAACTGGCGTCGAACCTCTTCAATCATTGAATAGGCTGCCTTTGAAACGGAATTCATAGTAAATGCACTGAATATGAACGGAAGCATCCCTCCTATCAGAAGTCCTATGGTAACTCTTGTATCGAGAATATTGATACTTTCAAGCTTCACAGAATCCGCATAGGAAACAAAGAGAGCCAGCGCCGTAAGTGCGGCAGAACCTATTGCAAAACCTTTTCCCATGGCTGCAGTTGTGTTTCCGACTGCATCAAGCTTGTCATTGATCTCACGGACAGATTCATCAAGTCCGGACATTTCGGCAATTCCGCCGGCATTATCCGCTATAGGTCCATAGGCATCAACAGCGACTGTCACTCCAGTTGTGCTTAGCATGCCTACTGCGGCAAGAGCTATCCCATAGAGTCCCATGGTACTGTATGCAATAAATATGCCAATACAGATAAGAAGGATGGGGACTGCTGTGGATCTCATGCCAACTGCAAGACCGGAGATAATGTTTGTTCCGGCACCTGTCTCAGACTCCTTCGCAATCTCCTTAACAGGATGATAATCACCAGATGTATAGAATTCGGTAACCGTACCGATTAGAACTCCTACCACGAGACCTGCTATAACCGGTATTGCAGCCATAATACTTCCAAAGGAAATAATACTGAAAAGAACTGCCACAACAAGAACAACGGCACTCGCAATATAACTCGCTTTATTCAATGCCTTATGAGGATTTGTATCATCACCGCCGCCCACAAACAGGGAGCCAACGATGGCTGCCGCAAGTCCAAAGCCTGCAATCATAAGCGGATAAACAACGCCATTCCCATCCACATATGACACCACTCCGAGAGTAAGAGCAGAGACAAGTGCACCCACATAGGATTCGAAGAGATCAGCACCCATACCGGCAACATCGCCTACATTATCGCCTACATTATCGGCAATAACAGCAGGATTTCTCGGATCATCCTCGGGTATACCCGCTTCAACCTTCCCCACAAGATCAGCTCCAACATCGGCGGCTTTAGTATAGATACCTCCTCCCACACGGGCAAACAACGCAATGGAACTGGCCCCCAGTGAAAATCCGGAAAGCACCGAAACATCCCTTGTAATGATATAAATGAGCGATACTCCCAGAACACCAAAACCTGCCACGCACATTCCCATGACTGAACCACCAGCAAATGCAATCTGAAGAGCAGAACTCATGCCCTTAGTCATAGCAGCATTGGCGGTACGAACATTGGCCCTGGTAGCTATGGTCATGCCAAAATATCCCGCCAACGTCGAGAAAAATGCTCCGGCAAGAAAACATACCGCCGTCACCCAGGAACCTATCCCTGCGCCGATAAGCACAAACAGTACAGCAACAAACAAAATCAGGATGCGATACTCAGCAAGCAAAAAAGCATGCGCTCCTTCAGATATTGCGCCTGCGATTTCTTTCATCCGGTCATTTCCTTCATCGGCACCGACGATTCGGCCGGACTGAAAGCCTGCAAAAATCAGAGCACAAACGCCAAGAACCGGAGCCAGATACATTAATACATCAAATGTCATCATCTTCTGATCCTCCTTTGAATCGCATAGCAAACCTGCTATTAAAGTCCTTCATAAATATCGAAATATCAACATACACTCAATATATTTCTTTTCACCTTTAGTATAACTGACCTGTGAAAAGATTCCCATTTTAAATGACTGAGCATGTATTAAAAGATGATAAACTGGTCTTCCGGATGCTTCATATGGCATGGCACAAATGCCATCCGGACGGTTCAAAAACATCGGGGACGATTCTTTTTCGAGAACCGCCCCCTGATAAGGAAATATATAAGAACGTGAGTGTCAAAAGCATTTGTTACTCACGTCCTTTTGCTGTGCAAAATGACTACGTTATTCTTGTTCGGGCGGGTCATAAAGACTCAAATCAACGTGCAAGCACGTGATTTGAGTCTTTTGCCCTTACATCATATTAGTTTATTTCACTTTGCGAACTCTGAGAATACCGTCGATATGTCCAAGATTCTCCATACCATCCTCATTAAGATGCTGGTCGATATCCATAAGGGTATATGCGTAATTCCCCTTTGACTTATTCTGAAGTCCGTCAATGTTTATTCCGGCATCACCAAGTGCCTTGGTGATCTGTCCAAGCATGTTAGGGATATTTCTGTGAAGTATAGCGATTCGTCCGCCGCTCTGACAAACGCCCATATCCGTCTCAGGGAAATTAACTGAATTATGGATATTACCGTTATCAAGATAGTCCTGAACCTGCTCCACAGCCATAACAGCACAATTATCCTCGGCTTCCTCTGTTGAAGCTCCAAGATGAGGAAGTACAAGTGCTCCCTGCATATTGGCGGACTTTGTATTAGGGAAATCTGTTACGTAGGTTTTCACTTTGCCCCTGGCCAATGCCGCTGCCATATCATCATCATTGACAAGAACGTCTCTTGCGAAATTAAGAATATGAACTCCGTCCTTCATTCTGCTGATGGAATCTCTGTTGATCATTCCCTTTGTTGAATCAAGTGCCGGAACATGCACAGTGATATAATCTGATTTCTCATAAATCTCATCAACTACAGCCGCATGATGAACCTTCTGACTGAGTTTCCATGCGGAATTAACAGAAAGATACGGATCATATCCGTAAACATCCATTCCAAGTTCAACTGCCGCATTGGCAACAAGAACACCGATAGCACCAAGTCCGATAACACCGAGCTTCTTCCCCTTGATCTCTGTACCTGCAAAATTCTTCTTGGCCTTTTCAGCCTTCTTGGCAATGTCAGGGTCAGCTGCATTTTCCTTTATCCAGGCTGCACCGCCCACAACATCACGGCTTGCAAGCATGAGACCGGCGATAACCAGCTCCTTAACGGCATTGGCATTGGCACCCGGTGTATTGAATACAACTATGCCCTGCTCTGCACACTTTTCAAGAGGAATATTGTTAACTCCGGCACCTGCACGTCCGATGGCACGAAGAGTCTTTGGGAAATCCATCTCCTTCATATCTGCAGAACGGACAAGCACGCCTGCTGCATTCTCAATAGTATCTACAAGTGTATAGCCTTTACGGAACTTTGTTGTTCCCACGCGGCTTATATTATTTAAGCAAAAAATTTCACGATCTTTCATACTATAATGCGGAAAAATCTCCGCGGCCTCCTTCTTATGATGTAGATGTCCAAAGTATTTGTCACCCACTAATGATGCCCTGCACGTGATTTGGCACTTTATGTCCCTGGATCAGTTATTCTTCTCAAAATCATCCATGAACTGAACAAGCTTCTCAACGCCTTCCTTAGGCATAGCATTGTAGATGGAAGCTCTCATTCCGCCTACTGTACGATGACCCTTTAAGTTCTTGAAGCCTGCTGCCGATGCCTCTGCGATGAACTTCTTATCAAGTTCTTCGTTGCCTGTAATGAAAGGAACATTCATAAGTGATCTGTCCCTAGGAACCACTGTTCCCTTAAACATCTTTGAACTGTCGAGGAAATCATAGAGAATCTTTGCCTTCTCTTCATTTCTCTCCTTCATAACAGAAAGTCCGCCCATCTCCTTCAGCCACTTAAATACAAGTCCGCATACATAAATGTTGTAGCATGGAGGTGTATTGTAAAGTGACTTATTGTCAGCATGAGTCTTGTACCGAAGCATGGTTGGTGTACCCGGAAGAACATCCTCTGTGATGAGGTCATCACGGATAACAACGATGGTAACACCTGCAGGTCCCACATTCTTCTGAACACCGCCCCAAAGCACGCCATACTTTGAAACATCCATAGGCTCACTCAAAAACATTGATGAAACATCTGAAACCAGCGGTTTTCCCTTGGTATCAGGAAGTTCCTTAATAGTAGTTCCGTAGATTGTATTGTTCTGGCAAATATAAACATAATCTGCATCATCATCGATCTGAAGATTCGTAAGATCCGGAATGTATGAAAATGTCTTGTCTGCCGAACTTGCGATGACATTAACCTTGCCATACATCTCTGCTTCCTTGGCTGCTTTCTTTGCCCACTGTCCTGTAACGATGTAATCTGCAACTCTGTTTTTCATGAGGTTCATGGGTACCATAGCAAACTGTGTGTTGCCGCCACCCTGAAGGAAAAGAACCCTATAGTTATCAGGAACCTGAAGGAGCTCACGAAAATCAGCTTCAGCTGTATCTATAATGTTCTGATAGTCTTTGGAACGATGGGACATCTCCATAACCGACATGCCTGATCCCTTATAATCAAGCATCTCTGCTGCACATGTTCTCAAGACCTCTTCAGGTAAAACTGCAGGTCCGGCGCTGAAATTGTAAACTCTGCTCATTTTCCATTACTCCTTTGAATATATATATTGATATGACGTGAGTGTCAAAAGTATTTACCACTCACTGATGATGTGTGGCACACACAGGTTATGTGAAGCCCACCTGTGAAATATGTCTCGAAGCATCATAAATTTTAAGAATCCGATATAATCAATATAACAATGGGTTATATTATGTTTCTTGAATGATTTCTTTCGGATATGTGCATACTATAGCACCATTATGCTTTATCGTATATATAAAATATTTTTATGTATATTTACGCAAACAATCTTTGCTTCGGTCAGTGCTGATCTTATGAAAATCCTATTATTTTCTGATAAGTTCAGCTATCTTGTCACCCATCTCATCCGTATGAAGTCTTGTAAGCCCGTTTTCATCTTCATCCATGATATCACCTGTGCGGAAGCCCTGAGCAAGTGCCGATGAAACAGCATTTTCAATCGCATCTGCCTCATCTGTAAGATTAAGTGAATATCTCAGAAGCATGGCTGCACTCAGTATAGTCGCAAGAGGATTGGCGATATTCATCCCTGCAATATCGGGAGCAGAGCCACCTGAAGGCTCATAGAGTCCAAAGCTGTCTTCACGGAGAGAGGCCGACGGAAGCATTCCGAGGGAACCAGCAATCTCAGCCATTTCATCAGAAAGAATGTCTCCGAACATATTTTCGGTAGCTACCACATCAAACTGTCCGGGATTTCTTACAAGCTGCATGGCTGTGGAATCCACTAATGCATTCTCAAGCTGAACTTCAGGGTAATCAGCCGAAACCTCTGCAAAAATCTTTCTCCACAATCTGGAAGAATCCAGAACATTGGCCTTATCCACGGAAGTAAGCTTCCTGCCGCGCTTCATGGCAATCTCAAATGCCTTTTTGGCTATACGTCTGATCTCATAGTCGTGGTACTCAAGTGTGTCGATGGCGACCTCTTCTCCGTCCACAATCTCGGTTTTTCTGGCACCAAAATACAGACCACCCGTAAGCTCTCTTACCATCATTACATCAAAGCCCTGCTCTGCTATAGACTCACGAAGCGGGCAGGCTTTCTTAAGTTCAGGATACAAATGTGCAGGTCTGAGATTACAGAACAGACCCAGTGACTTACGAAGCTTCAGAAGTCCTGCCTCCGGTCTCTTTTCGGGGGGAAGCTCGTACCACTTTGACTGACCTACTTTTCCTCCGATGGAACCCATGAGAACAGCCTGAGCAGCCTTACACTTTTCAATTGTTTCATCGGTTAGCGGAACACCGTAGGCATCTATGGAGCATCCACCCATAAGTACCTCTTCAAATGTAAACTCATGTCCGAATACTTCGCCGACTTTATTGAGAACCTTAACTGCTTCTCTGACGATTTCCGGTCCTATGCCATCTCCGGGTATGGTCGTGATCTTCACGTTCATTCTATATCCTCCATATCATACGTAATGATGTGAGTGAAAATGTATCCGCCACTCACTTATGATGCACAGCACGTCATAACTTATACAAATATTATATTACAGTTCCATTCCGATAGCACAAATATATTTACGCTATGACTGATATCACCTTTTCAATGAAAGTCATTCTATAAAAACATTGAACTTATACGCTATATATACGAAAATGCATGTGTGATATACTCTGATGAGGATCCGGCAGCATTCTGCCATCCGGCAACGTTGATTTATAATGTCTCAAACTTTCCACTGATCCAAAGCTTTTTAGGTAAACACTGATTAAAAAGGATACATTTATGGAACATCACGAATTTAAACTACATTCAGACTATCAGCCTACCGGCGACCAGCCGCACGCCATCGACCTTCTGGTGGCAGGTTTTAAAGAAGGAAATCAGTTCGAAACACTTCTTGGTGTTACAGGTTCAGGTAAAACATTCACCATGGCCAATGTCATACAGGCTGTTAAAAAGCCCACTCTTATCATCTCCCACAACAAAACGCTTGCAGCCCAGCTGTACTCAGAGATGAAAGAGTTCTTTCCTGAAAATGCAGTAGAGTATTTCGTTTCATACTACGACTACTACCAGCCTGAGGCCTATGTGCCTTCAACAGACACATATATCGAAAAAGATTCCGACATTAACGATGAGATAGATAAGCTCAGAAACTCAGCCATGGCTTCGCTCTCAGAACGTGACGATGTTATAGTGGTTTCATCTGTTTCATGCATTTACGGGTTGGGTGCACCTACGGAATACCTCAACATGGCTATCTCTCTTCGCCCCGGCATGCAAAAGGACAGGGATCAGTTCATAAGACAGCTCATAAACATTCAGTACAATCGTAATGATATGGACTTTAAGCGGGGAACTTTCCGTGTCATGGGCGATGTTGTAGATGTATTTCCTGCCAGCGAGGGTGAAGAAGCTTATCGTGTAGAATTTTTCGGAGATGAAATCGACAGGATCACTCGCATCAATGCTCTTACGGGGAAAGCCAATGCAACGATGGAACATATCATGATTTTCCCCGCAAGTCCCTATGTCATCCCACAGGAAAAACTCAATCTCGCATGTGGCAACATACTGGAGGAACTTGAAGACCGAGTTCAGTACTTCAAGGATAATGATAAACTCATCGAAGCTCAGCGCATATCCGAAAGAACAAACTATGACGTTGAGATGCTTAAGGAAACCGGTTTCTGCTCAGGTATCGAAAACTATACGAGACACCTGAATTTTGCACAGCCTGGTGAACCCCCATATACCCTTATGGATTATTTCCCTGACGATTATCTCATTATCATTGATGAGTCTCATGTTACCCTTCCACAGGTCAGAGGTATGTATAACGGTAACCTGTCCCGTAAAACAACACTTGTTGATTTCGGTTTCAGACTTCCTTCCGCTCTTGATAACCGTCCGCTGAATTTTGAGGAGTTTGAACAAAAAGTCGACCAGATGCTTTTCGTTTCCGCAACTCCGGGTGAGTATGAGGCCGAACATGAACTTTTGCGGGCTGAACAGATCATCAGACCCACAGGTCTTCTTGACCCGGAAATTGATGTCCGCCCCACAAAGGGACAGATTGATGATCTTATCGTTGAGATACACAAGGAGATTGCCAGAAAAAGCAAGATACTTGTCACTACTCTCACTAAGCGTATGGCCGAGGATCTGACCAAATACCTTAAGGATGCCGATATCCGTGTCAAATACCTTCATTCAGACATTGATACTCTGGAGCGTGCGTCAATCATCAGAGATATGCGTCTTGATAAATTTGATGTTCTGGTGGGCATAAACCTTTTGAGAGAAGGACTTGATATCCCGGAAGTAGCCCTTGTTGCCATCCTTGATGCGGATAAAGAGGGTTTCCTCCGTTCCGAGACATCACTTATACAGACCGTCGGCAGAGCCGCAAGAAATTCCGAAGGACATGTCATCATGTATGCCGATAATATCACCGAGTCCATGAATCGAACCATCACAGAAACAGAACGCCGCCGAAAGGTGCAGATGGAATACAATAAGGAGCACAACATCACTCCTACCACCATCAGGAAGGCTGTTGCCGATCTCATAGCAATCTCCAAGGCCACAAGTCTTGATGATAAGCATGGAATCAAGAAGGATATCGAGTCAATGACTCATCAGGAACTTGACAGGCTTATCAGGGAACTCACAAAGAAAATGCGTGCCGCAGCTACGGAGCTTAACTTTGAGGATGCTGCAAAGTACCGCGACAGAATCGAAGAGATTCGGAAAAGTATGGAGAAGGACAGCTAACGAAGATCTATATGATTTCTGACTCAAATAGACAGGTTCACAGGAAAGCACAAAGCGCGTAGAAAACGGCAAACGAGAACCCGTATACATGACTCCGGTTATGAATATTCGAAAATTGATATATGGCTCCCGTGTTTAATGACACGGACTAAAGCATACAACAAATCCAAAAGCAGATACCCGCGGCAATTCCATCAAAAATTGCCGCTACGGTATCTGCTTTATTGTTGAAATCATTATCCTTTTTACATAAATCCGTAAAGACACACAGAATAGCTTATACGATAATGCGTCCGCACAAATTAAGTGTAGTTCTTGTCCTGAACTGCATCCCGTGTCCTTTCCCAGGTAGGCTTACACTTCTTGTAATGTCTGCGGTAATACTCACTATACATGACATCCACAAGGAAAAGCTGTGAAATCTCTGCTGATGTTGAACCGTTCTGAAGAGTTCCTTCATTAGCACCGCAAAGTAACAGTATATCTGCATACTGAGTAAGCTGAGACTTTGTAAATCTGGTTATGACGATTGTCCTGGCTCCTGCCTTTTTAGCCGACTTGGCGATTTCTACAGTATCCTTGGTTGAACCTGAATATGAGAAAATCAATGCAACATCATTACTTGTCAATGTAGCCGCAGTGATAAGCTGCATATGCGCATCCATGTTACAAACAACCTTAGGCTCTATACGCAGAAACTTATTCATAGCCTTCATAGCTGTGAGCATCGAGGTTCCTACTCCGAAAAATACTATACGCTTGGCATCGGTAAGAGCATTCATGGCTTCAGTCATCTGCTTACCGTCTATAAGCGAATATGTTTCCTGTATCGCAGAAATGTTTTCAGACAGTACTTTCTTTGCAAGCTCGGCTATGTCATCTTCAAGGGTAATGGTCTTGTCCTCTGTGACATTAAGTCCTGAATCATTGGAACGCATACTCAGGGAAAGCATCATCTTGAATTCCTGATATCCCTTCACGTTCATGGTCTTACAAAATCTGAATACAGATGTATCACCTACATCACAGGCCTCTGCAAGATCTGAAATAGACATAAACAGTACTTGCCTCGGATTAGCCAATATATAATCCGCAACTTTCTTCTCTGCCTTTGTAAATTGATTATATGCCGAACGAATCTTGGTTATGTAATCCTCCTGCATCTCTTTCTCCTCTCAAAAGGTTTCACAAAAAATAATGAACAAATTCAAATAGTGAGCTGTACAAGGATGCTCACTCGTTACATCCGTACATAATGCGACAGGCCAAATTTTCATATCTCTTGGTTTATCATATCACGGGTGGAAATTTATTTCAATCCATTGAGCACGGAAGAATTTCGCTTTTATTGATCCGCATTAATCGGGTGGGTTACACTACCGTTCACACAACCTCACTAACAATTTTCACACAAAAGAAGCATTAACTTGTTTTTTGGCTCACGATGCCGTATAATCAAAAAGTTGAAAAAATGTTTTTCTGTTTCTATAGCTTAACAGGATAGAGCGCAGGCCTCCGACGCCTGTAGTGACGGTTCGAGTCCGTCTAGGAACATACATTGCAAAACTCCCGGGATGAAGCTTTTATACTTCATTCCGGGAGTTTTTTATCACAATAATTTTACGGTCTCTTTGTTCCGCAATTTGTACAGAAATTGCCGCCGTTTTCAGTTCCGCACTGTGGGCAGAACCATGTAGCCGGCTTTGGTCTCGGCTTTCCGCAGTTTGTACAGAAGTTTCCGTTGTTGGAAGCTCCGCACTCGCATGTCCATCCACCGGCCTGCATCTTTGGCTGTTCCGGCGCTGCACCGTTTGTACCCATAGCGCCTACAACTCCCTGAGGAGCCATCTGAGGTGCCTGAGCCTGCTGCTGCATCTGTGAAGCCTGCTGATTCTGCTGAGCCATACCATACAGAGTATTGGCATTCATACCGCCTGCCATATTTGCCATATTCATACCGGCAAATGCCATCATAGGACCTGTGGATGTATTGTTTGCAGCATCCTTCATTGCCTGTGCCTGAGCAGCGGTGAGTGTTGCAGCACCCATACCCGGATCGCGAAGTGTAGCATTGAGCTGAAGTGTCTGGATCTTCTGAGCATCCTCTTCGGAAATAGTTGCTGAGCTTAATCCGAAAGAAGCAATCTCGATTCCATAATGCTTGCCCCATGTCTCTGTGAGGTGAGTATTAAGTGCTTCAGCGATGTCATCAGAATGTGCAGGAAGCTCTGAATATCTGATTCCCTTAGCTGAAATGTCTGCAAATGCAGGCTGAAGAGCTGTAAGAAGCTCTGACTTAAGCTGTGAATCGATGCGGTCACGAGTGTACTCATCAGTAACATTACCACAAACCTTCTTGTAGAAAAGGATAGGGTCTGCGATTCTGTAGCTGTACTCACCATGGCAACGTATGCCAAACTCAACATCAAGATTGATATTCCTGTCGATAAGACGGAAAGGAATCGGATTCTGTGTACCGTACTTGTTTCCGAAGATATCCTTGGTATTAAAGAAATACACTCTCTGATCAGTAGCTGTATCACCGGCAAATGTCACACGCTTTTTCCACTGATTGAATGAATCAACGATACCCTTCTTAAGTCCGCCGTAAAAGATAGTAGGCTCTGATGAAGAATCCCAAACGAACTGACCCGGCTCAGCACTGACTTCAACGATGGCACCGTTATCAACGATAATCATACACTGACCTTCGTTTACAGCAACGATGGAGCCGTTTGTGATAACATTATCGCTTGCCTTGGTATTAAAATTGTTTTTTCCTCTACGTGGAGCACCTTTCTTCATGAGTACTCTCTCATCCAGTGAGTCACAGTAGAAGTACTCACGCCACTGGTCTGAAAGTACTGTGCTTACAGCAGCTTTACCAACCTGCAAAAGTCCCATATAACTTCCTCCTATACTCCGGGAACATCAGCCTGATGTCCAGCAATGATCAATGATTCAAAATCATTATCTTTAAACTCCTCAGAAATGTATGGAACAACATTCCTCACATCCTCGAACAGCTGATGATAAATGCCTAGTTACAAGAAAAACTCTGCACACCCCTCAAATATTAAAAAAATTGTTTTAGTTATCTTTTATTATAAATCAATTTTTTTCCGGTCACAACATTTGTATTACAATAATAGCTTTATATTTCTCCCTCCGGAACCGTTCTGACGCCGATTGATCCAGGATGAACCGGAGGGGTCCATTTTAAAACGGGACGCTTCGGCAAAAAAATCCAATATAAAAGACAGCCATCCGGCTGCCTTTTAGAAAAAAGATTAAAACAATTTTACAGATGGAATCCCGGAATAACCTCCGACCAGTCATTTATTCCGATGATGCTCTTTGCAAAATCAGAAATCTGAAGTGACTGTGCAGGATCATCTATATACTTAAAAACTTCTCTCGCCGGCTTGGCCTGTAATGAGCCATCTGCACCGGTGGTTGAAAGTCCAAAATACAGACCATCCTTTGTCTCACCTTCATTATCAAGCTGGCGTGAAAGCATATATGCATCAATATCCGGATTGTTCTCAACTATATAGTGTCCGTATGCTACTGCCGCTGCCTGTTCAGTTGTAGAATCCTTATACAGATTCTTCACAGAACTGAATCCCTGCTCAGTCATGAAAATATTGCGAACAGCTCCGTTGTTATCCAGCATATTGCCGTTGTGCATATAATTGGTCAAAACGCCAAGATTCAGATAACTCACAACCGGAGTAGTCACATCCTGAGTGACCTTGTTTGAACTCTCGTCATCCCAGAAAACAGGATCCGTAAGCGGGTAAGGATAAGGATGAATGGCCAGAGCCCAGTTTGTCCGTCCTTCCTGAGCGTCAAGAGATGCAAAAGTATCAAGAACATCCTTTCCGGGGTACTTGGTAACTATTCCGGATTCTGTTGGTATAGTCCAATAATAATCCAATGAGAACATAACATTGTCATTGGCAGAAACAGACTTGATTGCTGTATAGAAAACCCTGAATGTTCTCTGGAATATCCTTGTATAATCAGCCACACTGTAATTACCAACATAATTCCAGTACTGATTGTTTATTTCATTTCCTATAACCCAGTTTGTGATCTTTCCATGGCTGTTATGACCGTTATACCTGTTTGCAAGAAATGAAGCCAGCGCTTTAACCATCTGAAAACCATCTTCGGTTTCAACATTAAATCCGTAGTACAGAGCAGCATCCGAAGACTGAACTGCAGTGCCGGGTCTGTACAGATCAGGATACTGTGCATTCCATCCGTTAACGATACCTGCAGTAACGGCAATACCGCTGGAACTGAGACGATTGATCTCCTGGTCGAGCTGATTTACAAGTCCTGAATCAAAGGAATATGTCTTGCCCTCAAAGGTATAATTAATGCCCTGACCGAAAAGCTGGCTCGTTGTGATTGCAACAAATGCATGCTTAATATTTAAATCAATAGCATCATCAAGGATATTGGGGTCTACCATCAGACCTTTTTTACCAAGATTAAGTGCGGGCGTCTGATCAGCCGCAATCGCTTCCGGGTTGGAAATGTAACAACGGTTGGAAACTATGTAATATCCGTCTCCCTGTGGAACCGCCAGAACAAAAGCATCGTATATTCTGTTGCTTCCATCTTCCCTGAAGAGATCAACAGTTACTGTGATCTTTCCGTTACCGATCTCCCTGACAGAAAGATAATCACTTCTGCCGTTAAGATCCATTTCATAAGGTTTCATATCAAATAGATATAAGTTCTGAACCTGTCCTAAAAGTGCACTTGCATCTACAGTGATATTGATCTTCGTCGGATCATAAGGATTTAATGCAACCTCAGTGACCTTTGCATACCCCGATACAACATTCGATGCATTGAGTGAAGCCTCAGTTGTATAATCAATCCTGTAACTAACCCCTGCACTTGAAGCATTCTGTGAAACAGTGGCAGAAGAACCGGCACCGGGATAAACAAATGTCGAAGGATCAACACCTGTTCCGGCAACATCCGCATAAGCCGGAAAACCCGAAAGTGCAAGAACGATCCCCGCAACACACAATGTTTTCAGAGATCTGTTTTTTATATTTAATGTCATTTATACCTTCCTCTCATAAGTTGATAATAAAAAAACTACACATAAGGACTGGAATCCTGATGTATAGTTTTTATGTTCACTGCTTAAATAATGTTTGCCTCACTTACGTGGCTGATGCGGAAGTCTCCGCCATCTTATCGTAGGTATCCTCATCTACAAGTCCAAAATAGAAAATATCACAATTCTTCTTATCTGATCCGTAGACCTTGATTGCATAGCACCGATCGGTGATCTTGTAGGCCGATCCGTCTGCCACACCATCATCAAATGTATCCGCCGGAAGCATAGTAAGCTCTTCTCCCATGGATACAGTTTTCTTCAGAACGCGGTTTGATACACCGGCATCCTGTCCATCAACAAATTCATTAATACAGAAAATAACCTCAGCCTCCGAATATGAATCGGAAACCAGATGAAATGCTGCATTGTCAGCAACAATATAAGCCTGCTGATCCTTACGGCTTACAGGGTCATTGACTTTTGCAAGTATATAATCACTGTCTACCACTATCTGGATAGGCTTAACAACACCAACGTTCCTGACAACAGCCTGAGCAAATGATGTCGAACACAGTGTTGTAACCACTCCTGCAGTCACAGCAATATATCGGAATAATTTCTTCAAGTGCATGAATACTCAAAGCTCCTTCTTAATCTTCATGTCAATAGTAAAAACAGTCGATATCGATATGAATTTAATTTTTTATCTAGAAACATTATAAAATAAAAGGCGGATTGAGACAACCCAATCCGCCTATATGTAAACTAAATTTAAGAGTAAGTAAGCTTTGTTTAGAAAAAGGAAATCAAGAGAAAATCTTTACAAAGTTTTTCTTTCCACGCTGTACAACAACGCCGTCCTTGAAATCTTCCGCAGTATATGAAGTCTTGATATCTGTAACCTTCTCACCTGCTACCTGAACGCCGCCCTGCTGAACATTCTGACGAGCCTCTGATCTTGACTTTGCAAGACCTGAAACTGCAAGGATACCGCAAATGTCAATAGCGCCGTCTCTGTAATCCTCAGCCTTAAGTGTGTACTTAGGCATATTCTCACTGTCACCGCCGCCTACAAATATAGCCTTGGCAGCTGAATCAGCCTTATCAGCTTCTTCCTTTCCGTGAACAAGTTCTGTAAGTGAGTAAGCAAGTCTCTCCTTAGCCTTGTTAAGCTCTGCACCTTCCCACTTAGCCATCTCCTCAATCTCCGGAAGAGGAATGAATGTAAGAAGTTTAAGGCACTTGATAACGTCAGCGTCGTCAACATTTCTCCAGTACTGGTAGAAATCATACGGAGTTGTCTTCTCAGGATCAAGCCATACCGCACCGCTTGCTGTCTTACCCATCTTCTTTCCTTCTTTGTTAGTGAGAAGTGTGATAGTAAGCGCGTGTGCATCCTTTGCTTCCTTCTTACGGATAAGTTCTGTTCCTGCAAGCATATTTGACCACTGGTCATCACCACCGAACTCCATATTACATCCGTAATCCTTGAAAAGACGGTAGAAATCATAACCCTGCATAAGCATGTATGAGAACTCAAGGAATGTAAGCCCCTGCTCCATACGGTTAACATAGCATCTTGCACGGAGCATATCATTTACTGAAAAACATGGTCCGATATCTCTCATGAAATCGAGGAAGTTAAGGTTTCTGAGCCAGTCAGCATTGTTAACCAGCATAGCCTTTCCTTCACCGAACTCGATAAAACGGCTCATCTGCTTCTTGAAGCACTCACAGTTATGATCGATCTGCTCGATAGTCATCATAGTACGCATATCTGAACGTCCTGAAGGATCTCCTATCATAGCTGTTCCGCCGCCAACAAGAGCTATAGGCTTGTTTCCGGCTTCCTGAAGACGCTTCATAAGTGTCAGAGCCATAAAGTGTCCAACATGCAGAGAATCAGCCGTCGGATCAAAGCCAATATAGAAAGTAGCCTTACCGTTGTTAACAAGCTCTTTGATTTCTTTCTCGTTTGTGACCTGTGCGATCAGGCCTCTGGCTACCAATTCTTCGTATACACCCATCGAATCTTTTCTCCTTATATAAATTAATCCAAAACTGACACAGCTGATCTTCAAATCATGCAGCTTACGGATTCTATGATATATATGGCATTAATCTATGTCATATTTTACCATTCGCCGAAATCCGGTATGAACCACAAATAATTTCGATTCGCGAACTTTATCTAGTATATACAAAATCCCGGTCTAAATGCAAGCATTTAGGCCGGGGTACTTATGTCTTTATCAGTCTTCGAACCTGGTCATCTGAGTATAATCATATACATCTGAAATGAGTCTCTTGGTATCTTCCCATCCTATACATGCATCGGTAATGGACTTTCCGAAGATATGATCCTCTACCTTACAGCTGCCTTCCTCGATGTAGGACTCAACCATAAGCCCCTTTACAAAACGTGCAAGCTCTGCAGAGTACTTGCGTGAATGCATGACTTCCTTCGCGATACGAAGCTGTTCCTTATACTTCTTTGCAGAATTACAGTGGTTTGTATCTACCACAACCGCAGGATTCAAAAGCTCTTTCTTTGTATACAGGTTGTAAAGAAGCTTCAGATCCTCATAGTGATAGTTCGGCATGATCTGACCATGCTTTGACTGTGCTCCTCTCAGAATCGCATGTGTGTAAGGATTTCCATCGGACTGAACCTCCCACTCGCGGAAAATAAAGTCATGTGCATGCTGTCCTGCATAGATAGAATTAAGCATGACTCCGAAGTCTCCGGAAGTCGGGTTCTTCATTCCGGTAGGAACATCTATACCTGATGCCACAAGTCTGTGCTGCTGGTTCTCAACAGAACGTGCGCCAACAGCCACATAGCTCATGATATCACTGAGGTAACGGAGATTGTCAGGATACAGCATCTCATCAGCTGTTGACATTCCTGTCTGTGAAAGGACTTCCATATGAAGCTTTCTGATGGCTGCGATACCGCCTAAAACATTGGCATCCTTTTCAGGGTCCGGCTGATGAAGCATTCCCTTGTAACCCTGACCTGTTGTACGTGGCTTGTTTGTGTATATACGCGGCACGATCATGATACTGTCCTTGACCTGATCTGCAATCTCTTTTAATCGGTTGCAATACTCAAGTACCGGATCCGGATGATCTGCCGAACATGGTCCGATGATAAGAAGAAACTTCTTTGAGTCTCCTCTGAATATGGCCTTGATTTCCTCGTCGCGTTCTGCCTTTATCTTGGCAAGCTCTGCTGAAAGAGGAATCTGTTCTCTGATTTCCGCGCTGGACGGAAGCTTTGCTCTGAATTCAAATCCCATAGTGTACTCCTTTCAATGCGAGGGTCTTCATATCTACCCTTCCCGTGGACTTCTATCTGAATTCATGCCGATGCTTACCGGTCATGACGATTTCCCAGGTATCATAAACTTTGATAAATGCAGAAAATGCAGATAAAAGCCGCATTAGCTGAAGTATAGTTCTTGTGAGACATAAAATCAAGTAATCATAGGGCATAGAAAATATAACCTGTATGAGGGATACAGTAAATGCAAGGTTGCGCGACGTCCCACGAGATTGAAAGAACATCCTCTTGTCATGTGCGCCCAATATGCACAAAAGTGCATATTGAATCGTACATGTCTGCGAGTATATTCTTTCAACTCACAAGCCTGGTCACCCATCCCTTGCATTTTCTTATCCCTATATGTGATAGTCTTGTTGTATAGTTTTCTCTCATTTTTATAGGAGAACTAATACTTATAGAGCATCATCAAAGAATATATACCGCCTTCGGGTCGAAATCCAGGCAGGCTTCTTCGTTTACCTCATATACCTTTCTGTTTACGGGATTGTAGTCCGAGAGCTGCACTTCCATATCTCCGATTTTCAGGCGATAGTACTGGTATGATCCCATGAAGGTTGACAGTGAAACCACGCCCTTCAGGATTCCTTTATCGCTGAGTTTTGCATTTTCAGGTCGAATGACCAGAGAGGCTTCCTCGTGAGGTTTTATCCTGTTATGGTTTCTTACGGTTATCTTTTCTCCGAATACACTGATATCTGCGGTTTCATTTTCTTCATCCACGCTTTCCACTTCCGCCGGTATGAAGTTTGCTTCACCGATGAAATCCGCGACAAATCTTGATGCCGGGTGATAATATATCTCCCTCGGTGTTCCCACCTGTTCCATTTTTCCTTTGCTCATAATGATGATCTGGTCGGAAATGCTCATGGCCTCAGACTGATCATGGGTTACATAGATAGCTGTTATGCCCACCTTCTGCTGTATGCGTCTTATCTCAGTACGCATGGTGACTCTAAGCTTCGCATCAAGATTGCTGAGAGGTTCATCAAAAAGCAGTACTCCCGGCTCAAGAACCAGTGCTCTCGCGAGAGCGACTCTCTGCTGCTGTCCGCCGGAAAGCTGGTTTGTCATTCTTGACTCCATCCCCTCCATCTCCACAAGTTTAAGGATATTGATAACCTTCTCATGTATTACTTCTTTAGGTAGCTTTCTAAGCTTCAGACCGTAGGCAACATTATCGAATACATTGTAATGCGGAAGCAATGCATAACTCTGAAATACCATTGCCGTATCTCTCTTGTTGGGAGTCAGTTCATTTACAGCTTCAGAACCTATATAAATCTGCCCTTCATCAGGAGATTCAAAACCTGCGATCATACGGAGAGTTGTTGTTTTTCCGCAGCCTGAAGGGCCGAGGAGAGTCACGAAACTTCCCGGTGCAATGTCAAGGTTCATATCTTTCACAGCATAAAACTGCTTTTTAGTCTTTGGGTCAGTGTATATCTTTGAGATGTGCTTTAAACCCACACCCTTTTTCTCTTTTTCCATATCAGCTTTCCTCCCTTATTTCTCTGCTGGTTCCAAAATGCTTTATCACCAGATTCATGATGGCAACCGCAGAATATGTGATAAGAATAAGTACAGTCGCGTATGCACAGGCCACACCGTAATTACCTTTTTCCGCCTGTTCATTGATCTGGCAGGTAATCATAAGGAAATCCGGAGTTACCAGCAATATGACTGCAGAAATAGCGGTTATGGATCTGACAAAGGATGTCACAAGTCCGCTCAAAAATGAATCTTTTATAAGCGGAAGTGTCACAGAAGTAAATACTTCAGCACTGTTTGCTCCCATATCATAGGCCGATTCCTCTATAGATTTGTCTATCTGTCTCAATGCCGAGATACCGGATCTTGTTCCGGTCGGAAGCGATCTTACAACAAATACAATGACAAGGATAAGTCCGGTACCGTAAATCTGCTGAAGGATTCCAGTACGGAAAAGTCCGTTGGCATATCCTCTGATATATCCGATACCGAGAACTGTTCCGGGAACCGCCATGGCAAGCATGGAAACAAACTCTATGAATCCCTTGCCTCTAAACTTCTTTTTGACTACAAGATAAGAGATAATCATGGAAAGAAG
Source organism: Oribacterium sp. WCC10 (assembly GCF_900113415.1). Taxonomy (GTDB): domain Bacteria; phylum Bacillota; class Clostridia; order Lachnospirales; family Lachnospiraceae; genus Oribacterium. The sequence continues at coordinate 60,842 of NZ_FOPH01000003.1, read as the reverse complement.
TGCAGTTATGGGTGCTGAAACAAAGGACAGCATAAAGGAATCCTGAAATGCCTCAAGTCCCGAGGTCTTCATCATGTACTGGAACCACTTTAGGGTAAGGCTGTAGTCTCTTCCCCAAAGCTTAAACATTGCCCCAAAGGGCACCATGATATACATGAGAGTTACAAAAACTGCTACGATACTGCAGAATATGGTCAAAGGTACTCTCACACTTCTGTCCTCTATAGGCATTCTTCCTCGACTTGCTTTTCCTGACAGTGTTGCCGCCGTACGTTTTTCAAGATAATACTTCTGTATCAGGAACAGAACCACAGTAAGAGAAAGAAGCACCACTGACATGGCAGCCGCACCGGTACTGTCAAATGCTCCGGTTACCTGAAGATATATGGTGGTTGCGAGAGTATCATAAGAACCGCCGATCATCATCGGATTGGCGAAATCCGCAACAGACTCGATGAAAGTTACGAGGAAAGTATTGCCCAGACCCGGAAGCATCAGCGGGAAGGTCACAGTCATGAAAACCTGCCATCTGGTCGCCCCCATATCTCTCGTGGCTTCCTCGAGAGACGGATCAATATTCTTCAAAAGTCCCTTGAGCATCATATAGCATACCGGAAAAAATGTCAGAATCTGAACTATGGCTATGCCCTTAAGTCCATATATATCCGAATCATATATATGAAGGATAGAACGTGTAATGATTCCGGATCTTCCGAAAAGCATGATCATGGAAAGGGATAATACAAACGGAGGCGAAACCACAGGAAGTGTGGAGACAACATTAAACAGCTTCTCCAGAAAAACACTTCTGAGCTTAACGTAAACCTCCACATAGGCAAAAAGCAGGCCTATGGCTGTTGATGCGATTCCCACCAGAAATCCGAGCACCAGAGTATTCCTGAAGGCAGTCCTGAATCTATCCATACTGAGCACTCTTCTGAAAACATCAAGAGTCACTCTGCCGTCCGAAACCACACTGTCTATCAAAAGCATGAGAAGCGGATAAAGTATAAATAAAAGCAGGAATACTATCAGAACCGCTATGGTACTGACCATTATGGGATCAGAAAAGAACTTTTGCCGTTCCAGTCTTTGACTTTGTGAACCGTTCATAAGTTTGTCCTCCGGGGGCAAATACAAATCATTTCAAAAGGAGCAGGAGGAGAAAGTCCCCTCCTGCCTGATTATCATTCTGTAAGGAATCTTCCGGCATCTGCTGAAGAAGCAGTGCTTCCAAGAGCCTCAAAGAAATCTTCTATATACTGCTCAGTATTGGCTTTGGCATCTTCAAAGTCATAATCGATGGTATTGTTCATATCAAGACCGAACTCTGTTGCTTCCTTAGGCTGCTCCGCATTGCTGAGAACAAGGAACTGATATGAGCCATTATCCTTCGCAAGATTTACACAATCAGGTGATAATGCATACTCAATCCAGAGCTTTGCTGCATTAGGATGCTTGGCACCCTTGAAGATAGCTGTTGCACCGATCTCGAATGATGTACCGTCTTCAGGAACAACCAGTCCGATATTGTCATACCCCTGAAGAATCTGATAGATACCGTCATGAAGGAAACCTATTCCGATCACGCACTCACCAGGACCAACCATCTTTGAAGGACCGGAACCTGACTTTGTATACTGGGAAACATTGGCATCCAGCTTCTTGAAGTATTCCATTGCTTCGTCATGTCCCTTCATCTGAACCATGGTGTTGATGATAAGCTTAGCTGTTCCTGCAGTATTAGGATTTGACAGCATAATGAGTCCCTTATACTCTTCCTTTGTAAGGTCATCCCAGGTCTTAGGTGCTTCAAGTCCGAGTCTCTGAAGCTCTTCATTGTTCACCATAAATCCAAGTATGCCCTTATATATTCCATACCACTGATTTGTGGAATCTTTATACTCATCACCTATAAGATTAACCGCATTGGCAGCTTCATAGGTTTCAAGAAGTCCATCCTTTACCGCTTCGTTGTAAGGATCTGTAGTTCCTCCGAACCATACATCACCGGACGGATTTCCGGCCTCTTCCTTGATCTTTGTGTAAACCTCGGATGTTGACAGTCTCTGATACTGAACCTTGATGCCATAGAGCTTTTCAAAGTTCTTGCAGGCTGCTGCAAGATATTCCTCTTCACAGGAGCCGTACACTGTAAGAGCCCCCTCAGCCTTTGCATCTTCTATGAGTTTATCCATAGAACTGCCTGCATCTCCCGGCTGTTCCCCGGCTTCCTCTTTAGCCTCAGTCTCTGCCTTCGCTTCGGTTTCGGCAGCAGCTGTAGTGGTTCCGCCCGTGGAACTTCCGCCCGTGGAACTTCCGCCCGTGGAACTTCCGCCGCACCCGACCAGAGAAGATGCTGCAAGTACTGCAGCAAGAAGCACAGCTAATGTTTTTTTCATGTTACCCTCCTTTAAAAAATCATATTTTGAGGCGTTGACATATGTCTGTCTTGCGCCAAAAGTATTCTTCATTTAGTCTCACAAAAAAATTATACCACCAGCTAAAAATGAAAGAAATATTATTTTTGTGCATTTTTAATGTTAAACGCAAAAAAAGAGCCATGGTTTTGTTAATAACCACGGCTCTTTTAATGGCAACATTGCACACAAATGTGTACTCTGGCGCTAATCAGTGAATAGCAAACACTTTTGACACTCACGCCATAATTATATTCAGGGAAAAGCTGAATAAATCAGTGTTTCCTTAGTAAATCAGACACCCTGATATACATGGAATGCGCCGTCTACAGGAAGAACGACACCTGTTACAAAGTTTGAACCCTTAGGGCTTACAAGGTACAGCAGTGCTCCGATGAGATCTGAAGGATCTCCATACTTCTCCATAGGTGTTGCATCGATGATATGCCGGGCACGAGGCTTTGGAGTGCCGTCCTCATTGAAATGAAGTGCATGATTCTGTGTTGTCTGGAAGAAACCCGGTGCTACAGCATTGACTCTGATGCCGCTCTTTGCAAAGTAGATGGCACACCATTCTGTAAAACTTGCAACTCCGGCTTTTCCTGCTGAATATCCCGGGATTCTGGTGAGCGGATGATATGCGGACATAGAAGAAATGTTTATGATGTTTGCATTGTCCTGACCAACCATAACCTCTCCGAAAACCTGAGTAGGAAGCATGGTTCCGTAAATATTTAAGTCAAGCTCCTTATGAACATTCTCAAGATCGATGGTGAACAGAGTATCTGTTCCTTCCTCCCTCTCATGGAAATGATCCTGTGGAACCTGTGCCGCCTTGATGGCACCTCCTGCACAGTTCACAAGAATATTGATATGTCCCCACTTATCAAGTATCTCCTGTCTTGCAGCAAGAAGACTATCCTTATCAAGAACATTACCGGCAACAGCCATGGCTTCTCCACCGTCTGCCTCTATGTCCTGAAGTACCTGTGCCCCGTTCTCCTTATTACGTCCAAGAACAGCAACCTTTGCTCCACAAGCAGCAAGTGTACGTGCATACATACCGCCGATAACACCTGTTCCACCTGTAACTACTGCAACTTCACCCGAAAGATCAATCTTGAATGGTAACTCCATAATTATTCTCCTCTACATATACTATGATGTGAGTGGTAAAAGTATTTGCCACTCACTGGTTAGCGCCAACGCACACATTCGTGTGCGTGCTGAGCATTATCGGCATCGCCACATGGATACGTATGCAAAAATAGTAAATACATACATATGTCCACGAATTGTCATACAATCTTGTACATGATAACAGACTTTTGTATTCTTTTAAATACGCTTTGTTCTACCAAATTTCTTTCCTTCATTTGTTGAATTCGGCAAATTGATAATATTTTGTCATACAATTTGGTGATTTTATCCAATTCTATGCCTCACCTCCTATTATGTATTTTGATGGTCTGATATCTGCCACACAAAAATAACGGAGCAGTCATCGAGACTGCCCCGTTTTATATTTGAAAAACTCCATGAATCCCCATACTTGTGATGAAAACCAAAAAGCATCGAAAAACAAACTCTATTCCAATGCACCCTTACTGTATTCTGCCCAGCTGAACTGATTCATATATTCACCGGTATAACGGACTTTTGCTTTTTCTCTGTCCTTTTTCCATTCATAGAGATCGCACTCCATCTTGTCAGGAACTATAGCTATGGTTCCCCTCTGTCTGACTATCACATCCGGGAAACCGGCTTCAGTAAGTGTCGAGATCATATCCGCACGCAGGTTCTGAAGATATGAGGCCTTCTTTTCAGGATTGGCATCGTCCTCCCATAGAACCCCGAGTATCTCTCCGTTACTGGTAAGGGCACCGCATCGGTCAACAAGATACGCAAAAAGTTCCTTTGTTTTACTGTACTGAAAACGAAGCACCTGATTGTTCTTCAGCACTTCAAAATTGCCGAATGTCTGAACACGCAGAACATCTTTCTTCTGATTATCTTCTATCGGATACCGGAGATCATCTATCTCCTTTCGAAGCTTGTCGAGAGTCACCGGCTTCATGATGTAGCCGCTGGCATGAAGATTCATAGCCTCTCCCACATATTCACTGTATCCTGTTGTAAAGATGACATTGATTCTCGGAAAACGTTCCTTCAGATGATCTGCAAACTGCAGACCGTTTATGTCCCTCATCTCAATATCCAGAAAAGCAATGTCAATATGTTTGCCCTCCAGATCCTCAATAGCCTTGAGAGCATTTCTGTAGGAAAATATCTCTGCTTCAGGCATAGCCTTCCTGATAACGTCAGTAAGACCCTCCAATGCTATCTTCTCATCATCAATAGCAAGTACCTGCATAATTCACTCCTTATCCCCATTCATTGTCACGTGGCTTGAAGAAGCCGAGACTCAGACTGTTTCTTGCAAAGATGTAAAGAACCAGAACACTTACAACCACCTGAAATACCAGTATCTGTTTTGAAAGAATGCGGCTGACATCACCATTTAAGTGACTCAATATGTACCATCCGGATCCGAGAGTCAGATGTAAACCTGTATTCATCAAAAAACTGTAGGTAATATCTGACTTCGCCCCAATTGATCTTTCCATACTGAAATCTGTGATATTGTGATTCTTTTCTACATCCTGCCTTCCATTGAAGTCATTGACTGCCTCTGCCATTTGAGTCTTTACATCCATGTCTTCTCCCACACTAACATCCACGGATTCATTTAGACTCATGGCCTTAGTCTTTTCCTTGTTGATATATCTTGTCTTTCTGCCTTTCTTCATTCTGTCCCTGATTGAAATGATATTGTCTCCCTTCCCCGATGAAACAAAAGCCTTTCTTGCAGCATGTCCGGCCATATAGTAGGACATGTTTCTGGCGCTCTGTGTCCTGTCATATACACAGTTCATCAAAAGTACTACCGGCATGATCATTATCGTAAACAGACTTCCGATATTAAAGAAAGCATAAACCACAGTCACCATGACAGCTGCGGTTATAATGGTTACATCCTTTCTCAGTGCATTCATGTTATGCACACGATAGATAAGTTCCTCTATAAAGGGCACTATAAGAGAAAACACCAAAATGCCCAGATATTCATTACCGCCTCTCCATATGAAACCGGAGTCCTCAAAAAGTCTAATGTAGGCATCTCTGTCCTTCAGCAAAAGGAAAACCCCAAGAATCAGAAGTCCGCAGGAAACACCTGTAAGAAAATGCAGAACATACTGAAGAAGTGCCTTTCTGGCTGTCATCTTCCTGTGTCGTATATCTCTGAACCTCTTCATCAGTCTCTTAAATCTGGCCTTAAAGCCCTTTTCCGTCATGTGAACAAGAATCTTGAAATCCCTGAACAAACTGAATTCCGACCATAAAGTTCTGCCATTTCCCGTCAGAATGATATGGTAAATAAAAAGAAACAGAACATTACCTATGAGATAATACACATTTCCATAACTTCCATAGAAGTCCTCTTTAGTCATACCCATATTAAGCAGAAGACCCGCCTGATATGCAAAGAAAACGCAGAGCATATACAAAAAAGGATACCTCAAAACATCAGAAAGCATCTTAAAAAGAGCTTTCGTATCTCCTATATAAGATGCCTTGATATCAGCTTCCATCCTTTTAGACACAGTCTTGATAATGTCTACTGTCGTTGTTCTTTTTTTCTTCTTATAATACTTTTTCCGATCACTGAATTGTTCCAAAATAACTCCCCTCATTCCCTAAACATAAAACCAGATAATTCTGAGTATATGCACATGAGGATATGTTAATCCTCTACCGTTACTATATTTTTCGTCAGAAAAACGTCAGAAATAACAATTAATTACTATATTTAGTTTGACATTAAAATATCATCCGTTAAATGGTGTATATCATCACCGTATAAGCTGTAAATGCAAACTATAACAGTCATTTTAATGAAGTGAGTGTCAAAAAAAATGCCACTCACTTATCTTTCCTTAGGGATAGTAATGGTTACAGTTGTTCCCTCTCCCGGCACACTTACTATATCAAGAGTTCCCTGGCACTGCAGTTTCAGTCTTTCACGTACATTCTGGATACCGATATGTGAACGTCCGTCATACTCTCTCTTGGCCTCAGTATATCCGCCGACTCCGTCATCATCCACGATGATCTCATACCTGTCATCATACTCCCGTGTTGATATAGTGACCGTTCCTCCATCCGGCGATTTACAGACACCATACTTGACAGCATTCTCAACTATAGGCTGTACACTGAGTGCAGGAAGCTTAAAATTCTTTACCTGAATGTCATATACTATGGTGAGGTCATCATCAAACCTCATCTTTTCAAGAGCAAGATAGTTCTGTATATGATCCAATTCCTTCTCAAAGGGGACAGGTTCCTTGGTTCTCAACGAATCCAGATTGCCACGAAGATAATCGGAAAACTCACCTATGGCCTTCTGTGCCATCTCAGGATCTTTTGTACACAAGTAGTATATGGAATTCAGCGAATTGTAAAGAAAGTGGGGCTGTATCTGACTCATCATGATGGAGAGTCTCTCCTGGGTCAATGCATTTTCCTTTCTCTTAAGCTCGATACTCTGCTGAACATGCATAAATGTATACACCATAAGGATACCAAGTGTTACCGAAAGATATATAAGGAGCGAACCGAACATGGGATACTTCATGGTGATAACTGTTGCAGTCATGGGAAATATCATGAATGAAATAATTCCTATAAAGTCAGATAGTTCAAGCTTTCTGAAATAGATAACGGCCAGTATAAGATCATATACGAGAATACTTGCACCCACTATCTGGGAATGAAGATACAATGGCCCATGTATGTATACACCGTCTTCAATGTAGAACACCTGACCATGAATGGGAGACGTCAGCCACATAAGTATTCCAAACAGGCAGACCGGAATTCCGATTCTCCCAAACCATACTGAAATGCTACATTTCTCTGCCAGGTAAAAATATATGTAATAGTTGAATGCTGCGATAGATGTATATAAAAGCGAAACGGAACTAATCGTGAATATCACATACAGAAAATCCACCATGTTGTTGTATTCAAGTATCCATGTAACCACATCCAACAACAACATGAGATTATTTGCCATAAGTATGATCATCAGGCAGTTTTTCTTTTGGCTTTTCTCATACGTGGTGTAAACTCCCGCAAATAGCACCAGAACAACCAGTGCCGCAAAGAATTCAGACACGATTTTAGCAATTAACATTATCCATTCCTCACATATTGGAATCATCAACCTGTTGTAGTCTAAGGAAATACCGATATAATCAACATTTCCTCAGCGCCTCCGGCGTTTGAGCACGGATTTCAAAAGGTAATTAATGCCTGGCATCGAAAATCCGGCAATGGAAACACCATAATCAGCATTTCTATAAGGTTCACAGAATAGCTCCTGACTAAAACCGGACTTAAAGCATTCTATAAACATATCGACCAATTCATCTGTTTTAATTATCTCATGTATTATTCTTTATGCAACAAAAAACCACTCAGCCCGTATCCGCTTAAAAAGAAGCCTGACACAGCGCGAGTGGTTCCCCCTCAAAATCTATACACTATAATGATCATTACTCCGGACTCTTGACCGGAAAGTCTGAAAATGCACTTACCGGAAGATAAACATTGATAACATCCTTTCCAAATGGACGAAAAGTAACTATCATATGCTTCCGGTCACGACTAGAAAAGCTTTTGGCTATCTCTCCGCGGCTCAGATTCTCAATGATCTCACACACCACCTCAAGAAAATTCATCTTGCTGATCTGCTTCATATGATAGTACTCGAGATACGGCACACCGTTTACATATATTCCATCAACTATCTCCCTGATAGTCGATGGTGCATTAACCAGGTTCCTGCCCTTTTCTCCAAAACAGTCCGTAAATCTTTTTGAATAGGTTTCTATGAGATTACGTGGTCTGTCGCTGGTGTCAGTCCCCCACCAAAAGCCATTGTTCTGGGGACTGAATCTATCATAGGACTTATATACCAAATACAGAAACTCATCATGCTTTTCCTGAGTCTGTTCACCTCTGGTCGCACTTCTCAAATACTCATCAAATTCATATTCGTCCGGTACTGTCGAGCGATTCACCGGCTTGACAAATACAAACTTAAAGTCCGGATTGCCCCTTACCAGGTCCATACTTTCCAGATACATGGAAACAGTTTTCTCCAGGATCACGTTATTCTGTTTTGTATTTGTCACACTTGTTTCCATCTGTAAAACTCCATAAATAAAAAATATTTTTGTCCTTACGCCTATGGTACAACCTGATTCATCACAAAACAGTCACAGTATTTTTAAATTTATTATAACTTTTATCATTTTTTACACAAGACGATATCACCGGACAGACTGAAATCTCTACATCAGATATCCGGACAACGCAGTGTTAACAGATAAAAAAAGAAAAGATGCAGTGCCTGGGCACTGCATCATGATAACAAAAATTTCTTCTAACTCATATACAACCGTAAATGCGATAGCAAAAAACAACTATATATTTTTACTCTTTTTCCTTACCTGTAGTCTTTTGGAAGAAGTAAAGAACAACTACCATCATGATGACACCGGCGATAAGTGAAACAGCCGCACTCTTTGTGATACCGGCCACAAGATATGTGATAGCAGAAATAACAGCTGCTGTAAGAGCGTAAGGAAGCTGAGTGGATACATGGTTGATATGTACGCACTGCGCTCCGGCACTTGACATGATTGTGGTATCAGAGATAGGTGAACAGTGATCTCCGCAAACTGCACCTGCCATACAAGCTGACATGGCAATGATCATCATAGTATGATCTGTACCTTCAAAACAAGCAACTACTATAGGAATCAATATACCGAATGTTCCCCATGAAGTTCCTGTTGCAAAGCTGAGTCCGATAGCGATAACAAAAATGATAACCGGAAGGAATCCGATGAAGTTAACAACCGAACTCTGTACAACACCTGCTACAAACTCCTTGGCACCAAGACTGTCTGTCATAGCCTTAAGAGACCATGCAAAAGTAAGGATAAGTATAGGTGAGATCATCTGCTTGAATCCGTCAGGAAGACAATCCATACAGTCATTGAACGGAAGTACATTGGTGATCAGATAGAAAACGATAGTGATCACAAGGGCTCCAAAGGATCCGAGAACCAGACCTACTGAAGCATCCGAGCCTGCAAATGCATCAATAAAGTTCTCTCCCTCAAAAAATCCGCCGGAATATATCATTCCGATGACGCAACATACTATAAGAGAAACTATAGGAACAAGCATGTTAAGGATATGTCCCTTTGTGTCGTCTGCTTCTTCCTCATCATCACCAAAAGCACGTCCCGGAGTAGTGAACAGATCATCATGTTCTATAGCATTGATCTCATGTGTACGCATAGGACCATAATCAACCTTGAATACAACAAGGAATATCATCATGGCAATGGTAAGTACCGCATAAAAATTGAACGGAATTGTCTGAAGGAACAGTTTCATACCATTCTCGCCTTCTACAAATCCTGATACAGCTGCTGCCCAGGATGAGATCGGAGCGATGATACATATAGGTGCTGCCGTAGCATCGATAAGATATGCAAGCTTTGCGCGGCTGACCTTATGCTTATCTGTCACCGGACGCATAACAGAACCTACTGTAAGACAGTTGAAATAGTCATCTATAAAGATAAGACATCCAAATGCGATGGTTGCAAGCTGAGCACCGGCTCTTGTCTTGATATGGCTTGAAGCCCATCTTCCGAAAGCCGCGGATCCGCCGCTTCTGTTCATAAGCTGAACCATAGCTCCAAGAATAACAAGGAAACAGAGGATACCAACATTGTAGCTGTCAGAAAGAACGGAAATGATTCCATCCTTAAATATATGATTGATGGTTCCCTCGAAATTATACCCTGAATATAGAAGCGCACCTGTAAGAACGCCCATAAAAAGAGAACTGTAAACCTCTTTAGTTATAAGCGCAAGTCCTATAGCTATAAGCGGTGGTGTAAGCGCCCAAAAGGACTGCTGAACAGTCTCCGGCGTAGTCAGAAATTTCGCAAGAATCAAAAATACCACTACAACGCCGAGAGCAGAGATTGTAAAAATGCGATTGCTCTTTTTATCCATATTACTCTCCTCTTAAGTCAAGAATTTTGCTGTTAAACCGATAAGTAAAAAAGGCTGTGATCGATTAAATAGCGAATATGATGATTATAATACACTTCAATAACTATTCATTCAATGCATATGTAAGCACTTTTTTATAATTATGCAATTTATACAGTATTATTAGCATTCAGGATTCCCGCTCTGTTAAATTTAAGTCATTGTCAGCTCTATGATTTCTTATCCTTTTCGCCGGAAACCGAAACTGTTTTGGATGAAGGTGCAGTTGCAACTACCGTACCGGAAGCTCCTTCGTCAGATTCCTTCGTATCACCATCCAAAGAGGAATCCGTACTTTCAGATGTAACGCTTTCCTGTTCATTGAGAATCTCTATCATCTCTCTGATCATATCCTCATCTTTAAGAGTAAACAGGAACTCTACTCTTCTGGATGCATCCATATTTACACTTCCGTCATCGTTAAGTATCGGATCAGTATACGACTTTCCGTTAGTTGATATGAGATCACGCATTTCCTTTTTCTGATCGGCAGAAAGAAGGGATGAATCATCACCCAGACAATACTCCGCAACCGAATATGCTCTCTTCTGCGAAAGATCCAGATTGAAGAGATAGTTACCCTGGGTATCAGTGTGACCCTCTATAGAAATGGAAGAAACATAATCACGATACTTGTCGCTTAGAAGGATTTTTGCATATCGTGGAAGGAACTCAGCCAGGAAGTCCTTACCGGTATCCTTAAGTTCATCCTTGTTGTACTCAAACAGAATGTTTGAATCCATGATTATGGCACCGGTTTTTTCATCAACGGAAATATTGAGACTTGAACCTGTAAACTCCTCCTTGAGTTCCTCGATAAGTTCAGATCTGATACCGATGATTCTGTCCAGCTTTGCCTGCTGCGTCTTCATGATTTCCTCAAACTCTGCGAGAAGTTGTGACTGCTCGTTTAGCGTAGCCTCCTGAGAGTTCAGTTTCTCTTCCTGAGTCAGAAGAAGTTCTTTCTGCGCATTAAGCTTTGCCTGCTGATCCTCCAGTTCTTCCTTCTGTGCAGCCACAACATTCTTCTGCTCGTCAAGTTCAGAAGCCTGAACAACCAGTTCCTGTTCTTTTCCGAGAAGCTGCTGTTCCTTCTGATCAAATTTTATCTGAGAATGAAGAGTGGTCAACGCTATGATAAGTACAAAACACAGGAGAAGCCCAGCCATCATATCAGAATATGAAAGCCAATATGTTGTTTCCCCGTCCTGTTTACGGGGATGCTTTTTGTTATTCTTTATTTTAAGCATATGTTTTCCTTGGTAGCATCCGAAAATGATTACCTTGTTACGGATGCTTAAAAAACGTGATTATACCGACTGTCTTTTAAAATTCATCATACACGCCTTGAGATGCCCGAAGTTCTCTTTGCATCCTGAATTGCAGCAGTGAACTCACTTACAGCTGCATTGGATCTGTCTACTGCATCCTGAAGGTCCCTGTAGCAATTGTTGATAAGCTTCGGAAGCTGATCATTTGCCTTCTTTATCTCAACAACCTGATTTACCAGATGTGACTCAACATTAACGAGGTTGCTGTCGATAACCTTAAAGGTATTATCTATATTCTTTGGAAGCTGATTTACTGACAGTCTGATGGAATCAAGAAGTTCCTTCTGTGCACTTAACTCATTATGTAATATCTTGACGGATTCATTGAGCATACCTCTGTATTTCTCAAGATCTCTCAGATACTGTCGATCATCCGCGATAAGTTTCTGGTTCTTTTCATTGGTAACCCAGAGGTCGTTCATGCTTCTCTTCATTTCCTGCTGAGCCTCATATACACTTGTCGCAAATCCAGCAAGCTGATCACCTATGCCCTTGGCCTCTTCATTAATCCTATGGGCAATTTCCCGTGTGCTTCCTGTCTCATCAAGAATCTGCTTCATGAGTGTCGCATTATTGTTCTGTATGTGATAACACTCGGTGATGGTCTGTGACATGCTTGCAAATGCTCCATCAAGGGAATTGTTCATCTCAACGATGAAAGCATTGACAACTGCCTTGAGAGCATCCGTCTGATTCTGTGTTGCAACATTGGTGAAATCCTTTATTGTCTTATTCATACGGTCAAACTGAGGAATGAGAATCCTTGAAAGGTCATCACCAAGCTTATCGCCCATACGGCTTATAGTGTTAAGCTGTTCCTTCTGAAGCGCTATGAGAATGTTTACACTGTCAAACTCACTGTCAGGCAGGACATACTTGCGGTAAGCATTAACAAAATCCCGTATGGAAGATTCCGCCTCATCAAGCTTACGTTTAAATGCATAATTGAAGGTAAGTGAAAAGATCAAACCATATATAGATGTATGGAATGCTACCTTGATACCGTTCATGAGCGGAGTAATACTGTTGGCAATCTCTTCTGTTGAACTCGTATTGAAGCCCTGAAGTCCCAGAGAAAGACCTATAAATGTTCCCAGGATTCCAAGTCCCGTCATAACACCGGCAACCTGATTCAGCTGATTTCTGTGCATAACATCATCGATGATCTCGTCATTTACAAAATCCTCTATGTCGCACTTGTAGCTGTGCTCCTTCATATCATTAATACGATTGAGCTCATACATATAATCCTGATAGATGTCCTTCAGGTACTGCTCTTCAAACAGCATCTCCTGATTGTCTCTATATGTCTTATAAAGAAATGCATGACTGTTCATGGCATCATTTCTGATCTTCTGAGTGACACGGTCAAAATCTGCTATAATGTGATTCATCGGTACAAAGCAGTTCCTGTCACTGCTGATGAGAATGATGGCAACGATAAAAAACATCGCAGCATTAACAGCGATATTGGCAATGCCCTCTCCCTGTCCGGAAAAGACATTGAGATAGACACAGAGTCCCACCATTGCGATGAAAGTCACCACAACCAGCCATTCATACCACTTCTTGTTCTGCATATTCATTTCCTCCGGAAATCATCTTTTATTACAAAGATTTATTACGTTAATTATATTTTATAGCAGATGATTCTTAAATAGAACTTAATTTACCTAAAACTTAAAATAGGATTACAAATAAAAAAGGAATAATTTTATCAGTATTTCCTTTGTACAAATGACAAAAATGTCATACTAATTTGATGATTTTGGCGTATACTATGTTGCAAGGGTCAAAAAGCCCTTTGATTTCATCGATTAGTTATGTCACCCATTTCTTTTTCCTGCACATGACTTTAATCCTTCGAAATACAGAATATATTCTTGGCTTTCAAAAAAGAGGAAAAACATGATGAATAAACCCGTTAAGTCAAAATCTTCACTACTTACTCTGTTCTTTGATTTCTTAAAATTCGGACTGTTTACATTCGGCGGAGGCTGGAGCATAGTCGCACAGATGGAGAAAATCTATGTTTCCGACAGAAAAGATATAAGCTCTCAGGAACTCATAGACCTGACCAGTGTGGGGCGAAGTCTCCCCGGAACCATGATAGGCAATATCGCTGTTCTCTTCGGCTACAGCCAGCGCGGTATCCCCGGTGCGCTTGTATGTCTCTTCGGCATGATACTTCCGCCATTTATAGTTCTTCTTATAGTCGCTTCCTGCTACACGGCTTTCAGAACAAACTACTGGGTGGCTGCTGCCATGAGCGGCATCCGGTGCGCAGTTGTTCCCATCATAATGTCTGCCGCATTAAAGATGATCAACGGTGCCTTCAGGTTTCCGCCCTGCTATTTTGTTACAATACTCTGTGTCATCCTATATCTCGTGTTTGATGTCAACTGCATTTACCTTGTCATACTTGGTTCCATATTCGGTCTTTTGATAAGTGAGATATACCAGAGAAAGGAGGCACGTAAACATGCATGACCTCATAACAGTATTTCAGCTTTACTGGAGCTTTTTAAAGATCGGTTTCACCAGTTTCGGAGGATTGTCAATGATTCCTCTTATAACCAGTGAAATGATGGGACACGGCTGGATGAAAGCCTCTGAAATATCCGATATCGTAGCCATCGCAGAGATGACACCTGGTCCATTGGGACTTAACTGCGCAACCTTTGCAGGCTTAAAAGCCGCCGGTCTTCTTGGAGCCACTGCTGCAAATCTAGGAGTTCTTACACCGTCTCTCTCCCTTGGCATACTAGGCGCCATATTCTTTGCTAAGTTCAAGGAATCCAATATCATGCAAAACATCCTTGTTGGAGTTCGCCCTGCATGTATAGCCATGGTCATCGGTGTTGTAGTAACTCTTTCCATGTCAAACTACGTGACTGACGCAGGTATCTCACTTATATCCATATGCATCGGTATAGTTGATCTTCTTCTGCTGAGATTCGGGAAACTCGGTATACCAACAGTCATTATCATCAGTGCCATCATCGGCATCATCGTTTTTGGCGTTTTGAACCTCTGATGACTGTATCCCGAATCATTATGAAAGAAAACCCAAAACTGATCCGGTTATTTCTACTCACATCTTATGATGTGAGTGCCATAAGTCTATTTCTGACAGCATCTCAAAATCTCCTGTAGAAATAAACTTATGGCACTTATGTCAAAACAAAACCCCCGATTCTGAAGACCTACTGCAAATCACTGTAAAACACTTCAGAATCGGGAGTTTTTTCACTTCTTACCGCCTTTATCCTCAGCCTCTCCGTACAGCTTTTGTATCTCTTCCATATTGATGAATACGGTTGAGAATGTTCCGACTGTATTTGATGGCGCGGCGATGAAATTCATCCAGTGCTTAAGACTGTAACTGAATGCCCTGTCATGTATGTACTCTCCATAAGCCGCACGATAGCCTATGTCAATCCATCTGTCATTAGGCGGCTGTTCGAACACTTTAGTATAGGTTTTTCCTACAAGCTCTGAAGCACTCTTTCCGGCCACCTCACAGTACCTGTTATTTACATAGATATACTCTATGTCTATAGCATTCTTGTTTTCCTTGTCCATGATCGGCTTAGCCACAACATAAGGAAGCGGCAGGTAATTCACGTAGCCTTTCATCATATTGAGCTTCTTCTCGCCTTCCTCATCACTGTTCTTCAGCTTCATCAGTCTGGTCTTTGCAAGCTCGATAACCTCCTGAACATTCTCTTTTTCAGATCCATGGGCATATGCGTATTCACCGTGAACCATAACCTGACGTCCGTCTATCTCTCTTATCTGAGATATGCTGTCGAGAAGTTTCTTTGCAGACTCACGTACCATATCAGGAGGCATATTTCTCTTACAAATTCCGAAATTACATCCGTATACTCTGAAAATCGATGCAACGCTTCCGAAACATTCAACTACCTTGTCAGCAATCTCCTTGACCAATCCTTCAGCAATTTCTCTTCCGTAATCCTCACGGATCTCCTCAAACTCGGGAACATCAAACACAATATATGCAAAGTCTTCACCGTTGGTTCTCAGATTGTCATCGAGCTGAGTGATGGTAACCATCTGACCGTAAGTATTCATGAAGCCTGTCAAAGGATCTATGAGACTTTCCTTCTTAAGCTCCTGATCCGACTCCACATCCTGTTCAATATCTATCATATATCCCATTAGTCCCGTTATCTCACCACCGTGATAAACAGGGAACTTTGTTGCCGCAATATAATGTGTAACACCGTCAACAATATTCTGTCCGATATTGTTGTGGATGACCTCGCCCTTTTGAAGAACTCTTTCCTCATCACTCATGAACGGCCCGTCGTCTACATGCCATCCAACGTCCTCATCAGTCTTTCCTACCACCACATCCTGAGATTTGAATCCATAATAATCAAGGAAGGCATTGGAAACACCGATAAATCTCCTCTTCTTATCCTTCCAGAAAAATCTGATTCCGGAATTAAGCCTTATGGCCTCCATCAAATCGTCATTGATGTTGTATCCATCACGGACAGGCATACGCATACCCATAGAATCAAGATATGATTTCACATCCTTTTCTATAGAAGAAGGCTTTATGCATACCATCGCCCTTCTGTTCTCTACATCAGACAGAAGCACAACCATAAATTCCATCCATTTATAGCTGCCGTCTGATGATTTCACACGGAATACATCAGAAAAACACATATCCTGACGTTCATTTATCTTTATCTTATATAGTTCAGGATTAATAAAATCATGCCATCTTCTTTCATCATCCGGATGAACCATACCCGGCTTATAATCCTGATAGAATGAGTGAAGATCATATATCACATCTCCGACCTTTTCAGTCTCGAGATTACTGTACATAACAGTTCTTGTATCCTCCTTGAAATCAAGAAGATAAACACAGTCAATTATGGATACAATATTTCGCATTATACGATCATATTCATGAACCTGCTCCTGATCCTCATAGCGCTTTCCGTCTATTGTGGCAAGGAGCATACTGCCCTTACGACTGTCCGCTATCTTTTTGAAGCTTACAAAGAAGTATCTGTCGTTAGCTATAAATGTCATGAATTCTTCTCTATGACTAAGCATCGTTTTTGCTGCAAGTTCATGGAACTTACGTGAGGTGATGGAACTCTCGTCATTAAGGACAGCTTCAATATCCTCATCCGACTCTCTCCTCATCTTTTTGGTGATATCATGATAGTATTCATTACCATAAAGCAGTTTGAACTTTAATTTATCGTAAAACAGTAAAGCTATGGCCTGATCGGTTACAACATCAACAAGACCAACTCTGTCATAAACAGATTTCTCTTCTCTGGTTTCATACATCAGACCATGCTGAATCATATACTTATGAATATCGGAAACCGGAAGAGGTTTGGAATAGTAGTAACCCTGTATTCTTTCACAACCTATCTCTTTCAGAAATTCCAGATGTTCCTCAGTCTCAACGCCCTCTGCCAGAGTATGTATACCAAGCTCTTTGGCCATCTTTACAGCCATTGTAACGATGGTTTTGGACTTCTCACTGAAATCCCTGAGGAAAAGCATATCAATCTTGATTTCGTCAAACTGATAATCTTTAATGACATTAAGTGAAGAATATCCCGAACCGAAATCATCCATCCAGACTTCTATGCCGGCCTCATGGAACCGGTCTATCTCCCGCTTTATGATACCGGTATCATTCATGAGAGCTGTCTCAGTTATCTCAACGGCGATGACATTTCTCCTGAGATTATACTCACTGAGAGCGCTTGTGATGATGTCAACAGGCTTGCAGTTATCAAAGTCAGAGCGTGAAATATTTACGGAAACCGGCACTATGGGATTACCCACGTTAACACTTCTTGCCTGTAACTCCGCAACACGCTTTATGATAAATGTATCCAGCTTATATGAAAGGCTGTTCTCTTCAAGTAAAGGAACAAAATCACCCGGAGATATAAAACCGTATACCGGATCCACCCAGCGTGCCAATGCTTCAAATCCGCACACTCTGCCTGTCAACGTACGAATAACAGGCTGCAGATAGATGGTCACCCAGCCTTCATTAAGGGCCTGATCTATATGGCTCAGAATATACTCGGCCTTCGTGTAACGAAGACCCATCTTTTCGTCGAAACTGCCGTACCTTGACCCGTATTTTCCCTTTTGTGCTTCACAGGCCATTCTTGCATAATCGCTGACAAGATTGGCAGACATTCCGTCACGGAAGATACATGTACCTATCTTTACCGGAAGTGTTTTTCCTGCATTGGCCACATAAAGTTCTTCTATAAGAGCCTTTAGTTTATCCTCTAGTCCGTCATTCGGCGCAAATGCAAAGAAATTGTCCTCTCCGAATCTTGAACAGTTGTCATTATCAAAATATTTCCTTATGAGATCCGCAAAAATGCATAGAAATCTGTCACCTTCTTTTACGCCGTTCCGGGCATTGAAGCCCTTCATGCCGCTCAAATTGAAGGCGATAATAGCCGGAACTTTATCCTCCCCAAGCATTTTCGCAGCATAAGTTTCCGCCCTGTTAAGAAAAGCCCATCTGGAAGGAAGTCCCGTAAGAGCATCCGGCATGGTTTCCATGTCAGAAATAAAGACACAATAAAGCGGGCCTTCGTCCGGATCTATATAGTACCTTCCGAAGTCCTCGACATACTTTATACTGCCGTTTTTGGTAATAATTCTATAGTTCACACGATCATAGTGATCGACATTATTTGCTATCTGAAGCTGAATACTCTCAAGCACATGTTCAACATCGTCCTCATGCACCATTCCGGGAAATGTTCCTCCGGTAAGTTCCATGAACTCTTCTTCAGTTTCGCAATCATAAATCTTCAGTAAAGCCGCATTGGTATATAAGATTTCTTCGTCACCACTACCCCTGTATATGAAAAATCCTCCGGGCATGATCGTCAAACCATGCAGAATAAAATTTTCCTTGATTTTCTGTTCTTGTCTCATACTGTACCAACTATTCCTTAGCTAATTAACAAGTAACGGAATCCTTTCCATAACTCCACCTAACCTAAGTATCGACATAAAAGGGGTAATATAATAGCTTTTGTGAACAATAAAATAGTACAGATGTCATAGATTTCACTCTATGATATCTGTACTATCATTAACAAAAACAGGCTATATCTTTTATCAATCTGTTATGTAACCGGCATTTAACGGTGCAATTTAAGTTTCATCAGATGACGTGAGTGTCAAAAGTATTTGCCACTCACTGATTAGCGCCAACGCACACATTCGTGTGCATAGAGCAGGAATCCTTACAGATTCCTTTGAAGCGCTCAAAGCCGCGTGGCTCCTTCGATTAAAAATCGAAGGCAGTTGTGCTGCTGAACACTCAAACTTGGGTCCTTTTGCTATGCAAAACGACTACGTTATTCGTGTTCGGGCGGGTCATAAAGTCTCAAATCATCGTGCAAGCACGTGATTTGGTACTTTTGACCCTTGTATCATCAGATTCTTTCAAACATATCAGCTTTGAATATTACTTCTCCATGCTTGTTGAGAGCAAAGTATAAAATGCATCCGAGAAGACCACATCCGAGTACCTCACCTAAACCAACGGTAAGTGCCATGAACCATAACGGAAGTGTTACCGCATATGCATAACGAAGTACGAAAGGAACTACTATCATATTGGCAATGATAGGTGGAAGGCAGCCGATAAAAGGTGAACGGTTGCGAAGGAGCCATGTTACATAGGCACCGATAAGTGTTGCAAGACTTCCGCAGATAATGTCAGGAAGAACGGCTCCTCCCATGGCATTACCGATGATGCACCCCACAAAAAGTCCCGGAATGGCAGCCGGTGTAAACATCGGAAGTATGGTGAGAGCCTCGGCTATACGAAGCTGTACCTCGCCGAATGAGATAGCTGCAAACACAAAAGTAAGTGTCACATACAATGCAGCTATCAGCGCAGCCTGCGTGATAAATACTACTTTCTTGTTATTCATATAAATTCTCCTATAGTTTTATTTTACATGAGGAAGGTTTCGAACTCATGTATAACTTTATGTCTATAACAGACAACGTGCTATAAAATACCACTTTTACACAATCTATTCAAGAAAAAAGCATTATCACCATGTTTTTTATCAAATGACGTGAGTGTCAAAAGTATTGCCACTCACTGATTAGCGCCAACGCACACATTCGTGTGCAATGAGCTGTATCATCAAATCAAATGCACCTTCACCTTTGTTCCCTTCATATACGGAACATCGGAAGGGGGAAGTTCTATGAGACAATTGCAGCCCTGCATCGAGAAAAGAATACCGCTTGCCTGTGCCACGGGAGCCGGAAATCTCACATGTCCTTCATTATAGAAGCCTCTTATGAAGCGTCGTCCTCTGTGCTTCATGAAATCCTCGTCAAGCACTGCTTCGACCTCCCTGACTTTATAACCCTCATCTCCTGTAAGCTTTACAAGTGCAGGTCTCACAAGAAGTTCAAATGTAGCAAGTGCCGCAAAAGGATTGCCAGAAAGATGTATCATCGGAACATCACCGGATTTCGAAAAAATGGCGGGAGACCCCGGTTTCATCCTGATTCCCCAGAATATCTTGTCCGCACCGATCTCAGGCAATATAAGGTGAATGATATCCTTTTCACCAACAGACACACCTCCGCTTGTTATGACAAGATCTGATATTTCCGCGGCCTTTCTGAAAAGTGAAGCTCCTGCCCGGACTTCATCCGGAACCTGCTCAGCCATCACGACATCGCAGTTAAGCTCCCTGAGACGATACTTCATCATGAAGAGATTTGAATCATAAATCTTTCCGGGTGCAAGTTTCTCTCCCGGCTCCACAAGTTCGCTTCCGGTTACAAGAACTGAAACTCTGGGCTTTCTGTAAACATTAACATGAGTTATTCCGGAAGAAGCAAGGATACCCTCTTCTATATAACCTATTCTTGTACGATCCTTAAGTACCACCGTATCCTTTTTTACATCTTCTCCCTTAAAACAGTAATTGTCCCACTTGTGAAATTCATAAGGTATCTTTACAGTATCTCCGACCTTAAAAGGAGTGAATCTTTCTTCATCCTTCCATCCGATTATATCCTCCTGCCTAATGATGCAGTCAGCACCATCGGGGATAGGAGCACCTGTCATGATACGAACGGCCTCCATCTCATCCACCGTACAGCTGCTGCAGCCACCGGCATAAACTGTATCTATGATCCTGAAGCATTTCGGAGTCTCATGAGAAGCCCCTTTTGTATCAATGCTTCTTACAGCAAACCCGTCCAGCGGTGAACGTGGAAAAGGCGGTTGATCGAAACCAATGCTTACATCTTCTGCTGCCAATGAAGAAAACGCAGCCTCTGTGTTGACAAGCTTTGTCTCCGTTATGGCAGAAACATTATCCTCTATAAGCTCAATGGCTTTTTCTAAACTTATATCACTATACATATTATTCCAATCTTACTTTTTCATGGCACATTGCACCTTAGTCTGTAAATTCCTCGGGATCAGCAAGCGCACGGGCATACTTTTCCTTCATGAACTTATCAGAATAGAAGTAGTCCTGTCCCACCTTGTTCGTAAACTGATGTACATCCTTATACTCTTCCCTTGCCATCATAAGCGTGATGGCACGATTAAGCTGCGGAATTGAATAATTATACGGACTTCTGGTGAAATAAAGAAGCGGTGTAGGAGCCGGATATGTCTTGCAGTTGAATCTCACCATACTTGCTATCGTCGCGGGAATATCCTTATCCTCCACCAGTGAAGCAAGCATTGCATAGTTGTCACTCATGTATGCATTGGAATAAAAATACTCATCCTTTGCACCTTTATAAGTAACTATATCACTGCATCTCTCATTCTTCGAAAATGCTTCTATTCTGGCCTCTGCGTCCTCCACTTCTCTCAAAATATCGGCCTTAGCTGTAAGTAGGGCACCAGCCGAACGTCTGCGGATGTAATCAGCAAGTAATTCTTCCGGTGCATTCTCTGCATTAACCTCTTCCTCGACTTCACCGGCACTGAGAACTCCGTCAGGATCCGGAGCATCGGGGAGTGAATCAAGATACGCCATAAGTTCAGGCTTTTCATGGCCGTCCACTAATGCTGAATCGGATGTAACGCCTCCGGCAGCATCAGTTTCTGCAGCGGATGACTGAACATCCTGAGTACTTTCCCTGTCTCTTCTATCCGTATAACCTTCTCCTCCATCGATAGGTTCCGTCATAGCGGCTGCCATATCTCTTGTCAATGCTCCCGGATTTGCAGCATTAACCTTAGAATCCGAAGCCACAGCATCCGGAGATTCATTTCCGGAATGATCCATAGCCCCTGTCATCTTTCTAAGCTGCTCGCTGAAACCGGGTTTTCTTCTACCAAATAACATAGCTGGTCTCCTTAAAATATATAGATATGATATCTGATACAGTAAATATCAAATATAAATTCCCCCGGGAACCACCAAATGGGGTGGTGGTTCCCGGGGAATTTATTTACTTAAGAGGAATTCCTCTATTCTCCATATCTGTTGCCATATCATCAAGATCAAACTTATGAAGAGTTGCCTTTGTAGGGATACCTGTCTCTACATCCCAGCCCATGGCCTCATACCACATATCCTTGGCCTTCTCCATATCTTCACGATCCATCTTGATGGTACCTTCTTCAAATGGCTTGAAATCAGGCTCTTTATCAAAGATCCATGCAGGAATTGCATCATGAGTCTCTCTCAGGTTAGTGATTCCATACTCACTGAAGAATGATATTGCAGTCATGCAGCGAAGCATATTTGAAATTCTCTCAGCCTGCTCTTCAAGCTCTTCTCTTGTGATTTCGATACCTGTAACTGCACTGTAGAACTTGGCTTCAAGATCCAGATCTCCGGCATAGTTACGCTTCTTTGCAGGTGACTGTGTCATCGGCCACATCCAGTTACATACTGTAAGTGAATCATGAAGCTGCTTACCGTTAAATGACCACTTTGCCACCTTGATCTTGTTCTCGTTGATTGGTGTATAGTTCTTCTGGGCATCCCAACAGCCTTCACCGAAGAATCCTTCCATAACCTTCTTCTGAACCTCATACGGAGAACCGGACTGGGCAACATTGGTGCAATGATGTGTCATACAGTCACGGTTGTACATAAGGTTGAAAAGAAGACCGATCTGTGCTGAATCCTCAGATGAATGATGCTTTGGATATCCGTTGTATGTTACGTTCTGGTTCCATGCACCGTGAGTATCATCAAAGAACTCCTGACCAAGTCCCCACTTCTCTGTCCAGAGCAGTGTTCCCATAGCAAGATCAGAAAGCTTACCTACCTTATATGCCAAACGGCGCTGAATCTCAACTACGAATCTTGGATCACCCGTCTTCTGCCACTCCCATGGAATGGAGTTAAACTCTTCATCGTCGATGAACTCATGAATTCTTCCTGATTCCATGAGCCATCTGAAATCACGGTTAAGGTTTCCGTAGTTCTCCCAGAGACCAAGGTCATCCATGGAATGAGAACCTGCACCGTTAATAACGATTCTTGCATCTCCGTCGTACTTGAAATCCTTTATATAGTTTACAGCCTTGCCGTCCTCAAGATTATAGTAATAGTACTCATTGTAAAGAACAGGCATGCAGGTATTGGATACATATGTAGGAAGATCATAATCTGCAAGAGGATCCATATCGTACTCTGTGTAGCAACGTACAGGACATGACTGACATCCGCCTGATTTGATTGCATAATGCTGAGCTACCTCACCGAAATCGAAGTATCCCTTGAAGCATCTGTATGCGATCTTGTTGATATCATCGTATGGCTGCTCACCTGTATCGATAGGGCCGCCCTCTGCCTTCTCATAGCATCTGCCCGGAGCACCTGCCCAACGGTTATTGCCGCTTACTGCAGAGTACTCTGCCCAGCTCTGAGGAACAGCAGGAACATTGTGGTTGTTATTACCGCCGATAAGCTCTGAAAGCATGTAGTTATTAAGCTCCTGAAGCTTCTTTACATCAGCGATGTGTACAGCATGTGTTCCTCTTACAGCGATAGCCTTAAGGTTCTTTGAACCCATCATGGCACCGATTCCTGCTCCGGCTGAATTTCCGAATGCTGTATTAAGAGTTGAATAGTTTACAAGATTCTCACCTGCAGGTCCGATGGAAGCAACCTGGAAGTCACGTCCACACTCCTCTGTAAGTCTCTTGTTTGACTCAAATGTTCCCTTACCCCAAATGAAAGAAGCATCCTCGATGGTAATGTTGTCATCCTCGATCTTCAGGTAAACAGGCTTGCTTGCCTTACCTTTTACGACGATGGCATCCCAGCCTGCATACTTGAGCTCAGGACCGATATGTCCTCCCATGTGAGCATCAATGATGGAATTACCCTTTGTCCATGTGGAACGAAGAGTAATGTTCATTCTTCCTGAACAAGGCACGCCTGAACCTGTGAGAGGTCCTACCGCATAAATAATCTCTGATGAAGGGTCTCTTGGAGGTACCTCCATAGGAACGTCATCATACATTATCTTGTAGCCAAAGCCCATTCCACCGATGTATTTCTGATATTTTGCATCATCCTCAGATGTTACTTCTCCTGTGGTAAGATCGACACGGGCGATCTTTCCCATCCAGCCATATGTTACGTCTGCCATAATTTATACCTCCTAAACGATTTCCTGTGCCGCTGATGTAACCTCATCCCATGGAATGATCTGCAATGCACCTGCCGGGCAACCTGCCACACAGGCACCGCACTGGATACATTTGCTTGACTTATGGGTCTCAGGATTTACTGTAGGCATATGCCATGGGCAAGCCTCGTGACATGCACCACATCCCACACATTTGTCCTGATCCACCATTCTTATTCCGCGACTGTCGGCATAGATTGCGCCCTGAGGACAAGCCTCTCCGCAGGCAGGTACCTTACACTGACGACAGGTATCCGGGAAGTATGTGAAATTCTGGTTGTACATACCGTCTTTTCCGTGAATGAAAAGATTTCTCGCCATCTTGATACGTGAAATATAGGATCCGCACTCTCCGTCATTTGTAAGTGTGCAGTTAATCTCGCATCTTCTGCAGCCTACGCAGCGGGCACCGTTTACTACAAGAAGACCGTTTGGTGTTGCCCATGTTGTTACGGCTCCTGAATCCACCTGCTCCTGTGTACAGCCGAAAAGATTCAGCATAGTCATGGTAAGTGAAAGTCCTACAAGGCTCTTTCCGGAAACCTTGAGAAACTGTCTACGCGTCATCTGATTCTTGTCAAACTCTGACTTTCTCTCTCCTGAAATATTTCCTGACATTTTATTATCCTCTTTCCCGGAAACATCAGCTCTTCCGGATATTTAAAGAACTGACATAACCGTAATTAACAAAACTTTTATGCTCTATATCACCTGGAAAGCTGTTCTTTTATAAAGAAGTACGCATCATTCACCGCGGTTACCGCGCCCTTTGATGAGAATGTTGCGCCCGAAACTCCGTCGATAGTGGTTCCTACAGAAACGGCATCACCGGTTTCTCCGGATGTTTCCTCCTCTTTCTTTGTAAGGAGTCCGGCTCTTCCAAGCTCGATCTCTGCCTGCACCTCAGGTGACTTATCCTTCATTGCATCAGGCTCTTCTCCATACATATAGCTTCCGGTGAGACCTGCCTCATAGAGATCACGATATGCCTTTGCTTCCGGTGAAGCATCCTCCGGTCTGATAGAATCCGCAGAAACAGCCTTGGTGAACATCTCTCCATCGGCCTTTGCAGAAGCAGTTTCACTTCCTGACGCTGCCACTGTTGCTCCTGTAGGAGATACCGGAACCAGATCCTTTACAGCTACGGGTGTCTTGATTCCTGCAAACTGATCCTTGAAACTCTGATCGGTTATCTGTGAACCTATACCATCTGTATCTGCCTGGCTGACAATGTTTATGGACTGAATAGTCTCTGCATCAGCCGAGAAAAGAGTATCTACTGTGATGTCACTCTGGAAACCCTTCGAAGTTGATTCAACCAGATAGCTACCGTCTGCCTTTTGCCATACAGCCGAAACCTGATATGAATCTGCATTAAGCCCTGATATATCGACAACAGAACCACGCTGTGCATCATTAACTGCAGTACAAAGCGGTTCAGACGCAAATGCAGCTCCACCTCCGATAACTGCCATGACCACTGCAGCTACCGCCTGGTTTCGAGTCCGAGTTTTTATACCCATAATTTACCCTCCTTGTATAAAAAGCTCTTCCAAACCCTAAAATAATATCCTTAAAAATGATGCCGGTCATGGTACTCTGTACCCGATAATGACGTACAGCACGCACACTCCAATGTACGTGCTGCCCCATTGCATCATCGATAAAATATTAACACTTTTTATGGTGATTTACGAATATCAAATGAAAATAATTCGCTTGATTTATATGAAAAATTCACAAATTTCAATCCACCGATAAATTTAAAAAAGCCCGAAATAACGCAGTTTTTTCGGACTCCTGATTTCATTTTTTGATTTTCCGGAATTTTATGTTCATTTTTTTATACATTCGTTGAAGACCATAATGTCATCTCTTTTGGCATTACCGATAAGAACAGTTCCGTATTTCGAAGCAAGCTCTATGGCCTCTCTTGTGGGATACTCCTTGCTGACAAGCATTGGCACTCCCGCTCTTATGACCTTCTCCATCATATCTGTAGGAACTCTTCCGGTTGTGTAGAGTACACATTGTGAAAGGTCATAGTCATTTCTCAATGCATAACCTATACATTTGTCAACTGCATTGTGTCTTCCTATATCTTCACATACAAACCGGATAACACCATCAGTCATCAGATATGCGCTATGTGTTGAACTTGTTGATTTATGTACCGGGGTGTCTTTCCGGAACTCCGCAATAAGTGTATCTACCCATTGTCTCTTCCAGTTTATACCCCGGGAAACCTTCAGTGCCTTATCATGCACAAAATAATCATTGAGAACATGATTCCCTGTGCAGCAGGTAGGAGTAGTCTCAACGAAATCTCCAGAACTTGAAAGCTCACAGCTTCCTGCATTAACTCCGTTGTCCTTCTCTTTGTTTTGATTTTTTAGAAGCACCTTGGCTCTTGCACCTTCCCTGCAGATATAAATCATCTCCACATCATCACAGGATTCGATGATTCCCTCCGTAAGCATTCGCCCGAGAACCAGTTCCGACAGATATTCGGGAACGCATACAAGCTTCATGGTCAGGTGATCGTTAATGTATACATCCATGAGATGCTCATAAAGCACATCTTTCTCTTGTGTTCTCCTGCTGCCATCCGGTGCAATGACAGTCACCGGCACCCTATATATCTTTTCTATATTTTCATACTGCTCGTTAATTATCATAATTTCCAAAGTTCTCTTTCATCAGGTATGCATCAATATTGAGTCAGCTATACTCCGTATATCGTTCATATCAAGTATCTCTTCAGTTGTGAGCCTCCATCTTAATTTAAGTTCATCTAAAGTTTCTCTTTCATTAACGCATTCAGATGCAGGTTCAGTTTCATCATGAACCATATCTCTGTTTTCACATGAAATATGATCCGTCACAATAAGAAACCTGCCCTCAGGATCAGACGCAGGACAGTCCGAAATACCCTTTCTTATGATCTCAAGTTTCTTATACTTTGATGCCTTGAATCCCTCCATAAGGATAATGTCAGCTTCCGGAAATATCTCACGAAGATATTCTTCATTTTCCCCACATCCTATCTTATGAACAAACATCCTGTATGCGGAAAACACAGCCGCACCGTATGCCCCCGCCTCAGTAAACCTATAGCTGTCTGTATCCGGAATATCGCAGCTGAAATCATGCCCGTCATGCTTGATAGCCGCAACTTTGAGTCCACGCCCGGTAAATTCCTTTATGAGTTTCTGCACCAGTGTTGTTTTTCCTGAATTCTTGATGCCGGATATAACGCATATCCTCTGTTTTTGATTCACTGTCTTCATATCTTACTCCGGTTTGCACTTTAAGTTTCTGCAATCCCAATAATTAAACAAAAAAAATCCTTCCGAATCAACCTAAAGATGATCCGGAAGGATAATACTTAAATCACTGTGCAATGATTCCGTCTATAGAATAGTTACTAACACCAACTTTTACTCGATTTCCAATTACGTGTCCATAGAACGGGTTATTGAATCCTTTCACCAAGAACTTTTTCTTGTCCCCCGTCTCGCAATCTGTGACACAAACAAGGTTATTGTTTCTGACCATTTCCTCACTAACTGACTGTCTGCTCATATTTATAGCCTTTCCTGAAAATAAAAAACTAACTTTTTGCGATTTGTTAATCGATAATCAATCGTTTGACATAGTATAAACCAATTTTTTAAAAATGGAAGAGCTTTTTTGAAATTAATTAATTTTTAATCTAATTATGCTGTATACAGTATCTTTTTTAACAATATTCATATTACTCATTACTTTTAGATATAATGAATTTGTGCTTAATGTCTCTATATCACATGTTTATGTTAAAAACATTGTATATTTTGACAGGTTTAATAGTTAAATATTTTGATATAATTTCATACAAGGAGGCTTTCTGAACATTTTCTAGGTAGAATGTTCATTTATGCACTAATTTGGCCTATTTATTCAAAAACTCTCAAAACACACACTCAAAATTCACAAAAGCACAAGCATAAAGAAAACCTCCCCATTTTTAGAAAAAAGGAGTTTACAATGAATTTTAGTAATGAGCATATCGTAATCGATAACGCAGGTCATCCGGAAGTCAGATTTGAAGAAACCCACAGTCTTTATCAGCTTTTGGAAAATGCAGGCAGAGTCTTCGATGATAAGGTTTTCCTCACATGGGCTTACGATGACACTATCTATGAGAGAAGTTATAAAGAACTGGCCAATGAATCAAAAAAGATCGGTGAGTGGGCATCTCAGCTTCAGAATACTCTCGGCCATACCATTCACGCAGGTTTCTACGGAAAAGCAGGCTTCAATTACCTTGCCGCCCTCTTTGGTGTAAATGGTGCCGGCGGTGTATGCGTTCCGCTTGATGTTCAGTTATCCGCATCAGACCTTCTCAGAAATGTTAATAATGCTGATGTTGATATCATTTTCTATGACTTTGATAATATCTCTCAGGTTTCTTATCTTAAGGAACAGGGATCATCAGTAAAACAATATATATGTATTCAGAATATAAAGGATCAGGACAGCGTTTCCTCAATCCGCAAATCCTACAGCGGACAGGGATTTGTCGACAGCTCAAAGTCTGAAGACTGCGCTATCATACTCTTTACATCCGGCACCACAGGTGATCCCAAGGGTGTCATGCTCTCCAATTCCAATCTAATCGACAATGTTTTCTGTAATGACGATCTCGGTGACCAGTATAGTGAGGTCGTTCTCAACGTACTTCCGATTCATCATGTGTACTGCATGAACGGAGACGTATTCTGTCTCATGCGATACGGCTCCACACTTGCCATATCAAGTTCACTTCAAAAACTTTTTAAAGAGATCAAACTCTTCCGCCCTACTTATATAAGAATGGTTCCGATGATGCTGAAGCTTATCAACAACCGTCTTCAGCTTACCAGAAAGCAGCATCCTGAATGGTCCATAGATTCTGTACGTCAGGAAGTTCTGGGAGACAGACTGTATAAGCTCATCAGCGGCGGCGGATATCTGGCACCGGAGCTTGCCGATTCCATCCATGACTTCAACATTGTCATCGGACAGGGTTACGGAATGTCTGAGACTTCACCGAAGATCGCGGTTCCTGATTATGATCGTCCGGAAAAACGTGCCAGTGTCGGATTCATCGTAAGGAAATGTCAGACACGTATCGTTAACGGAGAACTTCAGGTTAAGGGTCCGTCTGTCATGATGGGCTATTACAAGGATCCCGAAAGCACAAAGGAAGCATTTACAGAAGACGGATGGCTTAAGACCGGTGACCTTGCACGTATAGATGAGGATAATTTCCTTTATCTCACAGGTAGAAAGAAGAATCTCATCATTCTTTCCAACGGTGAAAATGTCTCTCCCGAAACCATCGAGAATCTCTTTGACGGAGATTCACTCATTACTGATATCGTTGCACTGGGTGAGAATGACAAGATCATTGCAGAAATATATCCAAACTTCGAGTATGCCGACAGCGTAGGCATCAAGGATCTGAAGGCTGCCATCGATGAAATCGTTACCGCCCACAATCAGGAACTTCCGACATTTGCGAGAATTTCACAGGTTGTCATCAGAAACAAGCCGTTTGAGAAAACATCTTCAAAGAAGATCATCAGAAGCAAGGTTAAGGCTGAACGTGAAACTGCAGAAACCCAGAAGGATGTCATCATTAAGCCTAAAAACGAAAATCAGGAGAAGCTTCTTGAGATCATCACCGGACTCATCGACAACGACATGATCGGCATAACCACAGACCTTTTCTCAGCCGGTATGGATTCAATGGCTTGCATACAGCTTGTCGAGGAAGTTGAGACTCAGCTTGGCAAGATCATCAGCTATAATGATCTCCTCACATACAACACCATAGAGAAACTGGATGCATTCCTTGGTGTTACAAAAGGCATGGAGGTTCATCCTTATCAGGATAAGTATCCTCTCACCGGCATGATGATGTACTTCGCTTACGTTATCCCCGGTAATACCACAGGAAATCTGCCATTTACATTTGAACTGGATCCTTCCATCAATCTGGACAGGATGAAGGCTGCCATAGTCGAGACTATCAACGCTCACCCTGCATTGAAGGGCATGATCCAGCCGGATCCGGAGACTCATTATCTTGCACTTTTCAGACATGATGACTGGGAGCCGGATGTACCGATCATAGACGTTAAAGATGCGGAGTGGCCGGAAACAGAAGCCGGGCTCCTACAGGCATTCAGATACGATGGTACCGACAAACTCTACCATATCCGCCTCTACAGAACAGAAACCAGAAAGTTTATGCTTTTCGATGTCAGCCACATCATGGGTGACGGAATCAGCATGAACATCCTTCTTGAAGATGTGAACCGTGCCTACTCAGGAAAACCTGTTGAAAAGGAAATATATACTTTCTATGACTACATACTGGATGATCAGCAGATGATCTCTAACGGCGGTTTCCGTAAGGGCGCAAACTACTATGATAACCTCATGAGGGGCTATTCTCTTGAGCGTTCTCTTCTTAATAAGAAGGATAAGGATGACCTTAATCATGCAGAAAAGGGCGTCATACGCAAGCGTTTTGACAAGACTTCAAAGCGTCTCATCCAGAGCTTCTGTAAGCTTAACGGTGTTTCCGAAAATGTTCTTTTCCTGACATCATTCAATTACGCTGTAAGCCTCTTTGCTGACGAAAAGGATATGACCACCTGCAGTATTCATTCCGGACGTACAGACGGACGCTGGAGAAGACTCGTTGGACCACTGTTCAAGACCTACTATCTCAGAACAGAACGCAATCCTCATGAGACCTCCAATACATTCCTGAAGAGAGTCGGAAAGCAGATCATGGATTCAATGCAGAGTCCGATAAGCTTAAGCCGTGAGGGCGAAATGTTCTTCCAGTATCAGGGCGAGATACTTCATATACCTGAGATCGGAGGCCTGCCGGCTCGCACTATACATTTGCAGCTTGATTCTCTTCCGTTCCATATGAACGTTCATGAGGATGACAAGGGTTACTACACAGAGCTTCGTTTCTGGAAGAATCGTTTCGATGATAACCAGCTGAGACTTTTCCTTGAGTGTTATGAAGCAATACTCAATACCTTCACCACTGAGACAAGTGCGCGTAAGGTAAAGTACCACATGCCGGAGGATGTTTATCCTCACGCATACAAGGTAACAGCAGGTGAGCTTAATGCAGAAGCCGGAAAGGAACTCATAAAGCTTTCAGGGACCGATCATGTAAAGGCTTATATACTTGATGATCACTACTCAAAGAAGCCTTACGGTGCCTGGGGAAGACTTTTCATCAAGGATGTTCCGCCTGTCGACTACGTTGACATCATCAATGATCCATGGCGTGACGGAAGACTCTACGACACAGGTATCACCGCAAGAATCCTGCTTGACGGACGAATCGACTTCCTTGAGAACAGCGGACGTGTTGTCATGACCGATGGTTCAAAAGGACGTAAATACTACGACGTTGGACTTCTTGAAAAGTCACTTGAGCAGATGGAAAACATCGAAAAGTGCAGGGCTTATCTTGTATTCGACAAGGAGATCCGCGAGATGAAACTCGTCATCAATGTTGAAGCAAACCATGACTCCTTCATCAACCGTATCAGAAGCTTTGCCGGAACAACTGCCGGCGACGACATGATACCGGCTGTTGTAAACATCACAAGTAACTATAGAAACACTGACTAAATCAGCGTTTCCCTATAATCCTAAGGGATAAACATCAGTTAAGGGACGGTTCAAGCGAACCGTCCCTTAAAACTATCCTGATATTCTCTTTCTTTTTTTCATCCCATAGAATGATGTGGGTGTCAAAAGTCGATATAGAATTGTTTCGCCCTTTGCGCTACTGGAAACGTCAGCCCATTTAGTTCGCTTCGCGAGGGCTGAAGCTGCATGACAGATTCCGTTGGAATCTGCCACAAGGCTCACGGCTCTCCCACATTTAATTTACACAATTCCTTATATAAATCTTATTAAATGTCGATAATTTAAAATAGTGTTTTTAAAAAGCCTATATAAAATCATACTTATGTTAGGAGTGTGTACTATGTTTAAGATAGAACCTTTTGATCCTGATGTTAAAACTAAAATCCTGAAACTCAACGAAAACCTTTTTCATGAGGCCTTGAAAGAAACACCGAAAAGCATGGAAAGATTTCATGTAGAAAACAGTCATGGAGAGAATTTTGACATCGTCTACTGGGATAACAGCGATGATCTTGAAAATGCCGCAGGGTATCCAAAGTATGTCAGGCCACCTTATATGCCCAAATATCTGACTTATGATGAAACGGACGCTGAAACTCTATACCTGGATTTTCTGAATTCATTGTTATGCTCTATAAGACAAAGTTCTATATGCAGCTGCCGGCTACCTTGGAGGATACTTCCATAGCTCCCGGATTTAAAAATGAAATGGACGAATACTTTGATGCAGTTCTGGGGGACAAGAAAACTCTCGGTGTCCTTCTCCGAGGATCTGATTATCTCACCAACAGTCTGGGAAGTTTGAGAAAGATGGCTACCGTCGAACAGATGACTCCTAAAATCCATCAGTGGATGGAGGAATATGGCTATGAAAAGATATTCCTTGCAACAGAGGATTCGGATATCCTTTCCAAGATGCGTAAGGAATTCGGGAAAGATATGGTAGCACTGGCTCAAGACCGTCTTTCTGCCAGCGACTTAAAAAGTGGTCAGATCATCACCGATTATGAAAAAGAAACCGGCGGTGAGAACTATGCAGCAAAGCTGGAAGATACCACCATCAATTACTTCTACGCCTTATACATTTTGTCAAAATGCGATGCATTCCTTTGCTCCGGTCAGTGCAACGGCTGGGATAATGTTGTCAGCCTGAACTCCGGCAGATTTGAGCACTGCTATAAATTCACCGTGGGTGTGACCGGAGATCCGATGACAGAGGACTGGAAGGAAGTGCGGCAAGTAACAGCAGGTATGATCAGCAGAGCCTCATATCCGACAAGCAAGGCATTCTTTATGACATATCGTTTTGATCTGGCAGAAAAAGTTTGCCCTGACAAAGTTATGGAAGCCTGGAACAAAACTCTTAAAGCATATCCGTATATGAGCTATGGTGTCATCGCAAGGAACGGCAGACTGGTATTAACTGAAAATCCTCTTCCATTTATCATAAGGGAAACCGGAGAAGTTATAGAACCTTTCGAACGGGCAGGTAATTTCCATACTGTGACATTTGCATATCTTGGTCAAACATTATGGATTTATGCTGATCTTGTGCCTATTGATGAAATCGGATTTAACAGGGTGATGGAAACATTTTTCTATCACTATTATTGCCTTGTTGACTGTAAGGAATATACTGTACCTGATGGCGTATTTACAGAGAAGGACGGTCCGGTTCCGGGGCAGGACACAGATGGATATCTGAATGTCGATGCTGTTGATCCGTCATCTATGCTTGAAAATATGAAAGCATCGGATTCATTTATATTACCGGAATTTTCCGACAAGTCTGAGGTATTTGCAAACAAGTCTGACTGCAGAGGATATTGTCTGTCAGTTCCGAGCGACGAGATGATGGCTCATGCAAGAGAAGCAGGCGGCAGTCCGATGTCAGTACTTGCTGTGACTTTCTCCAAGGCATTACAAAGGGTACATCCTGAAAATACCCGTGCTATCAAAGTACTGTCATCTGTGAGCATCAGAAAGGTTATGGGAAATGATAACTCCTTACTGCATCAGGTGGTACATGCAATGTATGATTTTGCTCCGTCGGACCTTTCAGAAAAGAGCGATACGGAATTGAATCAGGCTTACAGAACCTTCCTGAAAAGTTTTTCCTCTGAAGAGAATATCCGTATGCTCTCCGGCGTCTATCGCGGGATCTGCGAAGGCTATACAAAGGCCTTTGCCTACGGGGCACTTGATAAGATCACCATGGAACAGCGCCAGAATGCAGGTATCTCCTACGGAGTCAGCTATGTAGGTACATTACGTACCGGCGGCTATGGCAACCGGATACGAATGACTGCTTTCCACCTCATGCCTGAAAAGAGTATCTCGCTGAAGGTAACTGAGGTAGGTGATACATTTTATATCGACTGGTATCAGGGATTCCATGATACGGCTTATATCCTGGCAATGCGTGATGTACTTTCTGATATGGGTATGAAAGGACTGATGATCGAACGTGTAGAGTAAAACCTTTTCATATTATGATATGACGGTTATGTTACTTTCATGTATCATAACCGTCTTTCTTTTTATTACTTTGACTAAGCATCCTGTGCTGTTAGTTTTATGATATCATCGGGATCAGTCATATGCAGAACAAATGAGCTTCTCAAAATCACGCAGAAAATGAGCTTACCAAAAGTACCAAATCACGTGCTTGCACGATGATTTGAGACTTTATGACCCGCCATAAAAACGGTTGATTTTACCTATAATGCCTCAAAAGAATATATCGTACCGTCAAAGGGATCATTCCAGTATATAACAAACTTTTTATAGACCATATCTCCTGCTTTATGCGTATCATATGTATGTCCGGCCGGATCCGAAGATTTCCAGTCTGCTATACTGTTATTAAACTTCGCCAATGTTCTATCACTTATATCAATACCGGGATGAAATTGCCCTGTTGCCACATCATAGATTCCCGCATCCTTATATTCCTGTACATTCGTATCGGAATTTTCAATATACCACGCCATAGCTGCTGAATAAGCCGCTCTGGCATTTGCCTGATTTGTGGCAAGTCTGGCCTTCTTCAGCTGATTTGTAAAAATTGGTATACTTACAGCTACAAGTACACCTATGATGGCAACAACAATTAAAAGCTCTGCAAGAGTGTATCCCTTCTTTTCAAAACATCTTTCCATAAATTACTCCTGTCCGATGTAGTAAGCATAAAACAATCTACAATTAACGCATAAGCTGTATATTACCACCAAACGCCATATATTGTCAGCAAATTATTTGCACATTTTAATGTTTTTTATAAGTTTTTGCCACCATCCTTTCCTTCATTGTGGCATTATCAGATTCTGCTTAAATACTTTTGCAAAAAATTCGATACTATATTCCACATAAAGTCGATATTTAAGGCCAGGGTAAATAATATTCAAAACATCCTATATATTTATCCAAGCACTATATACATTGAACAATTTATTATTTTATTGCTGATTATTACATGTTATCATATACATGAATATTAAATTTTTATTATTTGGGAGGATTTTTATGAGTTTTACTGAAGTTTTTTCTAATTTTTTTCTAAATGCAACTACCGCAG
This sequence comes from Oribacterium sp. WCC10, assembly GCF_900113415.1. Taxonomy (GTDB): domain Bacteria; phylum Bacillota; class Clostridia; order Lachnospirales; family Lachnospiraceae; genus Oribacterium. The sequence continues at coordinate 24,888 of NZ_FOPH01000003.1, read as the reverse complement.
AAACTATTGCCGGCGCTTTGTTTATAGCAGGTTGTACAGGCGCTTTTACGTACATTAGCAAACGATCAAGCCATAAAGCTGAAATACTGGAAAATGAAAAAGCAGCATTTGAAACAAAAATGAAAGAAACCTATTTAAAATTTAGTGAATCTTACCACAATTATATAAATTTGGACATTCATAATTCAAAACTCGATGGTGAAAAAACCAATGTTAAAAATTCTATTATATCTCTAAGGAATATTTTGGCACTCAATCATAAACATCTTAAAAAACATTCATCAGATGATTTAATCAAACTTATTGACACATTTTCTTATTCACTTGAAAGCTATCATACTAATTGTTCTGCTTACGCTAAAATAGAAGACGAATATAAAAATTGCGTAAAATGCAAAATCAAAGTGGAGTATAATATTGATCCAGACGTCATCGAAGATATTATATTTGATATAGTGGATGGAAAATATCATGAAATCCCGGAATATGATGAATTAACCACAGAAGCACTAACTATTGGTGGTGTTGATTGGTTCCCTTCTGATATCGAATCTCGCCCCTATTGTGATGAGCTTGATTATTATCAAGATGTATGCAACAATAAAATGTCCTCATTTAAGTCCACAACTTTATCCTATCTTAGAAGCGAAGAATCTTTGGCAGATGCATTTAACAAACTTTCTAAAGCCATTCAGAACTGTTTATAAACACATATTACTTTCAGGCTAACAGAGGTAGGCTATCATAATAGAGATTGCCAGCCTTGTTGGACATATGCTCTCAAAAAAAGCCGATAAGCACCCTAAATACTTATCGGCTTATCATAGAAGGCTATTTACAGAAAAACTTTCACAGTCTCTCATAATATGAGATACGCCTCCTCCTTTACAACATACAGTGTATATTTAAACTAAATTATAAAGACAGCCTATTAATAATAACTGGTAAGTTTAATTACATTTCAATTTGTTGTATTCATAACTGTTTTTTTGACATATCCTTCTTTTGCTCAGCAATATAGGCTTCCATATCCTTTAGGAACTGATCTTCATCCTTACCTGCTCTTTTGGCTGCTACAGAAGCATCTATAACTTTATCCATCACCAAGGAATATAGCAACGATTGCGTTCCAAGCTCTTTTCCTTTTTCTATGCCTTCCTCATATCCCTGCTTTAGCCATCTGTCTTCCTGCAGTTCAAGCACCTGACCACCCAAGATTGCCACCATCCTTTCCTTTAAATCCGAATTAAGTCTTCTTGATATATGTTCCAAAATGATTCTTGAAAGTTCAGCAATTTTACGGGTATCGTTCTCGGAGATAATCCCGGATTCGCAGGCTTCCAATAATCTATCGTAATATGTCTTTAGTTCTGAATATATCTTATCATATTCAGGATCATTCTTATCTGATATTTTTATTAAACGCGACTCGTATCTGATGGCATAAAACGGAATAAGAAAATACAGACCATTGTCAAATATATCGTCTGCAGAATATGCCTGAATGTTCATCACAGGTACAGGCATTATTATTTCCTGATCAGTGTAACAATATTTAATTTGCATCTCGGAAAATTTGGGAGAGTCCGAAGAACTTCTTAGATTTATAAGACCTGAATTTGGCAGAACAATACGTACGGAGTAATCTGATTCAAGTTGTTCAGCATTGTCCAATGCTATTCGCATGTTATATTCCGCAAGCCGAAAAAGAATACTGCCGTCTTCGGTAGACTGACATTCGATATGGTAATATCCTCCGGCAATTTTAAAGCAGTTATCGGTAAATCTTTTTGAAACTTTACTTTGCGATTTATTTATGAGATAGCGTTCATTAGCAATACGTTCTATTTCTTTTATATCAACAATTTCTGCTTTGACTTGAAACATCTGCTCTATAACAGTAACAAGCAAGTGCCCCATTTTCTCGGCAGCTGTCTTGAACACATCATCAAAGGGCGTACCGGATAATTCTTCTTTGTCATCATTTGTCATGATTATAATTATGTCCTCCTAAGTAATGTAGAAGGATGATAACAGAATTTATCATGTTTTCATATTGTCTAAAATCAGACTATATGATGATATGTAAAAAATCATTTCAAAAGGTAGATGAGTAAATCAGTGCCCAAGGGCACCCATTAAAAAACGGGGCGCTTCGTCAAAAAAATCTAATAACCTTTGATTAGCTAAGTATCATGCCACTACAATATAATCACCCCAAATAAAGGGTCAGTTTATATACCTGACCCTTTACCAACCAAATAAAATTATTATTAAGTATTAACTCTCTACCAAGACTGTAAAGAAAAATCAAGATACTATGATTAAGCATAAACAACCGTAACAGTATTTGAACCTTCTGTAACAGTAATTGTACAAGTTCCTCCTGCAGTTACACTTCCAGTCGATGCAATACCAGCAACTGCTTTATCAGCATCAGCTGTTTTCCATCCATTCTCACTCTGAGTCATATCTACTACAGCAGTATAAACATATGCACCAGCAGAACCAGTTCTAGTATAAGTAATTTTATCTGTATTAGCAGGCACATCATCTTCAGTCAATGCAGCAGCAACTATAGTAGCATATGCAGCACGAGCATTTGCAAGATCAGTTGCTTCCTTAGCCTTCTCCAACTGACTAGCAAATATAGGTATTGAAATCGCTACGAGTACACCGATGATAGCAACTACGATCAGCAACTCAGCCAGTGTGAAACCTTTTTTGTTTAACTTCTTGAACATTTTAGTCCTCCTTAAAAATCATTTATAAGAACTGCATCTTGCAGTACTTTACAAAAGTTACAAAACATCAGAACAGGTTGTACATCGTAAACATCGGTAGATATATCGATATTACAAGAAAACCTGCAAAGATCGCCATGACAACCAGCAGTGTCGGTTCCAACATGGTTATCGCCTGCTGCACACGTCTTTCCGCCTCAACTGTGAAGTAATCACCTATTACCTCAAGTGTCTGATCAAGTTCACCGGTCTCTTCACCGACTGAGCACATGCTCTTGAGTGATTCCGGAAAGTATTCACAATCCTTTATACACTCGCCGACCGGTTTACCTTCCTCGATCCTGCCTATCATCTTTTTGACATCCTTCTGCAGAAGATAGTTGTCCAGAACCTTGGCCGTAACCGAAACGGATTTGTCAAGTGTGAGTCCTGACGCAAGCATTGTCGCCATTGTGTTGGCAAACTGAGCCGAACCGCTCATTACATTGATCCTGCCGATAACCGGGAGACTCAAAGCAAGTTCTGCTTCAAGTACCATACCTCGCTCGGTTTTGGTAAAAATCTTCCAGCCTATCAGAAGTAATATAACAACTATTAGTATGAACACCCACCAGTCTGCAAAGAAGTTGGCCATGTCAATCATAATCCTGGTCATTAGCGGAAGATCACCTCCCAGACTGCTGAAGACTTCAGCCAATGCAGGAATGACCTTAACCATGATGATGATAAGAACTATAACTGCAATACAAACTACAAATATCGGATAAGTCAACGCGCTTCTGATCTTCTCACTGTTCCTCGCACTGGTTTCATAATACTTATGCATCCTTGCGAAGGAATTCTCCAGTGTACCGGAAACCTCTCCTGCACGGATAGTCTCCAGAAATGTAATCGGAAATGCCTCGTCATAACGCTCCAACGCTGTTGTCAGGCTGGAACCACCGAGTACATCTTCAGAAGCTTCTGTAAGTATCTTATGAAGTTTCTTGTCTTCTGTCTGCTTTGCAATCATGTCGATCGCTCGTCCGACCGGCATACCTGCCTGAAGTGTTATCGCGAACTGAGAACACATAAGTGCCAAAGCCCGGGTCTTGATACGAGGACTTCCCACCTCCATGGTCAGGATGTTCTCGATCTTACGTATGTCTGTATCTACCGGTCTAAGATTAACGACTATGGGGCACTTCTGTTTAATCTGTGTAACGGCAGTGTACTCGTCCGGGGCCTGGATCACACCCTTGGTCTCTATCCCGTCCTCAGTCAATGCCTTATAAGAATATGTAACCAACTGAAGTCACTCCTATCTAAAAGTCTATAATGCCAAATCCCTCACTACATATACGTAACACTGGACGTTAATTGCATTTAATGAAACAATCACCGTCAATAATACTACTTAATATTTTCTCCCCTATTTCATAAATCGGTAAAAATTTCATTTTTCATAAATGTATTCTACATGTTTTACATATATATTTCAAATATTATTCTTTATATTTTTTATATTGCGGGCTGTAAAAAACACTCGCCCCCTCTGACAGGCGCCAATGCTCACATCGGTGTGAAGCAAGCCGACCTGACTCAGCATCTCAGCTTCTTTTCAACATAGTCCTCATCTATCGCAGCCTGAATAGCTGTTTCTGTTTTGATCTTTCCTTCCTGAGCCATCTTAATGAGACAGTTGTCCATGGTAATGGAGCCCTGATCAAATGATCCAAGCATGAAACTCTGCATCTGAGGTGTCTTTCCTTCTCTGATGAGATTCTGTATAGCCGGTGTAACTATCATTACTTCAGCCGCAACAGTTCTTCCCGAACCGCTTGCACGAATGAGAAGCTGCTGCGAAAGAACAGCCTTAAGCGTAGTGGAAAGCTGAAGCCTTATCTGCTGCTGCCTGTTCTCGGGAAATACACTTACGATTCTGTCAATTGAACTTACAGCACTGTTTGTATGAAGTGTTGCAAACACAAGATGTCCGGTCTCAGCCGCAGTTAGAGCAGTCTCTATAGTCTCAAGATCTCTCATTTCACCTATGAGGATGACATCAGGATCCTCTCTCAGTATCGCCCTCAGTCCCATCCCGTAACTTTCGGTATCCTTTCCGATCTCACGCTGATTTATGATGCTCTTGTCAGACTGGTATACGTACTCTATCGGATCTTCAAGTGTGATGATGTGATCATTTCTTGTATGATTTATCTTATCGAGTATTGCCGCAAGTGTTGTTGACTTACCTGAACCGGTCTCACCTGTAACAAGTACTATTCCCTTCTTATAGTTTGGAAATGTAGAAACCACGTTAGGCAGCCCCAGAACATCCAGCTCCGGAATCTTATCAGAAAGAATTCTGATGGCCGCAGACACTGACCCCTGCTGCCTGAACAGATTGATACGCACACGCTTGTCTGCGATGACACCGCCGCAGTCAAGCTCTCCCATTATCTCTATCTTCTTGTATTCATTTCCGGCGATTTCCTTTGCCAGACTTTCACAGTCCTCGCTTGTGAGAACATTGCTTGCGAGATCAACTATCTGTCCGTCCTTGCGACATTTGATTCTAAGCCCGGCAATGAGGTGTATATCAGAAGCCCCCTTCTGTGACGCCAATGAAACAATATCTTTTATATGTACCATATCTTCTCCATCCAATGTAATTACACTCTTTAGCCATCAGCATCATAAAGCAAACAAACCAAATGTTGGGATGTGAGTATCAAAAATATTTGCCACTCACATCTATGCTTCCTATTCATTATCGGTTCATCTGAGAATTTGATAAATCAAAGTGAGCACAATCAGATGAATAGGATAAAATAAATAAAATCCGTACTTTGAAACCTTACTCTTTTTTCCTTCCGTTCCGTCATAGAAATACGTGATCAAAACGGCAGCCATAATGACTCCGGCATTTACCAACACCGCCTCCGGAAAGGTTTTCCCTGAAAGAAGATCCTCAACTATGCACAGTAAAATGCAGCACACCCATGCAGCTTTAAGTTTCCCTCTATCAAACAGAAAACGTCCATTTCGGTTCACTTTATCGCTTACAGAAAAAAGGCCGCCATGATAATGCTTCTTATCATTTTCATATCCAATATCCCGGCTCTCCAGCTCCCTTAACAACTGTTCCCTGTTCACCGGTTCATGTGCCCCCCTGATACTTTCACGATTATCCATTGCTCTCAAAAGTATCAATGTAAAAGGCACAGCCAACATGCTCCAGTCTGTATACATATTCGCCAGAAGAAGCAGAATCTTAAGCATTATCCGAATATTCACATCACTGGTTCTGTAATGTACATGCACCGTCATGAGACACAGGGCCAATGAAAACATCATGTTGAGCAGGTTTATCTTAAATGCCATGTAAAAGGGATACTGTGACAAAAGTCCAAACAAAATAAGACGCAGAAGATACTTCTTTGCGTCCTTTGTATAATGATAGCCCTCTATCACTCCGAAGATCATGACAGCACCTGTCATACTTCCGATACCGATAAACATCTGTTTCAACAGTTCCGCAACAGGTACAGACAGGTGAAGGTTCATAAGAATCTGACCTTCACCCTTTAGTCCCGGAATCAGAATGATCTCAGAGATATGATCAAGCACCATGGCAAGGATAGCTAAATATTTTAAATGCTTTCTGTCTATAGATATGGTCAACCCTAGTAATCCTCTAATTCTGTAACGGTTCTCATAACCTCATCAACAGTGGTGATGCCGGCTTCCACCAGGCGGTCAGCATTTTCAAGCATGGTAACATATCCTGTTTCCTTCGCGAGACGCTGAAACTCCTGCTTGCTGTCACTCTTTGTAATGCATTCTCTCAGAGCATCATTCATGACCAGTACTTCGAAATCACCGATACGTCCTCTGTAACCTGTATTGAAGCACATATCGCAGCCTCTACCGTGGTAGAATATGCGTCCCGGTCTCTCCTTGATTCCTGCCATTCTGAGTCTTTCAGGCTCCACCTTCTCTTCTTCCTTGCAGTTAATGCATATGCGTCGAAGCAGTCGCTGCGAAATGATTCCTCTCAGGCCTGCAGATATAAGGTACGGAGCAACGCCCATATCCTTAAGTCTGTCAATAGCACTGATTGCATCTTCGGTATGAATGGTAGTGATAACGAGGTGTCCCGTCATAGCTGCTCTCATGGCAATCTCTGCAGTCTCACTGTCACGAATCTCACCTACGCAGATGATATCCGGATCCTGACGGAGTATGGAACGAAGTCCTGAGGCAAATGTAAGTCCCACCTTCTCATTGATCTGCACCTGAATGGCACCGTTGATATTGTACTCAACCGGATCTTCCAGAGTTATCAGATTGGTGGATTCGGAAAGAAGCTCATTTACAAGCGCATACATGGTGGATGACTTACCTGAACCTGTAGGTCCCACGATCATGATAACTCCACTGGTAAGTCCAAGGAGCTTTGAGATCTTTGCATCCTCTTCCTCAGGTATTCCGATACCTCTTCTGTTAAGTTTCGAACCGTCGCGGCGAAGTATACGGATAACTATGTTCTCACCGTAAATCGAAGGAAGCGTAGAGATACGAAGGTCAATGTCCTGTCCCTTGATGCGTACTCTTGCACGTCCGTCCTGTGGCAAACGCCTCTCGATGATGTCCATACGGCTCATGATCTTGATTCTCGAGATGACCGGCTCCATCAGGTTACGTGGTATGGTCAGAATCTTGTGAAGACGTCCGTCTATTCTCATTCGGATGATCAGATCTCCATCAGTAGGCTCCCAGTGAATATCGGAGGCATTCTCAATATATGCACGCTCGATGATGGAGTTTACGAGACGAATAGTCGGAGCTGATTCCTCACTTGAATCTATGGTTTCATCTTCGGGTGAGGCAATCTCATCATCTGTTATTCCGGCTTCAGCACGCATCTGCGCCATTGCCTGGGCGGCACCTTCATTTCCATATAAAGTATTGATGGCATGGTCAACAGCATTACCCGCCGCTATCATGGGGATAATGTTCTTTTTACTTGCCTTTTTGGCCTCCTCTATAGCCATGAAATTGGTGGGATCCGCCATGGCAAGGAAGAGATTGTCTTTTGACACAGAAACCGGAACCATTCGGTTCTGCTTTGCAAGATTTTTAGGTATGTACTGAGACATCTCCGGTGCTATATCTGTCTTCGTCAGATTGATATAGTCGATACCAAGCTGCATACGCAGAGCCTCTACCATCTGGGATTCGGTAATGTATCCATGCTCAACCAGAGTGGTTCCAAGTCTCTCATGTTCTTTTTTCTGTATGGATAATGCTTCGCTAAGCTGCTGCTCAGTAAGGAGATTGAGCTCAACAAGCATATCACCAAGTCGTTTAGTCCTCATATCTACACACTTTCATTATATGTGAAACATGTGATGCACAGCTCCGCATCTTCACGATCTACGCTTCGCTGAACAAAACATAATGAAAAACAGTCAAACAACCCTATATGAAATTTCTATACTTATATTTATTTTGACATACAGAGAAAGAATTTTCAATAATCTAGCCTCGTGAGAAATGAGTTTTTGAAGTCATTTTGTAAGCATTCAACCGGGGCAGGAATCAGGGCTACCCAAGTGGGGACGATATAAGACCGAGGTGCAGAAGCGGAAAGATCAAGAATCTGATCTCTAAGTGGTTAAAATAATATGTATTTTTATAAAACAAAAGAGCCAGACTTTGCGCCCGGCTACCTAAACCCTTGTGGTTTCCTATGATTTAATATGATACTTGATTAACAAAAAATTAACAAGTATCTTCATTGATTTTTTGTATAAATATTTTTAATGTATCTGTAATTTTTTTGTAATTATTTGCATGTATTAATTCATATACAATCCAACATCACAGATCACTTATCGTTTAACACATCATCAATGAAGAAAAGAAGCTCCAGTACACTCTGGAAATTCTTTTTTTCATCGGCTTCAGCATGTAACGCCTTACCCTGCCAGGTTGAATGTTGTCTCATCTCTGTAAGTATCAGAAATGTAGCAAGATCCCCTCTCTCCGAAGTGATATCCCGAGACTCTATATCTCTTGCAAAATTCACAAGTCGCTTCTCTGTCTCATTCTCCCTGACAGTATCCTCTGCATTTATACGACGCATGGTGAAACTTCTTGTTTTCTCAGACTCCTCAGGAAACCCCCATTCATTGTACAGTTCCTCAAGTTCTCTGATCATCCCCATACTGGAAGTAAAGATCAACTCCTTGTCATCATACTGATTGATGATTCTTCCGCTGAAATCATGCTCCTCGCTGCGATCCACCAGCACACTTACAAGATTGATACCGTTCAGCCTTTCCATAAAATCCCCTCTCTAAATCGTAATAATATCCGGTCATCGAATTTCAAATATCAAAGGCTTTCCTGTAGTTCATCCTCAAGCAGCTCATCCGAAGCTTCTGCATTATCAAGTGCCCCGTTCAACATCTTGATGAGTTCGAGTGTGGAACGAAAATACTTGGTCTTGGATTTCTGTGCCCAGGTTACTTTTCCCTGCCATGTTGAGTTCTCACGGCACTTAACATTAACAATAAAAGTTTCACTATTCATTTTTACCCCTCTTTTTAAAAACCCACTCTAATGGTTGAATAAAAGTACCACCGGAAAAAATTTTCTCCATAAAAATACCCAAATGATACATATTAAACAAACCTTATAAATGATGATATACCCAGAAGTATTATGGTTTTGATTAAATAGTATTACAATTTTGATTAGTTTTTCAACTTAAAAATTGTTTACTATTGGATTTTTTAAGAGACAGATTCTGCTATCAAAGCACCATGCACAACAAAACGTTCATTCCCCCCTGCCTGTCCTATGCATGTTGACAAAGTTACAATACCGGGTCTTTCAGAAAAGTCTATTCTGTTCCTGTATCCCTTAAAATATGAATTTCCAAGGCAGTAGGAAATATATTTATCATATCCTTTATCATCGGTGAAACTTTGATATGTTGTTCCCTCACTTGTTGTCTGATAGAAAGAGAAAATCTCATACTTTCTTACTTTTCCATCTGTATAAATATAAAAATACGGATGCTTTGATGCAGTGTCCGGATCCGACTCAAACTTCTTAAGTCTTCCAAACATGGAACCATTCTTCATATTGTGTCCGAATATAAATGTATGCTGTCCCCGGAAATCCTTTTCACTTTGATAATCGTAGAATATACAGCCCGAACTGTTATAGTTACCCTCAAAGGTTCTGTGAAGATATTCTTCATTATCCGCTGAATACACTACCGGATACTGTATCTTCAAAACAGGAATATAGAGAACACAGGCCAGATCACTGTTTACATTCCTGAGTCCTTTGAAATCTATATTGAGATCAGGAAAAAATGTGAGTCTTGCCGGGTCATCCTGTGAATCATCATCTGTATAGTCTGATGTCCCCGTATCATCTTTGATATAATCTGAATCAATCCTCTCGTACTCATCTACCGCTTCCTTGTATTCCAGATAATCTCTTGCAAACAGCCTTCCGAAAAACAGAGCAGCCACAGCCGCACATACCGGAATCATATAAAAAATGACTGTTCCGATTGAAATTTTCTTTTTTTCTTTCACAATGCCCCCCTATAGTTTGATGTCTTTAGTATTTATCTCCGGATCTTATTCATATCCAAGTATAACAGAAAATATTTTTCTTAAAAGTATACAATATATACCCCATCTCCGCAGTATGAATTAGTTAGTTATAACTAAATTTATTTTCCAAAAAAATACAATATTCGAAAATTATTTCATTGTACTTTTGAGAAAACTATACTACACTATCCGTATAGATGAGATTGAACACTTCATCGAACACTAAGTTTTGAATTTTTATATTATTTCAAGGAGGAACACCCATGTCACATTTTATCAATGATGAGTGCGTTAGCTGCGGATCATGTGCTTCAGTTTGTCCAGTAGAGGCTATTTCAGCTGGAGATTCAAAGTACGTTGTTGATGAGGATACATGTATCGATTGTGGTGCTTGTGAAGAGGCTTGTCCTACAGGCGCTATCGCTGCTAAGTAATTCTATAAATCAAAACTTTCATAGATCGTTGATATCGAAAGATATCAACGATTTTTTTTGTTCCGATATTATGATGATGCTTATTACATTATTACTGTTAAAAACAGCCGAAGGGTTTTCTTACCCTCCGGCTGCTGCCTGTTCTGTACTATATGTGAATATCAAGTGATGAATTTCTCACTATTGAGCACTCACCCAATCTTTAAACATTTCTGTCTACTGAATTACTTAACATCATCTCTGAACATCTATTCCGAATTCCTTCGGCATAAATCTCGGACATACATTATCTGTTGTAGAAATAACCGAATTTGCAAGGCGTGTACCGATCATGCAAGCCTCTCCAAGTGACTTTCCATATGTAAGACCGATGGCAACACCCGAGAAGAATGCATCTCCGGCTCCTGTAGTATCGATAACACCCACAGGGATACTCGGGCAGAATCCCGGCTCACCGTCCATTGAAGCATATACCGCACCCTTGGAACCCATGGTAACTACCATACGAGGATACTGCGCTGACTTAACCTGTCTGTCAAGTATCGTTACAAGTTCTTCAGGTGTCTTATCACAATAGTCATCCGAGAACAGCATACCTGCTTCCTGATCGTTACATACTATAACACCTGTTCTCTTGAGAAGATCCCGTCTCTGCATAGCAATGGACATATTGGAAACAACTGCAAAAACCTGCTTCTTATACTTATCCGCAAGCTCAAAGATCTGCTTAAGTATAGCAGAATCCATATCTATCTCTACAACAACACTGTCTGCATTGCTGATGATCTCATCTCCCTGTTCCCTTAGAATCGTAGAAACCTCAGTGAGGTCAGGTCTTCTTGAGATAGAGGCTATAACATCACCTTCATTGGAGAATACAGCAAGCCATGTTCCCAGTCCGCCATCAACCCTTCGAATATACTGAGTGTTTATCTTGTGACGATTAAGCTTATTGATAACATCAGTACTTGTACCGCTGTTATCAACTATACTTACAAATGTAGGTTTCAGCTCAACATTGGCGATATCCTCTGCCACATTGCGGCAAACACCACCATGAACCTCAACTACGGTTCCGGCATTTCTTCCGTTAGGAACATATACTTCCAAAGGATATCCCTTAATGTCTACAAATGTTGCTCCAATTACTACTATTCCGTTTGTCATAGATCTCCTCTTTAAACTCTTTATAAGAAAATGTTTTTGCATTATACATCTATAAAGGAGATGACACAAGTTTTGTATTGTACTTTAATAAATATTAAGACGTGAGTGTCAAAAACATTTGCTACTCACCGATTTAGCGCCAGCGCACACTCGTGTGCATAGAACAGGAATCCTTACAGATTCCTTTGAAGCGATCAAAGCCGCGTGTCTCCTTAGGTTAAAAATCGAAGGCAGTTGTGCTGCTGATTAATTGCAAAGCTTACCCGATTGGTCAAAAAAGTATATCTGTCCCCCCTGATATAAATATCCGGTATGCATCGTTCCGTCCGGATTGAAATAATACTTATATCCCGTTGCATTATCCGTGTACCAGCCTGTATCCATGACGCCGCCTGTGAAATGATACCAGTCGGCATCCTTAAGCTTAAGCCATCCATCAGTCTGCTTTACTGCTGCATTACTCTGATTTACAGCCTGTCCGGGATTTGAAATCTGATTTGCAAACTGCTTACCTGTAGCAGTCGCCGCCGGATCATTCAGCTTCATAAACTTCATCCTGTCATAACTGTAGGTTCCGAATATGGTCTTCGGATGCTCCTCTATATACTTATCCTCGATTTTGTGGAACATAGCCCAGTCGATATTTACTGTTTCGGAAGCCTGAGTTTCATTTTCCTTAAGGCCTGTAACAGTAAAGATATAGTTTCCTATACCATTCTCTATACACAGCTTTGTAAAATCATAATAATCCTTGTTAGTTACCGTAACAGAAGGCCCGACTTTATTCTCCACCGCAACAGAATCTCTGTAAAGCTGAAGTTTATAATGCTGATCATCCTCTGATCTGTCCCAGTAAGCCATCATGAGATCATCGCCGGTATCCCACTGCAGTGATGAAAATGCATAATCCTTCTCATCAGTGGAAGCTGCATAGACAGGAAATACAGAAATCTGCGATACCATTCCTGTTCCGATTATAACAGCCATGGCAAATACTGCTACATGACGTCTCAGATTCTTTTTTGATTCATCCATATATCTCATAATCATCTCTCCTCCAGAATTTCATACCGAATGTTTTTTATTTACCGGGAAGAAGTATCTCGTACTCCGTACTGTGATCAGTATTCTCCTTAGATCTAAGATGAATATAACCACCATGAGCCTCGACTATCTTTTTCGAAATTGCAAGTCCGAGTCCTGATCCCTTTCCGGATTTTCTTGATTCATCACCTGTGACAAAGGGATCAAATATTGTCTTCCTGATATCTTCCGAAATGCCGATTCCATCATCACCAAAAAGTATCCTGATCATCGGTTTTACCTCCGATGCTCCCACCAGAAGGCCTTGTTCTCTCTCAAGACTTACATATATAGTGGTACCCTTGGGGTTATGTCTTAATGTATTATTGATGAGATTCTCAAACACTCTCTTTAACTCTGTATGATCAAATTCCGCATATATAGCATCATCAGGAATGCTTACCTCAAGATCAAAACCCGCTATGGCCAGCTCATCGTAACGGTTTGCAATATACTCCCTCAGGTACTCACCGATATCTCCCCGTTTCTTTCTAAGTACAAAGTCAGGATGCTCAAGTCTGCTGTACTCATGAAAAGTATTGATAAGTTCGGAAAGAACGAGTGACTTCTTATATATTGTCTCTATGTAGGTCATTTCATTTTGAGGCGGAATTGTACCGTCAAGAATGGCATTGGCATAGCCCTGGATAACAGTCACCGGAGTCTTTATATCATGAGAAATGCCTGCAAGCATACGTTCACGGCCTTCCTCCAGTCTCTTCCTCTCCTCATTGCTCTTTTTAAGCTCGTGAGCCATGTCATTATATGATTCACAGATTTCCTGTAGTTCATTCGGTCCTGTATATTCAATTGGTTCAAGTTCAACCTCATTCCTGTCGAATCTCTCCAACGCACTTTTCAACAGATTCAGAGGTCTCAGAACACTCTTGTTCATTTTGAAAACAAAGAACAGCATCAGTGCAAATTCCCCTGCCACCAGTAATGCAGCTGTCGATGCATCTATTCCTGCCTTTTCCTTGTTATAAATCTTCAGCTTTGATAAGTAGTCTGCCGAATCCTGTGATTCTTCGATATGCTGCTTTAATATATTCAGATTCATAGGTCTGTTTCTGTAAATGACATTTCCCTCATCATCAAGAATCACGAGATACTTGAGGTTCATCTCAAGTTCTTTCTCATTTTCATTGTATGTGTATTCATATTCCTGAATCAGAGTATTCTCTTTTCCGTTTTCCGAAGCCACCTGCTCATCATAAGCAAAGTAGTCATTGTTATTATCTGAAAAATATTTATTTTCCAGACTCTTTGTCATGACATAGTTTCCGGAATAAAGTACGGCAATGAGTATAACCGTTCCTATAATAAATCCCAGGAATCCACGCATGATGAGAAAATAGAGACTTCCCGTTGTATTTTTAAATGTGAATGCTTTCATTATTTCTTCTCGAACTTATATCCGAGTCCTCTAATTGTTTTCAGATATACAGGCATCTTAGGATCAGATTCTATCTTTTCCCTGATGTTTGAAATGTGAACCATAACTGTATTCTCATCATTTTCCACATAGTCACCGCTGGCATGCTGATATATCTGAATCTTGGTGAAAACCTTACCCGGATTCTGCATCAGGAGATGCAGTATCTTATACTCCATTGGAGTCAGAGCAATGTCTTCATCGCCCTTTTTGAGAGTCATGTTATTTACATCAAGGATAAGTTCGCCTACTCTGATTTGACCTTCATTATCGGAAGAACTGTCATTCAGGTTGTAGAATCTTCGTATGTTCGATTTGACTCTGGCTACTACCTCCAGGGGATTGAATGGTTTAGCAACATAGTCATCCGCCCCCAGATCAAGCCCAAGAATCTTGTCGCTGTCCTCTGTTTTGGCTGAAATGATTATGACCGGTGTGTTGTGGTGTTCCCTCATCTTTCGCAGCAGTTGATAGCCGGTCATCTCCGGCATCATGATATCCATCAGCACAAGATCTATATCCTGTTCTTTTTCGAGACATTCCCAGGCCAGGAGCCCATTCTCCGCTGTAAGCACCTCAAACCCTGCATTTTCCAGATAAAGCGAAAGCAGGTCTATGATGTCTCTGTCATCCTCTGCCACAAGTACTCTGTATCTTTGATCTTTCATATATTCATCTCCGTTTGTATCCCGATAGCTTTGATTTTTGCCACTCTCTGATGATGCTCAATCCCCCATACCTCTACTTCATTATATCTGACACATCATTCATATCTCAATGCTTCTATAGGATTCATCTTTGCCGCCTTGTTTGCCGGATAATAGCCGAAGAACAGCCCAAATGCCATGGAGAACAGAACGCAAACCACTATACCACCTACAGATGCAGAGCCCTGGAAACCCATCACCTTCGTAGCCAGTATTCCAAAGGAAAGTCCGACTATGATGCCTATCATTCCACCAAGCAGACAGATCATCATGGCTTCAATGATAAACTGAATCCTTATATCATTATTCGTCGCTCCCAGTGCCTTTCTGGTTCCGATCTCTCTTGTTCTCTCCGTGATAGAAACTATCATGATATTCATGACACCGATTCCACCTACCAGAAGCGCTATAGCACCTATGGCCATAAATGCATTCTTCTGAGTATTAAGCATCGCATTCATCTGCTTCAACTGTTCCTTCATGCTGTATGAATAGCTCTCGTAGGCATCATTATCCTGATAAAATGTAGTATTTATGTAATCCTGAATTTCCATAGAAAGCGAAGCCGGATCAGTTCCGTTTGAAGCTTTCACTGAAAACTCGTCATACAGATCACCGTTCTCCACCTGCATCTGAGCAACAGAAAACGGAATATAAACTATCGTCGATATATCTTCCTGGGAAAATCCTGCTGTCATACCACTGTCAACATACTGATATACTCCCACTATGGTATATGTATAATACTTGTTATCTACCAACACTTCTATCTCTTTGCCCAGGGCCGAAGCATTATCATCCTGAAATATCTTCTGAACATACTTATCCGAAACAAGAGCAACCTTCGCAGAAGCCTCCTCATCCTTTTCAGTGATGCTGCGTCCGCTGAGTATCGTCAGATTTTCACCGGCAAGAGCCATAGGATTGAGTCCCCTGATATCTACATTGGCATACAGCTTTCCATTTTCAACCCGGGATGAACCAATACTTTTTGAAAGAGCAATTCCTGTTATTCGTCCTTCAAATTTATTACTAAGTTCTTCAAACATTCTGTCATTGAAATAATCACTGTTTTTCATCTCACGACTTGTCGAATCATCGTATGACTTCTGAGTCAGAAAAACCTCTATTTTATCCGCGCCCATGCTTCCCATAGAAGACATTACCGATTTGTTCATCGCATCACTTACCGTCATAATGGCGATCATTGCCGCGATTCCGATGATGATTCCCAGCATCGTGAGAAATGTTCTTATCTTGTTAGCCATAAGCCCGGTGAGGCACAGCTTAATGTTTTCAATCAGCATAAATCTATATAACACTTTCTATCACACATATAACTATGGAAACTATGATTAAATCAATGTTTCCTTAGATCATGATTTTTAGAGAATTTTCCGACAGTCTCTCCGATGATATTACCGTCTCTCAAAGTGATGACTCTTTCAGTCTCTTCCGCCAGCTCATTAGAGTGGGTAATGAGAACGATTGTGATCCCGTTTTCCTCATGCAGCCTGTGAAACAGATCCATAACGATACGTCCCGTATTAGAATCAAGCGCTCCTGTAGGCTCATCCGCAAGTATCATTGACGGATGATTGACAAGTGACCTTGCAATTGCAACTCGCTGTTTCTGTCCTCCCGATAGTTCATCTGGAGTGTGATGCATCCTCTCCTTCATTCCCACTAGTTCAAGAAGCATTTCCGCTCTTTCCCTACGTTCTCTTTCCGGTACCCTTGCATACAGCATCGGAAGTTCAACATTTTTCAATGCACTGGTTCTGGGAATCAGATTGTAAGTCTGAAAAACAAATCCGATTTCCTTATTTCTGATGTGACTGAGCTCATTGTCCGCCGCACTGCTAACATCGATGCCATTAAGCTCATAATCACCGCTTGTAGGTCTGTCCAAAAGCCCCAGTATATTCATAAATGTCGATTTTCCTGAACCACTTGTGCCTACTATGGAAACAAATTCTCCTTTATGTATGTCGAGATCGATTCCATGCAGAATCTCGAGTTCGTTTTCCGTTCCTATATTAAAGCTTTTTCTAATGTTCCTGGCCCGCATTATTGTTTCAGCCAATTTTCTTCCTCCTGTTGTCATATCAGATATCTGGTATCAAGAACTAAAGTAAAACCAATTTTCGCTGCGGGTACATAACTTGTTGTATTTTAAACAAATGGTAACCGCTGATATTACGATGTGAGTATCATATTATTGAACACTGATCTCAGTCTCTGTTGAAGAGGAAACAACATTATCCCCCTCCTTTAGTTCATCGGATTTAACCTCTATATAGTAATCAGTCTTTAGTCCCGTCTCTACCTTCACAGCCTTTCTGCTTCCGTCATCTTCCATCACGTAGACTATGCTGTTTCCCTCCTCATCGGTATCAATGTAGGTGCCTGGAACAGCCAGTACATCCTTCACCTCTTTTTCCAGAATCTTTATCTTGGCAGACATTCCGATACGAAGCCTGTCACTTGGATCCTGAAGAGTGACTTCTATAGGATAGTTACTGCTCGATGACTTTGCATTGGTAGTACTCGAATCCTTACCTGTACTTGTCACACCCGGAATCGGTGAAACAAATGTTACCTCTCCGTTCATCTCAGTGTCTCCCGTAGTCTTTGTGGTGACAGTTGCCTTCATATCAGCCGCAATATCACTGATATCATATTGATCGGCCTCAGCACTCGCCTTAAACCCTGATGTATCCTGTATAACCGCGATAACATCGCCCTTATAAATGTCTCCGACAGAAACATTCAGATTGGTCACAACACCATCTATAGGCGCCGTTATCACTGCCTCATTGATCTGCTTCTGCACCTTCTCCACATCGTTCTGAGCATTCTTTTCACTGTATTCGGCATTCATCTTAGCCATGGCGATTCCGGACTCGCTGTCCTGAATGGATTTCTGATTACTTGTATTGGTTTCAGCCAGTGTCATCTGTGATTTCTGAAGAGTCTGATTGTAGCTGTCAATGTTATCCTTTGCACTCTGCAGCTTAGTCTCAGCTTCCTTCCTTTTGGACTGTGCCTCGGACAACTTTGTCTTGAGCTCACTTATATGAGATTGTCTGTCACTCTGTGAATTGGTGATCTGATCTATATCAAGCTGAAGCTTTGTTGTACTGCTGTCCCCGTGATCATCATCACCGTCATCCTCACCGCTTTGAAGCCTTGTAAGCTTACGCTGCTTGTTTCTGAGAACCGCCTGTTCAGAATCATATATATCCTGACAGCTGTCGATCTCAGTCTGAAGCTGATTTTCTTCCAGAAGGTACTTCTGAATATCCTGCTGTGCGTTGAGAACATCAGTCTCACTCTGATGAAGTTTTTCAGTAGTTGTATTAATGTCCAGGGTTGCCTGCGCCACCTGATTTGACATTGTCATTTTTGCATTTTCTAGATTTCTTCCTGCTTCATCTATATCATTTCTGTTCTTTTCTACAGTATTATTGAGCTGCGCCTTTGCAAGCTCCAACTGCTTTTCGAGGTTGTCAGTGCTGAGTATCGCAATGGTATCTCCCTTTTTCACCCTGTCTCCGACTTTGACCATCACAGACTTAACTTCAGCATCACTTACAGTAGATGAAATGCTCTTACTCTCCGCACTCATGATAGTTCCGTTCAGAGTAATGCTTTTGCTTAGATCAATTCGCTGAACCGGTATGGTGTCATCCATGATATTTACCTGTTCCGCCGCTCTCGCACTGATGCTATGCCTTACAAAAAGTCCACCGGATACTACTGCCATAAAACATAATGCCGCAATGACTTTTACTTTTCCCGTTACTTTAAATCCCTTTGATGCCTTAACACCTGTTTTTTTCAGATTATTGCCTATATTGTTTTTACTACCGGATATTGAATCCCTGAGATTAATATCATCCGGTTTGGATTTCATTTTATTTAACATCAAAAGCCTCCATGACTGAACATTTTCGATGTTCACATCATAGAGGCTTAACCTTTATTGACGCCTAAAGTAATCTAAAGATTTCTTTAGGGAAATGCTGTTACCTTAGTCGTATCATGAAGTCTGTCGCTGCTTTTGTGCAGCCACTGAGTTAATCAGTATTTACTTATTTTTGCATTTCCTCAGTATTTTTCAAAATCTATCTCATCCAGCACTTCATCAAAACGACGAACCGGTGGCTGCTCTTCCAAATGCTCTCCGATAGGTTTCTCCATCCATACCATATTATACCATCGTTTAAACTTATATCCGCATTTATGAAATTCACCAACCATACTGTATCCCAGATGTTCATGAAACATTACACTATTCCTGGTGAGATGCTCATCCTCCATATCTGGATAAGCTATACATGCATTAAGATTCAGTATTCCCTGTTTTTTCAGAATATCCTCAAGGGCATAGTACAATCTCTTTCCGATACCTGACCTTTTCTGACTTTCTTCTATATAAATAGACGTCTCCACACACCAGTCATACGCTGCACGCTCATGAAAAGGACTTACATATGCATATCCCACCGGTTTACCATCCTGTTCAGCAACGATGTATGGATATCTTTCAAGTACCTTCCCTATCCTTCTCTCAAACTCCGACAGTTCCGGAACAGTATATTCAAAAGTTATCGCCGTTTTCTCCACATATGGCGCATAAATATCAAGAAGCTCAGCCGCATCTTCAATTGAGGCCTTTCTCACAATTATGTCGTTTTTCATAGTCAAAATCTCCTGTCCAAATTACGGTATGGCATCTTCATATTATGACGTTAGCGTCAAAAGTATTTGCCACTCACTGATTAGCACCAACGCACACATCCGTGTGCATAGAGCAGGAATCCTTACAGATTCCTTTGAAGCGCTCAAAGCCGCGTGGCTCCTTCGATTAAAAATCGAAGGCAGTTGTGCTGCTGAACACTCAAACTTGAATTCTTTTGCTGTGCAAAACGACTACGTTATTCGTGTTCAGGCGGGTCATTAAGTCCATAACCCACACTTGTGTGAACAATAGTATATCGAATAATAAGTAACCGGCACATAGCACACTGCTCAAATGAAGTATCAAAGCGTCTTCTATGGTTTTTTATGTTCCAGGAATATAATAAACGCTGTACTAGTATATCGAATAATAAGTATCTGACACATTAAGCACTACTTTATAGCAGAAATACTAGCCTGACATTACAGCAAGGATGTATCAGAAACTTAATTTATGCTGTACTAGTACATCAGATAATAAGTACCTGACACGTAATTCATTGTTCAAACACTTAAATGCACAGCCATCATTACAAATATGATGTATCAGATACTTAATTTATGCTGTACTAGTGTGATAGACTTATGACACATATGTCATTATACATTCCGGCTAATCTTTTTCGAATTCTTCAGCTACATCCTTCAGCAGCTTTCTTATAGGTAAATGCTGTGGACAAACTCTCTCGCAACCACCGCAGTTTATACAATCACTTGCTTTACCGTTTCCTACAGTCAAAACATCTTCATAATAATAATCCTGATTCCAGCTGTGGAAAATCATTTTTTTGTTCATGCATGTAAACATATCAGGAATTAGAATATGCTTCGGACAATGATTCTCCTCAACACAATATCTGCATCCTGTACACGGAATGGAATTCAAACTTTTGAAAATATCCCTCACCTTCCACAGTGACTCAAACTCCACATCCGATAAAGGCTTGAAATCCTTCATGTAACTGATGTTATCCTCAATCTGCTCCATGTTGCTCATACCGGACAACACCATCTCCATACCCTCAAAGCTCGCTGCAAATCTGATGGCATAGCTAGCATTGGAGCCACCATCAAGCTCGCGCAAAACGTTATCAGCCTTCTCAGGCAGATTCACAAGACTGCCGCCCTTAACAGGTTCCATAACAAGCAGCGGCTTCCCATGCTTACGGACCACATCATAAACCTTTTTAGATTCCACGGATTCATCATCATAGTCAAGATAATTGAACTGAATCTGAACCACTTCTATATCAGGATACTCTGTCAGAATCTGATCAAGCACCTGAGCTCTGTCATGGAAGGAAATGCCTACATGACGCACTTTACCTTCTTTCTTCAGTTCAAATGCAGTTTCATAAGCATGGCATGCCTTAAAATGTTTAAAGTTCGTCGCATTTTGAGAATGCATCAGATAAAAATCAAAATATTCAACACCGCATGCCTTAAGCTGACTCTGAAAAAACGGGCGTATATCAGCCTTGGATTTAAAATATTGCCCCGTAAGCTTATCTGTCAGCAGAAACTCATCTCTGTTATGCCTTTTGACCAGACACTCCCGCACTGCCAACTCTGAAAGGCCATTAATGTATCCATGAGCAGTGTCAAAGTAATTGAACCCGTTTTCGAGAAACAAATCAACCATCCTTTTAACTTGTTCTATATCAACAACGTCTCCCTTCATAGGAAGACGCATCATACCAAAACCCAGTTGCTTTTTCATCTCCGGAAACACTCTATCCATAATTATCTTCCTGACCTTCCTTCCAACCACTATATCATTAGCGTTACAGCCGAATCCATCTGACATAAAAGATTCAGGGAAACATTAATTAAACCGTTTCCCTGTCAGGATTTTCGATGCGAAGAATCAACTTCCTTTGAAAATCCTGATCCAGACGTCTGAGGCTCTAAGTAAACACGGATATAATCGGTGTTTACTTAGAGAAAGTCCACTACAGCTATTTCTTAATAAGACGTGAGTGTCAAAAGTATTGCCACTCACTGATTAGCGCCAACGCACACATTCGTGTGCAAAGGGATTATCTCCGAGAACGATACCCGAAAGATATGAGCAGGAATCCTTACAGATTCCTTTGAAGCGCTCAAAGCCGCGTGGCTCCTTCGATTAAAAATCGAAGGCAGTTGTGCTGCTGAACACTCATAACTCACGTCCTTTTGCTGTGCAAAACGACTACGTTATTCGTGTTCGGGCGGGTCATAAAGTCTCAAATCAACGTGCAAGCACGTGATTTGGTACTTTTGACCCTTACATCATAATATCATTTTTGTAAATTATATTATGTACAAATCTACAAAACAATTCCAGGCTCTTTTCACTTGGCGACGTAATATAATTCTTTAAATGCTCATTATATTTCTCAATGTTTTTTTTGATAAACCTGTCAGAAATCCCCATATCTCTCTTTCTTATTTTAAAATTAGCCATGTAGTCTTTAAAAAACAAGTCATTTCCATTTCGATAAAACTCAAGATACTTGTACGCTGTAACACTTCTTAGCAACAGTGAATCCGACATATTTTTGAAATTTTCCGGCTTTATATTCTTAAAATCCCAAAATCTTTGTTGATAATTCACTATTCTTGCATTAACATTTTCTATTTCATTAATTCCCGAATCATCCAGACTCTCGAGAACTCTTTTACATACATCTATAACTAATATCTCTTTTATCTTTTTTTTATCAACAAGATACTCAAATTTATATGGATAATAATTATCAATATATTCTGCAAGACTCATGTCAAATTCGTCAGCAATCTCTTTAAAACTATCCGACGAGGCCACGCCCACACACTTGTCCGATTTTGTGATAGTAGATTTTTCCTGCTCCACCTTGTCAATCAGGTAAAACTCATCAGTTTCAAAATATATTGCATTTTCTGGAATTGTTGGAGTTATAAGACATGTATTTATAAATGCCGTGTCAATAAAATCTGCATTTACACAATATACTGCATCGAATCCCAGATATTCATTTATTCCGCGTTCCATGTATTTCTCACGCCAATCATACGGTTGAAAAGTCAAAAACCTCATAATATATTAGTAATCCTTCTGTAATACTATGATTTAGATGTCTAAGCAAACTCTGATTACAGCTTTTCACCGGTCAGATTATATATACCAATAAATCTCTATGAAAATCCGCACCACAATCCCGGAGTCATTTTAGAAAGCTCTAATCTGAAAAGTTTTTTTTAAATATAATTGTGTCACCTTATATATCGTGAAGTAATATAAAATATATAAAGCAAAAGGCTTCAGTATCATCCTTATAAGATACTGAAGCCTTAATCAGACAAGGTGCCCCCATTGCCACCACGAAAGCTATTGCCCCCACCACGCCCCCATGGAGATAAAAAAGCATGAGGTAATACTTGAGACACAAGTAAAACCCCTAGTATCTAAGCCATTTTGATACTAGGGGTTTACCTTTCGTGTGGTCTTCTCATAAATAACCTCACATTCTATATTTTATGTACAAAGAAGATACGATACTATGGATTAATACATAACCACCGGATCTCAGTTCCGGATTGTAAATATTAAATTTGCTCGTGTATCTCAAATCTTCTTGTACAATTATACTAACATCCGAAATATTTTTCGTCAATTGATCAAATATAGAATTAATTTTTATTTTATGCTTTTAAGGTTTACTTTATAATCTGTGCCTTTGCATTTTCATGGAACGGAATCATATGTGCCTTTCCAAGCGCCAGCATGATTATTGGGATCAATACGAGCTGCAGAACTATACCGGGAACTGTTTTTACAAAGTACGAAGTTACAAAAACAGAAAATGAATACTGACCACCAAGTAACAAAGCCTGAACGATACCACCCACTATTCTGCCTGCAATCATAGCCGGAATCATAGCTTTATAAACCGCCAGCACACACTTCCACTTTGATTTTTCATATAAGTACCCAGTCACAAATCCATACGTTGCCAGCTCAAATGCCATAGCAATAGCTCCCGGAAAAAGTTTTGGCATACCGAAAATAAATGAACGAAGTAATGGTACTATAAGTCCCACAATAGCTCCATAAATCGGACCGCATACCAAACCACATAGAATAACAGGTAGATGCATCGGTGAAAGTAACTGCCCTATGGTCTGTATCTGCATTGTGACAAAAGGTAATACCAGGCCTATAGCAATGAACAATGCTGAAAGTGTAAGTTTCTGTACGTCAATTTTCTTCATGATTAATTCCCCTTCTGACTACCCAAATTATGATCACAATTAACCCCCCATTATATTATGAAATAATGATATTGTGATATGATGATAAAAAACTCCCCTCTCATTATTATATTCTCTCAAATCCATAATGGTAAACCTCTACTTTTATGAAGTACCTTCTAAATAAATGACACAGTAAAAGTTACTATTTATCAAACATACTTTATAATTTCTTTGTCTCGCCAGACTTTCATAAAGAAGCTATACAAAAAAAATAAAAAGCCTTGAGATTTCTCTCAAAGCTTTCGAAGCCGGGATTCGGACTCGAACCGAAGACCTACTGATTACAAATCAGTTGCTCTACCAACTGAGCTATACCGGCACAACTCCTCCAGTTGGACTCGAACCAACGACACCGCGGTTAACAGCCGCGTGCTCTACCGACTGAGCTATGAAGGAATATGTTTTAATTTGTAGGAATCTTTCCGACTCCCTTTAACTGCCCAAAGCCGTGCGACTCTTTTAATCGAAGATCAAAAGAAGTATCGTGCCTTGAAAACTGCGTACCGAATGCAAATAACTTATTCTCAGTAATCCATCTGTTATCCAGCAACCAAACCACATTGGTCAAACCCTCGACCTATTAGTAACTATCACCTGAATGCTTTACAGCACTTACAGCTTAGCCCTATCTACCTCGTAGTCTTCAAGGGGTCTTACTCTTGCGATGGGATA
>NZ_FOPH01000045.1 GCF_900113415.1 Oribacterium sp. WCC10 | reverse complement strand
ATATCATCTACCGAGATCGATGCATCCAATGTCGTAGCCACCGAGGGAGACCACAGAAAGTCTGATTCAGGATCCGGTCAGAACTGGTCTGTAGGAAACAACACAGGAAACGCAGGCAATGACGCCCCGGGTTTCTCATCAGACATGACCAGATATCAGGGCTTAACGATCCAGGCACCAAATCTTGCCGGAACAAATACAGTCCTTAATATAACCGATGTTCTCATGCCTCTCGATCCTATGGCAGCTATCAATAACTTTATTGCTGCAGGCGTAGGCGGTTTTGGAGCTGACAATATGTTAGGTGCAGGTTTTGTTAATTTCGCAAATATGTTTGCAACTGCATTAACTGATACAGTAGACTTACCTGTATACGCAAGTGTATCCACCGGTCAGTACTACACAGTAGTATTCAGTGACGGAACAAGCGTATTAGTTCCATGTATTATGGACGGCGTACTTACAATTCCTGTTAACAAGAATGCAGCCGGTCTTACATATATGATCTACAGCTCTTCAGCAACTTAATCAGAAGCATTGAGCTAAACCATATCAAAGAATGTAACACATGATTTATACAAGAAAACCCGACCATCACGGTCGGGTTTTCTTCATGCTCAATCTGCTTACCAACCACATTCCAGCCTTCCTGAGACAAGCCATCAGGGGAGTAGAATCAGTCAGCCCCCGAGGGCATCCATTAAAAATAGTAAAGCTGAGGCGTTAAAAATCAAAACAACCTCCATTAGAACCACTTGGATTTATCCTTATTTCCCTCGGCAATTCTGAGTTTTCATCCGGAAAACTCAGAAACTGCTGAGGGCCTATGTGGTTCTTATGGAGGCTGTTTCAGATTTTTTTGCCGAAGCGTCCCGATTTTCAATGGATACCCTTGGGGGCTGACGTCATTAATCCTTAGAACTTCTCAACTTCCGGCTCTGATGTAAACGAACTGAAAGTTGCTGTTGCATCCTTAAGGTAGAATACCTCAGTATTATCATCATCTGCTGAGTACATTCCCTGAAGTGAAGGATATGCATCAAGCATTGACTGCTTTGCCTCGCGTCTGTCATCCTCAACAAGCTCTCCGGCTATACGGAGCCACTGACCATCCTTAAAAGCACAGATCTCAACCTTTGGATTTGTGTGAATCTGTTTTGAAACATCCTTCTTCTTTCCTGTCTGGATATAAAGCTTTCCTTCAAAAATGTTGGCAGTACCGAAAGGTCTTACTCTCGGCTGATCTCCCTCAACTGTTGCAAGATAATAAGTACCTGCATCCTTTAAAAACTTTTCTGCTCTCTGCATAATTTTACTTCCTTTCCATTAAGTCACATTTTTTGCGGCCAGATATTATATTTAGACGTTAGTGTCAAAAGCATTGCCACTCACTGATTGTCCCCTACGCACACATTCGTGTGCATAGAGCAGAAATCCTTACAGATTCCTTTGAAGTACTCAAAGCCGCGTGGCTACTTCGATCGAAATCGAAGGACACTATGCTACATTATCAGATTTATTATACACCCACTGCGGCGTTTACTTCAAAAGTCCTGTTACCATCGAAATCAATCCGTAGCTCTCTGTCGGGAATGCAAATATCATCTGATTGAGCTCCGACTGAGTCATTTTCTTATTGATGATGAGGGTAATGATGTCAACGAACATACCTGCATCATCCGAAACAAATGCAGCTCCCACCAGGTTGTGCTCCTTATCGAACACAAATGTAAACTCCGCATATACCTCATTCTTTGCTTCAAAAAGCAGAGTCTTTCCGTACGGCACTGTAACCACATCATAGTGCTCCGGATCCTTCTTCGCAGCATCGACAGAAACACCCACCTGCGCGATACGCGGTAATGTAAATACAAGATTCGGAACAACCGGATACTCTATAGGTGCAGTTGATGTATCAAGGATATGATCTGCGATATAGTTCGACTCAAAGGTTGCAGTCGGAGTAAGCTTCGGTATCTTCTTATCGATAACATCACCTGATGCATAGATATTTGGCACAGTTGTCTGAAGGTTTGAATTAACCTTTATGCCCTTACTGCTGTATTCGATACCGACTTCATCGAGACCGAGGCCGTCAACATTAGCCTCGCGACCGGTAGCTTCCAGCACATAATCAACGGCGATGGTCTTTCCGCTTTCATAGGTCACAATGTATTCATCGCCGCTCTTCTCAATCTTTGCTACAGACTCATTGAAGTCAAACTTGACGCCTTCCTCGCGCATCTTGTTAACCACTATATCTACATACTGAGCGGGATACATCTTGAGGGCACGGTCGTTGTGATGGATAACCGTGACATCAGAACCGAGCTCGATGGCCATAGAAGCAAACTCCATAGCGATGATTCCTGCTCCGATAAATGCTATCCTCTTCGGAAATGTCTCCATATCAAGGAAATCTCTGCTATCATGAATGAATTCCTTACCGGGAACATCCCGCTTCACCGGATGCTCACCTGTAGCGATGACGATATACTCTGCAGTAACCTTCTGATCACCGGCCTGAACAGTATGCGTATCGAGGAGTTTTCCCATAGCATGAATGACCGGCATTCCGGCCCTTCCGAAAATTCCCTGCTCCAATGCTGCCGGCAGCGGACTTATCACCTGCTTCTTGTACTTCATAAGCGCCGACCAGTCAATGTCAGGAGTCGACTCAACTCCGATTCCCTTGTAGCGCTTCAATCCGTTGACAAATGCAAATGGAGCATCAAGTAGTATCTTGGCATCACAGCCATAGTTTGTGCAGGTTCCGCCGATGAGATCGCCGTCCACAAATGCAACCTTCTTTCCGGCTTTTACCAGTTTCAGTGCTCCATGCCATGCTGCATGTCCGCTTCCCAAAAACAAAACATCATAATCGTACATTTCCGTTTCCTCCTATATATCTTTATTATTTCCCAAGTGTTTCCATACGTGATTCATTCGCCATATTTGATTGTGTACAATCTATATTTTTATATTACCACGTCTTTCCCTTTTTGCAAGTGCATTTTGCACAATCTATTTGTGCGCTTAGATTTTCTGTTAAATATTTCTAAAATATTGTGTCTAACTCCTTTACAGTTCCCTGGGAGCGTGTGGTAAAATAAATTCAAATATAAGCTTTTCGTTCGTGAATTAATAAAAAATTAAAGTCTTACCCCGGTGAGACTTTGGAAAGGAGCAGCTATGGCTATTAACCCTATAGGCGCCATCGGTTCTGAATCATCCGACAGTAATCCGTATGAAAGATATTTTAAAGCCTACTATAACAGTGCTCAGGGCTACATGAACTACAGACAGTTTCAGGATCATCCCAACAAGACCACCGGTCAGACCGATTCCGATACAGTGAAAGCCGGCAGGATCAGTTCTCCTTCCGAGTGTCAAACCTGTAAGAATCGAAAGTATCAGGACGGCTCAAACGAAATGGATGTCTCATTCAAGTCAGCCTCACATATTTCCGTCGGCGAAGCTCCTTCAAAGGTTAGAGCTCACGAGCAGGAACATGTGTCCAATGCATATCAGAAAGCTGATGAAAAAAATGGAAAGGTTCTTCAGGCCTCTGTCTCCATCAAGACAGCTGTATGTCCCGAATGTGGAACCACATATGTTGCAGGCGGAGAGACTACAACAAAGATTTCATATCCTGTCGGAGACTCTGCCTCAAAGAGTCTTGCTGATGATACAGGACTCGGAAAAGTCTTTGATTCAATTGCATGACAGCTCCCATATGGGATGGTACACAGAAACTCTTTCTTGATATTAACCAGTATCGATAATTAACCCTCGTCGGTACACTGAACTATCGGTGTATTGACGAGGTTATTTATTTTATATTCTGAAGGAATCACCTGCGTATTATTTTCATTCCTATTTACTCTATTTTTTTACATTACCAAAGGATAAGCCGATACAGATCTATTTTATTCAAGTCATTGAACACCCTTTAGAAAATATATAGACATACATGAAAGTTGAGTGAATTTACGGAATACTCCATATTAAAAGGTGAGTCATTTTACGTTTCCCGATATTTCACTCACTTTTTTTGCGTAAAATTACGTCAAGTTATCCACATTTAGTTGATTTTCACCGGTTTCAACCGCTAAATCTACGCTTTTTGCCGTATTATCACTCAACTTTCCGTATCATCGCTCAACTTTTATCTGCAAATATTTGTTCTGCCGTAAAACGACTCAACTCTTAGTGACATTTGACTCACCAACCGTAAATTTACTCAACCTTTGAAAATCCACATCCTCCTCACTCATCTTTTCTCAGAAGCTTCCGCCCATGTTTTCGAAAGTATCAATCACTACAACACAGTCTTTATCAACTCTCTGCATTACCATCTTCATTATGTTTTCCGGAATAGCAACACATCCTCCGGAATATGGCTTAAGCGGTCCAAAGCAATGAAGGAATATAGCTGATCCCTTACCCGGAGTTCCATCTTCGTTAAAGCTTATGTTAAGACAATACTGATATTGATACTCATAGTCCAGAATATGCTCACTGTTGTCGAGATTAAGGCCAGGATAATCCTTTATGTCAACCATTTCGTTATAATGCATACCTTCGCGATCATCACCTGACCACCATGTATCATCAGTGACTTTCACATAAGGGAGGCTGCAACCCGGATCATCCGCTATACCGAAAGCCTTGTTAAACTTGTATGTTCCGATAGGAGTCTGCGCACAGCCTTCCTTGTGATCCTCATCCTTGCAAAGTCCGTTGAGTCCTACAAATCCCGGAGTTGACAGAATCTGCTTCCATTTTCCATCCTTATCTCTCTCATGCATGGAAACTGTTGCTGTTGTTTTGTCCATTCCCATTCCGGCAACTACAAAAAGCTGCTTTGTATTCTCATCCTGCGCCTCAGGAAGTTTTGTCACCCACTCCGGTGAATCCGATTCATGCTGTACAGATGCGTGTAATGTTTCTGTCTCACCGGTAGCACCACCTGTACTATTCGTTGCCTCCGGAACTCCGGTTGCTCCGCATCCCGCAAGCATTAAACAAAGCGCAGTGACTAAAAAAATTGATTTTTTCATGCTGATTATTCCCCTCTTTAACCATTTATACTCTGTGAAATCTCCAGTCTAAAACACATTCACTCATATATCTTACCACCGCCACCTGTTTCCCGAAACCGCATTCAAAGACATTTATTCAACAAATTTTAAGAGATAATTTAATTCATTTTTAACAATTGTCAGTTCAAGAAGAATAAAAAACAGAGACATTAACCTCTTTGGTCAACGTCCCTGATAAATATGTTCAACTTATCTCAAACTTCTCTATCCTACAGCTATGTTTCCGTTCTCCGGGAGCTTTATCTTTGTCATAATTTATGCCAACCAATAACAACTCACTACCATAGCCCTTAAGTGATTCAGGATAATGCTTCTGCTTTATCTGCTCTATGGCTCCTTCGGCACTCTTATTCCATTTAAGTTCTATAACCAGTGCCGGCAGACCTGAATCATGTTTGGGAAGATAGACTACATCAGCATAACCATCTCCTGAAGGAAGTTCTTCCCACTGAAGATAATTATCCTTATATGTATAATACGCAAGCTTGATCACACTTCGTAGACTGTCTTCCTTGTTGTAATGAAGCGGCGATGTTTCCTCTCTGTGAATCTTCTCTATCTGCGCGGCAACTGCTTCCTCGTTCATATTTATGGTATCTATAAACAGCTGATCACTTTCCCGAAGTCTTTTTGAAGTCTCTTCATGCTCCACATTTCTGATGGCTCGCTGAAACTCGAGACGTATTTCTTCATTTGGAATATGCGCAGTTTTCTTTTCTGAATCGTATGCCAGATATCCCAAATGTATCATCAATGTCAGAACATCGTCCCTTCCTCTAAATGTCACAAGATCATTGGCAAATCCAACGGTATCAACATTGACATCCACACCACCTATGAGCTCCGCTATAGTCTTCGCCATTCCGTTATATGGCTTACTGATATAACTCATGAGCCCTTCTGCCGCAGAGGTTTCTGTCCAATAGGAATCGAAATCGTCAT
>NZ_FOPH01000034.1 GCF_900113415.1 Oribacterium sp. WCC10 | reverse complement strand
ACTCCGCCCGGCTGGAATCCTGTTATATCCTCCACCTGGTCTCTCGGGATCATATGGGGCTTAGTATGGAAAACAGATTTAAACTTGGAGCTGTTCACCTTGCCATCCCCAGCCATGACCACAATAACAGGCTTTTCATCCACAACAAATGACAGTGTCTTGGCAATCTCAGGCTCTGTGCAACCAATCTGCTGTGCTGCATGCTCAACAGTATCTATTGTCTCGGAATGCTCTGTCAGCCTGTCTCCAAATCCCTTTATGTCTAAAAACTCTTTTACCTTAACGTTTATCATCTAATTCACCTTATGATGTCCACAACTTCGCCAATGTACATGTCATGCTCGGCATCGCCTTCATAGAACTGCTTGGCAATATCAGGGTTCATGTTCTTTGTATCAAACCTCTGGCAAAAGAGCTTTCGGCAAACCAAAGTAACCTCGGCCTCCTCAAATGTCATGGATCCACTAACTTCCTTAGCTGTAAGCCCTGAAGAATGCATCTTATCGATATCCCTGCCGGATTTTGAACCAAGAACTCCAAGTGTACCCTTATAGTCCTCAGGATAAAAACTGATTGTGAAATACTCGTTATTATCCATAAACTCATGAGTATATCTGGATGTCCTTACATATGTTGTTGCTACAGGCTTGCCCCACAGTGTTCCAAGGCCGCCCCAGCTGATGGTCATCGTGTTGAACTTGTCCTTGTCTCCCGCTGTAAGCAGAGCCCACTTCTTGTCAAACTGACTGAAAATATCTGTTGTAAATTCCATCGTACCTCACTCCTTTTCCCTGCAAATATAATCCCAGCTACAGTCACCGCAGATATTACCTCGGATACCCGCACCAATTATCTTATCCTTTACAAGTCCTATGAACTTAGCAAAAGAGATCTCGCTTCCGTCTACAAGTCCACAGGCCCTCAGAACTGCCTTATCGTAACGCAGCACCTTGTCCTGAGTTGTGCATACACCGCCCTCATTGTTCGGGCAGTTCTCACATACAATATCTGTTTCAGCTTTCAGCACCACATTCTGCTCCGGATCAGTCTCAAGCTCTTTTATCACCCTTCCCATATGGTCCGTGAAATCAGCGCTGTAGCCCTTGCCTTCATAAAACTGAAAACACATCCCATGGTGTGGTCTTAAACACTTGCTCATCTCATTCCTCATCCTGCAATCATAAACTGTGCGCTCACAGTATACCGATTTAAACTATCACCTTCGCCACTGGCTCCTGAATCCAAAACTGTCTTGGTTATCTTATATGTTCCCGGTTCAATCTTTCCATAAAACGATGCCCAGTTAGTTTCAATCTCAGCTTCCCCATTCTTTGGAATACTGTAGCCGATATCAGTGAAAACTCCGTTATCGATTATCATCGGAACTGCTACCCACTTCTTACCTTCAAGCTTCTTAAGTGTATAGCTTTATGCCATAATCGACAATTGAATCTCCAACAGGCATTATTTTCGTTGTATTGAGCTCAGTAGTAGTTTCACTTTACGCCATTTTTATATTGGATTTTATATTAGTTACATCAAGATATATCAACTTAGGCATTCTCGAAGTCTTGCAAATATAGGGTTTCATCGACTTTTATATCAAATACATCGACTTTTATATTTTTGCTAACCGACTACAATGCCCAATTTCATGGTAATTTATTTCCTTCTAAAAGTAATGATTTACTGTGTTTTCAATATTTATGACACTTTTGGTCATAGCCTTTTGTATATTATCACATTTCTATTTATTTCTCTTCCCTACATAAAACGTTCAATAATCTAGGCTATCATCATTCAACAAGAAATCAAATAGTCCAATAATTGTTATACCTTGATCATTTCTCCACACCGGGAAGTTTCCACTCGTAATAATTATCTTCTTAAATGAATCAGGTATTTTTATAAGTGACGCTTGTTCTTGCTCTACCTTTTCCTGATTTGGTAACGCGTATGCAGACTGGATATAATATCGCTTACTGCCTTGATTAACAACAAAATCAACTTCTAGCTGTTTACGTGCTTTTTTCCCATTTTCATCAACTCGAATTTCAACCACACCCACATCTACTTTGTAACCTCTATATATTAGCTCATTATAAATAGCATTCTCCATCAAGTGTGTCTCTTCAAATTGGCGAAAGTTTAAAAGAGCATTTCGCAGTCCCAAATCTGTATAATAGTATTTTGAAGGTGTTCCTATGTATTTACGACCTTTAATATCATATCTTTTGCCTTTTTGTATCACAAAACTTTCGGTGAGATATTTTAAATAATTAGATATTGTTGGCATTGAAATTGACTTATCGCCACTACTATTAAATGTATCAGATATTTTCTGAGCATTTGACAACGAACCAATGGCCGATGCAATTACTTTCATTAAGGATTCCATACCAGCTGCATCACGAATATCGTACCTCTCAACTATATCTCTAATATATATTTCAGAATTTAATCGCTCAAGATATGCTTCTTTCGATTCATTATCTGGTTCTGCTAAAATATGTGGCAATCCGCCATAAAACAAATACTCTTGCCATGCTTCATATTTATCCTTTCCAGATGCAGGATAATACTCCGAAAACGCCAACGGTGCAATATGAATTTCATCGCCACGACCCCTGAACTCTGTCAAAATATCAGAAGATAAAAACTTAGAATTACTTCCTGTAACATATACATCGACATTCTTTTTTCTAAGCAATCCATTTAAAACACCATAAAGTCTAATAGGTACATCTGGATTTTTCATTTCTTCCTTTGTAATTGCATATTGCGCTTCGTCTATAAAAACGTAATACTGCTTGTTTGAATCAGTTATTTTACTTTTGATGTACTCTGATAATTTTTGAGGATCACAATACTCTATATAATCATCATCATCTAATGGAACAGATATAATACATTCCTCAGCCACTCCATCTTTGATAAGATAATCATAATATAGATTAAAAAGCAGATACGATTTGCCGCATCTTCTGATTCCTGTGATCACCTTAATCAACCCATTATTTCTTTTACTTACGAGCTTTTTTAAATATTTATCTCTTTTAATCTCCATAGAAAACTCCAATTTTAGATTTTCGGCCTTATTACCACTTTTCTAAAGTATACTTGAATTTACAATTCATAGCAATCGCTATTTTAGAAAATTGGTACTAATACCTTTTTTCTAAATAATCGAATATAAATGACATAATAATAGACCAGTACGAATCACTGGGCGTCCCCAGAGGTACTGGTCTATGTAAGGTTCTATTATGTTCAACAAGCATTAATTTACCAAGCTATTTCTCTCGTAATATGTTTGCAATATCACCATCAATACATATACTTCTATCTGTAATTTCCTCCGGACAGAAAGCTTCACCATATTTGTCATGATTATTTTCCTTTCCGGGCTCTGCCCTGCGAGGTAATTATCCTCGAATGTTAAAAAGTCCATTGATGAAGGATAACCTGTGCAGGAGACTTGCCATATTTCTTTCCAAGCTCTGCAAAAACCGGTTCATTGATAAGTGACTTATCACCATGTCCAAGTGGATACCAGCTCATGAGCTTAATATCGTATTTATCCAGTGTCTTGCGAAGCTCTGTCTGTGTGAAATACGGATGCGCTTCCACCTGAATAAACTGAGGTACTACATCCCATTTGGTCTCAAGCTCCTCAATATATTTCCCTTCGAAATTTGAAATGCCGATAGACTTAGCCTTGCCTTCTTTATAAGCTTTTTCAAGTTGTCTGTATCCTGTTAGCCAGTTTCCGGCAGGCTGATGGATATAAAGAAGATCAACATAATCCACACCAAGGCGCTCTAATGTTTCATCTACAGCATTTTCATTCTCATACTCTGATGGCCAGAGTTTTGTCGATAAAAATACTTCCTTTCTATCTACCCCGCTTTCCCGGATTCCTCGACCTACCGCACGCTCATTTACATAAGCATTTGCTGTATCTACAAGTCTGTAGCCCATCTTAAGTGCTTCTCGCACACTATTCTCTGCATCAGCAGGTGCAAGCATAAATGTTCCAATTCCTACTACCGGGCACTCCAGCTTATTATTTAATACGATGTTTTCCATTTGTAAAATCCTCATTAATATGTTGATGCTCTGGAACTTGTAAACTTCCAGTTTCCGTTTTCTTTTTTAAGTGTAAAATCTCCCTTCAGTCTCCAACTTCCTTTTCCACCACCGTAAACTGCAGCGACTACTCTGCTTTTACCTATCATAGTTGCCTCATTACCATGAACACTTACTGATATGTCATCATGTTCTGCAGAGTAATAATTAAAGGTTCCATTTTTTAGACCCTTTAAAAATTCATCAGCAGACTGCTTTATACCGGTCATATGATAAAGACAATATTCAGAACACATAAGATTTCTGAGACCTTCTATATTTTTCTCTATCATATAGTCCCAATAATCTTTGTACAATTCCGATATTTTTTCTTCTTCACCCATATCTTTATTCCTTCTGTTCCTCCGGATCCAGCATCTTAATAACCTTAGCAGGTACTCCACCTACAACTGTATATGCAGGTACATCTTTTGTAACAACTGCTCCGGCACCGACTACAGCGTATTCGCCAATGGTCACTCCCGGGCAGATAGTTACATTAAGGCCAAGCCATGCATTCTTTTTTACAGTAACTTTTCCGTAAGTGTACTTGGTATGACGTTCGTTTACGTCATGATTAATAGTTGCAATTTTAAGTCCGGGAGCAGCCATTACACCATCTTCAAATTCAATTCCTCCTGATGCAGATAGTATCGCTGAATGATTTATAAATACACCCTTGCCAAACTTTACCGTATTTCCGAAGTCGCATGTAAATGGTGTAAGTATTCTTACATCATCTAATTTTCTACCAAACAACTCTTCAAGATAGCCCACATACGATTGATCATCCGGCATGCATGCATTTGCCTTTGCACAAAGAGTTCTGGCTCTCATCATTTCATCAACTGCATCCTTAAAATAAGGCTCTCTATTATCTGTAGGCCCGCCCTGAGCCATTAATTCAAAAACATATCCTTTTTTAAAATCCACCGGTCTTTCCTCCATCTTTATTTCATTACATCAATCCGTTAGAAGAAAACCACTTTTCTACCGCTGCTTTAGCATTTGCTGCCTGGCTTCCGGTGATTGCAAGACCCCTTCTGACATCAGCGCCCTTGGCATATTTCTTCACATCCCGCTCGCTGGATCCCATTCCGCTTCCTTCATTCGTACAAAGAGGAAGAATTGTTTTTCCGGCAAAATCGTATCTCTCTAAGAATGAAGCAACTGCCATTGGAAATGTCCCCCAGTAGTTTGGATATCCAAGAACAATTGTGTCATACTCATCTATGCTGTCTAAATAGTATGTAAGCTCTGGTCTGGCATTGTCTCTTAAATCTTTCTTGGCTTCATCAATGCAGGTAATGTAAACAGGTGAATATGGGTTCTTCATATCTATTTTGAATGTATCCGCATCTATAAGCTCCTTCATATGGTTAATAACAATTTCTGTATTTCCGACTTTCACATATCTCATTGCACCGCCAAAATAATTTTCGTCTGCTC
The DNA here is from genome assembly GCF_900113415.1 of Oribacterium sp. WCC10. Classification (GTDB taxonomy): domain Bacteria; phylum Bacillota; class Clostridia; order Lachnospirales; family Lachnospiraceae; genus Oribacterium. Next base: position 7,023 of record NZ_FOPH01000034.1, on the reverse strand, counting down.
TTGAAAAGAATGCTATTAATGTCTTTGCCATCTTTGTTTCCTCCATAAAAATTTCTATCAATATTTGTGATGTACGTGCTTCATGACACTTATTGCATATTGGTTATTCCCAATTGGTTTTGTCCTTTGTTGTTTACATTATCTCATGTCAGTTCTATAATATCCAATTGAAACATTAGATAATTGATTTAATTTTTAAATATCAAAGGTAGCTATGACAACAAAACAAATAGATTATTGTATAGAACTGGCCCACACAGAGAGCTTTTCCAGAGGTGCTGAAAACATGTTTGTAAGTCAGCCTACATTTTCGTATCAGATAAAATTACTTGAAGAGGAAGTTGGTTTTGAAATTTTTGTAAGAAACGGAAAAGGAGCTACTCTTACACCTGCCGGACAACAGTTTGTATCTTTCCTTACAAATATGCGCGAAGAATTAAAAAGAGCCATTGAACAGGGGCAGAATTTCAGCACAAAATATCATGACAATATAACTGTCAGCCTTATGGTTAGGCAGGCTATTTACTTTCTCCCTGAAGCCATCAAGGAATTTGAAAAAGAAACAACCGGCACTCAGATTACGCCACGATTCCAGTACGAAAACGGCATAGATAGTTTTTTAAAAAATGAAACTGATGTGGTCTTTGCCTTGGAAGAACAAACAAAACAGCTTGCAGGAACTACTGTCCACAAGCTGTTTAAAAGTCATATCTACTTAATATGTGATAAAAATGATCCTCTTGCCTCCAAAAACCTTATTTCCGATGAAGACATTTACGGCCACACTCTTATGGTAGGTGGTGGCTCACCGGCACTCCTTCGCTCCGTTCAGCAAAAACTGATTTCATCAGGGAAGATTGAATATTTTAACAGTCCGGATCACGACACCACGCTTACTAATATTGCTTCCGGTAAAGGAATCTGTCTTTCCCCCGGTTTTCTTAACGACCACAGTGGGCAATTTGCCTGGATTCCTTATGACTGTGATGATACCTTCTCTTGCGTCTTATGCACTCACAAAACGGATTGTCGTGAGAGCCTTACTGCATTTATCAAAACACTTCAGAAGATGTATAAAGAAGCAGTGGCTTTCCCACTTTAACTTCCAAGAGAATTCACACAATCTGTCATACACCCCATCAATTATGCTGAAAATTACATCCACAGAGAAGAACATATTCTGCTATTTTAAGACTGCACCATCCTTAAATGCATTTCCTACTATATCACCAAGACCAACATAGGTATTATTACAAGGATCGAAAGTAATAGGTTTTAGCTTCTTAGTGTCAATCTTTCCATCTGTAATAACACTCTCATCTGCTGAAACATTTACGATTTCACCGATAAGGATACCATCATTAAAACTCTTTACTTTGCATTCCAGTGCCATTGGGAGCTCGGCAATAAGCGGTGCATTCACATATTCACTCTTTATTGCATGGAATCCGGCCTTCTCAAACTTGTTTGGAACCTTTCTTCCTGACTCAATACCTACATAGTCACAAGCTGCAACATAATCTTCTGTTGCCATGCTTACTGTAAATGCTTTTGTAATATTGAAGTTATCAGTTGTTTTATGCTCAGAAAGGCTGATAGTGATTTCTTTAAAGTCTGTGGTGATTCCCCACGCAGCATTCATAGCATTAGGAACTCCATTCTCATCATTTCCTCAATGATCACCAAATACACTCACTTTCCATCGGGGAAGCTTGTAAATGCTTCTCGCTCCTGTGCCGGCAAACCATATTTCTCTTTTGCATCTACAAATGCCTTCATCATAAAAGACATATTCCTTGCAAGGTTTCTCATTGTCTGGAGTCCTTCAAGATCTTTCTTCACATCTTCTGCCGTAAATCCATGCACCTGATTCCAATACGTACTCGAAGCAACCGGCATGGAACTGATTGTAAAGTACTTATTCAGAACATCAAAAGACGCAGTATTTCCACCTCTCCTGCAACTCACAACAGCTGCACCGACCTTCATTTGCTTTGAAAAAGAGGTGCTGTAAAAAAGTCTGTCCAGAAATGATAAAATAGTTCCATTTGGTGAAGCATAATAGACAGGACTTCCAATCACGAGACCATCAGCCGATTCAAACTTTACCGCAACTTCATTTACAAGATCATCATTGAATACGCATTTTCCATTCTTACCGCAATATCCGCAAGAAATACAACCTCGTACAGCTTTATTTCCAACATGAATAAGCTCTGTTTCAACATCTTCCTCATGAAATGTCTTTACCATTTCGTTAAGCGCAGTTGCCGTGCAGCCACCAGCCTTCGGACTGCCATTTAATAAAATCACTTTAGCCATTCAGAAATCCTCCTCTAATTCACATCACTATATCTTATCTGACATTTTTGTATTCTTTCGTTCCGCTCTTAATGTCTCCTTCTAATAGTCTTGTTTAAACACCTGCGTTTATTAAGACGGAAATATACATTTATTGATAATTATAGTTTAAGATCATTAAATCACTATACCGAAGCCATCTCTTTATTAATCATATCTTCACTTGCAGCCATGGCTTGAAGTGTCATCTCGAGAAGTTTATCCAGTTCCCACCCCAGCTGCCTGGCACCACGTTCAATTACTTCTCTGGAACATCCCGCAGCAAAGCCTTTACTCTTGTACTTTTTCTTTAAAGATTTCAGCTCCATGTCTTTTGTACTCTTAGAAGGTCTCATAAGTGCTGCCGCCCATATAAGGCCGGTCAGTTCATCAGCTGCAAAAAGGACCTTTTCCATCTCATGAACCGGTTCAACCTCTATCGTTACACCACACGGAACCGTGATGCCATAACCATGAGAGCAGACAGAATGGATGATATCATCACTGACACCACCTTCACGCAAGAGTTCCGGTGCTTTTAAACAATGTTCATCCGGATACAGTTCAAAATCTATGTCGTGAAGTAGTCCGACTATCCCCCAATGCTCCGCATCATTGGTATATCCAAGTTCATTAGCATACCATTTCATGACCGCTTCCACTGTCAGTGAATGCTGGATGTGAAACGGATCCTTATTGTACTTCTTTAGTAATTCAAATGCCTCGTCCCTTGTAATCATTCCTTCTCCCCTTCCCTTCATGTCAAGATTCATGTTTCATGTATCATTTTAATAATCACATATCCATCTTTTAAATACTTCAGATTAAAATTCACCAAAACTATCTAAGTATTCTTTTAATCTGTGCCGGATCTGCCTCAGGCAATATCTTCATTAACTGCCTGACAACCCGGTTGTACGATTCCTCCGGTGTCCGCTTATACACCACATTCGTGAACTTCTTTCCAAAAAACTTTTCAGGCGTTGAATACTCCGCTATTCCCCAGCCGTAGTTGTTTCCAAGCTTATCTGTAGAATACCGGAAATCGGTAGTGATCACATAGCATTGTTTCTGAAGTCTCGTGATGATAGTATCAAATCCCTTTTTTCCATTCTTTCCATAGCCGCCGCCCATTCCAAGTGCGGATGCAGCTGCCAATATAAGAAGCAGTATCGGAGCTACTTTGAAGAATACATAAGCTGCAGTCAGAAGTATATAGCCACCAATAAAAACAATCATGTTGTCTATCCTCGAAGTAATAAAATACGAAGCGTTAACCTGTGATTAGCGCTTCGTATTGAAAACCAAAAATTTTTAAACAAAATTATTTTGACCCATAACCCCCTGCTATTACTGGCTCTGTAAGGTTTTGTTCATTTTAAATAAAATCTACAAAACAGTAATATACGCCTTTACAATATTATAATAGTTTTGTTTGTTTTTACAGTAAAATATGTCATAAGTGGTAGATAAATGGTTTATTTTAAATTAAGCAAACCTCTATCTCATTTAGGATAGAGGTTATTCGTGCAAACTTGAAGTTGCCGCGCTCTTTCTTTAGCAAAAGAGCCATACAAACTGCCGATTTGCTTAATACAAAGATTCTAACCGTTTCAACAATAAAAATAAAGCCCACTGATGTGAGCTTCATTCTTCACTTCCATTTATCTGTGAATGGTAACTTTTTATCAGTACGTCTATTGTTTATAAAACTTACGGGGAGTGTCGAAGCACATATATATGATATGTATGAAACAGTCTCTAGACTGACTGAAACACTGACTGAGAAATAGAGGGTGGCAGATTTATAAACATACCATTTGCTTATGCCTGCGGTAGAGAAGAGAGCCGACAAAGTTGAGGGAAATATGAGTGAAAACACAACCAGAGATAAAATAAATATATCTTCATTTTTGCAGAAGAAGGATTCTCAGGCACTTTATGGCGTCGCGATATTGCTGATGGTGTTCCACCATCTTTTTTGCATACCGGATCGACTGTCATATGGTTATATTTCTATATTTGGCAACTATGATTTTGGAGCGAGATTTGCCTATCATGGAAGACTGTGTGTGGCGATTTATGCATTCATTTCGGGATATGCGGCTTCCATCGCATCAAAGAAGAATCCGGAGATGAGAGCATGGCCGAGGTTCAGGAATAGTGTGAGATACTCTGCAGCAAGGATGAAGAAACTATACGTAAAGCTTTGGCTTGTATTTGCAATTTTTGTTCCTATCGGTATTCTTTTTTTTAGTGTCAAAACCAGTGTGATCGAAGTTATCCTTGCCTTGATAACAGGCTTTAGCGCCATAAATATTGAGTGGTGGTACTTTTTTGAATATCTGTTGTTTGCACTCATTTATCCTTTGTTTGATCTCTCTTTACATCATAGAAACAGAAGAGAGTTTTTTATCAAAACGGCCGTATTGGTTTTGGTAGCCGTGATCTTGCCATTCATTGCCTATGCCAACATGGCACGCAGTGGTATAAATGAAATAGGTCTGATGGCGTTGGAAATGTTCATTTCATATATTTATATCTATATGATCGGGTATTTTGTTGAAAAATGGAGATTGTTTGACTGGCTGGATAGTAATCTGCCGTCTGAGTCAAAGGCCATAACAGGTGTTATATTGACGGTTTTGGTTTTCGTCATTCGCTGGTTCATGGTACCTGCCAATCCCGGGGAATCCAAACCTGATATAATTCTGGCTCCGTTTTTGGTATTTGGTTTAACACTGATGCTTCATTCGGATATAGCAGAAAGGAAAGTGGTGCCGGTTTTATGCCTGTTCGGTCGGTATTCCACCTTTATGTGGCTTACACATACTTTCTTTATATACTATTATTTCCAGCCGGTGATCCTGCTTCCGAGGGTATCGATACTTATATTCATTTGGGCAGTGCTTATCTCGCTTGTTAACGCGATGATCATGGAGAAGATATATGAGAAAATTGCCGGGTTAAAAGTGCCTGATAAAAAAGGATAGCAGCTTATATTGTAATAAGGATACAATTTCGCAATTAAAAAAAGGTAAACCCGGAGTTTACCTTTAAAATGAAATCAATCTTTAGACAGCGGATACAAACCGTAGTCAAAGAGAACTATATCGATTTTTATAACATTGTAATCATGCCGTTCAATGAAGTACCTTACAACCGCATCAGTCTGGGATATGGGTGATAATGCATATCCCGCGATTCTAAGAAAATCAATAGTCTCATCGAGATTCAATCGAAGTCCGACAGCTAAGGCCAGTACCTTTTTCTTTGATGGATTCACAGTCCCTTTCATGATCCTTGAGAAATACTGTTTTGAGATATTGGCAGCCGAATATATTGCAAAATCCACTCCTCTACCGATTGTGACATCCGGATTTGCGGTGTTTACGATGGCATCTGCTGTAACTATTGTTATATCATTTCGGATGATTTGAAATGGCATGCTGACTCCTTAACTATTTTCTATTCATCCATGCAATGAGATGACTACAGCGCTCTTTTCCAGCCTTCCTGTTTCCTTATCCTCCCATATAAGATATATGAAACAATGACTACAAAGAAATCCGCAACTGCCTGAGTCCATACTATTCCCATTACTCCTAAGAGGGCATTAAACAAAAAAAGGATCGGGATGTTAAAAACCATCTGGCGTACGACTGCCAGAAAAAAGGATTCTTTTCCCCGTCCGATAGCCTGGGTAAAATGAAACATGGAAAAGCACAGGAACATCAACGGCGTTGCGATGCATCTCGCCCTGAGAAAAAGTGTTCCGAAATGAACAGTTTCCGGATCATGAATGAAGGTCTGCATTATAAGTGGTGCCAGAATGTAATACATCAAAACACTTGTGATTCCTATCAGGAGACCAAGCACCCTCGCGAATCTGAAGATTTCATCCATACGTTCGATGTCACCTGAAGAATATGAGTATGCTATAAGCGGCACCATCCCGAGACAGATGCCAATGCCTATATTCAGAGGCAAACGTTCTGCTTTAAGTACGATTCCTATGGCAGCAAGTTCGATGTCCCCATAAGAGGCTGACAAACGATTTATAACTATGTTACATAGATCAAACAGAAGAAGCCCCACTGCCGCAGGTATTCCAACATCAAATATGGATGAAAACGACTTTGCAGAAGGGTATTTTCCTGTCGGCCGGAATCTTAGTATTGTGTTATTACACGCCTTAAGATAAGTAATCAGAAAATATATTGACGCCACAATATTACTGAGCATTGTGGCTATGGCCGCACCCATGACCTGTTTACCGTCAGGAAGAATCATAAACATAAATATGGGATCCAATACGATGTTTAAGACACCTCCTCTATAAAAGTGGTTTTTCTACCACTTCGTATTAATCTATCTCATTTATGTTAAATATCGTAAAGTTTCCTTGATGCAGTTCTTTCTTCCTTCATCCAGGTCACGATACATTCGAATTATATCTTTTTCTTCAAATGACAGACTTTCTACTGTTTCTTCATGCCCAAGGAAAAGATAATTCGGTGTCGTGTTAAGAAATATGCATATTTCCTCTACATATCTCAGGTACGATGTACTTCCGTAATACTTCCATTTAGCCATGGATCCGGTTGGTATGCCCAGATACCCGGCGAGATCTATTTCCTTTTTCCTTCTTTTCCTGATCAATTCCAGTATCCTTAATACCAC
>NZ_FOPH01000022.1:43109-45979 GCF_900113415.1 Oribacterium sp. WCC10 | reverse complement strand
GCTGTCCTTAGTACGAGAGGACCGGGATGGACTGACCTCTGTTGGACCTGTTGGAGATCAACTCCAGTGCAGGGTAGGCATGTCGGGACTGGATAAACGCTGAAGGCATCTAAGCGTGAAGCCACCCTCAAGATGAGATATCCCATCGCAAGAGTAAGACCCCTTGAAGATTACGAGGTAGATAGGGCTAAGCTGTAAGTGCTGTAAAGCATTCAGGTGATAGTTACTAATAGGTCGAGGGTTTGACCAATGTGGTTTGGTTGCTGGATAACAGATGGATTACTGAGAATAAGTTATTTGCATTCGGTACGCAGTTTTCAAGGCACGATACTTCTTTTGATTTTATATTAAAGAATATCGCAGATTTTAGCGATAAAAATCATTTTGCTGTTGACACAATATAGAATATTTGCTACTATATTCAAGCATTCAGCGAAACTAATATGCCGGTATAGCTCAGTTGGTAGAGCAACTGATTTGTAATCAGTAGGTCTTCGGTTCGAGTCCGAATCCCGGCTTTAGAAAAGAGATAGAACATCATGTTCTATCTCTTTTTTGTTCTGACGCAATAAAGAAATTTTACACTGGCATGGCCGTTTTTAATAATTACAGCACTGTTGACGAAACATAACAGTGCTGTAATTACGCCAATATTAAGGTGATATATGGTGTTGCTAATTAAAAATGCCAATATCAGCTTTAGTGATTTGATTTACCGATTATCTTATCTACGAATCCCATATCAGGATGCTCAGGATCAGAACAGAAAATATCTATACGACTTGGATCACTTGACCTGTTCTCAAATGCAGGAAACAAAAATCCAAGTTCAGGCTTTGATGCATTATAATCCTTATCGACTCTGGAAACAGCACAAATGATAAACTGAAAGACTTCCTCGGATTCTCCCTGTTCCTCTTTATCTGAACCCTTTACAGGCACATCATATAGTCCATGATAAATATATATCCCGTACTCCTGATTGATATGTATCCCTTCGGCAAGCTGCTCACACAGTGTCTGAACAAGAAGATCATCTTTAAGTCCATACTGTGAAAGCGCCATCAGAAGCTTATGAATGCTGTCATACGCCATATCTCCGCTCGGAAATGCATAGCTTCTGAGCTGCTGATTTGTCTTTGAAAAAGGAATCGTCTTTGCTATCTCAAGATTAACAGTTTTGTCATGAGTCCCCATATTTCTGAAATTAACATTGAATGTATTATCAATGAACCCCTCCGGATCCATATATGCACCGGCTGCACGATAAAAGCAGTTACGGCTAAGTGTCATTCTTCTGGTAAGTTCCAGCATGTCTTCACGATTTATCATTAAAATATTCTCCTTAATCATTATTTTGCGTACTGATACAGCGCTTTTTATTTTGTCAGCACTTTGTTATACTACTATATCAGATAACAAGTATCCGGCATATAAATCATTGCTCAAGCGAAGGAATGCCGACAGAAGATAAACTATATGTTACTTCCGGGGATATTAAAGAAAAAGGAATATATTATGTTAAAAATATCAACTCCATTTACCAGAGACCAGAAAGCAAATTCATATATAGCTGAATTCATCAACAATCGCATCATGTCACTTCTTATCAATGATATGGAAATTGCAGCAGGAAAAGATTATCTCAAGGTTACTTACGATGACGATGAATTCAGGGAGAATATCAGATTTTATTTCCCGGATCATTACTCAAAACCGGATGCGGCTGCAGCCTTCATTGCGCTGCTTAAAGGCGTAAAATCAAAGGAAGCATTTATCCCTGATATTTATGAGGAGTATGCTTTACACGCAGTTATCCATAGCTATATACATCAGTGCGAAGATAACGGAAAAAGCCCGGCAAAAAACATGCCATCCGAAGCACGGCAGTATGTGATGTCTGTCTTGAAAAATGAATATCTCGAAGACGGAGAGCGTGATGAGCAGGATCCTGAATTCCTTATGACCACATTTGAAGATATGTATGATTACGATGAGTTCTTAACTTATAATATGGATTATGGGATGTTGGATCATATGACTGCAGAAGAGATAGATGAAGCAAGAAAAAGCAGAAACGCAGACTGACATATATGAAGTTTTTCCTGTAGAAACAGGTTCGAAACCATAAAACACATTTATAATATCTTCCAACAGGCTGATTAATTCACAGTTTTTCGGGTTTTCAAGACAACTGAGCCATAATATCACCCAACTAATCAGCGAACGTTATACCAGCATAAATGTGCTTTATTTTCCGTATTATCGTATATCTGATTTTAACGATTGTTTTCCGGTGAAAACAGTCTGAAGTTACAAAACAGTTTTAAGAAAATATGATTTGTACACGGCTCTCTAAGATGTGAATATAAAAAGGATTTTCATCAGAAAATCCTTTTTTAAAACATATCATTTATATAGTCCATTATTTCATCGAAATTTGTGATACAAATGTATTCATCATCTGCTTCAGGGATGAACAGGGTAGGAGCGGTCATCACTCTGTACTTTACTACAAGATCAATTCCTGACTTATCATCTGCCGGACACTCAATATAGTTTACACCTGCAAGCTTCAGAGCCTGCTTTACCTGCTTGCACTTTGCACAGTTATATGTAGTAAGAAGTTTTAACTCACGTTCCATAGAATCTCCATTCTTGCCATCAGTGGCTTATCATTTCGCAGGTTATTGTAGCACAAAACCGAAGTATATAACAAATATACGGTTAATGCAGAACTACCTGATATACTGAGTAATTAATCTTCAGTGTAAAGGGTTGTATATATAGAAGAAATTTACTGTAATCATGAGAAAAATGATATTCAGGATACTCAATTCATACTGCACCGGTACCTAGAATATATGTAC
>NZ_FOPH01000022.1:0-42889 GCF_900113415.1 Oribacterium sp. WCC10 | reverse complement strand
TAGAATATATGTACGTGACACCTGATGAATCGTTTAATCGCATAAATAAGCTGTATTCATGGCAAAATGATATTCAGGATACTCAATTCATGCTGTTTTGGATTGGCATCTGTATATCTTCGATAAATATGAACACTCAGAAATACACGTTTAGAAACGGGGAGGTATAAATGTTTATACTGACAAATTTCATAGGTTTTATACTCTGTGGAATCATGCTTGTTTTTATTGTTTCATTTATCTTTTTCGGTATCGCTCTTTTCAGAAACCAGACTGATGTCCTTGATATCTCGCGTAAGACCATGATATTCAGTTTCGTGGTATTCGCAATAACTGTAATGGCCCTGCAGTTTATTTTCAGATAAATGATGATTTAATGTAAATATCCAAAAGCAGCATAGTCGAACCTACTGAAAAGATAATGAACGACTTTGACTCATTGAAATTCCATTAAATACGTTGTTGTACGAACATTCTTGTACAAACGCTGTTGTACGAACATTCTTGTACGAACGCTGTTGTACGACGTCCGGACAGAACATAATTTACTGATCACTTACTATTCGGTTTACTAACAGGAGAATATTTATGTTTGACCCAAATTACAGATTAGGTCTTGATACAGACTATATAAAAAGAAAAGATCTGGTTCGATTTTTCGACATTGACGGAGTTCTTGCAGTTTACGGCTATGGCTCAGACGGCATCAACGTCTGCAGTGATAAAGAATTTGATGAATTCGTTGAAAAGCATGACATTTATGAAACTGCAATGGGCGCTGATTTCATCAAAGATTATATAAAGACTTTCTCGGATGTCTCAAAAAATTACGTACTAAGCCTGTCCAGCACATCTACACAGGACGCACAAAAGGTTAAGTTCATCAATCGTATGTATCCGGGAATGTTTCTTCCCGAAAATATACTTTTCACAAGAGAGTCTGACAAATCTATAATAACCACTGAAATTCTGACAAAAAAATACAACGGTTTGTCTACTCCTCATCTGTTTATCGATGACGATACAAGAGTACTTTACAAGCTGCAGGTTGCAGGAATAACTGCAGTACACATCTCAAGTCTGCTTTTGTTGGCTAAGCTTCAACATCAGGACACAATTTCTTGACATTTACGACACAAAAAAGCCACAGAATCAACAAAATTAAGTCACACTTTTTCCTTAATATGCGTAGTGTAAAGAGAATTTACCAACTCTTAAGGAGGTTCACATATGCATAGAAATAATTTAGGAAAAAATGTTGCAGTAATAGCATTAAGTGCACTTTTGTTTGGATCAATCTCAGGCGTAGCTATGGTGGGAGTCGGCAGAGCAGCTCAGTTTGTAGAGCAGCAGAGTGTGGCATCAGCCGAAAACACTACACCGGGAGCATCTGTAAACGGACAGTCCTCTGACAATGTATCAGGTGGATCTTCGACGGCAAACAATAATTCCGGCAGCAATACAAATGGTTCCGCCATCAAAACAGCAGCTACAACCGGAGCGACGAAAAGCGTTTCTGAAATTGCCCAGTCTTCAATGCCTCAGGTTGTTTCAATTACCAACACAATCAGATATAAGCAGTACGGATACTCAATGTTTGGTAACGGCGGTGAAACCGAAGCCGCAGCCAGTGGTTCAGGAGTTATTGTCGGAAAAACCGATAGTGAGATCATCATTGCTACAAATCATCATGTAATTGAGGATTCAACTTCATTAAGCGTTCAGTTTGTAGACGGTACTTCTGCTGATGCAGAAATAAAGGGAGAGGATGCCGATGCAGATATCGCAGTAATTGCAGTTAAACTGAGTGATGTTTCATCAGATACATTATCATCCATAGAGATCGCAGAATTCGGTGATTCAGATGCACTTCAGGTCGGCGATCAGGTTGTGGCCATCGGTAATGCTCTCGGCTATGGTCAGTCAGTAACAACAGGAATCATTTCTGCAAAAGACAGAGATGTAGAAACCAGCACCGGCACAGAGACAGGACTTCTTCAGACAGATGCAGCCATTAACCCCGGAAATTCAGGTGGTGCACTTCTCAACATGGAAGGTCAGCTCATCGGAATAAATGTTGCCAAGTATTCAAGCACAGATGTTGAAGGTATGGGCTACTCGATTCCAAGTAATAAAGCCAAGGAAATCATCAATACTCTCGCAAGTAAGACAACCAGAAGCAAGGTTTCCCAGGATGTCCGCGGATATCTCGGCATTCAGGCAAAAACCATTGATTCGGCGACAGCTGAAGCCTACGGTATGGTTCAGGGCGTGTATGTATATAAGATAGTTGAGGGGTCTGCAGCAGCAAACTCAGATCTTCAGGAAAAGGATATCATCGTTAAATTTGATGATCAGAGTGTAACAAGTCTTGATGATATGCAGGAGCTCCTGGACAGATATGCGGCAGGAGAGACTATCAAGCTCACTGTTAAGCGTCCAAACGGCAGCACCTACGATGAAAAGGAGATAAACATTACCCTTACTTCAAATCCTGATAATTCTTCAAAGTCCAATTCTTCAGATTCTGATGTATTCGGCAATCAGAACAAAGATCAGGGTGCCATAGATTTCCGTGATTTCATTCAGGGACTCCCTCAGTTCTATATGAATTGATGAGTTAAGGATATGGCATGTAGCACCGTTTCCCTGGCCGGATTTTCGATGCGAAGCTCAACTTCCTATGAAAATCCGTGCCCTGACACCGGAGGCTCTAAGAAAACACCGATATAATCAGTGTTTCCTTAGAAACGGCATTCAATAGACCGTTGTTCCATGAGAGTAAGTAAGGACGATCTTTGCGGCGGAAAAGTGCAGAACGAAAGTTATAAATACAAGTACCCAAAGAGATGCTTTGTTAACGTCTAAACTATTATCTTAATCGCGTTGTAATGATGCTTTAATAATAGTGCGTTATCACTGCATCTCTTTTTATGCTAAAATACTCTAAATTCATATAGGGCACGTGACTAAAGTTAAGTACATCATAAAAGGATATATGTACAGGAAATCATCCCAGAATGACAGATTATCTTGAAGTCACGTTAATTATATATGAACCAGGAAAGGAATACCTGCTGATGCAAAATCCCAACAGGAATTATGATGATTACTATAGCGACTACAGACCTCGAAAACGACGTAGCTCCGGAGGCGGATGCTTATCTACGGTAATAGTCATTGCACTGATAATCTTTGGCATTTCTTTTGCAAAGGATGCTTTAAAGCCTTACTACAATGACCTGATAAATGCTGCTGTTGATATATGTGAAGATTATGGCTTTGATACACTGCTACCTGACGGAATTCCCGGAATAATTGATAAACACACAACTGAAACCGGAGCAGATTCTTCAAAAGAAAGTACTGAGGAATCACGGATACCATCTTCATATGATGCAGCCAATGAAAAAGACAGATCCGAATCCGATGTTTCCGCTGACACAGATGCAGATAAAGACTCTATAAAAGAAGGCATTGATAAATTCACAGGCAATAACTGCGATATAACTGATGAAAGTCAGGCGGGATATTACTGCTATAATCTGTTAAATGACGATTCCAAAACCCTTTATCGCGAGATTCTGGACTCTCTTATAAATTGGAAGAAGAGAAACGTGTCCACTGTTGATTCTTCTGAGTTAAACACTGTTTATAATTATGTGATAGCTGACCATCCTGAGATATTTTACACATCAGGTCTTAACTACACGCAGCATTTGGTAAATGGAGTAACTACGGGAATTTCTATCGAGGGAAAGTACACAATGTCGCATGAGGATGCATTGTCCTATGAATCAAGTCTGATTCCGGCCATACAGAATATCCTTGCAACCGTTCCGGGTTACCTGGACGGTAAAGAAACCGACGACTTCACCAAGATCAAATATATCTATGACTATATCATCAGCAATACGGACTACGTACTTGGAGCAGACGAAAACCAGAATATCATATCGGTTCTTCTCAATCACAGGTCCGTCTGTAACGGTTATGCAAAAACATTTCAATATCTGTCGCAGCTCCTTGGCATACCTTCGGTGCTGGTGTGCGGATATGCAGACGGTGGTCTGCACGCCTGGAATGTGGTGCTGATGGACGGGGCATGGTACCAGATGGATGTAACATTCGGAGAATATCAGACAACAAACGGAGGCAATGACTCATCCATCATAAGCTATGCATATTTCGGACTTACAGATACGGAAATGTATGCCAACCATTCGCTGTATAACACCATTCCTGTCCCGACATGTTCAGCAGCAGCTGACAACTACTATGTAAAAACCGGCACATACTTCACCTCTGCGGATATTTCAGAGATAGGAGAGTTGATTCGTAAAGCACAGTCAAATGGTGAACATGTATTCCAGTTAAGAACAGATACAGATGAAACCATGCAGACCATCATAGATAAGCTGTTTTCACAGCAGCTCATATATAACTACCTGACTAATGTCCGCAGCTGCTCATATGCACCGGTGCCGTCACAGAATACACTGATCATCACATTTTGACACTTACATCATTTAAATCAAAAAATGAATCCGACAGGAGGAAATAAAATGAAATTAACAAAGAAACTTATTGCATTTCTTGCAACTGTCACCACCGTATCAGCCTTTGGTTTCACCGGAATGGCAGGCAGCTGGGCATGGATCGATACCAATGGAGACGGTCTCGCCGAATGTTATTACTTCAATGACGACGGAACTCTTCATTCCGGTGGCCTGACAGACGACGGCTATACTGTTGATTCAACCGGAGCCTGGACTGTTAACGGAGAAGTGTGCCGGCGTTCGGTTCTCACCGATAAGTCACACGAAAATATTGCATTTTCAGGAACCACAGATACTACCAGCAGCTTCAACGGACGTTATAAATTCAAGTCTGCAGAGTCAATGAATATGAGTGTACCTTTTTCCGGCGTTGACATACTGACCCTTCAGGTAAACATTGACACGGCACAAAACCTTAATCTCTCTATCGCATATGAAGATGGTCAGATTGGTACCATAACACTTCCGATAGAGCAGGACGGCAGCTACATCATGACAACAACAGGCGGAAATGTTAAGATCAGCTTCACTGAAGACACAATGACCTGGAGCGGAGAGTACTACGGAATTCCGACAGTACTTACTGCTGTTAAAGAGAAGTAACTGATTTTAATGATATATATTTTTCTTGGGAGGTATGCAGAAAGCTATAACAAATTTACGGTCGTTGATAATGTAAATATGTTATAATGCCCTTCATGAACATATTAGAAAAAATCAAGACAAAAAAATGGATTCCATACATCACCTATATTCTTACAGGTATAAATGTGGTGATTTTCTTAATCGAAGAACTTTACGGTGGAAGTGAAAATATAGAAACCGCTCTGTCATTTGGAGCATTTTTCACACCTTACATCATCTTAAACGGAGAGCTTTACCGCTTAGTTGCATCAATGTTCCTTCATTTCGGTGCGGAGCACCTCGGTGCCAATATGATTTCACTTTGTGCTCTCGGCCCATATGTAGAACATTACTTCGGACATTTATACTTTCTGATTCTGTATTTTTTTTCCGGAATATGCGGTAATCTGGCGACTATGTTCTATGAATATCTGACGGGTTCCTTCAACATTTCTGCCGGAGCAAGCGGAGCGGTATTCGGACTTCTGTCGGTATTTCTGCTGTTTGCATTCAATAAGCGGTTGAGAAGAGTATTTCCTGTAAGAAGGGTTATGCTTTCCATACTTCTTTCCATGGCCTCGGGACTCATGGACACTTCGGTAAACTTCATTGCTCATCTGGGAGGATTTACAGGCGGATTGATTCTTTCTTTGATAATGCAGGAGATCATAAGATTTAACATAAGACACGGCGGAAAACGAAAATAAAATACCGTATTTATGTTATATGTATGCCAGAAGCTCTAAAAAATCATCTTAAGAAATTCATAATCTCTGATTTCGAATTTCTTCAATCACTATTTGAGGGAATTGTGTATATTATAGATAGTTAAGAAATTTAAATAAATGCACACTCCTTTAAATTATTTTAACTTTATAAATCTTCAATCCTTTTTAATCCCGGTTCGCCTACCGGGATTTTTTTTGACTTAATATATCAGAAGTGGAAAGACATTGTTCAAATCATCTATAAATTCATTTTATATATACGTATTATAACTTTTATCATAAATCGACTTGATTTTTGATAAATACATCTTGTCATAAACTTGTTTTCAAAATAAAATAGGAAAGTTGTCTATATTTAATGATTGGAAACAGGATAGTATGTCACAGGAAAATAGAGATATAATGGAAGAGTTAGATGCCGGAACGATGGATTCCGCTGATTATGTAAGTCTGAGTACCATGGAAGATAAAGAATCAGATGAAACATATTCAGACTCTTTAGTTATCAATAAAGAAGTAAAATCTGATATTAATATCAGTATCAATACAAACGGCGATGATTTCGCTGATGAAGATATATCCGAAGATGATCTTTCTGAAGAAGATAAAGAGGCCAGATCTCTT
The DNA here is from genome assembly GCF_900113415.1 of Oribacterium sp. WCC10. Classification (GTDB taxonomy): domain Bacteria; phylum Bacillota; class Clostridia; order Lachnospirales; family Lachnospiraceae; genus Oribacterium. Next base: position 36,354 of record NZ_FOPH01000022.1, on the reverse strand, counting down.
GATATGGAGGCTCTTTCAAATCTCGAGAATATTTCAGCAGATGATCCTGTTCGTATATATCTGAAAGAGATCGGAAGTTACCCGCTTCTTACCCCGGAACGTGAGCATGATCTTGCTGTTCGCTGCAAAAACGGAGATAAGCTGGCCAAGCAGGAACTTGTTGAGTGCAATCTTCGTCTGGTTGTTTCAATTGCAAAGAGATATACCGGAAGAGGCATGAACTTCCTTGACCTGATTCAGGAAGGAAATATCGGTCTTATGCGTGGAGTCGAGAAGTTTGAGCCGGACAGAGGTTTCAAGCTTTCAACCTACGCCACATGGTGGATTCGTCAGTCAATAGCAAGAGCCCTTGCAGACCAGTCAAGAACCATCCGTGTTCCGGTTCATATGGTTGAGCTTATCAATAAGATCAAAAAGACATCCAGACAGCTTGCTCTGGAGCTCGGACACGAGCCTACAACTCAGGATCTCAGTGTAGCACTTGATATACCTGAAGAACGTATACAGGAAGTCGTTAACTACGATGCAGGCCCGGCATCTCTCGACAGCAAGGTGGGCGAAGATGAGGATTCTGATCTTGGATCATTCATCGCTGACGATAAGATCACTTCACCTGAACAGAATATCAATAATGTTATGATGAAGCAGCAGCTGGATAAGATTCTCGTTAATCTCAGCGACAGAGAACGAGAGGTTCTCGAAATGCGTTATGGTCTTGTTGACGGACGTGAAAGAACTCTTGAAGAGATCGGTACCATGTATCATGTAACAAGAGAACGTATCCGCCAGATTGAAAACAAAGCTTTACATAAGCTTCAGAATCCGAAGTACAAACGTGAGCTTGATGGATTCCTTGAATCCTGAATATTCTGATGTGAATGTCAAAAAATGATTTATATTTGGGCTTTCTGTTATAAAATAGCAGAAAGCCTTTCTTTGTATCGTGATGAACAATTTAGAAAAAGAGGTAAACAATGAACGAAAAACAAACTCGCAAATTTGGCAGTTCAGGAGAAAAGAGAAACTCCGGAAGAAAACCTGATTTCAATAAAAATGGCCATGGAAAATCTTCAGGAAAAACAAAGCCATCTTCAAGGAAGACCAACTCATCTTCAAAGGGCTCCGGTTTCGGAGATAAAAAACCAAAGCCTTTCTACAACACAAAACTAAAGGGTAAAAAAGGTGCACAGCAGGGAGACTATGTGATGATCTCAGACGGCAAGAAAAAGGTCACTACCCGTATAAATCTTCCGAACCACCCATTTGCCAGGAAAGAAGTGGGAGATATGGTAATCATCAAGGGTGTGGAATGGTATCTCATAAGAATCTTCCAGCAGGGAACTGCAGCATATAATAAGATTTACGACGAAGATACGCAGCGTGAACACTTTGGATATTGAGAGGCAGCGCTACAATAGCCCTTATTAACGACACCGCTATTCAATAAACTGAAATGCTGTATTTCTGCTGTTTATTGAATAGTTTATTATGATGTAAGGGGCAAAAGTATTTGCCACTCACTGATTAACGTGAATACGGAATGACTTTGCAATTCAGGGAGGATTAATGTCAACATCATTATTTGAACTTATCAGCGATAACATACAATCTAACGACATGCTTCCGGAGGGTTTCCGCCTCCAGACGGGAACATTATCACCTTCTATATCCAGGGTGCGTCTGGTAGACGGAAGTCTGGATGGCATGTACCTTTACCATAATATGCCCGGAAATGATGATATAGATTCTCTTACCAATGTTATCGAGGAAGCATCCCGGCATGACTTTGAGTCAGCTGAGTATGATCTCATCGACTTCTTTTCAGACAACGATGTCCGTATGCTTCCATTAGTAGAGAAGCTGGAGAAATGGGTGAATGGGAACACCGATACCATTGATGCCGAGGCACTGTTTGAATTTGCAGCCAATATCATCATAAGGACAGATAATACCGAGTGCCTGAAATTTGCTCTTACAGTCCTTGAAATGATGGATACCGATGATAATGACGCCGTAAAGGATGTGGTACGCACACTTGCACGCTCCGATGAACTGACTCTATTTTCCATTTTCATTGCAGAAACCTGGAAAGACTCAACAGAAGCTATCCTTGATTTTGCAAAGCATGTAAAAGGCTGGGGACGCATTCACTGTGTTGAACATATACCGGCAGAGTCAGGAAAGGTTAAAGACTGGCTTTTCCGCGAAGGGGTTAAAAACAACATCGGTGCAGCTTACTCTGCCCGAACAGTGGCAGAGAAGATAAATCTCGCCAGGGTATTTTCAAACCCGAAATTTAACTCAGGAGATTATTATCTTTCAAGACCAATCATAGACGGTCTCCTCAATGAGGGCACCATTCAGGGTATGTCCTCCATGACTGATCGAACAGAGATCATTTCCGGCTATCTGAAGCAGTCAGAAAATGTTGAGCATACAAGCGAAAGCATTGAAACTCTGCTTAATCTTCGTGATTACCTGAGTAACAATATATTTACAGAAAGCGGAAAATTGAGTGAAAGACTTGAAAAGCTTCTGAATTCAAAACCTATAACAGAATATGTTCAGCTCATGATCACCGAGAAGAGAGGTTTCAGAATCGCCCGCCGTATGAGTATCGACTGCACGAATGAGATACTTGATGCGATGGGATCTGATTTTGATGCCAATGTTTCCCTTATTGATATTCTTCCAAAGGATGATGAAACTCTGAATAAGCTGTTCGATATCTTCAGAACTAAGCTGCCACTTCAGATGATGGCCAGCGGACCTAAAGATAATCTCGGTGTGGGAGAGGAGTATCGACCATACCACCAGCTTAGTTTCCTTGTTCAAAATCTGGCTGATACAGCGGGCGCAGGAGAGGAATTTATAATCAGTTCACTTAACTGTCCGATAAATGCCAACCGTCAGATGGCACTCAGCACACTTGAAGAATGGCTTAAGGATGAATATGTTCCATCAACGGCTGTAAAGAATGCTGTATGGAAGTTAAAGGAGACAGAGCCGGTAGAAGACATACAGAATCTGCTGGAAAAGATAAAAATATAAAACTTATAACAGATTAACGGTTTGCCCCACGGACTTTATAACAAATTGATGGTCTGAACTTATATCATATTTACGGTATTTCCTGAAAAGGAGATACCGTATTTTTGTTATATCTCTTTTACCGTATATTTGTTATGTTTTGAAATATTTGAATATGAAACGACACATCTAATACGTTTTTATACCGTAATAATGTTATATACAGGCTGTTTTTGCCTTGTTTAGCACTAAAATCACCTTTTATAAGTGTCGCAGGGGTAGTGGCGAAGAATATATAACAAAATTACGGCTTACATTTTTCTTACAATTGAGATTTGATTCATTTTGATATCAGATTAACGTGATAAATCCCGTTTAAAAGTTATGTTTTTTGCGATTAAATGTTATATGATTCATTTCCATAGAAGAATAAATACCTGAAATTCTGTCATTATATAATGGTTATGAATTCTTTCATTAAATACACGCTGTCATGCGTGTCTACCGTAAATCTGTTATAACATGCCTTATCACTTAACTTTATAACAAAATTACGGCTTAAATATTCTTTACAGGTTCACCGTCATAGTGTTACAGGTCATAAATTTTCACCGTAATTCTGTTATAAGACGATTTTTACAAAAAATCAGATCAGAAATAGTGCTTTTTTTCCAAATACCTGGTGATGACCACTAAAAATACACTCAACTTTCGTAAGATCAGGGCTGAAAAGCGACTCAACTTTCAGAAAATCCCCGGAAAATCCGTGTTTTTACGCTGAAAACCCGCCAAAAACACAGGCCTTAACTACCTCACTCAACTCTCAGATTTTCACACCGTTTATTTGTTATATGTTACCGTCTATTTGTTAGACCTCGCCGTAAATCTGTTATACCTTACCGTTGATTTGTTATCTATGTGGATAAAAAATGGCGTAATTCCGTGCTATTTTGCTATTAAATAATATAAATATATATAATATTAAATAAATCAAATAAAAAATAACGCTTAAAAAATACAAACATGCGCGCGAAAAAATACAGCCCCTTAAAGAGGTCATAAAAGCAGAATATTCGGGTAGAAACAGGTGGAATCCGGGCAGTATTCTGCGATAATAATGCAACTTTTCCTGCCGGAATTTCAAAAATCGGGTCAGAATAGAGATATAACATAATTACGGTCATTGATTTTTAGGGTAATGAGTTTTACTATATTGACATGTGATCGAGGGTTCGATGAAGACACGGATTTTTTTATTCTGACCCTCATTTTTGCGAAATACAGGAAAGATGTTTCAGGAGAGGTTGTTTTACAGATGGCTGCATATAAAACCCAGAAAGAAAAAGTGGATGATCAGCGTACATATCTTGTTGTTAAAGATAATGCATTAATCCAGAAAGCCAAATACAACCTTACCGCAAACGAACAGAAGCTTGTAAATTACGTTATCACCATGATAAAACCCGGTGAGGAAGAGTTCAAAAAGTATGAGATACGTGCATTGGACTTTGCGAGACTTTGCGGTATAGATCCAAAGAATGTTTATCGTGATTTCAGAAATATGATCGATTCCATCGATGAGAAAGCATTCTGGGTAAATATCGACAATCGTGTTATTAAGCTCCGTTGGTTCAATGAGCCTGAGTATAATGAAAGAAAGGGAACTATAAGTCTCATTCTTGACAGCCGTATCAAGACTTATCTTCTTGGTATCCAGAACAATTTTACAGAGTATGAGCTTTATAATATCCTTTCCATGACAAGCAAGTATTCACCTCGCTTATACGAGCTTGCCAAGTCCTATGCCTACAAAGGACATGTAGACATTTCCATTGATGCATTGAGAGAGAATCTTATGGCAGATGTGTACAGTGCTTTCGGAAACTTCAAGCAGAGAGTCCTTTCTCCGGCCATCAAGGAAATCAATGAATACACAGACATCACAGTTTCCTATGATTGTATAACCGATAAGGGTGAACTTGTTAAAGGCAGACTTCAGGGAAAGCGAATCACTCATATCAGATTGTATATAGAAAACAAGGATACTCTGGATCGTTTCGCTACATATAATAAGACTGTAAGTAAGATAGAAAAGCGTAATCTTCAGTTCAAGGGGCAGCTTAGTCTTAACTTTGATGATTCCGGAAAACTTGTTGAGATAGCTTAAGACAGTGGCATTGAGAATATGCCCGGATAAAAAGCTTATAAGGATATTATTTTACTACAAAATTAAGTGGATGCAATAAAATGCACCCACTTTTTTATACTTTTTTCCAAAAAATACTAGACATGCAATAAAAAAACGCTATAATAGAATAGCTTAGTTCTAAAAATAGAGGTAGTCTGTAAATCGATGAATTTGGTTTTTAGAACATGTGCTACTATGTTGTTTCAGCGATTCTAATATAAAGAGGTAGGGTAATGGCAGTAGAAATCAAACCGGTTCTCGAAGTTGAGGAAATCTCAGATGATAAAAAGTTTGGACGTTTTGTATGTGCTCCGCTTGCAAAGGGTGAGGGTACTGTTATAGGAAATTCTTTAAGACGTATCCTTCTTTCATCAATGCCTGGTGCCGCAGTAAGCGAGGTAAAGATTGATGGAGTATATCATGAGTTTTCATCCATCCCTGGCGTTAAGGAAGATGTTAGTGATATCATCCTTAATTTGAAAAAGCTTGCAATTAAAAATACATCATCAAGTGACGATCCTGTTATGGCATACATTGATTATGCCGGTGAGGGAATCGTTCGTGGCTCAGATATCAAAGTTACATCAGAAGTAGAGATCGTAAATCAGGATCAGGTTATCGCTACACTTTCAGGTAAGGAAGCGAGACTTTATATGGAGATAAAGATGACAAAGGGACGTGGTTATGATGGTGCCAACACCCGTGACCGCAGTGATCTTCCTATCGGAGTTATCGCTGTTGACTCTATCTATTGCCCTGTTGTAAGAGTAAATATGGTCATCGATCCTATCGAGGGAACAAATGAAGAGAAGCTCACTCTCGATGTTACCACAAACGGTACTATGGCTCCTGATGATGCAGTTTCTCTTTCTGCACGTATACTTGATTCACATCTTAAGCTTTTTGCTGATATGGATATCAATGCAGAGAGTGAAGTTAAGGTCGAGGATGCAGGAAGCGGAGATTCTAACGATCTTATGAATATGAACATTGATGAGCTTGAGCTCAGTGTTCGTTCTTATAATTGTCTTAAGAGAGCAGGCATCAATACGGTTGGCGATCTTTGCAACAAGAATCTTGAGGATCTCTCAAAGGTTCGTAACATGGGTCGCAAGTCTATCGATGAGATTCTCGGTAAGCTTGAGTCTATGGGACTTTCACTCAGCAGCAGAGACGTTGAGTAATTGAATTTTGAAACTTTTCCAAAAGCGGTTTTCCATTTAGGAAGACCGCTTTTGTGCTATAGTCGTATATATCAGAACTATAGGGAAATGCTGATTAAAGCATTTCCCCGACCGGGCACCATGTGCTGTTGGGAACGCCGTCCCATTGAAAGGTCGTTTCGCGAGGGCGTGCCTGCATGGCAGATTTCTATAGGAATCTGCTACAAGTCATGTTGGGCGTGTCATATTAAAGAAAAGATGGAAAAAACAGAAAAAGAAAGACATTATTCTACAATTAATGAAAACCGTATGAGCCGTATGATGAAAGAAATGAGGGCTGAGATTGCAAGGCTTAGGCCCGTGATTCCTTTCTCCGAGGGCGATATATCAATGGTCAGAAATCAGGCTAAGAAGACTATGAATACGAAAATTCTTTCTGATCCTGAGGGATGGTATGTGGCTATGGTTCTAAGCGGCTATCTGAGTGATGACAGAAGTGAGAGACTTAGGCTGTCAGACATTCTTCATGCACATATGACCGGGATTTCAGCTTCTCTTGTTTATACCAATCCTTATTATGAAAACATTTTTATACCTGAGGAACTGACATTCGGAAGTCATCATTATGAAAGACTTGGATATGAGCAGGGGGAGATAATTGAGTTAAATCCTGATCTGGTAGATGGAATGTATGTTCCGCACTATGGTTACATGAGGGATTATCTGGAAGTGCCATGCATCACAGAGGATAAACCTGAGGAGTCAGTCTGGATGAGCCTGTCTCCCGGTGAAATCATTACCATGAAAGAAGATATTGAGGCAGCAAAAGGAAGTATACTGACACTTGGCCTTGGGCTCGGGTACTATGCCTATATGACGGCCAGGAAGCCTGAGGTTACAGAGGTGACAGTCATTGAGAGAGATGCTGAAACCATAACCCTGTTTGAAAACTATATACGGATGCAGCTTGGCAAGGATCCCGGCGGGAGAGATATTGCCGAAAAAATCAGGATAGTTCAGACCGATGCATTTACATATATGAATAATGTAAAGGACGGGGAATATGACATGATTTTCGCTGATCTTTGGGAGGGTCCTTTCGATGGGAAGCCAATGTATCAGGAACTTCATCGGATGACTCAAGGTTTCAGGAAAACCGAAATGAGGTACTGGATACTGCCGCAGATGTTGTCGATATAAAACAGATGAACATAGGGAAAGGGAGAAAATGGCGATTTTAACAACGCTTTGCTATATTGAGAAAGAAAATGAATATCTGATGCTTCACCGGACAAAGAAGCAGAATGACCTGAATCATGCTAAATGGATAGGGGTTGGCGGCAAGTTTGAAAAGGATGAAAGTCCTGAAGAATGTCTGCTTCGGGAGGTTAAAGAAGAAACGGGCTATACATTAACATCCTGGAGATACAGAGGGATAGTTACATTTATTTCAGGCAGAGCTGAGTCGGAGTACATGCATCTCTTTACGGCTGACGGATTTACAGGAGAGCAGATAGAGTGTAATGAAGGTGAGTTAAAGTGGGTTTTGAAATCGGATGTTCCGAAGCTCAATGTATGGCCGGGAGACAGAATATTTCTGAAGCTTCTTTTGGAAAGAGATGATTTCTTCTCTCTGAAACTGATCTATGATGCGGAAGATAATCTGATTGAAGCGATGCTGGACGGAAAGAAATATGATGTCTGATTTTGGAATTAACTTTAGGGAAATGTTGATTAAAGTGGTTATCTGTCCGGAATGAGCAATGAGGCAGGATTTATCCGGTCTGTGATTCCGGAAGATAGCCTGGAATATACATGAATGATTGAAGAGAAGGGTGAAATGATATGGGAAAGTTTTATTTTGTCCGTCATGGACAGACTGTATGGAATGTTGAAAACAAGATCTGCGGAGCAACTGACAGTCCGCTGACTGAGAAAGGACATGAGCAGGCGAGAGAGACTGCCATGGAACTTAAGAAAAAGATAGATGCGGGAGAAGTCCATGTTGATGAGATTCTGACGTCACCTCTTTCAAGAGCGCATGATACAGCGCTGGAAATATCGAAAATCACCGGAATCCCGGTAAGAGTTGAGCAGCGTCTCATTGAACAGAATTTCGGAAAGTGGGAGTCTACTCCAAGGGATGGAGCTGATTTCAAGCTTGCAAAGCAGAACTTCATCGACAGTTATGAGGGTGGTGAGTCAATGTTCCGTGTGGCTCAGAGAATTTACAACCTTCTCGATGATATAAAGAAGGAGCCGGATAAGGTTTACCTTCTGGTGGCTCATAACGGGATCGCGAGATTTATAATGTCTTATTTTGAAAATATGACCAATGAGGAATTTGCGGCTTTCGGTGTAAAGAATGCAGAGCTGAGAGAGTTCGATTTCTGATACCGTAAAAATGTTATGATGCAAGGGTCAAAAGTCGCAGTATCAGTGAGTTATAAAAAAATGTTTAAAGATAATTATGTATTTAAAAATCAGAAGAAAATGAGGTGTGGACTTACTACCGGAACCTGTGCTGCCGCGTGTACAAAGGCGGCTATGGAAATGCTTTTGACGGGTCATGTTTCAAAAGAAGTAAGTATCGTGCTGCCGGGCGGGGAGAGAGTCTCTCTGGAGGTACATATTGCATCAGATATCGATGATACTTCATTGGACTCTGCAAACATAGATAAGATAAATGCGGCTTTCGGTGAAAGCAGTTCTGCTGAGCATGATGAGACATGTAAAAGATCCTGCTGTGAGCACTATGAGATTGAAGAAAATCCGTTTGATAATTCAAATGTAAAAGCACATAAAAGTTCAGCGTTTTATACCATCAAGGATGCAGGTGACGATCCGGATGTCACAAATGGAACAGAGATACATGTGGAAATTAAAGAAATTTTCCTTGAGGAAGTTCCGGCGAAGGCATTTAAATGTGCGGAAAATCCAAGGCTTTTCCTTATCGGGGGAAGAGGCGTTGGGACGGTTACAAAGCAGGGGCTTCAACAGGAAACCGGTGAAAGTGCTATAAATCCCGTTCCCAGAATGATGATATTCAGGGCGGCAATGGACATACTTGAAATGATAGCTGATGACACTGAAAGCGTCGGTGTAACTGAATTTCAGCTACCGTATAATCTTACGACTTCAGATTTCTCAAATGCAGCAGGTGGTGTCCGGGATAAAAAGCCGGAGGAGACATTCAAAGCAGCAGATAATGGATCAGAATCTGACTGTAAATCTGAATCTCATGATAAAAGAGATGGTTCAGAGGTATTTCTCATTACCGTTTCAGTGCCGGATGGGGTGGAACTTGCGAAGAAAACATTTAACCCGATGCTTGGAATCGAGGGAGGAATATCTATTCTTGGAACCACGGGCATAGTGGAGCCGATGTCGGAAGCCTCCATAGTGGCCACCATTGAGACTGAGATTCGGCAGAAAATGTTTTATCAGAGATCCGGAATAAAATCAGAAGATGAAACAGAAAAGAACTGCAGGATAGAGATATCAGATATTTCTGCATATGGAAATATGGAGGATAATGGGAACAGTGAAGTCTGTGGAAATGAAGATGTTCAGGACAAAACATCAGGTATAATCGCGGTTCCGGGAAATTATGGAAAGCGTTATGCTGAGAAGCTTGGAATTGATACAGAGCAGGTTGTCATGGTTTCCAACTACATTGGAGAGGCTATAGATCTTGCGATTTCCTATGGGTGCGGAAGTTTTCTTCTTCTTGGAAATATAGGAAAGCTTGTTAAGCTTGCAGCGGGAATTATGAATACCCACAGTAAGGTTGCAGACGGCAGGTGGGAGATATTTGCAGCACACCTTGCAATATGCGGTGGTTCCATAGAACAGGTAAGAGCTATAAAAGAGGCAGCCACCACGGAAGAAATGCTTACGCTTCTTGAAGGAATGGGGCTGAGAAATGAAGTCATGACTTCCATCATGAAAGAAATTGCGTTTCATATGGAGCATAGAATAAAGGATAAAATGCGTTTTGGAGTCATAGTCTATTCCGAGAGATTCGGGATAGTGGGCAAATGTGGAGAAGCTGGCAGGGTGATGAAGAGGTTCGATGGGGGAAGAGTTTGAAGGAATTAATCTCTGTATCGATTCTTTCAAACACTGATTTTATGGTTACTGAGGAAACACTATAATCAGCATTTACCTAAATTGTTCCGGGAATCTGTGTCGGCTTTTGACACTAATGTTATTTAATATAAGGGAAAAAATGGTTCATTTTGTAGGTGCGGGTCCGGGAGATCCGGAGTTGATAACAGTAAAGGGTTTGAGGCTTCTTAAGGAAGCGGATATCGTGATTTTTGCGGGTTCTCTGGTTAATGCAGAACTCTTGAAGAATTGTAGAAGTGATGCAGAGATATATGACTCAAAGGATATGAATCTTCAGGAAGTTCTGAAGGTTTTTCTTGATGCGGAGAATGCAGGGAAGAACGTCGTGAGACTTCATACAGGAGACCCGTCGTTGTATGGTGCAATCCGTGAGCAGATGGACTGGCTTAGGGAGAAAGGAATCGAATATGACATTTGTCCCGGAGTCAGTTCATTTTCAGGTGCGGCAGCGGCTCTTAGAAAGGAATACACACTCCCGGGAGTGACCCAGACTGTCATCATCACAAGAGCTGAGGGGAGAACTTTGGTTCCGGAGAAGGAAAAACTCAGGTCTTTGGCGGCTCATCAGGCAACTATGGTACTGTTTCTTTCGGCGACATTATCAGAGAAAGTCCGTGATGAACTGATAGCCGGTGGTTATGCTGAAGACACTCCGGCGGCAGTGGTATTCAGAGCCACATGGCCCGATGAAGAAGTGGTATGGACAACATTGGATGAGATTCCAAAGGCATTTCAGAGAGATGAAGCCAGAAGAGCTGACGGAAATATGAAGCAGGCGCTGATTATCATTGGACGGGCGATTGACGATAAGACAGTATATGAATACTCAAAACTATATGACCGTAATTTTGTTACATGTTATAGAGGAAAGGAATCGTAGCATCTTATGCGGGTAATGAAACAATGCGCGGGATTTGTACAGTTGGTGTAGCCATTAAAAGCATAGGTGCTTATCAGAGAAGTACCCGGTAAGATGATAAATTACGATGACAGTTGTATTTATAAACAGGCTAAGGAGCATCGGAAAGGAGAGGCATTTGAAAGTTCAGGTCATAGCATTTACCGAAAAGGGATATCGGCTTTCGGAAGAGTTGAAAAGCAGATGGCTGTATGCGGAGAAGGAAGGTCAGGGACTTTTCAAAAGAAGCGGAAGGTGGAATGCCGGGAATGACGGGGCGTATGATGGAAAGACAGAGATATGCCTTCATGCCAAAACAAAGGCGCTTCCTGATATTTCTGACCAACGGGAGCTTGGAAGTATGGTGGCATCATGGTTCGGTGTGTCTGTGACAGATTCGGGTGAAAGCGTATGTAATGATGAAAATGATAGGGATAAGTCGAAAGATCAAACCGGTGATAAGGCTTCGGTTATCATTTTCATAGGTTCAACCGGCATAGCAGTTCGCGCCATAGCACCGTTTCTTATTCATAAGTCAGAGGATCCGGCAGTGCTTGTCATTGATGAAGCCGGCCACTTTGTCATATCACTTCTCAGCGGTCATATTGGGGGTGCCAATGAATTTACTGCTTTCATTTCAGAACTTATAAAGGCACAGCCTGTGATCACCACAGCTTCTGATATAGAGGGTGCCTTTTCTGTAGATGTTTTTGCAAAGGAAAATGGCTTTATCATTTCTGATTTCGGAAAGGCAAAGGAAGTTGCGGCGAAAGTGCTGAGAGGCGAGAAATTGCGGATATACAGTGATATCGGCATGGAAAATCTGGTGAAGAGACCGGGAATCGTGGAAGCCGAAATGCTTTCATCGAAAGAAATCGATAGGGCTGATATAGTCATCAGTTACCGTACTAAATATCTTCAATATGAGGAGCCGGTTATCAGACCTTTCGATGCCATCGGACTCAGACTTGCGGCGAAGCGGGTATACGTCGGAATAGGAGCAAGAAAGGGTGTTTCGGAAGAGGATGTGATGAAGGCTTATGATAACTGCCTTAAGTCTTCCGGTATCGATTCGTCATCGGTGGCGGCGCTTGTAAGCATTGACATAAAAAAGAATGAACAGGGCATACTGACTTTCAGTTATAAGAGAGAAATACCTTTCATCACTTATACCCCTGAGGAGCTTAGTTCGGTTATAGGTGACTTTGCGGCAAGTGCATTCGTTCAGAGTGTTACCGGTGTTTCCAATGTTTGTGAAAGGGCAGCAGCCTATGCTGCGTCAAGAAACGGTCGGGAAAAGGTTTTAGTGCATAAACAGATTTACGGAAATGTGACGCTGGCGGTGGCAGTGGCAATGTAAGCGGGAGAAATTAATAAAAGATTAGACTGTTGACGACATAAAAAATAGACACGGGTGATTGTACGGTTTAATTACATAAAATTGAGCTGTTTAGATAGACGTCTGTATCAGATGTAAAAGGAAGACGGCTTTTTAAAGGAGGATATTATGCAGATTACTTGTCCAAAATGCGGCACTGTTGTTGACAGTAGTAAGAAGTTTTGTCGTAAATGCGGTTTTCCTATTCATACTCTGATGCAGGAGCAAAACACAGAAAATGCTCAGCAGACTCAGAATCAGGAGGATATATCGAGTCAATCCAGTGCATACGGTCAGTCGAATATGCAAGGTCAGCCCAATGCATACGGCCAGCCCAATATGCAAGGTCAGCCCAATGCATACGGCCAGCCCAATATGGCGGGGCAGTCGAATGCATACGGCCAGCCTAATATGGCGGGGCAGTCGAATACATACGGCCAGCCTAATATGGCGGGGCAGTCGAATACATACGGCCAGCCTAATATGCCGGGGCAGCCGAATACATACGGTCAGCCCAATATGGCGGGGCAGCCGAATGCATACGGCCAGCCCAATATGGCGGGGCAGCCGAATACATACGGTCAGCCCAATATGTACGGTCAATCACAGATGCAGTACGGTAATGTTCTGCCGAAAAAGAAAGGCTCCCCCATAGTGGTAGTCGGAGCGGCTATTGCTGTGCTTGCTGTTTTGGGCGCAGGTGCATTTTTCGCAATCAGGTTACTGCCCGGGATGTTTAAAGATTCGAAGACATTGTTTGCAGAAAATACGGTTTCGGTTACCAGAAATTTCAGTGAAGAGTTTACAGATTTCGGATCAAAACCAATTGAAGCAATGGTACATCTCGGAATGGATGACACAAGAGATTCACATACTACAACCAAGATCACCACTATAGAATCGGATGCTTCCGGTAAAGATCAGGAATATTCTCTGGAGCAGTCATACAGTTATGATTCGGGAAGCGGAGATTCCGCATATACATTATCCGTAAATATGGGAGATACATCCCTTGGAACCGGGGGAGTATACTACAATGGAAATGAGTTTATTTATTCTCCCGCAAATACAACTTCTCCTATGGTCAGATACGAGTTGGATGAAAGCGCTGCAAAGTCACTGGGAGCTTATCAGGCAATCGACAGATATACGCTTATGTTGAAGGGAATGTCTTCGGAAAATGAAGTCGACTGGGACAGGCAGTTGGAAGATTTTCTTGAGGTTTCACTTGCAGGAATAGAAAAAGAAGAATTCGAAAAATCCAGGGAAGACTATACTGTTTTCGGGAAGACACAGAAATGTGATACAGTGAGCGTTACTGTATCGGGACAGGAAGCTATAGACCTTATGGAGGGGATGACAAAACTCATTACTGTCGGTATTTCTAACGGTGATGATATTGATATGAATGATGTTTTCGGAGAAAATGAAACGGATGACAGCATTAGTCTGACAGCAACTACGTATTCCTACAAGAACAGTCCTGTAGGAGTTGTTATAAGTTATACAAAAGATTCGGAGTCGTATAGTATCAATTTAAGCGGTTATAGTAACGGTAAGGAAAAGCAGACTATTCTAGATGTTCCGTCTGAGAAGGGAAAAGGCTTTTATTATGAGGATGGAGTTTATTCCATTGATTCGGGATATGAAGTTTTAAACAAAATAAATTTCGGTGAATTTTCAATTGTTGTTGATGAAACCGGAAAAATAAACGGTCTGGATCGTGATCTTAGCGGAAGCTTTACAATTAAAACAGGGAAAAAGACCGGAAAGATCCATCTTGAGGAAGACAGTTTCACAGGTTCCATCAGTCAGGTAATAACTGATGGAAAAGGTCAATTTGTGACTGAATTACAAACCAAGGAAGGGTATGCAAAAATAACTACAAACTATGAGAGAGGAAAACTTCAGGAAGACAAGATCAATGCACCTGTATTTCTTTCAGAATCGGGTATTGATTGCGGAAGTGATCTCGATATGCTGAAAGAAACCATTCATGCCAAAATGCTGGGAGATAAAGGTAAAACCGGTTCAGGTTTTGCAAACATGGGAAACAGTAATTCTGTTGTGCGTCTGGGATATATTATTTCACTGATGGTCAGAAACAGATAATGCGTCTCGTTTTGAACAGTAAGTAACTGGTGCTTTGTGTCAGGCTCAAGGGTCTGAAGTGTGGTATTAGTCCTTCGTGAAGCAGTCCGATATCAGATTTTATACTTGATAATGATACGAAGTGGGAACATTGGCACGTGTATATGTCGCGACATCAAACAGATAACAGGTATCATATATGATTGAAGCAAAAGGTCTCGTAAAAAGATATGGCAGGTATACGGCAGTGGATGATGCGTCATTATCCCTCGAAAAAGGAGAGATAATAGCATTACTTGGATCCAATGGAAGCGGTAAGAGCACACTTCTCTCTATGCTTGCCATGGTTCTCAAACCGGATTCCGGGGAAGTGACTGTGGACGGACTCAAAGGCAGACAGGCTAAGGAAAAGGTTGCTTATGTGCCTCAGGAAATCGTTCTTTTTGAGGAGTTGACCGTTATGGAAAATCTATATGCATGGTCATCTCTTAAAGGAAAAGAAAATATAGAACGTGCCGAATATCTTGTTAATGAACTTGAAATGGGGGATTTCAAAAGTAAACGTGTTGACAGACTTTCCGGCGGACAGAGAAGAAGAGTTAATCTGGCGGTTGCGTTGATGGGAAAATATGATTATCTGTTACTGGATGAGCCTCTTGCGGGAATAGATGCTCACGGTGGAGAATGCATCGAACATCTTTTAAGAAAAGAAAAAGACAAGGGATGCGCAATGATCATAACAGAGCATAATCCTACGATTCTTTTACCGCTTACGGATCGTTCATTGAGAATTGAAAGGGGACATATCGAATGAATCCTTTCATGTTCATACTTTATGATATCAAAAGACTGTTCGGTCGTGGAAAAACGGCCTATCTGGCTATGCTTTCACCCATCCCCGTCATTCTGATGTTTGCATTATTTCTGGCTCCTGTGCTTACTCAGGGAAACGGAGTTTTCTTTTCCGGTGCGATTCTGAATGAAGATAACAGCGAAAGCGTTGAGCAGTTGATGAATATAATCGTCAACTATGAGGTTAAGAAGGGAAATGTGGCTGTTTATCCCGTAAAGGAGAAAGAAACGGGAGAACGTATGGTGGACGAGGGAAAAGTTGCCGTGTTTATGTATATCCCTCCCGACACCTATACAGATTCCATGAGCGGGAAAAGAGCGGTTATGGAGTTTTATTATTCACCTTCCCGTGCATTTGATGCCCTGACTTTTTATACAGGAATAAAAAGCAGCTTATCGGTTTTCGGTCAGGGGATACGGCTTGTGAATATCGCTGTAGGCATTGCAGAGAAACTGGGATTAAGTGAGGAAGAGATATTCAGAATCTGGGATGAGGGAGTTATAGATTTACAGAATGTTTTCATTCACAGAGGCAGAGTCATAGGTAAAAACGGTATTTTTCTTTTTGGAGCCGATTATCATTTCAGATTTGCCATTGCGCTTCTTTTTGCCACATGTGCATATATGTCTTCATTTCCCATCATTTACCTCACCAGTCTCGATTTATCGGAAATCTTTAATAAGAGAAGTATTCCGAAGAGAAGGCTTTTTTGGTACTTTATGGCCAGAATTATTTCGGGAGCGATTCTGATACTGTCTTCATTTCTGATAATGTTTCCGGTTGCGCGCCTATTAAGACAGATACAGCTTGATTTTGCCTTGTCTGTTATTCCGGGAATTATACTAACTTCTCTGGTGTTTTCAGCTTTGGGAGTTCTGACAGGTTCAATGTTTAAACGCGGACAGTCTGCGCTTTGGGCCGGACTGTATTTCGGAACTGCATCCATAGCGGGGGTGGCATTTTTATCCGATAAGACAGAGCTTCCGGAAGCAATAGCTTTCCTGATGAGGATTTCTCCATTCAGAGCAAGTGTGAGTATCTTTTCCAATGGTATGTTTAACCTTCTGGTTGAACGTTATGCATTTGATATGTTTGTTTTGTTTTCGGCATTTGTGATTTTCTCTGTTGCCGGATTTGTTCTATACATGAAAAGGAGTGCCCTATGAATTATTATGCATTGCTTAAGGGCAGAGCAAGGGCACTGCTTATGGATTTTTCTTCATTGGCTGTGATCATCATAGCTGTGGCGGTTTCCATATATATTTCAAAATACAGTGGTAACGAAAATGCCAGGGGCATCATCATAGAAATCGTTAACGAAGATAAAGGTATGCTTGGCAGTCGTCTCATAGAGATTCTCTCTTTAGAAGAAACTTTTAAATATAATGTAACAACTTATGACGAAGCTATAAAAGAAGTTGCCGGCAATAAAGCTCAGGGTATAATTGAAATTGTTCCTGATTTTTCGGAAAAAATCGGGAGAGGTGAATATGAATCGCTGGTTCACATTACAGTTATGGCGGATTCATATGATATGACAACATTTACCGAAATGGTGATAAATGATGTCATTAAAGTCTGGTCGGAAAAGCTTGTTGAAAAGAGGATAGGAGAAATTGATGGTGTCGGGCAGGATGATCTTACGGAATTCAGAGAACAGATAAAGGATGTCTGGAACAGAGAGTCTCTCCTCGATGTAGAGAGCGTTATGGGTAAGGAAGAGAAAACAGAAGAGGAAGAAAACTATTTCGGCATACGGTGGTATGCGGTTTTGTCCATGTTTTATCTTTGTATAAGCGGTACATGGATGTGCAATTATTCAAGTACCGGACTTTTGAGAAGAGTTTCAGGGCAAGGAGGTAATATCGCATCACTCTTTATTTTTCAGTCCCTTCCCGGAATTGTTATATCATTTTTGGGATTTATTCCGGTCATTATAACAAGCGGTCACCCTGACCCGGTCAATGTTTTTATTTCTTTTGGAATTTATATATGCTCATCGGCAGCTATAGCCTTGATAATTTGTTGCATATCCGGAAAATTTTCAAATCTTGTTTTAATTTCTCCCGTCAGCACCATGGTTGTTTCACTTTTCTCGGGGCTTCTGTGCGAACTGCCTGATTGGGCAAGGCTATGGGACATAACATCCGTGATCATCCCGGGACACTGGTTGTACAATGCCATATTTGAAAAGAGATTTTTCTTAGGTTCCATACTGGTGCTTGCCGGGTGGTTTATGATTGGGATATGTATATCATGGATTTTCAGTAAAAAGAAAAATCATTAGGGAAATGTTCATTAAAGCGTTTTCCTGGCAGGATTTCAAAGACTAAAACTATCATAATACCACGACTGAGCAGGTGTGAGTTACCTGAAACTGGGGATTATAAAGGAAGACATAATTGGAAAAATTAGAGAACAAGAGCAGATCTGTTTTTGCATTAAGTCTCGTAAGTATTCTTATACTTATTGTTACGAATAAGATCTGCGAAAAGATTCTGCCCGGATATACGATACCGGGAAGTGAGAATTTACTTATCAAAATATTTATGGTCATCATATCCGTGATAGCGGTGATTCTGGTTTTATGCGGTAAACTGTCTTTTTCTTTTTCGTGTTTCAGAATCTCAAAGGACTGTAATTTCAAACGTGAGATGATGGAAGCGGTGACGATAATACTTATATATGCCGCAGTTTTGTTTGGTTACAGACTTTATAAGAATTCAACAGATCCCGTTTTTTCGGCACGACCACTGTTTGCTCTTTATCTGAATATCAATTTCAGGTGGTTTTATCCGTTAAGTGCATTGTGGCAGGAGCTTTTGATAAAGCCGCTGTGGCAGGATAATGTAAAACAGGCCATGGGAGGAAAAAAGTGGAGTACACTGATTTATATCGGATTATTGTTTTGCATCTATCACATGCATTTTCCGTTGTACTATTTATCGGCTGCCGGGGTTCTGTGCATGCTTACAGGAATTCTGTATGAAAGAGATAAGAATATCTGGGGAGTATGGGCGCTTCATTTCTGTTTGGGATTTTTACCGAGAGCCGTGGGGCTGGCCTGAAGTTTCGAAGACTTGAAGGTATGAGTATTTATCAGCATGTCTGCATATGACATTAAACTGAAGGAGCTGTGGGGCAGGATTTAAAGGAATACGAAGGGATTCCGGCTTTATATCAGGGGTGTTTATGGTGGAATATGTAATGTTCATGGAAAAACAAATGAGGAATACATTGTCTCAAAGGCTGAAAAAGAGAAGAGGTAAAACTATATTTCTGCTTTTTATTGAGGCGGTTTTGTCGTTTTTGATTATATATTATCTGACTCTTGGAAATGATACGGGAAATGCATTAAGAGTGGGCATTACTCTGTTTTTGGTCATGATTCCCATAGGAATGGAACTTCTTTTTAATATGACTATCCCATGGACTGTGTATGTTTTTTCTGTGTTCTACACATTGGGACATGCCATGGGTTATTGCTTCGGATTATATATGCGTTTTCCCTGGTGGGATAATATGATGCATTGTACCGAAGGATTTCTGTTTACACTGTTTGGATACTATTATCTGTCCATCGGAGATGAGGGGAGTAAAAAAGCGCGAATCAGAAATATTGTTTTTGCAATTTCCCTTTCGATTTTCATCGCGGTTCTTTGGGAAATAACAGAGTATATGGTTGATAAAGTATGGCTTCTCGATATGCAGAAAGATGTGTTTGTTTCCCGGATAGATTCATATCTTCTTGCGGGAAATACGGGAGCTATAGAATCCATAGAAAATATAGGTGAAGTTACGGTGGGAGGTCAGATTCTACCGGGATATATCGACATCGGACTTATCGATACTATGGATGATCTGATCATGGCTTTGGTTGGTTCAGTAGTATTTTCCGTATATGCACTTATCGATCAGGATAAACATCCGATATTGAAGTTTGGAATTGATTAGTGGGCAAAGTGATAAATCTATCAATGAGGGAGGAAGTCGTAAATGAAAAAGAAATTGATACTTATGGCAGCAGCCTGCATTTTGGCTTTTGGGATGATCGGTTGCGGAAATTCTTCAAATGATCCGGTTCCTGAGATTGAAACAAGCCCGGAAGCAGAATCAACGGTGGAGGAAAGCAAACAGACCATAGAAGAGAGTAAAGAGGATCCTCAGGAGTCTGAGGCGGAATCAAAAGATACTTCGGTGGATGAGGTAGATTATCCGAGGTTACCGCTGCCGGAATATCATTACTATGGAACGGAAGACTGGGCTGAGTATGCAGACAGTGTTTGTCATTTCCTTGTAGAAAACAGTTTTGGAGATGAAGCGGCGGATCTCAATATTTGCGTGCCAATCGTCCTTAAGATGGATGACAGTGATCCAAAGGATGTGAAGCTTTGGGGCGAATACATGATTTATAAGTATCAACTGATGAAGACTTCTCTTATCGAGGAAGGCGGAGGTTCCTTCGGTGGCGTGGCGCATCTTGATACAACAGGCGGTAGTCCTATCGTTAGTGACTTTGATTTCCTTGAGGACGGATCTGGATTTGATGCTTCTCTTGATAAGCTTTTCGGGAAAGAGGGGTTGAAGGATGCATATCTGAAAGCCTGCGATGACCGTGATAAGTATCTTGCTGAGTCATTGGCAAATTATATCAATACAAACGGGTTGTATATCACGCAGTATCAGGAGTTTGGATGGGCGCCTGTTCCTGTTCTGAATGCACCTCCTACAAGAGAGGAAGATCAGATAGTTGATTACGTAGGTAATTTCGCCTATACCACTCAGTTTGATATGAGAAAAATCTGCGCCTTTGAGACGGAAGATACAGATGCCTTCGGTAATGTTGACAGTGATGACTGGAATGAATTCCTGATCGAAATATATAGAAAAGAAGGTTCCGATATGGACAGCGTCATCAAGGATCTCCGTTCTAATCTGATTGATGAAGATGTAAAGCTCGAAAGGACAGAGGATGTGACATTTAAGGATATCGAAGGGTGCACAGTACTTATGAGTGAGGGGCCTTATGAAGATGATGATATGGTCTATGTGAACTACTTTGTTCCGAGAGATGACGGAATCTTTGTTGTAAAAATATGTTCAAATTACAGTACTGATGAGAAAAAGCAGATGGCTACCGATGCGATCATAGAGGACTTTTTGGGAAAGATGGAATTGAAGTAATCAATAGGCGATAAAGAATCAAAAACTAAAAATCCATTTCTTAAATCCGTAGAAGAAAATACCATTAGTATAGTAGAACATTTTAGGAAAAAGGGCATCGAAACAGCCTATGAGATTAATCCGGGTAATCATTTTAAAGATGCGGACTTAAGGATGGCTAAATGTACGAGGCGTATTATGGAGACAGATGTCGAAATTGTGGTATGCGGCCGGTATGCAATGGATGTTCGAGATACGGGAAGTGTGATTGATACAATAAGGCTGGCAAGAGATTGCCAGCCTCACTTTCAGTCATAGCTTATGATAAAAATTCTCTTCGTTTGTCACGGCATGGTATTAACCAATAGCTAGAAATCCTTTATTTTCAAGCATTTGATGGAATAAAGAAATGAATTTACAACTAGTTTACAATTTTTAAAATTGCTACGATACGAATTATAAAAGTGAATATGAAGGGCACTTAACCTTAAGTGGCCTTGGCTATAAATAAACGAACCCGTCCTAGGGTGTCAAAAGCAGAAAAATGATTCTGTTGATTGACACTCTGGGGCGGGTTTTTTATTGATTAGAAACTATGGGTTCGATTGAAACTATTCCTCGCAAGGAATATAATAAAAGAGCCAGTTTTTCGACTTTTTATGGAGGATTTGATATGGAGTATGTATCTACATCGGAAATTGCAAAAATCTGGGATATTTCACGTCGTCGAGTTACGACATTGTGCAGAGAAGGTAGGATTGAAGGCGCAGTTTTTGCTGCCAATACATGGCTCGTGCCTAAAGATGCAAAAAAACCGGAAGATCCAAGAAGAGTCCGTAAAATGGGACAGGATAAAGATTAAAATTGAAAATAGGATGGGACAATTATATGCCCACAGCAAAATATAGAAAGTTAGGATAATGATATGGATAACAGAAGTATAAAAAAACTTGAATCAGACTTATGGGAATCTGCAGACTTACTCCGTGCAGGTTCAAAATTAACATCAAATCAGTATTGCATGCCTGTGCTTGGATTGCTGTTCCTTAGATATGCATATAGCCGATTTAAGATGGTTGAAGAGGAAATATTAAAGACAAGACCCGTTAGAAACGGAAGACAAATGCCTGTTGAAGCTAGCGACTTTGTAGCCAAAAGCGCACTATATCTTCCTAAAGAGGCTCAGTTTAGTTATCTTGTTAATTTGCCTTCAAATGTTTCATCAATGGGATTAGTAAATGTTGATGGACAGCCTATGGCAAGTCTTGGTGAAGTAGTAAACAATGCAATGAATTTGGTTGAGCAGCAGAGTGAGCAACTTACAGGTGTTCTGCCAAAAAGCTATACAGATTTCTCAGATGAGTTGCTTGGAGAGCTTTTAAGAATATTCAATAACAATGCACTAGATGAGGTTGGTGGTGATGTTATTGGACGTATTTATGAGTATTTCCTAAATAAATTCGCTAAGAATATTGCATCTGATGACGGTGTTTTCTTTACACCAAAGTCACTTGTAAAAATGATTGTTAATATTCTTGAACCTAAGCAGGGTGTTCTTCTTGATCCGGCATGTGGTTCAGGTGGGATGTTTGTTCAGACTGGTGATTTTGTAAATGAAGCAGGATTACAGGCTAATTCAAGCATGACTTTTTATGGTCAGGAAAAGGTTAAGTATAATGCCCAGCTTTGCTTGATGAATATGGCTGTGCATGGACTTACGGGCGTGATTAAGTCTGGAGACGAAGCAAACAGTTTTTATCATGATGCACATAACCTAGAAGGACAGTGTAATTATGTCATGGCAAATCCACCGTTTAACGTTGATAAGGTTAAAGCAGAATCAGCTACAAATGCAGGAAGGTTACCATTTGGTGTTCCAAAAGAGAATAAAAAGAAAGAAATCGGAAATGCAAATTATCTATGGATTTCTTATTTCTATGCATATTTGAATGAAACGGGACGTGCCGGCTTTGTTATGGCTTCATCTGCTACAGATAGCCAGGGAAGTGACAAGGATATTAGAGAGAAACTTGTTAAGACCGGACATGTGGATGTCATGATTTCTGTTGGAAATAATTTCTTTTACACGAAGAGTTTGCCTTGCTCATTATGGTTCTATGATAAAGGCAAATCTGATGCTATTAAGGATAAGGTCTTATTTATTGATGCCAGAAATTATTATACAGTTGTCGATCGTACATTAAATGAATGGAGTGAATGGCAGCTTAAGAATCTAAATGCAATTGTATGGCTTTATAGGGGTGAGCCAGAGAAGTATCAGGCATTGCTTGAAGAATATAAAACTACAATTGCTACTTTGGTTTCTGAAACTGGAGAAGCCGGATTAAATGATGTCAATGATGATGTGTTTGGGGAGGGAATAGAGGTTGTAAAAAAGCAACTAAAAGCATTAAAAGAGAACTCTAAAAAAGCAGTCGAGGCTGCAGATAGAAAAGATAAGAAGCGTGTTCAGACAGAATGGGATGAAAAGATAGCAGACATTACAGAAATTGCAAAAATAGTAAAAGAGGCACATTGGCTTTATAGCAAATTTGGTGATGGCGAATATCAGGATATCCCAGGACTTTGTAAGATTGCATATACAACGAGTGATAAGAAAGCAGATGAAAATGATATCAGCATAGAAGATAAAGGCTGGTCATTAACTCCTGGAGCATATGTAGGTGTTGCGCCGGTAGAAGATGATGGGGTGGACTTTGAAGAAAGAATGGCAGAGATTCATCAGGAGTTACTTTCGCTTCAAGCTGAAAGTAATGAATTGATGGATGCCATCTCACAGAATATGAAGGAGATGGGACTATGAAAGATAGACAAGATTTAGAAGTAATCAAATACGAAAAAACAGCTGACATAGTCTCTGATGTAAAAAGTATTATTGATTCTGCTCAAAAGAGAGCTTTTCAATCAGTGAATGCTGTGTTGGTAATGAGAAACTGGTTCCTTGGTAAAAGAATAGTAGAAGAGGAATTAAGTGGTGAACGTACGGACAGATATGGTAAAGAAATCATTGCATCTTTGTCAGATGAATTGACAAAGGAATATGGAAAAGGGTTTGATAAGAGCTCTTTATATAAGTTTGCGAAATTTTATCAGAAGTATCCTCAGATTGTGGACTCAGTGAGTCCACAATCTAAGTTGCTGTCATGGACGCACTACAGAGTCCTGTTACAAGTAGAAGATACAGATGCCAGAGAATGGTATGAAAATGAAGCATACAATCAGGCTTGGAGTGTACGTACATTACAGAGAAATATTTCTACACAGTATTACTATAGAATGTTAAAAACACAAAATCCAATCGCAGTAGAGCAGGAAATGAAGGAGCTTACAAGTCAGTATCAGAATAAACTTGAATTTATAAAAAATCCGGTGATTGCAGAGTTCCTTGGTATGCAGGAAGATACGTCATATCTGGAATCGGATTTAGAACAGTGCATCATTGATAATCTTCAAAAGTTTCTTATGGAACTTGGCAAAGGCTATGCTTTTGTTGCGAGACAGCAGCATATCCATACAGAAAAAGAAGATTATTATATTGACTTAGTATTCTATAACTATATCCTGAAGTGTTTTGTGTTGATTGATTTGAAAACTAAGAAAATCACACATCAGGACGTAGGACAGATGGATATGTACATCCGTATGTATGATGAATTGAAGAAATCAGAAGATGATAATCCAACTCTTGGTATCGTTTTATGTTCTGATACAGATGAAGATATCGCAAGATATTCGGTTCTTCATGATAATGAACAGCTTTTTGCATCAAAATACAAGCTATATCTTCCATCAGAAGAAGAATTGAAAGCGGAAATAGAAGCACAGAAGGAGATGTTCTATCTCCAGAAGAAGGAGATGGAAGAATGAGTTGGGAATATAAAACACTAGATGAACTTGGTACAATATCAAGAGGAAAATCAAAACACAGGCCAAGGAATGATGCATCGTTGTTTGGTGGAAAATATCCTTTTGTTCAAACTGCTGATGTTAAAGCTGCTAATCTATATTTGACAGAGTATGAAAGTACATATAATGATAAGGGATTATCACAAAGTAAGCTATGGGAAGTGGGAACTTTATGTATAACCATAGCTGCCAATATTGCGGACACAGCAATATTAGGAATAGACGCTTGCTTTCCAGACAGTATTATGGGGTTTCAGCCATATGAGGGTATATCGAATGTTAAATTTATCAAATACTCTTTTGACATGTTACAGAAGGATTGTAAGCAGATCTCGCAGGGGGCAGCACAAGATAATCTGTCATGGAACAAACTATCAACAATAAAGTTTCCTGCACCTGATATAGCAATTCAAAATAAAATTGCGGATATGCTATCAGTATATGATGATCTCATTGAAAACAACCAAAAACAAATCAAACTATTAGAAGAGGCTGCACAGCGACTTTACAAGGAATGGTTTGTTGATATGAGATTTCCTGGGTATAAGGATTGTAAAATTGTTGATGGTGTTCCGGAAGGATGGGAAAGAAAAAAGATCTCTGATTTAGGAGAAATTGTAACGGGAAAAACGCCGTCCACATCGAAGGAGCAGTATTATGGAGGAGATATACCTTTTGTAAAAATACCAGATATGCATGGTTGTGTTTATCCGATAGCCACAGAATCAACACTAACAAAAGAAGGTGCCGATACCCAAAAGAATAAATTTATTCCTAAGAATGGAATAATGGTTTCCTGTATTGCAACAGTTGGTCTCGTGAATATAGCTGTTGAACCATGTCAGACGAACCAGCAGATAAATAGTATCATTTTGAGTAATGAGGATGATGTATATTATGTATATTCTACTATGAGAAGGTTGAAAACTATGTTAGATGGTGTTGGAAGTAATGGTGCTACTATGACAAATGTTAATAAGACAAAATTTGGAAATATAAAAATATTTTATCCGGATGAGCAGTTGAGAAAAGCATATTACGTTTTTTGTAAGCCTATTTTTGAGAAAATATTTGCTCTTAGTATGAGTAATAACAAGTTGGCTGGTGTTCGTGATAGACTTCTTCCAAAGCTTATGAACGGAGAAATAGAGGTGTGATATGTGGTATGAATGGTTTTTTCAAGGAATTGGTACTGAGATTGTAATGCTAATTGTGGGTATTATATTTGGCGGCTTTGTTGGTTATAAGATAGGTATAAAGAAGAATGGATTGCAAAAGCAGATTGCAAAAGATAAAGCAAAACAGGAACAAGAACTCGAAATAGATAACAATATTGAAGGGGATGGTATAAATGGGAATCTTAGACAGGTTCAAAAAGCTGGTTCAAAGGCTGAACAGTCACAAGTTGGAAAAATCAGAAGATAATACTTTTCAGCGACAGGTTGCAGGAAAAGACTCTATGCAGACTCAGGTTGGTACAATGATTATAAATCAAGGAATCAGCGAAGAGAGGGTAAGAAGTGTTTTTGCTGAAATGATTCCTCAAGCGTTAGACCAATATACGAAAGAAGCATATGCTGTTTCGAATTCGAGACTAGAAAAACTGGAAATGGCAGTTATTCCTAGAGTAATGCAAGTTGAAGCGGCAGTAAATGCGTTTGGTGATCCGGCATTTCAGATTTTGCTTAGGAAAGCCCAACAAACGGCTGCTGCGACTGAAAGACAAGATGATTATGAGTTGTTATCAGAACTACTTATGTGCCATGTTCAAAAAGGAGCAGATCGAAAAAATCGCGTAGGAATTGCAAAAGCAGTTGAAATCGTTGATGATATTGATAATGATGCACTTTGCGGTTTGACAGTAGCTCATGCAATTAATAGGTATTCTCCAGTTAGCGGAAATATAAATGAAGGATTAAATGTGCTTGAAGGATTATTTTCAAAGTTATTATATATAAATCTTCCAAGTGATAGAGACTGGATTGATCATTTAGATGTTCTTGGAGCAGTTAGAATGACTTCATTTAGTACTTTCAAGAAATTTAGAGATTATTATTGTGAGAAATTAAATGGATATGCGTGTCTTGGAATAAAAATAGATTCTGAGGAGTATAAGCAAGCAATTGAATTAATCACAAAGGTTGGATTATCTACTAATATTTTAGTTAGAAATGAATTTATCGATGGATTTGTTAGGTTGGAGATAGTTACAAAAGATTCTATAAAAAATCTATTTATATCAAACGACATCACCTCGGATTTGAGACCTTTAACTGAAACTGAGACAAAAGCATTAGAGGAAGTTTGGAAATTGTATTCTAAAGATGAAATGATGCTAAATAACGTAAAAGATGAGTTTATTAAGAAATGGGATTCGTTTGAATCGCTTAAAAAGATTAGAAATTGGTGGGAAGGAATACCTTGTTCATTTGAAATCACAAGAGTGGGAACTGTTTTAGCACACACAAATGCTAAAAGATGCGATCCAACTTTGCCAGATTTGTTATAGGAGGAATGACGTTGAGCTACGATTATTCTGAAAATATATTAGTACAAGAAAGTGCCGGACATCTGCTAGAAGAAGAGTTAGGGTGGCAGGTAGAGATGGCATATAACCAAGAAGTCCTTGGAAAGAATGGAACTTTTGGAAGAAGTTCTTACAAGGATATCCTTTTAGTGCGATATTTTCAGAAGGCACTTCGTACGCTCAATCCGTGGATTACAGATGCACAGGTAATAGAAGCTCAGAACACTTTTGAAAAACATCTATCAACTTCATCTTTAATGCAGATAAACGAAGAAAAGTATTCCCTTATTCGAGATGGTATTCCGGTTACGGAAAAGAAACCAAATGGGCAGACGGAAGAAAAGAGAGCCATGGTTATTGACTTCCAGCATCCGGATGATATGGAACGAAATCATTTTCTGGCAGTAAAGGAAATGAAAATTCATGGTGATTTGTACCGTCGTAGAACAGACATTGTAGGCTTTGTTAATGGTATCCCGCTATTATTTGTGGAACTTAAGAAGAATTCCGTAGATGTTCAGAATGCATATACTGACAACTACACAGATTATTTGGATACAATTCCGCATCTGTTCTATTACAACGCTTTTTTGATGCTTTCTAATGGAGTGGAAGCAAAGATAGGTACTCTTGGAAGTAAATATGAGTTTTTCCATGAATGGAAGAGATTAAATGAGAGCGACGAAGGAAACGTGGTTCTTGAAACTATGCTTAGAGGTATATGTAAGAAGGACAATTTCCTTGATTTGTTGGAGAATTTTATCCTCTATGATCATTCTGGTGGAAAGACTATTAAGATTCTTGCAAGGAATCATCAGTATTTGGGTGTTAATGAAGCTATAAAGGCTTATGAAGCACGTAAGCTTAATGATGGTAAACTGGGCGTTTTTTGGCATACTCAGGGCTCGGGAAAGAGTTATTCGATGCTTTTCTTATCGCAGAAAATACGTAGGAAGTTTACCGGTTCCCCTACGATAGTTGTTTTAACAGATCGAGAAGAATTAAATACACAGATTAGTGATACTTTTGAGAATTGTGGCCTTTTAGGGAAAACAAAGGCATCGCAGTTTACTGCAACAAGTGGAGATGACTTAGTACAAAAACTAAAAGGGAATCCAAGTTTTATTTTCACTCTTATTCAGAAGTTTAATAAAAAGCCTACAGAACCTGTATATCCTGACCATGACATTATAATCATGTCTGATGAGGCGCATAGAAGTCAGTATGGTATATTTGCGGATAATATGGTTGGGTTACTACCTACAGCTTCAAGAATTGGATTTACAGGTACACCATTGTTATCAAGTGACAATATTACTGAGCGTACATTTGGTGGTTATATTTCGATCTATGACTTTAAGCGTGCTGTAGAAGATAAGGCAACAGTTCCTTTATATTATGAAAATCGCGGTGAGAAGATTCTTGATATCCATAATCCTGAGATTACGGATGAAATACTGGATGCGATTGAAGCTGCCGATTTAGATGCAGAACAGCAGGAAAAATTAGAACATGAATTTGAGAAAGAAATTCATCTTTTAACTGCGGAGCCACGACTTCGTTCGGTTGCAAAGGATTTTGTACAGCATTATACAGACCTTTGGACGAGCGGAAAAGCGATGTTTGTATGCCTTAATAAAGTTACATGTGTACGTATGTATAATTTCGTTCAGGAATACTGGAAAGATGAAATTGAAAGATTAGAGGAAGAAAGAAGAACTGCATCTCAGCAAGAAGTGCTTGAATTAGATCGAAAGATTAAGTGGATGAAAGAAACCGAGATGGCGGTTGTGATTTCACAGGAACAAAACGAAATCCAGACATTCAAAAAATGGGATTTAGATATTAAGGTTCACAGAGCAAAGATGGAAAAGCGTGAGTTGGATAAGGAATTTAAAGATTCCGATAATCCATTACGCGTGGTCTTCGTTTGCGCAATGTGGCTTACCGGCTTTGATGTAAAGTGTTTGTCTTGCTTGTATTTGGATAAGCCACTAAAAGCACATACCTTGATGCAGACTATAGCTCGTGCTAATCGTGTGAATGAAGGAAAAAGCAATGGCTTGATAATAGATTATATTGGTATTGTTAAAGCGTTAAGAAAAGCTCTTGCGGATTATACTGCAAATATAGGTGGAAGAAACACTGATCCTACAGTAGACAAAGCGGAACTTATTACACGAGTGCTTGAAGTGATATCTTCTGCTGAAGAGTTTTTAGAAGAAAAAGATTTCGAGTTAAATGATTTGATATATGCTAAAGACTTTACAAAGCTTGGTATGTTACAAACGGCGGCAAATGCTGTATCTGACAGTAAGGAGTCAGCAAAACGTTTTGCGACCTACGCGACTGAACTTACACGTATGATGAAGTATTTGGATAGAGATGATATATCACAAGCTGATCGTGAACGCAAGGATGCGATAATTGCTATATTTGATGAACTTAAGAAAAAGAAAAAGCATGTAGATACCGTTGATTTGATGGTTCAGATTAATGGGATTTTAAGTGATTATATTGAAATTGATACTCATACAGTGGAAGATAAACAGGCAAAACGTTTTGATATATCGAAGATTGACTTTGATTTGTTACGTAGAGAGTTTGCGAAAGTTAAACAAAAGAATCTTGTCTTAAAAGATTTGGATGAGCTTATTCAAATTCGAATAGATGTAATGCTGAAAGAAAATCCTTCACGTGTAGATTATTATGAAAGATATCAAAAGATTATCGAAGAGTATAATCAGGAGCAGGACAGAGCAAATATCGAAAAGACTTTCATGGACTTAATGGATTTGGCAAATTCCATGAACGAAGAGGAGCAACGTTATGTTCGTGAGGGATTTTCAAGTGACGAAGAACTGTCTTTGTATGATTTGTTGTTTAATGAGAATCTTTCAAAGGAAGACATCAAAGCTATTAAAAAGGTAGCTGTAGATTTACTTGAGAAGATTAAAGGCAGAATTGCAGAATTGGATCACTGGACGGATAAGCAAGAAACAAAAGCAGAGATTGATAATCTTATAAGAGATACTCTTTGGATGGAACTTCCGGAGTGTTATGATGAAATACGTATATCTGAATATAGGCAGAAGATATATGAGTATGTTTATATGAGGTATAAAGAAGTGGCATAAGGGGAAAATAAAATGGCAAAGTATGACGTGAATAATATTGCGGTAAGTTCATTGTTGGCAAGTATTAAAAATGGTGAAATAGCAATCCCGGAGATACAAAGACCGTTTGTATGGGACAGCACAAAAGTAAGAGATCTTATTGATTCTTTGTACCAGAATTATCCAGTTGGATATATTATTGTTTGGCAGAATCCAGATGTAAAGCTTAAAGATGGCACAATGTCGATAGGAAAGAAGGTTCTTATTGATGGACAGCAAAGAATTACAGCTTTAACGGCTGCTATTGTAGGGCAGGAAGTTGTGGATTCTGATTATAAAAAGAAACGCATTAAGATTGCGTTTAATCCTCTTGAAGAGAAGTTTGATGTTGCTACACCAGCGACAACTAATGATGTAAAGTACATAAGTGATATATCAGAGATATTTAACCCATCATTTGATGTTTTCAGCTTTGTAATGGAATACTGCGATAAAAATGGACTTGCTGCAAATGAAGATAAATCTAAAGTATCAAGGATAATTACGAATCTTAAAAGCATAGAAAATAATAATCTTGGAGTAATTAATCTTTCTCATGAATTAGATATTGAACAAGTTACAGATATCTTCATTCGAATAAATTCAAAAGGAGTTGTTTTATCTCAGGCTGATTTTGCTATGAGTAAGATTTCAAGTAATGAGATTTATGGCGGAAACATAACAAGAAAAATTATTGATTATTTTTGTCATTTTATGCAATCTCCGGCTGATTATGAACTTATTAAGAACAATGATATGGAGTTTGCTGAAAAACCTGAATTTGATAAAATTAAATGGGTAGTTAAAGAAAATGAGGATATATATGTTCCTGATTATACGGATGTACTTCGAGTGGCTTTTACCTATAAATTTGTAAGAGGCCGTCTGTCTGATTTAGTTGCATTATTATCAGGGCGTGATTTTGAAACTCGTGAATATAAGGATGAAATAGCGGAAGCATCGTTTAAAGATTTGCATGATGCTGTCCTTTCGGTGGTAAACGAGACGAATTTCAAGCGTTACTTGATGATTCTAAAATCAATTGGAATTGAAAAGGCATCACTTGTAAGATCACAGAATGTACTTAACTTTGGATACACGTTATTTATTGGATTAAGAAACCGTGGAATAGATTCAAATATTATTGAAAAAACTGTACGCAGATGGGTTGTTGCGACAATGCTTACCGGAAGATATTCTGGATCTCCGGAATCGTCGTTTGATTATGATATTAAGCGATTTATGTCTTATGAGAATCCGATTGAGTATTTGGAACAATTTGAGGCAGGGGCTTTATCGGATGCGTTTTGGAATCATGCTCTGGTAGACCATCTTAATACATCGGTGGCTAGTAGCCCGTATTATAATGTATTCCTCATGGCTCAAGTTAATGCGCATGATAAGGGATTCTTATCTGAACAAATTGAAATAAAAACAATGCTTGAAGAGCGTGGAGATATTCATCACTTGTTCCCGAAGAAGTACTTGATGAAAAATGGTGTTACAAATAAAAGTATGTATAACCAGATAGCTAATTATACATATTTGCAAACTGAGATAAATATTAAAATCAGTGATGATGCTCCAAAGAAATATATGTCTGTGGTAATGAATCAACTTGAAACCGGAAAGGGTATTTATGGAGGGATTACAGACAAAGAGGAATTGAAGAAGAATCTTGAAATGAATTGTATTCCGGAAGGGTTTGAGAATATGACAGTAGATGACTATCTTCAATTTTTAGAGCAAAGAAGAAAGCTAATGGCAAAGAAGATAAAAACATATTATGAATCACTTAAATAAAAGAAATAATTGGAGATAGATGGAAAAATGACAAGCGAAAAGTGGAAGGGTGATTATATTGGATGCTTACACGATGGAAAGTTGTCTGAAGCAAATAAAATAAAAAGAGACAATATTCCGAAAAAGCTATATCGATTTGAAAGAGTTGCTGATAATAGAATAAAAACATTAAGGAATAATCAATTATATGTATCTCATATAAAAGGATTTGATGATCCATACGATGCAAAAGGCTACTACTGGAACCGAGATGAGTTACTGAAAACGTTTGATTTAAAGCAATATGATGTAACTGTAGATAAATATCTTGATGAAATTGAAAAACAAATTCTTTTTTGGTTTGAAAATTGTTTTGTTGGTTGTTTTACAGAAGATATAAATAATTTTCCGATGTGGTATTATTATGCAGATAAATACCAAGGCTTTTGTGTAGAATATGATTTTTCTAATCTTACAGAAGATGATGAGTTTCAACAGGCTCTAAAGCCTGTGGTTTACTTGGAAAGAAAATTTGATTTAACTAATACTATAAAAACAGTATTTAAACCTGAAAATATTATAGCTGATAAGACGAATGCCTTTTATTGGTTACATTGTATTGGAAATATTATAAAAGATGAATCATGGGAATTTGAAAGGGAATGGAGATATATTACATTTGATGATGATTTTATGCTATCAGGAAAGAATGTTAAGATTCCTGTAAAGCCTTCGCATATCTACTGTGGAAATAAAATGAATAGTAATGACTTTGATGAAATGAGAAAAATATCAAATGAATTAGGTTGTGGATGTTCAAAGATTTCAATTGGAGATAATTTTGTTAAAGAATTTGTTGTTTTATAATCATTAATAACAGTAATTGTTAACTTCTGGTCCGCTGGACCAGAAGTTTCTTTTTATGAACTGTAAGCGCCAAGTGATAGCGCGTGTACTCTAACTAGACGAAGAGTGCCGGGTTGCCCGATTCATCTTCGACCGTTGGTTTTTTGTTTATGGCACAAAGCTTCTTCATTTTATCTGACCATGGCATCAGTTCCTCAATGCCCTCGGGCTCATTGATGTAGTCCGGCATGTAAAGAAGTACCGTTTGCAGATACTTGAAGACGCTTATGTTGTTTAACTTCGCTGTCTGCGCAAGGCTATATATAATGGAGCTTGCTTCAGCACCATCAGGCGTATCGTGGAAATAGAAGTTTTTCCTTCCCACTGCGTATGGTCTTGCACCACAGCTTTCTGTGAAATTGTTTGAAACCGGAACACCGCCATCCAGGAAATAATTCTCCATGTATGGTTTCTGGTTTCGGGCATAGGTCAGCGCTTTCCCCAACTGGCTCCCTGAGCTGGCTGAGATGTTATCCAATGCAGTCCAGATCATTTTCCAGATCTCGCGCTCCTTGGATTTTTCACGCTGTATTTTTCGCTCTGCCGGTGTCAGTTCGATGAATCCTCGCTCGATCTCAAAGATCTTGTCACAGAGATTCACGATCAGGGCTGCAGGAGATTTGGACTTGCCTGCTTTCCTGTCGGCTGCCGGCAATGCCTCATAGAACTTTCGACGGAAATGCGCCAGGCATCCACAACGTACAGTTCCTTTGGGCAGTTTATTGTAGCCCTGGTATCCGTCAGCTATGACGTACTTCCCTTTGTACTCTTTATAAAAGTTCTCAGGGACAGAACCTGATCTCGACGGATTGTACTCATAGAGCATAATCGGCGGAAGCCCATCCAGGTTTGTGGAACAATGAATCCACATGTAAGACTTCTGCTGGGCTGTCCTGCCATCTTCTTTGAGTACCTGGCAGGGTGTTTCATCACCCGCCGTACAATTCCTTTCAAGGAGGTGACCTGCCATTACCTGATAAACAGGTTTAAAGTACTTAAGACCACAATAAATGCACCAGTTTGCCAGGGTTGTGCGGCTGATCTTTACTCCCATCTGTAACAGGGCTTTTTCCTGACGGTACAGTGGCATGGAGTTGATGTACTTCTCATACATGACGTAAGCAACTGTAGTCGGAGACGCAAAGCTCTTGGGTATCAGAACGGATGGGATCTCGGCTTCTACGAAATATGCCTCGCCAAATCTTTCGGCACATTTCCTGCAGGCTACCTTTTCCTGATAGATAACGACCTTTCGTACCTGGGCCGGGATGATCTCCAGTTCGGTACGAACATAGTCCCAGCCTATGCGTTCCATTTCGGCACCGCAGTCCGGGCAGATCCTGTCTTCGGGAGCCACAGAACATCTGAGTTCCCTTGAAGGAAGAGAATCAAACATTTCTTCGTAGGTTGACTTCTTTTTTTTATCGTCTGCCTTTTTACGAAGATAGCCTTCAACGACCTGCTCGATCGGAAGTTCTTCTGCAGACGGGTCAGATGCAAACTCGGCCTCGTTGAAAAGATCCATCAGAGTCATCTGGTTCGGATCATCGAATCCGACATGCTTTTTCTCTGACCTTGAAGCAAAGATCATGCGCTTGAATTCTTCGATGGTCTCCTTTGCATCAGCGAGTTCCTGACGAAGTTCAGCCACTTCAGCCTCTTTGGAATTGACCTCATTAATCAGGTATTCGATTTTTTCTTCTGAGTTCTTTTCTGAGAGATCTGCCTTTGACATAGCCTAAATCCGTCCTTTCAAAACTGGTATAATTATACCGCTGAAAGCACGTTTTTCCTAGGTTCTAGGGCTTCTGCCGGAGGACAGCTTTGTGCAATTTCGGAAAGTTTGTGCAACCTGACTATAGCTCAGAAGTCTCGTTTTTCTGTCGTGGGTTTTATTGCTTTTGGCTGATCGATCGACAGACCTTCGAGCAGCCAGCGGAACTCCTGCCTGGTCAGATTTCTGACCTCGGATGCATGCCTTGGCCACTGAAAACGGAATGCTTCACCGTAGGTTCTTTCGAGCCTTTTGTATAACAAGCAGAACCCGTCTTTTTCGTAGTGCAAGGCCTTGATGCGGTCGGCACGTCTTCCGCAGAACAGGAATACGGCGTTACTGTACGGATCAAGGTTATACGCATCGCGGACTATAGCCATGAGACCATCTATGCTCTTCCTCATGTCGGTGTACCCAGTGACAAGATAAATCTTGTTTGCGCTGGAGATATCGCCTAGCATGAGCTGTTCAGCATCCTTATTACCGAACCAATGAGCCTTGGATCTGCATTGTTTGATAGTTCGAGGGTGCTGCCTCCTATGGTGATCCGCATTGTTGTCTCAAGAGGACCAGACATACTGTCGCAGACAACTCCTGGGACCGGTTGTATCTGATCTGTCTTTGTTAACGGCAGATCGGAAAGATTTATTGGAACGACTTCCTGCTTTTGCCTGTCCTGAGTTACTACTCCGGCAGGGATATCACAGGATAGCCGGCGCAATCTTTTGATTGCTCTATAAAATGTACTTGGTGGGATTGTGTTTATGCGACAATACTCATAATCACTCAACCCGCTATTACGTGCATCGAGGATGATCTGGCGCCACTCCTCGTTAGTGCGTTTCTTCGCTCTCGTATTCATAGTTGTGTTACTATTTCTCCTTCTCTAGTAGAGTAAAATAGTCTACTTCTATGAACCGGTAGTGTAGTAAAATGATCTACTATTGTGAATACCTTAGAAAGACATGAGACTATAGTACTCAATATGTCCTTCTATTATTCCACTAATAGCCGGCGGATGAAATCCGCCCTATCACTTGGCGCTTACTATGAACTAGTCAACAAAAAGTAGACACAAGTTACAAAAACTATACACAAGTAAGACTGTAATTTATTCTGTGTAAACCTAAAGAAGGATATAATCCTCTTGGATTGATGTTAGAATTAATATTAATCCAGGAGGATATTTTTATGTCACGTAGAAGAAAAATGGATCCCGAAAGAAAAGCTTTCATCACAAGTCTGCTTGAGCACTATCAGCCTAAGGATGCTCAGGACATACAGGATATGCTCAAAGACCTTTTAGGCGATACTCTTCAGGGGATGCTTGAAGCTGAGATGGACGACCATCTTGGATATTCTAAGTATGATTATAAAAATAAGGAAAC
>NZ_FOPH01000002.1 GCF_900113415.1 Oribacterium sp. WCC10 | reverse complement strand
ATCTCCTTTATAATAAGAGCACCTATAATTACGTTAATCGGAGTGTTACGGCGTGAAGGCTGATCACTGTACAATACTCGGAAAGGCTCTTCATCTATAGCTGGAAAAATATTTTCAGAAAAAAATTTAGCCCATGATTTTTCAAGCATTTTTACTTCTCTTTGGGTTAAATTAGAAGTAGAATCAAACAAGCTGATTTGCTGAGATGAATTTGTTGCAAATGACATAAACTATACCTCCAACAGATCCTATCTCTATTATACTATTTAGAAAAGGTAATGTATTAGGTTTTTAAGGTTCTAGCGCCCCATTTGTCGGGCGACTCATAATATTCAACAAAGAACCGATTATATCTGCACCACCTGATAATAAGCTTCCCCGTCACGGATCATCCAACCTACATCAACTCTTTTCGCAGAAATCCATTCTGCGGAAAATCAATCATCCGTTCTAAGATCAGGCTTTTGCCTCTTCTTCCACCTTAACAGGTTTCAGATTCTGTCTTATCTTTATACCGTTAACTTCTATATCATCCGCAATAGGTATCAGGAGATACTCTCTTCCGTCAATAACCCGGGTTTCAACGAAATCAGCATTCTCAGACTTGACATCAAGCTTCATAGTAAGAGACTTCACGACGAGATGCTTCTGATCCTGGATATTCTCGGCAACAAGAGGAGAATTGTCATCTCCCACCGCTTCGTCATAGATACGTTCGAACTGGTTTAACTGTTCGTCTGTAGCTCCGTTTGATTCAAGAAGCCTCTTCACGTCTCCCTTCGAAAGCTCTACATGGTCATCAGTTTCCTTATCGTTACTATTTTCACGAATCATCTCATTGATCTGTTCAGAGATATTTCTGACCGTTTCAAATGTACAGTCACCTGAAAGAGTTGTCTCTATGATCTCCCTGAATACATGTTGCTGATCTTTTTCTGTTCGGGAAAGCTCCGTTCCCAAAACATCCAGCGCAAGCTCCTCGTGACGTTCCTCAGGATGCCTTGAATAGTAAAGAGAACTGTGGATATCCATATTACGGAAATTGAACGCAGGGAACAAAAATGCATTTTCCGGATTTTTAACCGCCCAATCATCGGTACGACTCATAAAGGTCTGAGCATTAACATCATAACAGAGACCCTCTCTCAGAAGCTCCACGGGGCAGATAGTGCAGAGAATAAAACTGTAGACATATTCGCTTGCATCATCAAGCACAGTCTGATCTTTAAGCTTCAGCGGAATATCATAAACACCATGGCTCAAAATAATCAGATACTTTCCAGGATAGCTGTAACTTCTGATGATTCTGTCGAACATCTGCTCCACAAGTGCATCATCCTTAAGCTCAGACTGCTGTAGTTTAATGAGAAAATCCTGATGACCTCCCTCCACTTCTTCTGCTATCGGAAACTCTACATTAAACAGATTTCTTCCGAATTTACCCGACATTGAGCGCTTGAACAGCTCACAATACTTGGAACGTTCCTCATCCTCAAGCTGAAGAAACATATCATGGAAAGTTGAGATTCTTTCCTTCTCTTCGTTTACATAACAGGCACGCATGCGGTCTATACGACAGTCATTCTTATTAAAACACTTTGATTTGATCTCACTTACTGACTTCTTGTCCATTTATTATCCTTTCTTCGGAATATTTCTATATATCCGTTTATCCGGCAGGTATCCATAAAACTGATACATCTTAATACTTATCCGGATTTCTCCTCCCGGGAATCATCCTAAAAAAAACACTGGGGAAACGCTTTAATCAGCGTTTTCCTAAGCCTTTTAATCTTCTGCGCCGGAGGTCGCATCCTTCAAAACAGCAATCTCCTCTTCCGTAAGACTTCTGTACTCTCCCGGCGCAAGGCTCTCATCGAGTTCAATGCATCCCATAGACATTCTCTTCAGATAAAGCACATCCTTACCACCGGGAAGTGCTCTGATCATCTTCTTTATCTGATGAAACTTACCCTCCTGAATGGTAACCTTTATCTCCGAGCAAAGTGTGTCCGAATTAACATTGGCAGCTTCCTCTGCCCCCTTAAAGGCCGCACCGGACAAGCGGACTCTTTCAAATCTTTCAGAATCAAGAGACAACTGAAGTTCATCACTTATTTCTTTCACAGACTTACCTGTAGAAAGAATCTCAAGTCCTGCCGGCATAGCTGTCAGATGCTCATCAAAACGAATACCCTTTTTGAACTTACTGCGATCCTCTTCGTCAATCTCTCCGGAAACCACCGCATAGTATACTTTATCGATATGATGTTTCGGAGCAAGCAGTCTGTGGGCAAGAGTACCATCATTTGTGATGATGAGAAGCCCCTCCGTATCCTTATCCAAACGTCCTACCGGGAAAAGATCCTTTCTTGTCTGTCCTCCAAACTCATCATCTCTAATCAAATCAACAACCGTGGTCTGCCGTTTATCTTCACTTGCTGAGATGATACCCGCCGGCTTGTTAAGCATGTAATACTGGTACTGTTCATACCTTATCTCTTCGCCAAAAAAGGTGATGAGCGAATCCGATGATACATCAAATCCCGCTTCACGTATAACCTCTCCATCCACTGTGACCTTGCACTTTCTTATGGCCTTTTTTATATCACTTCTGCTGCCGACACCCATATCGGCAAGATATTTGTCTAAACGCATCAGCATTCTCCTCATCTTATAAACTCTGTTTTTAATCCGCAATCCCTGACAAACAGTTGTAAATCCAGCCGACTCTATATAAGCCGTTTTTCACCTCTGTTCTACAGGTTTAAATCACACGGACCATGAACAGCAAATTGCAGCATTCCCCATACCTGATCGCATCATTAGATGGGTACATTATCATATATTTATCTCACTTCCAAGTACCTTGTCTATTCTTATCCATTCCTGGCATAAAATTTAACCTGAAACCTACACATTTGTTTTGATATTTAATCCCCCATAATATGTAATTTGTGATAAACTTATCACTATATGTAGATTAATCATTTGGAAGTTCAGAATATGGCAAGAAATATTTATCAGGATCACAACAACAGGAGCACCGGGCGCTCCCAAAGGCAAGGTTCCGGAGATCAAAGATACCGTACAGCTTCGTCAACGGGTTCGAGACATTCCGGACAGAACCACTCACAGGGACATAGTTCCGACAGAACCAGAACCGGCAGGAATTACGTTATGTCCAATGCCGAGAAAGAAGCCCGACGCGAAAAGAAACTGAGAGCCATGAGGCGAAAGAAGGCAAAACAACGGGCTTATACATACAGGATTATAGTTCTCAGCGTTCTTTTGCTTACTGTCGTCTTTGTATGGAAGGGCGTAACCGGTATAACCGGTTATATAGATGACAGCCGTCAGCAGAAGGTAGATGCGATGCAGAACATCGATATAAATAAGGACAATGTTTCCATCGATGTGGCCGGTCAGACATTTGCAGCAGAAACCACCGAAGCAACAGTTGCCACAACTGAAGCTTATGATCCCACTCATGTCTTATCAAATGGCCGATATGTTGACACCACAAAGCCTATGGTTGCACTAACCTGGGACGATGGGCCAAAGAGCTCTGTTGGCGATAAGCTCATGGATCTCCTGGAGGCAAACAACGGCAGAGGAACCTTCTTTATAGTAGGAAGTCGTATAGATGATTTCACCGATGAGGTTAAACGTATGGCCGCTAACGGTCATGAAATAGCAAACCACAGTTGGGATCACGACGAAAAACTCTCAAAGAACTCCTCTGATTACATCCAACAGGAATTCGAAAAGACCAATGCGAAGGTTGAGGAAGTCACAGGCATAAGACCCGCTCTTGTCCGTCTTCCGGGCGGCATCATATCAGACACTGTTCGAAGCACTATAACACAGCCTATGATCTTCTGGTCCATCGATACTCTTGACTGGAAGTCAAAGAATGCCGAGTCAGTTGCAAGTATCATCCAGTCCGAGGTGAAGGACGGGGACATCATCCTCATGCATGAACTTTACGATTCCACACTTGCTGCCTGCCAGACAATCATCCCCTGGCTTGCACAGCAGGGAT
This sequence comes from Oribacterium sp. WCC10, assembly GCF_900113415.1. Classification (GTDB taxonomy): domain Bacteria; phylum Bacillota; class Clostridia; order Lachnospirales; family Lachnospiraceae; genus Oribacterium. The sequence goes on along the minus strand of NZ_FOPH01000002.1, from coordinate 312,256 downwards.
ATCAGATGGTGACTGTATCTGAACTTATTGCATTCAGAAATGCTGACGTTCAGGGAGGAAACGGAAAACAGTATTCTTCTTTCCCACCGAAAAAAACAGAAACTGAAACAACAGTAGCGGAAGCTTCTGCAACCCCTGAGACAAAGGCTGCATCATCCGAAAGTTCTGAAAAGACCACGGCCAAAACTACCGAAGCTGAAACAAGCAGCACAAAGAAGTCCAGTGAAAACAGCGAAACCGAAAGCAGTAAGAAATCTGCTTCCGAAACCAGGTCTTCAGAAACTGTAGAGACGGCAGCATCTTCTCAGGAAGCCGCAAATGATGATGTTATTGATGCTCCTGACCAGTTATCGGCAGACGATAACTATACGCCGACAGTAGCCCAGGAAGCTCAGAAGGTTTCGGAAACTGCAGCATGGATGAATGTTCAGGGTTCCGGCGATGCACAAGCCTCTGCCAATCCTCAGGCTGATGCTATTCAGGCTGATTCGCCCTGATAAAGACAGTTGATTTTTGTTCTTTGATCATAAGACGAAAAAATATCTTTATCTTGTAATAAAAAAATATATAATAGTACTACATTTTGCCCCGCCCTTTGGGAACGTCGGTTCATACATATCTCGCTCCGCGAGGAACCGGTTCATGTGTCGGATTCTTCATCGGATCCGGTACTTCACAAAGGACGAGGCATTTTATGCATATTCACATAATCTGTCTTTTACAGCAGAACATGCCAGATGTTCTCTAAAGAACCGGCATGTAACGTCACTCCTTCGCAGAGCGAAATCACAATGGTGTGACGTTTCAAAGGAGGATATAAAATGAAATTTTCAGAGATGCCTTACGAGCGCATAGATTTCAAGAAACTCTCTCAGGATTTCAAAGATCTGGAAGATCGTTTCGAGAAAGCCGAAAGTGGAGAAGAACAGTTCAGAATCCATCAGGAATTCTATCTCATGTATAATCACGTGATGACTGAATCACAGATCGCCATGATACGTTCAGATATAGATATGTCTGACGATAAGCTTCTCGCAGAGCAGGAGTACTTCGACGAAAACATGCCCGTATTCCAGAATCTGGTGGTCTCATATCGCAAGAAGTTCTATAACTCCCCATTCAGACCTTATCTCGAAGAGAAAATCGGAAAGGTTGCCTTCAAGAATATTGAACTTGCCATGAAATCTGTTGATGATAAGCTCATACCTCTCATGCAGGAGGAAAACAAACTCCAAACCGGCTACAACAAGCTCCTGGCAAACGCACGGATAAACTGGAAAGGCGAAGAACTTAACTTAAGCCTCATGAATCCATATCTTCATCATCAGGACAGAAGTATCAGAAAAGAAGCCTGGGACAAGTTCAGTGAATTCTTCGTGGCTCATCAGGAAGAACTTGACGACTTCTATGACAAACTTGTTAAAAACCGGACAAAGCAGAGCGAACTTATGGGGCAAAAAAACTACCTTCCTCTTGGCTATGCCCGCATGAACAGAAACAGTTTCTCACGTTCTGATATTCAGGAATTCAGAAAGCAGGTCAAGAATGATTTCGTTCCTTTCGCAGAAAAGCTTCATGATATCAGAAGACGTGAGCTCGGTCTTGAAAAACTCAGTTACATAGACGAGGGTGTCTACTTCACAAACGGTAATCCTTCTCCCGTCGGTACACCGGAGCAGATTCTGGCCGCAGGAAGAAAAATGTATAACGAACTTTCACCGGAAACCGGACGATTCATCAACTTCATGTGTGATTCTGAGCTTTTTGATGTTTTAGGACGAAAGAATAAGAAAACCGGTGGCTATATGACCATGATTCCCGACTATTCGGCGCCATTTGTGTTTGCAAACTTCAACGGAACCTCAGGAGATGCAGATGTCATCACTCATGAGTGCGGGCACGCATTCCAGGGATACATCACAGCCGACGATCCAATCATCGAGCACAATGACATCACCATGGAGATTGCCGAAACCCACTCCATGTCCATGGAATTCTTCACTGAGCCATGGATGCCACTCATCTTCGGTAAGCGTTCCGATGACTATATAAAGATGCATTTCATGGATTCTGTCATGTTTATCCCTTACGGAACCATGGTGGACGAGTTCCAGGATATCATGTACAGCGACCCCGGTCTTTCACCAAAGGCAAGAAATGAAGTCTGGAGAGACCTTGAGCGTCAGTACAAACCTCATCTTGATTACACAGGTAATGACTACTTTGAGAATGGCGGCTACTGGCAGCGTCAGCACCACATCTACGATAGTCCGCTTTACTATATCGATTACTGTATCGCAGGTGCCAATGCTCTCCAGTACAAGGTCCGCATGGACAAGGACTATCGTGAGGCCTGGAACAGCTACCTAAAGCTCTGCAAGCTCTCTGCTTCAGACTTCTATAACGGTCTCATGAAAAAAGCCGGTCTCGATAATGTATTTGAGGATGGATGTCTCAGATATATCGTAAGGAAGCTTGATGAGAAGTTTTGATCCGATTCAGACTATTGACATGCTTTTAATATGTAAGACTCAAATCGAATATAGCTAAATACTCGTTATAATAACACCTTTCTAATACAAAAAAGCCTCGTTCTTTGATATGTACCCGCCTTACTGGTTGTCCATTAAACAGGGTACATATCACTTTTGAACGAGACTTTTTTAATTTAACGATCAAATCAGAATATTCCACCGATTCCCAGATCAGTATCAATGGTGTTCATGTTATACAGAATAAGCACATCCGTAACCTCGGGATGCTCATTGATAAATGATGCCGGGCCGAAACGGTAGTAACGGGTATCAAAAACATAAATCTTCTTATAGTGATTTACAAGGAAAGGTACGATCGAATTTGCATAACTGTCCTTGATAAGAACCATAACCTTGTCGGAATCCGCAGTCTCATTGGTTATCTCGATGAGAGGATGAAGGTTGTTGAGAAACATGGAATACTTATCCTTTTTCTCCAGGTACTCCTTATTGTAAAGAGTATCTGTAACCTCCTGTGAATCGGTATAGTTCACAGTCAAGACATTATCCGGATTCTCATAGATGGTTATCTCCTCTCCGGCCACCGTAGTGTCATTAAGCTTCGAGTAAACCGTGCCCTTGAAGCTATCCGTCACTACAGTTTTTGTAAATGCCTCCTCCGGAATGGGTTCAATACCCTCCGCCTTACAGTATTCTCTGTAAGCAACATAAGCACCGTATGTAGTCCAGTGATGATCGGTATGATAGTATAGCGGAGTAAACCCGGCCACACTTTTCTCTGTCTCAGCGGCCTCAATAAGTCCCTGATAACAATCTATACGTTTCATCTCAGGAAGCGCCTCATAAAGCTTCTCCATGGTTTCAAGCTGCTTAAGTTCTCCCTTGTCAGGGGCATATGCAGGAAGCTTATCATTATAGACAGTCACTGCCGTAGGCACCAGCATCAGCTTAATATTGTCTTTGGCATCAGTGGTTACATCCTGATACAGCTTTCTGTACTGGTTGATAATCTTTTCACTCTGCTTTGGCTCATCGTAAGCCTCAATGAGAAATCCGTCCTTCGCAATGTATATGTCATTGATTTCCTGCTTTCCCATCATCATCTCAGCCTTGGTTTTAAACGTCATAAACTGGTCACGGGCAGGAAAATGATCTGACAGATACTTCTGTATTCCGCTCATATACGATCCGTCCTTTAATGACTGAAACGTGTAGGTCGGCCACAGTGCCAGCTGTCTGTTCTCACTTTCACTGAATTCCCTCTTAGGCGAAAGCATAAACCATACTCCGAAAACAAGTATGGCAATTGTAACCGTCATCACAGTGATGACATTACCCACATTCCGGACACCTGCCAGAAGATAGTCTTCTTTTTTATTTGATTCATTTTGCATCATAAACTCCTATTATCAGGCGTCAATGCCCTGAACAATGTCAGAAAATACTAATTAATGCATTTCTCTGCAAATATCCACGCATCCGCCGGAGACTTTAATGAACCGTTGCATCATTCAGCGGTTTATTTGTATTTCTTTGCTTCCCATCAGAATCTGAAATAAAGGAATGGATTGTAGGTATCATTCACAAGATATGCTGTTGTAAGGAAGAACAGGACAATGTAAAAAGATGAACGTAGGATAGTAAAAAATGTTTCCCTCGTAATCATCTCAGAAAGGCCGGCCTTTCCATTTCCCTTTGCAACACTTCTAAGTCTGCCTCTAAGCCATGGATATACCGGGAACGAAATGGTGCACCCCAGTATAAGCAGTATAAAATTGTTTCTGAGATACCACAGCACATCAGCATTATAGAAAGGCGCTCCGGATATTCCGAACATGATTTTGAGGTAATGTCCAAGCTGCCCCATATCATCAAATACAAAGATGATAAATCCTGTCACATATATAAACATGGCATAAAGGTGCTGAAGGAATGATGGCAGCTTACCGAGTGCCTTGCCCCATACATTTTTCTCAAGCGCAAGGAGCACTCCGTAGAAAAGTCCCCAGAGTATAAAGTTCCAGGCTGCTCCATGCCAGAGCCCCGTCAGAAACCACACAATGAACATGTTTCTGAGCTGCTTCAGCTCACCGTGACGGTTTCCTCCCAAAGGAATGTATACATAGTCACGGAACCAGGTACTTAATGAAATGTGCCAGCGTCTCCAAAAATCCGTCACAGATACCGCACTCAAAGGATAATTAAAGTTCTCAAGATAGTGGAATCCAAGCATTCTGCCCATTCCGATGGCCATATCACTGTAGGCACTGAAGTCAAAATAAAGCTGAAGTGTAAAACACACAGCTCCCAGCCACGCACTGACAACACTAAGTTCTCCTATGGATGCAAATGCTCCTGCCTTTATCACTTCCCAAAGAGAACCGATGGTATTGGCAAGCAGTACCTTTTTGAACAGTCCCTGGAGAAATCTGAGACCGCCCTGGATAAAACCTTCAAAATCAATCTTACGTTCGTGCAGTTCTTCATTAACCGTTGAAAATCTGACGATAGGTCCCGCGATAAGCTGTGGAAACATGGAAACGTATGTAAGGTAATAGAAATAATTCTTCTCAACCTTCACCTGTTTCTTATAAAGGTCTATGGTATAGCTCATGGTCTGAAATGTAAAAAAGCTTATACCGATAGGAAGTCCCAACCCCAGTGGCATGATGGCAGTTCCTGAAACTGCATTAACAGACTCTATCAGGAAATCCGCATACTTGAAGAAACCAAGAACCGATAGATCGATGATAACAGATAGAGCAAGGCAAATCCTTCTCACATTTTGATTGTCCCCTGCCCTGTCCATAATTCTTCCGAGACTGTAATCAGATAAAGTCTCAAATAGCATCAGCAGGATGTATATAGGCTCTCCCCAGGCATAGAACACCAGCGAAAATACAAGAAGGACATAGTTTTTCATCTTGAATGGCACCAGATAATAAAGTATCAGGCACAGTGGGAGAAAGAAAAACAGGAATGGAATACTACTGAAAACCATAATAATCTCCGTTTACACACAAAATGATGTGAGCGGCAAATTCTTTTGTCACCCACATCATCATTAATATTTTACAATTTGCTGCCTGTCAGGCTGTTGCAGCTGCTGTCTCCGCAACAGTTCCGGAAGTGGTTTCTGATGTTGAGGCTGCATTCTCTTCGATAACTGTCTCATCATTTGCATGAGCATAGTTCTTACTTGCGGCATACTCTCTCAGACACTGTACCCAGACAACATATGCATCGGCATTCTGGTGAATATACTTGTCTGTGCAGTACTTAGGATCAAGGTTGCCGTTAGCATCTGCAAGACGGTTTGCAATGTCGATATAACCGTATCCCTTTTCAGCAGCAAGCTCCTGCATAGAGGTATTAAGCTTACGAACAGTATCATTGTCGAAAGCCCAGCTCTTGATACCCGAAAGCTTTGTCTGTGCATCAGGATAGATATATGTGGTGCTGATGATCGTGATGTCAACTGCAGGATTTGCCGCAGCAATTGATTCTATCAATGACTTGTAGTTTGCAAGCACCTCACTTGGACGCATCTTTACATCATTGAGCCCAAGAGACAGATATACATGTCTGGCGCCTGAAAGAGCAACAAGTTCAGGAGCATAATGTTGTGCTCCACCGTACCAGAGATGGTTTACACCTTCGGTTCCGATAGGCTGAATCTCGTCATGGATACTGTAACGTGCCTGAGTGAAGAACTTAAGGTTTGCAAGTAAAGGATTGGCACTTCTTTTAAGCGCATACTTGTTGAAACCATCAGCTACAGAATCTCCGATGATAACGGAATCCTTGTAGAAATCAACCACCCTCTGATCTTCCTGAGCATTAAGGACAGGATCAGAAGCAAGTTCCTGAGCTTCTGTGGTCTGAGCTCCTGTTGAGTTTTCTGTTGCTGCAGAAGTCTCTGTAACCGCAGTCTGAGCTGAACCTGAAGTTTCATCAGCCATTGAAATGATACCTGATGAAATAATCATTGATGATGCCAAAGCTATAAGCATAGCCTTTCTAAAAGTCTTTTTCATACTCTCTCCATTCCGCCGTCGTTTGTGTGAAACCACACTAGCGGTCAATATATAATATTCACCATACCGGATTACGGCATGATATTAACAAAGAATCTATACCCCTACCTGATATATCCCTGAACCTGTATCATACAAGTCCCAGCTTCTTAAGTCCGTATTCCTTAAGGGCGGCTGTCCAGATATCATATGCCTGATCATTCTGATGTATATACTCATCCGAGCTGTAAACCGGATTCAGATCACCGTTTTCATCCTTAAGACGATCGGCCACATTGATAAAGTTCCAGCCTCTTGCAGCACATACCTGCTCCATCGTTGTGTTGAATTTCTTAACATTCGGGCTGGTCATAGTGCCGTAGTACTTGCCGGGATAGATATAAGTAGCACTGAATATGGTGATATCTACATCAGGATTGACAGCAACTATCTGATCGATAAGCTTCTGATAATCCTCTATCACATCAGGGTACTGAACTTCGGTAGTTCCGAAAGACAGGAACACATGCTTTGCGCCCATAAGCTGCACAGAATCCCATACGAAACGCTGCTGCCCTCTGTAGAACGGATGGCGGCTTGTAGTGCTTATACTGTCAAATGCGCCTTCTATATAGTAACCATTGGCTGTAAGTGCCTGAAAGTTCTTGAGAACCGGATCCTCAGCATGCTTCTTTGTATAAAGCGCAAATCCGTTTCCGATTGAATTGCCTATAATAACTGAGTTCTGGAACAGATGATCAAGTGCCTGATTCTGCTCTTCAGTAAGATTCGATGTGTCTATGGCCGAAACAGGGCCAATGATGACAGCACCTGAAGAACTCACATATGTACCAAGACTCGCCTGTGCCACCTGTGCCGCATAAGCTGCATCTGCCGCCGCGGAAGCTTCTGAAGTTGCGGAAGCCTCTGACTGTACGGAATCGCCACCCACACCGGGTCCAAACTGACCTGACTGATACGTGTCTAAATCAATGCCGGATGCTCCTGTTGTTGCAGCAAGTGAAGAAATGCCGGCATTTGTGATGATTGCAGTGCTGAGTGCCAGCATCGCAAGTTTTCTCATACCTCTCATAATAAATCCCTTCGTTTTTAGTCTACATGCACCATTCTAGCACAAAGAAACTTATCTGGTCATAAAATCAACTTTCGCATCAATTACAAATTACTAACGGTTATCAAAAAAAGCCGTAGAATCAATGGAAAATCAAAATCCCCATGATCTTACGGCTTTTCATTCAAGCAGCTAACGGGAATCGAACCCGCCTCCTCGGCTTGGGAAGCCGATGTACTACCGATGTACTATAGCTGCAACTCTTGTACCTCTAAGATTTTACTCCTATTTTTCATCAAGTCAACCAAGATTAAAAATCTTTCTGATCAGAAAATTTTATGATGTAAGGGTCCAGAGTACCAAATCACGTGCTTGCACATTGATTTGAGACTTTATGCGCATCATTTGTGAGTGGCAAATACTTTTGACACTCACGTCATTTTATGTCTTAACAGTTCACCCGCCGGCATTAGGTTAAGTATTCCGTTCATGAAACTTATACCGATTCAATATGCCGCAGAACTGCTAAATGATGTCCTTTCACTTTTTATTCTTCCACTTTGTATTAAAAAAGTGGAGATAGGAATATACTGCGATGACACATATAACAAGGTTGATATAAAAATTATCAGTGTATCTGTATATCAGTGTCGCTATAAGAATAAAAGTCACTATGATGAAAATATTTCTGTTTCTGTTAAGAAATGCCCGTATTTTTTCAATATTCATCGTCACCCTCTTCTACTGAATGATTTTCCTGTTTTCTTTGCAAACGCTCTATTATCTCCGACAAAAGATGTTTTCTTTGAAGGATTAGCCTTTCTGTCCTTGAAAAGCTTCTTCTCCTTTGAACTGTTACTGCTATTCGTCTTTTGAGACTTCTCTTTGGAATGCTTCTCCACAGATCTTCTGTCAGACTTCCTGTCAGGCTTAGAACGGTTGCCTTGCTTTGGCGCAGGCTTCTTTCGAACTGAATATCCGAAGCTTCCGAGCTTTTCTCCCAAAGACATATAGTCTCCATGAGAATAAGCCACGAGCCCGACTTCATCCATGTGAAAAGCTCCCTTTTCATCTATATACTGCTCATCAACCTGAACCGCCACAACTTCTGCAAGAAACATGTCATGTGTTCCCAATGGCAGAACCTGGGTCACCTTACACTCAATAGATACCGGCGCCTCTTCAATGGTAGGCGCTGAAACAGCACTTGCTTCTCCCTCGTGAAGTCCCATATCCTTCCATTTATCCACTTTACCAATGCTTCTGACTCCGCAGTAATCAAGAGCCTTAACCAGCTTTTCATCCGGAAGATTGATAACAAACTCGCCTGACTCTACTAGCATGGGATAGCTGCCTCTGTTTTTACGCACGGAAATATATGCCATAGGCGGATCAGAGCAGATGGTGCCTGTCCACGCTACGGTGATGATATTGCTTTTGCCTGATTTATCCCTGAGGCTGACCATGACAGCCGGAACTGGATATATGAAATTACCCGGTTTTTTAAATGTTATCTTACTCATACGCTTAATCTAATATTACGAACCTGATGAGTCAAGAAAAATTCAGCCAAACACAGGAAATAAACATTATCTTTTCAAGAACATGTACGATAAATTAAATAGGTTTAATTTTTACTTTGTTTTTACGTTTATAGATAGTTTTCACATAAAGTTTTATCATCATTCCATAAAGTACGTGTGTACATATATCAGTGGTCCGGAAAGGGGTGATTCACGGACTTACAGATATACTTTGCAATTCAACGTAATCTGTCATGTACACACAAGAGGGCAGATTCATGTTCTGAGGGGAGGAAATATATGAAGGCTCGAAGACTGCTATCAGCATTGTTGACTTTTTCTATATCTGTTTCATCTTTATCACTTTCATATGCGGATTCCATAGCAGGTGACAACGGTGCTTCAGGCACATTGTCTCAGATTGGGCCTGCAATCGGAGAATCAGAAAGCTCCATGCCTGTGAATCCTGCAGAGGAAACTTTGGCAGAAACATTATCCGAAACAAAATCCGCCGACGAGCTTTGGCTTGAACAGCAATTGGCAGAACAGGCACGACTTGCAGCCATTGCGCAGCATGCGGCAGATATAGGCAACTACTACAAGGATGCAGTTCTTATCGGGGATTCCGTGGCCATGGGTTTTTCTCTTTATGCCGCAAAGCACTCGAACGATCCGATATTCCAGAACCTCAAGTTTCTTACAAGAGGAAGTTATTCTGTTCACAATGCTTTTTCAAAGATTACGAGCAAATCAACCCATCCGGTATATCTCGGTCAGCAGCGTCATGTATGGGAGTCAATCAGTCTCATGGGTGCAAAGCATGTATACTGCTTTTTCGGTTTAAACGATCTGTATGCCGGAGTGGATGATACCGTTCAGAAGTATCTTCATCTTTTGGACCAGATCACCGCCACAAATCCCGGTGTGGATTTCACTATCATCAGTACTACTCCTATGTACAACGGTTCTGAGAAAAAGAATCTGAACAATGCAAACATCAGAGCACTTAATGCCACTATGGCGGCATTGGCTGAAACAAACGGATGGGGCTACGTTGATATCGCAACGCCCCTTTCAGATGCTAATGGCTGCCTTGCTTCCGGATTCTGCAGCGACCATTATGTGCACCAGACAAACTCTGCTTATGCCGTATGGAAACAGGTGCTTGAAAACTATGCGGAGGCTCATCTTACAAACAGCAGTATCTCCACAGCAGAAACAGAATCCGAAACAACTGCCGCAGGAACAACGGCTACGCAGTAATGCTATTTGTATTAGCCTATGTTTTTACAAGTTTTTCATTGTTAAAATGTAAATATATATTATAATGATGCAAGTAGTTCCATATAGGAACAAGATAAGAATGTAATGATTTCAACATAGTATGGGGAGAAAGAATTATGAAGAGACACATTATTTTAACAACTGCTGCCATCCTTGCAGTATCTGCTATTACACTTAACGGATGCGGAAGTTCATCAAAAACCAATGCTGTTACAACAGCCGCTGTAGAGACAACTGCTGCTGCCGAGGAAACAACCGAGAAGGCAACAGAGGAGACCACAACTGCTGCTGAGACCGAAGAGGAAACAACTGCTGCCGCTGAAGAGACTACTGCCGCAGCTGAGGAAAGCTCTGAAGAAGAGACTACAACTGCTGCCGAAGAGACTACTAAGGAAGAGACTACCGCCGAGGAGACCACCAAAGAGGAGACTACAACTGCAGCTGAGACTACTGCAGCACAGGTTGCTTCTGTAGCTCCAAGCGATATCTACAACAAGGTTACCGGTCTTCTTCCGGGCATGGTAACAGTTGATGCAAACTATATTTCAAACTACTATGGCATCGATGCATCTCAGCTTGAGGGGTATGTATTTGCTATGGCAGAGGACGTAACAAAGGCTGATACAGTTGCCATCCTTGAAGCTAAGGATGCAGCTTCAGTTTCTACTCTCGTAGGACAGCTCAGCGCAGTACAGCAGCAGAAGGCTCAGGAGCTCCAGGACTATATGCCTGAACAGTATCAGATCGTAGCAGCAAGTGCAGTTAAGACACTCGGCAAGTACGTTTACCTTGTAATGTCTTCAAATTCAGCTGCCATCGAACAGACTATTGCTTCAAGCATCGGCTGATAGATTTTTAATATCAGTTTAAATGCAAAACTAAGGGGTTCGATTCCCGTTAGCAGCCTGATATATCAGTTTATGAAAAGCACCCATGAAAGGTTTCTGTATCTTTCATGGGTGCTTTTTTCACACTGTACATTAGAGAAACGCTGAATAAATCAGTGTTTTCTTAATTTTTGTAATCTCCCATGCCTTTTCGCTACATGAGTACCGGCACTATCCCCTGTTCATTGCCTTCAGTGTATGTTTTCCTTATGAAACCAAGAAATCTCCGAACAGTTTCGGAAGCATTTTTCCTGTAAAAGATACCGTAGGGCAGGCAGTAATCCCATTCGCATGGAATAAGTTTCATTCCGGGAAGTATGTCATTCCAGCACATAGGGACAAGTAAGAGCTGCTCTTTGAATCCGCTGCCCCAAAGGATGGCGTCACTGGGATAATCCCGGATATCTAGATTTATACCTTGAGATACCATACACTCAAACATATCCGCGATTACAGTAGTTCCTTCATCCCTGAAACATACAACGGTTTCACCCGAAAGATCAGAAATAGAAATCCTGTCCTTTTTGGAAACAGGATGTCGTTCCGGTGCCGCAAAGCCAAAAGGCACATCACATATCCTGAAGAATTCCCATTTCTTCATCCAGGATACCCCGCTGTTAATGCTTTCCACCAGATCTGTCCGGGCCGGAATACGATGTTCGGTATCGATGGAAACCATGTTTATCTTAACATTGTCATTCTTTGCCGAGTAAAGCATCCACAGTTCATAAAGCAAACGACATTTCTCAAGAAGTGATGTACCTATGGAAATATGATTTTCTCTTTCAGCTATCGCTCGAACCTCCTCCATGATAGCATCACCCGCATGAACCCAGGACATGGCTTCTTTTTTCAGATATTCCCCTGCCGGAGTCAGCTCAATACCACCACGATTTCGTGTCAACAGTTTCACATCAAGTCTTTTCTCCAATGAATTTATCTGCTGAAGAACAGCGCTTGGAGTAATGTATAGTTCTGTTGCCGCTTTATTAAAACTTCCCTTATCACATACCATCAGAAAAGTGTGTATCTGTGTGCTGTACATAGTTTCCTCTATATCAAATAATTTTATATGGTTAAGTCCCACTTCAAAGCAAAGGACTCTCCTCATGAGAATCCTGCAATCTCCGGTCATCGGTATTAAGTAAAACTAAATACACATTAACACAATTGAAATATACAAACAACAACAGCCATGGGAAAATATTGTTAAATATATGCCAATTTTTGGTTTGATCTATTGACTTATTCTTATTAGAATTTCGGATCATAATTCAGGATCCGCAAGGAAGAAAAATGGCTAAACTTATTTCCAGAAGAGAATTTCTCAGAGGCACGGCAGCAGGCGCTATGACATTGACAGCCGGAGCGGTTATAGGAGGGCTTACAGGATGTAACTCTTCTGCACCGGAAGCAACATCCGCGGCTGCAACCACTGAAGCCGCAACAGAGGCTGTAAAAAAGACTCTCTACACACCGGGCACATATACTGCAACTGAAAAAGGGCTTGAGAGTGATATCACTGTTACAATGACCTTTGATGAAAACAGCATAACCGATGTTCAGATTGATGCTTCAGGAGAAACCGAGGGTATCGGAACCGCAACCCCGGATCCTCTTTCAAAAGCAATCCTTGAAGCACAGAGCGCAGAAGTGGATGGCGTTTCCGGTGCAACAGTAACATCCAATGCCGTGAAGAAAGCTGCCTCAAATTGTATCGCGCAGGCAAAGGGCGAGGAAGTATCTGAAGCTGCAGGAGCAGGATCTCCCGCAGGTGCTTCTCAGGATGACTGGCTCGGAGCAGAACCTGAGATCAGTGAAAGTGATGTATATAGTGAAGCAGAAGCAGACGTTATAGTTGTCGGTCTGGGAGTTGCAGGTGTCGCAGCTGCAAGAAGTGCCGCAGAAGCTGGTGCAACAGTCATCGGTATAGACGGTGCAGCTGCACCATGCTGCCGTTCAGGAGAGTATGCGGTCATCAACAGCCCTAAGCTCAATGCCCGCTGGCCCGAGAGAGCATTATCAAGAGAAGAAGTTGACGAGATCATCGATTCTCATGTAAATGAATCCTCCTACCGTGTAAAGAGAAGCATCGCAAAGAAGTGGGCTGACAATATCGGTGAAGCCTTCGACTGGTGGACAGAGGCTGACGAGCACCTGTTCATAGCCGATGAGACAAGACAGCCGATCGAAGATGAAAATGCCGACGATTTCATGGTTCCTATCTTCCGTCCTCTTCCTTCATACAAGGATGCAAATGGAAATGAGCATGTTTACAACTGGAAGGAAGAACGCTTCCCATGCTATCCTACTTCAGTCGAGTTCCTTCCCAACCAGTCTGCAACATTCACAGCAAACTGGGACAAGGCTCTCACAACCGGAAATGTTGAAGCATATTTCGGACACTTCGGAAAGAAACTCATCATGAAAGACGGAAAATGCGTCGGAGTATATGCATTAAACGATGACCCTCAGTCTCCGAATAAGGGCAAGTACCTGAAGATAACTGCAAAGAAGGGTGTTATCCTTTCTACCGGGGATTACGGTTCCAATGATGCAGCCATGAAACACTTTGCTCCTGATGTAATGAAGACTCACGCAAACAACAGACTCTTCACCTCCTTTGACGTGAACGGTGTACCTACAAACCAGGGTGACGGTCTCAGAATGGGTGCATGGGCAGGCGCAAAGATCATGGGTTACAACGCTCCTATGATCCACCATATGGGTGGAGGCGCCGATCTTTCCGGCGTAGGTGTTATGGGTAATGCAGGCTTCCTGAACCTCGATATGGATGGAAAGCGTTTTATGTGTGAGGATCTCCCGGGTCAGCAACTCGAGAACCAGATTGAGCAGACAAGACTTATGCAGAGCTGGCAGTTCTTCGATGCAAACTGGCCGGAGCAGGTAACTCATATGCCTGCAGCCCATGGCGGAGCATGCTATTTTGAAGATTATGCATCCATTGATGAAGCACCTAAGAATAATCAAACCTATCGTAACTGGAAGAGCCCTTATCAGCTTGAAGCTGCAGTTCAGGACGGAAGATGTCTGAAGGCAGATACACTGGAAGAGCTTGTTGCTATGGTATATCCTGATGATACAGTCGCTCAGAAGCAGGCACTTGATTCTATCAAGAGATATAATGAGCTTGCAGAATCCGGCTATGATGAAGACTTCCACAAGGTTCCAAGCCGTCTCATGCCCGTGGATACAGCGCCTTTCTATGCAGACCAGTTCACAACAGCCATCATGCTTGTATGTATAGGTGGCCTTGAATCCGATGAGGACTGCCATACCTTCACTGAAGTGACAGACGAACAGGGCCGCCAGGTATGCGGCGAGATCATCAAGGGTCTCTATGTTGCCGGCAATATGCAGGGCGGACGTTTTGGAATGGAGTATCCTATCGGTCTTAAGGGTGTGAGCCACTCCATGGCTATGTACTACGGCAAGGTAGCCGGAGAGAATGCGGCTGCTGAAGTCTAATGCTTACGATGATTATTTGAAATGATACAGAAAATGCAAGGGTATGGGTCGTCACCCATCCCTTGCATTTTCTTAACATACCGATAACCGGTAACACTCCGTAGGAAATTCGTCTCAGGCCGAAACAGCTTCACCGCCTGAGAGCATCAGCATTCTTACGAAACTAAGATAAGGCAAGGCCTGTCACCCATCCCGGGCATTTCCACACCGGCCTATCGCGCCTAATCAATAAGACTCTAATATGAACAAAGTCTCATATTTCCTTCCGAATTCAACTCCGCCAGTGTCATCTCATGCAATGCTTCTTTACCTGATTTGTCTATCTGAAGTATATCTGCATAGAGAATATCCAGCAATATCAGAATCGGAAATTGAGGGGATATAAGTTTACCGAGATCCAGCATTTCCTTTGTAGGTATCGGGAGCAGTTCATCGCAAAAGCTATCCCATTCCACTCTGTGAACTGAACTTATCAAAAAAGTGTCTGCGCCTTTTTTCTTTGCGGTCTGCAATGCCCTGAGTACTACTGCTGTGTTTCCGCTGACGGTTATGCCTATGACTGCACAGTCTTCATTTATAACTGCAGAATTCATATTCATCACATGTGAATCTGTTATACAGTCGATGTCTATACCCAGTCTCATAAGGCGCAAGGCAAATTCACTGCCTGCTATTCCAGACGATCCTTTACCGTATATGAAGACTCTCTTTTTTCCGGTTATTAACCCCGCAACTTTTTTAATCTGTTTTTCATCCACAAGAGTATACGAATGATTTAAAAGTTCCTGATAGGTATTGAGAATATGTCTTGTTTCCTCTCTTAAAGGTCTCTTGCTTTCCGCCGAAAATCTCTCCTGATAGTGAAAAACAAACTGTCTGTAACCTGTATATCCGCACTTCTTTGCAAATCTCGAAAGTGTGGCTTCAGATATAAAAAGCCTGGATGCCACTTCCTTTATCGAAAAGTCATCTTTCACTTTATTGTCCAGAAAATAATCCGCCGCGGTCCTTTCAGCAACCGAAAAGTCCTCATAGTGCAATTTTATGATAGGTAAAATGTCTTTCTCATACTGCATAGTTTTCTCCTGCCATAACAAAAACGTTCACGGATCTATTATACCCATGAACGTTTTAAAAAAACACAAATATTACATCAGTCATCCAGATTCAGGATTTCCGCAATGTGATTCTTGTACAGGATAGCCTTGGCTCCGTAAACAGCCTGAATTCCGCCCTTTACATCAAAAACTTCAACTGCACCGATGGCCTTTAACTTATCCCGATCCACCTTTGATGAATCCTTGACCGAAACTCTGAGTCTGGTAACGCATGCATCAACATCCTCGATGTTCTCAGCTGTTCCCAATGCCTCTATTATCTTTACAGCATCTTCCTTTAAGCTTGCCTTTGTAACAAGGTTGCTCTTTGTGTCTTCAACAGTTTCATCATCACCTCTTCCCGGTGTCTGAACATTGAATTTTGTGATCAGGAATCTGAAAGAGAAGTAGTAAAGCGCAAACCAGCATGCCCCCACTACAGGAACAAGCATCCAGTTGGTTTTTGCATTGCCCTGAAGCACACCGAAAAGAAGGAAATCTATAAATCCGCCTGAGAATGTATTTCCGATGGAGATATTCAGCGCATCTGCGATAAGGAATGAAACACCGTCAAGGAATGAATGCCATACATATAACCATGGAGCAACAAACAGGAACATGAACTCAAGCGGTTCTGTGATACCTGTAAGGAATGAAGTCAGTGCCACACCCAGAAATAATCCACCGTAGGTTTTTCTCTTATCCTTTGCAACGCAATGATACATAGCAAGAGCCGATCCCGGTAATCCAAACATCATCGTTGCGAATCTTCCCGCAAAGAAACGGGTTCCGTCTGTAAAAAGACCAACATGATTCGGATCTGCAAGCTGAGCGAAGAAAATGTTCTGTGCTCCGGCTATCTGCTGTCCGCCGACAATCTGGACACCACCAAGTTCAGTATACCAGAACATAGGGTAGATCATATGATGAAGTCCCACAGCGCCGCAAAGTCTCATCAGGAATCCATAGAAAAATGTTCCTATAACTCCGGCTTTTGCAATGAAATCTCCTGATGCAATCAATGCATTCTGGAACGGAGGCCAGATGATAAAGAAGATCATACCTATGAAAATAGCTGTAAACGAAGAAACTATAGGTACAAATCTTGATCCGCCAAAGAATCCCAATACCTGCGGAAGCTGGATATTGTGATAGCGATTGTGCAGATATACTGTTACGCATCCTACAACTATGGCGCCTATGGCACCGGTGTCTATAGCATTGCCATCCGGTTTGAAAATGCTGAGCATGGCTGCTATAGAAGCATTCATGACAAGATATGCTACTACGCCTGCCAATGCTGCTGTACCTTTATCTCTCTTTGCAAGACCAACGCAGAGACCAACACACAAAAGAAGCATAAGATTGCCGAACACAGTGTTTCCGGCTGCACTCATGATACCGAATATCGCCTGAAGCCATGGCTGATTCAATGCCGGATATGCCGCAATGGTTGTAGGATTGGAAAGCGAGCTTCCGATTCCGAGCAGCAGACCTGCAGCCGGCAGGATTGCTATAGGAAGCATAAATGCTTTTCCTAATTTTTGCAGTTGTTTAAACATATTCTTCTCCCCTTTAAACGTTATCTTTCGATGCTTTGCAGTTTCCACCAAAAACATCAATCACATCTCTGTCTGTTTACTTTGTACAAAGTTCTTTAATCACAATATATCAATGCGTAAAAGAGCTTTCAACATGTAACCCCCATGCTGAAAGCTCTTTTAAAAATTTCGTCGTCTTTGTGGATATGTCACTACATGTATACTGCCGCATTATTATAATTTGTATATATTCACCAATCTCCGAAAGTACTTTCACCATTTCATCTGTTTTAGTTCTTTTATTTTCCGTCGCATATCACTCTATCAAGGTGATAGTTCCTTTCAGGATCCACTATCAGTATATTTGCAGTCTTTCCGGGTCTCAGGCTTCCGTACCTGTCCAATATGCCCACTGCCTTTGCAGGATTATAGCTTGCCGCGCGAATCGCCCATTCCTTGGGGACTCCAAATTCGATGGCATGTATCATACACTCATACACATTGCTGGTGCTGGCAGCCAATGTGCCGTCCTTAAGAAAGGCTGCATGGTCATGTTTATAAATATCCTGACCGCCAAGTTCATACCGGCCATCCGGCATTCCGCAGGCTCTGCAGCTGTCGGAAATCAGAATCATTTTATCCTCTCCCATCATGGAAAAGGCAAGTCTTATGGCTGCCGGATCTACATGAATACCGTCGCAGATAATTTCACAGGTAACACCTTCAGTCTCCCGGGCAGCTGCAATCGGCCCCGGCTTGCGATGATGTATTCCCGGCATGGCATTGAACATATGCGTAAGATGCCCGGCACCCTTTTTATACGCTTCTTTTGCCGTCTCATAATCTGTCATTGTATGGCCTATGGAAATCCGTATATCCTCATGCATCTCTCGGATAAACTCCATTGCCCCTGTCACCTCAGGTGCAACAGTTATGAGTTTTGGGAAATGTTCTGTCTCCTTAACCAGCCTCTTCATAAACAGTATATCCGGTTCCGTTACATACAGGGGGTTCTGCGCACCCACCTTATCTTTTGAGATGAAGGGTCCCTCCAGATTGACTCCTACAATCGCAGCCTCATCTGCTTTTTGATGTAAGGAATATTCTTTTGCTTTTTTAACGATTTGTTCCACCTGATCCTTGGGAAGAGTCATGGTTGTCGGACATATGGTAGTCACCCCGGAATTCTTCTGATATACCGCCATGGCATGCAAAGCTTCATCAGTAGCATCATTGGTATCAAAGGAAACACAACCGTGAAAATGAATATCCGTAAGTCCCGGAAGAACCCATTTCCCTCCGGCATCTACCACTTCTTCAGAAGAAACACAGTCTGAGGCTTGTTCCCGCTCATTATCACAGCATAATGATGTCTCATACATATCCACGATGACACCATCTTTAACCTCTATATCCATTTTTTCAAATCTGAAATTTTCGGTATAAACCAGTCCATTCCTGATCAGCATACAATCATTCCCTCCGAACCAAGTCCACATTCAGACAATGCATCATCATCCGCAACCACCGTGAGATTCTGATGAATCTGAAGGATTGAAGCAGGCACCTTCGGCGAAACGGGACCGAACAGGGTCTTTTGAATGGCATCTGCCTTATCCTTTCCGCTTGCTATAAGAAGAATTCTTTTAGCCTGCATGATGGACTTTATGCCCATGGTTATGGCCTGCCCGGGAACATCTGCTATATTGTCAAACAGTCTTGCATTGGCTTCAATAGTACTGTCTGTCAGATTAACAATATGTGTTTCCTTCTCAAATGCCTCTTCCGGCTCATTAAACCCTATATGACCGTTTCTGCCTATTCCGAGGAGCTGCATATCAATACCCCCAAGAGAACGTATGAGCTCATTGTACCGTTTGCATTCCGCCTGAAGATCCGCCGCTTTTCCGTTTGGTACATTGGTGTTCTGCCTGTCGATATTTACATGATTAAAAAGATTGTCATTCATAAAATACCGGTAAGACTGATGATCCGTTCCCGAAAGCCCCACATACTCATCGAGATTTACGGTTTTTACCTCTCTGAAATCCAGATCCCCCTTTTCATACCATTCCGTAAGCTGCCTGTAGGTTCCTATAGGTGATGAACCTGTTGCCAGTCCAAGAACGCAGTTCGGCTTTATGATGATCTGCGCGGAAATGATATTGGCTGCCTTTCTTGATAATTCCTGATAGTTCTTTGCACGATAGATTCTTATCATAACAATAGTCCCTCACAAAAATCCATTATTCACAAAATCCTTCGGACTTAATAGTGTAATATACTGCCCCTATCAATCCGGCGTCATTTTTCAGTTTTGCCGGCTCTATCACAAGAAGATCTCTGAAACGCGGCATGATGTGTGAATAAATCTTCTCACTTAAAGGTGCCATGAAACACTCTCCTGCCGCACTGACACCACCACCTATCAATACCTTCTCCGGTTCAAAAATGTGAATGAGACTCACTATTCCGGCAGCAATATTTTCCTCCCAGAAATCCACCGCCTTCTCTAATTCCTTATGGTCGGAAGTATCCATATGGCGTCTTAACTTTTCAAAGATCAATTTACCGTTAATCCCTGTGACATCTCTATCACTAGTCACCCCAAAGAATTCTTTGGAGATGACTCCCTTTGTTACCATATCTCTTATGGAAGAAACCAGAGCCTTAGTGGACGCATACTCTTCAAGACACCCTCTGTTTCCACAGGTACAGAGGTTTCCGTCTACATTGATTATGATATGTCCTATCTCACCACCAAGACCTCTATTTCCTGTAAGAAGATGTCCACCTGTCAGTATTCCACCCCCTACTCCGGTTCCCAGTGTCACCATAACTACATCTTTACATCCCTTTGCGGCGCCAAGCCACTGCTCCCCCAGAAGTGCGCAGTTTGCATCATTGGCCACATACACCGGAACATGAAAATATTTCTCCAGTTCTTTCTTTATCTCACTTCCTATGTAGTTCGGAATGTGTCCGGCAGCTCCAATGACTCTTCCTTCTATACTGTCAATCTGTCCTGTAGCTGACACTCCTATAGCTGTAACCGGCTCCTTGCAAAACTCTTTTGCATGTTTCAGAACAGTCTCAAGAACCGGTGTCTCATAACTGTCGAAATCCACAGAAAAGCCGGCTTTTTCCAATATTATTCCCTCTTCTGTTACCAGTCCGAATTTAACTGTCGTTCCGCCTATATCTATGCCAAGATATCTATTTTCCATTATCTGCCTTCCCTGTACATAACCCTTTTCCGTCAAAATCAGCAAGTTCCACACCGGCCTTCAATGCCCTTGCACACGCTTTTCCCGCACAGTCTCCCTGATCGGTCACACAGGCCTGAACCCGAATACTTGCCTGAACCAGAAACGTGGTTGAGATGCAGCGGCCAATAGTAAGCAGATTATCCACTTTATCATTTATCAGACAACGATAAGGTATCTCATAATACTCACCCTTTTTATACTTTTCCATATGAACAAGACCTTTTGTTGCCGAGTGAACATCTATATACCAGTCACCCTTCGCAACTGCATCGTCAAACCTTGCCCTTTTTATATAGTCTTCTTCCCTGAGGACATATTTTCCTACTATCCTGTATGACTCACGGATACCGATTTCATTGGCGATACGGATCAGATAGCTGTTTTCAAATCCCGGCATCATTTTCTGTAAAAATGTCACAAGCCTTCTGATCATCTTTCTGCCCTCCGAAAGTGAACGGGAACGCTCGAAGGCATCCGTGTTGTTCTTCATCTTTGAAAGGTGAGGGCAGTTGAAAGACATACAACCGGGTTCTCCCGGAAGTGAAAAGCACTGATAATAAAACAGGTCCTCTTCCTTCAGAATTCCTGCTTCAATTCCTTTTCGGAATAGAGGTTCCAGCTTGAATCCCTTATTTTTGACCATTGCTGATTCAAAGAAATATCCATTTACCAAAGGCGAGAATGTATCTTCCAGAGACAGACAGTAATCCCTGTATCTGTTTATATCTATACCTCCCATTTCAAATCGAAGACTTGATATCTGATTATTCCCTTCATCATCCCCTGATGTATACGGAACTCCTGCTGCCCGGGACAGAACTGCGTCACCTGTAGCATCCACAAACTGGGATGCCTTAACGGCCGTGAGCCCGGAAACATTGGATACTATAAGATACTTTATCCTTTTTTCTTCTACCACCACATCGGAAAAGACGGTATCATACAGTATATCCCCACCGGTTCCCAGGAATAATTCCTCCAGAACCTCTTGCCTCGTTTCAGGCGTTGAATATACATATTCCATTATTCCATCCCGTGTAGTGACTCCACGTTTCTTTAATTCCTCTTCTATATCCCTGAAATTCTGCTCGTGGGGTACAAAAGACTCCATAACCGGTGTGACCAATGCATTCACTGCCGCTCCGCCAAGGGATATGCCTTTTTCTATTATCAGCACACGGTTTCCTTCTCTCCCTGCACTTATTCCGCAGGATGCCCCGGCAGTTCCACCACCGACTATCACCGTGTCATATCCACCTATCACCGGGATTTCTCTGCCATTATACTTATATGTATTCATATTTTCTCCGTTTTGCTCAGATGATGTGAGTGGCAAAAGAGTCTGCCACTCACTGATTGTCTCTAGCACACAGATTCCTTTGCTATTCGAATCTTCTCCAGTTGTTTTTGAAACTCATCAGGATCCAGCATGCCTGTCGTAAGCATGGTTATGTAATCCAACATAACAGGAGATACAGAAAGGCTGAAAAGTGACTTCACAAAACTGTGGGCACTGATTTCTGAAACGGTTCTTATTTTCTTTTGGCTTTTGCCGAAAAGTACTTTTACTTCAGCAGGTTCCAGCTTTTCATAAACCCTTTCACACCTTAAATACTCGATACAATGGAAGTACTCATGAGCCAGGTGGAGACCTTTCAGCTTTTCAAAGCTGTTTATTTCTGTTATCAGCCCTTGTCTCGATATATCATCCGCTGCCCAATCCTTAAGACACTTTAACTTTAGTTCTATCACATCTTCATTTAGTACCACTTTACAGTGATTCCCCTGAAAAACCGTGTATGCTGCTATCTGATATCCTCCAGGCCCTGTTACCGTTTCGATACCCGGCTCCGATTTCATGATACCGGGCATATCCCGAAATGTGACATTCTTCTGTTCCGATTTAATATCCTCTGCCTTACAGTTTCCGATTTCCATTGCCCCTTCGATATATTTCAGAAACTGTTCTTTTGAGATGTATTTGCAGTATTTATCCTGACTAAGCAACAATTCCATATAGTTCTTATGGGATAATGATTCCACAATGCACAGTGCCTTTCCCCGTGTCATATTCAATCCTTTGCACATACCGCAATAATGTTTTCATTCTCCGGCACAAATTCCAAATCCATCTCTGCAAGATTCAGAAGCTGCTCTCTGGTCTGAACTCCACTCAGATCACTCATTTTCTGACCGAAAAACAAATATGTACGCGGCAAAACCGCACCGGCATCACTATACTGTGTCATGCTGTCCAGAAATTCCGGAAATGTACTGCCAAGTGTCTTTCGTTCAAACAGCATTGCCCTCGCGTTATTCTTTTGCAGTCTGATAACACCTTCATCATCCATCACGCGGACCACTTTTTTTCTGCTCTTCATAAGTCCGAAGAAACTCTTCTTTTCAATATTAACGTAGTAACCGTGCCAGCGCCCATCCTCACCAAATTTCTCCACGGCACTGTCTGAGGTCTTCAATCCTTCCGAGAGAATCTGTACTCGCTGCTCCTCACTGATAGTTTTAGAGTTTCTGTCCCTGGTTCTTAACTCAGTGGCTCCTGTTGCGGTAGCTCTCAATATGTTTTTCTGACCGTCCACGTCTATGGATATCTCTACCGTTGCTGGATCTGCACCTGCTCTTGTGATGACTTCCATAACATCATGACGTATCTTTCGGATATCATCCTCTGTGGGGTTTGCAACATTTCTCTCTATTTGTTCACGAACCATGGCAAGTGAAACACCAATGGTCGATATATATGGTGCATTTTCCGCTATACGGAAACGTATACCTGATTTCTTACTGAGATATGGTGTCACAACAGATGCCGATCCGCCTCCGCCTACAAGATAAATAAGATTTGGATTTAAATCATAGTCTTTAACAAGAGACTTAACTATCTCATTAACCTTTCCTATGGCTATATCCATGGCTTTTTCACATAGTTCTTCCACACTTTTACCGGTATATTCCGCAAGTGCCTCCCATGCCTTTACAGCTGCATCACGATTTCCGTGCGCATAATCTGAATCCGGTACCAGCCCGAGGATATTTGCAGCTCCTGCAAGTGTCAGGGAAAACCTTCTACCGTCAGTACATTCTATGGCCGCATACTTTGCTTCATCATCCGGACGGGGTGCAATCATAACTGCTTTTGCCCCCTCAAAGCACTCCGGTTCTGCAAATACCTCATAGCAAAGATCAGCGATATGAGCAGAACGAGGGCCCACATCGGTAATCTTTCTGTCCTCAACCACTATCATGCTTCCCCCGGCGATACCTACTGTACGAACGTCCAAAGATGTAAGATACAGTTTGTGTCCGCCGACGGTGGAATTTTTGATCATTACTTTACCGTCTTTGATGGCTGAAATATCAGTGGATGTTCCTCCGGACTCCAGAAATACACCGTCAGTTATTTTTTCATACATGAGAGCTCCGGCAACACCAGCTGCAAGTCCCGACAGCATGGTAAGTATAGGACGTTTACGAACTTCATCTATACTCATAACACCACCGTCACATCTCATGATCATAAGCGGCTTTTTAATCCCGGAGTTTTTAACCGCCTCCTCCGTCATATCAGCCGTATCCATCATCTTTGGAATAAGGGCTGCATTGACAACCGCGGTACGCGTCCTGGCCTTCAAACCATAAAGCTGTGAGATTTCATATCCTCCTGTGGCAAGCATTCCGCACTCACGGGCTATTTCTATTACACGCTTTTCATTTGTCGGATCATCCACGGAATAACTCTCGGAAGCAACGATGACTTCACAACCTTTACTCTTCAGCTCAAGGACAGCCTCTCTGACTTTTTCTTCGGAAAGCTCCTTTGAATCTATAAAACAATGTTCGGTATGAAGGAATTTCCCGGCTGCAAGTTCAATGTCACCGACTCTGGTCTCACCTTTGGCTCTTTCTGCCTCAAGGCCTGTACCCATTCCTATAATTCCAACTCTGGCAACATCTCCCTCCAAAAGAGCATTGGTTGCCTGAGTTGTACCATGTGCTATGAAAATCACATCATCGGGAGAGATATTATTACCTGTAAGCACTTTATCTATAACCTGGACTATACCATCAGCCACCCCGTGTTCCGCATGATGTGTCGTTGGAACCTTTTCTTTTGCAATGATTTCGTATGTTTCGTTATCTATAACTACTGCATCCGTAAAAGTTCCGCCTACGTCGATTCCAATTCGGACTTTACGGGTTTTGACCTGTTTTTCCATTGAATTATCCATCTGAAATTACCTCCCCAAAGTGACTCTGCATGTTAATGTATCGTTCAAAAAACCGGCATAATCCCGTTTAAAAATCCCGGCAGACAGTCTGACGTGCCTACCGGAAATACTCTGAGAAACACTGGCCATCCGTCAGCCCGCGGAGGACATCATGTGATGGCAGCTCACCATTTTCCAGCGTTTCACTCACTTCTTCATCTGTATGTCAGAATAATACAAATGCTGTATAAACAAGAATCACCAGTGCCATCACCATGGTATATGGCAATGTTGACTTCAGAATGTCATTGACATCAACCTTTGCATAATCAGCAACGATTACATTCTGGGTATTTGTAGGATCGGATACACACTGTACAACGCTGGTGCTTCTGAGTGCCATACCAACTGCTGATGCGGATAATGCTCCTGCCTGAAGAAAGATGTTTGCAAGTCCGCTTCCAAGTCCGTACATATTGAGAGGGCCTCTGTAAAGTGCCAACGGTGAAAGAATTGTAAAGAGAATGATGTAGACAAACTTGTTGGATGGAAGTATGGCCGCAATCACCGGCTGCATAAGTGCTGAAGTGGCCTGTGCCGCAACACCGTTTAAAAGAATTCCTATACCCATCATAAGTGCGATAACACCGGCTATATCCTTGATTCCTTCAACCACTGAACTTGATATAACCTGAACCGCTTCCAAAGGCTTTGTGATAAGTGAAGTAAGAACAATGGCTATCAGGAGAGCAACATTGGCATCCATCTTGAAAATAAAAACGAGAAGTACCGGGAATATAGGCATTATCATAGCCACAGGTGTAACTTTGCTGTCAGAGGCTTTCATAGCCCAGTGTGAGGTTTCTCCTTTTTTAACATTCACAAATATATAGGCCACTGTAACAATGATACAAACTATACCCATCACAAGAGATGCGCTCTTTATCACATCCATGTCCATTCCGATGGTATCCACATAGAGCTGATACTGTGAAACATTGAACAGAAGACCGATATTAAGTCCGAAAAGCACAAGGCTTGCTGCAACAACCGGCGCGATGCCTGCCGAAAGCATAAGCGGTATTGCTATCTGTGATACCATGATCACAGGGCCTGCTCCGCTCATGGATGTAAAGATGATGGCTATGGCTGCAGTAAGGGCAAGCGCGATTGCAATAGCCTTATCACCTGCAAGCTCCGCTGCTTTTCTGATGATTGCATCGGATATGCCTTCTTTCTGTATAACACGGGCGAAGATTGCACCGAAAATTGTAACAACTATAGTACCGGAAAGCTTTGCAGCTCCCTGCGTTATAACAAAGTTTGTGATGGTCTGTGTTTCTTTGTCAGCAGAAACAAACGGAACTCCCGCAACTGCTGCGATCAGAATTCCCATAACCGGAAGTGCAAGAATGGCAGGAAGTTTTTTGGTCATCATAAGAGCTACGCCTGCCACAAATACTGCTAAAATCAGAATAACCTGTAACGTTTGCATATTATTATCTCCTTGAAATTTTTGCCTTATCGAAATGTCTTTATACAGAATATTTCGGTCTGTTGTTCACTGCCGCAACGAACTTTTTTGTGATATTCTGCGGTCTCGTGATGGCACCGCCCACAACCACTGCAAAGCAGCCGAGATCCAACACTTCTCTCGCCTTTTCCGGTGTATCAATGTTCCCTTCCGCAATAACCGGATGCTTTACTTTCTTTAAGATCTCACGAATGATCTCAAATGTATGGCTCTCGATCCTGTCATCTTTGGTATATGAGGTATACCCGACCATGGTTGTTCCAATAAAATCAAATCCGAGTTCGTCTGCGTGAAGTGCTTCATCAATCGAAGAACAGTCCGCCATGAGAAGCTGATCGGGATATTTACTGCGAACCTCCCTGTAAAACTCATCAAGGCTCACATCCCCGGGTCTTTTCCGGTTGGTAGCATCCAGAGCCATGATATCCGGTTTCACTGCCATAAGTTCATCAACTTCTTTCATAGTAGGAGTGATGTAGATCTCACTATCCGGATAATCTCTTTTGATAATGCCTATGATCGGAAGATCCACATTTTTCCTGATCTCTGTGATATCTTCTACAGTATTGGCACGGATTCCCTTCGCACCTCCCTGCTGTGCAGCCTTTGCCATTCTCCCCATGATAAATGAAGAATGTAACGGCTCATCCTCCAAGGCCTGACATGATACGATCAGATTGTCGCGGACTTGTTCGATTTTGTCGTCCATGATTTCCCCCTTCCTTTAGTTACATCAGATTCATTATTCCTTTGTAAATACAACGGAATGATGCTCTATAACCCTTACATCATAATTATGATATCAGTATAGTTTTGAAAGAAATTACTTGCAATCAATCTCATACATTGAGAAAGTTCTTTCATATATTGCGAATTTTGCACATTCAATGTTGGGGGTCCCATACTTTTATTTGTGCAATATTCACATTTTACTGAAACCAAGGGGTGATTTTCTCCGGCAAAAACCTTCCCCAAATATCCACAAGCATACTTGCGATATACAAATCCGTATTAAACGGTATTACAATCTCCCATCACCGATGGTCTATTAACACGTTGGCGACCGCCTTATCGCAAAAAAAGAGACGCAAAAGAGCTTTTTCCGCTCCTTTGCGTCCCATGGACTTACTTATATCACTTTGCGGTTTTAATTTCAATAATATTGAAACAAATTGAAAATACTTTCAATGACGTTATACCGTATGTTGCGTTCCGATCTTCTATCAATATCCCTTTTTATGATCAACCTTGTTTCTCATTCCGGCTATATCTCCGGCCAGATACTTTTCAAGATTCTCTCCTGTTATCTTCACAATATTCACAAAGGTTTTCTTAAGATAGAACTGCCCTGCGATATGAGGTGTAATGATACATCTCGGCGCATCCCAAAGAGGATCCTTCTCAGGAAGAGGCTCAGGCTCTGTAACATCAAGAGCCGCACCTCCTATAGTTCCGTTCCTGAGTGCTTCATCCAATGCCTTACCGTCTACTGCATTACCGCGGCCCGCATTGATAAGAAATGCCGTATCTTTCATAAGCTTAAGACGTTTGGTATCTATGATATGAACATTTTCCTCCGTTCCCGGAAGAACCATGGCAACATAGTCCGCTCTCGGAAGAAGCTCATCAAGGTGTTCAATGGTGGTAAGTTCATCAACAAAGTCCGGCTTATCACTATGCTGATGCTTCGTAACTCCGATAACATAGCTTCCCAGCGCATGCATCTTTCCCGCATAATGCTTCCCTATGGAACCAAGTCCCAGCACCAGCGTTACCGAATCTTCTATAGATACCACTTTACCCTCATGTTTCCAGCATCTCTCCACCTGATTACGCATATACAAATCTTCCTTACGAGCCAGCATGAAACAAACAGATACCATCCACTCGGAAACAGTTGTATCATAGGCACCGGATGCACTGGTTAGTAATGTATCTTCACGAAGAATCCCGTCCTTACAGTAGACATCTACTCCTGCAGAATTGGTCTGAAGCCACTTAAGCTTCGGAGCCTTGGCAATAACTTCTGGAGAAACATTACCAAGGATAATGTCTATATCCTGAACATCTTCCTCCACAACCAATTCCTTGTCTTTATATATAATCTCACAGCCCCGTGCCTTACTTTCAAGATACTTTCTGTCCTCTTCACTAAAAGGCATACCGCCAAGAATCTTCACTCCAAACATCCTCCCATCACAGAATCAATTTTGCACAATCTTCATTGATTTTACCACACATTCCTTACTAAATGTCACATATATATGTTGCTTTCACAAAAATCTTCCGTAGTATATATTCAAAAAATAACCAGTGCACACCCGTTTTAATACGGGTCGCTAAGGCGGAAAAAATCAGAAACAGTCCCCTAAGAACCACTAGGTCCTCGACAATGTCAGAGTTTTCCTGATGAAACCTCTGACTTGTCGAGGGAGCTAAGGAAAATTTTCCAAGTGATTCTAAAGGGACTGTTTTGTTTTTTCACGTCCTCGCTCAACGCATTAAAACGGATGCCCTCTGGCTCCGATTTATATTTATACTCTACCGAACCGGCACTCCCTGATTATCCCGAAAGCTATTAAATCACTCTACGATTGCGCCGGTATCAGCTGAGTGAACAAGCTTCGCGTATTTTCTGAGATAACCTGTAAGATTACGCTGCTCACGAATCTGCATTGTCTTCTTTCTATCTTCCATCTCCTCATCAGAAACCAGAAGTTCAATGGAATAGTTAGGAATATCAATCTTGATCTTATCTCCATCCTTAACGTAAGCGATAGGTCCGCCGGCCTGAGCCTCGGGAGAAACATGGCCGATAGCAGCACCACGGGATGCACCGGAGAAACGACCATCAGTGACAAGTGCAACTGTGGTATCAAGCTTCATACCTGCTATGGCTGAAGTCGGACTCAGCATCTCTCGCATTCCCGGACCTCCTGCAGGTCCCTCATAACGGATTACAACGCAATCTCCGGACTTGATTTTCCCGCCGTAGATAGCGCCGATAGCTTCTTCCTCTGAATTAAATACTCTTGCAGTACACTCATTGACCATCATCTCAGGTGCAACTGCAGAACGCTTAACGATAGAACCGTGAGGAGCCAGATTTCCATAAAGAACAGCAAGACCGCCTTCCTTAAGATATGGATTGTCGAATGGCCTGATAACCTCAGGATTTCTGTTTACAGCATCCTTTGTAGCTTCACCGATAGTCTTTCCAAGGACAGTCATACAGTCTCTGTGAATAAGTCCGTGCTCGTCAAGCTCATGAATAACCGCATAGATTCCACCTGCTTCCATGAGATCCTGCATGTGATGATGTCCAGCAGGGGCAAGGTGGCAAAGATTAGGTGTTCTGTCGGAAATCTCGTTTATCTTGTGAAGGTCAAACGGGAATCCAGCCTCGTGAGCAACCGCCATAAGATGAAGTGCTGTATTGGTTGAGCAGCCGAGAGCCATATCTACAGTGATGGCATTCTCAATGGTTTCTGCCTTGATAAGATCTCTCGGTCGAATATTCTCCTCAAGAACTTTCATGACCTGCATCCCCGCTGTCTTGGCAAGACGGATTCTTTCCGAATAAACAGCCGGAATTGTGCCGTTACCCGGAAGGGCGATTCCCAAAACCTCACAAAGTGAATTCATGGAATTGGCTGTGAACATACCGGAACATGATCCGCATGTAGGGCAACAGCTGTTTTCAACATCCATGACTCCGGCCTCATCCATGAGACCTGCCTTGTAGGCACCAACTGCTTCAAATGCTGTATTCAGATCACGCTGATGAAGTGAGAGCATCGGGCCACCGGAAACAAATACACAAGGAAGGTTAAGACGAAGTGCGGCAAGGAGCATGCCCGGAACAATCTTGTCACAGTTAGGAATGAATACAAGCGCATCAAGAGCGTGTCCTGTAGCCATACACTCGATAGTATCAGTGATAAGCTCACGTGACGACAATGAGAAATGCATACCATCATGTCCCATGGCGATGCCGTCACATACAGCGATGGTATTGAACTCAAGCGGCGTACCTCCTGCCATGAGCACACCGTCCTTTACGGCTCTTGAAATCTGCTGAAGATGCTCATGTCCCGGAACCACTTCTGTAAATGAGTTGACAACACCGATAAGAGGACGTCTCATCTGCTCGTCTGTGAGTCCGTCTGCTTTTAAGAGTGAACGATGTGGGGTGTGTTCAATACCCTGCTTAACTAAATCACTGCGCATATTACTTCCTCCTGAATAAGGCGCGTCAGCCATAATTATTCGCATGGCGAAGGGCTGACAAAACCAATATAGTCTCCATAAATCTGCATCACATATCCCGGATATAAAAATGCACCGGACTTTCCTGCTGATACAGAATCATAGATTAATTATATCCTGTTATCTTTTTATTGTCGCACTATTTTATTTCAATGTCTTATATTGATTTGAACACGCAAATATAACCGGAAGTGATATCACAATTTTTGTTCAATCACTCCGGTTATAAAAAAACATCTGCACTTTTCCCCAACTCTTTCGAGTGTTCTGAGGAAACACTGATTATATCAGTGTTTCCTCAGAGCCTCCGGCGTCGGGGCACGGATTTTCAAAGGAATTTGATGCTTCGCATCGAAAATCCGGCCAGGGAAACGCTTTAATCAGCGTTTCCCTAAAAAAAGGAATCTTTCATATACCTTTGGACCGCTTAAAGTCCGGTGTCTTCAGGAAGTCCCAGCATGATATTCATGTTTTGGACTGCTGCACCGCTGGCACCTTTTCCGAGATTATCGAAAAGAGCTGTAACAGTTGTCTGATCCTCATAGCCGCACACAACTATCTGAAGTTCATTGGTTCCCGCAAGCCTGTTTGCATAGAGCTTACTGTCGTTCTCTCCGAAAGGAACAACCTTCACGAAACACTCATCTTTATAATATTCCATCAGCTTTCCGCATATTTCTTCTGCAGTCGGAATTCCATTTAAAAGTCTGTTCTGAAGCATGATTGTTGTTGCCATTCCCTTATAGTAGTCATCTACTACAGGCATGAATACAGGAGGATACATCAGTCCTGTCATCTTCTGCATCTCAGGAATGTGCTTATGTTTAAGAGAAAGTCCGTAAATTCCCGGCGCACTGAGAAGTTCGTCACGTCCTTCTGCCTCATAATCTGCAATCATTTTCTTGCCGCCTCCCGAATATCCTGTAAGGGAATAGCAGGTCACAGGATAATCCTTGGGAAGTATGCCCATACGTACAAGAGGTGCCGTCACAGATATAAATCCAGTAGCATGACATCCGGGATTGGCAATCCTTTTACCGGTACGGATCGCCTCACGCTGTTCTCCGGAAAACTCAGGAAAACCATATACCCAGTCATCGTTTGTTCTGTGGGCTGTAGAAGCATCAATAACTCTTACATTATCATTGTCAATGAGCGAAACAGCCTCTCTGGCTCCATCATCCGGAAGACAAAGAAAAACAATATCTGCAGAATTGAGATATTTTTTACGTTCTTCTGTATCATGGCGCTTATCCTCCGGTATACGCAGGAGTTCAAGATCTTCTCTTGAACCGATTCGATCATATATCTGAAGTCCTGTTGTTCCACTTTGTCCGTCAATGTAAATCTTTGTTTTCATGGCCTTCTCCTCTTGAACGCATAATTATCAAAAATACCCGGATTCTGCATTTTTATGCATGAATACGGGCATTATAACACACTTTTATTAATATTTACTTCAAAATATTACAGATAATATCTACACACTTGTCCATTCCGATCTTTCCTACATCAAGGCAAATGGAATAGTCATCCGCCATCCCCATGACACGTCCGGTATAAGTTTTATAGTAGTCGCTTCTCTCCTTATCCTTCTTAATAATGTACTGATCTGTAACCTGCTCCTTCTTAGTCTTGTGATTCAGGGCATTTTCAATACGCCACTCTTTATCTGCGGTAAGATAGATATCAAAGGATGGAATACCTGCCTCTCTGAGAATATAGTTGGAACATCTTCCTACTATAATACATGGTGCCTGAGAAAGTTCCAGCACCACCCTTGCCTGTGCCTTGAATATCTCATCATGGTTGGAATTCAGGGAAGCCGGAGACAGCATCTCAAGAAATCTGGTTCCCATATTGAGTTTTTCACCATCCGCATCTATAAGCTCCTGAGAAATGCCGCTTTCAGCTGCTGTCTTCTTGACAAAATCTCTATCGTAATACGGAAGCCCAAGCCTCTCACTCAGTTTTTGCGCAAGTTCATGTCCATGACTTCCATAATTACGGCTGATTGTGATTACCTTATAATCCATACTCTGTTTCTCCTTTTGAACGAAATAGTCCCTCACGTCCAGGAATTATATACATATACTATAACAGAAATAGAAACAAAGTAGGCACATTAAATATAAAAAATGCAGATGTCCGTCCATAAAGATCGGGCATCTGCATGATTAAATCATATATAATGACGTGAGTGTCAGTTCGTCCCCTTATCCGGCAATTCCTGTACTTCATAACCAAGCTTTCTGAGAAGGAATCTGTGGAACTGTCCCGCTACATAAAACGCACCAAGGAAAAGAACCACCTGCGGTATCATAAAGAGACTCAGTACTGAGATAAGACCTACCAGAATCTTCGCCCTTGTGACATAAATCTGCACCAGAAGACTCATGGCTATAACGCCAAAACAAAGGAGATAGAGGAAACCAACTATTCCTATAACCTGCGCTATACTCTGAGCCACTTCATTCTCAAAAGGTTTTGCAAATGTATAGTTATAGAGTATGAAGGCCAATACACCAAGATAGGCCGTCCATGAAGGAGGCGTGTAAAGTGCTATGGGCTTCGGTTTCGGCACAGCTATATGAAGACGTCTGAGTATCAGAAGGCTCACCTCATAAATCAGAAATCCCTGCATAGCTCCTGCAAATGCCATGGAAACAAGTAGTATCCTAAGAATAAAGGAATCTGACATCATAGACTTCATAAGTTCGATCTGGGCTGCTGAATTCGGGTTATTTCCCATATACTTGCTCATAAGTTCCATCGACTCATTCATTCCCGCCTGCATCTCTGCAACATAGAGCGACATACTTTGACCTGATATTGCCGCAACTATGACCAGATTGACAAGCTCACTGATCACGCACAGAAGCATTATCAGAAGCAGGGATCTGGTCATATCTTTCTTATGGTAAATGCAGGTTCCCAGAACCATGCCAACAAATGCTTCACAGCCTGCATAAATGATGGTAGTTGGCGTGCTGACGAAAATGCTTATAAACGCAGATGCCGCCCAGGCTGCAATGCTGGCTTTCCAACCGTATCTGGCAGCGTAAGCCACCATCGGTATCGGAAGTATATACATAAGTATGCCCTGAAGCATACCGCCAGTCTGTCGATTTATGAGTAACAGCACAGCAAACAGCGCCACTATCATGGCACCGTATGTTATCTTTAAAGTTTTCTTGTTCATTACTATCCTTCACTTTCGGATGTACAAGCCCTTTGTAATGCCTCAAAAGCATCACTTTTAAATGGCTTATCCTGTTTTTGTCTTATTTTTTTAGGCTATAGGTATTTTTATCATAGTCGAGGATCCCTTCCTCCTTCATACTGCCAAGCTCCCTTGTCATGGCACTACGATTGGCACACAGATACTCTGCAAGCTCCGTTCGGCTGAGTGGTGATTCCACATAACGCGAATGCTGCTTCTGAGACAGCATGGAAAGATATGCAAGTATCTTATCCCTGAGAGATGCTTTTGATGAAACCTCTATCTTTTCCATAAGCTGAACATTTTTCTCTCCCATAAGCTGGAACATGTTCTGAGTGATCTGAGAGTGAAATCCACACTGCCTCGGACAGTTATGTATGATACTGGAGGCTGCAAGAAAAATGATCTCCGAGTCCTTCACCGCCTGAAATCTGACATATGATTCCGAAACCTTCTGAACTGCAAAGCTTTCTCCTATGAGGTCACCTGGCTCCATGTATCCCAGCATGATCTGATTGCCCCAGATATCATCCTTAAGCATATGCACCATGCCGGAGAGCACTACACCTATGTACTGAACGCTATCCTGCTCCATGATGATATTCTCACCTTTTTTATACTTTTGCCTGTAGCTTCTCAGACACATGAAAAGCTGATTGAGATCCATCTCGTTGATGTTTGAAAATAATGGTATTTCCTTATATGTTATTTCTTTTTTCATAATGTTTCCATTCTATGGCATTTTTGTTGCATGCGCAACATCGTTTTTTGATTAATTCCATTAATATCTTGCGTGTTCAAAAGACACAGAAAAACTGTTCCGGAGTCACCAATGACCCGAAGCACAACATGCCATGCCGGAGACATCATTCTCTGACATGGCAAATGAAAAAGGAGAAAAAATGAGCGCAGTTTTGGGTCCTATCCACCAATGGATGTACAAAAAGGTTCTTACAAGAGAAGAACTTATAGGACAGATCATTAATACAGCAGAAGACAATAACTGGGAAACAGCAATAAATGGAAAACCACTGAAAAGTTTCACCAGGGAAACATTCCCCCCTATCGAAGAGGTGATAGATCTTTCAAATATTCATTATTCACTTTCAAGTCTTATACAGGGTGTTGAAAACCGTTATGCAGAGCTTATAGTCGGACTATTGCATCGCGACGGATCAAGATTCGACTTGATCAAAGATATGGTTCATTCCTTCGGACTTGATAACAGGATCTGTGAAGGATCAACCCTTCAGGAGGCTTTTCAGGCTATAAATGACATCCTGCTTGACGGCATGCCCTGCGACAGAGCCATGAACATAACCGGATCTTCCGAAAAATGTATCGCATTTTCTTATGTCTCTGATACTCACACCGAATACTGGAAAAAGTATGGCGGAGACGGAGATGATTTTTATACGCTGAGACTGGCTTTCATCGAAGGTATGCTTGAAAATTCAGGTCACCGGCTTCAGGTTGTAGGTGACAGAATGTATGAACTTCATTAAATATATAACTACTGTAACATTTTTATGATAAAAGGAGCAAAATATGATTACAAAAGATATGATAATGGGAGAAATTGTAAGCAATTATGAGGGTGCGGCAGCTGCACTTATGAGCATCGGCATGGGATGTATATCCTGCCCTGCTTCACTCAGTGAATCTCTTGAAAGCGCTGCACTTGTGCATGGCAAGGATGCTGATGAAGTAACTGCATACCTTAATCAGCAGCTTGGATTAAAATGAGGAAACATTGATTATATCAGTGTTTCCTCAGAGCCTCCAGCGTCGTGGCACGGATTTCCAAAGGGAGTTGATGCTTCGCATTGAAAATCCGGTCAGGGAAACACTTATAGAAAAGCCGGAAAGAGCCTGCAGATTTTTTCACATAACCGGCAGTAACACAACAATCACAGGAGAACACTATGTATTGTACAGATATCATGGTGGAGGAGCATGAAAACATCCTCCGGTTTTTAACAGCTGTCCGCAGTATGTGCTGCAAGGTACTTGACGGTTCAGAGCTTGTCACTGAGGACTTCTGCAAGATCATTGATTTTGCAAGAAACTACTCTGACCATCACCATCACGGAAAGGAAGAGAAGTTTCTTTTCAACGAAATGGAGTCACGTATGGGTGCCATCGGACAGAATCTCATTCGACACGGCATGCTGGTAGAGCACGAGCTCTGTCGTGCTCACATCCTTGACCTCGAAAATGCACTCAGTCTTTGGGAGAAAGAGAAAAAGACCATTTATAAACTTGATATCCTTGAAGCTGCCATGGGCTACGCAACACTTCTCACCAGACACATAAAAAAAGAAAATGCTGTAGTTTATCCTTTCGCCGAAAAGCAGCTTGATAAGGCTGTCCTTGATTCTGTTAATGAAAAGGTTGCTGCCTTCGAGGCTGAAACAGAAAAACAGGGCATACAGAAAAAGTATCTCGATATGATAGATTATATGATTAAAACTTACGGATCCGTCGAGGATCAGCATGACCTCATTGTCTGATTCCCGCTTACATAATAAATCGTTACCCCTTTTCTCGCCATTTCTATAAATACCCTTAAAACAATTTCACCCTTTACCCTTTATATATCATAAACCCCTGCATACCGGCGAGATATGCAGGGGCTTTTCTAATCTTGATTCAGCTTACTGATCATATAAAACCATTCTTTTTGCCTGTTTAGGCTTCCTCACCCATATAGATATGCTGTGGAAGTCCTCCCACATAAATCGGTGTAAGTTCAGCCTGTATAAGCGGCAACGCATAATCGACAAATTCCTGCTTCATCTGTGTATGATCATCACTTACCCACTCAAGAGGAACCTTTTTCTCAAGATTAGCTATCTCCGAGATAGGATGCAGCTCTGTGGTACACTGATACGGTGCGTTTGATATTCTCTTAAGAGCAACCATTTCACCCGTATGACCTTCAAAGGCAGCCTTAACTGCAGCGCCTCCTACCTGATATGCCTCAGTAATATCAGTGCGGCTCGTTAGATGACCAGCGCAGCGTTGTAATGTTGAAAGTTCAATACAGCGTGTCTTGGTATCCATAGCTCTTGCAACAGTATTTGCAAGGAATCTGGCTGTTCCGGTCAGCGCCTTGTGTCCAAATGCATCCACCGCATGCACATCATCTGACAGTTCACAAACATAACGTCCATCTTCGAGCTTAACACCCTCGGATACAGCGATAACGATACTGCTCTTCTTCTCCTGCATCCTACGGACTTTCTCAACAAAGCGGTCAACGTTAAAAGGAACCTCAGGAAGACAAATCATATCCACGCCTTCGCAGTCATTGTCCTTTGCAAGGGCTGCTGCAGCAGTAAGCCAGCCTGCATTTCTACCCATGATTTCAACGATTGTCACATATCTGGTGCCGTAAACAGTGGCATCCCTGATGATTTCCTTCATTACAACGCCGATGTACTTGGCTGCGGAACCGTATCCCGGAGTGTGGTCCGTCACAGTGAGATCATTGTCAATGGTCTTGGGAACTCCCACAAATCTTATATCACTCCCCACTCTTTCTCCATAGGCCGCCAACTTGTTGATAGTATCCATGGAGTCATTTCCGCCAATGTAGAAGAAATAGCCGATATTCATGTCACACAGCTTTTTGAATATATCTTCATATATCTCTTTCGCTCCATCTGCATCAAGCTCGGGAAGTTTATAACGACAACTTCCCAGATAACTTGAAGGAGTGCGCTTTAAAAGCTCGATATCCATTTTCTTTTTGAAAATAGCAGTCATATCAATGTATCTGCCATCAAGAAATCCTTCAATACCGTTACACATGCCAAATACATGCCCGGCGCCACGATTCTTTGCGGCTTCAAACACACCTGCCAGTGATGAATTGATAACTGAGGTAGGACCTCCGGACTGTCCAACTATTGCATTCTTCATACTACTCCTTTAAAAAAAACAACAATAATACTGAAAATAATTTCCTTCTGAACACTATGATAGCGCTTACACCGACTTTTTTCATGAAAATTTCATTTATTTTTCGATAAAAATATTCTCTATAGACTTGAAAATTTTTTTATAATGCAGCAAATTAAAAAGACAGGGTGGTTCCAATAGAACTACCCTGTCTTTCTATGTCGAATCATTTATGAAGTTTTATGTCTTCTGTCGTGTGTCATATAATACTTGGCCTTATCTTCGTACATCAGTCTGTCGGCTTCCTTTATTCCTTCTGATATGTTCTTTCTGTCCGGTATCCAGACAAAGCCGGAGGCCATATTGATTTTGTCATTACTATTCAGATCCTGTAGGAACTGATACTGCTTTCTTTCAAACTGATATCTATCCACATCAGGCATCATGACAACGAACTCATCTCCTCCCGCACGATACAGATGCTCGATACCAAAATGTTTAGATATCAGCTTTGCTGCTCTGATGATCAGCATATCACCTTCATCATGTCCGAAATTGTCATTGGTTTCCTTAAGCCCGTTAATATCTATAAATACAATTCCGACAGAACCCTCTCCTGCCGAAAACTCAGCTTCCTTCTTTATCATGGCATTACGATTGTGAGCCGAAGTCAGAGAATCATGATCCGCCATATAAACAAGACGATGCACCAGAGTACTGTTGGCGATTCTGAAGGACAGGAAAACAGACACCGAGGAAAGAATGAATTCCGTATCCTCCGCTTCATCCAGTCTGTAGTTTTCCGCCCCTATGAAACCAATGATCTCATCCTTTGAATAAACAGGCGCCATGATGATGCGCTTTACCCCCATCCACCTGAGCTGATAGTATACATCCCTGGCAGCCAGTTTAAGCTGTGCTATATTATCGATAATCACAGCTCTGCCTTCCTCACTCATATCTACCCATACTTTGAAGTACTTTTCATATTCAAGCTCCCCTATAAACTCCTTTTGCGACATGATGCCCTTTCTGCACCACTCAAAGGAATTGGTCACCCTGTTTTCAACCTTTTCAAAGATACATATTCTGTCAGGGCTGATGACATTGCTAAGTTCCATAAGCACATGGTTCATGGATACATTATAATCTTCAAATGTATTGAGATGCTTTGCTATCCGGATGATAGCATTATCCATCACATTGCTCCGTTCAAGCATAGCCCTTTCTGTCTGAAGATCTAAATCCTGAACCGGCGGCACAGCATATTCATAGTTCTCAACGGCTTCAATACGCTTCTCGGATGTAATGACCACAAGCAGCGCATAGGCCCCCGTAACTTTATCCTGTGCAAATATCCTTGTATTTGTATGCAGCTTATATTCATTCGTAAATGCTATATCATATGCTGTTTCCCAGTTACCTGACTTAAGACATCTTTTTACCGATTTTTCGTAAATACGATCCCTGTCCAGTTTTGAATAGCTCATCGAGTCCGTAACCTTGATTTCTCTCTCATAAAGAGCGCTGACATATTCCTTATATGCTGTATTCGCCCGCATCAGGCGATAGGTTTCCGCACCATCATACTCAAGGATTCCTATACCTATACCTGCAAATGTCTCTGATACCAGCATACCGGCATCACCGTTTATCTCAGCATCCATGAGACTCGCCTGACCTATCAGATCATAGAATTCCGCCTCATCGATATTCTCACGATGAAGTCCTATGCCGAGTTTGTTTCTCTTTATGATCTCATCCAACGGATTCGGCGCACTGTACAAAAATCCCTGCACCTTATCACAGCCTATATCTTTCAAGAACTCAAGCTGTTCCTCGGTCTC
This sequence comes from Oribacterium sp. WCC10, assembly GCF_900113415.1. Taxonomy (GTDB): domain Bacteria; phylum Bacillota; class Clostridia; order Lachnospirales; family Lachnospiraceae; genus Oribacterium. The sequence continues at coordinate 272,578 of NZ_FOPH01000002.1, read as the reverse complement.
AACACCTTCAGCAAGTGTATCCACACCAAGCTGCTCCGCCATTTCGATAATCTTTCTAACAATGCCTTCATTCTTGACATTCTTGCCGAAATCCCTCATGAATTTCATATCGAGTTTAATAAGATCAAAGTCGAAATTCTTAAGAACATTAAGACTGCTGTAGCCGCTTCCGAAGTCATCCATCCAGACCTTGAATCCGTTTTTCTGGAGCCTGTTTATCTGTTCCAGAATAAACCTGAGATCCATCTCCATGACACTCTCAGTTATCTCTATCACAAGATAACGAGGAGAAACCCCCGACTTCTCAACTCTCTTGAGAATCTCCGAAACCATATCACAGTATACAAAATCATATCTTGAGATATTTACAGAAACAGGAACAACATGTATGACACTGCCATCCCGGTATTTCTTTATATATTCAAGAACCTGATCAATCACATAAAGATCCAGTTTATAAAGGAGTTTTGCCTCTTCAATGATTGGGATAAAGTCTCCCGGAGAAATCATACCAAGCTTCGGGTCGATCCATCTTGCCAATGCTTCTTCATTACATATAAGACCTGTAACCGCACGCATTATAGGCTGATAGTAAACCTGTATCCACTTCTCTTCCAACGCCTGATCAAGATGCTGCAATACATAATCTCTCTTGTTAACGGCAATACGCATTTCTTCGTTAAAATAAACGAACTTTGAAACATAAGCCTGGTTATCATGATCCGATGCCATCTTGGCCCGATCGCAGATAGTACTTATGGGAAGATCATGTTTGCTGTACTTATATATACCAACCTTTACAGGCAGATTTTTCCCGTCATTTGCGGATTTTAATTCAGTGAAAACATTATTCAGATCATCCTCAACGTTTTCCTCTGTGGTAAATGCATAAAAATGATCCTCACCGAATCTCGATGAGCTTTCATTACCAAAATGATGGCGCAGTATGTCTGCAAATGCATAAAGAAGCCGGTCTCCTTCATCGAGCCCATACTTACTGTTGAAATATTTCATCCCGATAAGGTCAAATGCCATCATCGTAAAGCTTCTGCCTTCTTTTTCCGCATCCATAAGCGCAGTATCTGCCAGCTGAAGGAAATGTATCATATTCGGAAGACCTGTCAGTACATCATAGTAGGTCTTCTTGATAAGACTGTTCTCTTTGCGGAGAAGATCTATCTCTCTTTTCTCCTGAACGTTTGCTCTTAAGTTTATCTCATCTGCCGAAACTGCTGACTTGGTGTACCATACTATACAGACATCTGTACCGTCCTCCATGGTCTTATGCTTGCCCTGAGAGCGTAAAATAACGTAATAGTCATCTTTCGAAAGTTTAATCCGGTAGCTTGTGCTGTAAGTCTCTTCAGGATGAATTGCAAAGTAATATGCATCATTCTGGCATCTTGCAAGATCATCAGGATGAACATTGATGAACATATCCTTATCCATGATGGCATACAGCTTCTCCTTCGGAACCTCGAACATCTCGATGAATCCTCCCGAAAGCGCAAGTGTCACTACCCGTTTATCAACAACCTGATAAACGGCATATGCAACATCCGAACTTTCTATCTCTCTTAACTTTTCGTCGCTAAAACGGTACTTTTGATTCATAGGTTTATTTACATCATGGCGAAATAATATAACCGCAGGTCCTGCCTTACGATAAGGTTCCAATATACAAAATATATCTGAAGAAACACTTTAGTCAGCGTTTCCATAAAAAACGAAAGACACAGCCACTAATCCATTCAGTCCTCTACCTTGTAATTTCGGTTGCTTTTCTTCTTTATATAAACATTTTTTCCCAATATAGAATGATGCACAAACAAAAATCTCTTTTGATAACTGTTTTAAAGAATGAATCACAGTATCAAAAGAGATTTAATGTTTTAATCTTCACCCGGCATCTTCCATGCGTGATGATCGGTATGCAGAAGTTGATGTGCCTTTTCTGAAAGCGGCTTTCCTAAATAATCCTCGTAAATCTTCTTTATGGAAGGATTCTCATGAGAGAATCTGAGGTCCATATTCGCATCCTGCGAATATAGGATCGGCGCTCTCTCCGGAGCCATCTCAACTCCGTCATGTATGGGCTGTCCGCCGCCGCCGACACATCCGCCGGGGCATGCCATAACTTCAACGAAATCATAGTGAACTCGCCCCTGCTTCAGATATGTGAGAAGCTTGTTTGCATTACCGAGACCATTGGTGACAGCAACTTTCAGGGTCTTTCCCGCCAGTTCGAACTCAGCTTCCTTCCAGCCGTCCATTCCTCTTACTGCCTTGAATGCATCTGCATCAGGATTCTTTCCGTTAACAAGGAAGTATGCGCTTCTAAGCGCTGCTTCCATAACACCGCCTGTGGCACCGAAAATATTGCCGGCACCTGAGCCTATGCCTAGCGGCATATCCAGTTCTTCCTCAGGAAGTTCCTTCACCATGATCTGGTCGGAACGGATGAGACGATTCATCTCACGTGTTGTAAGCGAACAGTCAACTTCAGGATTGCCCTGAGCATCCACCATTGACGGATAAGCACACTCTGCCTTCTTTGCAAGGCAAGGCATGATGGATACGCAGAATATCTTAGACGGATCAACATTCAGTATTTCCGCGTAATAGCTCTTGGTCACTGCACCGAACATCTGCTGCGGTGACTTGGCGCTGGAAAGATTGTCTACAAACTCGGGGTAGTGAGCCTTGACATATCTTACCCAACCCGGACAGCATGATGTGAACATCGGGAACCTGTTCTTTTCAGGATGCTGAAGCTTCTCAAGGAACTCAGATCCTTCCTCCATGATAGTCAGGTCAGCTGTAAAGTTAGTATCAAATACATAATCAAAGCCGACTCTTCTCAAAGCTGCAGCAAGTCTCTTTACTGTGGCAAACTCAGCATCAAGCCCGAAAGGTTCTCCCCATGCGGCTCTGATAGACGGTGCGATCTGAACTACCGTTATCTTATCAGGATCTTCTATTGCCTCAATTACACGGTCGACGTCGTCACGCTCGCGAAGAGCCCCCACAGGACAGTGTGTAATGCACTGACCGCAAAGTGCACACTGGGAATCCTCAAGGTTATAAACTCCGGTTACATCAACCGTAACTCTTGAACCTGTATTAACCACATCCCAGATATTTGTATTCTGTACCTTGTCACACACCTGTATACAACGCATGCACTTGATACACTTATCATAATCCCGGATCAGAGGAAACTTTACACTTCCCTTATTCTCCGGTAACTGCTTCTTATACGGAAGACTGTGGATATTAAGGTCATTGGCCACCTTCTGAAGTGTACAGTTACCGCTTCTTACACAGACTGCGCAGTTGGTGTTGTGCTGCGAAAGGATAAGCTTGACATTAACCTTTCTCGCATCTCTCGCCTTCTTTGAATTTGTATGGATGACCATTCCCTCGGCAACCGAATTGTTGCAGGCTGTAAACAGTCTCTCATAGCCCTCTACCTCAACTACACAGATGCGGCAGGCGCCGATCTCATTAAGTTCCTTCATGAAACACAGGGTAGGGATGTGAACTCCGGCTTTGGAGGCAGCATCCAGTATAGTTGTTTTTTCAGGAACCTGAACTTTTATTCCATCTATAGTAACATTTACCATTTTGCTTCTCTGCCTCCCTTGAAAACTCCGTATCCAAAGTGGTCACAATGTAAACATCTGCCGGACTCCTGACATGCCTCTTCGTCTGACATACCGCACTCCATCAGTTTGAAATCATGCTTTCTCTCTTCAGGTGAGCGCTCCTTCATGTTTACTCTTCCACACGGCTTATGATCATCAAATCTTACAGGAGGAAGATCTATATCCATCTTGATCTCATGGAAGTATCCGAGATACTCATCGATATTGGCCGCCGCAACCTTTCCTGCTGCAATGGCACGGATAACCGTTGCAGGACCTGTGACACAGTCTCCACCTGCGAAGATTCCCTCTGCATCACGTATTCCACTGGTATCGAAAGCCTGAATCTGTCCACGCTCTACAGGCATACCATACTCACCGAACTTACGGGAATCTATACCCTGTCCTATAGCAACCAGTACTCTGTCACAGGCAATACGAACCTCCGATGTATCCGCTGCTACAGGCTTAGGTCTTCCGCCACTTATAGGACCAACAATCTGAGGCTGTACCCAGATAGCAGCAACACTGCCATCTTCCTTCTTCTCAACACGAAGGGGAGCATTGAGCTCAACAAGTTCACATCCGTCTGCGATAGCGCCTTCTACTTCCTCAGGAAGCGCGGTCATATCCTTAACCCTTCTTCTGTAAAGGATCTTGACAGATTTTGCGTTACATCTGATGGCAGATCGTGCAACGTCCATGGCAACATTACCACCGCCGACAACTGTGATATCCAGTCCTGTGAAATCCGGATACTCATCATCACCGATAGCTCTCAGCATCTCAACGGCAGAGATGACACCCTTTGCATCCTCTCCCTCGATACCGATCTTTTTGTCTGTATGGGCACCAATTGCAACAAACATCGCATCATACTGTTCTCTCAGATCAGCTATGGAAATGTCTTTACCAATGCTTACATCGGTACGCAGCTCGAATCCGCTCTTCTTCAGGCACTCAATCTCTGCATCAAGAGCTTCTCTCGGAAGTCTGTAGGCAGGGATACCATAGCGAAGCATTCCTCCGGCTTTCTTTCTCTGCTCATATACAGTTACCTCATGACCCATCAGCGACAGATAATATGCCGCACTTAACCCTGCAGGGCCGCCGCCTATAACGGCAACTTTCTTTCCCGTAGCCGGCTGCTTCTCACCGATTCTGAACTCGTCCTCATGCTCAACCGCATACTTCTTGAGTCCACGGATATTGATAGGATCATCCACCATGGTTCTTCTGCATCGAACCTCACATGGATGCTCACAAATCATACCGCATACTGCCGGAAGCGGATTATCCTTTCTGATAAGTGCAACAGCATCGTTGTATCGACCTTCATGGATAAGGGAGATATATCCCGGAATATCAACATGCGCAGGACACTGAGCAACACAAGGTACAGGCTGATCCTGATGTCCGGAGCAGCGACCGTGAAGTACATGCTCTTCATAATCATCACGGAAGCCTCTGATTCCCTTTAAGACCATACGGGCAGCTTCCGAACCTATGGCACAGTCAGCAGAATAGTAAATGCTTTCTGCTGTCTGCTCTATAACATTCAATGTTTCCATAGTGGCTGTGCCGTCAAGGACCGACTCGATAAGAAGTTCAAGCTGACCAAGTCCCACACGACACGGAACGCATTTGCCACAAGACTGTGCATGGCAGAGGTGCAAAAAAGAAGCAGCCAGATCCACCGGACAAAGTCCGGGCTGACTCGCTGTGATCCTTCGCTCCAGATCCTTATAGAGCTCCTCCACCGTTTTCTGCGCATTGTTTTGTGTTACAATGCTCAATCTACTCATGGTGTTACCTCCTTACTTTAGGAGTATCCTCTCTCTGAATTATGCTATACAAAGAATTGGGACTCCTTTTGTGCATCCTTGTTTTGTGTTTATAATCACGAAAGATGGATGCATTTTTGACTTTTTTTTAGTGTTCTTATATAAGATTTAAGCACATTTTGATGTGATTGTGAACAAATGTTATATTGTTCACAATTAGTTTTTCTAATATCTCAAGTACATTGTCGAAATTGTACACGCAAACTTTTCGAATTGTACAATACAAAAAACCGGATTAGATTGATAGAATCATTCTATCCATAAGCAAAATATCCATAGTCTTTAGCATATAAAAGAACTGTACGGAAATAACCATACAGCTCTTTTGGTGTTTTCTTTCCGGATAAATCTGATTGAATCAAAATTCATCCCCGCCTCATCTCTGCATCTCTTCAATGTGATAGATATAATCCAGGGAACGGAGTGCCTCTATGATCTCGGCATGAGTCTTATACTTTTTAAGCTCATCACTTGATATGGATATGGCTATGGAATATACACTGAGTCCCGAACCCGCATATGCCGGATTAAGTTCTATTTCATCAATGCTTAATCCCAGTCTTCTTATGGTTGATACAAAATCCTGAAGATATACACTGTTCTTCAGTTCGAGATGCACTTCAAAATGATTGGAACGATCCTTAAGGTATGTTTCAAGTACAGGAAACCAGGAAAGTGTTCCCAATAGTGCAAGAAAACTTATAAATGTGGTGGTGTAAAACCCTATTCCCAAAGACAATCCGACTATACAGGACGCCCAAAGTCCTACAGAAGTTGTCAGTCCCTTTATCTGGTTTCTGGAACTGTAAAACATTGAATTAATACTTATGATTGCAACTGCTATGATGGCTGCCGCAGAAAGTACGAATCCACCGCCGTTTCTGAAATACGATATATACTGATCCACCATGATAACCAGAGTGGATGCCAGTGAGACAAGTATAAATGTTCTGAGTCCCGCAGAATGTCTTTTACTGGAACGCTCCCATCCTATGACGGATGAGAACAGGATCGACAACATTATCCTGAAAAGAATGGAACCGGTAGTAAGTCCCTCAGACCATGGTCCAAGTATCTCTGCTATAGGATCGCGAACGGTTCCCCAGGTATTAATAAAATCATTTGGACTCATAGCAATTTCCTCTTTCCTCTCTGATTGTAGATATTCCGGTACAGACTCTCAAACTCCTCCGCAGCGTCATTATAGGCCTTTTCATTCTCGTCATGATCAGGCAGTTCCTCCTGAATCTTCCGGATTCGTTCTATGAGAAGTTCCACCTCAGTCTTTGGTGCTCCGTCCTCTGTAGTCTCGGATACTTCCACCATCTTCTCCAGTTCATTGGAATAAGATCCGGAAAGATAAAGTGACAGTTTGGCACATCCGGGACCTATAAGCTCATACAGAACGCTTGACGATAGAATGATGGTTTCGAGAGCATTACCCATCTCTCCTCCAAGGGTTCTGGCACCGAGGGCGGCAAGTCCTATGGCAACTCCGGCCTGTGGGATAAGGGCCAGTCCCAGAAAGTCTCTGACCTTTCTGTCCTTTCCAACTATCTGACACCCTGCAAATGCCCCGGCATACTTTCCTATGATTCTCACAAAGAAATAAAGAACGCCTATCAGTATAAGCGGCGCACTTCCTATGGCTCCGAAGGAACCCGTCAATGCTCCGAGATCAAATGATACTCCCGAACGCACAAAGAAAAGTAAAAGTATAGGCGGGCTAAAGTAGTTTAGCTGCCTGAACAGCAAACTGTCTCCTGAGGTATTGATATATACCGTACCCATCATCATGCATCCCAGAAGTGGTGAAATCCCCGCTGCCGCACAAATGCCGCAGTAACTGAAGAGCAACGCAAGCGCTATGATCAGTCGGTTATCCGATTTCTGCCTGTTCGCAATGTTAAGCTTCATCAGGAGTCCAAATACTGCTCCCAGAACCAGCATGGCAAGATTCTGCATCACAGGAAAAAGCACACTTGAAACCTGAAAACTTCCGCCGGACAACGCTGCCACCGCAACAGATATGGCTACGCTGTAGAGCACCAGACCCACCACATCATCAAGAGCCACAACCTGAAGAAGTGTTTCAACAAAGTCTCCCTTTGCTCCTGTCTGTCTGATGGTCATGATAGTGGAAGCCGGAGCCGTAGCTGTAGCGAGAGCTGCAAGAACAACCGAAAATGCGAGTTGAAGTCTCAGTATAAAAAAGGTCAGAATAAATATAAAAACGGCAGCCAGGACTGATTCCATGATGGTAATGACCACCACCTTGTTGCCGTTTTTTCTAAGCTTTTCGATTTCAAAAAATTCTCCGGTACTGAATGCTATAAACGCAAGCGCAATATCCGGAAGAAAAGCCGTTCCCTTTAGAATGCGGTCAGGAACAAGGTTCAATACATATGGTCCTATCAAAATACCACCAACGATAAATGCCGTTACATTTGGCAGTTTAAGCCTTTTGGTGATACGTGTCATGAGAAAACCCGTGGCAAGCATCAACGAAAGAGCGATGATCACCACCGCCACCGGTTCTATTCCCAACTTTTCATACCAAACTGCTGACATACTGAAACACCCGCTTTCCCGATTCTCTGTGACAGATTATCACATACGTTTCAAAAGCAATTTCCACCTACTGATAATCATTTACGCACACCTTGGTGTGAAATATACTGCACAAAAAAGAAATATACGTTCACCTTGGTACTCCGGAGACCTAATACCTGCAGTAAAATGAATAAGTCGAGCAATATTTGTGAATATTGCCCGACTCTCTGCTCTCTTCGGATTGAATATATAGTTATTTTAACATATTTTTTGACTATTTCAATGTTCAAAACAATTGCGGTTCTCACCTTATCTTATATAAAACAGCATTGAACCATCCTGTGACGCTCCTTCCGACTACTCCGCCTCTATCCTGTTATTCAATTCTTCAAATTCCGAAACCGGCATAGGTTTATAGAAATAGTAGCCCTGCATCTCAATGCATCCTTGTGCCTTCAAATAATCGGCCTGTGTTATTTTCTCTACACCCTCTGCAATTATATCCATCCCAAGAGAATGAACCATCTTTATAATATTGCTCACTATGATACGACCTTTTTCAGGGTCACCTGCCCCCGTAAGAAAACGGAAATCCAACTTTATACGATCCATCGGAACTTCTTTCAGCATAGAAAGTGAAGAATATCCGCTTCCGAAATCATCCATTTCCACATGAAAACCAAATTCTCTGAGTTTTTCGGTCGTTTTTTTGAGAAGCTCGGGTTCCTCTGTATAGGCAGTTTCGGTAATCTCAATATGAAGCTGGTCCGGTTCAAGATCATATTTCTTTATGAGATCATAAAAGTGTCCCGAAATATTTCTCTCTTCGCTGATATCACATCTTGCAAGATTTACGGATACAGAACGGTATTTACCCTGATCCTTCCACTTCTTGAGATCCTTACACACTCTTTCCCATACATAGCAGTCAAGATCATATATCAGACCTGCATCTTCCAAAGCAGGAATGAATTCCACCGGACGTAACCATCCGAGCCTGGAATGATTCCATCTGCACAAAGCCTCTGCTCCTGTTATCTTTCCCGTCTCATAGTTCACTTGCGGCTGATACCATACCTGTATTTCTTCATCTTTAATGGCAACAGGAAGATGTGCAATGATATGAGCGCTTTTCTTTCCTCTCTCCCACTGCTCAGGATTGTAGAACTCATATCCCTCTTTCTTATTGTCTCTGACTCTTTTCTCTGCAACCCTTGCAAAGTCAATCATATGATCTACATCGATATTCTGATGATCTCTTGGAGTCAGAACATAGACGCCACTGCAAATCTGTACTTTGTTTCCCTTTCCTTTTTCAATAAAATAGTTCCTGACCGGCTCAAACACGTCGATTTCATCACGAAGCATTTTTTCATCGCTACCGGCTTTTCTCAGAACCACAAAGTGGTCTCCCTCTATTCTTCCAATGGCATCTTCATCCGTCATAACCTCCATGGACTTCTGCGCCCAGAATCTGAGCAGATCGTCACCGGCCGTCATACCGAGACTGTCATTTATATATTTGAAATTCTTTATATTGTTATATGAAATAAGATATGGCACATCCGGATGTTCACGAAGCAACTCCTCAACACGCTTTCTGAAGCCATTGAGACTCAGAACTCCCGTAAGCGGATCCCTGTCTATGAGCTGACGCACTTTTTCTTCCTGTTCAAGTCTCATGACTCTCATTCGCATGGTTGTTATGATGATGAGTGCCGTGAAAAGCATTACACCAAAAATCAGAAACAATCTGTACTGATACAGATAGTCATAGAAATCATATTTATAAAGTTTCCTCGAAGTATGATCGAGAACTATGGCCTGAAGATGCGTATCGGGTACTGCCGCTATTCCGGTATTCAGACGTTCTATTATTTCATGACCTTTTGGTGTATCCAAAGAACCCACACGAAAATCCATCGAAAACATATTGGAAGGCTGAACCGAAAGGTCTCCATAGGCCGGTTTTTGAAGCACATAGCTCCATACATAGGAATTGTTCAGAAGAGCATCCACCTCTCCGACACGAAGTGCTTTAACGGAATCATCCATGTTGGCGTAAAATACTATTTCCATCCCCGGGAAAATCTGCTTTACAGTCTCTGCAGCACCGCCAAGGGATTTTAACATTCCGACTTTAAGTTCGTTTATCGAAGAAAGATTTCTGTCTCCTCCCTTTACAAGTGTAAAAGGAGTCTGTAACAGATTTTCCGAAACAATGGTTTCATAACCCGCTGCACTTGAAATGGCACTTCCGAACGGCATAACAACATCATACTCTTCGTTATCCAACGCCTCCTTAAGTGTCACTTCATTTATGCGTTTAAAATTAACATCATAACCTGCTTCTTCCGAAACCGCCCGCATCATATCCGCCCCTATGCCGGTTATCCTGCCCTCATCATCAAGATAAAACATAGGACACCGGTCCACAGGCACCCCAACATTAAGGGTATCCCTTGAAACATCTTCCGTTCCGGCAAATACCCCTGTAACGAGACACAGTGATATTAAGACAGAGATAAAAAACGTATATACTTGCTTTTGAGTATCAGCTCTTTTCAAGACTGCGCACCATCCCTTCCTGACACAATATCATGCGTTAAACACCTATATGTTTATCCTGAAATTCAGTATCAAAAGTGCCTGCCGCTAATTTCTGCCGCCCACGTATACATATATAATATACAGCTCACCATTATTTTATCTTTAGGCTCTTCAGATACTCCTTCTGTTCATCTGATATCCTGTAACTCTCCACGGCTTTCTGAATTGTCTTGTTGTGAGTCCAGACATCCAGACGTTTTTCTTCAATGTACGGAACGATAGTTTCATACTGCTTGGCCAATGCTGTAGCAAAGTACCAGGCAATCATCATATTTACATAGTATTCTTCTGACCTGAGCTCAGCTATCCAGTCCGGATACTCCGGAGAAAAATCCTCATCCAGAAAATGTTCCATCATCATACCGACTCCAAATCTTACTGTATAGGTTTCTCCTGAATGAATCCATCTTTTGATATCATCCAACAGTTCCGGTCTATGCTTCTTAAAGACTTTTGGTGACATCTGATCACAGGTTGCCCAATTGTCTACATATGGCAGAAATCGTTCCACTTCTCTAAGACACTTATCATAGTTCTTCATCCCGGACAGAATAAAAGCATGCAGCTGATTCTCATCAAAATGCTTATGTGGGAGCTCTCCCAGAAAAGCCGAAACATCTTCTCTTTTCAACAACTCCTTTGCATATTTTCTGAGCTCCGGGGTCCTCACGCCTATCACAGTATCAGCTTCTATCGTGGGTATGAGTTTTGCCTGAAAATCTCTGTACTTTATATCCTGCTTTTTATATAACTCTTCAATTATCTCATCAGTGATCATATTTCCTGCCTTTTTCGATTACTGCATTGTTCTGTTTTTACGAAAACCTACGCTTTTGCTGACAATATAAATCGAACTCTTCATACTCCGCGAGTCCGGGGTTAATTTTCATCTATAACTATCTTATTCTCACTGAGAAGTCTCAGCATGATATCCGCTATATCAGGATCAAACTGCCGTCCCTTGTTGTTTTCTATCTCGCTGATGATTCGTTCCTTTGTGAGTCTATGTCTGTATACACGATTAGTATTCATCGCATCAAAAGAATCCGCAACACATATTATACGTGCGATAAGAGGGATCTTCTCACCGGTTCTTCCCTCAGGGTATCCCTTTCCATCATAACGCTCATGATGATACATCGCACCCTCTCCTGCATTTTCCAGGCTCTTGAAACTGCTGAGTATGGAACCTCCGTTTACAGTATGAGCTTTTATTATTTCAAATTCTTCATCCGTAAGTCTGCCCGGTTTTCTGAGAATACTGTCCGGCACTCCGATCTTACCGCAATCATGAAGAAGGGCAACATAATAAATCCTGTCCAGTTCCTCTCCCTCAAATCCCATCTCCTCTGCTATGAGTTTTGTATATCCCGCAACTCTCTTGGAATGACCGTTTGTGTAGGGATCCTTGGCGTCGATAAATCCGGTAAATGTCTCTATTGATTCATTGATTATCTTATTGTCACGTTCATGTCGCTCATTATATTTTTTGATCTCTGCCGTAATAAATGCATAGTTCCCCAAAGATATTAACCATATTACCATTCCGGCTATAGCTATCCAAAACAGCGGTTCACTTGTCAGCATCCTATGAAATCTATATCGTATTTCCAATGTTGAATCATTAAGAGATTCACCTATAGCAATGTACATGATAAAACCGGGTGTGGTTCCTTCAAAAGGCTTTATCGGCATTTCCATGGCATTCATGCTGCTGCTTGGAATATAAACTATATAGTCTCCGGGCTTCATGTAAAGAAATGTCTCGCCATCAAAAGTAACAGTATCAAATATATGATCCTCTTTGACAAACTCACGCATATCAGCCACAGTATCAACGATTTCTTTTCCGTCAACGTGCTGGTGAACTTCCAGCGCACCATTCCATGCCGAAGCAAGAAAAGCTTCTTTGGAAAAAACCAGCTTCATAGCGAAGTCAGATATTTCATCTCCGGTATTGTTCATTACAGTGACATCATAAGTATAAGCCTGATAATTATGTTCTGTGATTCCCTCATTGTATAGGTCAAATGCCTTCGTCCACGTACTGTTTCGAGGAACAGCAGTAACCGAAACGTCCCTGTCTCTATTTTTACTGCCATCTGTCATACCGAGCTCTGAGCACATATAAATATCGTTATGTATGATACTGTTGTACGACTGTGTCTTAACAATACTTAAAAGCAGGCATAAAAGAGCCGCCACCAGTGCACCGGCAAATACACGAGCAGATCTCTTTCTGTCCATTATTTTTTTCATATTTATTACCACCATATGTATATTAGTTCGGCATATTCGGTGATTATATTATGACCACTTCACTGTAATTAAAAAGGCACTTAACCTACAGTGAATTCTGTAAGTTAAGCGTCCGACCGCGATAATATTTTGTTTTATCTAACAGATTCAGGGGTTGATCCTACCGTTACGAGGTGAGCTCTGTTTTTGTATCTGCCCTGACAAATTTCACGACAGTCTCACCTGTTGTTTCCTGTGGGTAAAAATTCCGTTATTGAATCAGTCAAACATTTTTGGTTAAGAATACGGGATGTGAATGAATTATGCAAGTTATCGCAACATTTTTTAGTTTTTTGAATCATTGTACTGTTAACCTTCAAATTGCTCTTCTTATGCAATGAGTTTTTCTACCTGTAAATTACCGACACATGTGTTGTTCCATTCGCTTCATCGGGATATTCACGTTCAAATCTCATCCCTACCGATTCGGCAGTTCTTATGGACGCTTCATTTGTATACTTACAGCAAGAATACAATGCCGGATAATCCGTATTTATAAACGCCCAGTCCATCACGCCTTTCGCTGCTTCCTTTGCATAGCCTTTATGCTGACAATCGCGACGAATATGATATCCTATCTCCGGAAGTATTTCACCGTCTATATTCTGTAATGTAAGTCCGCAGTCGCCTATCATTTCCCCGGTCTTCTTAAGGCAGACAGCCCACAGTCCGAAACCGGTCTCTTTATACCGATTCATGTTTCGTTCTATCCATTCCCTGACTTTCTTTTCATCAAAGATGTATGGATAATGCTGCATAATCTCCGTATCTGCAAGGACCAGATACAAGGCGTCAAAATCATCCTCATTCATCTGACGCAAAAACAATCTATCAGTCTCAACAATCACTTTCATATTTATGGTTCCTCAAGTTCTTTATAACTCTACCTATCCTTTGACCAGCTTTAGGAACTTCTTATCGTTCATCTGCTCATTTGTAATATATTCACCATCGTGAAACAAAGCATAATTCGTGACCGGAGTCGGGGCATTTTGTGCTTCGTCCTTGCTTTCTATATGGATTGCCCGGAACGGGATACTATTCTCTTTAGCCGTCTGCTCCAAGACAGGTACATACTTCGCATTAAAAGGACATTGGCTCGTGTAATACAAAACATAACCCTTCTCTTCTATATGCGGATGACCGGCACATTCTTTGAATCGTGGTATGTCCGCCTTCTTGTCAAACGGCAAATACCAGAGTTGAATACCGTTATCCGCTTCATCCGCAACGGTAAAGCCTTTGTACTTCAGAAATTTTGGATCAGCCAGAAACGGCTTTTTCTTTGCGGCACATAAAATACACAACCCTTTCTTCCCCTTTTCCTTACTATCCTCTATGCAGGTCTTTAACAGATCTGACGAGTATCCATGCCCTTTGAAGGATCCGGACACCCACAGACAGTCGATATACATATACCCGTCTGCCTCAATCGGAACCCACGCATTTTCTGCAGGGATATATTCGATGAAGCACTTGCCGCGCTCCACACTCTTCAAGAAAACAAGTCCTTCATCAAACCTATCCGCAAGCCAAGCTTTCTTAGAAGATACCTGCACATCATTGTTGTTGGAAATCGCACAACAGATGTGTTCTTTTTCCAGATTATCCTTTGTTACCCTGATGTACTCCATGTTCTACCTCCCCTCATCCTTCTCTTCAAAAGGCTTATTCCATGAACCGATCTCAATCAGATTCCCTTCCGGATCAGCAATATAGCAGGTTCTCTGTCCCCACGGTTCAAGTTCCGGCTCAAAGACTGGTGTGGCACCATTCTCTATCGCATTCTTGAATGCAGCATCAACCTCATCAAAGGTATCAACATAAAGAGCGATCTCGGAATGACCATTCAACCCCTTTACATACTCATCGGCGGCTTGTCATCTTTTCAAAACCGTCCAACCTCATAACATCAAGCCTCCTTTTCCATCATGCACTCTTCAAGTATCAATACCTCGCAGCCTTTATCCGCATAATACGCAAACATTTCATCCAGCTTTTTCAGATCATAACTCGTTACACAATCGGATATCAAACATACCTTATATCCGGCTTTTGCCAGATTATAGCTTGTTGATTTAACACAGCCTGTTGCATCGGCTCCGGTAATATAAAACTCTTCTATCCCGTTTTCCTCAATAAATCCGGCAAACGCTTTATTTTTCATTCCCGTTCTCCTTCATATCTTTTGGCTATTTCAGAGGTGATCTGATAGAGCTTTTCCCTGATCCGCTCCGGTTCCAGGACAGTCACCTTATCCCTGCATGAAAGAATCCATGAAAGTAATCCCTCATCATCTGCATATTCATGTTCAAACAATAGGCTTCCGTCATCTTGTTCCGTAAAGGAATCCACGCCATATTCTTCCACAAGCTGCCATTTCATCGATGGATCAAACAATGCTTTCACCCGGTTCTTCGCAGGAAATACTTTCTCGCTTGACAGATCCGGCATCGGAACCTCACGATTCCCTTCATAGGATGCAACATGCGTGATACTATCCATGCGATTCAGCTTAAATAGTCTGAAATCGTTTCTCAAGAGACAGTAACCGTAGACATACCAGCTTGTCCATTTGAAGATCAGATAATATGGCTCAATCTCCCTTTCCGTGTCCCCGCCGGGAGAATAATACTTAAACCTAATGGTCTTCTTTAATCCGATCGCATCCTGTATGGTTTCTATCTTCGGGGCAAGCGAATCCCTGTACCATGATGACAGATCGATCAGAATGGAATCCCTGCCGGTGATGAACTCAGAGGATCCCGCCTGAATCTTCTCCATCAGCTGTCCGTAGTAACTGCTTCCGCTCACGCTGTCCAGACTCCGCAGTCCAGCAAGGATCATCTGCATATCCTTTGATGTCAGGATAGTCCTGTCCATCCGATATCCGTCCATAATACTGATACCACCACCTGTACCTTGTGATGTACGGATAGGAATACCTGCCTTGCACAGATCCTCGATGTCACGATTTATTGTTCTTTTCGAAACCTCAAATCTCTCTGCCAGCTCAGGTGCCGTAGTTTTCTCTTCCTGCAGCAACACGGACAGTATCCCGATCAGCCTGTCTATCTTCATTTCTCTCACGCTCCATATGTATCTTATCAAAGTCAACACGACAACTATATGTCATGTTTATTATAATAGTCAAAATTTTTTTCGTAAACAAAAAAGCCTGCCGGCATCGGGATTTCTCCCAACACCTGCAGACTCTCGTTTCAATATTATTTCTGTTACTCATCTTTGATTCTATAGTAAGCGTTGGCAAGAAATCGGCAAGCGGTCGTGAATCCTTAACGCCCAGCCGTTCTTTCATTTCTTTGGTAGTAAACCCTCCGAATAAAGCTTGATCACCTTTAGAACGTATTCTTGCGAAACCGGCATCGTCCACTCCTCGCTCATAGATATTCTGAGACAGCCGCTTTTCCGATTCACGAAGCTTACCACGAGCCTCCGTTCTTTCTATGTAGGCAATTCTTTCTTCAATAAGTTCCTGTTTTCTTGTCTGCACAGCAAAATAGCTCTGAGCAAACGCTATTTGCTCTTTTCGCGGATCTCCGTTTTCTGCAATAAGATAACAGGCATATCGGGTAAGCATATAGTCATCAACTTCTCGATTACCACCCTTACCGATCTTTATCATTTTGCTGACGTCAGCAAAATGATCTGATACGGCTATCCCATTGTTTTCACATGAGATTTTTGCTTTTTCTATAGTTTTCTCAAAGTTCCTCCACTGAACATAATCAAGAAGCTCCATTAACTCACGAGCATACCAAAACTCTACATCATTTTGTTCATGCCTGATATCATCAAATCTTTTCTTATAATCTGCTATGGCTTTCTTTTCCATACGAATCCCCCTATAGTTCAGGCTTTTCTATTACACGGACCTGCATAAGTGGTTCCGTTCCACCCTGATATGGTTCTGACGCTCTCACATCATAAAGATTCTTGTCAATATTGTCTGAAATATTATATTGAAGATGCCTGAGAACGTGCCAGATATCAATAAGATTCTGACATGTATCACTTTTATAAGAATCACAAAACATTGTATTCAAGGCCGCGCGAAGTTTTTCTGTAAGCTCATCCCTTGCCTTAATCCATTCGTGAAATTTCCTGTCATTATCAGGATCTTCCTTGTCATAGAAGAAGCGATCTTCCGCTATGATATCAGCGACCAGGTCCGGTTGATTCATTAGAATTCGACCATATACTTCTGTGGATAGAATAAACAAATTAAGCTGTTCTTCTGTCATCTCCACTTCCAATTTCATAATCCAACACCTTCCTTGACATTCAAAGTCTTGATTTATATAATATTACCAATGGTAATATTATAACGTTACCATTGGTAATTGTCAAGGAGAGCTACCTATGAATGAATTAACCTACACTCTTATTCCTGAGCGCCTTAAATCCGCAAGGGAACATCTTAACCTTTCCAAAGCAGAAGCCGCAAGACGAATTGGATTAACTGCCGCATCCTACGTCAGATATGAAGCGGGTGATCGTAGTCCTTCTCCGCAGGTCTTAATGTCCATTGCAGAAAAATTGGAGACGTCCGTTGCCTTTTTATCAGGAAAAACTAATGATATTTCATCTGATATAGTTAGCATTTATAAGGATAGTGATCCTCTCTTATTTGAACTTATAAAAAGTACGCAAAACGCAGATAATGCAACTTTACAGCGGTTAATTACCTATTACCACCAACTGACAAAAAAGGTTTAATTTACGCCATCTCACTTCTTCTCTGCGTCCTTAATCTTATAGTATTCTTCCATATCCAACTTAAGCGGAATATAATCCTTTGCATTTCGCAGTCGCTCGAGCAGACAACAGGTCTCCACATGTTTATCTTTGAGTGGTAAATTATTCTTCTCTTTATCTGACTTGGATTTCTTAGACTTTTGGTCTTCGATAGAGGTATTGATATAGTTCGTGGGCTTTACCTCGTATGCCCCTAAGTCTATCTCTTCTACCATATCACCATCATAATAGACTGGAAATCTGAATTTTACTGACTTTATCCTTCTCCCCCTCGTCTTCTCCTTGTATAGTTCTATCTTCTCTATCAGAAGATTCAAAAGGTCCTTTATATCCTCCTAAAGCTCTTTTGGCGTATCCATTTCTGCAAGCATAAGCATAGTATGGTGGATACAAAGTGCCATCAGCTCTTTTCTTTGAATTGTGAGGTATTTCTAAAGAAAATCTCGTGAAAATTTGAAGTTTTAAAATGATAAAAGTTAAATAAAAAAATTGGAAGACGATGGGGAGATTGGCCCTTGGCCATAATTACCCTTTGACAGTATAAAATCAGAGCTACAAAGGCTAAGTGCTGGTTGTTATCTCGTTATTGTTAAGAGTGTAAATATTAGTCCCGGGTAAATAAAAAGGAGGACAGGTTTTATATCCTATCCTCCGGAATCTTTCATATAATGCGGTCTTTTGATGCATAAATTAGCTGTGGTTGTCTATATAATAATCTACTCCATTTACTCTTAGAATGTACTGGCTCTCATCAAGAGTCTTTCCTGTTACCCACTTGCAAGTGCTATATGTGTCGTAGTCAGTGTCTCCGTTGACATCTCTCATTGGCATTGCAATGTAATCACCATCAAGGGTGTAAAGCTGCAGGGTTGCATCTGGTGTGACGAAAGGCACATAAACCCATTCGTTAGAGAGGAGGTTGCTGTCCCAATATCTGTAACAAGCTACTACGTCATTGTTCTCAATCCAGAAGCGGTCTGTGTATTCAATTACAGTTTCATCATATTCATCAAGACCCTCGTAATCAGAGTTTACACTGTTTCCAGTGAGAACTGCTGTGGAAAAGGACTCGTCCTGCTTCTGCTTGAGACCGATTTCGTATTCGCTAAGAGATGCCTTCTTTGACTCAAGGTCTTTCTTCAATCTGTCAAGGTCAACATTCAGACTTCTGATTTTTCCCTTTGCCTGCTTGAGGAGGGTCTGATAAAAGTCCTCATCATAACTCCACCCATTGTCTTCCTGCTCTTTGATGTAGTCTTCAATCTCCTTGAGTTCTGCCTCTGCCGCAGCGATTTTTTCCTCATGCTCTGCAATCTGCTCTGGATACCAGTTCTCGATGTCATTTATCAAATCATTGTAGCCTGCTACAAGCTGAGCTGCCTCGGCCTCTGCGGCGTTGTAATGCTCGGCATAAGCTGATGTTGAAAATGAAAATGTTATTGCACATGCACATGCGATTAAAGTTGTTAGTTTTCTCATAATGCTCTTTTACCTCAACTATCTTGTGTGAGCCTTCCTATGCTCTTTTCGCATTATAACATAGTGTATTAAAAATTGAACTGTTTTTGTAAGGAATTTGTAATAGAGTTCATGATATTTATGGGACCATGGCATAACTCGTTATCGGAATGTTACAGGATGATGGATTTGTTCTTTAATTCATTGATTGATATGCCGTATATCTGTAATTTGGTTCTTAAAGCAATCCAATATGTACTCCATATGCCCTGAATCAATTTTCATAAACTGAGCCTTTACAACATCTACCGGCTTGTCATCTCCGGATATCCGAATTGTCTTTGCCGTGCTGCATAAGACATCAACCATAAGATCAAAGATTTCATTGATCCGTCCGACTTCATAAGGATTGCTTTGGATAAGTATGTCTATGCTTAGCTTCTCCCTAAGATAATCCTCATACTGTTTTCTGATTCGCATCGGATCATCCATCCTAACCACCTTTACTCCTGGATTTGCTGATTCCGCCGATAGATTGATTAGATCAGTCTGACTAAAATCAGTTTGGTTAGTATTAGTATTATTAGTGAATGATTTCCATGAGTCCGGACTTGTGATTTTCACATCTCTGGACTCACGATTTTCATGAGTCTGTGAATCATGATTTTCATGAGTCACGATTTTGCTCTTTCTGTCTCCATCCCCATGCAGTCCTGTTGCAAAATCTTTCACATAGATTCTTGTTGGCTTCCCCTGCCCTTGCTTTTGGCGTTCAATAAGTCCTGCCTTTGTCTCTAACTCCTTGAGCAGCTTTGTAGCCTTCTGATTTGCGCAATGCATATCAGCCATGATCTGCTCCAAGGTGTAGTAGATATAGACCTTGCCTTCTTCATCAAGCCATCCATTCTTAGCTGACAAGGATGATCTATCCAGCAAGAGTGAGTACAGGAACTTAGAATCCATTGTGATACCTGCGAATCTATCATCTGTAATCAACATCTTCGGCACTTGATAGAATGCAAACTGTTCTGTTCCTCTTCCGTAGAAATAATCAAACCCCATTGGCGTACCTCCTTTCTTTTTTTTGCAGAAATAAAAAAAGACGCTTACTCACAGGAAATGCTGTAAGCTAAGCGTCTTCCGACGATTCTTATTTTGTTTTATCTAACAGGTTCAGGCTTTGCACCTACCGTCACGACGTAGGCTCTATTTTTGCACCTACTGTGTCGAGTTCAACAGCTACAATTACCCGAATATACTTTTTCAGATGCTTTCCACGCTCTGACCAATCGGTCTTTTCAAACGTGAAATGCTCGAAAAAGTGCATAAATTCAAGGACTTCTACTAATTCACCTTTTGCAGTAACACAACAGTCTCCACATGTACAGTTTGTGAAAAATTATCAATAGGTTTTACGTGTGTAAGCTCATACCCGTTAGCTCTCAGATACTTCACATCCCTTGCCAATGTTGCCGAATCGCAGCTTACATACACAATCTTCTCAGGTGCCATCTCGACTATGGTTGCCAATGCTCTTTCATCGCAACCCTTTCTCGGCGGATCTACACACACAACATCTATGCGCTCATCCGGGTGCTGCTTATACCACTCGGGGAGCACTTCCTCAGCTGCTCCCACATAAAACTCGGCATTATCAATCCCGTTAATCACGGCATTCTGTTTTGCATCCCGTATTGCCTCCGGAATGATCTCAACGCCGTAAACCTTTTTCGCCTTTTGAGACATAAAAAGAGAGATGGTTCCGATACCACAGTACAGATCCCAGACATTTTCCGTTCCGTCAAGATCAGCGAACTCCAGTGCAGTCCCGTACATCTTCTCAGTCTGCACCGGATTAACCTGATAGAAACTGAGTGGTGATATCCGGAACTTAATCCTCCCGATATAATCCTCGATATATCCGGGACCGTAAACATTGACTATCTTAGTTCCCATGATCACATTAGTTCTTTCCATATTCACACTGAAACTGAGTGAATCAACAGTGATCAGCTTTGAAAGACTTTCCTCCGGTGATTCCCCGGAAAAATTATCCGAACTAACATCCCGCTTTTTTATTCCAAGTACATCTTCCGGTAACTCACCATACTTCTCATAGCTCTCTATGATAGATTCATATGCCTCCGAGGTGATTTCTTTGCCACTTTCCTGTCCCCCATTACAAAGACTTTCTACCAGTTCTTCCCTGCAGGGCAGGGCAGTTCCGTTAATAACCAAGCACACCATCCGTTCCCCGGATTTGAATCCCTTTTTGATAAGCACATGCCTGACAAGTCCTTTTCCGGAATTCTCGTCATACGGCTCAATGTCATTTTCTTCCATCCAGGCGATGATCTTATCAAGTATGATCTTGTTTTCTTTCACGCCAAGAAGACAGTCATCGCATTCGATGACATCATGGGTTCGTCCTGCGTAGAAACCGGCTATGATTCGTCCGTCCTTATTTCTTGATATAGGGAACTGTGCCTTGTTGCGATATCTGAACGGCTTATCCATACCTGCTATAGGTTGGAAAACGTGGTCCAATATTTCCTTATCCACTTCCCCTATTCTGGAAAGATTGTTATAAACCTTATCCTGTTTGAACTTAAGCTGCGCTTCATAGCTCATCTGTTGAAGCTGGCAGCCTCCGCAACGACGGGCGATACCACACTGCGGCACAACTCTGTTTTCACTAGGTTCAATGACATTCACAAGTCTTGCAAAGCCATAATTCTTTTTAACCTTGGTAGCTGCTGCAAGAACAGTATCACCGATAACTGTATCCTTTATAAACCACACAAACCCGGCATCGGTTTTACCGATGCCGAGTCCTTCATTTGAGTAATCTTCTATTTTTACTGTAAACTGCTCATTTTTATTCATCTGTCAATCTCCTGATCGGGATCTTTATGCCGCATAGCGCGCCTGACTCAGTATAAATGACGCAGTCCTTTTTACAAGATGATACATCATTGTATCTCATTAAATACCTTACCGGCGACATTAAGTGTTGTGCTGTGCGCATTATTAAGTTCACTGATATTATGCACCAGAATCGCCTGTCCTGTTCCTATCTGCATCGCCTTTATCAGAGCAAGATCAGCACATGAAGTGTAATCCCAGATCTTATTAAGTCCTTCCGGCTTGTGAATGCATACACCCTGTGAAAGAGTGAATTCCGGAAGTTCCTGTATACGTATGGACTTAAGCACATCGTCGTTGATATTTCTCAACCGGTCAATGACTTCATCGTCTGAAAAATTCTCAAACAGAACAACAAATTCTGCGCCTACATACCGGGCAACAAATAGATGCTCCGAAGCATATCTCTTTAGTATATTCGAGAACTCTATCAGACAACGATCGCCTATAGAGTAGCCGTACATATCATTGATACGCTTTACATTATCGATAGTCATCATTGCTATGCCGAAATTGAGTTCCTTGGCAGCACACCTCTCGAAGAATCTGTCTGCCATATCATTGAAGGATTTTCTATTGGGAAGTCCGGTGAGATCATCCTCCACTGTACGCTTCTCCAGTGCAGCTCTAACATCATAATCCAGGACGCTCATTGTTTCAACTTCGATAAGCAGACTCATGGCACGATTCTGTGCCTGAAGACCGGCATTGGCATACTCCCTGAATCGTTCAAGTTCCTCCACCTTTCGTGTATCATTCTGACTCGTTTCGTAGAAGTTTATCTTTATATTGCTGAGCTCCTGCTTAAAACCGTAAAGATCCGTGAAGTTAAGGTAGTTCTCCATCTTTACCACAAGGTTCTTGAAATAATCCACATAATTATCATTATCCGTAAGAAGATTCAGCACAAAGAAGAATTCAGGTATAAAATCACCCTTGAAATTCCTCGTAGAGAAAAATGTATTCAGCTTATCGATATAAACATCATCCCACTTGTGATCACCGGTATATTCGTTCCAGATGATATGTGCCACCGAAACATAAGGTTCAAGTATGGAATTCTTGTTTTCCTGAACAAAATTATCAATCTGGGAAATGATATCTCCCGCATTGGTCGTATCGCCGAGAAGCACATAACAACGAACAAGCGAACAGAGATGTCTCATGTAGTAGATCGGATAGAATCCCTCTCTTATGACATGGTAGAACAATCTGTCCGTGGCAAGCTGATACTTCAGACCTTCCTGATAATTGCCTATAGTATAGCAGAGATCAGAAAGATCCTCGTAGGAACGGATCAGGATATGCGCAAACTCATGGTGATCCTCGATATTGCTCTCTGCAACACGGATAACAGTAGACAGAGTCTGCATGGCATTGGTTTTGTTGCCCTGTCTTGTAAATGTACTTGCCAGCAATGTCAATGCACGGCACATCTCAAGCTGTGCGCTGGATTCATTAGCCTCTTTTATAGACTTCTTCAGATATCTGACGCACTCGCTGCAGTTTCTCATATTAAAGTAGTATCTGGCTATATAGTAGTTACACAAACTGGAAAGCGACTGATCCTTCCTTCGTCTTGCAACAGCAAGAAGCTCATTGCATATACGTATTGTGATTTCAAATGTTTCTGTCTTATACTCCTCAAGATCATTAAGTTTCTTAATTATGTCCTGACTGTAATTCGTTGTGTCCATATATTTCTCCGCTCAAAAAAATCCCCATTTCCGGTGACCTTACCCAATCTAAGGGGTACATCGACAGAAATGAGGATATATATTACGTAACTCGGAAAAATATTTCAGGATTCCTTGCTTGTTCTTCTCATATTGGAATCTATCAGTCGGTTAAAGCCTATCCAGCCGTCACCTTCTGCTGCTTTACCACTCTTATCGGCTGCATCAAGTGCTTCTCTCATGGTCTGAAGCTTTGCATCAACATTATCCGCAAAGGACAATGCCATGGCTTCCATAAGCGCCGGTTTCTTCGGTGAACCGTACTCAAGCTCACCATGATGTGACAGAATGCAGTGTCCAAGCTC
The DNA here is from genome assembly GCF_900113415.1 of Oribacterium sp. WCC10. GTDB lineage: Bacteria > Bacillota > Clostridia > Lachnospirales > Lachnospiraceae > Oribacterium. The sequence goes on along the minus strand of NZ_FOPH01000002.1, from coordinate 248,423 downwards.
TGCGGCAAGTGTATGCGGAAAGCCGGGGATGTTTTTGGCAACCTCTGTTACCCTCTGATAACCGATAACTATATGTCCGATAAGCTGTCCGGCATCACTATAGTCGTTCTTTGGGAAAGCAGTGAGCTCTATGACTTTTCCGATATCATGACATAGTGCAGCTGTAATAAGCAGATCTCTGTGAAGATCCGGATACTGCTTTGCAAAAAAGTCACACACACCCGCTACTGATAATGTATGCTCCGCCAGTCCACCAACAAATCCATGATGAACCGACTTGGCCGCACTATGCTGCATGAACTCCTTATGGAATGCTTCATCCTCCACAAAGATGACATTAAGCAGTTTGTTGAGATACGGATTCTTAACAGACTTTATCATCTGACTGAGTTCTGCCTCCATATCCTCCTTTGATCTTGAAGATACCGGAAGATAGTTCTTAGGCTCATATGAGCCTTCCTTGGCAACACGAAGCCTCTGTATGCTGAGCTGGTTTGTACCATTATAAACAGAAACATTACCCTCAACATATACATAATCAAGAACATCGAAATCACTGATTCCCGGCGAGTTTGGTTCCCATACCTTGGCATCAACCTGACCGGTACGGTCCTGAAGAGTTACATTAAGATACTCTTTTCCGTTCTTGGTCAGGGCAGTATTCTTGGTCTTTACAAGATAAACATCGGAAACTCTCATACCATCATAGAAAGTTTCGATAAACTTCATCCCGGCAGAGCCGCCCGCTTCAGCATTTCTCTCTTTAAAAAACTCGTTGATTTCCATAAATATTGTCTTTCTAATTTTATAATCCAGTTTAAAAAATCAAGTCCCGCAACGCGAGACTTGAAATATATACGCGTCATTTCATCGGAAATATACGTCGCTCATACTATCATGTTTTTTATCTTCCTGCAATGGTAACACTGAAATGTACAGTGGCATACTCTGCACCATTCTGCCTCATCACAGTAACGTCAGCTTCATCACCTGTCTGAAGTTCCTTAAGTACAGTACGATAATCCGACATATTCCTGATCTCTGTCTCATTAATTCCCACAAGAACATCCCCGTTCTGGATACCGGCATTATATGCAGGAGAATTCTGAATGCACTCACTTATATACAATCCATCAGGAAGACCGGCCTTTGACATATCCTGAGTCATCTCCTGAACCTTCAATCCGAGATATGCATACTCGGTGCCGTTTGACATTGTCTCAATCACATCCAGAAAATCCGAGATTCCCACTATCCGTTCATATCCGTGGGAAGAACCTTCGGAATCAGGAAGCACCCATCCCACCAGTTCTCCGTCCGTGTCGATGATGAAACTTCCGTATGCAGGATCAATGTCTATGTCCGCTATCATATCCTTGATGTTTCCGTCAGCATATAGTTTATTAAATGAAACAGATGCTATGGATCCTACAGTTGACGACATATATGTTCCTGCAGGAGCTCCCACCGCAATCACTATATCTCCGCGTTGAAGCATGTTCGAATCACCAAGAGAAATGGTACGTACCTCCTGACCATCTCTGTATGTGAGGCTGGACATGGGAACTGAAACCACAGCAATACCATCAACTTCATCGACAGCTTTAACCGATGCGGGATAGTTCCTGTCTCCGTAGAAGACAACTTCTATATTGCCTGCTTCTTTTATCACCGAGTCAGAAGTAAGTATCAACACCTCACCTGAAGTTCTGGCAATAACTACACCTGTAGAACTGTTTCCCGGTCTTTCCACCTGACCGAAAAGATCACTGGACCTGACTCTGCTCCTGACCTCTGCGATAGAATGATCCGCACTGGTGGCAATCTTTTTCAGAACGCTGTTCATCCGTCTATAGTCCTCGATGCTATACTCATAGCTCCGTATCTCATCTCTGACAATATCCTCTACCGGCACAGTCTCCTCTGGTGCCTCTGTTTCCTTCTCAGTTTCAGGAGCCACAGTTTCCGTCCGGGTCTCTGCCTCCTGAGTTTCCGGCTCAGTCTCAAAATGAACCGTCTCTGGCTCATCCTTCTTCAGATGACTTCCGATCACCGGTTCCACCATCGCAAAGGTCCCGGCACTGAGTATACCGAATAAAACAGCCGATAATGCTATACGGCCATAGTGTCTGGCACTCTTTTTCCAGCTATCCTGCCGCCCTACTATATTCTCTTTAATAAAGTCATTATCACCCATAGCTTTTATTATATACAACTAGCAATTGCCACGCAAGAAAGTGGCAAAAACTTGATGCATTTGATATACTGAGATGCATGAATGATAAAGCTTTAAACACATTGGAATTTAATAAGATAAAAGAACGTCTCGAGGGCTACGCCAACTCTCAAAAGGGCAAGCAGCTTGTCAGAGAGCTTTTGCCCTCCTCAGACCTGGATGAGATACAGCAGTCACTGGCAGAAACAGATGCTGCCATGCTTCGAATAGGTCTTTACGGAAACCTGTCATTTTCAGGAGTCAAAGATGTGGACGGAAGTCTCAAGCGACTTGATATCGCTGCATCCCTTTCCATTGCGGAACTTCTTCAGATAAGCGGTGCGCTTACAGTTGCCGGTCGGGCAAAAGCCTATGCCAGAGACAGTGAAAAATCAGCCGAAAAGAAAGCCCCTGTACCACGTGCAGTAAGGCTCAATGCTCACTACACTAAAAATCAGCCGGATCCGGAGAAGCTGAAGGAACAGACCGAAGACGACAGCCTCTCCGGTTATTTTCGTGATATCGAACCGCTGACCCAGGTCAACAAAGAGATACTACGATGCATCCTTTCCGAAGATACTGTTGCGGATGACGCAAGTGCAGGGCTTCTCTCTGTACGAAAGAAAAAGCGTACACTGGAGGATCGTATACATTCATCCCTTAACAACATTTTAAACAGTTCGAGAGCCATGCTTCAGGATGCCGTAATCACCATGCGTGACGGCCGTTACTGTCTCCCTGTGAAGTCAGAGTACAAATCAAGCTTCCCTGGCATGGTGCATGACCAGAGTTCAACAGGTTCAACATTATTCATCGAACCTATGAGTATCGTGAAGCTCAACAATGATATAAAGGAGCTTGAAGCAGAGGAGAAAAAGGAAATTGAGAAAGTCCTGGAAACTCTCTCCGGTTCGCTCATGCCTTATACATCAGTGATCCATAACGATATAGAGATTCTGGCTCATCTGGATTTCGTGTTTGCCAAGGCAAAGTTCGCAGAATCCATACATGCCACCATGCCGATCTTCAATGATCGATACTATATCTCTATCATTGCCGGAAGACATCCACTGATTGATCCGAAGAAAGTGGTTCCCACTACAGTTTATCTCGGAAAAGATTTCGACATGCTTGTCATCACCGGTCCCAACACAGGCGGTAAAACAGTTTGTCTCAAGACAATCGGTCTTTTCCAGCTTATGGGCCAGTCAGGTCTCTTCATTCCTGCCGCCGAAGGTTCGGAGCTTGCAGTTTTCGAAGAGATATTTGCAGACATCGGTGACGAGCAGTCCATAGAACAGAGCCTGTCTACATTCTCGGCTCATATGACCAATACCGTCAGGATCCTTGAAAAGGCGGACAGTCACAGTCTGTGCCTCTTTGATGAACTTGGCGCCGGAACGGATCCCACGGAGGGTGCCGCTCTCGCCATGGCTATACTCAACTTCCTTCACAATATGAAGACAAGAACCGTAGCCACAACCCACTACGCCGAAATCAAGGTTTATGCACTATCCACTCCGGGTGTTGAAAACGCAAGCTGTGAGTTTGATGTGACCACTCTGAGCCCAACTTATCGTCTTCTCATCGGCGTCCCAGGCAAGTCCAATGCCTTTGCTATTTCCAGCAAGCTCGGACTTCCTTCCTATATTATTGATGATGCCAGGAACAGACTTGAACAGGAAGATGTCAAGTTCGAAGATGTTATTACCAGTCTCGAGGAGAGCCGTGTAACTATTGAACGGGAAAAGCAGGAGATCGAACGGTATAAAGCAGAGATCGAGGAATATAAGCGTCGAGCACGGGAGAATTCCCGCGGAGTCGAGAAGGGACGCGATAAGCTCCTTCAAAAGGCACGTGAAGAAGCTGCGCAGATTCTATCCGAAGCCAAAGAAACTGCTGACAGCATTGTCAAGGAGCTTAGAAAGCATGAGCAAAACGGGTCCGCAACTCTGGATGCCGAAAAGACCAGATCCACGCTCAACAGAAAACTTCGCGAAACACAGGCGAGTCTCTCAGGGATACAGAAACAGAAGGGTCCGGCCAAACCTGTATCAGCCAGAAATCTTCATATCGGAGACATTGTTCACGTAGCATCCATGAATATCAATGCCACCGTATCTACCCTTCCTGATCACAAGGGAGAACTGTATGTTACCGCAGGTATCATACGAACCAAGGTATCTGTACGGGATATTGAGTTTGTAGAGAGCGGAAAAGTCACCGGCCCTGGCATAGATATCGGCAGTAAACAAAAAAAAGGCAGCACTTCCGGCGGAAACATCCGCATGCAGAAAACTCTCGGTATATCTCCGGAGATCAACCTCATCGGCATGACTACATCCGAGGCCATTCCTGAACTCCAGAAGTACCTTGATGATGCTTACCTTGCCCACCTGCCACAGGCACGTGTTGTACACGGACGCGGAACCGGAGCTCTTAGGAAAGCCGTTCACCAGCAGCTGAAGAAGCTAAAGTATGTCGATTCCTTCAGACTCGGTGAATTTGGCGAGGGACAGGATGGTGTTACTATCGTATTTTTCAAGAAATGAATCACGCAACTTAGGGAAACGCTGATTAAAGCGTTTTCCCAACAGGATTTTCGATGCGAAGCATCAACTTCCTTTGAAAATCCGTGCCCTGACGCCGGAGGTTCTGAGGAAACACTGATATAATCAGTGCCTCCTTAGAGCAATTCAAAGGAATTCTGAAGGTTTCCTGTTTTGATCAAACGATTGTGTGTGCTGTGGGCATAAGGTCTATAGTTACGTTATTGTACGTGATTTAGCGCCTTTGCCCCATATATCAAAATATTTTTGTGGCTCAAAAGCCCAAAGGGGAAAAAATGGCTGAAAAGCAGAAAATTCTTATAGTTGATGATGACCCTTCCATATCGGAACTCATATCTCTATATCTCGAAAAAGAAATGTTCGACACGACATGCGCCGAAGATGGTGAAGAAGCACTTAAGATTTTTCCTGAATACAAACCGAATCTTGTAATACTGGATCTTATGCTTCCGGGCATAGACGGCTATGAAGTATGCCGTAGACTGCGAACTACAAGCCCTGTACCTATCATCATGCTCTCTGCCAAAGGAGAAACTTTTGACAAGGTACTCGGTCTTGAGCTTGGTGCTGACGACTACATGATAAAACCCTTTGAATCAAAGGAGCTGGTTGCTCGTGTGAAAGCGGTACTACGCAGATATCAGCATGAGCAGACCGCAGAGTCCTCAGCTGAAACAACACGAAGTCACGTCCAAAGTGAAAGCGAAGAGGCTTTGAGAAGCGGTAATTTCATCGAATATACTGATCTCATTATCAACAAAACAAACTACTCTGTTTTTTACAGAGGTCACGCTGTTGAGATGCCTCCAAAGGAACTTGAACTTCTGTTCTTCCTGGCTTCATCTCCCAATCAGGTCTTTACTCGTGAACAGCTTCTTGATCACATTTGGGGGTATGAATTTGCCGGCGACAGCCGTACTGTAGATGTACATATAAAGCGTCTCCGCGAAAAAATCTCAGGCAATACCGAATGGGAGATTTCAACCGTATGGGGTATCGGCTATAAGTTCCGGGTTGGATAAAATCCCAATAAAACACTGATTCTATCAATAGATTAAACCCAATTATAAGAAAAGAGCGAACCAATTATGCGGGTTCACTCTTTTTTCTTTCAAATCATCGAAATGATCTTCTATTCATCTGTTTTCTGATCCGGGTAGTATGCCGGCATCAACGCAAATATAAATTCCGTCCCAACTCCCTCTGTAGATATACAGTCTATGTTCTCTCCATGGGCATTGATTATGGACTTGACAATGCTGAGTCCAAGACCTGTGCCATGCCTGTCCTTTCCTCTCGACTGATCCGCCTTATAAAATCTGTCCCAGATTTTGCCGAGATCAGACTTGGGAATACCTATCCCCGTATCCTTAACGGATATAAACACCTTATTTCCTCTGATACCTGTCTTTATCCTGATGGATGATTTCGGGTTACTGAACTTAAGCGCATTATCTATGAGATTGTATAGCACCTGCTGTATCTTAGAGTAATCCGCAAAGACCATCTCCTTCTTTTCCGCAAAGGTAAGTTCAAAAACTATCTCTTTTTTCTGGCAGGTCATTTCAAAGCTTGCACACACATCTCTGATCACGCGATTGATATCAAAGTTGGTTCTGCTGAGAAATCCCTTTTTATCAAGAGATCCAAGACTCAACATGGATTGCGTCAGCTTGGTAAGTCTTTCGGTTTCGGATATGAGTCGCCTGAGATACTTTTCCTCCAGTTCCTTTGGCACCGTACCGTCAAGTATGGCTTCCAGATAACCTTTAATTGATGTTAAAGGCGATCTGAAATCATGACTTACATTAGCTATGAACTGCTTCTGATAGTCATCAGCCTTAGATATCTCATCCGACATAAAGTTCAGTGTTTCTGCAAGGTATCCCATCTCATCGAGAGCACCGGTTTCAATCTTATATGCATAGTCACCTGCTGCATATTTTGTAGCGCCTATAGTTATCTTCTTCAACGGTCGGTAAACTATGATGTAAAAGACTATAAGGATAACCAGCGACAGCAGGAAGATGATAAGCGCAGTCACATATACGATATTGAGTATCTCATACTGTGATGAAAGAATATTCTGTACAGAATTGTGAATGATCACATATCCTATAGTATTGTAATCTCTCGTAACCGGAGCCATAACCGTAAGCACATCCGACGGAAACATATCATGATATGTTCCTACCTCGTATCTGCTTCCCGTACGTGTCGTATCAAAAGCCTCAATACTCTGACCCTTATGACTTGCTCCGGCAGCATCACTCAGTATATATCCGTTTCTGTCCACTATCCAGATATCGACATGCAGGAATGTGGAAACCGCATTCATCTGTTCATTTACCACTTCTTCACTGAGACTTGTATGTCTGGTTTCTGAATAGGTCGTCGCAATCAATGTTGCCTCACTGTAAAGACTGTTAGCCCTCTCCTGAAGAAGATATCTGTAGGTAAGTCTCGATGACAGCAAAGCAACAACCGCAAATCCCAGCACACCGAAGATGATATATGCGATTATAAATTTGGTGAATAATGATTTTTTCAATGTCAGTATGCCTGCTTATTCATTACCGAGTACAAGTCTCGCACTTCCGTAGATGCCGGCATCATTGCCAAGTGTAGCAAGTGTTATCTCTGCCTTCTCTTTAAGAAGCGGAGTGAGTTCATCATAATACTTCTTTATTCCGTCAATGAGATACTGTCCGGCCCTTGAAACTCCACCACCTATAACGTAAAGCTCAGGATCTGCAACCATTGAAATCTGAGACAGAACCAGCGCCAGATACTTAAGGCTTGTTCCGAGACTCTTAACAGCAAGAGGATCTCCTGCCTTTGCACAATCACATACATCCTTGGCAGTAAGTGCATCTCCAAAGTCTCTCATGGCTGATGCTTCGTCGGAAGCTTCAAGAGTTCTCTTCGCCTCTCGAACTATACCTGTAGCACTTGCCACCTGCTCAAGACATCCGTGACCTCCACAGTTACATTTCTCCGGCTCTCCGTCTCTCACATGAATGTGCCCTATCTCAGCTCCGGCTCCATGTACACCGGCAATTATATGTCCATCAATGATCAGTCCACCGCCAACACCTGTTCCAAGTGTCACCATAAGTATATTGTCGTGGCCCTTTCCGCCGCCCTGCCACATCTCGCCGAGAGCAGCAACATTGGCATCATTTCCGGCAGCACATCTGATGTTTCCACCCATAAGTTCCTGCATCTCCTTTGCCGGCCAGTGATCATGCCATCCGAGATTCACACAGACATGAACATAGCCATTGGGCTCAACAGGACCCGGAACACCGATGCCGATACCTTCAACATCGTTAAGTTCGATTTTCTTCCCGGCAAGATGAGCCTTCAGAGAATCTGCCACATCCGGTAAGACATATCTTCCTTCATCTTCCTTTCTTGTAGGAACCTCCCACTTGTCCATAAGTACGCCTGTGATGGTAAAAATACCACATTTTACCGTAGTTCCTCCAACATCAATGCCAACAACATACTGATTCATAGCAGCCTCTCCTTTTTCGTGATTTTTATTTGAGCTTAACAGACTCCATAAAACCTGAGCTTCCGACAAGGATATCCATTCCGAAAGGTCCGGCAGACTTTGTCACCGCCTTGACTTTCGATACAGGCCTGTCCAGACTTCCGTCATACTTGATATTACCTCTCATATCATAAACTCTCAGATTTTTATCATTGTAAAGAAATACCATACCGTTATCAATATCAAAACCGGTTACATTGAACGATACCGGGACTGAAAAAACAGTCTGTCCGTTGACACGATAGATAGTCATATTGTATGCCGCAGAGACATTCTCATCAGAATTAAGAGTAATTGCCCCCACATAATCTCCGGAATATGTTATTGAACGTATGGTATCGGGTATCTCTACCTTATTCAAAAGTTCAGGACTGGTCAGCACCTTTGTACTGAAGAAAGCGATTCCTCCGTCATAGAAAGCCTGGGCATGGGTATTGTCTGAAAAATGAACACGCCCTGCAAGATGTCCGGTGAAATCATCTGTGAAACCTCCCACAACTCTGTTGTTTCCTGCATTCTGTCCTATCTCGTCAAGATTGTAAAATATGATCTTGTTCTGTATAGAACCCGCTTCTATATATGCAAAAGAGGCAATCAGTTCTGTTCCGTCAGGTGACACCGATATATCAACAGGATAGCCGTCTCCGTCAAGGATGGACTTTATGGAAATGTCCAAAGCAGCACCTTCTCTTGTGAATACCGTAATGTAACTTGCAGCAGAATCCTCAAGAAGCGCATATACCACACCTGTTTCCGAAACGGAAAGCTTGTTGATAGGCAGATTGGTCTCCGCCTGTCCGGTTGTTCCCGATGTATTCATGATAAATATCGTTGTCTTGCCCTGATCACCGATGGCGCAATAGTCACCGTTAACGGTAACATACGGATTGTTCATTTCATACGCCTGATTCCATATAACTTTGCCTGCGGAATTGATGTATGTAGCACCGTCTCTCGTAACCTTAAGAAGGCCTTCACCATATATCTGGTAATCTTCATAATCAGACTCCACAGCACCTTCTTCAGCAGTAAAATCTGAAGTCCAGTTCACTGTAAAGCTCTGATACTGTCTGTGTAAAAAGTAGTAACCTGCTGCCACCATTACCAAAATGATGATCAATATCAGCAAAAACACCAGGATACGGTGCGGTCCTTTGACCACTCGATCCTCGTGTTTTCTGTTCTTTTCCTGTTCGAGAAGGCGGTCGGTATCCACCACCCTCCTTCTCAATTCATTTTTTCTGTTTTCTCTGTATGTATCAGCCATTAAAAACTATAATCCATTCTGTTCTTGTTTCATCGTCTGTCAATATAAGCTGGCCGGATAAACCCCTGCATCAACTAAAGATTTGAGAGATTTCTGCACTGCTTCCTTATCTTCGGCATAAGTTACGCCAAACCACTTGTCATGATCCTTAAGTACTCTTACAGTAGCCTTTCCATCCTGCATAAGCTTGCTTATCTCCTGAGGAAGAAGGTACTCCGACTTCATCTCCTCACCGTGCTCTGAAAGCCATGCAGGGAAGTTTTCAATCAAAGTGTCAAGGAATCTGCCCGGAAATCCGAACATGTTCATAGAAACTATGGCATCTCCGTCTACACGTACTTCCTTGCCCTCAACATCTTTACCCACAAGACTTCCATCCGGGAACCTGGCTATATCATAAGTCTCATTGATTTCCTTAAGACAATCACCTTCTCCCATCTTACATACGCCGCGGTTAACCGTACCGTTATCAGAAAGAGTATTACCTACGATGTAACCTGCCATACACATATCATATACAGATGCATCCTCATCCATTTCATTAACAAGATAATCATGGATAAGTTTGAAACCCTCTTTTCCGTAAAAGTCATCAGCATTGATAACCGCAAAAGGACAATCTATTATATCTCTCACCTGAATAAGTGCATGTGCTGTTCCCCATGGCTTTGTACGACCATCCGGTACAGTATATCCCTCAGGCAGCTTATCAAGTTCCTGAAAAGCATACTCGCATTTGGCAATCTTCTCAATACGGTTTCCGATGATCTCACGAAAATCCTTCTCAATATCCTTTCTAATGATAAACACGATCTTATCAAATCCTGCGTCAAGCGCATCATAGATGGAATAATCCATGATAATCTCTCCACTTGGTCCAAGCTTTGCAAGCTGCTTGATACCGCCGCCGAAACGAGAACCGAGTCCTGCCGCCATAATTACAAGTGCTGTTTTTTTCATTATTAACTCCCTTTGTTTATGTCAGTCCACCATATATTTGCCCAGGGCATATGGGCTGACGCCAGATGTCAGGTTCCCGTTAAGAACCTGACATGCTTAATCACATATAATGATGCAGCGCATTATGCATGATGTGTACGTCAGCGCTGATCAGTGTGTAAATGCCTATGACTCTGGCAACATATATTGCCACTCACAGATGTTATGTGTCCCGCACACATCCGTGTGCAATACACTGTATAAATAATCTTTAGTATCCCAACCACGCTCCGTCAGAACCTACATGCAGTCCATCGGGGGTTGTGGTGTTGGTAAGCATCGCGCCAAAAGTGCCATCATGATTTTCGTTGAAGTAATACCACTTATCATTTATCTTCCACCATCCATGAAGCACCGCACCGTATGTTGCACCATCTGTGGTGTTGAGAAGATACCATTTGCCGTTTACTCTCTGAAGACCTGTGAGCATCGCTCCATTTGCGCCCAACAGATACCAGTTTACTCCATCAGGGCATATCCATCCAGTAAGAAATTGGCCGTTTTTCAGATAGTACCATTCATTCATATACTTCATCCATGTACCCTGATCGGAATTGGTTGTTCCGGGCGCATCCTTAAGATTGAATCCGGGACCAAATACATTCTCTGCATTATTCTTCACAGTCGTAGTCGTGGAAGAATTAGCCAGTGAATTGGACCTCGCAACAGGGATATTGAAAGTATACTCCGATGAACTCTTATCGTCATCTATATATCCTTCATTTGTTATATATTGAGAGCTTGCAATAAACTTACCGCCCTCTCCTGAAGCCTGTGCCTGTACGGATATGTACTTCAGATTACGGTTGTCTGTATTGTAACTTGAAATACTTACCTTTCTTTTATTGCCTGACACAGAGGTATGTGTCTCGTGATCATCTCCGTCACTGTCCTCCCAGTAGATATAAACCGAATATTTATCTGCATATTCCACCTTGTTCCAGCTTATCTCATTGCCGCTTTCATTGAATCCGGTAGGATTCTTGAGTACATAGAACGGAAATGTTGTCGCTTTCAGACGAATGCGGTCCGTGCTCCTTGACTGTATGCTTACGCTGGTTGCAGCATTGACCTCAACCGCGCATGTAGAAGAAAATGTATATCCGTTGGAAGGATGAACATCAATAGTATATGTATATGCTGTTTTCGGTGTTTTGGTTGTTCCCGACACACTGTAATCATATACAAAGTAAGTGCCATCATAAGTAGCCGGTTCTTCTGCGCTTGCTATTTCTCCCGCGCCCATAGTACCTTCTTTATCAGGTGAAAGATCAAGACGCACTGTACTTATCTCTGATGCCAATGCAGATACAGAAAAAGCAGTTACAAATACGGCCGTCAGTAACACAAGATCAGGTAACTTCAATAGTCTCGTCCCCCTTTCAGATTTTATGCATTTCCTCTTAAAAAGCTCCTTATATTGTATCATATTTTACACATTCTTCAATTTATATAAAACCTTTGACACATGTACCATCACCGGTATTTATATCGACAACTTTGCTCAATAAAAAAAGTCCTGTCCTTCTTAAATTATCAGGAAGGACAGGACTTTTGACAGTAACCTCTGTTATGACAATTACATATGGATTAGACCGAATACGCTTGCCACAGATGAGAATAGAATAATCACAACAAAGAACGGGCAGAGATACTTGATCATGAAATCAAATACAGGCTTACGGCGGAAACGCTTGCCGTCAAGCTGAACCTCTTCTGCGATCTTGTCGATATTAACAACTCTTACAATGAGAAGACATGTGCACATCGCAGCTACCGGCATCATAACCGAGTTGGTAAGGAAATCGAAGAAATCAAGGAACTGCATTCCGATGACAGTAACAGCAGAAAGCGGGCCATATCCGAGTGCTGAAAGTGTACCGAGTACCACCATGATAACACCTGTAAATACTGTTGATCTTCTTCTGCTCCAGTGAAGTTCATCTTCAAATGTTGAAACCGCAGATTCACTGAGCGCGATAGCAGATGTGAGAGCGGCAAAAAGAACAAGTACAAAGAAAAGAATTCCCATAGGCGCACCCATGCCCATGCTTGCAAAAATCTTAGGCATAGTAATGAACATAAGTGACGGGCCGGCCTGAAGATTCTCTGCTGCAGCATCACCTGAAAAGGCAAATACAGCCGGAATGATCATAAGGCCTGCCATGATGGCGATAGCTGTATCAAATATCTCGACCTGTTCAGTAGCCTCTTCAATGGAGACATCCTTCTTCATATATGAACCGAATGTAACAAGGATACCCATGGCGATGGACAGTGAGTAGAACATCTGTCCCATAGCCGAAACAACTGTCATCCATGAGAAATTAGCCGGATTAGGTATAAGGAAATACTTTATACCACTGACAGCTCCCGGTCTTGTCATGGAATAGCCTGCTATGATAACGGCAAGGACAACAAGGATAGGCATCATAAACTTTGACACTCTTTCGATACCGTTCTGAACACCCAGATAGATGATAGTCAAAGCTGCAAGTGCGAATACCAGAAAACAGATTTCAACCTCTGTTCCGTTTGTTATAAAATTCGTAAAGTATCCGTCAGTGGCAAGCTTTTCGGCTCCCCCCTGCATAAAATACTCAACAAGATATCTGATTACCCAGCCACCGATAACACTGTAGTAAGGAACGATAAGTATAGGAATGACTGCATTTATCCAGCCACTCAAACTGAACTGCCAGCCATGTCCGAAATGTTCAAATGCTCCCACAGGTGACTTCTTGGTCATTCTTCCAAGCGCAGTCTCGGCAATGATCATGGTGTAACCGAAGGTAACAGCAAGAAGGATATAAATGATCAAAAATATTCCTCCGCCATATTTCGCTGCAAGATAAGGAAATCTCCATATATTTCCCAAACCAACAGATGCGCCGGCAGCTGAAAGTACATATCCCAGCTTTCCGGTAAAGTTACTTCTTTTCTTCTTGTTCATCTTTGAACCTCCAAATCATATCTTGCCGGGACGAAAAAATCCCGGGAGTATAACACTCCCGGGACGTAAAATCATATTACGCGGTACCACCCGACTTCAGGACTACGTCCTGCACTCATGGATCAAACAATCCGTCTCCCTGTAACGTGAGATACTACGTCAGCCTTTACTTACCATATCTGTCATAACCTATACTCCATAATCAAAAGCGCATATGTATGCCGGATATAAATGTTCAAAGCTGCAGCTCCGGAGTGATAAGCAACTCACTGCCCCCGCGATGATCACACCATCCATCGCTCTCTGTGGAGAACGTCTGTGAACGCTCTTCTCCTTCAACGCTTTTACACTTTTATGCTTTCATGCATTAAATTGTTCAGTTACTTAATATAACCATTCCAACTACCGGTTTCAATTCACATTTTTTCATGGTTCATGCGCCAAGCAATAACCCACAGGAATACAATTATAAACTAACATGAATACTGCACAAGTCATTAATTTAATAACATAAAAATCTCAAACATATTTAACCATTCTATAAATCACCGTGCTATACTATGGTCAAAATGTAAGCGATTACACAAATCATTTTGGAGGTATTTATATGTCACAGGATATGGCAAAAGAACATCCTGACTGCGCTTATTGCGCAAAAGGAGAACTGGTAAAAAAATTCGGATATGAAATCTGTGAGCTCCCGGCTTCTACAGTTTATCTTTTTAAAGAACAGAGTCACCCGGGAAGATGTATAGTCGCATCAAAATATCACGTTTCAGAAATGCTTGAACTTTCTGCTGAAGACCGCAATGCATTTATAGAAGATGTAACAACCGTTGCCAATGCTATCCACAAGGTTTATAACCCTGATAAACTGAACTACGGAATGTACGGAGATACAGGACATCATCTCCACATGCATCTCGTACCTAAGTATAAGGACGAATTTGAATGGGGCGGGACATTCGCCATGGATCCTGATCTAAAAAAAGTTTTGGATGAATCAGAACTCGAAAGGATCGCCGCGCCTATAAGAGACGCTATACTGAAGAATGCCTGATCTATAGTTATGCTGCTTTAGGATACCGTCTCCGTGGAAACACTTTAATCAGCGTTTCCACGGACAGATTTTCGGTACGAAGCGTCAATTTTCATAGAAATATCCGTGCCCTGACGCCGGATAGAGCAAGACCCGGCTTATGTTCACATCTCCGCTTCACATTGAAGCCGGAAATCTGAACAGAAACCGGGTCATCTTTTTAACGTCATACTTCATTTTTGATATACTTCGCAAGTTTTTTCAGTGCCTTCTGATTACGACGGAAGTAACTGTATCTTCCTGCGTACTTCACTTCCAGAAAACCGGCCTTCACGAGTAGATCCAGGTCATGTGACGTCGTCGACTGAGCCTTACCTGCCTTTTTCTGAATTTCGGTGACCGAGACCCCTCCCAAAAAGTCAATGTCATACATACTTTCTTCACGGCGCTCCGGAAAATACTTCTCCGGCTCCGCTAACCATTTCAGAATATCAAGTCGGGTTTGGTTAGCCAATGCTTTCAGCATCATCAATTTATTGTCTTTTTTCTCACCCATATTCATAATTATAAATAAATAATAAAATTTGTCAAAAACAATTCTATTTTTTGCACAATTCAACACGGTTATCAACATTATTTTTGTGGAATTTAATTGTTTCTATACTTGTACACATAGTTATCCATATAATGTGGATAAAAAAAGAAAGGGCAAAAGCCCTTTCTTTTATACTAAACGCCTAATGGCCAATATTCTTTTGTATGTTGCGCTGTTTATGGTGATTCCATATTTGGAACCAAGTGCCGACAGTAACTTTCCATCACCTATATATATTCCAACATGCCCGGAATAACAGATGATATCTCCTGGCTGTGCAAGTGCAAGACTGGCTACAGGTGTACCTACAGATCGAAGTGCCGAAGATGAATGTGGTAAAGAAATACCGAAATTTCTATAAACACTCATAACAAATCCCGAACAATCTGTTCCTGCCGTAAGGCTGCTTCCGCCATATCTGTAAGGATTGCCGATAAACTGGCTTGCAAACTCAACTACTCTTTCTCCGGCTGCTTTTTGCTTCAATGCAACCTCTATAGCTGACTCGGCCACACTTTCTGCTTCAGAAATGCTTAAAGCCTCATCATCTATTTCGCCTTCGTTTCCCTCTGTTGAAACTTCAGCCTCCTGTATGGATGCATCCGCTTCTGCTGCTTTTAATTTCTTTTCGTACTCAGCATTTACAGTCTCTTCCAGCGCTGTATTGTCTATGGTTCGACATGACGCTGCCTGAGCAGGTACTGTAAACGCCATCAATGTCAACATCGTTACAAGTGCAGAAGTCATAAGCTTTTTGGCACCACCCTTCTTTGGTGCAGAGACGATCAGGCCTTTCATCATCCCTTGAGCTTTAGCTCCCGCGTTTTCCAATAAATACTGTTTTAAAATCAAAAATAACCTCCATTGTTACACAACGAAGGTTATTCTAAACTCTAAATATGAACTCAAACTAAATATCCTATAAACATTTCTTACCATTCCTTAAGGTAATTCTTAGGAAAAAGTGGTGATTTTTATAAAATATTTATAAAGTGCACAATTTTTTGATGAAATTCGTGACTTTTTAGTTGTTGTTTCATACTTTTAAGAGTTTCCTTAATATTTCTTTGTATCAATCACAAACTACAACAACTGTTCCCTTATTTATAAGTCCGTAAAGTGCCTGCGCTCTGTCATGAGGAAGATTGATGCATCCATGACTGCCGTTATTGATGTATATATCTCCGCCGAAGGATGATCTCCAGTTCGCATCATGAAGTCCGATTCCTCCGTTAAAAGGCATCCAGTAGTCCACATGTGATTCATATGTTGGTTTACCGTTCTTTCCTATAGGCCCACGGAGAATTCTGTCTGTGGTCTTGTAGTTTACTGTAAACAGTCCGGTTGGCGTTGCTCTGCCTGCATTAGTCGCCGTACCGGATACTATCGGACTCTCCCAAACGCAAACACCATCCTGATAGAAATACGCATGCTGGGATGAGATATCAACCTCTACAAAAGTATTGCCCCACTGCGGCATAGCTCCCTGTGCGGCCACAGATGAGTAAACAGGAGGTCTGGCAACCGATTGAAGCGACTGGATATCCGCCATAAGCGCTGCAGTTTCCCCCGCAAGATCTATATAAAATCCATAGGATGTCGCTAATGTTTTCTGTGTTCCATCAGCACTAAGCCAGGTCTGTACTCCTTTTGTATCATATATATCCTTCAATCCCTGCACATAAGCTGCCACCTGATTGGAATCCACCGTTATGTTTGTACCGTCATTACCGATAACCCATGATGATATGGTAAGTCCATCGAGAACCACCGTATCACCTGTCGCCATCTGATAAGTAACCGACATCCCGTTCACAGTAGAAAGCTTCTGTCCTGTTGCCATGGCCTCTGCCGGAGACGCCGCCTGTGAATTGATATTTGTCATGTCTATGTTGGAAGGCGTGCTGTTGTTGATAGCAGCTATTTCCTGCTGTATACGAAAGGCCTTTGCTGCTTCATCTTCAACTATATCAGCATAGGCCGTCGTACTTATCATGGCCCCCATCGTAAGCGCTATAAACATAGAACGAACAAAGGATTTTCTCATGATTCCCACCTCTTGTCACATCATAAAGCCATCTCTGATTTGCGGCCTTACTTAACTTATTACTATCATAATCTCTATAGCTTAAATAGCATACATCTTTTGAAAGACTATTGTCCATGTATCTCAAAAAAATATCTGCTCTTCAGTGTCATATACTGAAATACTTATTTTTGACAGCCACAGATGAACCGGACCATAGTATTAAAGCATTACTCATCACCGAAAACGTGTATTAACGTCACGCTTATACGTGAAATATTCTTCCGTTGTCATCATCTCCACATGTAGCGGAGAAAGTCCCTCCAGAACTTTCTTTACAGCATTCTCCGTTTCATCATCAAGACCGGCGCAGGCATCTGTCAGGTAGATAAAATGATATCCCAGATCCACTCCCTGAAAAAATGTTGAAAGTACGCAGCATTCAGCCACAACGCCTGTAAGGACAATACTTCCGCCATGTAACATAGCCTTATCTCCGGCAGCTCTCACATACGGATGAGAAAAGCAGCTGTATGTACACTTGTCAAAATACGGAAAATCTTCCACATATCTTGCAATCTCCGGTATAAATTCATTCATCACCGGATTATCATTTATATCCCTGTTGACCTCATTGTACTCTGTCCAGGTCCCAACTGTATCTTCATCTGACGCCGCTATAAAACGTGTAAGCATCACATCCGGAGTTTTTTCCACCATGGATTCCTGATCTTTTACCGTATTATCCGTACCGGAAATCACGTTAATGTTTCCGGAAACATTACTTATCCACACTTTACTGCCTGAATTTCCACTTTCTGCACTTTCTTTAAGTTCTATGATTCTGTCAAGCAGTCCGGCTATTTTTCCGGATGCGGATTTAATATTCTTACAGGCCCAAGGATTTCCTTCCAGATAAACCTTCTGCATATCTATAACAAGTATCAGATCGTCCTTTTGCATGAGACACCCCTCCATTTAAATCAGTTTCTTCTATTGTTTATTATAGACAATTTCGACCGTTTTGTCCGCTTGACATCTTTATGTCAAACAGCTAAGATTTAACTCATATTGTGTATATTTAAGTACAAAATCCGGAATTTGACACAAAAACAATGCCTGGCAGGTTTGCAATGAAGCATCCAAAGAACATTATCGGATTCCGGATTGATGGTAAAGTAATGAATAATTTAAAACAAAGGCAGAACCGAAATTGCAAAAGATTCATGCCTGCAGTGTTAGCTATAGAGGAACTTATCCGAAACGGTGATGATTGTCTCACCATCGCCATAGACGGGCGCACAGGAGCCGGAAAAACCACCATATCGAAGTATCTTCACGAGAAGTTCGGAGGTAATCTTTTTCATATGGATGACTTTTATCTTCAGAGTCATCAGCGTACCAAAGAACGTCTGAAGGAGGTCGGAGGCAATGTGGATTATGAACGTTTCAAAAGAGAAGTTCTGGATGTGATTGAACGAAAGGAAACAGTTTACTACCGTCCCTTCAATTATCACACCATGGATTTTGATGCAGAGTTCGCAAGAGATATTCCTCCGAAGCGGCTCAATATAATCGAAGGAACATATTCATTGAATCCTTACTTCGGAGATCGTTATGACCTTAAGATTTTCATGGATGTAGAATACGATCAGCAGATTGAAAATGTCATCGATCGCGAGGGCACTTCAGAGCTTGACGACTATATCGACAAGTGGATACCGAAAACCGATATCTACATAGAACGCATGGGAATTCAGGATAAATGTGATATCACCATAGAGTTTTCAAAAGAATGATACACCTGTATGGCCATTGACAGACCTAAAACCCGCAGTTCACAATGATCACGTAAGAACGTTTTCAGTCCGGAAAAGCGAAACAAAATCAATAAAGCGCAGCATTCCAATCATGGTTTGCTGCGCTTTATCTATCAATACTTAATCTGCCGGGAAAACGAATCAATCCTCCGGATTACTACATTCTATTTAAAACAGTTTTGCTGATTCCCGGATGATTCTTATAGCCAACCGGTGTCTTTAGTCTATTTCATGTTCCAGTTCTTCCATCAGACCAACGATATGCGGTGGCGCAAGAGCGGCCTTCTCAAGGACTTCTCTGTTTCTGAACACCTCATGAGGCGTTCCGTCAAGAAGTATCTCGCCATGAGCCATAGCTATAACCCGTTCAAATGAATCTGCCACAAAATCCATGTCATGCAGTATGGCTATCACGAGCTTACCCTTTCCTGATTCGTTTCTGATGATTTCTTTTATCTTCTCCCTGCCTTTATAATCCTGAGCAATGGTGGGCTCGTCAAGAATGATGACATCTGTATCCATGGCAAGAACAGATGCTATGGCCACCATCTTTCTGTCATACAATTCAAGATCATACGGATTTTTTCTGCACAATTCTTCAAGTCCAACGGTTTGGAGCGCTTCATGAGCATGTGACTCGGCTTCTTCATGAGACATTCCGATATTCAGCGGGCCGAACATGACTTCATCAAGAACATTGTATTTAAATATCTGATCATCAGGGTTCTGAAAAACATATCCTACCCTGCTCGCAAGCTCAGCCACAGTCTTCTTTGAAATGTCTTCGCCGGCAAGTTTGACGCTGCCGCTTCCCGGTTTTAAAAGCCCTTTCATTATGCGAACCAAAGTGGTTTTTCCGGCACCGTTCTGTCCGATAATTGCAGTAGGCCGGCGGTCAAAGCCAATGTTTATACCTTTGAATATCTCTGCTCCTTCGATATAAGAAAAATGAAGGTCAGATAAAGAAAATGTCTCTGAACCCACAATGGCTTTTACCGGATTATTCCTTTGTGCATCCGGTAAATCATTTCTACAGGATTTCAAAAGCGATCTGATATCAGCATTATCCGCTTTTATAATCTTAAGGAGATCTCTTCGGGTTGCCGGATAGGTTCCATCCTGATTCCTGAGTCCGTACTTCAGAGCAAATGCTGTATAAGCGGGAACGTTGACACCAAGCTCAGAAATGTCTTTTCTTGAGAAAATCATATTGGGCGTATCAAATGCAACAACTTCCCCCTGATGCATCAATGCTATCTTATCGCAGTATTCCGCCAGCTTTTCAAGCTTATGTTCTATCATCACGATAGTGATACCTGTGGCGGTGAGTTCATCAACAGCCTGAAACACTTCCTCAGATCCTGCGGGATCAAGCTGCGATGTCGGTTCGTCCAGGATGAGAATTTCGGGATTCATGGCAAGAACAGATGCAATGGCAACCCGCTGAAGCTGTCCACCGGAAAGATCAAACGGATTCCTCTTACGATATTCCCATATGCCAAAGCGCCTAAGCACACTCTCTACACGTTTATGAATTTCTTCGGCCGGTATTCCAAGATTCTGAAGACCGTATCCAACCTCATCATAAACCGTATCCTTGGCACCGCTAAGCTGATTGAATGGATTCTGGAACACGAGACCGACTTTCCTGCAAAGTACGCCAACCGGAGTGGTTTTGGCTGAAAGACCGTCAATTGTTACCGAACCGCCATAGGCACCTTTGTAAAACTGAGGTATGAGTCCGAGAAATGCCTGTGACAGAGTACTTTTTCCGGCACCATTTTCACCGACGATCCCGATAAACTGTCCTTTTTCTATATTCATGGTGATATCGTTAAGGGAAAGCCTTTCGGCACCGGGATAACGATATTTAAGATTTTTTATTTCTATAAGAGACATGAAAGCTCTCTCCTTTTTCGAGAATATATTCGGAATTCCCACAATCCCCTACAGAACATGCAGCACGCGCAGTACTATAACTGCAGCAAGACTTGTCAGACTTCCCCATTTCATCATCTGATCCTGTTTAGTGTAAGGATGGCTATAGAGGTAGGTTTTTTTTACATTAGCACCAAATCCTCTGACTTCCAGTGCTATGGCACGTTCTCTGGATGATGTAAGTGCAGACATGACAACCGGTGATATAAGCGGGATAAATGCTTTCATTCTTGTGACAAGCTTTCCCTCTGTTTCCATTCCACGGCTTCGCTGGGCATCCGAAATGGTGTGCATGGTGCCCATCATCTCCGGCACTATCTGAAAAACCGAATTGATGATGTATCCGAACTTCGGACTGAATCCTTTCTTCTCAAGTTCCTCCACAAGTTCTGAAGGGCTGGTGGTCAGTACCAGAATTGAGAAACTCAGCAGCATATTAAGAATATTGAGACCGATACGGGAAGAGTATAAGAGTCCTTCCTTATAAAATGAAAGCGGTCCGAGAGTAAGCAGCACTGAAGTATTATCCTTGAAGAAGATTCCCTGAATGATGAATATGGTCAGGATGATGGTGAAGGAAAATGCTATAAGCGGCACTGCCTTTCGCAGCATATGCGAACTCATAAGAAAGCTGATACTGGCAAGCACCGTAACTGCGAACATCCATAGATGACCGGATATCAACGGGATGAGTATAGCTGCAATAAGATAAAACAGTTTGGAAAACGGATGAAGCCTGACGATCCATGATCCGTTGTCAGTGTATAGTGATATTGATTTCATAATATGATAATTCCCCGCAAAAAAGCGGCCATGTTCCCATGACCGCTTAAGTTTTCAATGTTCGGTTTTTATTTTAACAAAAACAAACTTTTAATCAAGTGACTCGATAACAGCATTTGCATCATAGAGTGTTGTAAGCTTCTGAGGAAGCTTGCTCACTATAAGGTAAACGATGATTCCGGTGATAAGCTTGTCAGGTACGTCAACAACCAGTTCATCAAGAAGAGAACCGATCCATACAGGAAGTCCTGCTGCCTGAGTGGCTGCGAATACTGCATCACCCCAGACATTTCCGGTCTGTCCGCCCCAGTACATAATGTTAAGTGGTGTAGAAACAACAACTGCCGCAAGACCGCCTACACATGCTGTAAGCATCGCCTTCGGAAAACTCTCCATGAAGCCGAGTCTTGCCATGATGCCTACGGAAATACCGATGAAAAGTGATGTTAATGCATATACCAGTGTGATGTTATCTCCGGTAGTGAAACCGTAGATAAGGTTGTTGGCTGCACCGCATATACCTCCGATGATCGGGCCTCCAAGTATTGCACCAATGCATGTTCCGATACAGTCAAGCCAGAGTGGAAGCTTCAAAAGCTGAGCAAAAAGCTTACCGATGTAGTTGATTCCTATACATGCGGGAATCAGAACAATAACTGCAGTTGAAAAATTAGTCTTGAAAAGCTTACCCATAATGTTATCTCCCCTTCAATTTGTTTTTTAGATCATGGATAAATAAATCGCCATTATTATATCCTATTTTTATGAATTTGCGAGCAAAAGGTTATATTTTTCACAAGTTTTCCGAAATTATAATCTGAACCAGATTGGTATGCTGCGGATTTCCATTGCAAAGAGGTGTAGGGTGTGCGGTTGAGGTCAGAACATTGATGCAGCCTCTTGTATCCACTCCGTTTTTGTCAGGAGTATACCAGGCGCCCTGCGCCATGGCCACAACGCCACGTCGTATTCTTCCGGTAACAACTGCCGGAATCCGTATCCGCCCGCGGTCATTGAACACTTCCACAGTATCGCCATTTTTTATCCCTCTCTCCCCGGCATCTTCTGGATGAATCCATACTCCCGGCTTTTCCACCTCTTCCTGCCATTCATTATTATCATGTATGGTGTGTGTACGCCTTCTGGTATGCCATCCGATAAGCTGTAACGGGTAAACTTTGCGCATGGGATCCTCAGGTCCCTCAGGACATGGTACATACATGGGGATCGCCGGAACACCCGTGCGTTTCATCTCATACAGTCTTTGAGAAAAAATCTCGATCTTTCCTGACGGTGTCGGGAAAGGATGATTCTCCGGATCTGCTATCTCATTCTCATAAGCCACACACTTTATCTGATTTCTATACTGCCAGCCTCCCTCTTTACAGAATGTTTCATAATCAGGAAGTTCCGGTTCCCGACTCCGGATATAGTCATAGTTTCCTTTCAGCCAGTCTGAAAGCTCCGGTCTGCCCGCTGTAAAAAGATCATATATTCCAAGCTTTGCTGCCACTTCCTTCATCCAGTCCCACTCGAAACGACAGCCAAAGAAAGGACGAATCGCACGGTTATGTCTTAGATAGTAGTTTGTTCCGGCCCAGGAACCGATGATATTTTCGCCCTCAAGGAAGGATGTCGCCGGAAGTACCAGATCAGAATATCTGGCGCTTGGCGTCATGAAAACGTCTGAACATATTATCATCTCACACTTTGATTCATCACCGAGTATACGCAGAGTATCATTAACATTACTGTGCTGATTGATGAGAATGTTACTTGCCATGCTGAACAGAAGTTTAATATTACTGTTTAGCTTCCTTATGCCTTTGATTCCATCTTCTGCATAATCCATATTTGTACCGTTTTCAACAGCTTTGGTCCACAAAAATGTAGGAATTTTTCCAGGATATGGATTCTTCACCGGATCAAGATAATTCTTCATCTGTGTGTGCTCCATGATTCTGCTGGTATTGCCGCAGCTGCTGCCTCCACTGATGCCGACATTACCTGTGAGACACGATAGCATCATCATGGCTCTTGCCGACTGCTCACCGTTACCATGTCTCTGAGCTCCAAAACCGGCATCAATACAGGCTGGTTTCGTTGTGGCATACTCACGGGCAAGCCTGCGTATTCTATCCGCCTCTATTCCCGTGATTGCCTCCGCCCATTCAGGCGTTTTTGCAATGCCATCCTTTTTCCCGAACAAATATGCATGGTAACTCTCTTCCTTTGGAATCCCCTCCGGCATATGTTCTTCGTCGAATCCGATACAGTAGGTATCCATGAACTTCTGATCCTGCAGACCTTCTTCGAAGATGACATAGGCTAATGCATCTGCAAGCGCAGCATCCGTAGAGGGGCGCAATGCAAACCACTCATCTGCATAGCTTGCACCGGTCTGGCTGAGTCTCGGATCAATGACAATGATCTTAATCCCCTTTTTCTTCAATTGAGAAAGATAATAGTTTCGTTCCGGGCCAAAAATTGTTTCAGCGGGGTTGCTTGACCAAAGGATCATAAGCTTCGTGTCAAGCTGACATGCCGCACTGCTGCCTCCTAAAGCATTCCCGTATACATATTCAGAGATGCTTGTAACACAGGCAGAACTGTAGGAATTGTAGTCATCAAGAAACCCTCCGGTAAGACTAAGTATCCTTTTCGTCATCCACCCGGGATTCATGATTCCGCATACACCTGTTCCATAGAGCAGAAACCTGCTTTCCGGTCCATACTGTTCCTGTGTACGTCTGATATTTTCCGCCACAATACCCGTAGCCTCATCCCAGCTTATTCTCTCAAATTTTCCACTGCCTCTTTTTCCTATTCTCCGCATAGGGTAGCGCAGCCTCTCCGGATTCAAATATGTCTTTCGGTATCCTCTTCCGCGCACACAGGCCCGAATCTGAGGCGAATGTTCCTTGCAGCAGTCAGATTCTATCTGAAGAAGACAGTTCTCCTTTACATGAGGACGGATAACACAGATTCCTCCGCAGTTATTCATTCCACCTGTGGGAACTATCCTTTCCGGCTCATCTTCAACAGCCGGATTCAATGTATGACTGCCTCCGGAGAAATCTTCACTCTCCGGCTCCCAACTGCTCAGCACTTCTAATAGTTCTTTAAAAAATTTCCTGATTCCCGAAAATGCATCTGTATAATCACAGAGACTTCTATATAAGGCACGTAACCCATGAAGCAGATAGTTATCCAAAAAATCGTTAACTTCATCTATCCGAAGTGAAGAAACCTTATCTGTTGCCCCGACAAGATATTCAAGAAATCTAAGCTGCTCGCCGAGATAGTCCGGAGGATTACCTTCATACCACTCAGGTTCATATCCCCAGCGATGATAGATTTCAATGATCTCGAGTGTGGTGTGATTCAGGAGAACTTTCTCTCCCAGATACTCTGAAGCCCACAATGGCGCATGAAAATCAGCATCAGTTCCTCGAAAGCAGAAATCATAGTCAAGCTCCCACTGCCTTGTACTATGATTAGACCAATCGGAAAATCCCATGCATATCTCCATGGCCTTTTCACGACTCTCCAGAAAATCAGCACCGGTTTTTATTTTATTCAGGATTGTTGTTCTAGTCATGGTTTAACCTCATTATAGTGTAATCGGGACATTCCGTATTTCACTGATATTCCCCATAAGTACGATACCGCAGAGTTTTCCGTCACGGTAAAAACGTTTCTGATAGTTCTCTGATCCACACTCATTATGATTCACAAGAAACTCAGGTTTATCATTCTCAGAAGCGCCCGACACTCTTACTTCTGTTGTGATTCCGGGACCTTCCTGTGTTATACCGTTTGCAAACATTCCCATCCCCACAGCAGTCAGTATCATAGGAAAACTACCTGTACGAAATGAGCGCATGCCATCGGTATGTACCGCATTATATCCTGCCGTATCCCCCGAAACTTTGGCGTATTTCCAGAGTCCCGGATTAGGAATACTACACTGAACACAGTCACCGGCAGCAAAGATATCCGGATCACTGGTCAAAAGATATTCATTGGCCCTGACTGCGCGATCGCAATCCAAACCTGCATTCTTAGCCGGATCAATCACCGGACACACACCAGTGGAAAGTACCACCATATCCCCCGGAAACCATCTGCCATCTGAAAGACGAACGCCGGTAACATTTTCATCTCCGGTCAGTTCAGAGATCTCCACACCTGTATGACATTCAATTCCGGCTCCTTCAATATGCTCACGAAGTCTCCGGGATGATTCTTCATCAATCCGGCGGGCCATCAGTCGTGGTGCCGCTTCAAGAATAATGCATTGTATCCCCGTTTTATGAAGTTCCCACGCCATTTCTATTCCTATGATCCCACCGCCTATGAAGACAGCATTTTTAGCAGTCATGGTTTTACGTCGAAGTTCGTGGAAATCCTTTACTGTACGAAGAGTCAGTACACCTTTTCGTTCCTTTCCGGAAATAGGCGGGACAAAGCAGGTCGCCCCCAAAGCATAAATGCATTTCTTATATGTAAGCTCTGTTCCGTCCGAAAACCGTACTGTATGACTACTGCGATCAATCTCAGATACCTTCCTGTCCTTCAGAACAGTGATACGATTTTCCTCATACCAACTGTCTTTAGCAGTATATATTTTATCTCTTCTGAATCTTGAAAAATCCGTTTTACTGAGGAGCGGCCGAAGATATGTATTCTCTTTTTCTTCTCCGATCATCGTGATCTCACAATCGGGATCTTCACGACGTATGGAGCGGGCAGCCGAGAAACCGGCAATTCCATTTCCAAGTATCAAATACTTATCAGCCATTTTTATCCTCCTTTTTCAGTATCATAAGATGCGGCTTTGTCATATCGGGGTCAGGAAGAAACGATAACGCACTTGTATACCCGCTCTTTTCCTCTTCACTTAGAGTGTCGAAATCCACAAATTTAAGGCAGTGTGTAATGCAGGCTTCCACACACAGCGGTTCTTTACCTTCCTGTCTTCTGTCAATGCAGGCATCGCACTTCATGGATCGACCGGTCACACGACTTAGCTTTGGTGCGCCATATGGACACACCCAGGTGCAAGTCCCACACCCTATACACATCTCCGGATCCGGCGCAATGGTTCCGTCGCTTTGTTTATGCATGGCACCTGTAGGACAGTTTGCGGCGCAGAGCGCTGAGGAGCAATGATTACAGGCACCGGAATAATGCACTGTCCTGAAATTCCCCTTTTCGTCCGTAAGTTCGATGGACTCAACCCTTCGTAAAAACAGTCCGGGTTCAAGATCATGTCCATCCTTGCATGCCATTTGGCAGGCATTACAGCCGATACACCTGGACTGATCGTATATAAAACCATAGGTTGCCATAGTAATAATCTCCTTACTTACATTAATTAACCACCGCATTACCATAGTTTTGCGGTGGTTTGACGGTTTATATAACATTCATAACATGAGCACAAAAATCACTTTTATGCCTGCTTATGAAGTGTTCATTTTTAATCCTTACAACTCCATTGCTTTCATAACTTCGTCCCGGAGCTTCGCCCTCTGATCCTTCAAAAGAAGATACTGATTGTACTTGTAGTAGGCATCGTTTCCGCATTCGGAGATAAACTTTAGTGAATAGAAACCGGCATTAAGATCACTAAGGAAAATAACCAGTTCCTGTCCTTCTCCGAAGGTCTTATTGATAAACTCGAAGGCATTGGTCAGATGATCACCTGTAGTTTTTATCGCCTGCGTTCTTGAAGCTTCTCTTTCGGTGAACCACTGTTTTGCAGCAGCGAAAAGTTCTTCATTGTTTCCTCCGGAAAGAGTGAGTTTTTCTTCAAGCTCCTCCAAAGCCAAAAGGATTTTCCTCTGTATCTTTGCCTGATAGCGGCTAAGCATATGTGCTTTCATATTCTTATCCATCCGGTTTTTAAGAAAATCATGACCGGTTCTTAGAGTTTCGTAAAGTCCATTAACATTTGCACTATAGCCCCCTTGCACAGAATCTTTTTCAATGCCGGCATTTCCCGAAACATTGCCTGCCGCCGCCTTAAGTTTCTTCACTTCAGCAAATACTTCTCTCTGAATATCAAGGTTCTCGGCATACTTTCTGAACTCTCTGTTGAGGGTCTCGATCATCAGTCCAAGAAGTGAAAGCTTCTCATCAAACGGTGCCTTGACAATAGAAGCAATATCCTTCGGGAACTCTCCCGCAAGAATCGAAGGAACCTGATAGGTCACACGATATTTGTTATATAGTTCATAGTAGGTTGCAAAGTCTCTTGCAATCTCCGGATCACCTATATACTGAGCCACCAGATCTCTGGTGATTGGCAGTTCCATATCCTCATATACTTTTATGATACGGCTGAGATCCTCCCATCCTCTGGCTGTCACAAAATGCTTACCCTCTATGCCCGCCTTCACAGAATAGAACTTATCCTTCTTTATCTCAAGGTATGCAAGAATCGCGCCGCAAACCTCCATCTTGTAGGCATATTCCTTCCAGACTTTGAAGTCTTCCGCAATATCAATACGCTTCACTCTGTCGAGAGTTACTATATCGAAATCTCTGACCGACTTGTTATACTCCGGCGGATTTCCGGCAGTCACTATCACAAATCCCTCCGGCACTCTGTGGGAGCCAAAGGTCTTGTACTGAAGGAACTGCAGCATAGTGGGCGCCAATGTCTCTGACACACAGTTGATTTCATCAAGAAAAAGTATTCCCTCTGAAACTCCCGAACGTTCAATCTGATCATAGATTGCCGCGATGATCTCTGACATGGTGTACTCGGTAACCGAATACTCTTCCCCGCCATAATTCTTCTTACTTATGTACGGCAAGCCTATAGCTGACTGCCTTGTATGATGGGTGATTGTATAGGACACCAGATTAATGTTAAGTTCCTCAGCTATCTGCTCCATGATGGCAGTCTTTCCTATTCCGGGAGGCCCCATAAGAAGCACAGGCCTCTGCTTCTCCACCGGGATCCTGTAGGCTCCCGTATCATCCTTCATGAGATAAGCCTTAACTGTATTTACAACTTCCTGTTTTGCTTCCTTTATATTCATATAAACCTCTGTCAATATTGCTCTATTCTGTTCCGAAATGTTTCAACATCAAATAATGTTTTGCATGCTGTATAACTCCAGGTATACAGAAGTTCTTCCCGCCACATCCGACTAAACACTAATCACATAAGCCTTTCCTTTGTAAAGAGCCTAAACCGTTATTCTGCTTATTCTTTCAAGTAAAGCTTCATGGCCCAGTCCGGCACACCCTTGTCATTGATATCAGAAAGAGGGTCAAACACAAATGCCGTATCATAATCAGGTGCCTTTTCCGGAAACTCGCCGTAACCGTCAGTAAAATAAAGCATTCCCTTCATATCAGGGAGTTCCCTTCTCTTTCTCAGATCCTCAACATACGAAAATGCAGGTCTGAAGTCGGTGCCATAGCCTCCCTTTATCTGAAAACCTTCCGCATATTCCTCTATTTCCTCAGGCTTCATCAGCGTTACATCCTTCTGAATCTGATCGTCACACTCCACAATATGAACTCTTATCTGCTTAAAAAAACTTGTCCGGTTTCTGAGAAGTGCCGCCGTTTCATTCAGGAACTTCTGTACCTGTTCCTGCTTTGTAGAAGCTGAAGTATCGATGACGATAACCAGATCCGAAATCCTTCTGTCCTCGCAGAATTCATTTTCCTCTATCAGCGGCATGTTTCCATAGACTTCCATGCCGTAATTATAATAGCCGT
Organism: Oribacterium sp. WCC10; assembly: GCF_900113415.1. GTDB lineage: Bacteria > Bacillota > Clostridia > Lachnospirales > Lachnospiraceae > Oribacterium. The sequence goes on along the minus strand of NZ_FOPH01000002.1, from coordinate 218,913 downwards.
AATCAAAGCTCTCAGGATCGATTCTGGTTTCCTCTCTCACCACTGTAAGTTTTCTCAGAAACTCTCTGAAATCAGTCTCTTTACGATACTGTGCCGAAAGAACCCACGCAAGACTTCCGGTTTCATCACCGGCTTCAGCACCAAATGTCTCAAGTTCCGTCTTTAGTCTCTCCGCCGTATCCTTCCAGTTTTCATCCAGTTCTTCAAGAGGAATCTGCTGTAACTGTGTTCCGTCTCCTGATTCATCCCGATTTTTCTCTTCTATTTCATCGCCAAAAGGTTCATCACCTCCCGGCCCGTTATTTCCATTATCTTTCGACTCTTTATCCGATGCACTGTCACTGCCTGTATCCCGGTTCATTCCGTCACCGGAATCTCCATTGTTTTCTTCATCACCCGCCTCAGTGTCATTACCATCCTGATTTCCCGAATCTGTCCCGGACTGATTCCCCTGCTGAGACCGTCCACTTGAATCGCCGTCATCAGCATCATCTCTATCAGAAGGACCGGATGGCGGCTTCATATCCTCCGGCATCTCCGGAGGCATTGTTCCATCGCTCATGTCCTCATCATCCTTCTCCTCCAGCCTCTTCCAGAACCGGTGGTCGCATCTGTAGAACTCCTGATGGAGCTTAAGTCTGGTATCTATATCAAGATTGATGCTCTTAAGATAATGATATATCCTCTCGGCAGTCAGCACCTTGCACTCCGACTTCAGTTTCTCATACCACTCCTCGCGAAAAGGATAAGCCGGACGGTTAATGATGTCATAATCCATGGAATCCAGTACCGACTCAACCTGTATATCTGACGCAAGATCCCAAAGCTCCTTATCTTCATATTGATCCGATGTAAACATATGCCTGAAGATACAGTGGAGCACGATATGCAGATACAACCTGTCAAGTTTCTGTGGACTCTCTATGAAAAGATGAAACACGAAAGAAGGATTGTAATGTATCGTCCTTGCATCTGTTCCCATCCTCTGCGTGGACAGATCCAGTGTATATCCAAGGCTGTCCAGTGCCCTTCCCATAAATCTCATGGCAAGATACAGTTCTGTACGTGCCTCAGTAAGTATTCTGTTTCCAAAATCATTAAGGTCCTGATGGGCCTTCATCAGTTTCTGCTCCGCCATAAATTCACCATAAAAAACAATACCAGCCAACTTCTACCAAAGTTCTGCACAGCCTGTCCTTTAACAGAACACCCTTATGCCTAAAAGATAATTGTTATAGCATTTCATCTCCGCTTTATCATCTCATAACGAAAACAAGCCACACTCCAGCCCTCTTATAGTTCAAATGTCTCAGGCCCTGCTGTCATTCCACCCATCACGCCACTTCTAAAGTATCTGTTCTGATAGTCCATGAGCATTGCTGAGGTTAGTACCGCACCCTCTTGCGAAGCCACCTCCAGGGCCGGAGCTATTGCATCCTCTGCGATCAGTTCTTCATCCACCATAAATCTTATCTTTTCATCTGTTCTCCGCCTGTCCTGAGGTATCCATACAAGCTCCCCCTCATGCCCGAAACGTGGTGCTTTCTGACCCCGGATAAGCTTTGGCAAAATTTCAGGACTATGCTTTCTCAGATACTCACGATACTGCTCTTTATTTTCTTCGGAAAGTCTCCAGGGATACATAAGCCTTCCGAATGCTGCATTTACTGCACTTGCCGGTTCGTCATAGGTAAACCTCTGAAACTGTCTGTCATAACCGGAAAAATCAATCCCGGTTCTCGTCACAAGCTGTCTCGTATTGTACCCCGACCCCTCAATATGCTCATGAAAAGCCCTGCTAAAGGTATCCTCCTCATAGTTATCAGCATAGGATGGAAATGTTAGTGCAGCTGTCACCATGGTTCTCATAAAGAAGCTTCCATCCGGTTTCTCGACCTCTTCCCTCTTTACTGCTCTATCCGGAAGATCCTTCAGCATTTCGTCCGCCCTTAGGTACTCTTCATCCACAGGAAAATGTACAAGCACGGGAATCATGGCATCACTGTCACCTATTATCTCCTTCAGAAGCCTAAAGTTACCTCTCTGATTAAACGTAATGTCAATTTCCTGTAACTCAAGACACTGACGTATGGCTCCGTCATAATAATCAATAACACTGTCGGTAAGCTTCATATAATGAAGGTGATGGCAGTTATGAAATGCATATGGACGTATCCTCTTTACCTTATCGGACAGTATTACAGACTCTATATCATCACGGGATGCAAATGCCTGATTATTAATTTCGGCTATTGGAAAACTCATTCTGCCGTCAATGGCATTTCCGGCAGAAACTTCATCATTTTCAGCACCTGCAGGACGATTCTCATTGTCCGTTTTTTTATCATCATATATATTTCCGGAAGCTTCACACTCCGGATTCTCAACCAGATACTCCGGCACAAAAAGCGTCCGCACAGGCCCTTCATAGCCTGTCACGGACGCAATGAATGTTCCCTTTTCGTTTTTAACCTCATATGTTAACGCCATTATATTTCCTTCTATATGCTCCGCTGCACTTCTCTCATGCCTATTTACACATCATGAATATACAATATTTCACCAATCGCAATATATAGTCCACGACGCAATGAATGAAATGCATTTCTTAATAATTCATCTTTGAATCATCATAGCACATATCAGTAAATATAGTTAGATTGTGTTCAATCTTTTTTGCATCTTTTATAATCCAAGAATCATTCCTCTTTAACAACTACACTTTTATGAAACTAAAAAGAAGCGAATCTCTTCGCTTCTTTTTAGATCAATCATATAAACCTGTGGTTTCATAATCCGGATGCTCGGCCAACAGCTTCTCAATATATGGCTTATACATCTCATCTCTTTCAGCCTTAGCCTTTTCTGCCGCTGCAAAAAGACGATTGTTTTCCTGCAGGATTTCCTCGGATACATCCTCATTCGGTGCAGTCACATATTGGGCGCCATCAATCATTTCTACTGCAGACTCTCTCTTTATAGTCTTAGCAACAAGATCAGCCAGTTTGCCATAAAAACTTCCGTAGAGATGTACCTTATCCTCCATATAATACTCAGGATGCCCGATAGCCAGATTGTAGCTGTCGATAACTGTAGCATCGAACTTTGATGCAAGCGAAAGTGTTGCCTCAACAGCATTTCTCTGAAGTCCGAAATACTCATCCCTTGCCTCAGGCGGGATGATAAAATATATCTTCGGCTTCTTCCCACTCTTAAGATAGCTTGCTACAACCTCCGCATACTGATTCTCAAAATACTTCGGAGTCCAGTCATAGGCTCTTATGTCATTCGCACCAAACATGAATACAAGCACATCCGCATCATAGGCAACACTCTTAGGATACATCTCTGAATCCACGTACTCATTTGGACCGTCATCTATAACATACGTTGCCGTCTGACCGTAATTCTTCACTTCATATTCATTACCAAGTATCTTCTGAAGCTGAGCCGGATAGGAATCGCTCTCCTTCTCGAGAAGATATCCCCTGGTGAGGGAGTCACCTATGCAGGCCACCTTCGTTTCTGCAAAAGCTGTAGTGGCACATCCTGCCGCAACAGTCAGAACCGTAGCCATAAGAACAGATATCTTAGCTAAACCAAAAAATCTTTTATTTGTTAGTTTCATATTCACCTTCCTAGTAAACTATTATCATAAAAATCTTTCTAACTTAACAGTTATTCTAGATTCATCGACCTCTCAAAACAAGTATAGATTCTATGAAACCCTCTTACAATTAAATGACTGCCTATTGTCCTTACACCTGTCCTTCTCTAATCACAATCCTTCAATCATCTTCATCATCCCCTGCGTAACCTTATCAATCTGTCCAAGTACTGACTGCGCCGATTGGATAAGTATGGTATTCTTCTCATATTTTGACATCTCTTCCGCCATGTTAGTATCCCTGATACGAGATTCAGAATCGGTTATATTCTCATACCTTATCTCATTGTTGTTGCGCGAATACTCAAGCCGATTCTGCTGAACACCAAGCCTTGCTCTGTAGTATGAGACCTTATCTATGGCATCCTTTATATCCTTAATGTTACTTGGGGCATATGTAGAAGACGTTGTATAACCTGTAGGCGAAACCGCTGGTCCTATGTACCTCTTTGTGTCATACTCACTATACCTTGTTTCATAAACATAAACAGTCTCACCATTACCATTAGTGGTAGTACCCACAACAGCCTGATATGGGACTGAATGATGGGTAATTTCGTAATTGGCAGGATCGTCAAGCTTAGCAAGATCTTCCGGAGAGTATATAGGAGTCCTTGTTGTTTTATAGGTATCAACACTAAAATTCTTAATCCCGAGTTCATCAAGATCCAAATATGGCAGGTCTAATGGAATACGATCATCCTTCACACTGCTGCATTGTATCCAGAATTTTTCAGGATGTTTTATATATGTCCCTGTTGTTTTGCTGTTGATGGATACACTACTGTAGCTATCCAGACTGCCTACGTCTCTGTAATCATATATAGCTATGGCCGGGGTATTGCCATCTGCATTCATATCCAGCATTCTGTTATAGTGATCCGTTGCTTCAACATATCCAGACAGACTTTCATAGGTTTTACTGTAGAGTCTGTTAGCTACAGTTTTTGCCGCTTCAGAAAGAGTTACCTGGTCTGCATTGGAATCCACCAGATATGATAAATAGTCAAAAACCGTTGTTGAAGTCTCATCTGACAATGTTAGGGTTCCGAGGTCTATGGCATTACCCGTAACACTCTTCCCCCCGGAATATCTCATGGAGTCTAATGAGTACTCACGTATATCATCACTATCCAACTCTCTGACACTTCCATAAAAAGCTACTCCATAGTATTGTGGATGTGCAACCCCTGTTGCATTACAGGTCGCGCAGGACATACCTATACTGCTTCCAAGAAGCTCAAAAACATCATTATACAGATCTTTCGCTGTCAAGGAACCTGAACCATCATACTTTGTCATAAGTCCGCTGAAATCTATGATTGCACTTAAGTTATCATTAAGTTCCGGAGTCCATGTGCCTTTATATGTATAATTACTGTCACCCGCATACTTTTCATCCGGTCCATAGTAATCATAAGTTTCCGGGGAAGTATTGTTTGTCCTCTTCACAAAATACGCATCCTGATCCTGAACAAAATTCAGGCCGGAAACATTGTTTATAGACATCTCTGAAGAGGACTGTGCTTTTAGCCAGTCCGGAAGATCTTTTGTATAGTTCACATACTTGTCCTCATTACTCTGTTTCAAGATTTTGATGTCATTGAACTCAGTGTCATCCGTAATCCTTATTATCTCTACCTTCAGTTCTTTGATCTCATTTTGAATCTCACGGCGATTGTCTTCACTATAGGTTCCGTTTGCAGCCTGTACAGATAGCTTACTGATTCTTTGAAGTATCTCTGTAATTTCTGCCATGGCACCATCAGCCGTCTGAATAAGTGAAATGCCATCATCAATGTTATTATGTCCCTGATCAAGCCCCTTGATACGCTCACGCATGCTTTCACTTACCGCAAGCCCTGCAGCATCGTCTCCTGCTTTATTAATCTTAAAGCCTGAGGACAGTTTCTCAAGATTTTTACAAAGTTCACCTTGATTATTTCCGAAATATCTTAATGCAGTTACCGAAGATAAATTATGTCTTATTCTCATATCGGACTAAATTCCTTAACATATACTCCAACGCTGAAACTCATAATAAAATGAATAGCAATTTATCGAAATATATATCGACGCAACTAAATAACATATTATGCTATTTAGTCCTTATATACCCCTTAGATACTGATATTTACCATTTTAAAAAGTTTTTAATGTCACTTTGATAATCCATATCTTTCCCTATATCCGGTATCTGTCCATGACCTCCCTGAGATGCATGCTCAGTTTCTCGTTCTCACTGTAATCAACAGGGCAGTCGATAACCGCAGGTCCCTCACACCGGAATGCTTCTTCCAGAGTCTCTATAAGATGCTCTGTGCTTTCCACTCTGAATCCTTTTGCATGCATGGCTTCAGCCAGCATTACAAAATCCGGGTTTGTAAAATCAACACAGAAGCTTTCATTGAAACGGTCCTTCTGCTTCCATTTGATGAGCCCGTAGCTGCTGTCATTAAGTATCATAACAACGATGTTAAGCTTAAGACGCACCGCCGTTTCCAACTCCTGGGAATTCATCATGAATCCGCCGTCTCCCGTTATGGCCATGACCCTGTTTTCCGGATGTATCAGTTTCGCCGCGATAGCTCCCGGAAGAGATATGCCCATGGTGGCAAATCCGTTCGATATGATACAGGTGTTGGGCTTATAGCATTCATAATGTCTCGATATCCATCCCGGGCCTTATTATCGTAATCGGGCAGGGGTCCCCATACCCGATTCTGCGTTAGCCTTCCCATGTCCGATCGTGCAGGCACGTCGGCCGCGTGAAGGCTTTATCGCAAAAAAAGCGGAGCAAATGACCTGTTAGTTCATTTGCTCCGTTGCAGTCTGTATAATATATATTTTAACTCATGTATTTATAACGTATCACCCTGTTTTTAATGTCAGCCATAACAGAATTTTATTTATTATCTTCCTCTGTCATGACTCCTGTCGCTTTGAGCACTTCCTCAACATATTCCACAGGGATGATCTCCAGCTTGTCCTTTACCTCGGAAGCCACATCACGAAGGTCTTCAACATTGTCCTTAGGGATAAATACCTTTGTGACTCCGGCTCGCTCTGCTGCCATGAGCTTCTCGGGAAGTCCGCCTATGGCATTGACAGTACCTTCAAGTGAAATCTCACCTGTCATGGCGATATGCGGAGAAACCGGACGTCCTGTTACGAGCGAAGCCAGTGCCGTTGTCATGGTAATGCCCGCAGAAGGACCATCCTTAGGTGTCGAACCGTCAGGTACGTGGATATGAAGATCATTTTCCTTAAATTTTGAAGCAAGTTCAGGAAATCTCGACTTAACTACAGATAATGCTATCTGAACCGATTCCTTCATCACATCACCAAGCTGTCCGGTTACATTGAGCTTACCTTCACCCTTGTTGAACAGAGTTTCTATATAAAGAATCTCGCCACCTACCTGAGTCCATGCAAGACCTGTAACCACACCGGGACGCGCCTCATCCTTCACTTTGTTGTGGGTGAGGGCATGCATATCCAGATACTCACGAAGTTCTTCCTTAGTCACTACAATCTTTGGTTCTCCCTGAGACACTGTTTGCTTCTCTTCCACAGGTTTCTGTGCGCCATCGTCGGATGAACTCTCATGTTTCTCTTCCGTTAGGTCATCATTTATTTCATCTTTTACATCAGACTGAACTTTTTCTACAGACTTTTTCTCTAATGATGCCATATTGTCTGTCAGAGTCTCAGACTTGTCATCCTGATTTTCCTCTACCTCCGGCACACCATTTTCTCTTACGAACTTCACAGCAGCTATACGGCAAAGCGTATCAAGTCTCTTCTTGAGGCCTCTTACTCCGCCTTCGCGTGTGTAGTCGGAAATGATGGTCTCCATGGCATCATCATTAACCTTAATGTCTTTTGTCTTGAGTCCTACAGCATCAAGCGCCTTAGGCAGCAGATGTTTCTCCGCAATCTGGAATTTTTCTAACGGAGTATATCCCTGGAACTGAATAACCTCCATTCGGTTAAGCAGCGGAGCAGGAATAGTGTCAAGAGTATTGGCCGTACAGATAAAGAGTACATCACTTAAGTCATACGGCACATTCATATAGTGGTCAGTGAATGTGTTATTCTGCTCAGGGTCAAGAACCTCAAGGAGGGCGCTTGCAGGGTCTCCGTTATATGAGCTTGAAAGCTTATCGATCTCATCAAGAACCATAACCGGGTTTGACACTCCGGCTTTGCTGATTCCGTCCATGATACGTCCCGGCATGGCACCGATATATGTTCGTCTGTGGCCTCTGATATCAGCCTCATCCTTAACACCTCCGAGGGATACTCTCACATACTTTCTGTGAAGCGCCTTGGCGATGGACTTGCCTATGGAAGTCTTACCGGTACCCGGAGCTCCCACGAAAACGATGATAGAACCGGACTGCTTTCTCTTCAGATTCATGACTGCGATCTGCTGAATGATTCTTTCCTTCACTTTCTTCATTCCGAAATGATCCTCATCAAGAATCTTTTCAGCCTCCGAAAGATCTATCTGCTCAGGCTCTTCCTTCTTCCAGGAAAGTCCCGTAACGAAGTCAAGATAATCATAAAGCATTCCGGATTCTGCAGAATTGTCACCATCATTCTTGAGACGGTTCAGAACTTTCCCGGCCTCTCTTCTAGCCTCTTCATTCATTTCGGATTCCTGTATCTTAAGTTCAAACTTCCGAACCTCGGAAACCTGCTCCGGATGCATCTCATCCAACTGCTTTTGGAGATAATCAATCTGTTTCTTAAGAGCATTTTCCTTATAAAGCTTCTGATAGTCCTGCTGCTGGGCTGACTGTGCATCTGTTGTCACACGAGTCACTTCGGCATACTCATAAATTATCTTCTCAAGAGCATCGAATCTTTCTTTCTCGGAATCCATCTCCAGTACATGATAACGTTCCTCATTGGTGATGGTTATCCATGAACTAAGTACCGCCGCAGCCTCTTCGATCGAGGTATACTGATCGATATAATCCTCCATCACTGCGCCCCAGCGGAATCTTGACAGAAGTTCCTTAAGATCCGCCTTAATCTTCATAAGCTTCTGACGAGCTTCATTGACATTGAGATCCTTTATATCTTCACGCTTTGTAGTTTCAACAAATATCTCATGCTGCTCGTTGATTGCAATTTCGGTAATGTTTACACGATCTTCAGTTTTGATGATCACATATCCTTCTGCAGCTATCTCCTCGATCTTTCCCTGTACGCCTATAGGATAAAAACTGTTCTCTGTTATCTCTTCACGGGTCTGTTGCTGTTTCATCATAAGGAGAGTCACCGTGTCTCCCTGATAAACATTATTGCCTGCTATCGCCCTGAATGCCTGAGTCTGAAAATATATATTTGAATTGGGTAAAACCAACACATTGTATAGTGGCAATACTTTCATCTTTACTCCTGTCTGTCCCTCCCAGGGACTGCGCCCGAAGGCGTGTCACCGTCTCCCCTGTATCTATGATAAATCCCCGAAAGACGAAGTTCTATATAATCTTCCATATCATTGTAAAAACATCAAACCTTCAAACATTCAAATCAATGCTTTGCCGATACCATGGTGAATGTCAAAAGCATTTACCACTCACTGATGATGTAATTACCTGTCATGGTTCTGTTAGCAATCAATCGAATTGAGTGCTAATCATTTAAAAAGAATAACACCGGCCTAAACCGGTGTCAATCTGTCAGTTTCCTGTTCACAAAAAGTTTATAAATTAAAATCCCAATTCCCTGATAAGTTCCGGAACCGTGGTCATCTTATCAAGACGTCCTACATTATCTCCTGTAAAAAACAGTCCTTCTTCGTAATTTCCCTTTACAGCCTCGATGAGCGCCCTTGTGATGCAATATGGCACCTGAGCCGGATTGCATGTCTTGATACATCTGGAACAGTGTACCGGCGGGATACGTCCGAAGGACTCAAGCTTCTGTATAAGCGGTGTAAACACTGCTCTTCCGGGCATGCCTACCGGACTGTGGATAATGCGAACTTCATCCTGCGAAGCATTAAGAAGAGTATCCTTGTAAGCCTGCGAAGCATCACACTCCTCTGTGGCAATGAATCTTGTAGCCATCTGTACTCCTGCTGCACCGAGATCCTGTACCTCCTCTATATCAGCCTTGTCCCAGATTCCACCGGCCGCAAATACAGGGATTTTTCTTCCTATTGCTTCTTCATAAGGCTTCACTGCCTCTACAAGCTTCTTAAGAATATCCGTCACAGAACCACAGGTTCCCTCAAGAAGCTCCTTTTCCTTAAACCCAAGGTGTCCTCCCGCCTTCGGTCCTTCGAGAACCACGAAGTCAGGATATCGATGGTAATGTCTCTCCCATGACCTGGCGATGACATTGAATGCCCTGTCACTTGAAACTATGGGAGCGATAAGTGCTTCGCCCTCCGGTACATGCTCCGGAAGATCAAGCGGGAGACCAGCCCCTGAAATAACCGCATCTACGCCGCTCTTTACCGCTGTCTTCACTGCTTCAGCATACTGCTGCGTAGCAACCATAGCGTTGATGGCAATAAGTCCCATACCATGTGATATTTCCTTTGCTTTTCGGATCTCTTCCTTTAGAGCTCTCAGATTTGCCTCCTCAGGATTCTTCATAAAATCATCTTCACGATAACCGCAGTCTGCTGTACTGATACAACCTATACCGCCGCAACCGGCAACTGCTCCTGCAAGCTTTTCAAGAGAAACACCTACTCCCATCCCTCCCTGAATAAGGGGTATCTTTATCTCTTTTCCATGAATCGTCAAAAGAGCCATAATACTATCTCCGTTCCTCAGCCGGATATTTAAAACCCGGCCACATTGCTCAAATTTTTTAGTTAAATAATTTTAACCGCATCAGCTTCTAGATTAATCTCTTTCCACTCACAAGTCAAATACAATTAACACCTCTGCACTTATCGAAACCTTCCCCTGTCACCGTACTTCAACCTGATTAATTGAATCCCTGTCTTCCTGTAAACACAAAAATCCCGAAGTCCGCAAAGACTCCGGGGCATCAAAGCTGATTTATCCTTTATTTTTGTACTGTATTCACAACAATTAAAATCTTTTATCCATATGCTCTTAATCAGCAACCTGTCAAACTCCCGTCCTACGGTTACCTGATTCCATTCTCAACCCTTTCAAGATTTAAAGCCAGCATGCTGAGTTTATAGTCATTATCGATATACAGATACTCATAACTGTCTGTAAGCTTGCAAAGAACCTCTGCAAACCGCTCATCGATATGTACCTTCCAGTCGCTGCCGATATAGTCATCACAGAAAGGATCATCGAGATCAAAGCAATTCAAAAGCTGTTTTTCTTTGGTATAGTCCCTGCCCAGCCAATACTCCCGGGAATTGGTATTCAGATTGTCGTATGCCTCGATAAAGAAATCCTCTCCAAGTTCATACTTTATATAGTTATGAAAATCAGAAGCCTCCACAACCTTCGCCTTACAGCTTCCACGCAGGTCGAGACACCTCACCGCATCAAAGATCCGTGCAGGTATACCTCTGTCTCCCCTTACACTCGAAGACTCTCCGGCTTCAGCATTATCTCTCATGCTGCTATCAAGCACATTTCCGATAGCCCTGAAGCTGCCATCATCCTGCTGCTGAAATACGGCATAGAGCTGAATGTTTCTCCGGCTCAATAGTTCCCCTATCTCATAGTAACTGTATATCCTTCCGGTGTTCCCTTTGTTATCTATATACGAATAAGTATTATTCTCAATATCACCGTCACCTGTATATGCAAGACTGATTGCTCCGTCCATATCTATGAAGCAGACCGCTATTCTCTTAAAGGGATAGATAAACTTTCCGCGCTTTGATTTTCTGATGAGCAAATGAAGCACTTCTTCAATAAAATCAGCTCCACTCTTTCCTGTTTTGCTGCGCATCTCGGTTCCTGCCGGAAAAGCTGTTCTGCCTCCCAGAACCCCGCAATCTTCAAATGTGATCGGGTGTATACGAATATATATATCAATCATGGTTAGATTCTCCTATAAATTAAAAGTTTCTGTATACTCATCCCCTGATACCCTACATATCGGCATAATCGCGAAAAAAATTATATCCCCTTAACTCACATAGCCCTTTTATTTAATTCTGAAAATTGAAATTTAATGTAATATTTTCAGAAAACAGGTCGAAAAAGAGCCGTCTTAAAATGCGATGAATAGTCATCGTTTTTAAGCGGCTCAAAATCATATTTTAAAAATTATTAAATTTGTCTTATACGGAATTACAGGAATTCCCTGAGTGGCTTAATGTCTACCCCTGCTGCTGCAAGTCCCTCCCTCAGCTTTCTCACAAACTGAAGAGCCTTTGCACCGTCACCGTGTACACATATGGAATCTACAGTGATATCTATATCCTTACCGGTTATTGCCGTTACCTTATGTTCCTTGACCATACGGATGACTCTGCTTAGGGATTCCTCCTCGTCCGTGATCATGGCACCCGGTTTCTTTCTGTTCACAAGGGTTCCGTCTTCTTCATAGGCTCTGTCTGCAAACACCTCTGCCGCAGCCCTGAGCCCCATGTCCTTCGCAGCCTTATATAGTTCACCCGAAGGAAGTGCCATAACGATAAGTTCTGGATCATAATCCTTTATCGCTCTGCAGATGGCTTCAGACTGACTTCTATCCTTTGCCGCCATATTGTAGAAAGCACCATGAGGTTTCACATGCTGAAGTTTCATGCCCTGCGCCTTCAGAAAAGCATCCAGTGCTCCAATCTGATACAATGTGTATGCATAGGACTCCTCATTCGAGATCACCATATTTCGTCTTCCGAATCCCATGAGATCCGGATATCCCGGGTGTACTCCGATTGCAATGCCTGAAGCTTTTGCAGCCTCCACGGTTTTACGCATAACCAATGGATCAGACGCATGGAAACCCGCAGCTACATTGGCACTTGTTATAAGTGGAATGATCTCATTGTCCTCACCCAATGTATAACGTCCGAAGCTTTCTCCGAGATCACTGTTCAGATCAACCTGCATCATTTTCCTCCCTCTGTAAACGCCTTGATGAATCCCGTATCTGCCTCACCCTTACAGAATGTAGGGTTGCTCATGATTTTATACTGGAAATCAAGATTTGTATCCACTCCCATGATAAGTGTTTCATCAAGGGCTGCTTTCATCTTCATGATGGCCGCATCTCTTGTATCTGCATGAACGATGATCTTTGCAATCATTGAATCATACTCTGACGGAATAGTGTATCCGGTGTATACAGCAGTGTCCACTCTTACTCCGTTTCCACCCGGCAGAAGCAGATTGGTTATCTTTCCGGGACTCGGCATGAAATGTTTCTCCGGAATCTCAGCATTGACACGACACTCTATGGTGTGACCGCGAAGCACTATATCCTCCTGCTTAAAACCAAGCATCTCTCCTGCAGCTATACGTATCTGTTCCACCATGAGATCCGTTCCGGTTTCCATCTCCGTGACGCCATGCTCTACCTGAATACGGGTGTTCATCTCCATGAAGTAATATTCTCCACTCTGATCAACTATGAACTCAATGGTTCCTGCGCTGTCATATCCCACTGTCTTTGCAGCAAGGGCTGCGTCTACATACATCTGCCTGCGGGTAGATTCATCTATGGCAGGCGACGGCGACTCCTCGATAAGCTTCTGGTGATTACGTTGTACGGAACAGTCTCTTTCTCCCAGTGTAACAACATTACCGAACTTGTCTCCGATCAGCTGCACCTCCACATGTCTCGGATGTACCACCAGCTTCTCGATGTACATGGTGTCATCACCAAAAGCATTGGCAGATTCACGTTGAGCCGTATTAAATGCATCTTCGAAATCCTCTTCGGAAAAGCATTCGCGCATTCCTTTTCCACCACCACCGGAACTTGCCTTTATCATGACAGGAAAACCTATTTTTTTTGCTTCAGAAAGTGCAATAGATGCGTCATAAACCGGCTCCTTTGTTCCAGGTACCACAGGCACTCCGGCATCCATCATCCTTTTTCGTGCAGCTGATTTATTACCCATCTCATCAATGAGTTCAGGAGAAGGACCAATGAATACGATGTCATTCTCCCGGCATTTTCTTGCAAACTCACTGTTCTCGGACAGGAAACCGTATCCCGGATGAATGGCTTCACACTCGGTATTGAGCGCTGCGGAGATGATGGCATCCATATTGAGATATGAATCTCTGGCCGGCCCCTCACCGATGCAGACTCTCATATCCGCAAGTCTCACATGAAGAGCATCCTTGTCTTCCTTTGAATAAACCGCAACGGAAGCAATCCCCATATCACGAAGAGCACGGATGACTCTCACCGCAATCTCTCCGCGGTTTGCAACCAAAACTCTTTTAAACATCCGGACCTCCTACAGCTTCTTTACTCTGAACAACGGCTGACCATACTCCACCTTCTGCTCATTGGAAACAAGAACCGCTTCGATCTCACAGTCATAGTCAACAGATATTTCATTCATCATCTTCATAGCCTCTACTATGCAGACTGTCTCACCTGCCTTTACGGTATCCCCAACCTTAACATAAGCCGGGATATCCGGACCTGCTGCAGAGTAGAATGTTCCTACTATAGGAGATGTAATGTTTACTTCTGTTTCATCATCAACGGTTCCGTTAACCTGATGCGATACAGTTTCTGCCCCCGCCGAAGCATTAACAGCAACAGGTGCAACCTGAGCTCCCCCGGAAATCACAGGCGGATTATCCAGCTTACTCATGGTGATCTTAAAATCTCCGTCCTTTACTGACATGGTCTTAAGAGATGACCCCTCAAGAATCTTTACCAGTCCTTCAATCTTATCTAAATCCATCATCGGTCAATCCTTTCCATATGGAATCGTCGGTCTTTCCGGATATAGCCTTCCCGAAAAACGGCCCTGACATCAGATTCATGCCGAGAATCCGACATAACTTCCATCATTTATCCCACAATATTTATGTGAACAGCTTCTCAAGTCTCTGAGCAGTGAGCCTGACCTCCAAAACCTCCTTACACGGTCTGTGTATGCGATTTCTGAATACCTGATACTCATGCTCCTGCACCTTGATAAGATGCTGCGCCTCTTCCACTGTTATAGCCTTAAATTTTATCTTGTCGTCTATCCTTCTTTGCACAACCTTCGGAAGGTCCACACTTGCTACAGTTCCTATCTTTGCATAACCGCCGGCCGTCTGGTGATCGGCAAGAAGTATGATAGGTTTTCCATGCGCCGGTACCTGTATGGCACCAAGTGCTATACCGTCTGAAATAATATCCGATCCCGTCTTGCTCTCAACGAAAGGTCCTTCCAGTCGCACCCCCATCCTGTCGAAGTTACTTGAGACAATGAATTCGCTGTTAAGGAATGTCTCCATTCCCTTTGCTGAAAACATATCCTCCTGAGGTCCCATGACAACCCGAATGGTTTCGGTACTGTTGTCGAACTCATGAAGAGGAAGTGATCTGGACAGAAAATACGGAAGATACTTTCTTCTCTTTATTCTCGTAGATATATAGTCACCGTCATTTAATTTTCTTCCCTTGAATCCGCCTATACCGCACTTCAGATTGGTACTTCTGGAACCCATGACAACCGGAATCTGCAGATAGTTTGAAAATGCAATATAACATGTTCTTCCGGTTCTTGCAGAACCAACTTTCAAAACATCTCCCTTGTTAACATATATTGCAGTATACATAGGTACCGGATCATCATTAAGCTCCGGTCTGAAGTCTCCGCCTGTGATAGCTATGATCTGGCTGGAAGTAAACTCCAGCGTCGGTCCTATGAGAGTACATTCAAGAACCGCTTCATTTTCAGGATTATCAAGAAGCAGGTTCGCAATACGGAAGGAACGCTGATCCATGACACCGCCGACATTGAAGCCCTGGCTCTGATAGCCTGACCGCCCCAGATCCTGTACGGTGGTTAGTAATCCGCCTTTTATAACTCTGAACCCCATTTAGTCATCTCCTTCATGCACTTTAACCTTATATGTCCCGTCATCCACCATTGCCTTGATCTCCCGATACTCCTCTTCCGTTACCGGAACAAATCTTATATAATCTCCGGCCTCTACAAGTATCGGTGTTTCTCTCTCTGGATCATAGGTCTTCACCGGTGTCATGCCCATAAGCTGCCATCCTCCCGGAGAGTCCATCGGATAGATACCTGTCTGAGATCCGCCAATGCCTACAGAACCGGCAGGAATCCTGACTCTCGGAGTTGAAAGTCTGGGTGTATGAATGCGTTCATCCAGACCTCCGAGATAAGTAAATCCCGGCAGAAACCCAAGCATATATATAAGATAGTCCCGACTTGTATGTATCCTGATGACCTCTTCCTCTGTGATTCCGGCATGATCCGCAATTGTCGCGATGTCGGGGCCATACTCTCCACCATACAGTACCGGAATCTCCCAGACTTTCTTGCGTCCTGCCTCAGATCGCGACTCCATACGCACTATAGATTCAACTCTTTTATATAGATCCGCATAGCTTATGACCAAAGGATTGTAGTTGATAAGCAGCGAACAGTATGTTGGTATCATGTCAATGATACCTGATATCTGCTGTGCCTTTATGAGCTTTGCCGCAGCAGCTATCTTCTGATTCACCTCCGGGCTTATAACCTGCTCAAACTGTATGAGCAGAGAGGAATCGCCCTCCGGCACAATTCTTACATTTTGCATAAACCTTATTTCTCCTATAGATTGATGCCCATACGGAGACCGCATGAGCATCTGTCTTTAATACTGTCTTATGACCCTGTCTTTATATAAACACCAGTTAAAGTGTTTCTTCAGCATCAGCTGAAAAGCTTGCTGAAATTTCCAAGTGATGTGATTCCAACGTATGCTGAAATGATAACTACAAGGATTCCAAGTACCAGAAGTACTGTAGGGTGCTTATAGTTTTCTCCCATAATCTTCTTGTTCTGGGAAGCCACAAGCGAGATACCAAGTGATATCGGAAGGATAAGACCGTTTACAGCACCTGCGATGATAAGGAGTGCTGCAGGTGATCCCGTAAGTATCATAACAAGTGTTGATACTGTGATGAATCCGATGACCCATAAGTTCTCATGATCTGCAATCTTCTTGTTAAATGTCTTAAGGAAAGAAACCGATGTATAAGCAGCGCCGATAACTGATGTAACTGCTGCACAGAGAAGAACAAGACCTGCGAAACGATATCCGATAGCGCCTGCTCCCTGTCTGAATGCATCCGCTGCAGGGTTTCCTGCATCAAGTGTTGCTCCCTTCGCAACTACACCAAGTACTGCAAGGAAAAGGAATACTCTTACAAGAGCTGCAATAAGAATACCTGTAACAGAACTCCTGGTAACCTCATTAAGCTTATCATTGCCTGTCATGCCGGCATCTATGAGTCTGTGAGCTCCCGAGAAAGTGATATAACCTCCGACTGTTCCGCCGAGAAGTGTAAGGATAGCCGGGAACAATGCTCCATAACCCGTTGAAGGAACAACAGTATTGACAACCGCATCACCTATAGGAGGCTTAACGATAAGGATAACGACAAAGATAACTGCGATCATAACGCCGCCGAGAACCTTTACCAGAGTATCCATAACACCTTTCGCATTCTTGGAAAGGAATACTGCGATGGCAATGGCACCCGTAAGAACATATCCTACGGTTGTCGGGATTCCAAGAAGCGTATTGAAACCAAGTGCTCCACCACCGACATTACCGATATTAAATACGAGACCGCCGAGAACAATAAGAGCCGAAAGAAAATATCCGAGTCCGGGAAGAACTTTATTGGCAATGTCCTGTCCTCTCATGCCGGTGGCACAAAGTACACGCCAGATATTCAGCTGGGCAATGGCAGCAAGTAAAACTGATGCCAGAATTACAAATCCGAAGCTGGCCTGATGCTGACCCGTAAAAGATGAGGTCTGGGTCAGAAATCCCGGTCCGATAGCACTGGTAGCCATGAGGAATGCTGCACCAAGCAATGCTCCGCTGCTTTTCTTTGTCTTGACCGCAGTATCGGCAAATCCTTTTGCGTCTGCGTCGATCTTAGCTGATACAGCCATAGAAGCGTTCTTATTGTCGTTCATAGTTCATTCTCCCTTCACTGTTTTCCCACAAGAATGTGCGTCCGAAAGCAAAAGCTTTAAGTCTTATTTAAAGACATATTAAAGGACACACACTATGATTTTTGCCGATTATCGCCATCACGATTAGTTATATTTTCTTTAATCGACTCACGTCTATGGTTATATGATACGGGCATATATAAATAAAATCAAGGCTTTTCTTATGAATATTTTTATTTTTGTTAAATTTTTGTTATCGAGTGTATTATCAGACTTGTATATTCATGTCCGTTATAATTATAGGTAATACGCTATCATAATCATAGGTAATTGCTATCATCCGGCTTTCTGATTCCATTGCTGCCGATAATAAATATCATGGCATTTGCCGGACACATCTCTCTAACGCAAAACGACTTCCAACAGAGGATATTTTCCGCCATTGGAAGTCGTTATATCACGATTTGTATATTACATTTTTATCACAATACCGAAATCTTCGGAAATACACCTGGTTTATATTTGATATATCCTGATGTAAAGACCGGGGATATCCCGTCATATATCTTCGCACCTATAGGCCACAGTTTCTATTTTCTGCCCCGGTCACTACCGCGCCTTTTCCTGCGTCATTTCGTATAAGCCTCTATCATCTCAGAAAGCCCTTTATGATATCTCCTTGTACAAGGTACATCTATGCCGTACTTCTCTGCTTTTCGTATTACTGCTCCTAAAAAGGCATCCAACTCTGCGGGGCGTTTCGCTTCAACATCTCTCTTCAAAGAAGATGTAGCTTCATCGCCCTGTTTATCCATAACATAATTATATTTTATTTTTGCCGTACCTTCAGGGATGTTTACGCCTTCAGCTTTACCAACTTTCTCGGCTTCCATCATAAGCTTATAAAGGTCACCGGACCATTCGCTGTTACGGCGCATGCCTCCGGTGTTTGTAAGATAGCGGGCAGTAACAACATTAAATCCGCAGTTAAGAATAAACTTCTGCCATATCTCAGACATTATGTCATTACTGTACCTTACATCAAAATTCACACTCTTAAACAGCTCATATATCTTTTTAGACGCTTCTATGTGTCGCTCATCTCTAATCTTTGTCCCAATGAACATATGGGTATAGATACCGGTCTGTCTTACAGAGAAATCAGGCTCCTTTGAAGTTATGGTATAGATAAGCGAATCTATACAGTTAGCTTCAGGAAATTTATCACGAAGGGTATCCCCCGGCTCAACTCCGTTCATGACAGGCATCACTATCGTATCAGGTCCTATGCACGGACGCACAATTTCTGAAAGCTGATCAACAGAATAGTTCTTGCAGCAAACAAGCACGAGATCCTGAACTGGTATGTCCCTGCCATCAGAAACCACCGCGGCAGGGCACATGGTACTGTCCCCGTAAAAGTCACTGCGAAGAACAACCCCTTTGTCCTTCAGCACTTCCCCATGCTTCCCTCTTGCGATAAGTGTTATCTGATTCGCATACTTACGTCCCAGCATGCCGGCCAGCAGTCCGCCGATAGCGCCAACGCCCGCAATTGTAATCTTAAAATCTTCCATGCATCCACCTCTCTTTAAAACACCGCAGCATTTGATACAGCATCGATTCTTACAACAGGCTCCGTCAAATGCATATTACATAGACTGTCTCCCGCCTTTGCGTAAATACACTTAAATGCCGGATTATAAAACTCACTTCATCAATTTATAAATTCTTTATTTGACATTCTCGTTTCAAACATTAAAATCAGAAGTATCAGATAGCAACATCCAACTCGTAGACAAATCCCCCTTTGTCCAGGAGCTGGGTTTGCTGTCTTATTTTTTTACTAAAGCCACCACAAAGCATACAGCAGATTTTCATCAACATCGATTCAGTTTTTTTTCTTTTTTATTCTATGAATCTGCGGTCTCAACATTATCTCCGGAACAGAAACTCCGCCTCTCATACCGAGAATATACCCGACAGCATCCGCAACATCCATTGGATCAAGGTGTGCATCATCGGCATCGTCTGCTTCAAAGTCCGCATTTCTGTAAAGCGCAGTATCCGTCATATCCGGAAGTATAGTCGTCACTCGGACACCATGCTTTCTCACTTCATCAAAAAGACTTCTGCCAAAACTCATAAGCCCCGCCTTTGTAGCCCCATAGCATGCTCCATGAGGACTTGATGACACTGCCGTCACAGATGAAATATTAATGATATTCCCCTTGTTTTCCCTTATATATTTTAATAGCTGCTGCGTCAGAACAAGCGGAACTTCCAGATTGACTCTTACCATCTCCTGAATCTTTTCAGGATCAAGAGTCTCATGCAGTCCGTAGTAGGCAGCGCCGGCATTGTTTACAAGCACCTTCAGTTCTGTATCCCGAATCTTCACTATTTCTCTCACAGCAGAAAGAAGTTCCTTTGTGTTTCTCAGATCACAAATTACAGGATGAAACCCTTCTTTCATTGAAGTTTCATCAGAAAATGTTCTCCCTATGCCGTATACTTCATATCCCATAGCCACAAGTTTTCCGGCAATCGCCCTTCCTATCCCCGAAGAAGCTCCGGTGACTATGGCAGTCTTCTTTTTTGAAATATCTCTCATAATATAATATCCTGATTTTTTCCGTAAGATTTATCTTTATTTGAAATATGTATCATATCCTTAGGTTAAAGCCGGAAGAATTTCCAAACATATATGCATTTTTCTCCCCCTCAATCTTCATTCAGAACCTCTCCCCAATGCAGGTACAGCACCACACATACGTCACCGGATCATCCTCTGTCCTGATCCTGCCAGCGGAATATCCTGTCCACAGGTACTTTTTCCGCAAGGCGTGATACAAGCCATTTCTCCATTTCGTCAGTAAGCTTTTCACTATAGTGATATACACCATGATCATTCTGATATGGATACTGCACCACGGCACTATCCGGCATATTACGCCTCATAGCCTTGAGATACTCCTCAGAAAGCCTGAAACTTCCCACGCTCAGGTCATACACTCTATCCATTTGAATCTCGGAAAATACACGTTCCAGCATACTTCCGTATTCTTTTCTCCAGTCGGGGCAGTAAATCATAGGATCAAAGCAAAGTCTCACGGTAAAGCCAAGCTCTAAGGCTTGTTTCACAGCTCTGATTCTGTTTTCAAGACTTCCTGTCCTGTGCTCATAGTGCGAAACCACGTATTCCGGAGACAATGTAAATGCAAAAATCACCCTTCCGCCACCATCTGTCATTCCATCTTTATATACGGGAAGCAGATTTCGGAAGTCAACATTTCCAGCCTTTGTCCTTATCTCTATGATGAGTTCCGGATGCGCAGATGTAAATTCTATCCATTTTTTTACATATCCTGTCAGAGATTCCACCGCCATGAGATCAGTATCATATGAAACACACAGATAAACCGGATGCTTTTCCAAAAGTCCCAGCACCTCAGTAAATATATCCTCAAGATTCAGGAAAATCACCATATTTCCTGACGGATACATACCTTTAAGATAACAGTACTCGCAATCAAAAAGACAGTTCATCATGCAGGATGCGTAGTAAAAATGCTTATTCCCCATGTTCTGGCACACCTCCGCACCCGGATATACAAAATTTCCCTGCTTAAGTGCCAATATCAATGCCTGTGATTCGTGCTGCATCACATAGTTCTGCTTATGGCGATTAAACACGTCCTTATAGTGATCTATGGCGACAACTTCTGCCTCCGGAAAATGTTTTAATATTTCCTCTGCTCTCCCCCTGTACTGCTCAATATTAAGAATTCTATCTTCAACGTATATATGTGAAAACGCCTTATTCCGAAATACTGTTTCTGATTGCATCAAGTACCTTCTTTCCCTTTCGCTTATCTATGGTCGGAAGCTCCCCTTCTCTATACAGTCTTTCGGCCTCTTCTCTCCAGTTTATGCCGCTGAGAACAGCAAATTTCACATACTGCCTGAATTGATCCTGCATTACCCTTGAAAAATGAGCATCATTGATGATCTTATCCACAAGTTCTGAGTCTTTTTCATCAGGTTCTTTCATCTTTCTCACTTCCGCCAGAGAAAGCTCTCGAAGCTTATCCACATAACATAATATCTGATCCACATACTTTTCTACTGTTGCAGCGACCATCTCCGACAATGATTTGATGTCTTTTATATCATCCGATATCCCGCTATCCGTAACAACTCTGATAAAGCTCATCTGATGCGGCCCGATATAAAAAGCCGAAGTCTGGTATACCGCCGCAGCTTCCATGTCATATATATCATAGTTCTCTGCAGAAACCGCCATAAATGCTGCAGCGCGTTCACTTAACACCGTACTACCGGTAATTGCCGAAGCCTCAGGAATATCGCATTTTATAAGCATATCCGGGTAAAAGCATCTGCCCGCATTCTGATCAAGCAGTTTATTCAAAAGAAAAACACCGGCAGTTCCGTTTGATTTCACCGCTCCGTGAAGAAATGCAGCCGTGCCAAAGGACAGCATCTGATCAGCCGACCCGGCATCATATTCAGTAAGAGTTGCAGAAACTGCCGCAGCCGCATTAACAGGTCCCACTCCGGTGATGACCAGCACAATATCAGGTCTGATATCAGCTCCCGAACCGTCCGATGACATCCTCTTCATCGTCACCATAATATCCATATAGTCTGAAGACACGAACTGTTGAAATCTTGTCCTGTCCGTACGCTTCTTTAGTCCAAGCATCCTTATAAGAGGCTTCGCCTCAGGATATAATGCAGTAAATATAAATATCATTCAAGCCTCCCGGCACATCATACTCACAAAAATCCCTGCAAGCCCAAATCACAGGACCCGCAGGGATATATTTTTTATTCTTTTATCTGTTCTGCTGGAACATCATGTTGTTATACGCCGCATTCAAAGCATTTGAATTCTTGATAATGATATGCGCCGCAATAAAAGGACCGACTCCGCAGAGAACTGCACCGAACAGTTCCCAAAGAAGTACCGTGGTACCGTTTTCCTGGAAATTCATACCATAACGAGGTGCATTATACTGAAGTCTGTTTCCAAGGTTGTAGAGCCATATCATGTCATAAATTCCACATGTAAGGATACCAAAGCCTATATAAGCCCAAATACTTGATGTGGTCTTTCCATCACCTGCACAGGTGATGTTAACATCCTTAATGATACAGTGAAGCATGTAAAGACTATAGATTCCACATGTAACAAATCCCAAGAGGATATAAGTCACAAGACTTCTGTCAGTAGCAAGCGGTGCTGACGCAAATACATTAGGTTGTCCTGCTCCATTCACCCCTCCGTAAGGAGCGCTCTGTCCCTGCTGCTGATACTGATTATAATTCTGATTAACTCCATTGTAATTGTAGTTTGCATTACCGGACGGGTTATTCTTTCCCGACTGATATTCATTTTTAGCCTCAACAGCCATATCCGAAAGAACTTCGATATCTTTCTTAATGGTATCTCCGGCATTTCCGCCCTGAAGTCCCGCAAGCGGATTGATATGTCTTTCTCCCATAAATACATATGTGAGAGCCATCATAACAATCGCAAAGATGACGCTCAGGAATGCGCCCGAGAACATACTTGCATAATCGTAACCGAAAGCAGCATTAAATATCGCTACAAAAACAGCTCGGACTATAACCGAAAGAACTATAACTATTCCACCGGCAAGTGTGCCAACCATTAACGGTTCTGCTTTATTGTCATCCCACTTCTTCCATATAAGGAACATTACCAGAGCCGAGCCAAGGAGACCACACATCTTTATGAGCTGGATCACAAAATTTCCTACGCCATATATAAATCCAAGGACGCCTTCATCCGCAAAGCTTCCCACTATACCGAAGAATGAACCGAGGACATGAAATACCTGGAAGAATGCAAGAACCAAAGCAACTATAGCAAGAACATTTCCCGCTGTAGCAAGAGAATTCTTCGGCTTTGGTGCGTTGTACTGAGGTCCTCCGTTATTTCCATATCCGGGCTGGCCCTGTCCAAACTGACCCTGGGCACCCTGCCGGCCACTAAACTGGCCTGTCTGACCGTTGTACTGGCCTGTCTGACCGTTGTACTGGCCTGCCTGGCCATTGTACTGGCCTGTCTGACCGTTGTACTGGCCTGCCTGACCATTGTACTGACCTGTCTGACCATTGTACTGGCCTGTCTGGCCATTGTACTGGCCCGGCTGGCCATTGTACTGGCCTGCCTGACCATTGTACTGGCCTGTCTGACCATTGTACTGGCCCGGCTGACCATTATACTGGCCGTTCTGCTCACCGGATGCCATAGCTCCGGCAAATGCTCCGCCTCCCGTGGCAGCCTTTTGCTCTGCTATACGTCTTGCATACTGTTCTGTCAGATTCTCCTTTGGAGCAGTCTCCTCATTAGATACATTTACATCTGCAGGATCAGTTACAGAACTATCTGATACTTCAGTCACCGCAGGAACTTCTGCATTTGATATTCCACCGGCATCCGCTTCTGAAGCCACTTCATCTGCAGCCTGAGCTAAAGTATCTTCAATACCGGATTTTTCCACGGCAGTCTCTTTGATTGAAGTTTCTGCATTTGAAACTTCTGTATTTGAAATTTCTGTATTTGAAATTTCACCGCCTTCCACAGTCTCAAAGGATCCTTCTACCGGAGACACAACCGCCTCTGCTGTACCAGAATTATCCTCTGTCGCCCTTGTTTCATGTGCTTCAGCTTCTGTTTCCGCAGTTGGAACATTCTCTGTTGTCTCAGCTTCCGCCGCTATCGGTCCATCCTGGACAGGTACCTCCTTCTTCAAAGGTGCGCCACAGTTAGGACAAAATTTTGCTTCTTCAGTTATTTGGGTTCCGCATTTCTCGCAAAACATTTCATACCCCTCTCCCGGCCATCGGCATTAGATTGAAGCCCCAATGACCCTGTTTGATTTTTTCCAAGGAAATACTCTATACCGTAAATCCAGGGACGCCTAAATATTCGCTTTTATAAAAACGCAAACAGCTCTCACACTTCTCCAGATAAATCCCTCCCGGGGCCTGAAAACAACTATGTCCTGATCAGGCATAAATATCATGCGATATGCATAGATAATGAGAAATGCCGCCACAACCATTCCCATGAACATCCTGTAGATTTTCTCCGGCATCCTGTCCTTAAACAGCATTGCTGCCGCAGCTGGCACAGGCAATATCCACAGAGGATGATAATAAAACGCACCTTTGAAGTCAAAATGCAGTACACACAACCATGCACGGCTCATACCACAGCCGGCGTCTGATATACCTGTCAAAAATTTAAACGGGCAGGTGATACCAAGCACCATCTCCAGAATGAGATAGAACGCCACGATCACACATGCTGCTTTGACATCCGATTTCCAATCTCTCAATATCCTGCTCCATTCTGTCTGCTTTTAATACTTATTATACAACATTAATTTTACCTGTGCGATTACTAAGTTTTAAGAGTTTGATTGTTTTTAAAAGAAAAATGCTCATTTCTATTGGAAATTCAACAACAACATATTATAATGCTCGTTTGTTATTTGGATTTGTATCTCATTTGGAGGTTTTATGGAAGTAACTATGACGAAGGGAAACCCGTTTCCCATTATTCTCAAATTTATGATTCCCCTTTTTATAGGCAATGTTTTTCAGCAACTTTACAACATGGCAGACACTATCATCGTTGGCCGCTTTGTAAGCTCTGATGCATTGGCCGCTGTAGGAGCCACAGGAAACATCATGTTTCTGGTTCTCGGTTTTTCCCAGGGACTTTGTACAGGTTTTACGGTACTGACCTCACAGTCTTACGGCGCCCAAAACTATAAAAGAGTCAAGCGAAGCGTTGCAAACGGCATACTTCTTGCTCTTATAGTCATCTGCATCGTCACACTTCTTTCTGTTTCCCTCATGAGACCATTACTTCATCTTATGAACACTCCGGCTAATATTTATCAGGATTCTCTTACTTACATCACCATCATTTGTGCAGGAACTGTATGCAGCGTTTACTACAATCTATTCTCAGCATTCATACGTTCCATAGGAAACAGCAAAGTTCCTCTCTACTTTCTTATATTCAGTGCATGTCTTAATGTAGGTTTGGATCTTATCTTTATTATAGTAGGAAAGATGGGCGTTGCCGGTGCAGCCTGGGCCACTAATCTTTCTCAGGGAATCTCCGCAATCCTTTGTCTCGTATACATTCACCAGAAGGCAACTGTGCTTTGGCCTGATAAAAAGGATTGGCACATCAATCGTGTAGACACCCAGCATCAGATGGCTGTAGGCGTTCCCATGGCGCTTCAGTTTGGCATCACAGCTTCCGGAACCATGGTAATGCAATCCGCAATCAACCTTTTCGGCTCAACCGCAGTTGCAGCCTATACCGCTGCAAACAAGCTAAACAGCCTTATGGTTCAGGAAATGCTAGCCATGGGACAGGCTGTTGCCACCTATTGCGGTCAGAATTACGGATGTCGTGACAGTAACCGAATAAACAAGGGCGTACATGCCGCCATCGTTATCGAAGTCACATACGCCATCCTTGCTGCCATACTCTGTGTATTCCTTCTGAAACCGGTAATGTCTCTGTTTTTTGCCAACACCGGTTCCGTTACAGACGGAGAAGTTCTCGACACCATATCACTTATGATGCCATGGGCAAGAACATACAATCATACAGTTATCATGTTCTACATCCCACTGAGCTTCATATTCATCTTCCGTAATGCCATGCAGGGCTGCGGACACGGTTTCCTTCCTATGATGGGGGGCGTGGTCGAGTTTTTCGCAAGACTTATAGTAGCCCTTATAGCCATGCATCTCACAAGCTTCCAGCTTGCAGTATTCTGTGATCCTGCCGCATGGATAGCCGCCGGTACTTTTACAGCAGTTTCATACTCTTTCGTGATAAAGAGAGTGCGTCGCGAACTTGCACGTATGGAATAACTCCAATACATTCATATGAGCATTTATCAGATCAACAACATTCGTCGGCGGTTCCCGAAATCAGGAACCACCGCTAAAATAAATCAAAAGAAAAGGGCTACCTTCCGGTAGCCCCATATTTTTACCTAATTACTAAATACACCCTGAAACTCTTTATCGAGTTTCCTTACTTAATTGTACTTCGGTTTGTACCTCGTTTCTTAGATTTCTATTTACTTTTATTAATATCTCTTCGATAGAACTTTTATATCTTATGGATATCATCTATAAATAGATTATTTCTTTATTCAGTTTTGATATTCAATTGTCGATCGGCTTTTATTTATTACTTGAATTTCTTTTTTAATCTTTCAAAGTATTCTTCTTTTCAGATTCTTAAGACTCTATGACCTCCCTTAAAGGTCTTCAACTAATTTACACTTTTCTATTTAGCTATCCTTTTGATAACCCTTCAATGCCGATCTCTTCTGCGATAATATCACCTGGACTTTTAAGAAATAATCCGAAGATGCACTTCTCTAATGATTTGAACTGCCTCATCGAATGTACGGTTCGATGATGTTCTCATGTTTTTCTTCTTTTTTAAGCGGTCCAGAGGATACTATCGACTGACTGATCTGGTGTCATCGCTTTGTACCTCTTACTTTCTTCGATCTAGTTTCGTAGGTTCATCTCCTACACTTTTGTCAACCGGCCCTTCACCCTTTCTCGTCAGATGAACTTTTCTGTTGACTTTTCTTTTTTTGTTATACTTATGATATCAGCAAATGATATATTTGTAAAGTTTTATTTTGTGGAAATTATTTTTATTTAATACATTTCATAAGTATTATGAGAAATATCATCCTGTTCCCTTTCCGCAGAGAAACATCCCCCCATGCCATTTGTTTATTCGTCATCAGTATTCAAAAAGGGATGTCCAAACGGACACCCCCCTTTTTATGTTTATTCATAATACTCAGCTTTTATTGAGGAGCCTGGACAGCTCATTCATCAGCAGCACTGTAACACTTGAATCCTCAGTGTAGTTCTTCGGAAGATCATCACGGGCACGAACATAACCTGTATTGCCCTTTTCAAAAACAATCACTTCATCCTCTTCACTAGGAAGCGCCATACCGTAAACTTCAGTCGCTTCGCGATATATAGCATCAAGATCAAGCGCATTGTTTATCTGTGACTGAATTTCTTCATTCTTAAGTCTAAGATCTTCAAGCTCACTGCGCTTACGTTCTATACTTGCAAGTCTTGTTGAAACTTTGGTATCAAGACTTATGCACTGATATGAAGATGCAAATATCACTATAAGCGAGATCACAAGTGCCACATAACATATCCTGTCTATAACCACAGCCGGAATGCAACGAAAGATAGGTTTAATTACACTTTTGTCTTTTGTATATTCCATCCTGATCTGTCCGCTACCCGTACGGTACAGATGTATCTGATCTCTATGACCTCTCTGTTCAATAACAACAGTACTGCTTGCAGCGCTCATCTCCTCCGCATCCACAGCCCTGACTGTATTGCCACGAACCTCATATTGTTTCACTTTACTGATCCCCTTACATAATTCTGACTTTTGAAACACTTGTTTCACCCCTGAGCATTTCAAAATCCAATTACATCCCTAAATATCACCAATCACGATCAATGTAATTATCATGTAATAATTATACATATAAATCACTTAATATAAACCTTAATTTGCAGAAAAACGTAATAATTTTTCTAAAGATATCATCACAATAAAATAAATAGAGAAAAGGATTGTAATTACGAAATTCTGCGATTTCCGGAAAAAATATCTTATTTCATTTTCTTTTTAATGCTTTTTCTACGTATAATTCTATAAATCAGCGCAAAAATTAAGCCACAGTTAAAATCGGAATTATTATTTGAGCCCTTTTTCTCAAATATTTCGCCCGATTTAACCATGGCTCACTATCAAAATTTTAAAATACTAACTTTTGGAATATCTTTCTGCAAATCAGAAAGATCAATATTTTACATTTTGGTTGAATCGATGTCTCAAACCCCCCTTCACTTACATCATGTAAGGAATCTGCAATTTATATATATTTCTTAGCCAGGTGGTTCTGTTTGCCCTTTCTGTATCCAAAGTATTGATCATAACAGACCTCGTTCTCATAACGCCAGGACCCGCATAGTAACCTATGGAACTCACAGCACTGATAACATAATACCTTCCTCCGACTGTCCCGAGATACATCATCTCATGCCCCTTGAAAAAGAGAACGCTTCCTATCGGCATATTATTCAGTATCGCAGCTTTTTGTTCGTCGGAACAATCAGTAACGTCAAAGCCAAATGCATTGGACGCCGCCTGCCATGTTGTATTTCTCGGAAGCACAAGTCCGAAGCATCTGTATATGTCCCCCACATATCCTGAACAGTCATTGGACGAAAGCATTCCGCCCCATCCATATGTTTCTCCAAGCATGTTAAATGCCACCGTAATTATATTCCTTGTTGTCAGAGGAAGATATCCTTCGTTCACATCGGCATTGGCACTCACAAGCGCAAGTTCCTTTGTATAGCTTCCATCTGATCGTCTTACCGGAATATAAACAACATAGTTTCCTATAGTCGCACGATTTGTAACTCTGGCTCCGTAGGAGCCTTCAGGAGCCATTTCCAGAACCGTTCCCATGGTAAGCATAAGATTTGATGTCGCCGGATTTGTATTGGATTCCGAAAGATGTATTTTATTTCCTGTAACAACCAAAACCCTGTTATCCGGGATATTCCACGCATTCTCCCACTCAACTTTTGAAGCGCATATAGCCACATCGGACGCTTTCACCCATCCATAGCAGTTTACAGATAATGTATAGTACCATAACCCGTCAGCAGAAACCGACTTAATGATAAGCGGTTCGTTCACTCTGACAGCTGAAAGAGTATTGTAGTCGAAGTTCAGATCGCCCTGTTCATCCGTGATGATTGTCGTGGTAGGAAATGCCGTCTGTAAAGTCCTCTTCACAACTATCCCGTACATTGGCGCTCCGGACATAGTACCCATTCTGCTCTGTGTATTAGCCGCAATGCTCTCAATCAGTTCATCAGTCAGATTGTTGCCATACTGATCATAGTAGCCTTTACTCTGATATGCCTTA
Organism: Oribacterium sp. WCC10; assembly: GCF_900113415.1. Taxonomy (GTDB): domain Bacteria; phylum Bacillota; class Clostridia; order Lachnospirales; family Lachnospiraceae; genus Oribacterium. The sequence continues at coordinate 189,074 of NZ_FOPH01000002.1, read as the reverse complement.
AGTTCCTCCATTGAAGACTTAAGAAGATTCTCATTCAGATTATCAGTATCAATAGTCTTGTCATAATTAATAAGATCATTCATGTTGGTGGCTGCATTGGCACAATTATCGGCATTGATACGCTTTATAGCAGCAGCATCTGCAAGCACCCCGTCAACATTACCGCCCTGTAATGACAGCCAGTAATCAGCTGTATTCATCTCTGCAGTAACATAAGGCATATATGTAACTCCGGCATAAGTGCACGCAGGCTGCACGGCAAGGATAGCTACCGTCACAGCCGCTGCTGCAGCCCCCCTGAACATTCTGTTTATTCCTGTTTTTATACTATCCGAATCAATTCTCATATGATCCTCCCCAATGAAAAAGGCGTCATTTTCTGAGCCGCATACATCATCGCTCATAATCATAACGCCTTGTTGAATTTCAAGCTACACACTGCTAAAAACCAAAATATCAGTTAAGCAAATAACACTCCCATACTATTTCAGCTTACACTCTTCTGTGATTCCAGCCTGAGAAACAGTTAAGGTCTTACCGTCAGAAGAAACCGACATCAGCGCCTTAAAGTCAGACTCGTCATCAGATGTTGCAATATAGACGCCATGCCCTACCGACTCCAGTGTATACTCTTCCTTACCGCCAAATGAAGTATAGCTAAATGTTGCCTTTCCATAAGCATTGCCGCTCTGAAGTTTTATCTTCCAGGTAGAGACATTGCCTACATATGAGCCATTCTTAAGCGCAGGATCATCATTTCGTCTGGGAACAGATTTGCTCCAGGCACCATTCTCATCCAGCCAGTAACCATCAGTCGAATAGTTGTTTTTTATCAGAGTTTCATCAGGTCCCAGATAGTAATACTTGCCTTTATACTCTACCCACTGATCACTCACATACTCACCTCTGGAATCCATATACAGAACCGCACCATCCTGAAGATAGTCCCATTCTCCTCCTGTGATAGAGTTTTCGGAAGGATCATTTCCCGAGCTCTTTTTCGAGTCTTCCTGTCCCAACTGTTTTACATCCGGATCCCAGCTTCCGTCGGACTTTACATAATATCCATCAGGAGTGTAACCGTTGGTCATCATGTAGCCGTCTTCATCAATATAATAGTATTTCCCTTTATCCTGCACCCAGGTATCCTTGACAAGACGTCCGTTCTTCTCATATATCCAGGCACCGCTCTTCATCTTGGTCCACTGTCCGCCTGTAATCGTGCCGATCTCCCGCTTTGCTTCAGTCTCAGGTTCAGTTTCTTTTTCTTTACTGTTTTTTCCGCTGTTAGAATTTTTCGCACCTTTTAGCAGTTCTTCATTCTTTTTTATTTTATCCTTACCGGAACCCTTACCCTTATTGCCGTTTTCATCCGGTTTAACGTCTTCCGTTGTCTTTTTAACCGTAAAGTCTCCGCCAACAGTAACCTCTGCGCCTGACATCTTTCCGATCATAAGCATATTGCCAACTATCTGCTTATCACTTCCTGATATACAGTAAGCACCGATATGATCGATATGCATCTCACTCAGCTCTCCGTCCACGTCTCCGGTAAGAGATAGTCTGGCATGATAAATACCATCAGCCACCTCACTTATCCTCAGATTCTTTATCTGCTCATCAGTAAGCTCATTTGGATCATCATATTCATCACTATCGAAGCTCATGCCGCCCATGAAGTCCCATTCAAGGTTCCAGTTACCGTCCTTATCTATTTCAAGCGTACACTCAACAGGCGCAGCCATCGCTTTCTTTTTTTCTTCTTCAAAATCGTCAGGAACCCCCTCCACAGATTCATATCCGTCACAGACAGTAACCTGCATCTCGCCTTCATACTCACCTATCAAATCTGCAAGTTTTGCGTCTTCTTTTATGGTTACGCCCGAAGGCACCTTCAGTTTCGAAGCGTCTCCCGTATCCTTAGCCGAAGAATCCTTTACATCAGATTTGGCACCTCCTGTTTCAGAGTTGTTGCCCTTACCGCCGGAAGAACCGGTTTTGTCCGCAGAGCTCTCTTTTGCGATTGTCTCCTGCGTCACTACTCCCTTATCGCCTCCGCCCTTAAGCAGATTAAATGCAGCAAATCCACCTGCAAGCAACACAACCGCAGCACCTATACCGGCAAATATAACAACCGGGAATCCGCCCTTCTTGGCCGGAGGCTGATAGTAGTTACCGTTAGGTACTCCCGGTCCTTGCGTAAAGCCTCCCGATCCCCCGGGAGGTGTTGACGACGGAGCCGGTCCTCCCTCAGGTCTGTACGATCCCTGGAAATTCACGTTACTGCTCGATGACTGCCATGATGATCCATTATTATTCACGCCCGCATCATGTCCGCCCATAGAATCATTAACGCTATTATCTGCCGCAAAATCTACCTTAGCCCCGCAATTCTCGCAAAACATTGCATCGTCAGGAAGTTTTGCACCACAATTTTCACAAAACTTACTCATGATTTCACCTCACACTGGTGTACTGGGTCAAACTGCAACTTATATAGCTTCATTTTATCATGATTGTACTGGTTTTAAAACATTTTTAAGAGCTTCTATACGAGCCTTCCAAGACATCAGTGGCCTATAGAAGCACAAGACGGAAGGCGCTATACACCCTCTGGCAGACGCTTTGCACCGACCGGCCCGGCGGACGAGACTTATGATCCCAACCGGATTCCTTTGCAAAGTTCAATGTCACGTCCCACTATCCGGAATCATGCGTAACGGCAAATCGAATATTCATTCGCGAGTTAACAAAAAACACCCTAGAGAATCTCTCTAGGGTGTTAAGAGCGCGAGACGGGGATCGAACCCGCGATCTTCGCCTTGGCAAGGCGACGTAGTACCACTCTACTACTCGCGCATATAATGCTTGCTCAACGTTCATTTCTGCGAAGAGCAAAACTATTTGAAAGAGGCAACCGACCAGTGTGAATGTTATCGCTGATTCAATTATCTCTCTGAGTGCCCAGAACCGGAATCGAACCAGTGACACGAGGATTTTCAGTCCTCTGCTCTACCAACTGAGCTATCTGGGCAACTCAGCGGGTGATGGGAATCGAACCCACATGTTCAGCTTGGAAGGCTGACATTCTACCATTGAACTACACCCGCGAAGGTTTTTCGCGAACCGCTTATCGGTGACGCGAGTGTTATATTACACCACCAAACCCCCTTTGTCAACAAAAGATATAATTTTTTTGATTTTTATTTTGATTTTTATTTTTTCAGCCTGATTTCTTCTGTTGTATCCCACAATCACTTGTTATGCACTGCCAGATTGCAGTAGTATATCTTGCCCGTATAAGCGCGACATGTACACTTATACATGCCCTTCTCAGGATATCGTTTTGTCTGACCGGCATTATAACGTTCTTTTTCCGTAAGAAGCAGTCTGACAATCTGATTGTCCTCTTTTATCCCTGTACGCCACACAGGAATCTGCAGAGAGAATTCCTCCTCACCACAGTTAATAACTACAATCACCACTTCGCTCTTATACAGTCTCGCATATACTACATAATTATATCCTGCCATGATCTTCATAACAGAACCGTATCTGAATACATTGTACCTCTTATGAACACTGGAAAGATAATGATGATACTCTATGAGATCAAGATCTTCATGCCCCCATGGATACGGTCGTCTGGAATCCGGCTCCGTCCAGCCGCTCATCCCCGCCTCGTCTCCGTAATATATCGTTGGAGCTCCCGGCCATGTCATCTGCATCATGGCTCCAAGCCTGTATAAAGCCACATTAACGCCCTCATCAGCCGCATTTGAGCCCTCAGTCGCTATGCGTCCGACCCTCATATTGGTTCTGGTCATAAAACGACTGTGATCATGATTAGACAGCTGATTCATAGAGCACAGTACTGATACCTCCGGCATACGAGACATATGATATGTCATAGCGGCAAAGAACTGTTTTCCATCCCCCTTAAGTCCTTCGTTTCTTGAATCGGAATGCTTCTCCATTCCGGTCAGAAACCAGGTTATAGGCTCCATGAAAGCATCATAATTCATGATGGTATCCCACTCGTCTCCCTGAAGCCACCAGAAAGGGTCTCCATAGTGCTCAGCAAGTATGACTGCATCCGGATTCGCCTCCTTCACCACTTTTCTGAATTTCTTCCAGAAAAGATGGTTATAATCACCGGTATGCCCCAAATCCGCTGCAACATCAAGTCTCCAGCCATCAACACTGTATGGTGGACTTACCCACTTTTTACCGACAGAAAGGATCTTTTCCTCCAGCTCTCTCGAACCTTCGTAATTCAGTTTTGGCAGAGTATCATTACCCCACCACTTCTCGTATGTGTTATTCTTGGGCCATGCCTCATCACTGTTATCCCCGAATGCAAAGTAGTTATGATAAGGACTGTCCTTAAGCTGATATGCTCCCGCAAAATAATCGTTGCTCTTATCCCTGTAATTATAAAAATTGGACTTATTCATCCACTTGTTATAGGAACCGCAATGGTTGAATACTCCGTCTATGATTACACGCATCCCCCTCTTGTGGCATTCCTCCACAAACTGCAGGAACAGTTTATCACTCGCTTCCAGATTTTCAATGTTGGTCGTCCTGATGGAATACTTTGTTGCACGGGCATTATCTGTCTCCCAGTCCTCGATAACGGAGCCTCCATCCCTGACGATTCTGCCGATATGCGGATCTATATGATCGTAGTCCTGTATATCATACTTATGGTTGGACGGTGATACAAAAAGCGGGTTAAAATATATGACCTGAACTCCCAGATACTGGATATAATCCAACTTTGCCATAACTCCCTTCAGATCACCGCCATAGAACCTGTGTACATCAAAAGGCTCAACAGGAGTTTCCCAGTTTTTGATGCCCTTGACCGCTCTTCCAAGATAAATGTACTCGTTATCTATAACATTGTTGCTCTTGTCACCGTCATAAAACCTGTCTATAAATATCTGGTACATAATCGCGCCCTTCACCCAGTCGGGAACATGAAATCCCGGCATCAGGTGAAACGACATCTGCGGATTCATATCGTCAGACACTCCAAGCTGGTTGTAGTGTAATGCCTCACCCTGCTTTTCGATAAAAAAGCTGTAACTCAGCATAGCATTTCCGACAACAACCTGATACTCATAGAAGTCAAAACAATCGTCACTGAATATGAGTCTCATACGCTCTCTGGTATCAGTCTCGTGGAAATAAATGTAGACAGCATCCACATCTTGATATTTAGTTCTGAATCGGATTTTCACAGTATCACCGGGATTCTGCTCTGACGGCGAACGATAGTCATCCGTACCCGCAGTATACAGTGAATCCCAGTTGATTTCACTCATTCCCATGAAGCTCTACACTCTTCCCTAACACAACAACTGGCAAAACCAAGCGGATCACCGGGGCGATCCGCCATGTTACATCTTTACTTCAACAAGATGCCTGTAGCATCACTTATCGAACTCTACCACTCCGATGAACGGAAGATTACGATATCTCTGATCATAATCAAGGCCATAGCCAACCACAAACTTATCAGGTATCTCAAAGCATGAATACTTTACAGGAACTTCCTTTTCACGACGTGAAGGCTTATTCAGCAATGTACAAATCTCAATAGAATTCGGTTTACGCTCCAAAAGAAGTCTGCTGAGATGGTTAAGTGTATGTCCTGTATCGATGATATCCTCAACGATCATGACATTCTTTCCCTCCAATGGCTCATCAAGATCCTTAACGATCTTTACTATACCGCTTGAGGTTGTTCCTGCACCATAGCTTGAAACAGACATGAAATCAAAGGATACATCAACATCATGAAGTCTCTTGGCAAGCTCACACATGAACATGGCCCCACCCTTAAGTATGCAGATCAGATGTAATGATTTTCCCTTATACTCCTCTGAAATCTTATCCGCAATCTCTATGATTTTCTCATTGATCTGTTCCTCAGGAATCAGAACTCTTACATGTTCCGCCATTATTCTTTCTCCTTTTAACACTCAAAATATCCTGATTTATCTTCAAAATCAGATGCTTTTTTCGATAATCGGCACTCATCCTGTACGGTAGATCCAAATGTGCATTACCGGGTCCGTGTATCAGACGATCCATATCTCCAAAATGCACCGAACTCCAGTCCTTAAGCGGTGTACCCATACGTCGTACCAGCCCGATCATAACATACCGTCTCACTATCTCCGGATAGCTCTTAAGTCCGGCAACAGGCAGCGAAAGTGTCATTCCTTCTGCCTCCTCTGCCACAGCATTTTTTTCAATATACTCTTCGGCAAGTTTTGCGAAGAAATCATCCGCTTCTCTCAGCATCTCGGCTGTGTGCGCTATATGTGCACCGGCTTCGGGGTTGATTTCTTTGAGCTCCGGAAGGATATCATTCCTGATATGGTTCCTGGTGTACTGTACATCGAGATTTGTAGAATCTATAACATATGAAATGCCTTCATCTTTAAGCTTTCTCAGTATATATTCTCTCTTTATCGAAAGCAATGGCCGGATGATAAATCCTCTTTCAGGTCCCATACCGGCAAGCCCTCTTATTCCTGATCCTCTCACCAGATTATGAAGCACCGTTTCAGCCTGATCATCCATATGATGCGCCACAGCGATCCTGCAATGAAACTTCTCTGTATTATCTTCAAGCGGAAGATAACTTAAACCAGCGTCATCAGCTTTTATATCGCTTTTGCCTTCTTCGTATCTGAAATTGCCTTCTCTTATAAAATCCCCGTATCTTTCCAGTTCTCTCCTGACGTTTTCAAATACATCATACCTTAGTATTCGTGCAGCCTCTTCAAGGCTCATACCATTTTCTTTTGCCGCTTTCGGGGCATCAACATAGCATGTCCGGAATGGAATATCCCACTCCCTACAGAGTTCTTCAGAAAACCTCATGTCTCTGTCAGCTTCTTCACCACGTATTCCATGATGTACATGCACTGCAAACAGTCTGTAACAAAGCGATGCTCTTAACATCTTTAATGCATACAGAAGAAATACCGAATCCGGTCCTCCGGAAAGCCCTACCAGTACACAGTCGCCTTTATCTATCAGTCGGTGTTTAAAGATATAATCCCTTATCACCAGCATCTGCTTATCCATTTTAGTCCTGTTTACATGCGTATGTTTTGTCTCCATAACTACCATTATACCAATAAACTCCGATTTCATTAACCCGTAATATAGAAAAAGAGGGCAAAAGCCCTCTCTTTATGTCTCAATTTACTTCTGCGCGTCCGGTTTTATGATGATTTCATCCGGCATCTTAAGGCCAAATATCTCTCTGGCCTTCTCCATAGTGAACTCTTTGGTCTTAACATAGACCTTTTTCTGTTCAAGCTCTTCCGAAAGTCGCTGCTGCTCTTCTATATCAGCCTGAAGACTTTCCTCCTGAAGCTGATAATTATGATCCTGTTCCCTCAATGTCACGCTTCGCGCATGTATGGCAAGCGCAATGAACAGTACAACTATCGTTATTCCGATGATTGCCAGACGGTTTGATACAGTATTCTTATTTCTACGTCTGTTTCTCATATTTCACTCCTTAACTTGGATTATAATCTCATGCTATCCAAATATCAAGGAACGAGCCGACATAACTCAGATATATTCATACATATCCTTTGAGTCTTCCTTATGAACTGTTTCCTGAATAGCAGTAACTTTTACCTTAACCGACCTGGTTCCGAAAGAAATCTCGATAATATCACCAAGCTTAACTTCCGTCCCCGCTTTTGCCACCTTATCATTAATGGTTACACGCCCTGTATCACATGCCTCATTGGCAACGGTACGTCTCTTTATCAGTCTTGATACTTTGAGGTATTTGTCTAAACGCATAAATCTCCAATCCTTTATATCAAGTCAGGTTTCGCAGGGATAACGGCCTCATCACGCCACACTCCGGCAATACCCTCCTGTCCAAAAAAGGATGGCTGCAAAGCAACCATCCTTCAATGTTAACTTAATTTATAAAACATGTTTTGAGTTCAAAACCCGAATTAGTTAACCTTATCCTTAAGAGCCTTACCAGCCTTAAATCTTGGAGCCTTTGAAGCCTCAATCTTCATTGTTGCACCAGTTCTTGGGTTTCTACCCTCACGAGCAGCTCTCTCAGCAACATCGAATGTACCAAATCCGATAAGCTGAACCTTATCTCCATTTGCAAGTGCATCTGCAATAGCGTCAAATACGCCCTTAACTGCAGCCTCTGCATCCTTCTTAGAAAGATCAGCCTTCTTAGCAACCTCTGCTACTAACTCCACTCTATTCATGTTAATTTCCTCCGTAATACCATCAGATTTAAATTTCCTGAAACGACAGGTTACCGATGTATCTTTTACTTTGTTTCACGCTTGAAATTATATATTTATAAATCCATCATGTCAACTAAGAACCGCATAATTGCGTGGTTTTCAGCCCTTTTTGACCCCTTTTTACATCAATGTTCAGATAAACGTAATCTTCACTTAATCATAGCTTCATCAGTATCAGCTTTTTTGATTTTTCTAAGGGTATTCTCCAGGTGCTCCATGGTTGCAGTTATCGTCCACGTTTTCTCTCTTGTACTCTGTCTGAACACCATCATAGGAACAGCGCCTCCGGAGAATCGCAGATGCCCGTGATTCTCCTTCACCACCTCGGGGATAGCATCAACTTTTATGTCAGCCTTTGAATCCAGAACTATCTTGAACATACCTTTCTGAATGTCAACCTCAGTTGCGTAGCACTGATGAGCAAGAACCCTAAGCTTTGCGATGTACAGAAGATTTTCACACTCAACCGGCAGTTCTCCGAAACGATCGATAAGTTCGTCCTGAATATCACTGAAATCTTCATCTCCGGTGATGGAAGATATACGCTTATACGTATCCAGCTTCTGGGCCTCGTTGGATATGTACGAATCCGGAATAAATGCATCTATATCGCAATTTATCTGTGTATCAAACTCAGCTTCTTCCTTAGCTTCGCCCTTCTCCTCCATAACTGCGGTATTTAACAGTTTACAGTACAGATCGTATCCCACTGCTTCCATATGTCCATGTTGTTCAGCCCCCAGAACATTACCGGCACCTCTTATCTCCAGATCTCTCATGGCTATACGGATTCCTGACCCAAGCTGGGTAAATTCTCTTATAGCCTTCAGCCTCTTTTCAGACTCTTCGCTCAGCATCTTCCCGCGTCTGTACATCAGAAATGCATATGCCGTGCGGCTTGATCTTCCAACTCTACCTCTAAGCTGATACAACTGTGATAGTCCCATACGCTCCGCATCCTGAATGATGAGCGTGTTGGCATTCGGAATATCAAGTCCCGTTTCGATAATCGTGGTAGAAACCAGAACATCAATCTCCCCGTTTATAAACTGAAGCATGATGTCTTCCAACTGATTCTCGGACATCTGTCCATGCGCGTAGGAAATTCTCGCTTCCGGACACAGCTTCTGAATATGTCCCGCTATATCAGCGATGTTGTTAACTCTGTTATAAACGTAATACACCTGTCCAACTCTGGCCAGTTCTCTGGATATAGCTTCACGTATAAGCTCATCATTGTACTCCATAACATAAGTCTGGATAGGCTGACGATCAATCGGAGGCTCTTCAAGAACAGACATATCTCTGATTCCGGCAAGAGACATATGAAGAGTTCTTGGAATAGGCGTTGCCGAAAGTGTAAGGACATCAACGTTCTTTTTAAGATTCTTTATCCTCTCCTTATGTGTGACTCCAAACCTTTGTTCCTCATCAATGATAAGCAGCCCAAGATCCTTGAACTCAACATCCTTACTGAGAAGCCTGTGTGTACCTATAACTATATCGACTCTTCCTGCCTTTACATCCTCAATGGATTTTTTGATCTGCTGAGGAGTCCTGAACCTGCAAAGGAGGGCAATGTTTACCGGGAAGCCCTTCATCCTTTCCACAAATGTATTATATACCTGCTGGGCAAGTATAGTGGTAGGAACCAGATATGCAACCTGCTTCGAATCCTGAACCGCTTTGAACGCCGCTCTAAGAGCAATTTCAGTCTTGCCGTAACCTACATCTCCGCAAATAAGTCTGTCCATGATCTTATGGCTTTCCATATCTGCCTTTGTGGCATCTATTGCTATTTCCTGATCCGCGGTCTCTTCATAAGGGAACATTTCTTCAAATTCCTTCTGCCATATGGTATCTTTCCCATATTTATATCCGGAATCACTCTGACGTGCAGCATATAGTTTCACAAGGTCCTTCGCAATCTCCTTGACCGCATGCTGCACCCTGCTTCTGGTCTTCTGCCACTCATTTCCGTTTAGCTTATTTAGTTTCGGAGCCTTACCTATATCCTGGCTTGCATACTTCTGTATTCCTTCAAGCTTCGTTGCAGGAAGGTACAGATTACCTCCATCACCGTATTCAACCTTAATGTAATCCTTGGTCACTCCTTCAGACTTAATACGCTCAATACCCTTATAGATACCTATACCGTGATCTTCATGTACCACATAATCTCCCACAGAAAGCTCACTGAGCTTTGATATCTTTTGTCCGTCGAATTTCTTTTGCTTACGCTTCTTACGAACAACATTGGCATTACCGAACATATCTCCTTCGGTAAGGAGAACGAACTTTTCAGCCGGAAACTGATATCCACTGTTCAGAACTCCGAATCTAACCTGAATAGCTCCTCGTTCTGCCTGTTCCCTGGCCACACGCAAAGAACCGTCACTTGCGTTTCCTGCTGCACGATAACCGGTTTCCCCCGATTTTGCATTCTTCGCTTCTCCACCATAATCCCCGGTATCCGGACAATACGCACGGAGTTCATAATCCCTCAAATCCTGGGCAAGTCTTGACGCCCTGGTTCTTGAAGGGCTCAAAAGTACTATCTCATAGTTCTCTTTTTGCCAATGTTTAAGATCCTTTATCAGAAGTTCGAAACCGGACTTATATGGCACCACCTCACCGGTATCAAAACGGAATGATAAGGCAGTCTGCATCCTGCTTAAATTAGTACCGAGCGTACTGAATGCCACTGTCCTGCCATCGCAAAGCCTGTCCATAATGTTGTCTATGCTGTAGATAAGTTTGTCAGGATCCTTCTCATCTTGTACACCCATTCCGTTTGCTTCAAGCATTTCTGTAAGCCTGGCATGTTTCTGCATCTCAGTGAGGCGTGCTTCAAAACTTTCTCTGAACTCAGTCTCAACAGTCTCTCCACGCTCTCTCAATCTGTCAGGTTCATCAAGAAAAAAGATTGAGTCCTCTCCAAAATAATCAAGAAGGCTCACTTCTTTTTCTTCGCCATTCTTAGCCCTGGCCCTGTCAGATGCCGGATATATCTCAGCTTCTTCCAAAGACTCAATGGATCTTTGGCTGTCAACATCAAAGGAACGAATATTATCAACCTCTGTGTCCCAGAATTCAATACGGATAGGATTCTCTGCCGTGAACGGGTAAATGTCCGCTATTCCTCCGCGAACAGAATATTCTCCCATAGCCTCCACCTCAGTCATTCTTTCATAGCCAAGATTGGTGAGCTTCTGTGTAAGTGCCTCCATCTCCATGACCATACCGGGGCTTATACGAAGTACCGACTCAGTAAACTTCTCTTTTTCAAGAACCTTGTCCATAAGAGCGTCAATACTTGCAACTATAACTCCCCCATCATCCTCCATAAGATGCCTCAGAACTTCCACACGTTGTCTTGTTATGAGTGTACCCTGAGTATCCGCCTGATAAAACAGAAAATCCTTTGCCGGATAGTACCATGCATTTTCAGAAAATGCATGGATATCCTTTACGAACTGCTTGCCGGTCATCTCATCTTTAACCACCATGAGTTTCCAGCTTCCGCCGAATTTCACCCCTGCATTCTTAGCCGATACCTGAGCTGCACTGTTAAGTGCCACCAGAATCTGTGCCTTTACAGGATCAACAGTGCCAGTCACAGCCAGTGGCCCTCTCCTTTCCTGAAGCGCCTGTTGCAGTTCCTTATAAGAATTTGTTCGTAAAAACGGATTAACCATGTGCCTTCCTTTTCGTATGTTTTACAGTTTCATCGAATTATACCTGTTCATGGCATGTTCTAAACCATTGTCGATAATGTCAAGTGCCGCAGATGCCGCCTCTTCATACATCTCCTCCATAACTTTTTCATCAGTCTGGTTGAATCTGGCAAGAACATGCACCGCTAGATCCATATTATCAGGTTTCATCCCTACGCCGACCCGGATTCTTCCGAATTTGTCAGAGCCAAGGCATGATATGATGGATTTAAGACCGTTATGTCCACCCGCAGAGCCCGCAGCTCTTATTCGCATGCGTCCCACATCAAGATTTATATCGTCAGAAAAAACAATAATATGCTCAGGTTCTATCTTATAAAAATTAGCCAAAGGAGCAATACAGTTTCCCGAAAGGTTCATATATGTAAGTGGCTTTACTATGACAATCTGCTCCATTCCTTTTGAACTTTCATAACGGACCTTTGTATACGCTCCGTTAAATTTTGTTTCATTAAGCTTCTGTCCTCCAAGCTTATCAAGCAGCGCATCAATCGCAGCAAAGCCTGCATTATGACGTGTGCCTTCGTATTTTCTTTCCGGATTTCCGAGACCGGCAATCAGATACATTATAACTCCTCCTATATATCGTAAACACTTTGCAGTGCAATAATCTCCATGCAACTTTTGTGAATTTTATATTTTACTTCCTATAAAATCAAGTAAAAAGGGCTTTCAATATCGCATAGAGGATACTTTCACCACAGAAAAGGAGCCGCTGCAAAAATACAGCGACTCCAGTAATAATCTTTAGCCGGGATACAATTCTTTGTTCCCTATCTATACACGCATCAATGCTTAGAATCCTTCAGCCTCTGAAATCATCTCAGCCTGATATTTATCAAGTATGATGCTCTGTATAGAATCTCTTGTAGATGACTTGATCGGGTGAGCGATGTCTCTATACTCCCCATCAGCAGTCTTTCTTGACGGCATAGCGATGAAGAGCCCCTTCTCTCCCTCAATTACCTTAATGTCATGAATCACGAACTCGTTATCGAAAGTGATGGAAACAATGGCCTTCATCTTGCCTTCTTTATCCACCTTACGAATCCGCACGTCTGTTACCTGCATACTGCTCCCTTCTCTGACCACTGGTTGTCACATCTTCGGTCATGTCTTTAGATTTATAAAGAGAAAATGCCATATCACAGCGCTTCGCGCGGGCATTTTCGTTTGATTTCGGTCTGCAACCGAAACCAGCCTCGACACTTGCGGCAGGCCTCTTAAGAGACCTGTCATGTAGCACCATCCATCGCAGAGCAAATCTTAATGGGCTGGTGTTCCCTCCGGCCGGGCGGTATCCGCATTTCTACGAAACGCGGATAAGTCACATCTGATATCTAACATTCTTTTCAACTACAATCTTTATATCATCCGGGCTTCCGATATATGTAGTGTTTGCGCGGATAGTATCGCGGCTTTCTACGATACAGTTCTCGATAACAGTGTTATCGCCGATGTAAACATCATTGAGGATAATGGAATTCTTGATAACACAGTTGTTTCCTACATATACTTTACGGAACAGAACCGAATTCTCTACAGTTCCGTTTACGATACATCCACTTGCAAGTATTGAATGACGGACATTACAATCCGGATTGTACTTTGCAGGAGGATTGTCCTCAAGCTTTGTATATACTCCCGGTAATGTACGGAAGAAATAGTCACGCACATCCCTCTTAAGGAAATCCATATTTGTCTTATAGTAAGACTCCACAGATGCGATATTAGACCAGTATGTCTCAAGCTTGTATCCGTAGATTCTCTTAACATTCTTATAACGAACAAGAATATCGTTAACAAAATCCGTACGATCTTCCTCGTGTGCCTTCTCAAGAAGTTCTATAAGCTGACGTCTGCGTACTACGTAGATTCCGCAGGAAATAGTTGTGGCATCTGTAGCGATAGGCTTCTCCTCGAAGTCAACGATACGTCCGTCATCATTGAGCTTAACGCAACCAAATCTTGATACATCTGTGTTTGGCTCCATGGTCTTAACAACCACTGTGATATCTGCCTTCTTCTCGATATGATGCTCGAGAACCTTGTTGTAATCCAGCTTGTAGATTCCATCACCGGCAGCAACGATAACATACGGCTCATGTGATGACTTCAGAAACTCAAGGTTCTGATAAAGTGCATCTGCAGTACCTCTGAACCAGTCACTGTGTTCTGCTGTAATAGTCGGTGTATATACATAAAGACCGCCCTGCTTACGTCCGAAATCCCACCACTTGGAGGATGACAGATGCTGATTGAGTGATCTTGAATTGTACTGTGTTAATACGGCTACTTTCTGAATATGTGAGTTAGACATATTGGAAAGTGAAAAGTCAATAGCTCTGAATGAACCTGCAACAGGCATAGCCGAGATGGCTCTCTTATTTGAAAGTTCTCTCATACGCTTGTTGTTACCACCTGCTAAAATAATACCTATCGCTCTCATATCTCGCTGTCCTCCTTAATGATTGCTCCGCCGCTTGCGAGTAATCCGTCAGGATAATCCTCTGCTGTTGTTACGCCATAGATAGCGGTGTTTCTGCCCACCTTCACGTTGTCAGGAATAACTGAATTCTCTCCAACTGTTACAAGGTCAGCATTGTAAACTCTCTTATCATAAACACTTTCGGCAAACTCACCTGTACCAATCTCACAATTCTTTCCTATCTTAACGTTCTGTGCGATAACTGCCTTATCAACCACAGTACCGGCTTCGATAACCGCGTTTGACATGATAACAGAATCTGTGATAACTGCACCGGACTCAATTCTAACACCTTCGCCGATAACAGAATTATGAACTTCACCGTGAATCTCACAGCCCTCCGCTATGAGACATCTCTCTGCATGTGAATTCTCAGAAATAAACTGTGGTGCAGGATTCTTTGTATCTGTGTAGATCTTCCAGTATTCCTCATACAAATTGAACTCAGGAATGATGGCTACAAGTTCCATGTTTGCCTGCCAGTAGGACTGAAGTGTTCCTACATCCTTCCAATAACCGTTAAACTCATAAGCGAAGATGCGCTTTCCGCCCTGGAACAGGTAAGGAATGATATGCTTACCGAAATCCTCTCCCGGAACATCCTTGTTTGTGATGAGAGCTTCTCTCAGGATAGGCCATGAAAAAATATATATACCCATGGAAGCAAGATTTGACTTTGGCTCCTTCGGCTTCTCCTGGAAATCTATGATACGGTTATTCTCATCTGTAACGGTGATACCAAAACGGCTTGCCTCCTCCATAGGAACAGGCATGGATGCTATCGTACAATCAGCATTCATAGCCTTGTGATACTCGAGCATAACCTCATAATCCATCTTGTAAATATGATCGCCTGAAAGAATCAGAACATATTCCGGAGAGTAGTTATCGATATACTCGATGTTCTGGTAGATAGCATTAGCCGTACCCGAAAACCAGTCAGCACCGGTCTGAGACTCGTACGGCTGAAGAATCGTTACACCGCCTCTGTTACGGTCCAAATCCCATGGAATACCGATTCCGATATGGGCATTCAGACGTAATGGCTTATACTGTGTCAGTACACCGACAGTGTCAACGCTGGAGTTGATGCAGTTTGAGAGTGGGAAGTCAATGATAGAATACTTTCCACCAAAGGAAACTGCAGGCTTTGCGACATTCTTTGTAAGTACACCAAGGCGCGAACCCTGGCCGCCAGCAAGCAGCATGGCGATCATTTCTTTTTTAATCACGTCATCACCTCTTAGAGTTATAAAAGTGTAAAAAATTTCAAGCTTTCTTAATTATAGCACCGGATTCCCTCTCTGTTAACTCAAAAATGGTAATTTTAACCATAAATAAAGCTTTTTCACAATTTAATTTATCCATAAATGATAAATTATTTGTCGGTTTTAATTTTTTTTCGTGATTTTTAAGAAAATGCATCTGAAATCAACGAAACCAATGTTAAGAAACATTGAAAACACACAACGTTTAAAGTATAATCATTAATCAATCGAGACCTGGTCTCGATTGATATTTAAATAAGAACAGGGGAATATTATGGAAGTTACTGCTTTAAGAGAAATATTCAAAAATAAAGAGGCCTTCTATGATAAGGAAGTGACCGTAGGCGGTTGGGTAAGATCCAATCGTGATTCCAAGCAGTTTGGTTTCCTTGTCATCTCAGATGGTACTTTTTTCACACCGCTTCAGGTCGTTTACCACGATGACATGGACAATTTCACTGAGATTGCCAAGCTTGGCGTTGGCGCCGCAGCCATAGTGAAGGGCAGAATTGTTGCCACACCGGAGGCTAAGCAGCCGTTCGAGCTTCAGGCTACAGAGGTTACTGTTGAAGGCGCTACAACTCCAGACTATCCTCTTCAGAAAAAGAGACATACACTTGAGTATCTCCGCACGATGACACATCTTCGTCCTAGAACCAATACCTTCCAGGCTGTATTCCGCGTACGTTCTCTCATCGCTTATGCGATTCACGTATTCTTCCAGGAGAGAGGATTTGTATACGTTCATACACCGCTTATCACATCTTCTGACGCAGAGGGCGCAGGCGAGATGTTCCAGGTAACCACTCTTCCCATCAATGGAGCTCCGATGGTGGATGGTCAGATCGATTATTCACAGGATTTCTTCGGAAAGAAAACTTCACTTACCGTTTCAGGGCAGCTTAACGGTGAGACATATGCTCAGGCGTTCAGAAACATCTACACCTTCGGACCTACTTTCCGTGCAGAGAACTCCAACACTCAGCGCCACGCTGCAGAGTTCTGGATGATCGAGCCCGAGATGGCATTTGCAGATCTTGATGATGTTATCGCCTGCGAAGAGGATATGATCAAGTTCATCATCAAATATGTTCTTGAGAATGCTCCTGAAGAGATGGCATTCTTCAATCAGTTTGTTGACAAGGGACTTATCGAGCGTCTTACTCACGTTATGAATTCCGATTTCGCCCGTATCACTTACACAGATGCCGTCAAGCTTCTTGAGGAGCACAACGACGAATTTGAGTACAAGGTATCATGGGGCGTTGATCTTCAGACAGAGCATGAGCGTTATCTTACAGAGAAGCACTTCCAGAAGCCGGTATTCGTAACCGACTATCCAAAGGATATCAAAGCATTTTACATGAAGCAGAATCCTGACGGAAAGACTGTTGCCGCAGTTGACTGTCTCGTTCCGGGTATCGGAGAAATCATGGGCGGTTCACAGCGTGAAGAAGATTATGACAAGCTTGTTACACGAATGAATGAGATGGGCATGGAGATGGATCAGTATAAGTTCTATCTTGATCTCCGTAAGTACGGAACAACCCGTCACGGCGGATTCGGACTTGGCTTTGAAAGAGCAGTTATGTACATCACAGGTATTCAAAACATCCGTGATGTCCTTCCTTTCCCAAGAACAGTCGGAAACTGCGATATCTGATGTATACTTCATGGGGATGGTTCCCCATCGTCACTCTTCCAGAGTGACGATGAGAACCATCCCCTGTTTTTATGTTTACTTAACAAAGACTTTTTTATTTATTATTTTTAAGCTAAAATATTCTCAGAATATTTTTTTATTTTCGTGGTACAAACGGATGTATCACTGTCAGGAGCATTAAATGCGTTTTATACACACAGCAGATATAAACTGGGGTATGGTACCTGATTCCAATCAGCCATGGGGCAAGGATCGTGCGAATGATATCAAGACAACTTTTAGAAAAATCATCGAAAAGTGTCGTGATTTCAGCGTGGACTGTTTATTCATTTCCGGAAATCTTTTTCACCGCCAGCCGATGAACAAAGATCTTCAGGAACTTAACTATCTTTTCAGCTCCATACCATCCACACATATCGTGATTATTTCCGGTGCAAATGACCGCATAAGTCCAAACTCGGCATTGTTGAGTTTCAATTGGAGTGCCAATGTTACATGGATTCTGAGCGATAAGCCCGAGGAGATTTATTTCGATGATATCAATACAAAAATATACGGTTTCTCATATCACTCCCGTGAACTGAGAGAAACCGTCATCGACACCATCCAACCGGAAAACGACGGCCATATCCATATACTTTTGGCTCACGGCGGAGATAATGATCACATGCCGGTTGATGTAGAAACACTGTCAAAGCTTCCTTTCGACTACGTAGCTTTGGGATATCTCCATAAACCGGTTGAGATAGTTGAACGAAGAGTTATTTACTCAGGTTCACCTGAACCGCTGGACATGACAGAAACCGGTCCTCACGGATTCTACTTCGGTGACATCAACCCAATAACTCACAAAGTTCAGCGTCTGACATTCATGGATGCGGCAAGAGTCTCCTACATTCCATTGGAATTCAGTGTAACAGACAAAACATCAAACGAAGTACTTGTGACACATGTCGAGAAGGAAATCAAAGCAAAAGGCGAGCACAACATTTATATGATACGGATTACAGGAAAGCATAATCCCGATGTTCACTTCAGCCTTTCCCCTCTCATGAACAAATACAGGATCGTTTCCATTCATGATGATTCAGAGCCACAATATGATTTTGCAGCAATCTACAAAGAACATCCATCCGACATCATAGGCTTCTATATCCGCAAGCTTTTACGCGATGATCCGGATGATATGAGTTATGTAGAAAAGAAGGCATTGTACTACGGAATCAATGCCTTGCTTAAATCACAGAAGGGTGGTAACTAATCATGCGTTTTATTGATATCCATATAGATGGATTCGGTAAATTTCACAATTTTGACTTACATCTCAGTGATGGTATGAATATCATATACGGTCACAACGAAGCCGGAAAGTCCACTCTCCATTCATTCCTGCAGGCCATGCTGTATGGTCTGGGAAGACGATCCGGGAGAATGCTTTCAAAGAAGTACCAGTCCTGGGAATATCCTGATGACTATAGCGGTTATCTCCGCTTAGAACATGAAGGAAAGATATATCTCATTCAAAGAGATTTCAACCAAAATACAATATCTGTACGTAATGAAACAGACAGAAAAGATATAAAGGAGCCGGAGCTCTGGCTCAATGAAATGCTGGACGGCATTTCCGAAACAGCCTTTGAAAACACCGTATCCATAGGACAGCTCAGAAGTGCGACCAGCAGAGGTATGATAAACGAGCTGAAATCCTGCATCAGAAACTTAAATTCAACGGGCGATATGTCTTTGGACAGTTCCAGCGCGCTTATGCTCCTTGACAAGCAGAAGAATCGTCTTGCAGCAAAGATAGTTCCGGATGCAGCAAAGACTTATGCTCAGCTTGTGGGTGAGGTCAGAAACATAGAAAGAGAGATCCAGCAACCGGAGTACGAGAATCATCTCAGGAAGTACCAGAACCTCCGGACAGAGGCCAGAACCGAACAGGTAGACCTTCAGACCCAAAAAGAGGAACTTCTCCAGAAAGTAGCGGCTCAGGAAACCACATTACAGCAGTCCGGCCTTAATGACGAAGAAGAGATTCTGAACACTCTGGATTCCGTAAATCATCTTTATGATGTTTATCTGGAAGAATCCACACAGCAGAAAAACCCAAAGAAGCTCCTTCTCCCGGCAGTTCTTTTCACCGGTGCTTTGCTGTCTCTGATCCTTGATATACTGTTTGCCGCAGCAGGATCTCCTGCATTTGCCGCAAAACTCAATCTCGTCCCGGAAAAGTTCCCCGTAATCACCGGGTTTGTAAAAAATTCTGTTCTGGGAGCAACCATGCCGGTTGCCGCATTCACTTTCCTGACAGTGTTGTGTTTTATGCTTGGATGCCTGTTTATTCACAATAACATTTCCTGTAGAAAGAAACTTGCAGAATCCACTAAAGACCTTACAGATCTTCTCACAAGGCATATCGGTTCTTCAGACATAAGTGAAACGGCCGTGAACAGCTTCAGAACTCATATGGACGAACTTCAAAAGGTCAACAGAGAGCTTGACGGCAACAGAGAGCAGCTAGATGCATTGACCCGCAAGATACAGGGGCTCAACGACAACGAAAGAAAATATGACGTTGAGCTCCAAAAGCAGAACGAAAAGCAGACGGAGCTCGAAGGCAAACTCCAGCATCTGATCAATGTCAAAAACCGTGCAGAAATGCTGAAGCGCACTATAAGTGAGAATGACTCCATCACAGAAGAAATCGACGCCATCAATCTTGCATATGAAACGATGACTGAGCTCGAAAACAGCATTAAGATGAGTTTCGGGCATTATCTGAACAAGGAAGCTGGAGATCTCATTTCCGGCATAACAGGCGGCGTATATGACTCTATGTGGATAGATCAGAATCTTGATATCTTTATGAATACACCGACTAAACTGGTTCCTATAGAGGATGTTTCAAGTGGTACCATGGATCAGATTTATCTGGCACTTCGCCTTGCCGCTTCCCGCCTCATGCAAAATAACAAAGCCAATTTTGACGGTACTGTTGAAAAAGACCGTTTGCCACTCATCTTTGATGATTCATTTGCCATGTACGACGAGCAGCGATTGAGTTCCGCGCTTCACTTCATCATGAACATCCATAAGGGTCAGGTACTCCTTTTCACTTGTCATACACGTGAGAAACGTATTCTCAAAGAAGCCAATGACAAATTCAACTTTATAGAGCTTAAGTAATACTATTTGCGGCCCTTCGTGGCCGCTTTTTTATTACATTCTGATCAGTTTTTTCTACACCACAAGACTTTTCTCAGCTCTTACATCATACAGAGGCTTTTTCCGCAGAACTCACCTCCTCAAAAAGAAGGGACCATCGTATCTGAATAAGACCGAAATCTTATTCAGGCACAATAGTCCCTTCTTACTTTATATATATTTTTTATCCGGCTGCCGTGGTATCCTGTGAAGGATGATCGAGCCTGGTAACCGCATCAATAACCGAAGATGCCTCCTGATTTGCCATAAGAGCCTTTATCCTGTCTATATCTTCAGCATTCATATGCGCCTTACCAAGATACTGTTCATAAGTCTTTGTAAGATTCAATGCCAGTTCTCTTTCCCTGGTCTCAAGTCCGGATCTCTGATTCATCGCACTCGTGAAGGCCTGTGACAGTTCATCAATCCTCGGCTTTGAAGCAGTCTCAATCTCATCAATGATGATATTCCTTGTAACTGTATCAAATGTATTCTGTGCGCTCTGCTTCTGGCTTATTATGTCACTTCTCTCCTGCTGCATCTTGGCAATTTCATCATCAAAAGCCTCGAGATTGTAACCAGCCTCAGAAGAATCTTTTCTGATGGTTTTTTCCATTTTACTGATGATCTTCCTGTTGGTCTTTATCCGGTTTTTAATATCGCGCCCCTGACGTATCGCATCAGCATGTCTTCCGGAGATATTCATGATGCAAACATAGATTCCGCCAAAGATGAGTATATCCACCAGATAGATTACAAACAAATACCAGAATTTATGGTCAGGTATCAGGAAATACACCCCAAAAGGAAGTAATGCAAAAATAATGATAAAGACCATAAGAAATGTCATAAGCTCACCAAGCCCCGACGGATGAAACAGCGTATAGAACACATCCGTGCTGTAAAACGCAGGAGCATTGTCCTTTTTCATAACTGCCGCTATCTGTCTTCTGAGTTCCTTGTTTTCTATACGTCTCGGTTCTGTTTCATTCTTTATGCGGCCCTTTACCCCCTCTTTCTTTGCTTTATCCCTTTCAGCCTGTTTCTTTTTCAGCCTCACTTCCACCTGACTGATCTGCTTGTCATATGTGGCTGTCAGATCATCACTTCGCTGCTTCAGGGTTTTCTCAATCTTATCCTGAATTTCCTTACGGGCTTTGTCCAATGCTGATGCTGTAGTCTTCTCCATATCTTTCATCTTTGAAAGCTGTGCAACCACATCCTGATACTCAGCAACGGCCTTCTTAGCCTCGTCCAAAAATGACTGGGGATTCTCTATCTCCATTCCCATCCTTACGCCTCCTGATTATTGTTTTCGGCAAATATAATGATAGATACATTTTGTGAATTATCTATTAACAAACAGAATTTTTCTTCTTTTTTTAATACTATTTTACAAGAAATCCCGTTCAAGTGGAACATCATTTTCTTCCTTCCTGACATTTATCCGAACACAGGCCTGTTGCATTCGTTCAATATTTTATGTAGTATAATTATCATCACTTTTTAGGTTAGTGAAATGAAAAGTCATTCTTTCGTCACTATCTACTTTTAAGCAGAATTGCGGAGGATGAAGGTTTATGTTTAGAATGAACGGAACTCTATACAGGGATGGCCGGATGGTCAAAGATTGTGTTTCAAGGCAGGAAGACTACTCCAAGTCCCGCACAGACAGAGTTCTTACGGCTCTTAAGGAAATCTGCGAGTATATGGATCTTGCCGTTCCCATATGGCTTCAGCCAAATATACGGGAATTTCAACGAAAGTCTGTAACATGCTTCAGATCAGACTCCTTTATGGAACCAATCAATTTTGATTATCTTCGTATAGAAGTCATTGAAGAGTAAGTACAAAACATCCCGGTATAAAGGATGGTCAATGAGCCACCCTTATACCGGGATGTTTTGTACTTTAGCTTCGTCGCAGAAATTCTTTATCAAAAAAATCTGCATATACACATATAAAATAAAACTATATACAGCTTACAGCCTTCCCACAAGAGCCCGTGTAAGTTTTGCGCAATGTTCAATCGCCTTTTTCTCAAATGTCGGATAATCCATATGCGCAGAATCATCGGCCTTATCTGAAATAGCACGAATGATGATGAACGGCACCTTATTCTGCCATGCTACCTGAGCTATGGCAGCTCCCTCCATCTCGCAGCATCTTCCCTGAAAATGCTTAATTATCCATTCCTTACTTTCGTTGTCGGAAACAAACTTATCACCGCTGCACACACGTCCAATAAATGTATGTATGTCCGAATTAACCTTTCTATTCTCTTCCTCGGCGTACGCTATGAGCTTGTCATCCGCCTTAAACGCCATAGTTCCCACTCTCGGAATCTCTCCAAGCTGGTAACCGAAATTCGTAGCATCCATATCATACTGAACAGCATCCTCAGAAAGGACTATGTCGCCGATATCGATATGCGCATCCAGTGAACCGGCTATACCTGTGTTTATCACATAGTCCACATTGTAACGATCAATAAGGATCGCCGTACATGCTCCTGCATTAACCTTGCCTATACCGGAACGAACCACTGTTACGTCTTTTCCGTCAAGCTTTCCTGTAACAAATGTAAGTCCGTTATGTTCCTCTGTGCTGGCATCAGAGATAGAAGCCTTGAGCTTCTCAACCTCTTCATCCATTGCTCCTATAATTCCAATCATGTTAACCTCCCTGTTTTACTATCGGCTCCGCATGAATACTTTCTCAGTACGGAGATACCTTCCATAAATATTAAGTCAAACTGCCTACTACAATCCTGCAGCTCCCAGTATAATATCTTCAATTCACCCAAACCGATAAATCACTAACCTTTCAAGGCTTCTAAACCAGAATAAAGTCCGGCAAATCAAAAAACGTTATGCCAATTAAATAGACACTGCAGAAATCTTATTCTTCCTGATGCGCTTTCGCCACATCTCTAAGCACCTGAATTACGTGATCAACACCATTACCCTGATCAGAATTCTGCATAGCGATAATGTATCCTGATTTCCTGAGATGCACCTCATGAACAGCATCATAAAGCAGTTCTATATCTTTCTCCATCTCATGCTGATCCAGAACATAACTGAAGCCCTGCTTTTTAAAGGACTCGGCATTAAGTATCTGATCTCCCCTGCTTGCATCACGCGGCAGCGGAATAAGGATATTAGGCTTTTTCAGCGCCACAAGCTCGCAAATAACATTAGCACCCGCTCTTGAAATAACAAGATCCGCAATAGCATACAGATTGCGTAAACCGTTGGTGATAAATTCATACTGCCTATAGCCCTTTGTATCCTGAAGCGAATCATCCAGATTACCCTTACCGCAGACATGAACAACGTCAAACTCTTCAAGAAGTCTGGGAAGAAGTTTCCTGACCGCAGTGTTGATGGCCACAGAGCCAAGAGAACCACCGATGATCATGAGTACCGGTTTCTTTCCATCAAAGCCGGTCATCTCCAGGCCTTCTTCACGTGTTCCCATGAGAAGTCTTTCTCTTATAGGAGAACCCGTAAGAACAGCCTTTCCCTCAGGCAAAGCCTTAAGTGTCTCCGGGAAATTACAACATATCTTATCTGCCGCACCGAGGCAAAGTCTGTTGGCAAGTCCAGGCGTCATATCGGATTCATGGGTTACTACAGGTATATGAAGACTATGGGCCGCCCATACAACAGGAACCGCCACAAATCCTCCCTTACTGAATACTATATCAGGATTTATCTCCTTAAGCGCTTTACGTGCCTCTCTGTACCCCTTTATAACCCTCAGAGGATCCGAGAAATTCTTAATGTCAAAATAGCGTCTGAGTTTACCGGTAGCTATACCTGTATATGGCACGCCCTCGCTCTCCATCATCTTCTTTTCTATGCCTTCATAAGAGCCGATATAATATACTTCATATCCATCACGTCTCATCTGCGGCAAAAGCGCTATATTGGCAGTAACATGTCCGGCTGTTCCACCGCCCGTCAGCACCACTTTTCCTATCATTACTTTCTCCTTCTTAAAGAGCCTGCTTCAGACTCTCACAAGTCTTCTTAAGCTCTTCTGCATCTGTTGTTCCGGGTTTCCATAAAATCATCTCATCATTACCGTATCTTGGAATAATATGAGTATGAAAATGATGAACTGTCTGTCCTGCAGCCTCACCGTTGTTCTGAACCACATTGAATCCCTTTGCACCTATAGCCTGCTTCATGGCTGTTCCGATCTTCCTGGCAAGAGGCATAACTCCGGCAGCAATCTCATCAGGAAGCTCCGTAAGATCCTCATAGTGCTCCTTTGGAATGATAAGCACATGGCCCTTTGATGCCGGACTTGCATCAAATATCACTCTGTATTTTTCATCCTCATAAAGTGTCGTTGTAGGAATATCTCCATTAGCAAGCTTGCAGAAAATGCAATTATCGTCTCTCATAGTTTGTCTCCCTTCGGAAGTAAAATCTTTTCAATATTCAAAAATGCAAAAAGCTAGATTCATTATAGTATCTTGCTGTTGTTTAGACAAGAAATCAGATCCGGTTACCGTAGACAAACAAGTCAAAAAACAGGTTAGTTTCCCGATAAAGCTTTATAACTATTTTATTTGACAAAATTTCCGCAAGGCTTACAATGAGTGAAGACTATCATAGTCTGATACTTCGGCGACTATAGTCTCATCACCCGGTAAAACAGGAGGCAATCATGTCACTTCCAAAAGATCCTTTCATGCTTATGAGCTATATAAACACACAGCTTCGCGATAACTATGACTCTTTCGACAGACTTTGCGACTCTCTTGATGTCGACAAGATATCCATCCTAAAGTCACTTGAAGCCATTGATTTTCATTACAATCCGGAGCTCAACCAGTTTAAGTAAACGACGATACAATACAGCTTTTCCTTGTATTATTTAGTCTCACCTGTTGAATCCCATTAACTACTCATTGAAGAGCTGCTTTGAGTCAAGCATAAGTGTAAACGGGCCATCATTGAGTAGCTCCACTTTCATATCTGCACCAAACTCACCATGCTCAACTATAGGAACAAATTCTCTGCACTTTTCTGTAAAATACCTGTAAAGGGCATCTGCCTTATCCGGTGCACCTGCATCTGTAAAGCTGGGGCGATTGCCCTTTTTGCAATTTGCATATAATGTAAACTGGCTTACAACAAGCACAGATCCGCCTACATCCGAAAGTGAGCAGTTGGTCTTTCCGTTTTCATCCGGAAAGATACGAAGGCTGCATATCTTCTTAACCATTCTATCTGCTGTTTCTTCAGTATCTGTATCAGAAACTCCAAGAAGTATCAGGAATCCCTTTCCTATCTTTCCTATTACATTATTATCTACAGTCACCGAAGCGTGCTGTACAACCTGAACTACACATCTCATAAAAATCCTCTTCCTATATATAACGTTCTATTTCAGCCCATATGATATAAAAAACTGATTACATGTTCAAACGAATTCCTTTTTATGGCAGTAATTTCCGCCATCCTGACAATTTCCCTGTCGGCTTCTAAAGAACCTTTCAAGTTTATCACATAGCAAAGTAAGGGTCAAAATACATACACGTTGGTCCTTGACAGAATCTGTTTATTTTATTTGCATCTGATACCAGTTCGCCATCATGAAACATTTTATTATTATATTTAATGCAAAAAGAATTATGATTGTATGCAATTAAATTTACATGATATAATCGTCATACGCAGGTACAATGGGTTCATACTTTAGCATCATCCGCACAACGTTGTTTTATATGCAAGATCCTACCCTGCATCATAAAAACAGAGGCAGTCATGTATCTGTTTTTAGCGTTCATTTTATTCACATTTCAAAACATCAGGAGGTTTTATGGCACAATTAAATAAAGACTATAACAGGGATGCTGTGATCATCAGAACCAGCATCATAGGAATATTTGCAAATATTTTTCTGGCTGCATTCAAAGCCATGGTTGGGATAATGTCCAACTCTATTGCCATTGTACTTGACGCAGTAAACAATCTGTCAGATGCCATGTCTTCTGTCATCACTATAGTCGGTACGAAACTAGCAGGAAAACAGCCGGACAAAAAACACCCTATGGGATATGGCCGGGTAGAGTATATCAGTGCAACAATCATAGCAGTCATTGTTCTCTATGCAGGTGTTACATCTTTTACAGAGTCCATGAAAAAGATTATTCACCCGGAAGCGGCTGATTACAGCACCACAGCACTCATTATCGTGGCGGCAGGTGTAGTGGTCAAAATAATTCTGGGACGCTACGTCAAATCAATAGGCGAAAAAGTGAAATCCGACTCACTTATAGCTTCAGGATCCGATGCGACTATGGATTCCATCATTTCTGCGTCAACTCTGGTAGCTGCAGTTATTTATATGTTTACAGGATTATCTCTCGAAGCATGGTTAGGTGCTGTAATATCCGTTATCATCATAAAAGCCGGTTTTGATATCCTAAAGGATACCATTTCCCAAATCCTCGGAGAAAGGGTGGAAGCATCCTTCAGCAAGGCTATCAAGATGACTGTTGCCAGTTTTCCCGAAATTCAGGGCGCTTATGATCTGATACTTCACGCATACGGTCCTGACACATATATGGGTTCTGTTCATATAGAAGTTCCTGACACCATGAATGCGGTGGAGATAGACAGACTTATGCGAGATATACAGCATAAGGTTTACAACGAGCATAAAGTGATTCTTGAAGGCATCAGTATATATTCAACCAATACCAAAGATGACAAAACTCAGGCTATGCTTCATAAAACCAGAGAGATAGTTATGTCTCGGGATCATGTTCTCCAAATGCATGGATTTTATGTAGATGAAGCAAGAAAAAACATAAACTTCGATGTCATCATTGACTTTGCCATAAAAAACAGAGAAAAAATATTCGAAGAAATAGAAAACGAAGTCCATAAAGCGTTTCCGGAGTATACCCTTGAGATCACTATGGATTCAGATATCAGCGATTAACTTTACTATAACCATTTAAACAACAAGAGCATGGATACTCCAACCGGAACATCCATGCTCTTTAATTTACAACATATTACTCTATAACTGTGATTCCGTTACAGGTCGAAACTCTCATACGGATAGAATCTGTGTAGCTTATCTTTACTTTCTTTCCGGTAGATTCCTGGGCGAGCTTAGCAAGATCATCGTCTCCGTTAACAGTAAATCCAAACACATCACCATCATCCGTCTTAAGGTAGATAACTCCTGTCTTGAACTGAGCTATCGTTCCCTTGATCTCATAAACATCAGATGCAGGATCCTCCATCATATCCTCAGTGCAGATACGATAACAAACAGCATCCTTAGAATCAAGCTTACCGATATAAAGAGCCTGAGCGTAATCTCCAACCTTTGGTTCCCCAATAGTTGTAGCATAAGAAGGAATCTTAAATGTATACTCAACTCCATCCTTAGGTCCGTCTGCAGTATTTAGTCCCTCGTCCTCACGGATAGTGATAGAGGTTTCATCAAGCTTTACAATCTCGCCATAAACCTGAGGCTCTGATGAATACTCTTCAGAGGTATACTCATAAGGGACCGACATAACAACCTCTGCAACCTTGGTTCCGGCTGCAGGAACCGTATCCTCGCCTTCATAGAAAATATCGATCTCATCACCCGGCATAAGTTCCCATGCAGGATTTATAAAAGCCTCACTTGTATCAAGAGTAACGCTGGTTCCATCTTCATATTCCACAGTGAGATTATTTCCGTCTACCTTCTGAACAGTGGCCTGAAAATCCATCATATCGGTAGTATCAACAGGACCCGCAATACTGCTGTCACCGCCAACTCCCAATCCGGAATCCCGGGCAGTTTCCTCCTGAGTTGCATTCTCCCGAGTGGTTTCTGCCGCAGTAGTTTCCTCTTTCTTTGCTCCGCTACAAGCAGCAAGTGAAAGCACCATCATGGATGCAATAGCTGTATATGCAAGTTTCTTCATATTTTTCCTCTCCTCAAATGTATCTAAAATCAAGCGATATTTAAAATAGCACTAAAGGACTTTTACTTCTACTGCATTCACCTTAACTCTTTATTAAGTTTCGTACTGCTATAATTTAAAAATTTCAAATATTTATTTCGAAAAATATAATGTCAGCTTTAAAAATTATGGCTATAGTTTCATACATTACTCTGCGCCAGACAAACATTTTCCTATAAAGAGATTCACTTCGACAATCACAACTGCCATACGTTGCCAATCATGTGGCAAATCAATTACCTCTCTTATGCTCATGTTGAAAATGATAGAACTCTCTGTCTTTTATCGCATCCGGCAGATATTGCTGCTCCACCCAGTTTCCGGGATAATCATGAGGATACTTATAGCCGACTCCTCTCCCAAGCTCTGCACTTGCCTTATAGTGGGCATCCTGAAGATAGGGAGGTATGGGAAGGCTTCCCGTTCGCTCCACTTCATTCATGGCTTCAAAAACAGCTACGCAACATGCATTGGACTTAGGTGCCGATGCAACATAGGTACATGCCTGAGAAAGAATAATCTGTGCCTCCGGCATCCCGACCCGCTCAATAGCAATAAAAGCACTGGTTGCTACCAGAAGTGCCTGAGGATCAGCATTACCCACATCCTCTGATGCACAGATAACAATACGTCTTGCTATGAATTTGATATCTTCACCCGCCTTAAGCATTCTCGCAAGATAATAAACTGCTGCATCAGGATCAGATCCTCGCATAGACTTAATAAATGCAGATATGGTGTCGTAGTGATTGTCACCATCCTTATCATATCTCACAGCTCTTTTCTGTATGCATTCCGCCGCTACCTGAAGTGTGATATGTATACGCCCATCATTATCTCTATCAGTTGTCAATACCGCCAGTTCTATCGCATTAAGTGCCGCTCTGGCATCTCCATTGGCTGTTTCTGAGAGAAATGTTTTCGCATCCTCATCTATATATGCACGAAAGGAACCAACTCCTTTTCTGCTATCAGTAAGAGCCCTATCAATAAGAGATGCGATGTTTGACGCTGACAGGGGTCTCAATTCAAAGATTCTGGAACGTGAAATAAGAGCACTGTTGACTTCAAAATACGGATTTTCGGTTGTAGCTCCTATCAAAGTTACAGTACCGTCTTCTACATAAGGCAAAAGATAATCCTGTTGAGCCTTGTTAAATCGATGAATCTCATCTACGAACAGTATTGTTTTTCTACCGTAACCGCCCTGATTCTGTCTTGCTCTTGAAACAACATCCTCAAGATCTTTCTTTCCGGCAACAGTGGCATTGACAGACTCAAAATCCGCACTGGTTGTATGTGCAATAACCTTTGCAAGGGTGGTCTTTCCCGTTCCCGGGGGCCCGTAGAATATAATAGAGCCAAGCTTATCGGCCTTGATGGCACGATAAAGCAGCTTTCCGGGACTCACGATGTGTTCCTGTCCCACTACTTCTTCAAGTGTCTCAGGACGCATACGGGATGCAAGAGGAGCATCATCCTCCTTATTTTTTTCTGCCATATATTCAAAAAGATCCATAATATCACGTAAATCCAATCACTGTTTTGCTTCTGTTGTTTCTGAGTTGCTTTCTTTCATATCAGTAAGGAAAAGTCCCAATGCATCCTTGGTTGCATTTCTGACACCCTCTGATGTAAACGTAGCTCCTGATACACCATCTATGTCGAAACCATCTTTCTCTACAAGCTGCTTTTCCAGCTCAGTAAGAGCCGCACCGCCTATCTCCGGTGTCTCATCATAACCTTCGATGGAGGCTTCAACTATATCATCCCCCTCCATTACGAGACTGACGGTGATTGTGCCTCCGAATCCTTCTGCACTGCCGCTTACTTCCTTTTTTTCTGACTTTTCACCTGCATTGCCCGTTTCAGTATTCACAGCCTCTGACACAGTTTCAGTCACTGCAGTTGTTTCCGGTGATGGAACCTGATTTCCTCCACAAGCTGTTAATGCTGCCACAAGTACAACCGCTGATGTCAATATTAATCTCTTCATATTACAAATTCCTCCTCTGAAATAACCTTTTTCATTTTATATCTCTCATATGCAGTTCGGACACCCTATTGATAATGTATCCCTGTAACATTTCACCTTACGAAATGATCTATCAACAAATACCGAATATATGATTTATCATAAAATCATTTTCAATCACACGGGCAATTAACAGCTAATCATTTCCGAGAATCTATTCTCATTCAGCATAATATCACGTACTTCTATGATGCCAAATTCAACACATCATAACAAGCTAAATTATCATTAAGATTATACACTACCTATTTAATATGCAAAAATCCCTCCCGGAATATCTGTCTGTACAAATACTCCGAAAGGGAAATCCTGTCACACTTTCATTAAGATGAATAATTAAATCCGGTATGAAATGCTATTAATATCTGATATATGAATTACTTAGCAAGAGCTGCCTTTACAGCATCCTTAACACCTGTTGATGTTAATGTTGCACCTGAAACACCATCGATATCAGCTGAACCAGCCTCAACAATCTGCTTCTCAAGCTCCTCGAAAGCTGCTCCACCAACTGTAGGAGTCTCATCCTTACCCTCAATAGTAGCTGCAACGATCTTGTCGCCATCCATTGTAAGAGTTACAGTAACGTCTCCGCCGAAGCCCTTAGCTGTACCTGTAAGTGTCTCGCCATCCTCTGCTGCAACTGTTGTCTCCTCTGCAGCGGCTGTTGTCTCCTCTGCTGCAGCTGTTGTCTCTTCAGCAGCAGCTGTTGTCTCCTCTGCTGCAACTGTTGTCTCTTCAGCAGCAACTGTTGTCTCCTCTGCTGCAACTGTTGTCTCAGCAGCTGTTGTAACCTCTGGTGTTGATGTTGAACCGCAAGCTGCAAGTGCAAGGATAAGACCTGCTGATGCAGTCATCATAACTAACTTCTTCATAATTTAATCCTCCTAAAAATCAAACATCAGCCACAATAAATCTGAATATATGTATCAGGCTGATTATCTGCGTCCGCTCCATCAGATAAGTATCTTCAAAAACGAACAAATCTGTTTAAGACAAGAACGTATATTACACTCCACCATCATCAAAGTCAAATATGTTTCCGAATTAAAAATTTTTATTCTAAAGAATTCTTAAGAGTCAATCATTGACACATGTTATATGTTTTGCCACATTATTACCACATAAATGCATTCTCTTATACAGTTTGCACAAACAAATCGCTTTCTTTTCTTTCAAAAAGCTTTCTTTTTGTTTATTTTTTGCTTCAAAGAACAGTTTCTTTCATTTTTATTAATTCGGAAGAAGATAAATTCTGAACAAAAACATCAATTTTAAGAAAAAAATTAACTCCCGGTAAACCATACCGGGAGCAAGAAAAAATAAGTATTTAGCTTATGATTGCGTTTATCCAACGTAAGCTGATGCACTTTCACCTGCTATTCTGCCGAATACGATAATATCTGCTACAGCATTTCCTCCGAGACGGTTAGCGCCGTGAACACCTCCGGTAACCTCACCAGCTGCATACAGACCTGGGATAACCTCACCATTTGTATTGATAACCTCTGCGGCTGTGTCAATCTTAAGACCACCCATTGTGTGATGAATTCCAGGAGAAACCTTGATAGCATAGAAAGGTGCTGTTGAAAGGTCAATATCATCTGCAAAAGATGTACGTCCGAACTCCGGATCTGACTTGTCAGCCCAAATCTTTGCCCAGCCTTCCATTGTTTCTGTAAATGCATCTTCAGGAACACCCATTGCCTTGGCAAGCTCTTCATATGTCTCGCCCTTTACAGCATAACCTGAATTGTAGTATCCTGTGCAAACAGCTGAGGCATCAAGCATCTTCTGATCAAGGATCAGCCATGCACATCCGTCAGTCTGAGCGATCTCAGCAGCAGAAACCTTATCTCTTGTTGAAACTTCATCAAAGAAACGCTTTCCTTCCATACTAACAAGGATAGCACCATCACCGCGAACACCCTCTGTGATAAGATGAGCATTTCCATCGGCATCAACCGTTACTGTAGGATGAATCTGAATCTGATCAAGATCAACGGTATCAGCATTGACATCCTCAGCTGTTGCCATGTCAATACCCTGTCCGAGTGAACCGGCTGCGTTTGTTGATACAAATCCCTCAAGATCTGATCTATACTTGACAACTCTGTTCATATCAGCGCCAAAACCACCGGTTGCAAGTACTACAGCCTTAGCATTAACTGTAATAGTATTGCCTGTCTCACCTTCTGCAACAACGCCTACAGCCTTTCCATCCTCCATAAGGATCTTGTTAGCTGTTGTGTTGTAATAAACTTCAATTCCATCTCTGTCCTCAACATTCTTTGTAAGAACAGGAACAATATAAGCTCCGACTGCTGTTGTCTTCCCATCGGCATTTACAGGTCTGTGGATACGATTTACGGAAGCACCGCCAAACGCTCCTACTGAAGGGAGGTCTGCATCATGTTCCTTCAGCCAAACCACTGCATCTGCACTATTCTCAGCAAGAGTCTTAACGAGATCAATATTGTTGATTCCCTTACCACCAATCATAGTGTCAAGTTCAAAAAGTTCAACTGTATCAAAATATCCGCTTGGTGAAGCCTGATACTCATCCCATTGCTTCTGAACAGTAGCGGCAAGCTCCTGAATAACTTCATTATCTGCCCAGTTTTCTTTGGCTGCCTTAAGCGTCTTCTCTACGCCATCTGCCTGCTTGAACTCATTCTCATCCTGAGCAGGTGTGTGTGCAGCATTAAGGCCACCAGTTGAACGAACAGTGTTTCCACCACCCATAGCCTGAGATTCAAGGATAACTACAGACTTTCCTGCATCAGCTGCTGTAATGGCTGCAGCCATACCTGCTCCGCCCATTCCGACAACTACAACATCTGTGTCTATAGACATATCTTCAGCCTGTCCTGCAGCAGCCTCAACTTCTACTGATTCAAGATCTTCAGGTTTAAGTCCGGCCTCAAGAAGAGCTGCAGTAGCAGCCTCAACTATAGCCTTTGATGTAATAGTGGCACCGGAAATAGCATCTACCTGAACTGTATTTCCTGCAATCATAAGTGCCGGAAACTCTTCAATAGCCTTGCTTCCGATTCCTGCCGTCTCACCTGCGCCTTCGATTTTTACATCTGAGATCTTACCATCCGTAAGAGTAAGACTAACCTTTACCGGATTGCTCTCTCCGCCCATTCCTACGGCTGTACCTTCAAAAGTACCGGAAACAGCCGTTCCTGCTTCCTGAGCAACCGCTGATGTTTGAGCAGCCTCTGTAGCAGCTGCAGTAGTCTCAGCAGGCTTTGATCCGCAGCCGGCAAGTGATGCAGCAACCATTGTACCTGCAAGTACTACAGCTGTAGCTGACTTTCCAAGATTTCTCTTTTTCATAAATTTACCTCTCTGTTGAATGATAATGACACTGTACTCAGTCCTATATTTAGTTTCCAATTATTTAGGCTTATTAAATATTAAGAATTGTACTGATTTATTGTTTGTCATTATTTAGTCAATCTTGCGTTGTTCATATTATCATCGCAAGATTGAGAATACAATTATTTCTTATCATTTAAGGACTTAAGTAAGTAAAAAAAATGAAAATTATTTTTAAATCTGAATTCCAAATGTTTAATTCATCTAATCGACTAATCTTTACTTGACAGACATTAGTCAATTCTAATATATATCGATAATTTTTGTAAAAAAAAACGGATGAGTAAATTCTCATCCGTCTTCATATAGATTGGTTTTAAATTACTTAAGAGTAACCTTAGCGCCAACTTCCTCAAGCTTCTTCTTGAGATCCTCAGCCTCAGCCTTAGCAACAGCCTCCTTAAGAACCTTAGGAGCAGCCTCAACAGCTTCCTTAGCTTCCTTAAGTCCAAGACCAGTAGCCTCACGAACAACCTTGATAACCTTGATCTTCTCTGCGCCTACCTCTGTAAGCTCAACGTCGAACTCAGTCTTCTCCTCAGCTGGAGCTGCACCAGCAGCTGCACCTGCAACAACAACGCCTGCAGCAGCAGAAACGCCAAACTCTTCCTCAACAGCCTTTACAAGGTCATTAAGCTCTACAACAGAAAGCTCCTTGATAGCTGCGATAAACTCTTCTGTAGTTAACTTAGCCATTTTAATTTCCTCCATTTAGAAATTTGTGCCCGAAGCACTAATCAATATTTATTAGTTTTAAACCATGCAATTCACATTGCGCTTTGTAATCTTTCGATTACGATATGAAACCACTATGCGGCCTCATGATGCCATACGCTCAAAATCAAGCTGCTGGCTCGCTCTTCTCTGCAATCTGATTGATAACGCGTGCGAAGTTTGTGATTGGGCTCTGAAGAGAACCACAAAGTCTTCCGAGAAGCTCTTCTCTTGAAGGGATAGCTGCAAGAGTCTGAACCTCGTTCTTATCATAAAGCTTGCCTTCAGCAACAGCTGCCTTAAGCTCAAGCTTAGGAGCAGTCTTAGCAAACTTAGCGATAATTCTAGCAGCTGCAGCAGGATCATCCTTAGATACTGCAATAGCTGTAGGTCCCTCAAGTACGTCATCAAGCTGTGCAAAATCTGTGCCCTCTGCTGCTCTCTTGATAAGAGTGTTCTTGTAAACCTTGTACTGAACACCAGCCTCTCTTAACTGCTTACGAAGATCTGTATCCTGCTCAACAGTAAGTCCGAGGTAATCAACGGCAGTAACGGCTACAGCACCATCAAAAAGTGCCTTGATTTCGTCAACGATTGGCTGTTTAATTTCAACCTTTGCCATTTTACGGTTTTTCCTCCTTATAAGATTTCGTATAAACCTTTCTAAAAGGAAAACCCCATGCCAAAAGACACGGGGTTGAACAAACATAATAGTTTGTATCTTTCCTCGGCAGGCGTTCTGTCTTACGGTACCTTACGGCACCACCTGCTGTCTTCGGGTTAATACGTTGCGTATATTAACATCCGTCATTCGGATTGTCAATAGCTAAAATGTATTTTTTAAGCACCGAACTGTACAGTATCGATCTTAACACCAGGACCCATTGTAGATGTCAAAGTAGCTGACTTCATGTACTGACCCTTAAGTGTTGCAGGTCTAGCCTTAACAATAGCTGCCATGAGTGTGTTAAGGTTCTCCTGAAGCTTCTCTGTCTCGAATGAAGCCTTACCTACAGGAACGTGAATAATGTTAGCCTTGTCAAGACGATACTCAACCTTACCGGCCTTAGTATCAGCGATTGCCTTGGCAACATCCATAGTAACAGTACCTGTCTTAGGGTTTGGCATGAGACCCTTAGGTCCGAGGAGACGACCGATACGTCCAACAACACCCATCATGTCTGGTGTAGCGATTACTACATCGTAATCGAACCAGCCACCCTGGATCTTAGGAACAAGCTCCTCTGCTCCTACAAAATCTGCACCAGCTGCCTGAGCTTCATCAGCCTTAGCGCCCTTTGCAAATACGAGGATTCTAACCTTCTTACCTGTGCCGGCAGGAAGTACAACGGAACCACGAACCTGCTGATCAGCGTGACGTGAGTCACAACCTGTTCTGATGTGAAGTTCAACGGTCTCGTCGAATTTTGCTGTTGCATTCTTCTTTACGAGCTCGATAGCGTCTACTGCACTGTACTTTACAGATCTGTCAACGCCCTGAGCTGCTGCATTATATCTCTTACCTGTTTTCATAATCAGTTGACCTCCCTATTACTTCTCTACTTCAACGCCCATAGATCTGCATGTTCCAGCGATCATAGACATAGCAGCTTCAAGTGATGCAGCATTAAGATCTTTCATCTTTGTCTCTGCAATCTTCTGAAGATCAGCCTTACTGATTGTAGCAACCTTGTTCTTGTTTGGCTCACCAGAAGCCTTCTGAAGCTTGCAAGCCTTCTTGATAAGAACTGCAGCTGGAGGAGTCTTTGTGATGAAGCTAAAACTTCTATCTGCATAAACAGTGATAACTACAGGGATGATAACGTCTCCCTCGTTAGCTGTTCTTGCGTTAAATTCCTTTGTGAATGCAACGATATTTACACCATGCTGTCCAAGAGCAGGACCTACTGGTGGAGCTGGTGTTGCTTTACCAGCTGGAATCTGTAACTTGATGTAACCTTCTACCTTCTTTGCCATTGAGGCACCTCCTTGTGGTAATTGCGGGGTAGCCACAAAATGTCGCTAACCCTCCCAAACTTTGTTATCTAAGCTTTTGAACTTCTCCGTATGATAACTCTACCGGAGTTTCTCTGCCGAACATCTCTACTGAGATAGTAACGGTCTTCTTCTGATCGTTGATCTCGCTGATAACACCAACAGTATCCTTCCATGCTCCGGAAGTTACAGATACTGAATCTCCTATAGCGAAATCCATAAGAACCTCTGACTTTCTGTATCCGAGGTTTAAGATCTCCTCTTCTGAAAGAGGGGTTGGCTCTGATCCTGGGCCAACAAAACCGGTGACGCCACGTGTATTTCTCACAACGTACCAGGTTTCCTGATTCATAACCATGTTTACGAGAACATAGCCCGGGAACATTTTCTTATCAGTCTTCTTTTCAACGCCGTTCTTCATTTCGATGACCGGCTGCATTGGAACGCTGACTTCAAGAATAAGATCCTGAAGACCACGGTTTTCGATAGTTTTTTCAAGATCCATCTTAACCTTGTTCTCGTAGCCTGAATAGGTATGAGCTACATACCAACGAGCTGCAGAATTTGTCTCTGACATCGATATCCCCTTTACTTAAGTATAAAGCCAAGTCCCGTCTTCATGATGAGATCAAGAACTGCGATAACAACTCCTATAAGTAAACTTACAACGATAGTCGCTGTTGTTTCCTTTATAACGTCCTGTCTATTCGGGAATATAATTTTATTAAATTCCGTCCTGAGACCATTGAAGAAGCCCTGAATACTGGAACTCTTCTTCTCGTCCATTACTTTGTCTCCTTATGAAGCGTGTGCTGTTTACAGAATCTGCAATACTTACGAACTTCCATTCTCTCAGGATGGTTCTTCTTTTCCTTAGTCGTGAAGTAATTTCTCTGCTTACATTCTGTACATGCTAAAATAATCTTTGTGCGCACGGCTGTTCACCTCCAATGATTCTTAACTCCGCATGACTACGAAATTAGTGCATAAAAAATAGGGCTTAGCCCCTTGTTTACCTGCAAACTATAACATGTCCTCATTTACCCGTCAAGATATTGAGTCAATTGCTTTGTTATTTAATTTTTTTAGCCTCATTGTGGCTTTCTATTGTAAATAATTATAATAGTTTATATACTATTTATAAATTGTACACATCTACAGGAAGAAGGTCATCCATGGATCTACGACGTATTGAAAACATCATCCGTATCGCGGAAGAACGAAATATCACACGTGCGGCCGATAAACTCTTTATTTCTCAGCCCGCCCTCAATCTTCAGCTTCTGAATCTCGAAAAAGAGCTTGGCACCAAGCTGTTCTACAGACGAGGCAATGAATGGGCCATCACAGATGCCGGCAGGATATACGTAGATACCGCCCGTAAAATGATTGCAATGAAAAAGGACTGCTATTCCCGCATCTCCGATATCGCCAAATTACATAATGAAGAAATCGCTGTAGGTGCTGCCGGTATCGAAGCTGATTATATGATGACTTCCATATACCGTCAATTTCATAAACAGAACCCTACAGTTAAGCTTCAGCTTAACATCATGAAGGGTTTAAAAGCCCAGGAACTGGTAAAGAACGGAACCATCGATCTCGGAATCATCCTCATGGGCGACAAGCAGAACTACCGTCTTCAGTACGAATTCTTAAGTCATGTAGAGATGGTTGTAGCCATTGCTTCTTCCAACCCTCTTGTTAATGAAGTTGAGGTCGAAGAAGACGGAACCAAAGTCATAGACATTCACAAGTTCAAGGATGTTCCATTCTTCCTCGGCCCCAAGGATTCCACCGAACGCTACGTTTCAGAACAGATATTTGAACAGGCTGGTTTTGAACCGGATATCTATATGGACGCAGAAGGAATAAACTATGAACTTGCCCTGGTTGCTGCCGATGAATGTGCAGCTTTGATAGGTGCCTCTCACCACGTAGAAATTCCCGGGGATGTAGAACTCATTAAACTGAAAACTCATCCTGTGATGAATGCATATGCAGTATACCGTAAGGACAAATATCTTTCAGAGCCCATGCGCAACCTCATAGATCTTGCAAGAGATTACTGGACAGATGAAATAGATTAACAGTACAAAGTCTCAGATCATCCCTCATGGAATGATTTGAGACTTTTTTCATTGTTCAAAGTATATTTATCAAAGGTCATAAATCACTTATATTCACCCCCGTCTTCTTTATCGGAATCCGCTTCACAAATCCATACATATCAGATAAGTCATATAATTATGCGCAGAAATCAGCCCGTTTTAACCGGGCAAACCCTCAATCTTCAGGTTTTATCGCTAAAGTAAAACAATACACCCTATCGACACCTGCTGATTTTAGACATCTGCTTATAGCTTCAAGGGTAGCACCTGACGTAAATATATCATCTATAAGAAGCACCGAATGCATATCATACGGGATTTCTCCGGCAGAGAAAGCCCCGGTAAGATTTTTCAGTCTTTCCGAAGCGCTAAGTTCCTTTAACGCCGTAGTCTTTTTGTTTCTTACCATAGCATCCTCATAAACGGGTATATCCAGTTCTTTTCCCATAACAGAAGCAAGAACTTCCGCCTGATTATACCCTCGCTTTATAAACCTTGACCTATGGACAGGCACCGGTACCAATGCGTCAATCCCAATACTTTTTATCCTCTCGCCATAGAGTTCAACTGCTTTTTTTCCATAATAGTCAAGATATTCCCTTGCTCCTGTATATTTTATCCTGCTAATGGATCTGGCTGCCACATCATCGTAATTCATAAGTGAATAACCATATTCAAAGCTGAATCTGTGGCGCTTACAGTTACAGCACAGCTCCGCTTCTTCTTCAGCTATCTCTCTTCCGCATATCTTGCATGCCGGTTCTTTGATAAAATGAAGCTTTCCCTCACACTCCGGACATATCAGGGCTCCGGATGGAGAGACCGGTTCCTCGCACACAGGGCATCTCCTGGGAAATATGAGATCCCCGGCGCATTGCGAGAGTTTATCCAAAAACATAGTAATATTCACGCTTTTATAACTGCAGCCTCGCTTTGCACTCTTTTCACCACAGATTTTCGTCATACATAAATCTTTGGCGATTCCATAACTTCTCTCATCCCGCATAGGATATCTCCTTAATACGTTCTGCAAGAGACGAATATCGTTTAGCCTCAGATTCATTTCTTATCATCTGTTCAAAGATCTGCGGATTTCCCACCAGGCACACACACCTTTTAGCTCTTGTAACAGCAGTGTATAAAAGGTTACGATTCATAAGCATCTGAGGTCCCTGATACATCGGAATAATGACAGCTGGATACTCTGATCCCTGAGACTTATGTATAGTTATGGCATATGCAAGATCAAGGCTGTCGCACTGCTTAAACTCATACTCAACAAATCTGTCATCAAACTGAACTGTAAGATTCTGAGCAAAGTTGTTGATTTCAGTTATGACGCCAATATCTCCATTGAACACTCCCTCACCCTTTTCGACAGGAACCCCGTATCTGCCTCTTATTTCCCATATAAGATTGTAGTCATTCTTTATCTGCATAACTTTATCACCAAGTCTGAACAATGTTCCGTTGATTTCCTTTTCAGGCTTCTTACTATCCTTGGGATTTATTCTGTCCTGCAAAAGCTGATTCAATCTCTCAACGCCCAAGGCCCCTTTACGCTGAGGCGTCATAATCTGCATTTCAAACGGATCAACATCAAGATATCCCGGAAGCTTATCCAGCACCAGCGCAGTTATTGAATTGAATATCTGATCAGGGTTCTGATTTCTGATAAATAGAAAATCCTTTGATTTTTTACTGAGATCAACAGATTTTCCCTCATTTATCTTATGTGCATTAACAACAATATCCGATTCGGCCGCCTGTCTGAAAATATGATTGAGTTTAACAGTACGTATACTGCCTGATTCAATGATATCTCTCAGGACATT
The DNA here is from genome assembly GCF_900113415.1 of Oribacterium sp. WCC10. Taxonomy (GTDB): domain Bacteria; phylum Bacillota; class Clostridia; order Lachnospirales; family Lachnospiraceae; genus Oribacterium. The sequence goes on along the minus strand of NZ_FOPH01000002.1, from coordinate 148,317 downwards.
TCCAGCGCCAACCGATGGCAGCTGATTTGCATCTCCCACCATAATCAATCTTGTTCCCTTATGAATAGCTTTAAGCAGAGAATTCATTAGAAAGATGTCAACCATAGACATTTCATCAATGATAACCACATCACATTCAAGCGGATTACTGTCATCCCTCTCAAAATGACCTCTTATCTGTTCGCCGCCTTCATCTCCATCATCCTCCGGTCTTCCCTGATACTCGAGAAGTCTGTGAATAGTCGATGCCGCCCATCCTGTTGATTCTGACATCCTTTTTGCCGCTCTTCCCGTCGGTGCAGCAAGAAGAATAGTTTTCCCCTCATTAGCAAAAACTCTGATGATGGTGTTTATGGTAGTCGTTTTACCGGTTCCCGGTCCACCGGTTATAACCAAAAGTCCTGAATTCATTGCATAAGAGACAGCCTGACGCTGAAGTTCATCAAGCTCTATTCCTTCCTTATCCGTTATCCTGTCGATCTCATCTTCAAGAGACGCTTCGTCATCTTTTCCCTTAGAGATATTCAGTTCCTGAAGTTTTGTCGCAACCTGAAGCTCTGTGTAGTACAAAAGCGACCTGTACACTCTGGTACCGGGATCCACGTTTCTGTTATCGGCATCGAAAACTATATGACATTCGGCTTCCGGATTAATTCCCGGTTGAGATTCCGGAGCTGCAAATGTTCCATCCTGTCCGTTCCCTTCCGAAAATGCCGTTTCATTCAGAAAATCATCTATGGTTTTCTTTTTACCACTACTTTTAACCATCACTCTTCCCTGCATCTGAAGATCAAGAAGATAACGGTTTATATCATGGATAGTAATATTAAGTAGAACTTCAGTTGTTCTGAGCAATTCCGGCAAAGGCAGATAACAATGACCGTTTCCCTCAGCCATAGTAAGCGCATACTGGATTCCGGCTTCTATACGAAAATCAGAATCCACTTTTATTCCGGCATTTCTGGCTATCTCATCACAGGTTCTGAAACCCATTCCTTCGATATCCTCAGCAAGCTTATATGGATTGTCCCGTACTATATCGTACATTTCATTCCCATACTGAGAAAAGATTTTTCCGGCCATATTGATGGAAATGCCGTATTGTTGAAGGAACATGACCGCATCCTGCATTTCTCTTTTTGAATTGACAGATGCAGCTATATCGATAGCCTTTCTCTCTGATATTCCTTTTATCTCAGCAAGACGTTCCGGCTCCTCCTCAATGATGCGCATTGTATCATCTCCGAACTTCTTTACAATGCGAGAAGCCATGGCTGCGCCTATTCCCTTTATGGCACCCGAACCAAGATATCTTTCAACCGCTTCGCTGCTCTCAGGTGCAACCACCTGATATTTATCTATCACGAACTGCGTACCGTAGATCTGATGTGTGGTTTCATGTCCGTCTGCCTTTATATTTTCACCGGGTTCGATACCCGGAACAGTTCCGACGAGAGTATAATCCTTACCATTCATCACACCAACCATAACTGTATAGCCGGTAGAATCACTTCTGAATATAATATGATCAATATAGCCTTCAAAAAAATTCAAATTTGTTTCCTCAGATGTATCCCGCAATTAAAAAGCGTCTGTCATACAACAAAAGGGCAGCCCAAAAGGCCACCCCCTATCCTTATAATCTGTTACAGGTCATCATCATCGCCGTTTGCAATGTCAATAAACTTTCCTGTTCCTATAGCAACCGCAGTAAGCGGATCTTCAGCAAGCATACATGTGATACCTGTCTTCTCATGCATCAGCTTATCAAGTCCGTAGAGAAGAGAGCCTCCACCTGTCATGACGATACCTCTTTCATAGATATCTGCCGCAAGCTCCGGCGGAGTACGTTCAAGTACATTATGTACAGCATTAACTATCATAGTGGCCGGCTCCAGAAGCGCGTCCATGATCTCGTCCGCACTGACAACCACTGTTTTCGGAAGTGCCGTAACAAGGTTACGTCCCCTGACTTCCATAGTGATATTCTCCGGTCTCTTACTGGCACAACCGATATTCACCTTGATATCTTCCGCAGTTCTCTCACCGATCAGAAGATTGTGCTTCTTTCTCATATACCGAAGGATGGCTTCATCAAAATCGTCACCTGCCACCTTGATCGACTCCGAAACAACAGGTCCATCAAGTGCGATGACAGCGATATCGGAAGTGCCACCTCCAATGTCAATGATCATATTACCCTGAGGCTTACTGATGTCTATTCCGGCGCCGATAGCAGCCGCAACAGGTTCCTCAATGATCGTTACCTCTCTTGCACCTGCGTGATAGGTTGCATCTTCAACAGCCTTCTTCTCAACCTCCGTTGCACCGGAAGGAATACATACAGATATTCTCGGCTTACGTAAGGTACGCTTTCCGACAGCCTTATTGATAAAATGCTTAAGCATCTGCTCAGTTAAAGTATAGTCAGATATAACGCCCTGACGCAACGGACGTACCGCCACTATATTTTCAGGTGTTCTTCCAAGCATAAGGCGAGCATCCTCTCCATATGCCAGAACCTTGTTTGTTTCTTTATTGACAGCCACAACCGAAGGCTCCTTCAAAACAACGCCTCTTCCTTTTATATATACGAGAACGCTTGAAGTTCCAAGATCTATTCCAATATCATTTGAAATCAACGAAAACATTAAACTCTCCCAATAATCGCCAAACTATAAACAGGCAATAACCCATAATCCTGTATAGTATAATAGATAGGATAGGATTTTTAAAGTAATAATTGTCACACCTAATAATCAGGCTTATCAAGTAGTTCCCCTCACAACGAGATTTACATCAAGAACATTTCGCTCTGTTACTTCCTTATTCTCCAATGTATCAAATATCATATCCAGAGAAAGCCTTGCCATTTCCCTGATGGGTTGATGTATGGTTGTGAGCTGAGGTGTGGTCAGTCTTGATAACTGTGTATCATCAAAGCCAATAATCTTGAGATCCTCCGGGACTTTCTTTCCGATCATCGAAGCCACTTGCAGAACCTGGGCCGCAATCAGATCCGAACTGCAGAATATGCCGTCTGTATCAGGAAACTCATTCAATGCTTTTCTTATACTCTCATGATACTCCATTTCCTCGTATTCAAAAGCATTACTGGTGAGTACTTTTGCATTTACTCCGTTTTTACGGCAGACATCCATGAATCCGTCTTCACGCACATCCGCAGGCATCTTGCTCTGCCATACGCTTCCAAGCATCAGGAGATTTTTACATCCCTTTTTAATGAGCTCCTCTGCAGCAAGTTGTCCGCCCTTATAGTTATCGCAAAGGACACAGCCTGTTCCGCCTTCAATGAATCGCTCAATCGTAATAATAGGAAGATTGAACTTTTTAAGTATCTCCGGCTTAACCCGTCTGCTGAATATCAGTACTCCTGCCACAAGACTGTTCTCACATAATTCAAGAATACTGGTTTCCTTCTGAAGATCACCTGTAGAATTGCTGATAAATATCTGGTACTGCTTTTCTGCCGCATACTGCTCTATCTCGCTTAACATCTGCGAAAAATACGGATGGACCATGTGCGGAACAATGACAGCAATCGCATCAGATCTTCCTTTTGAGAGGGTTCTCGCAACAATGTTAGGCCTGTAGCCTATCTTCTGCATGGCGTCATTAACCTTCTTTCTGGTCTTCTCGCTTATATATCCTCTGTTATTCAGAACTCTGGAAACAGTCTCCACTGCCAGTCCGGCCTCTTTTGCCACATCTTTTAATGTTGTTGCCATATTCTATTCCCTTTACTATTATCGTTTTTCTAGTCATGAACTAGCAGTATAACACAAAAGCCGGACATCTCAAATGTCCGGCTTTATTATACTATAGTTCCTATGTTTTTCCGCAAAATACAGAAATATAACATTGAAAATAATTAATTTTAAGTGTTTTTAACCAATTACTTAACGGCTCCGGCTACCATACCTGCAATGATCTGCTTCTGTAAGAAGAAGTACAGAATAAGGATAGGAAGAAGTGTAAGTACAAGTGCAGCCATAATGAGACCGTAATCCGAGCTGTATGTTCCATAAAAGCTGTAAGTTGAAAGCGGAAGTGTATATAACGGTTTCTTTCCAAGAACAAGACTCGGAAGCAGATAGTCATTCCAGAACTGCATCGCATTAAGAATTACAAGTGTTGCAGTAGTAGGTTTCAAAAGAGGAAATACAATCATTCTGAAAGTTTCCATCTTCGTACATCCGTCAATATATGCAGCTTCCTCCAATGATCTCGGAACACCACTCTTCAAAAATCCCGCATACATAAACACCGACATACTCATGGCAAAACCGGTATGCATGAATATTAATGAAAAACGATGGTTAAGCAGTCCGAGATTTGCGCCGTAAATAGAAACCAAGGGTATCATGATTGACTGGAACGGTATAATCATCGATGAAATCATAAGTGCAAATATCACCTTGGCAAGACTGGTGTTTGCGCGAACGATATAATATGCCACCATAGAAGATAATACAATAACTGCAATTGTTGAAAGGCCTGTGATAAAGAGAGAGTTTCCGAAGGCTTTCATGAACTCCATCTGTTTAAATGCCTTTCCATAGTTATCAAGACTCATACCACCGGCTCCGATAAGATCCATAGGTGCCTTGATGATATCCTTTTTCTGCTTAAAGGAGTTTACTATAACCATAAAGAATGGAACAAGATAGAATAATGCACCGATGATAAGAAGAATGTAGATGCATATATCCTTGACAAGTTTTTTTGTTCCACCAACACGATCCTGAGCCTTTGGTTCAAGATTTGCAGCGGAAACATTTTCCTTAGCATTCATCATGCCTCTACCTCCTGTTTCTTACCGATATATACCTGCAGACCTGAGATAACGGCAACAACGAAGAAGAGGAAAACCGCCTCTGCCTGTCCTATGCCGTACTGTCTTGCTGTAAATGCCTTTTCATAAACATGCATCGCAACAAGTCTTGTACTTCCGTAAGGCTCTCCGCCTGTCAATGTAAGGTTAATATCATAAACCATGAATGCTCTCGAGAGAGTCAGGAAAATACAGATAACAAATGAAGGCACCATAAGAGGAAGTACGATATGGCGCATTTTTGACCAGCCATGTGCTCCGTCTATGGAAGCAGCTTCAAGAACATCCTCAGAAAGTCCCGTAAAACCTGCGATGTAGATAAGCATCATATAACCGCTGAGCTGCCAAACAGTTACTATAACAAGTGCCCAAAAGGCCTTTGTTGGATCGGACAGCCATGACTTCGAAAACAAAGCTATACCCAGGCTTTTTCCAAACTTTACAAGAAGTTGAGAAAAAACAAACTGCCAGATGAATCCGAGAACTACTCCTCCGATGAGGTTAGGTGTAAAGAAACCTGCACGGAAAAGATTCTGTCCTTTTTTAATTCTTCCGGATAGGAAATATGCAAAAAGGAAGCCAAATGCATTTACAAGAAGAACAGAAAGAACAACGTACTTCAATGTAAGTCCCATGGATTTCCAGAATTCTTTATCCTGGGCAAGCGCCCTATAGTTATCAAATCCCACAAGATTCTTTACAGCAGCTACACCGTTCCAATCCGTAAATGTCAGATAAAATCCGTAAAGGAACGGAATGATAACAACACATACGAAGACAAATGTCCCCGGAAGTGCAAACATAAGAAAACTTTTAATTTTATCACCGGTAGTCCGGCCCAGAGAATTCATAATGATCTGCCTTTCTAATTCTAAAAAAATTCAGGGCTGAGTTGCGAACTGTCTGAAATCAATTCTCGGTTCGCAATCGGAAACGTACCTGTTGTCTCATTTCCGTCTCTCCGATCTACTCGGATAAGATCAATCAGTCCTGAATTTAAGTATCACTTTAAGTACAATTATCGTGGAGGTTAAAGCATTGATTATGCCTGCTTCTGCCAGTAAGCATCGATCTCAGATGCTGCACCTGCACGGTCTGTCTCACCTGCTACATACTTCTGCATGATAGCACCCACTACTGACCAATGGTCTGAAGGAGCTACAAAGCTTGATGAATATGTATGTCCGTCAGCCATCTTTGCAACGATATCACGGCTAAGAGGATCAAGAGGAGCTACAGTGTTATTTGAGCATGCAGGGATAATCTGAAGCTTCTCAACAAGACCCTTCTGGCCTGACTCTGAATTTACGAGCCAGTTGATAAACTCAAGTGCTGCTGCCTGCTGCTCAGGTGTTGACTGCTTAGCGTCTACCATAAGCTGCTTTGTAGGAGAAGCCTGCATTGATGTGTTTGCAAAATCAGCTGTATCATTACCAAGTACGAATGAGATGAAACCAAACTCATCATCTGTTGTTGCACCTGCTGTCTCGATGTTTGGCCAAGCCCAGTTACCGTTAGGCCAGAATGCTGCATCACCATCTACAAGATGCATAGCATCCTCATCATAGATAGCACCAAGCGGATCTTCCTTATTATAGTTATACTCAAGGATAACATCCATTGTATCCATGAACTGGTTGAAACGGTCATAATCTTCAACCTTCTGTGAACCATCCTTAAGAGCTGCCATGATCTTGTCAGCGCCTGCTGTTGTTCCATCATTTGTATCATAGATATAACCAAGCTGATGAGCTCCGAGTGACCAGTCTTCCTTTGAAAGAACTACAGGATTCTCCATACCGGCTGCTCTAAGTTCTTCACATATAGCCTTGAAAGAATCAAGTGAGTTGATGCTTGCAGGATCAAACTCTTTTCCTAAAGCATCCTCGATAGCCTTCTTTGAATAAATGATACCTCTTCCCTCAACGCAGAACGGGAAGCTGTATACCTTACCGTCAACCTTGGTTGTCATACTATCGCAATACTGAATCCAATCCTGATCACTGAGGTCAAGACCATACTCTGTTGCAAGTGCGATAACATCAGTTGTATCAAGTATTGACATGGTTGGAGCCGTTCCTGAGCTGTACATTGAAGTAACCTTTGTGTAAGGAACTTCACCGGTACCACAGCTGAGAACCTCAAGCTCGATTCCTGTCTCTTCTGTAAAAGTTGCTGCAAGCTCTTCAAGTGCTGTCTGAATCTCACCCTTTGAGTTAAGGATTGTGATAGACTGCCCTGCAAGGTCTGACTTCTCTGTAGGTGCTACAGCCTCTTTGCTCTCTGCGGCTGCAGTTGTTCCTTCTGCCGCAGCTGCTGTTGTAGCGGTCTCTGTCTTTGTGCTACCGCCACATGCTACAAGTGAACTTACACAAGCTGCTGTCATAAGTAAAGCAGCCAATCTGTTAATGCTCTTTTTCATGGTTTTCTCCTCTTCGGCTAATAAATATACCTTCGTGTCGTTGCTTTAATTCTGTCAACCGTTTGACACTTAACTTGATGTGAATATAACGCTTTTCACAATTTCTGTCAATCGTATAACACATTTTTGTGTATATTGTGCAATATTTGCATAGGCGTTTTGTGCGTTTTTTTGTACAAAAATACCGCCAACCGTTTTTTCGGTTTGGCGGTATGCATAGTGAATGCTTAAAAAGCAAATAGTTTAATCTGATGAAATCTCATAACTGTAATCCGAAAAATCCACCTTAAGGCAAGCTGTATGACCGTCCTTCTTCCATGTCATAGACATCTTTGTACCATCACTGTCAACAGCGAACTCTGCATCAAAGCCGAATGCAGGGCAGGTGTTACGGAACCTAAGCATTTCTACCTGCCTAGATACTATGTCTGAAGTCAGTCTACCTTCCATATCCTTAAGGCTGAGATTGGTACGGTTTATCTCCTTATGTCCGGCAGGTCCGGCAGACTTGACCGCCTCATGATCATTTTTACCGGCAAAAAGATCAAGATACCATACCTGTGGCTTACCAGGCATGAACATCTGAATCGCACGCGCAAGAAGCATCTTGCGTTCATCTTCGCCAAGAGCGCTAAAGTAGGTAGCATTGACCTGATAATACATATTCTTCTTACCATGAAGATCCTTTACAAGTCCACCTCTTCCAACTATGGTATCGATAAGATTCTGAATCTCCTCCTCAGGAAGCAACCCCTTAAGATCAAGAAGAGGTATACCATCATGGCAGCCAAGCATATTTACTGTACGAATCTTGTCATCCACAAGCTCCTTAGCCCAACGCGCAAGATCCTTACCGCTCTTTTTCTCAATTGCATCGATAAGAAGACCCGGAAGAAAGAAATCGTAAGTCATGTATCCCATGTCCGCAACCTTCTTGTAGACCTTCTCACCGTAGCTTGCGTGAATTTCAGGAAGAAGCGTCACGTGATATCTATCCGCAAGCTCACGCACTTTAGAAAGCAAATCCCATGTATCAGGCTCATTCATGAAATTCTTTTTACCAGGCTCCTTAGGGGCATAGGCAAACGCATCAAGACGTACAATAGATGCACCATAGTCAGAAAGAGCCTTCAATGTATTCTCATAATGCTCCCAAACGAGAGGGGACTTAACATTGAGATCCATCTGTCCAAGATACTTGCGGTTGGATTCAAGATAATCCACAACCTTATCACGATAATCCTCATAACCCGAAAGATCGATCTCTGAAGGTTTTTTGCCCTCATCAAGAGCAGTATTCACAATTTCACAGATACGTTCTGCACTAAGATACTGAATATCCATAGCGCTCATAAGATCCATAGCATCAGGACGCTTATAGATTACCTCCTGATAAAAGGTGTTCCAATATGGTACATCCTTACCGCCCGGAGTGCGAACCATAAGGATAGGAAGACCCGGTTTGCGGAAGAACATATCCTTGATATACTCTTCATCCGGCTGAATATAGCCCTCCTCAGTCATCTGACCCTTTCCATCCCAGAACTTATTCCAGTTGATAAAGAAATCAGCATACTTTGAATTCTCACCATTTCTGATGAGATCCTGGAACTGTGGTGAAAGAACCGAAGCATGATTAAGTATGAAATCAAGTTTCAGATTAACCCCAAGATTTCTGAGTCTTTCAAGATCTTCTTCGCTTCCAAGTTCACGATTAATATTGTAATCAATAACCGAAAATCCTCTATCAAGGTCTGTATTGAAAATACTCGGAAGAATGTAGAAAGACTGAAATGCATCCTTCATCTCAGGCTTCTCAAGAAAACCTACAACATCACTGAGACGTCCGCCCATACTATCAGGATAAGCATTAAGCATAGGACCGTTATCTGTATAATGTTTCTCCATTTAATACTCCTGTTATCTAGATATAGTTATGCGTAGCACAAACACTCAAGTGCAATGTGCTACGCCAAAGTTTACTCATTCTAAAAACTTCAGAATGATCAGAACTGATCCTTCATTCGCTCGGTATACTCATCAAAGCTTATCAGTTCACCATTCTTGGCACAGATAATTTTCGCCTTATGAGCCTGACTGTGAAGCTTTGCCTGTTCAATTTCAAGAACCATGGTTGTGAATGCGCTATCTGTCTTTCCGTCACGGTTTCTCGCTCTTCTGTGAGCAAGAGTTTCGGCAGGTGTACTGTTAAGAAGAACCGGGATATCCACTCCCTTAAGGAAATCACTGTTTCCATGTGTCCACTCTATGATAAGTACCTGTTTATCAGAGAAATCAACTTCGTCATACCAGAGACTTGATGCATCTCTTCCCATACGTCTCAGCCAAAGATCAGCCGCTCCATCCTTGAATGCGCTGATAATAGTGCTTACCTCATCAAAATCGGTTTCGTTTGGAGTACCAAGATAACCCGACAGTCCCTCACGACCTCCCGCAAGATATGACATAAACCATTCTTTACCCTCTGCATGAGCCTTGTCAGCATCTGTATCCTCCTGCTGCCACTTTCTGATCTCAGCGAATCTTTCGTCAGTATAATCGCCTGCATCAACCATGCCCCTAACAGCACTCTCTCGGAAGATATGAAGACGTTCAGCATCGTTATACATAGGAATACGATGAGGATAGTTATCTCCTGAAAGAATATATGTACCTATCCCTGCCTGATTGAGGAACCAGCCAAGAACAGAAGCTATCTCTGATTTTCCTACGCCTGAACCACCACATACACTTATGACTGTACGCTGATATGGATTTGTTTTAATCTTTTCTGCTATTTCCTTTGCAAGAACAGAAAAAATAGTGTTTGCCTTCTGAACATGAGAATCGTCTATCTCAATCTTATCTCCCGGCATATCGCCGTGAGGAATCTCTGCAGGAACCTCCTTTGCTTCCCATGGAAGAACCTTAAGGAGTTCCTCAGCATAATTGGTCGTTGACTTATTGATTTTCTTATAGTTTTTATTCATTTCTTTTTTCTTTCTCCTAACATATGTTGTAATATGTTAATCGGTTGACATAAATACGTTAACAGATTTGTCAACGTCTGTAAAGAGTCTATTGATATTTTTGTAACATGTATATTCCGGAACATTATCGTCCCTGCTTCATTTCATCTTCTTAAGATTTTACATATGCAGTTCTTCATAAATAGTACGTCGTATTTATTATTTCTTTATAAATTTTAGACTTCTTTAAGCTATGAGACATAATTCAGTCACATAACTTGGGTATCATATAAACAGTTACAGAGATGTAACACAAAAAAAGCTTTTCATACTCATACTCCGGAGTTGTAATACACTTCGGAGCCCCCTTCAAAAACAACGGTCGCATATGCGTATGATATCAACAGTTTTATACTTATTGTTCCTATCCAGCATGACCGTTTAACATATACTTAGTAAGAGTTCTTTTTTCTCCCCTTGTAAGAGCTCTTGACATATATAGATATAAAGCAGAGACAAGAAGACCCCGTCGGAGCGCAACAACTTCGGCGGGGTCATTCGCATTCTGTGACATAAGAATTGCCCGGGCAAACAGAGTTAGTAAAAAAATCTATAATTATCTGAAACCCTGTCAAAAGCAAAACAGCAGGAAGCATCGCAATGGACGCTTCCTGCTGTTTTACTTTTCTATTCCATCATCTTCGAATTTTTTGTACTCTTCTTCAATACGAGCCTCCAGCTTTTCAAAACTCTCCGCATATCTTCTGGCTGCTTCCCTGAGCTTATCATAGTTTTCAGACTTACCCTTAAGTGTAGGATTGTTCCTGAGCATGCTTCCTACCCACCAGTTCATACGCCCTGAATTTGCGTCTCCTCCATCCTCAAGTATCCTGAGACGTTCTTCCATACGTCTGCGGCGTATCTCAAGACCCTCCTTGTTTTCTGAATGTCTGAGTCCATTGTGTCGCGAACCCGGAACAGCATTAGCCACTTTTCTCGCTGCAGATTTACCTACATTCACAACTGTCTTGCCGGCAGTGGTACCTGCATCAATAACTGTTTTTCCTGCGGTAGCCCCCACATTTATAACAGTTTTTCCTGTTGCAGTTCCCGCTTCTGTGACTGTTTTAACAGCGGCCTTTGCCGCATTGACACTACTGTTTGCAATAGTCTTTGCTACAAGTGTACCTCCCGTCGCAAGTGCACGCTTTGTTTCCTCTGTTACAACCTTTGCCGCAGCAAGATTCCCTTCCGTTTCAGCGATTGATTTTACTTCAGAAACATTGGCCCGTGCCTGTTCCTGCATCTCAATAATACGCTCCCTCACCTCACTGATATTCAGCTTAAGATTCTGAATCTCCTCACTGTTAGCAGCAAGCTGCTCGATTCTCTTCTTGAGATCGAGGGCACCTATGACAGAAAACACAAGATCTTCCACAAATAATGTGTACAGCATGGTCACAGCTACAACAAAGCCTGTATATGTCCAATCCTCAGAAATAGCAGCCACATGAGGATGAATAAGCTTTGTAAAGACAACAGCCAGCACTCCCCAGGCGAGAGACGCATATAGACATATGTATCCATGGAAGTTGAATGGATTCTGACTGTAATCCCACCACTTCATATGGAATATTTTAAACATGAGAAAACCTGTAACAAGTTCAAGTCCTGTGCCCACAAACATTCCCATGAAATACACCTTTATAAGATTGTCCCGAAAGGGCCACGCAAACATCAGGAACATAACAGCTCCCACACCATATATCGGAAGCCACGGTCCATGACAAAAACCTCTGTTAAGAAACCTTAGTTCTTTTAGCGAACAGTACACAGACTCAAAAGCCCATCCAAAAATACAGTAGAACATAAAAAGCAACGCCCACTGAAGCACTGTGTAATCATCAAAGATACACAGATTCCTTATGATTTCCAGCATATTAATTCCTTTTTTATCCGAAAATATCCGGATCATCAAATAGTATATTTCTGTTTTTTCCTAAAAGGGAATAATATCAGATTAAACAGTTTTGTAAATACCGGCATTGAAAGCACCACTGACAAAGCAACGCAAAACAGTATAACTGCAATTAGAATAAAGGGATTTTCGGGATCACCCCATGTAATGAGTCCGAACGCAAGCATCAGATCTCTGACAGGCCTGTGAAGAATATATATCTGAAGCGTTCTCTGTCCCATCTTTGTAATCAACGGAAGTTCCTTATCAGGTAAAAGTCGTAAAAATGTTAACGTGAGAGCCCCTGACGTCATATACCATATAAGCCTGAGTATCCAGACATTATCCGACAGTATACCGGGAAAACTCAACTGATTCTCATGAACTCTGAACCTTTCATAGGAGACACCGAACATGGCATCATGATACGGAAGAAAATAATCGTACATGAACCCCCCGATGATAACCACTGTTATGACTGCTATACCAAGAGTAATGTATCTGACAACATTAGCCTTGATTGAAACATCCCGTCCTTTAAGAAAGTTTTCAAGTCTTTCAGGTCCCACAATATGTCCTGCATAAAAAAACGGTGCAAATGCAATAACTCTGTTCAAAGAAAGAAAGTCTTCAAGTCCGGAAATATAACCTCCGGCAAGAGCTGATACAAGCACCGCAAGCCACGCAATATCCTTTCTCCCGAAACAATCTACTAGAGGTATACCCATATACCAGAAGAATAATGCCAAAAGATACCAGGGCGCACCACTTTCCGAAAAGAAGTCCGGAATCATTGTAGTCATACCGTAAGCCGGAATTTCCGAAAAAAACACTATAATCTCGTAAATCACGTAAAGCCATAATACCTTTGATAAATGCCAAAAGCTGTATCCACCCTTTTCTTTAGCAAAAATACCCTGAGAGAAAATACCTGACAAAAAAGTAAACGCAGGCATATGAAATGCGTAGATCTCATAAAAAAAATTAGTACACAGTTTTGTCTTCCCCTGTAAAAACAAAAGAAAATGTCCCAATACAACAAGTATTATCAATATGCCCTTTGCATTATCCATTCTTAGATATCTTTTTTTCGGCATAACACAATCTCCCTATGCGATAATCAAGCGAAACAGATTTCTCCCCATCGCTCACCGCTTGTTCCCTCAACGCCAGACGAACCATCACCTTCTGTAAATCCGTGCAAAATAAAGGCTGCCGCTAAGCGACAGCCTCATTTTAACATCTTAAATTCTTCACTTCAATTGAAGTATTATAGTAATACCTCTAAGAAAAACCATATAATATTTTCCGAACGAATCTTTATACAATCGTCAAATTTTCAAAATATCTGTGAGCATCACTCAAGAATAGGTGCGATTGCCTTTGCAAGCTTCTCCTTCTCTGATTCAGCTTCTGAAAGATCCTTACCGAGAGTAGTGAAATATGTCTTGATCTTAGGCTCTGTTCCCGAAGGTCTTACAACAATAGTCGAACCGTCATCGAGACCATAGATGAGAACATTGGCCTTTGGAAGACCTGTCTCTTCAGGTTTCTCATAATCCGTCACCTTCACAACCTTCTTGCCGGCAAATTCTGATGGAGCATCCTTACGAAGGCCTTCCATGATTGAAGCCATCTTATCCATGCCGCTTAATCCCGGGAACTCGAAAGAATCAACCTTATTAAGGTAGCGTCCATACTCCTTATAGATTTCCTCAAGTCTCTGCTTGATTGAAGATCCGATAGAACGATAGTAAGCCGCCATCTCACAGATAAGCATTGAACCTACGACCGCATCCTTATCTCTTACATATGAACCGGAAAGATATCCGTAGGACTCCTCAAATCCGAAGATAAAACGCTCTTCCTCACCTGCTGCTTCAAGCTGCGCTATCTGATCACCGATCCACTTGAATCCGGTGAGAACCTCTCTAAGTTCAACACCATAGTGCTCGGCAACAGCATTGGCAAGCGGTGTAGAAACGATAGACTTAACGGCTACCGGCTTCTCCGGCATAGTTCCCTGCTCCTTGCGTCCGGCACAGATATAATCAAGGAGAAGTACACCCATCTCATTACCTGTTACAAGTTCATATGAACCGTCAGGACACTTCATGGCTATACCAACACGGTCTGCATCAGGATCTGTTGCAAGAAGAAGATCTGCATCTTCTTTCTTTGCCAGTTCAAGTCCTTTCTCCATAGCTGCAAAGATCTCAGGATTCGGATATGAGCATGTTGTAAAATAACCGTTCGGATATTCCTGCTCAGGAACTATAGTAATGTCAGTAATGCCTATATCATTAAGCACCTTTGTAACCGGAACAAGTCCTGTACCGTTAAGCGGTGTGTAGACAAGCTTAAGACCGGAAGTCTTTGCAACACCAGGACGAACCTGACGAGATTCAATAGCATCGTAAAGTCCTTTCTTGCAGTCTTCTCCCACAAACTTGATAAGTCCCTTTTCAACGCCCTCTGCGAAGCTCATGTACTTTGCACCGGTAAGAACATCTGTCTTTTGGATCTGATTATAAACAACTGATGCCGCATCGTCAGTCATCTGACACCCATCAGGTCCGTATGCCTTGTAGCCATTGTACTTTGCAGGATTATGAGATGCTGTAACCATGATACCTGCATTGCAGTGATAGTAACGTGTTGCAAATGAAAGTGCAGGAACCGGCATAAGCTCATCATAGATACGAACATTGATTCCATTGGCAGCAAGAACTCCTGCCGCTTCACGCGCAAAATTCCATCCCTTAAGACGAGAATCATAGCTGATGGCCACTGTCTGTGTTCCTCCCTGAGTCTTCACCCAGTCAGCAACACCCTGAGTTGCCTGACGAACTACCCATATATTCATACGGTTTGTTCCGGCACCGAGAGTTCCTCTGAGTCCTGCTGTACCGAACTTTAGGGCAACGGCAAAACGCTCCTTTATTGCCTCATCATCTCCCTTGATATTCTGAAGTTCGGTCTTAAGATCAACATCTTTAAGGTCAGCAGCAAGCCAACGCTCATAATCTTCCTTATACATGTAATACCCCTCTTTTCTTAAAATGATATAAGCGCCAAAAGGGTCATCCACTTACCGATGGAACATAGCAGGTGAAGATTCATACTTTTGTCACTTTGCATAAAATAAAATTAATCATGTCTATAAATATATCAATTTTAAGTACCTCCATCAAGACCAAGAAGCTGAGATAAAAACAAAAATGAGTGGCAATTCTGCCACCCATCATAAAATACCGAAATCAGATTTCAGCATTTTCGCCTCATTATCTTCCGGCCAGCGAAAGGAGAACTTCTTTTTCATTTCTTGAAGGAACTTTGAGCACCTCATCGAGAAGTCTGTGAAGTGTGAGTCCTATCTCGGGTCCCCTTGGTATTCCGATTTCCATAAGATCACTGCCTGTAACCTTAAGATCGCTCAGATTAATGCAGTCCCCGGCATCACGAATGGCATCCACATGCTTTTTGGTAGCTCTTATCCTGTCGAGACGTCTAACCGCTTCTTCTCCGTTGAACTGTATAGAAAGACATTCATCCGCTTCCAGGAATGCATAATAGGTGTCAAAGCCTATAACAGAAAGAGTCTTTCGCACTTCATAGATGCTTTCCGGAAGTTCCTCACTGAAAAGTGCCGCAATGATTCTAGCTTTATTTATAGTATCATTGTCCATCTTAAGTTCTTTAAGTATAGTCTTAGCCTCTTCCGGCACCGCTCTGAGAAAAGTGCCCCATCTGACATACTTTTCCTTCGGTATGTTTCTCGGTATCCACTGACGGATATCAGGATATGGTGCCCCCTGCTCATTGGAAACATCAAATGCATCATCAAAGTGATCGGATATATAGGCAGAAAGTCCGCTGTCAGACACCAGTGCGATATATTCCGGATGGTCTGACATAAGAAGCTTTGTCAATTCTACATTGATCCGCTCCTTTGACACGTGCATGAGATTTGGCGCCAATGCTTTAACCGCTTCATAAGTGTCATGATCTATCTCAAAATCAAGTTGAGCAGAAAACCTGAGGGCTCTAAGCATTCTCAGTGCATCCTCTGTGAACCGCTGCAGAGGATCTCCGACAGCTCTTATAGTATGGGCCTCCATATCCTTAAGACCGTCAAAATCATCTACAACTCCGGTTTTGTCATTCACAGCCATAGCGTTTATGGTGAAATCTCTTCTTGCAAGATCCTCATGAAGAGATGGTGTAAATGTCACCTCGCTGGGATGACGTCCGTCCAGATACTCTCCATCTATACGGTAGGTAGTGACCTCATATCCCACAAAGCCTCCGCCGGTCTTATTCATGCTTTGCAACTCATCCGAGATATTCTCATTCTCAGAGAGTGTGTCTCCTGGTACCTTACTCTTATGCACCGGCATGAGTACTGTCACAGTGCCATGCTGTATTCCTGTATCTATAGTTCTCCTGAAAACACTTTTAACCTGTTCAGGTGTTGCACTGGTAGTTATGTCCCAGTCCTCAGGCAGTCTTCCAAGAAGACTGTCTCTGACACACCCTCCCACAGCATAAGCTTCATACCCAGCCTTTTCCAGACATTCAATAATATATTTTACATTTACCGGTAATGTTATCCTGTTCATATCATCCTCTTGTCAAATTGCTAAACATCACTCAGACACAACCTTTGAGCTGACCCATCCTGTCCTTTTCCTTGCTTCATCAAGGTATATCTCATACCAGACAGTACCGGACGAATCATCCTTATTTCCTGTAGCCGTAAATGTTTTTCCCTGTTTCACAGTGTCTACAACATCATAATTTTTCCCCGGTCCGGATCTGACATTTGCCGCATCCACACTTATCGTGAGAATCTTTTCATTCAAACCACCGGCACTTGAGGAAATCCCGACTACCGAAGATGCACCGCCATGTATGTCTATGCTTTTCTTAATATGGATAAAAATAAAAAGGGAGGCGATAACTGTAATTGCCAAAATCACAGCTCTCTTTATCAGTCTCTTTCTTTCGGCATCACCCACACGTGTAATGCGGTCATTAATATCATTTATCAGTCCTGCAACATTAGCATCCGCAGGCTTTTTTCTCTTAACATCCTGTGCAAATTCCAATGCCCCTTTAAGAGCAGAAGAGTCAGCTTTAGGATTGTTGAAAATGATCAATGCACTGTAATGGGCCGCAATGATGTACCTCTCGTCTGATTTATCGTCACTGTTGTCAGACAGATATTTTTTAAAGAACTTTAGAGCTTTATCCGGATTATAGTTTGTGCTTTTTTTGCTTATATAGCACTCTCCCTGAATGAAATCAGCAACTGAAAGCCTCCTCTTACGAAGAGTTTTAACCACTTCCTCTGCCCTGAGAAGCGACTGTGCATCATTCTTTTCAACGTAAAAGTCAGCAAGTCTTAAAGATGCCTTATCGTCACCTCTTGCAGATAATTCACTGAGATAATATATGAATTGTTTCTCGTCACCTGCATTTCTGAAAAACTCTGCCTTTGCTCTGAGATTAAACTCTTCATCCTGTCCCATCATGGACAGTAATTTCTCAAGAAGCGAAAAATCGCTGCCTTCTTTCATCACCTTCTCAAGCTGGTCTCCATACATGGTTCCGGCTTCTTTTTTCTGCTCTCCGGTACGTATTTCATAGTTATCAAGGAGGAACTGCCCCTCAGATCCTCCCTTCTCGTAATATTTTTTTGCAAGAGTTCTGTCACTAATCTCTGTCAACGCATTCTCATATAAATAGCCAAGAAGATTGTTGGCTTTCGGAAACCCTTTTGATGCAAGGTCCTGAAGGCACTTCTCTGCTTTTTTATACTCCCGGTTTTTTATCAGATTCACCGCAAGAAGATACATCCTGTCATTGGTCATACGGGTTATACTGAGAGTTCCATCTTGTTTCATGTCCCCCACAGGAAATTTTGAATCACTTTTTGTGTTGTCAAAGGATCTTTCCCTAATGAGCATAAGAGCTACCTTTGCTCTCTGTATATTTTCCTTATCCACCTCTGAAGGTTCTTCCTTACTCAAAAGACTGTTGCAGTAATTCGTAACCTTCATAGTTGCGGACAGTTTGTCATCCATGGCGGTTATCCCATATCTACGATCAAATTCTGCCCACCTGTTCATATCTACAGACATGATTCAATATCTTCCCTTCTTATAGTTACTATTTCATCATCGGAAATATATTTTCCCTCATCCATCATGAGTACAATTCTGTTGCTCACTGATTTTAAAAGCAGCTCTGTAATGTTTCTTACCCCCCTTGCGTTACCGAAATCTTTAGAGTTTTCACGCTTATTTCTGATAAGCTGCATAAGCAGAGCATCATTTCCTTCCTCAAGTATAAACTTTTGAGAAGCTATACATGACTTTGCTATCAGTAGAAGTTCCTCATCACTGTAATCCTCAAACAGAACTTCATTTGCAAAACGACTTCTGAGCCCCTGATTGGCATCAAGGAATTCGTCCATTTCTCTTCCATAGCCTGCCACTATAACCATCATATCTTTGCGATAGTTTTCTACATCCGTAATTAATGCATTAAGTGCCTCTTTATTAAAGTCTCCACGCTGCCCGAGAATATAGGCTTCATCAATGAATAATACTCCGCCAAGAGCCGACTTTATATATTCACGGGTTTTTGTCGCTGACTGTCCCACATAAGGCTGTATCAGATCACTGGCACTTACCTCTACAAACTTATCTCGCTTTAATACTCCCAAAGCAAGATAAATCTTACCCATGAGACGCGCCACAGTTGTTTTACCAGTACCTGCATTGCCCTTAAATACAAGATGCATGGTTCCGACATCCGCAGTATCGGATATCCCTCTCTGCATCCGAAGTTTATTGATGCGGACAGAATTAACCATTTCATGCACACTTTGCTTTGCGGATTCAAGACCTGTAAGGCTGTCCAGCTCAGCAAGATATGTCTGCAGATCATCCGTTTTCTTCTTAGCCACCTCACTGCCAAAATCTTTATCAGTGAGAATGTAGTAGTCCTCTATCTTTACGTCAGCACCTCTGTCACGAAGCTCTGCTATACGTCCGTCCATACGCTCCCTGGCACGACTTAATATATTACGAACAGTACGAATATTGGCAAAAGAATCGCCGAGACGCTCTTTTTCAATAGATCTGAGAAGAGCCTTCTTAGCTCCCTCCGACATGTAATACTGCTCCCTTTCCATCATCAGTTCACCCGCGGCCACAAGTTCTTCATTGGTATAATCAGGAATATTTATATGATACTGAAAACGTGAACGGAATCCGGGATTAGCATTTTCCATCATGTATTCCATCTTGTTTTTATAGCCGGCAATAATTACAGAATAGTCTCCTCTGTGATCCTCCATATCTTTAAGAAGAGTTGTGATGACTTCTTCTCCATAGTCCCTGTCACTGTTTTTGTATAGTTCATAGGCTTCATCGATAAACAGTGTTCCTCCCATCGAACGAACATCATCAAGAAGAATCCTGGTATTCCTGGCCGATCCCCCGATATATTCAGCAACAAGACCTGATCTGTCTGTTTCCTTCATCTCTTCCGAACGAAGAAGCCCCATTTGATGAAGTATTTTCCCTATAACCCTTGCAACCGTCGTTTTACCTGTACCCGGATTTCCGGTAAGAACAAAGTTATATCCCTTTTTCGATGCGGTATCGGTTCCTCTAACCTTATCATTCTCAAGCTGTCTATAGAACTTAGCCAACTCCTCCTTGACCATGTCCATTCCGACTATTCCAGCTTCGTAGAATTCTTTCTCTATGATATCAGGATAGATCTTTTGAGGCTTAACCGTATTCAAAAGATGCGCACCACTTCGGGACTCTTGCGACTTCAACTCCACATCTTCGTAAATGACGCATTTCTCTCCGTCAAAAACTTCAACTATAAGTCTTGAAGCCTCCAGATAATGAAAATAAACCGTTGCCTCTCCGGATGAAAATATTCTCTTCTTTAAGTCGATTCCAATATCCTTATCCGCAGAAAAGGAAGCATTCTGTACGCCTTCACTCCTTCCGATCAAGAGATGCATTTCCTTCATATCCGGATCTATAACATAAGAACGCATAGCTACTGTCGGAATAGTGATATCCCCCTGAAATAGTGTATCCAGATATTCTTTTTTTGTATCTGCATATCTTGTGGCTATGCAGATACAATACGGCATACGAAGTCTTTGAGTTTTGATAGCGGCAGCTTCCTTTTTCAGTTTCTTCAAGTACTCATCGAGCAGATTCCGGTGAAGCTCATCCAGAAAACGGATTCCCGCATCCTTAAGATTTTCATCCTCTTTTTTCAAGGCATTATATAAAACCTTATCTCTTTGGAAACGTAAAATCTTTCCTTCATCAAGACTCATTGTCAAACCCTTTCATAACTCATGAACTCATAAACTGATGATACCAAAAACGGGTTCTCTAAGCGAGAACCCGTTTCAAAAAAATACACCCTTCATCGGGCATATCTTAATATGCTCTTCCCCAGTAAACCATCTTGGTTGCAGGTTTTCCGCAGACTACGCACTTGTCACTGATCTGCTCCTGATCAAATGGAATACATCTTGATGTAATACCTGACATATCCTTAAGCTTATCTTCACACTCACGGCATCCGCACCACATAGCCTTAACGAATCCACGCTTGGTGTTAACGATGTCAACCAGCTGATCCATATCCAAAGCCTCTGAAGTATGCTCCTCAAGGAACTGCTTGGCCTTCTCGAACATATCGTTCTGAATCTGCTCAAGAACCTTTGCAACCTCTTCATCAAGATTCTCAAAAGGAACCTGAATCTTCTCTCTTGTATCACGACGGACAAGAACCGCATGACCGTTCTCGATGTCCTTAGGTCCGATCTCGATACGAAGAGGGATACCTCTTACTTCACAATCAGCAAACTTGAATCCCGGAGACTTGTCACTGTCATCCACCTTTACGCGGAATCCTGACTTAATAAGCTGATCCTTTAATGCTGCCGCCTTATCAAGAACGCCTTCCTTCTTCTGCTGAATAGGAACAATACAGATCTGTACAGGGGCGATACGAGGAGGAATCTTAAGTCCTGAATCATCTCCGTGTACCATGATAAGTGCACCGATCATACGTGTTGTATAACCCCATGAAGTCTCATGTACAGGCTTAAGCTGATTATCCTTATCAAGGAACTGAACATTAAATGCCTTTGCAAAATCAGAACCGAAATTGTGTGAAGTTCCGCACTGAAGAGCCTGTCCGTCATGCATCAATGCCTCAATTGTATATGTAGCTACAGCACCTGCAAACTTCTCCTTCTCGGTCTTCTGTCCTCTTACTACAGGGATCGCAAGATACTTCTCGGTGAAATCCGCATAAATGTTGAGCATCTGTACTGTACGTGCCTCTGCCTCTTCAGCAGTTGCATGAACAGTATGACCTTCCTGCCATAAGAACTCTCTTGTTCTAAGGAATGGTCTTGTTGTCTTCTCCCAACGTACAACAGATACCCACTGGTTAAGAACCTGAGGAAGGTCTCTGTAAGACTTAACTACTTTCGCGAAATAATCGCAGAAAAGTGTCTCAGAAGTAGGACGAACGCACATCCTCTCCTCAAGCTTCTTCTGTCCACCCTCAGTTACCCACGCAACCTCAGGAGCAAATCCCTCTACATGATCCTTCTCCTTCTGAAGAAGAGACTCAGGGATGAGCATTGGCATAGCTACATTCTGAACGCCCGTCTCCTTGAACATCTTGTCGAGAACATTCATGTAGTTCTCCCAAAGAGCATAACCGGCTGGACGAATGACCATAAATCCCTTAACGGAACTGTAATCACAAAGCTCTGCCTTCTTAACAACATCAGTGTACCACTGGGCAAAATCCTCCTCCATAGGAGTTATCTGCTCAACAAGTTTCTTGTCTGCCATGATAATAGCCTTTCTTGTTTATAAATTTGCAGGACATCAGCGCACTTCCGTTGTGCCTTGCCGCTGCGAGTTTCTTTTGCCCGTTCATTGTAACAACGTGATCCTTTTTTTACAAGCCTTTATAAGGAAAATACAGACTCATATATCCTGTATAATCCGGTATGCTTTCATTAAATAAAAATCCATATTATGACGTGAGTGTCAAAAGTATTTGCCACTCACAAATTATCGCCAATGCAAACATTCGTGTGCAATATGCTGCTGAACATCAATCTTCAGGATAAATATCTCTTAAGTTATCCATCCTGCATCCCATATTCTCAAGAAGTGCATCAAGTATGGTAACAGCCACCATGCATTCCACAACAACATTGGCCCTCTCAACCACTGTCGGATCATGTCTGCCTTTTATAGATATTGTGACATTATCACCTTCTTCATTGGCAGTTTCCTGAGGACGGGCTATAGATGGCGTAGGTTTAAAGTAAGCTCTGAGCACTATCTCTGCTCCGTCTGACATACCTCCCAGGATTCCTCCTGCGTGGTTACTGGTAACCTGAAATACCTCTTCGGTTCCGTCAAACTCGCCGTTTGCCAGCTGCTCCTCATACTCTTCTTCACTGAGAGGTTCCTGCCCTGCGGAAATTCTGAAGCTATTAATCTCCGAAAGTGTCGGATGGTGTTCCACATCCTCGTTATCCTCATCGTCCTCCATAGGTGCGATTGGAATAGCAACCGCTTCAAAACCGTCATTATTTTCAGAACCGCGCATCTTTGCAACCTTTGTACCGTCACCTATCTCTACAGCCTTTACCGCGCCTATAGACATAACCGCTTTCGCAAGATTCGCGTCAAGCTTGTCAAAAACCGGCTCTCCGATTCCTGTAGGCATGTTGTTCACAAAGCAAGTAACAACACCACCGGCACTATCCTCTTCGCCCTTAAGTTCAAGTATTCTGGCATCGGCAGCTTCACGTCCCGCTTCAGTCGTTACATCAATGCCGGCAAGCTCTGTAACTTCGGCGTCTACAGTTATGCCAAGTTCTGAAAGGATCTTGGCCGCAACCGCTCCGCCTGCGACTCTGGCCAGAGTCTCACGTCCGCTTGAACGTCCTCCGCCACGATAGTCTCTGAGTCCATACTTTTGGAAAAATCCGTAGTCCGCATGTCCGGGTCTGAAAACATGGGCTATATCGGAATAGTCCTTGCTGTGCTGGTCACTGTTTCTGACAATCATTGCTATGGGTGTACCTGTGGTGACCCCCTCAAATACACCGGAAAGTATCTCTATTCTGTCATCTTCTTTTCTTGCAGTTGTCTTAGCATTCTGTCCCGGTTTTCTACGATCCATATAAGGCTGAATGTCAGCCTCACTGAGTTCCAGTCCTGCGGGACAGCCATCAATCACAACTCCCAATGCAGGTCCGTGAGACTCTCCGAATGTTGTTATCCTAAATAATTTTCCGAATGTATTACCAGCCATTTAAACCTCTTGAAATATTAAATCAATAGTACAGTAACTCATATATCATCTCTAAAAAATGATATACGAGTTACTGCAAAATCATATATGAAGCCTGATAGTATGTCTATTTATCAGCGGTTTGCGGGAAGTTTAACCATACAGATACAGTTTGGTTCATCCACCTGTATATCTCTTGCGCTCATAACCAAAAGACCGGTGTCATAATGAACATTAAAGAATGTGACTGAACCTGACTCATGGTTTGCAACTGCAATATGCTTTTCATCAGGGAAAATGCAGAAGTCCTTAGGATAAACGCCACCGATAGGAAGACTACCCTTCATGGTCAGAAGGCCAGTCTCCACGTCACGATCAAATATTGTGACCGTATCATTTCCTGCGTTTGAACAGAAAAGATGCTTTGCATCCTTGTCAGGAGAAAATCTCATCTGAACTGCCGCAATAAGTGAAGAATCTGCCTCTTCTATATAAGTTGATATCTCTTGAATCTTCTCAATGCTTATCTCATTAGGTCCCTTTCCCTCTGAAAAGCGATAAACATCAATAACATTCTTCACCTCGTACATGAGATAAAGGAATTTACGGTCAGGAGAGAATCGGAAATGTCTTGGACCTGACTTAAGCTGACATCTGATAGTGTCAATCTGACGCATTTTTCCGTCAGCCTTATCAAATCTGAAAACCTTAACCTGGTCTATTCCCAAATCAGCTACGAGAATATATTTCTGATCGTCTGTCATTCTCGCACAGGAAACATGAGGACGGAAAGTTCTCTCTGCAACTGAACCTATGCCTTTGTCATAAACACCATCAACGATAGGGCCTACTGAACCATCCTTCTCAAGCTTAAGAAGTGTCGCCTTTCCATCATGGTAACCGGATACCATCAGATATTCATCATTCTTATCCACTGCAAGGTGGCATCCACGCATACCCCTGATATTCCTTGTATTGAGCTTGCTGAGGGCTCCGTTCTCAAGGATACGGAAGGAAACTATACCTTCGTCTGCGATAGAATATAAGGTTCTCTGGTCTCTTGAAGCAACAAGATAGGAAGAGTTGTTAACTTCTATCTCTGTTCTCTTTGTCAGGATTCCTTTCTCTACATCAACATCACATACTGTAATCCCCTTTGCATGTCCGGTGTAGCTGTATGAGCCAATATATGCCATATACTTTTCTTTCATGATCTGCCTCTCCTGACGTCCATAATTAAGGGCGTACTTCTACATAAAATATTCTCAATTTTAACACATTTCATGTCATTGTTACAATATTATCAGATAATAGCTGACATAAAAATCTTATTATAATCCCTCAAACTTTCTATTCTTTATGGTACTTCTGTATATAAAAATAAAGACCTCCTTACCGGCATGTAATCCGGAAAAGAGGTCTTATCTCTATTTGATAGATTTATTAAAAATATTTATTTGAAAGTCAATGCTGAAAATATCATCTTGTGTTTTATGATTAATGTAACCGTGATTTTCTCAGCTTGATTTCACTGTCTTCCAACGGTCATTATATAGAGCATCTCCCTCTTGTCCAAGATAATGATAGAACTCAGAAGTCTTGAGAAGTTCCTTGGTGTCAGGGAATACAGCCTTATTATCAAGATACTCCTGATCCAATAGTTCAAGAGCGCCTGTATTAGGAGTTGAGTAGGTGATATATTCAAAATTCTTTGCCGCAACATCAGGTCTGCAGAGGAAATTGATCCATTTCTCTGCATATTCTTTATTTCTTGCATTCTTCGGAATAACCCATGCATCGATCCAAAGATTAGTTCCCTCTTCAGGGATAGCATATTCAACATTAACATCGGTTCCTTCAAGTTCATCCTGAACGTAAAGGATCTCACCTGAATAGATGATTCCGACAGCAGCTTCCTCGCCTATCATCTTATCTCTTACCTGATCTATAACATATGCCTGTACTATAGGCTTCTGATCTATCAGATCCTGCTTTGCCTTATCAAGTTCCTCCGGATTCTCTGTATTACAGCTGAAACCGTTTTTCTTGAGAGCCACCATAAATGCATCTCTCACAGAATCCTGCATGAGTATCTCATTCTTAAGTTTTGGATTCCACAGATCTGACCACTTTGTAGGGTATGGCACTCCAAGTTCATCAAGCATCCTTGTATTGTAAAGGATTCCGACTGTCCCCCATGTATATGGAACTGCGTATTTGTTGCCCGGATCAAACTCTGAAGCCATCTTCATATAATCTTCACCGATATACTTAATATTAGGTATATTATCATAGTTGATTTCCTGCAGAAGATTGTTCTGGAGCATTTTCTCAATCATATAATCCGACGGACATACACAGTCATAGATTACTCCGCCCGCTTCGATAACCGGATACATCTCTTCAAGAGTCTCAAAGACATCATATACAACATTTATCCCTGTCTCTTCTTCAAACATATCGATAAGCTCGGGATCAATGTATTCACCGGCATTGTATACATATAATGTATCCTTGAGTGGAGTCGGTATCTCCTCAATGTTTTTCTCTGTTGTACCGCATCCTACCGCAGATGCCGATACACCGGCTATGACAAACACAGAAACCGCTGCCATGATGGCTCTGTTTCCAAAGATTCTCAAAAGCCCGGTCTTTTCTCTTCCATCCATTTTCGTTATTACCCCCATGAGCCAGTCATGCTCCGGATTTATACGGACTCGTATCTGACCCACCAATTAAGTCTGAATGTTCACTTCAAACTTATGCTTTCCTTCTTTTCTTAAACCATTCCGGAGCAAAATTACCAATCATCAATACCACAAATACTGTCAGGAAGATAACTGTTGACAGGGCATACATTGTAGGCTTGATTCCCTTTCTTACCTGACTATATACGAGAGTTGATATAGTGTCGATTCCCGCCCCTCTTGTGAAGTGAGTGATGATGAAATCATCAAGACTCATGGTAAATGCCAGCATAAAGCCTGAAGTTATTCCAGGCATGAGTTCAGGAAGCACAACCTTAAAGAAGGCCTGAACCGGAGTCGCTCCCAGATCCAGTGCAGCTTCATAAGTATCCTTGCTGGCCTGTCTCACCTTAGGCATTACACTTAAGATGACATAAGGAAGGTTAAATGTAATATGCGCAATAAGTATGGTATGAAATCCCAGTGATACTCTGAATGCAATAAAGCACAGCATCATGGATATACCTGTAACTATATCCGCATTAAGCATCGGAATATTTGTAATGCTCATTACAGTATTTCTGGATACTGATCTCATATTATTAATGCCTATTGCCGCCATAGTTCCAAGAACTGTAGCGATAAAAGCCGATACAAAAGCTATGATTATGGTGTTTCTCAATGCCGCCATGATAGCCTGATCAGCCCACATCTCTGCATACCAGTCAAATGTAAAGCCTGACCACTGCGCTCTTGAACGTCCACTGTTAAAAGACAGCGCCACAAGTGTAACTATAGGCGCATACATGAACAGAACTATAAAGGCAAGATAACATTGTGAAAGAGTTTCTTTTATTTTTGTCATCAGATAACTCCTCCTCTTCCCATATCCTTCTTATCGTCAAAATGATTAACGATAAGCATTGAAACAATAACGAACATCATCAGCACAAGGCTCAATCCCGAGCCCTGATTCCAGTCCGAATCCTGCATGAACTCCTGCTCGATGACATTTCCTATAAGGTAAATCTTGCCGCCACCCAGCATATTGGAAATAGCAAATGTTGTAAGGGCCGGAACGAATACCATGGTAACTCCGGATACTATACCGGGAACTGTCAGAGGTAGCATGATCTTAGTAAGTACCTGCCAGAAGCTTGCACCAAGATCATATGCTGCATTAATGGTATTGTCATCTATCTTCATAAGAGCGTTATAGAGCGGCAATATCATAAACGGAAGGAAATCGTAAACCATTCCGATAAGTACAGCTGCAGTAGTATTTATAAGATGCTGCTCCGGAAGATGCATGGCTGTAAGTATTCCGTTAATGACTCCCTTTCGTTCCAGAAGAGTCTGCCACGCAAGTATACGGAGCAGTGAATTCATCCACATGGGAAGGATAAATATAAACACTATGATGGACCCTCTTCCTATCTTGTACCAGCGGAGAATCATCGCCAGAGGATAAGCCAACAGGAAGCATACAAGCGTACTTACAGCAGAAAGAATCAGAGAACGATAAAGCGGTCTGTAGTTCTCCCATACAAGTATCTCCGCGATATTGCTGAAGGTAAATGCTCCGCTTTTATCTGTAAAACCGTAATATACGATGGTGAGAAGCGGTATAACTATGAATCCCACTATCCAGATAATATATGGCGATGCCAGATATCTTGATGATTTATTCTTCAACTCCCAATGCCTCCTCATCTTCAGATTCAGGCTTGTTCATGATCTGGATGTTGGAAGGCTTAACATAAAGTCCAACCTTCTTTCCCGGCTCATGAAGTTCCGTTGAGTGAATGAGCCACTCAAAACCATCAGGTGTTGTACACTCCATCTCGTATATTTCCCCCTTAAAGATGATGTGTGTCATCTCTCCGTGAAGAATAGCTCTAGGATCATCGTCATCAACTATCTCAACATCCTCGGGACGTATAACAACATCAACAGGCTTGTTGGTTCCGAAGCCCGCATCGATACACTTAAACTCCGCTCCAAAGATACGTACCAGATAATCCTCAAGCATCACGCCTGGAACGATATTGGAATCTCCGATGAAGTCCGCAACGAAAGCATTCTCCGGCTCATTGTAGATCTGCTCAGGGCTTCCTGCCTGCTGGATATATCCCTGGTTCATAACTACAACATAGTCAGACATAGTCAGAGCTTCTTCCTGATCATGAGTTACATATATAAATGTGATGCCAAGCTCATTCTTAAGTCTGATAAGTTCATACTGCATCTCCTGACGAAGTTTCAGGTCAAGTGCCCCTAAAGGCTCGTCAAGAAGCAGAAGTCTGGGTTCATTTACTATAGCTCTCGCGATAGCTATACGCTGCTGCTGTCCACCGGAAAGAGAGTCGATGGAACGCTTTTCAAAACCGTCAAGGTTAACAAGCTTCAGAGCATATTTTATCTTATCTTTAATATAGCTTTCAGACTTATTCTTTATCCTCAGGCCGAAGGCAATGTTTTCCTCGATGCTCATGTGAGGGAACAGTGCATACTTCTGAAACACAGTGTTTAACTGACGCTTGTTCGCCGGAAGATTGGTAATGTCTTTACCGTCAAAAAGTACCCTGCCCTTATCAGGCTTTTCAAAACCGCCGATGATACGGAGAGTTGTGGTCTTCCCACAGCCTGAAGGACCAAGAAATGTAACAAAGCTATTCTCATGTATATCAAGTGTTAGATCATCAAGTATTAACTGTCCGTCATAAGACTTGGTGATATTCTGTAATTCCAAAAGATTTCTACTCAAAGCATTTTCCTCCATGATATATATCAATCGCCGATCTACCATCGAAGATGGTAAATTTAACGTTGGCGGCCCATATGTACGATCATGCAAGCACGATGTCCTGAAGACCGCCTTATCATTATCTCCCATCGGAGATTATCGATTCCGCGTTGCCCGTCAAATGCCACTTTGGTCTTTTGTGCGAGCACAACGCCCAAGAACCGCTTGACGGACTTATCGCAATCTCCCATCAGTGATGGTCGATTCCGCGTTGCCCGTCAAATGCCACTTTGGTCTTTTGTGCGAGCACAACGCCCAAGAACCGCTTGACGGACTTATCGCGAAAAAAAACAGGCTGGAACTATATAAGCTCCAGCCTGTATAACGACCTCATACGAAAATGCTCACCTGTATAAGCAGGTTCTTGTCCTGGAAGAATATCGTAAAGCCACACTTTTCTATCCGGCTTGACAACAACGGTCATATCAAAAAATAATATCCGCTTATCTTCTGTTTAATTTCTTTTTCGTCCACCCAGAGTGCTTACAAAGGCAACCCTATTGATCGTTTCACAAGATGGAGCATATATGCTCCGTTCAGCAGTTAATCTCAATATCTACACCCAGCAAGTATTAGGTGACAGATATCCTGATTATCGGCAACGCCTTATAAGATACCGCTAAATACTTATAAAATTTGAGTCCTCCTGACCTTTCTATCAGGGCCCACCTTTCATGTATCCAGTTCCCCGGGGAACCTTTGCATGCCGCCGGCTACTCAATCAATAAAATCATTTGTAAAACATCTCTGTTTCACGCATTTTTCCTTTGCGATATTAACAGTAAATAGTCATATCGTCAACGGAAAATTAATCAGAAATTCATACATTTTTAAATCATCTTTAAAATGTCTTCTATATCTAAAGTGATGCATCCCGATGCATCATCCGATCATTTATTTTTACATTTATTTCTCGCATGCTTCGCCAGTATAGCCTTCTGAACTTCGTTTAACTTTATTCTGTCAAGCTCAGCACGCCTCTCATCAAGTTCCTTATGCCCCACATGATTGCAGTGTCCCAACTGTGCCTCTGCACATCCTGCGCAGGTCCCATACTTTTTATAATCTCTGTAAAGCTTTCTTATAATAAGTAATGCGACAACTATGAGTATAGTTATAATGATAAAATCTGCCATTTAAACCTCTTTCTGTAAACCTTCATTTATCCGCATAGTCTTAATCAAAGACCATGAATACATGTCTAAATAATAAATATAACTCACTAATTTGAAGTAACTTCTGTTATCCTGTATCCTTCCGGATCTATGGCAGCATGGAGTGCATCCAACAACTCCGGCATATCTGTTTTTTTACCGAGTGTAAACTTCACTTTTCCCGACTCGTGAGAAGCTGTTACATCCTTCGCGTCAGGCAATGCTTTTCTCACTGCATCTTTAACATGAATCTCGCACATACCGCACATCATCCCATCTACAATAACCGTAACACGTCTGCCGGCATCAAAAACAGCATCTAAATTCTGCGGCAGTCCCTGTGCTTGAGGTTTTTGAAAAAAGCTGATCACGACTCTGACTCCAAGCAGAAAAAGAATTGCAAGAATAGCAATCACAATCATATCAGTTTTATTAAAAGGAATATCCGATACCATAACATCTATCCTCCGACAATACAATTCCGAGTATACCCCACTGGGGTATGCGCAAGTTAGTAACGACTAATATATTGCACTTAATCAAATATGTCAATGACTTTAAGTCACTTCTGATTGAATATCTGATATCTTTTCTCATATAAATAAACAGGTCGAAGCATCTGCTCCGACCCGTTTTGTGATAATAACATTTTATAATCAAGCCATAGCAGGCTTAACACCTGAAACTGCTTTTCTTGCATTTGGATCCGGTCTGAAAAGGAGGTAAAGATATCCCGCAAGCACAAGAACCGCTGCAACTGTAAATACGCTGAATGCAACCTGACCAACCATTAAACCGATAAGCTGGTAAACCATAAGACAGATAAGGTAAGCATTGATATTCTGGAAAGCGATGGCGAACCAGAACCACTTCCTGCTTCCAATTTCCTTAGCCATTGCAGAAATAGCTGCAAGACAAGGTGAATCAAAGATGTTGAAGATAAGGAATGATACTGCTGCCATGCTGGTTGGGAAGAACGCACGGAAAGCAACATTCATGGCCTCATCATACTCCTCAAGCTCTTCTCCGAGACTGGATACAACTGAAAGTGTGGTAACAAGACCTTCCTTGGCAACAAAGCCTGAAAGTGATGCTGCGACTGCCTGCCAGCTGCCGAATCCGATAGGAGCAAACATCCATGCAAAAACATTACCGATGGAAGCAAGGAAGGAATCCTCTACATTTTCTACCAGTGTAAATGCCCCCTCTACTATACCGAAAGCTCCAAGGAACCACATAACCGCACAGCAGAGGAACAGGATAGTTCCGGCCTTTTTAAGGAATGCCCATACTCTCTCCCAGACATGAAGGAAAACATTCTTTGCAGAAGGAATATGGTAAGCAGGAAGCTCCATTACAAACGGTGCAGGATCACCTGAAAACATGTTTGTCTTCTTCATGATGATACACATGATGATAACCATCGCAATACCGGCAAAGTAAATCGTCGGAGCGAACCACCATGCACCTCCCATAAGGTAGCCTGCAATAACTGCAATTACAGGAAGCTTGGCTCCGCATGGAATAGAGGTTGTTGTTATCATGGTCATACGACGATCCTTTTCCTCCTCGATGGTACGAGTTGCCATGATTCCCGGAACGCCGCAGCCTGATGAAATAAGGAATGGAATGAATGACTTACCGGAAAGACCGAATCTTCTGAAAAGTCTGTCCATAATGAATGCCACTCTGGCCATATATCCACAGTCTTCAAGGATTGTAAGGAAGAAGAATACTATAGCCATCTGAGGTGCAAAGCCGAGAGGTGCGCCAAGTCCGCCGATAATACCGTCAACAACAAGGGAGATAACCCAGTCAGATGCTCCGGCGCTGGTAAGAAGATTCTCGAAGAACGGCTGAATCCATTCTCCCACAAATACATCATTGGTCCAGTCTGTCACTACAGTTCCAAGTGTTGTTACGGAAATATAGTAAACAAGGAACATTACAACCGCAAAAATCGGAAGAGCAAGAATCCGGTTTGTTACTATCTGATCGATCTTATCCGATACAGAAAGCTCTCCTGCCTTTCTCTTCTTAACAACTGCCTTATCAACAAGCTTCTTGATGTAGTTGTATCTCTGGTTAGTAATGATGGATTCCGCATCATCATCAAGTTCTTTCTCACAATCAGCGATGTGTGCCTCGATATCCTTCTTTGTGCCCTCGTTAATACTAATCTGCTCAAGAGCCACAGAGTCACGTTCAAAAACCTTAACTGCAAACCATCGAAGATTTTTCTCGGGAACCATTCCTTCAAGATGCTCCTCGATATGGGCAATGGCATGCTCTACTGAGCCATCAAATACTGATGGAAGGCTATTCCGATTCTCGCTCTTTGCAGCCTCAAGGCAAAGCTCAGAAATCTTGTCAATTCCCTCACCTCTAAGTGCTGAGATCTCAACAAACTTACATCCAAGTTCCTGTGAAAGCTTCTCTATATCAACCTTATCGCCGTTTTTACGAACAACATCCATCATATTTACAGCGATGACCATCGGGATACCGATTTCAACAAGCTGTGTTGTGAGATAAAGGTTTCTCTCAATGTTTGTTCCGTCGATGATATTCAGGATCACGTCTGGCTTATCATTCACAAGATAGTTACGGGAAACCACCTCTTCAAGAGTATATGGAGAAAGAGAGTAAATTCCCGGAAGATCCTGAATGATGACCTCACGATTCCCTCTTAAACGTCCCTCTTTCTTCTCAACCGTAACTCCAGGCCAGTTACCAACATACTGGTTACTTCCGGTTAAAGCATTGAATAATGTTGTCTTTCCGCAGTTCGGATTGCCCGCTAATGCAATCTTAATTTCCATACTTTGCCTCTCCTTCTTTCTTGGGGAATATCTGTGTATTATTGTTTATAACCTGTTCCACACACCATTCCACATATCATCTACAAGCCTTATGCCATCTCCAGGATATCGGCATCATCTTTACGAATAGAAAGCTCATATCCTCTTACCGTAATTTCAATAGGATCACCAAGCGGCGCAACCTTCCTGACAAGAATATCTGTTCCCTTTGTGATCCCCATGTCCATGATTCTTCTCTTGAGAGCTCCCTCTCCATGAATTTTAAGAACCGTGGATGACTGCCCAACAGCAATATCTCTTAGTGTCTTCATTATACTTGTCCCCCTTTTATCATTGTATAAACAAGTTAGTCACAGTTACCTTGTTTTAGTTCTGTCTAACTCATAGTGCGTAAAAAACGGTTATCTGACATTTCCAAACCAACTTGTTCCAAACGTCAAATAACCTCGTGGCATAATATCTATATTTGTATGTATATCAGTCCACCATAATCTTTGATGCCATCTGGCTGGTTATACCAAGTCTGGTTTCCTTGATATTTACGATGACATTACCGTCACCGGTATCTGATATGATCTCAACCTGCTCTCCGGGAACAAAACCCAGATCCGCAAGATGCTGTTTCATGTCCTCTTTTCCGGTAACTCTGTTGATCATGTGTGTCTCACCTACACCGGCCATGGATAATGGTAACATCCCGTACCTCCGCTTATTAGGTTTCTCTAACTTATGTTAGAAAAGTTTAACTATTATTAGTTTCCTCTAACTTTTTACCTAAATAAATTAGCATCAGCTAACTTCAAAGTCAAGCTTTGAGTGCCGAAAAGTTAGTTAAACCTACTTTTAAATTTTATAATTTTTTTATAAAATCTGTACAAATCACTTTTACATTTTGAAAAATAGTTTTATTCATTGAATTATCATGCATTTTTCATATAACAGCACTCACCCATCTTCAAAATCAATGCCTTCCCTTTGGTTTTTATGTTATACTTATCTCCTATCTGTTAGTTACTGACTGTATATCCACTTAACAGGATCAAACAGTTTTTTAACCACATATAATTCTGTATTTATTTAAGAGGTGAAATTTATGAAAGCTTACGAGACTCACGAGTCCTCAGAGAACTATTTGGAAAGTATACTTATGCTTTCCATGGATCACCAGGTAGTTCGTTCCATAGATATCGCAAATATGTTAGGCTTTTCAAAACCTTCAGTATCTGTAGCCATGAAAAGACTCCGTGAGGAAGGTATGATCGTAGTAGATTCCAACGGATATATTACTCTCACCGACGATGGCATGAAGGTCGCAAAGGGCACTTACGAAAAACACATTGTCATCACCAATATGCTTGTTGATCTTGGTGTAAGCCCCTATACTGCCGGACAGGATGCCTGCAGAATCGAACATGTATTGAGCCCGGAAACCTTTGCCAGACTAAAGGAATTTTATCTCAAGTCCCACAACGGAGTATCTCCTGAACTTGATATGATCAATGCTTTTGAACAGAAAAGACCTTAAACTTAAAAGGAGTGTATCCCGAAATCCGGGACACACTCCTTTTTTCTTAACACCTAAAACGATTTGTGGCAGGTTTAGCGAAAACCTGCCACAAAATTCCGATATGCCTATATGCTCTTCTTTTCTCCAAGAAGTCTCATGGAATTCATGATGCAAAGAACCGAAACTCCAACATCTCCGAATACCGCCGCCCACATATTGGCGATTCCCAGCGCTCCGAGAATAAGCACCAGTATCTTTACAAGCAAAGCAAATGCAATATTCTGATTGGAGATTCCCACCGTCTTCCGGGCAATACGTACAGTCTTAGGTATCCTTCTCAGATCATCATCCATTATAACAACATCAGCAGCCTCAATTGCAGCATCCGAACCAATGGATCCCATAGCGATTCCGACATCCGCTCTCGCAAGAACAGGTGCATCGTTAATTCCGTCTCCGATAAAAGCAAGTACCATTTCACCGGCTCTGTTTTTGATTTTATGAAGATCCGTCATCAGTTCTTCAAGCTTCGATACCTTATCTCCCGGAAGAAGCCCGGTGTAAACATTATCGACTGCCAGTTCCTTTGCCACAGCCTCACCTACAACTTTTCTGTCTCCGGTAAGCATCACAACATTTTTGACACCTTCCTTTTTCATGCCCGCTATGGCCTCAGCAGCTTCTTTCTTAACCCTATCCTTGATAAGTATGGCTCCCAGGAACTTTATCCCGGAATCTTCCTGAACAGCCACATAGGATATGGTGGCCGCAGGATCCGAAACTTCACCGAAAGGGATACCATAGGTCTTCATAAGCTTATCATTTCCGATATATATCTTTTTTCCTTCCACCGAAGCTATTATTCCCTGTCCTGTGATATTTTCCGTATCAGTAACAGTATTCATATCCAAAGCATACTCCGGAAGCTGCTGAACCAGTTCCTCTCTTATGGATATCGCTATGGGATGAGTACTCATACCTTCGGCCATGGCACTGAGTCTCAAAAGCTCTGCCCTATCCACTCCATCCTCGGGAATAACATCAGTTACTTTGAAGTTTCCTTCTGTAAGTGTTCCCGTCTTATCAGAAACCACTGTATGAAGTTTCGCCAGAAGTTCAAGATAGTTTGAGCCCTTGATAAGAACTCCGTTTGAACTTGCTGCACCGATTCCTCCGAAGAATGCCAGCGGAACCGAGATAACCAGAGCACATGGACATGACACTACCAGAAAAGTGCAGGCTCTGTAAAACCATGTTGCCGGATCTCTCGTTATGATAGAAGGAATCACAGCAAGTGCGATAGCTGCATATACAACTATCGGTGTATAAACTCTTGCAAAGCGGGTAATGTAATTCTCGGTTTTTGATTTTTTCTCGGATGCGTTTTCCACAAGTTCAAGTATCTTTGAAACAGTTGAATCCTCAAACGCTTTTATTGCTCTGATTCTGAGTAGTCCGTCTCCGTTTATGCATCCTGAGATTATCTGATCTCCGGCACGAACACTGCGTGGTACGGATTCGCCGGTTAATGCGGCTGTATTGATCATTGACTCTCCGCTTATAATCTCTCCATCCACAGGAATCCTGTCTCCTGCTTTTATAACAATGATGTCTCCTACCTCTACATTATCAGGATCAAGGATTTCCACACTCCCGTCTTCTCTTTCCACAGTAGCTTCTTCAGGTACTATGTCCATAAGATCTGCGATATTCTTACGGGATTTTCCCAATGCATACTTCTGAAACCATTCACCCACCTGATAAAACACCATAACTGCAACGGCCTCAGAATTCTCGCCTGTTGCAAATGCACCGATTGTGGCAATAGTCATAAGAAGCGACTCATCCATCGGCTGTCTGTTTTTTATTCCGAGAAGCGCTTTCTTTACAACAGAGAATCCCGAAATAAAGTAAGGCACAAGGAACAGTAGAAAACTGATCAGTCTGTTTTCAAATACAACCGGAAAAGTATGTGTTTTTTCAAGGACCAACAACACAAAGAATATCGCTGTTCCTAAAAGGATTTTATATAACTCTTTTTTTAGTTTCTTCTCCATATTTCTCCTTATAAAAACGCCAGCACCTGCTTATAGCAAGAGCTGACGCCACTCCAATAAATCACCGTCGATAACAGTGACTTTAAAATACCAATACTGCTCAGAAAACGGATCACATCTCAACTGAGAAGTCCGGCTCTATCTTCTTACCTGTCTCCACAGCAAGTTTAAGTATCTCCTCAAACTTCTCTTCATCAGCGTCCAGGGTAAACTTCTGCATTACAAAGTTGACTTTTGCATCATTTACACCTTCAATTTTCTTGATAGCTTCCTCAACCTTTGCCGCACAATTTGCGCAGTCGATATCGCACTTAAATTTCTTTTTCATTTGAAACCATCCTTTCATCCTGCCGGTTCAAAACATCCGAATAATGACAAAAGTCATCCACTGATATTCAATAATCCGACACATCACTCTTCTACATGTTCCTTGCCCATGGCAATGATAACCTTTACATGATCATCCGCCAGACTGTAGTACATGGCTTTACCATCGCGACGCGACTTTATCAGCTTACTTGTCTTCAGTATCTTAAGCTGATGCGATATGGCTGACTGGTTCATCTCCAGATCATCACATATCTCTGTTACATTCTTTTCCCCCTGAAAAAGATCATACAAAATCTTAATCCTGGTTGAATCTCCGAATACCTTAAAAAGTTCTGCGAGATCACTTAACTCATCCTCAGAACAATTCTGGATGAGATGATCGATGTTCTTATCGTCATAATGTTCAGACATAAATAATCTCCATTCCGTGTTGCAAAATCAGCAAATCAGCAGTCTATAAAATACATACAAACCATGCTGTATAAAAATATGGTTATGCAACACAATTAAATGAATCATCGCTCATATGAATATATTATCATATGTTCTTGCGATGTCAACGCTTTTATTTCATTTTTTCAATGCACATAATACATACATTTGTATGTGTTCCACGCAGCATTGTATGCAACATTTTCTGTCACTACCATCTCTTATATCATAAAAAGAGGCCGGAATCATCTATTAATGATTTCGACCTCTTTAATCATACTACATAAACCCGAAAAAAATTATACCTTTGCTTTTATCCGGCTGATACTCTTATGTACGGAGCACAATTACCACTCATTGTTTATATGTGTAATTATAAAGTGTTCTATTAGGGAAATGCTGATTAAAGCGTTTCCCTGTCCGGATTTTCGATGCGAAGCATCAATTTCCTTTGAAAATCCGTGCCCCAACGCCGGAGGCTCTGAGGAAATCACTGATATAATCAATGTTTCCTTAGATTCTTGCAACGCCTGACTTTCTTGCAGCCTCTGCTGTAGCCTTCGCAACTGCATCCTTAACACGTGGATCAAATGCCTTTGGAAGGATGTAGTCAGCATTAAGTTCTTCATCTGAAACAAGACCTGCGATAGCCTTTGCCGCTGCAATCTTCATTTCATCATTGATATCAGATGCACGAACATCCAACGCACCACGGAAGATACCCGGGAAGCAGAGAACATTGTTTATCTGGTTAGGGAAATCAGAACGTCCTGTTGATACAACTGCCGCTCCTGCTGACTTTGCCTCATCAGGAAAGATCTCAGGTGTAGGATTTGCACATGCAAAAATGATAGGATCCTTTGCCATGGTGCGAACCATATCAGGTGTAAGAGTTCCAGGTGCCGATACGCCGATGAAGCAGTCAGCTCCCTTGATAACCTCTGCGAGGGTTCCCTTCTCGTGATTAAAGTTGGTTATCTTTGCCATCTCTTCCTTGATAGGATTAAGATCTTCTCTTCCCTCATAGATAGCACCCTTTCTGTCTGTCATGATGACATTCTTGAGACCCATAGCCATAAGGAGCTTGATTATGGCGATTCCCGCAGCACCTGCACCGGAAGTAACAATCTTGATATCCTCAATTTTCTTTCCTACTACCTTAAGTGCATTCATCAGACCTGCAAGGGTAATAACTGCTGTTCCGTGTTGATCATCATGGAAGATAGGAACATCAGAAACCGCCTTAAGCTTCTTCTCGATCTCGAAGCATCTCGGAGCTGAAATATCCTCTAGATTGATACCACCGAATGAACCAAGCAGAAGCTGTATAGTATGCACGATTTCATCAGGATCCTTGGAACGTACACAAAGAGGAATAGCATCAACATCACCGAACGCCTTGAAAAGAACGCACTTTCCTTCCATAACAGGCATTCCTGCCTCCGGTCCGATGTCACCAAGTCCAAGTACCGCCGTACCATCTGTTACAACAGCCACGGTATTCCATCTTCTTGTAAGCTCATAAGACTTACTGACATCCTTCTGAATCTCAAGACATGGTGCCGCAACGCCCGGTGTATATGCAATGGAAAGTGCCTCCGAAGAGTCAACCGCAGCTCTTGAATTAACCTCTATCTTGCCCTTCCACTCATAGTGCTTCTCCAATGATACCTTTGCGTAATCCATATATTTTTCTCCTTTATCTTTGATTTAAATAGTCTGTATTTATAACAGACCATGCTTTCTCAACTATTTCAGGGATCAAGTCATACATTACCATAAAATCCCCTTTTTTCATATTAACAGTTTCACCGTTTACAGGTATATAGGATATGTCAGAATCAATCGACTTTTTAGGAGCTGTTGCCAGAAGTTCCTGCCAGGCCGCCCTTTCCAGCCTTTTCTCAAATGGAAGCGCCATCAGCTCTTTCCTAATACGAATCCATTCACTTACTGTTCCGTATTCTATCATTACGCCTCCAATTATAAAGAACAATCCTGTAAATCCTATAAGTCCCTCTTTTCCCATATTAAGAAGTATGAGACATCCCATAACTATGATAACAATGCTGAAGAAACAATGTTTTCTTTTTTCACCGGAGAACTCCAGCAAATCCCTCATCTTTCTTTCAGCACAGCTTCGACATATCCCGTAATCCTGAAATTTCCCAAGAGCCTGTACCTTGTTATCCCCCTTCAACGATCTAACATGAAGGGTCTGCACTTCCAGTACCCTGTACCTGAAGTCTGCCTCTTTTTGACAATTACTGCAATTCATAAATGCTTTACAACATTCCTCCGAGAATAGACAACAGAAGTGAACCTATAATCAGAATGATGGAACCACCGATTCTTGATGAGATCTGTGAGAACGGCATAAGTTCCATTCTGTCTGCTGCTGAAAGAACCGCAACGTCACCTGTTCCACCCATATTGGCCATACAAAGACCTGCAGTTATGCCTGCCTCTAACGGATAGAAACCAACCAGCTTACCTATAAATGCTGCTCCCACAAATGCGCCGATACAAGTAAGGAGACAAAGAACAAGATAAGTAAGTGAGAAGCTTGCTATAACCGTGCTGAGCTCAAGGTAACAGATTCCGATTCCAACAAGAAGTGTTGTTGTAAGATTCTTCATGATGAACTGAAACCACTGGAAGCAGTCGATTTCGATATCTTCCGGGATGATATCAAGAACTTTACAAACAGCTACAGAGATGATCATCCAGGCATATGCATGGATACTTACCGAAGGTACCAGCATTGTCCAGAACTTGGATACGATATAGCCCCATGCAAAGAAAGAACATGATACAAACAGTCCCTTTCCGAGATTTGTAACATTTACATGATCTCTTTTCTTCTGCATCTCAGGACTTATCTCATACTCTTGAGCATTGGCATCTCCTGTTTTCATAAGTGCACCCTTACCGTTAAGATCTCCTTTAAGCACTTTTGAAAAAACGCCGGCCATAACTATAGAGATAGCGTTACCGATAGCTACCGCCGGTGTCATGGTAGATATAGCCTCATCAGCAGTCATTGTTCCCGATGACTCAAATATCTTGGAAAGAGGTACTGCACCGGCTCCCATTCCGCCGCCCATAATCGGAAGAGCTATAAGAAGAACCGACTTAATGACGCCAAATCCCATTACAGCACCGGCAATGCCTGCTAATGCAAAAGAAAGAACGATAGCTCCGAAGATAGCCGGAAAATATCTGGCTGCCGCCTTGGCGAGAAGCTTTCTGTTCATACCGAGAATAGATCCGCAGATAAGAGCTGCGATGTAGAAATCCAGGAATGCTCCTGTTGGTTTAAAGAAAGTAGTGATGTTTCCGATGAGATCCAGTTTTATACCCATGGCATAAACCTTGTTTTCTGCATCTAAAAGCTTAGGAATAAGATTGAAATAATTAAGTGCCGCTGAGCCAAAGATAACCACGATGGCTCCGCCTCCAAGATAATCCTTGATTATAGGTGTTCTGTTTCCGACTTCATTCAGGATAGTTCCGATAACTATCATAAATGCAAAACAACCTGCCATCCCCTGAGGCAAAACCCCAAGATAAGTTGCTGCAAGAACTATCGCAGAAAAAATCGCGAATACCGTCCATGGCAGTTCAAACAGCTTTAATCCCTTGTAGCCTTCCGTACTCTTTGCCATAAAAACCTCCCAAAATATAAACTTATTACTTAGTTTGATGCACATAGCAGTTACTCATTTTTCCGAAAAGGATTCAAATGGAACCTGCCTTACACGACCTTTGCATCTCGCTATATGTTGCATTTCTGTATTTAAATATATACAATTTTAGAAATAGTTTTAAGCTTTAGAAAGTTTAAAAAAATTGCTATTTATTTATCATTTAGGGGGTTAGATTTTTGAAAAATCCATTCCGTAAAGTAACAAGCTTATCCCAGATTCTCATTAACACGTTCATCATAACCGCCATAAGTACCCTGATACTTACCACAGCTCTTTTATATACGACTATGCGTATTTCTGTAACGAGACTTGAAGATACCATTGAGGAGATACTGGTATCCAATGCAGATATTCTTGCCTCATCTGACAGTGTAAAAAATGCTCTTATTAATAAAAGCTGTGATGAATCTCTTATGAATTTTCTGGATTCCATTGTTATCACAAGTGATACCATAGATATCATAACAATTGCAGATTCACAATCTGTACGTATATATCACATAAGGCACAATCTCATCGGACAATCTTTTGTAGGTGATGACCAGGCTGATGTACTAAAAGGGAAATCCTATCTTAGCTATGCAACAGGTACCGAAGGCGCGCAAAGAAGGGCCTTCCACCCTGTATATGATGATTCACAAAATATAATCGGCTTTGTCATGGTTTCCACCAGAATGTCTCAGGTAGGTGAACTTAAGGATAATCTGCTGATGCAATACCGCTGGCTCTTCATAGCAGCCCTTGCAACCAGTATTTTAATTCCCGAATTCATTTATAAGATGCTAAGCAGCATACTTTTGGGTAACCGTCCCGAACGTTTGGTCTATTTATATCAGACACAGCTTGGGCTTTTGAACACACTGGAAGAGGGTATCCTTTCAATTGGCAAAAACGGTGACATAAAACTGGCAAATGCTGCAGCCGAACGCATCCTGTTATCTTCAAAGGAAGAACTGGAACATCGGAACATCTCCAGTTTCCTGTCCACAGAAGACGGAAGAAGTGTGCTTGATATAAAAAAGAATACAAAAAATATCGCATCATCAAGAACCAATGTTCTTATGCATATTATTCCTCTTTATGAAGGCAAAAAGCAGACCGGTCTTACCCTTATACTGATTGATAAAACAGAAGCTCAGCGTCAGGCTGAGCAGCTTACAGGTTCTATGCATATGATCTCAGCCTTACGTGCAAACCGTCATGACTTTATGAATAAACTTCAGGTCATATACGGTCTCATACAAATGGGAACACCCGAAAAGGCGGCTGCCTATATAACCGAAGTTTCAGAGATACAACACAATGTTGAGGATCCTATCCTACATAAGATACGTAATGTCAATCTGGCTGCCCTGATACTTGGCAAGTTGCAGAATATGTTGGAAACAGATATAAATATGAATATATCTTCAGAAAGTGATATTCCAAGGCATAGCGCATTTCTTTCAAGCCGGGAACTTGTGACTATCGTAGGAAATCTTCTTGAAAATGCTATCGAAGCCATCAATATGAAACAGGGAAATGATGCAAGAACCATAGATCTTCAGATAACAGAAACAGATGAATATCTTATGATCTCGGTATCTGATACCGGAACGGGTATCAAAGAAGAGGATCTTGAAAAAATCTATTCCTACGGTTTCAGTACCAAATCCGAAGAAGGAAGAGGAAACGGTCTTTATATCACCAAGGAAATCGTCACGAGACACCACGGAAATATGGATGTGGAATCAGACCCTGGAGAAGGAACTACTTTTGAACTTTT
Source organism: Oribacterium sp. WCC10 (assembly GCF_900113415.1). Lineage (GTDB taxonomy): Bacteria > Bacillota > Clostridia > Lachnospirales > Lachnospiraceae > Oribacterium. The sequence continues at coordinate 105,459 of NZ_FOPH01000002.1, read as the reverse complement.
CTTCAATGAAACCCGTGCAGGCTTCAAAAAAGAATTTCAGGAATTCAATCCTTCCGAAAACACGAAAGTTGAGTGATATTTTATTAGGAAATACCTGAAAGTTGAGTAAGTTTTTCATTTGGCTATCACGAAAGTTGAGTAGGTTTTTCCCAAAAACTGAAAGTTGAGTGAGTTTCATATACATCTGTATCATGAACAGAGTTTTTACTTGATATGATAACCCCATGGAGGTTTTATGTATAAAGCAATTATAATTGAAGACAACGCTCCCGTAGCAGAGATCGACCGTGAATATTTGGAAAAATGCGGCGGATTCGAAATTGTTGCCATACTTAAGGATGGCGCAGAGGCACTTGAATATCTAAAAAACAATAGTGTAGATCTTGCAATACTTGATGTCTATATGCCCAAAATGGATGGCATGCATCTGCTACATAAACTCCGTACTCTTCATAATCCGGTTTCTGTTATCATGATTACAGCCGCAAACGATCTGAGGATTATTGAAAACTCCTTAAACTCCGGAATCATTGACTACATTATAAAGCCATTTTCTTTCGAGCGTTTTGCTTCAGCCATTGAAAAGTTCAAAAAAAGAGCCGGCTTTATGGAAGAGCATAAGGAGGAACGACTTACTCAGACAAAGCTTGATAAACTTCTTGATACATCCTTAGAAAGTTCGAAAAACGCACCTTTGGAGAAGGGGCTAAACAAGAAAACCCTCGATACTGTTTTTTCATGGATGACGGATCATCCTAATGAGCGCGTAACCTGTGAAACCATGTCAGGTCAGCTCAATCTTTCAAAAGTAACCATACGTCGATACCTGAATTACCTGATCGAGAACGGAAAAGTTAAAAGCACTGTTGATTACGAAACAGGAGGGCGCCCCTCCATCATTTACCAGTTAAAATGATAAGCAATATGTAGCCGACAATATTTTGACATACAATTTCTTTTAAGGGAAACTCTGATTAAATCGTTTCCATGATCGTATTTTCGATACGAAGCATCAATTTCCTTTGCAAATCAGTGTCTCCTCGGTAATATCAGCTTTTTATATGCCGTATGTTACAAAAAGCTCTATGCTGTATCTCAATGAGATCAACATAGAGCTTTTAATTCATTTTAATCAACTATATATTCCCAATCATTTAATATATATGACTATCTTATTCTATAACAAGAATATCAGAGAAACCTGTAACATTAAATATCTCATTGATTTCTTCTGAAACATTCTTTATAACCATATGTCCCTGCTTATTCATCTTCTTCTGTGCAGAAAGAAGAACTCTTAGACCTGCACTGGACACATACTCCAAAGCAGCAAAATCCATGGTAAGATCTGTAACACCTTCGATTTCAGCATTAATCTGCTCATCAAACTGAGGAGCTGTTGTAGTATCAAGACGTCCCTCAAGTGCGAACTCAAGATTGCTTCCTTCTTTTTTCTTTGTAATATTCAGCATAATTCTGTCTCCTTTATTATTATCTTTATTAATAACCTGATTTATACTGTCTTCACCGTAATCAGCAAACGATGGTCATCTCAACTCTGTCTCTCTTGACTCCTACGATAACATCCCTGGCAAGACTCGCCACAATTGACTTCTCAAGTTCGTCATACATATCCCGAACCTGTTCATCTTCTCCCGATGCTTCCTGTAATGACTCCTTATAATTGCTAAGTGTCCAAACCATAGGCATGCCTACGGTTGACATATCATTCATCACACCCATTCCGGTAAAATCATACGGAATCGCAACTCCGTATTCCTGCTGCAGCTTCATACTCTCATCAAAGCTCAAAAGACTGTTTTCTATGATATCTCCGATCTTTCCCATAAATCCCTTGGCCAAAACATTCTGTCCTTTGGTAGATACCGACAGTAACGCCTCTTTCTTTGCCTTATCCATGATTGTATCAACCTGAAGCTTAACCCTGTACTCATCAGCTTCATGCTCTATCCAAAAACGGGCATCAAAGTCTCTGGTCATGGCACTCACCATACCTATAGTCTCCTCTGCCAAAAGCCTCAGATGTATGGCCTTTTTCTTGTCAAGTCCCTGTTCATTTATAAACTCGTCTACAATCTTAAGGGCCTCATCAGCTTTTCTCTCGTCGCTGCTTATGAATAATTCTTCGGTCCTCTCCATATAGTATCTCCTTTCAAATTTAAGTGCCGAGTTAGGAGCCGACTTGGTACTATTCAATCATATCACTCTATACACCCCTACATCAGTATATTTCCTATTTTACATCCGACTTTCAAAACTGTCTCATGTTTTTTAAAGTTTTTTCTAAGCAAAATGCCATATTAGTAATTATTTCTACCTAATAGACATTCCACTTATTTGTTACCGAATCATACCTTAGACTTCCGTATGAACATTCCTCTTCAGTTGTTCCATCTTCTGCCCTGTTATAGATTGCGTGCTCATACTCTATTCTATCGTATGTTGGGAGCGAAAAATTGTAACCTTCTTCATTGAAAAGCTCAACAGCCCCCTCAACATTTGAAAATCTGTATATAATTCCGGTACTCTCAGTACTGGTGGTCCTTCCTGTGGTTCCGTAAGCATCAATAACATATGGTGTTCTTCCATTGTTAATGATCACCCCCGGTGTATAGTACGGACTTATACTATCCCGCCAATACATTGTAGCCGCAAGTTGTGTTCCCGAAGCTGTCTTAACGGGATATAGTCTTAATCCGGTCATAACAGGAGCAAAAAAATCATAAAATGAATATGTCTCCTCACCATTTGTAAACCACCATGTGGCATGATAATCATATCCATCATCAAAATCCGATACTATTTCAACTTCATCCGGCGCCGTGGTGATTCCCTGATTCAACCCAAACTGCTCATAGCTGACAGTCATGGCCACCATGTCTCTTGCACCGTCACCATCAAAATCCTCATACAGATAATCTACGATTTCATCTCTTGTCTGTGCATGAATCTCCTCTGTCAGCTGCTGAGTAGTATACTCCTTTGCCTTATCAGGATAATCCTGAGGTATCTTATCTATAGAATCCTTTCCGGATTTAGAAGCATTTGCGCCCACACGCAGAGTCCTTTTCGTCAGCAGGATATCCCTTATTCTGTCATTATAATCAGAAACCATAGTCATGGAGTAGTTCTTTTCATTGTATGCTATCCATGACCCGGTCACTCTTGCCACTTCAGAGTCATTATACTTTTTTCCGTCTATCTCTCTGAGACCTATATCCTTTAACTTTACAAAATCTCCATTCTCATTAAAACCGTATATCCTGTGTTTGCTGATACCAAAATGATTGGTTATATACTCTTCACCGTTATCCAGAGTTTCCGTTCCCACAGAATATACCATAGGACTGCCATTACCGCCCATCAGTTCATCTATATACTGTCTGAGCTTTCCGTCCCTGTATCCATATACTCTGAACCTGTACTGCTCATCTACCGGATCGAAGTATCCGACAAGCATCTCATTAAGGCCATCTCTGTCAAAATCTATGAGTCTGATAAGGCCTATTCCAAGCATATCCTTATACGAATCCGGCTCCTTACTTACAATGCCGGAACTTCTGATACCGGTTTTTCCATAGATATCTTCGAGTTTTTTCAGTTCATTATAGTAAGCACGATAAGCCTCTCCTGTCATGCTTACAACTTCACCGTTTTTGTCTACCTTCCGGCCATCGGGTGTTACTGTATCTCTCAGCATCTCGCCATTTTCACCGACATAGTAAACTCCGTCCACCCACTGATCTGTCAACGGCTCATGATCATCATCAAGATAATACCAGTTACCTCCTCTAAGAACCCAGCCTGTATCCTTATCCGGATCTACAGTTTCCTCCTGATTATCTTCCTCGTCATCCATGACTACGCTCTCATATATTTCATTCTGATGCTTTGAAATGATTTGCAGTTCTTCTCTTATTAAACGTCGTACCCATGACACATCATGTTTGGTAATAACAAAAGAAAGACCGGCTACCGCAGCAACTACCAGAATTACCGCAGCGCTGCCGATCCATCGCTTTTTCTTTTTAGGTTTTGTCTTATGAAATATTTCAGATTTATTGCTTCTGTCGGTATTCCTTCCGTACAGATTCCGATCCATCCTGAGACCCTCTTTTCACTCCATCCCGAAATCTTTCTTTTAGTATACTAGTTTTTTCGAAAAATGTCTCTATCACCAGTGAAGTCTGTGAAGCTCACCTTTTCTGCTGAGATCCATAAAATCATTTTGTCTGTAGGCCTCATAGACCATTATTGCCGCAGAATTGCTGAGGTTGAGCGAACGCATGTCTCCCCACATAGGAATGCGGACACATGATTTTGGATGCTCAACAAGTATCTCCTCAGGGATTCCGGCTGATTCCTTTCCGAACATTATGTAATCATTCGGACCGTATGTAACATCGCTATATACATACTGTGCTTTGGTTGTGGCAAACCAGAGCTTTGGTGTTTCAATCACTTCCTTTGACCGGTTTGTAAAATCATTCCACGCACTCTCTGCATCCCCTGAATCTTCGCAAAATTCATCAGCAAAATGTATTTCCGGATGCTTTGCGAGAAAATCCTTATAATCAAGATATTCAGACAAATGGAGTTTTGGCCAGTAGTCCATTCCTGCTCTTTTTACATACTTGTCGCTAAGTTCAAAACCATAGGGCCTGATAAGATGAAGATTTGTATTGGTTGCCACACAGGTTCTTCCTATCGCTCCAGTATTAAAAGGTATCTCCGGTTCGTGTAAAACAATATTTAACATTTATTCCCCATTCCAAAATAATAATCAAGGTCTTTTGTCGGATATCCAACATCCTCATTTTTCTCACAGTGATCTACTGATAATAAAAAAGCCTTCGGATCATTCAGGCTTCGCCATCCGAAAGCTCATCATAGGAATCATCTATAAATCTTCCGGCATCACTGTAACCCGGTAGATGACCTATGGACTGATGTTTGACTGTTCTGTACTCATCGTTACTGTGCCAGTACGGACAATGCTTACTTCGACCGCCCCACATACGGGCCATGTCATCTTCGTCAATGTCGGCATCACAACACCACTCATCATATTCATCATCATATGTGTAATTTGAACACATCTCACATTCTGACATAATCACATCTTCCTTTTCATACCCGTTTTACCGGATTTGCTCTTTCTGTCTGTGGCTCCCGCACGGGTCGCCTGAAGTATCTCCTCTCTACCACAGCTCGGACAAAGATCATTCACAAAGCAACCATCGCAATCAGGACTTGCAGACTTGCAATAACTTCTTCCAAGAGAAATGATATGGGTATTCCAACGTATCCAGTATTCCTCGGGAACAGTATCATTAAGCTGATACTCCGTTTCTGTAGGATCATTCGATTCAGCAAGACCCAGACGGTTTGAAACCCGCTTTACATGGGTATCAACAACTATTGCATTTTTATCATAAATATGTCCAAGAATCAGATTGCCCGTCTTACGTCCTACCCCCGGCAATGAAGTAAGTTCCTCTATGGAATCCGGAACCACTCCCTGAAAACGCTCTATCAGATCCCGGGCACAGGCCTTTATATTTTTAGCCTTGTTATGATAAAAGCCTGTGGACTTTATGTCTTCCTCCAGTTCCAATAAATCAGCATTAGCAAAAGCCATGAGATCAGTATACTTTTTAAACAGCTTTTCTGTAACCTTGTTTACTCTTTCGTCCGTACACTGCGCACTAAGTATAGTGGCAAATAATAACTGCCAGGCATTATTGTGTTTCAAAAATATCGGTGGTTCAGCGCCATAATGAGCATCAAGACGTTTCATGATTTCATGAACTCTCTCTGTCCTTTTCTCTTTGCTCTCTCCCTTTATAAACATATTGCCCTCATCTCATGTAAAATCCCGGTCCCAGCTTAAAGATCAAGTGTTATCTTACGTCCTGTTGCCTCATACTGATAGTATCTTACTCCTGCAGCATCCAGCATTCTTTTACTTGCTTTTGTGGCTGCTGTATCGGCATACTTATCAGAATAGTATATCAATGTCTTTATCCCGGCCTGTATAAGTGCTTTGGCACATTCATTACACGGAAATAATGTAACGTAGAGCTTGGTTCCCTCAAGTGAACCTCCACGATAATTCAGTATGGCATTAAGCTCGGCATGAGTCGAATAAAAATACTTTGCATTATACGGATCATCAACCGCATGAATCTTTGTCCATGGGAAGTCATCATCCGAACATCCCTTGGGAAATCCATTATATCCCATAGAAAGGATTTTGTTATCCGGGCTTACAATACATGCTCCTACCTGTGTGTTGGGATCCTTTGAACGTCTGGCAGACATTTCTGCCACACCCATAAAGTATTCGTCCCAGGTTATATAGTCTTTTCTCTTTCCACTATCTTCCATTTTATCCTCCGAAAAAGTAATTAAAACCCCACATCTAAATCTGCAGACTTATTTTTCTTATCAGTCCGCAATAATTTCATTCATACCGGCTGCCTTTCGCATACGGTTCATAAGTGCAAAACCGACTCCTTTGTCACTGTAACTCTCTGCATAAATACGTTCCACCTTGTCGTCATCGAATTCACGAAGTACTCTGAATAGTTCATGAGTCATGGACAAAGGCTCACTGCGATGTCCCAAAACCTTAATCTCAGCCTTTTTGTCAGAAGCCTCAGTATAACATCCACGAGTTTCTTCACAACAAATGATACCAACCTTAAGTCCCTCTTCTTCATCGTTTTTAACCAAATCATTTATAAGAGCAGCTACCTGCTTATCAGCTTCAAGTCGCTCCCCGAGACTTACATCATAATCTTTTTCTTTAAGAAGTCTGGTTGTTACCAAAGACATCCTGGCATTAGGGGCATAATGTCTGTATTTCATACCGGGAGCTTTAGGATGGATGCCCTCACTAACTCCTCCCGCTATTATAGCCGGATCAATCTCAACTTTCCTTCCCAGGGCATCTGTAAGATCCTCTATAGTTATGGCACCCGGTCTTAACAACGTCGGCACCTCGCCTGACATATCTATGATGGTAGACTCAACACCTATACCTACAGGTCCGTCATCAAGTATCATATCTATCTTTCCGTCAAGATCATGCTTTACATGCATGGCCTCTGTCGGACTTGGCTTACCGGAGGTATTGGCACTTGGTCCTGCAATAGGCAAACCTGATTCCTTTATAAATGCAAGAGTAACTCTATTTTCCGGACAACGGACAGCAACTGTATCAAGTCCACCTGTTGTCTCATACGGAACTATATCCGACTTCGGCATAATGATGGTCAATGGTCCCGGCCAAAAAGCCTCCATAAGCTTTTCTGCATCTCCCGGAAGCTCGGATACAAGAGGCTTCACCTCGTCAATACAGGATACATGAACTATAAGCGGATTATCCGAAGGTCTTCCCTTGGCAGCATATATCTTCCTGCTTGCTTCAGGATCCAAAGCATTTCCCCCAAGTCCATATACAGTTTCCGTAGGGAAAGCCACAAGACCACCTTTTCTGATGATCTCGGCAGCCTGTTCTATACCCTCCATACCTTTTACGATAGTTTCCATTTTTTATTAACCCATCTGCCGGAAAATATACCTGACAGACAGTAAGCCTCTCTTTCCACTGTAACTATTATTTCACAAACAATATTCTGAATCTTTTATAACTCAATATTCAGACAGGTAATATATCTCTCTATCTTTTGGAAGATTCAGATGTTCATTTGATTCATGCAACTCATGAAGCACTATTCAGATCTAGTATTGACCAGAATCCATCCGGTTCCTGACCGAGCTTCCAAGCAGCAACTCCGCCCACCTTGCTCTCTTTAATGATATCCATCTTAAGCTTCATGGACTTTTCATCTTCCATCCATATCTTCTGAAGTATATCTCCATTCTGACGTTCTCCGTAATTCTGTCCGATCTCACTGTTCCAGCTAAGTTCCACTCCGTTCTTTTCTATCCAGTTACTTGCATCCTTTATCCCCATTGCATCCGATGTGGTATTTCCGGAAGCATCTATACTCCATATTCTTGTATAGAAAGGAACTGCGATTATAACTCTGTCAGAATCCATCATCTCAAGCGTTTCTGTCAATGCATGATTCAGATAACCAATAGAAGAAACACTTCCGGCTTCTCCTCCCGCATAGTGCTCATCATAGCACATGATGATAACGTAATCGATATTGGCTCCCAGCTGTTCTATATCATAGTAACTGTTATATGAGTATGGAACATAGCAGTCTGCCGAAAGAATGATACCGGCATTTCGGCACGCCACACCAAGTTCACGCATAAACTGAACATAATCCCTTCCAAGCTTCTTCGGTATCAGCTCAAAATCAATATTGAGTCCGTCTATCCCCCCGGCAAGCGCAGTTGACACAAGATTATTTATGAGATTCTCACGAAGTACCGAACTTGTAAGAAATACCGATTCATCAACATCCCCGCCGTCAAAGTTGTTAACCGTAGCCCAAACCTGATATCCCTTGGCATGAGCCTTGTCAACATAATCCTGAGTCCAAAAGCATTTGAATGTACCATCATCTCCTGTGAGTATAAACCAGGTGGGTGCCACCACATTCATACCTGTGGCATCGCTTGTAATATCTTCAAGATACTTGTTGGCATCTGTCAGAGTTATCTGATGAAATCCTAAAACCACTCTGGAACCGTCTGTTCTTCCTATATGCGTATACTCAGGCGCAACAAAATCACTCTCAGGTGTGACATCACTTATATCAGTGATGCGGGAGTTTCTCATCCATCCTATATAGCCGTCTTCTGTTTCAACTTTGCACCACTTGTCAAGATTTTCCAGTATCTTAACCTTGTTTCCTGCCTGAAGAGTCGTTAGAACCTCTGACTTTATTCCACCAAGAAGTCTCACTGACTCCTTCTTAGTAACTGTAGCCTGCTTATAGGCATCAAGGTTATTGGATATGAACACTCTTTTATTCGAATCATCAGTGAAGCACTCATATCTTATATCCGTGTATTTTGCTATAAACTTGATATTAAGATATAGATCTTCTGTGGAATCACCTATGCGGATGAACGCCGTAGAACCGTCTTCCAGCTTATCACCAAGACCGTATTTTACAGTCTCTCTGGGCAATGTATAAAAAATCTGATTTACATCCTTTGCCCAATAGTATCTTCTGTTAAGTTCAGACATAACCCACTCATAAGGAATAAATACTCCTCCGTTGATGAGCTTTGCCTTTACAGGAGAGCTTTCTTCATCCATAGCCTGCTCATCGTTTAAGAAAAGCGCCACATCATCACCGCTCACACCAAAATATCCAGTCTTATCCGCAAGTGTCCTTGTTGGTGCATATTTCTTTTCATAGACAAAAAATATCAATGTAGAAATCGCAAGTAAAATCACAACAACAGCAACCATAACAGGCAGTGCTCTGGATCTTCCTCCGGAACTCTTTTTCCTGGACTGCTGTCGTTTCTTAAGACTTTTCAATTCTCTGGCCACTATGTCATCTCCTCACAAGTACTAAACTACAGATTTATTTAATTCCTCAAGCTTCGCAGCCTGATCAGCTGCAATGATAGGATCAAGAAGTTCATCCAGATCTCCATTCAGCACCTTCTCTATTGAGTAAAGTGTCAGACCTATACGATGGTCTGTAACTCTTCCCTGAGGGAAATTGTAGGTTCTTATCTTCTCTGAACGGTCTCCTGTACCAACCTGTGAACGCTTTGCTTCCGCAGCTTCACTTTGCTTCTTATTATACTCTATTTCATATAGTCTTGCCCGAAGCAGGCGCATAGCCTTCTCTCTGTTCTGAACCTGCGAACGTTCCTCCTGACACTCCGCAACCATACCTGTAGGCACATGTATAAGTCTTACCGCTGAAGATGTTTTATTGATATGCTGTCCACCGGCACCTGAAGATCTGAACACCTCCATCTTTACATCAGCCGGATTTATCTCCACATCTACATCCTCAGCTTCAGGCATAACTGATACTGTTGCAGTTGAAGTATGAATACGTCCTCCTGACTCTGTCACAGGAACTCTCTGTACTCTATGTACCCCTGCCTCATACTTAAGTCTTGAATAAGCACCCTTTCCGGTTACGATAAAAACAGCTTCTTTCATTCCGCCTATTCCGGTTTCATTGGCAGATACAAGTTCTGTACGATAACCGCGACGTTCCGCATAGTTTATATACATACGATACAGTTCATATGCAAAAAGAGCCGCCTCATCCCCACCGGCTCCTCCTCTTATCTCCATAATGATGTTCTTATCGTCATTTTCATCCTTCGGTAAAAGAAGAATCTGAAGTTCCTTTATAAGTGCAGGTTGATCTGCCTTTGCCTGAGATAGTTCTTCCTTTGCCATCTCCACAAGATCAGGATCCTTCTCTGTGCCAAGGATTTCAAGGGAATCCTTCTCTGCCTGAAGCGCATCTTTATATTTGCGATAAGTAGTTATCAGCGGTTCCAGTTCGCTGCTTTCACGCATGATCTTTAGATATTTTTCAGTATCATTAACTATATCAGGCTCTGTCATAAAGCGCTGAATCTCTTCATAATGTCTCTCTATTGAATCAAGACGATCAAACATATCCATATATTATCTCCATTCCTTCTACAATATCTATCACAGATGTCCCATCACAACTCTGTCATTCTGTGAGAAATCCTTTAAAACCATCACATCTTTGAATGAAGCTTTATTTAAGAGCTCAGAAACCGCATCTCCCTGATCATATCCGATTTCAAAAAAAACATAGCCCCCCTCTTTAAGATGTTTCGGCGCTTCTTCCGAAAGTATACGATAAAATCTTAGTCCATCTTCTGTCCCGTCAAGTGCTATCCTTGGCTCAAAGTCCCTTACTTCAGGCTCCAATGTATCTACAACTGATGATGGAATATACGGAGGATTTGATACGATAACATCAAATTTCCCCCGAACTTCACTGAACATATCGGATTTAAATAAAACAACCCTGCATTTTTCCTTTTGTCCCAGTATCTCGTCTCTGTTATATGTTGCTATTTTTAGCGCCGGGTCTGAGATATCCACAGCTGTTATTCTCTTGAAATGGCCGAATCTGGCCAGTGTAACAGCTATACATCCTGAACCTGTACATACGTCAAGTAACGATGCATCTTCCTTTTCCACAATCTGCCTTCCGGATGTCAACATATCCACCAGTTTCTTTTCATTCCTGTACACCTCAGGGATATTGTCGTACATAAGGTTTCCCAACACCGCATCAATAAGCGTTTCGGTATCAGCCCTTGGACAAAGTACATCCTTTGTGACGCGAAAATCCAATCCGTAAAAACCAACTGTTCCCAGTATCTGCTGAAGCGGTTCCCTTTTCTCTCTTCTTGAGAGATTATATTCGAATGTTTCGAATGCTTTCTTAAGCGATTCTTCATCTGAAAATACTTCAGGCACGATAGAAGATATCTTTCTACTCTCATAAAGAAGAAAGTGCGCCGAATCCAAATGAAACGAATATACAATAAGAGCCCGCGCATCAAAACGCGGGTCCGGAACATTGGCTGTCTTTAATTTATCCGCAGCCTCTTTAAGAAGCTGACGGAATGTTATATCTAACATAATACTTTCCTTATCTGTCAAAAATCCGGTCTCAATCACTCATCAAATTCAATTCCGAATGTATCCTTCTCGAATTTACGCCAGTCAAACACCTTCTCTACTGCTGCGATAGCTACCTCTATCTCACTGTTATCAGGCTCCTTTGTAGTGAGGCCCTGCATCCACATTCCCGGTATGAAGAGAATCCTCGTCAAAGCATTGTCATAAGTTCCGACTATACGGAGCACCTCATAGCTTATACCGGCAATAACAGGAATAAGTACCAGACGACTTGCAAGCTTAAGCCAGATGTTATCAAAACGTATAACCATAAAGAGAAGTATGGAAATGAGCATAACATAAACTATAAAGCTGGTTCCGCAACGCTTATGTTCCTTGCTTGAAGCAGCAACATTTTCCACAGTCAAAGGAAGACCATGCTCAACACAGTTTATACACTTATGCTCCGCTCCATGATATTGAAACGTCCTCATGATATCAGGAGTCCTGGATACCAGCTTTATGTAAACAACAAATATAACAACTCTTATGATTCCTTCAATCAGTCCAAGCAATGACTCATGTGGAAGGTATGGCTTGATAAAGCTCGCAACCCATGCAGGGAGCAAAACAAACAGTCCAATGGCAAGAACACAGGAAAATACCATAACAATTCCGGAAATAACTGATTCAAGTTTCTCACCGAACGTGTCATTCAGCCACTTTTCAAATTTTCCCGGTTCCTTGTCAGCATCCTCAGGATCATCCTCGATAAATGAAGCACTGTAATTCAGACATCTTGTGCCGAGTATCATGGAATCCACAAATGAAAAAATCCCTCTTATAAACGGAGCCTTACATATCGGGTACTTATCCGTCATGGAAATATAGGTGTCCTCCATGACCTCTATAGTTCCATCTGCCTTTCTAACGCCCACAGAATATTTCTGTCCGTTACGCATCATCATTCCTTCAAGTACAGCCTGCCCGCCTATACCGCTATATACCTGTCCACGGGACTTTGCTGAAATTTCACATATTGAAGCGTCCATATCAACAGCTTCGTTATTTAATCTATCCGTCATATAATCTGCCTTTATAAATCAAACCTTAATGCCGGATCCGGCATTCTGAAAATCAGGTCATAATATCAGTATTTTTTCATGGCAATTAGTGTATACGAAATAAGTTGTTTATTCAATATAAAGTACATAAAGAAAAAAGGTCAAAAAAAGAACACATGCACAGCATGTGTTCTTTAATCCTGATTTTATCAGGCCCCGGTTCTGAACCGGTTCTCTCCACTTAAGCAAGACCGAACTTCTTGTTGAACTTATCGATCTGACCGGCAGCGTTAGCTGACTTCTCCTTGCCTGTATAGAATGAATGGCAAGCTGAGCAAACTTCTACGTGGATCTCCGGCTTTGTTGAGCCTGTTACGAATGTGTTACCGCAGTTACATGTAACTGTAGCCTGGTAATACTTAGGATGAATACCCTCTCTCATTTTGTACCTCTTTCTACATGGTTCCCAACCATATAAAGTCGCATATCCAAAGCGCCTGATACATCACTGAACGCCATGATATACTTAGTTTTTAGTAAAGCCTTATCAAATTAACATAAATGATATTTATTTGCAATACCTTTTTATCACTGTGGTCTGTTTATCTTGATTGCAAGTCTTGAATTAGTGTTCTGAGATCGCATTACAGGCTTACCATTTACCACAAACTGACACACTTCCTCATTATTGGTTGTCTTATCAAAAAGATTGATAACTTCTTCAGCCGCTCCCGCCTTTTCATCATAGGTCCTCTTATGGATTATATCAACTGCACTTCTCTCAAGATCTGTAAGAAGCAGGTCATCTCGACGGGTTCCTGACTTAACAATATCGATAGCAGGGAAAATGCGACGTTCCTGAAGTTCTCTGTTGAGCACAAGTTCCATATTTCCGGTTCCCTTGAACTCCTCATATATAACATCATCCATACGTGAACCTGTATCAACAAGTGCCGTAGCCAAAATAGTAAGTGAACCTCCTTCACGCATATTTCTTGCGGCACCAAAGAATCTCTTTGGCATATGGAGTGCTGCCGGATCCAAACCTCCGGACAGAGTTCTTCCCGATGCAGGCACAACCAGATTGTATGCTCTTGCAAGTCTTGTGATGGAATCAAGAAGGATGGTAACATCCTCTCCCTGCTCCACAAGACGTTTCGCCCTTTCAATTGTCATCTCAGCAACACGCTTATGATGCTCAGGCTGTTCATCAAAAGTTGAGTAAATAACTGTCACAAGACCGCCTTCTACCTCTTCCTTCATATCAGTTACTTCTTCAGGACGTTCATCGATAAGAAGTATCAAAAGATGCATATTCGGCTCATTCTTTACTATAGCCTTTGCCACCTGCTTAAGAAGTGTAGTCTTACCTGCCTTAGGCGGAGAAACAATCATTCCTCTCTGCCCTTTACCGATAGGTGCAAGAAGATCAAGTAATCTTAGAGAAGTCGGTGCCTTCTCTCCCTCAACTTCCAGTCTTATTCGCTGATTGGGGAACACAGGCGTAAGCTGTTCAAAGCTCTTTCTCTGTGAAATGGCACTAAGCGGCTTACCATTAACTGTTTCTATATAGGAAAGGGCTCCGAAACGTTCATTAGGATTCTTACTTCTGTACAGACCTTTAATGACATCACCGGTTTTAAGTCTGTATCTCTTTATGATGGCAGGATTTACATAGACATCATTTTCACCCGGAAGGAAATTCTCTGATCTTGTAAAACCGAAGCCATCCGGCATAACCTCCAGGATACCTCCGCAAGGATTGCCTGTTGGTGCCTTCTGAGTTTCATTATCAAGCTCATCAGTCTTCTCATTTTCAGCGGCCTTTACTATTTCGGCATCTCTGCTGGCCATATCCTCATCTGTACGATCAGCTGCATCCTTTTCAAAACGACGAAAGTCTCTTTGCTGCGTATCCTGTCTGACCCCCAACGCATTATCTCTTTGTGCATACTCCTGACCTACAGCATTATCTTCTCGCTCAACTCTCGAATCTCTCTCTGCTGTATCCTGACTCTTATCAAATCTTGAATAACGATCTGTTCTGTTCTGATATTCTGATCTTTGAGCATGGTCATTTCTGACATCTCTGTCAGAGGTTCTTACCGGCTTGACTCCATGTATCCCCCGTCTGTTCACAACGATAGTTTTACGATGGTTATTGACCTTATTATCCTGCACTCGTACTTCACCCGGTTCTGATGTCTCAGACGTTCTTTCTGATGACTGATCTGATGAAACAGCCTCTGACTGTGGATTTACCTGAATATCCTTTGATACTGCAATATTATCTGCTACTGCTTCTGTCCCGGTACTTTCCTTTATGGAATCTGTAATTGGATCCTGTACAGGTATTTCCCTTTTTGCATCATGGTCATCAGCAGTTTTTTCCGGGATGTCACCTGAGTTTTCAGAAGCAATGTCAGCCTCTTTCTCTTCATTTTTCTTTAGAGTAGTTTTTCTTGAAGAAGTCTTTCTTGCTGTTGTTTTTATGGCATCTGTGCTATCTTCTGCATCAGAAACCGTTTTTTTTGTTGTACGGCGCACGGTTCTCTTCTTTGGTGTCTCCTCCGCCACGTCATCCTTTGCAACTTCATTCGCGTCAACGACGTCCTTTGTACCCTCTTCCTTTACATCTTTTTTGGTACGTGTTTTTCTGGTAGTCTTTACGGTTTTTGTCTCCGTGACTTCTGTAGTCTCCTCTTTTTTTCCTGCTCTTGCTCTGGTTTTTCTTGCAGGTTTGGACTCAGATGTCACCTTCTCTTCTCTTTCGTCTGCCATGTGTCCTCCTTAGTCGGTTGGCGTAAGAATTGATCCCCTGTTGATAGCTGCCTGAGAAAACATATTCATATTAAATTGAATATAAAAACTGAAATAATATCGATTATCGATAGAAATCCATCCAGTGTAATATCAGATGATCATAAACTCACAAGCAAAAAATAATGTTATGTTATCTATACTTTTAATTCAATATTTTGGAAAATCCCTGGAAATCAAGAATGATATTTCTAGAAAATTTAATTAAGTATTAAACAAGTATAACAACAACCTTCTTGTAACGCAAGATTCATTTTGTTATACTTATCGCAAATTATGTATAAAAATATAAGTAACAGAAAGGCAATTATGGCAAAGAATTATTCAGAGAGACCATCTATGCGTTATGACGCAAACGGACGTCTTGTAAAGGGTAAATCCTCACAATCCGGTCTCACTCGTTTCCTTTTAGGCTTTTTGATTCCATACGTAGTTATAAACGGACTCATTCTTCTTTTCGTCATTCAGGCTCCATCTATAGATGCTTCAGAACCTGATACAAAGGATTATCAGAATGCAGAGGTCTCTTTTAAGGTTTCATCCCTTATACCTGTCAAATCTGTCACAGCTTCTATAGAAGGACAGCCTGTAGAACTTGAAAAGAGCGGCAAAACATACAAGTGTATACTTACAGAAAACGGCAATCTTACCGTTACAGCTGTAGCCATCAACAATATGACTAAATCTTCACATATTCAGGTCAACCTTTTGGATGAGACAAATCCTGTCATCGACGAAGAATCTGTAGTTCTTGGTGCCGGCTATCTTGAGTTTATCGTATCTGATACACAATCAGGTGTTGATTGGGATTCTATCTATGCAGTAGACAGCCTCGGAAACAATCTGAAGCCTACAGATATTAATCGTACAACCGGAAAAGTAACTTTTTCAATGGCAGCAGATTCCATTGTAGTTTACGTAAAGGATCTTGCCAAAAACGAGGCTCAGGCAAGTTTCGCCGTGAACTGATAACATTTGATTTAAACTTCATATAGCTTTAATGCTCTATCTATTGAGTTCATTCTTAATACATCTCATCAGATAAACATGTATAAAGCCGAAGGATACATTCAGTACCCTCCGGCTTTTTTATATATTCCCGATAAAAGTATGTCTTATGTACAAAACACATTCTCTACTTCCCAATCGGTCCAACTAAAGATATGAGATATGCTTCGATGCTTTTTCATTTATATCTAAGGAAACACCGATTAAATAAGTGTTTCCTTGAGTATCAATACTTCCTTAGAATCATCTTTCTCACAGGAAGCACCGACTTCAACTTCGGTTTCAACTTTTTTAACCGGTTTCGGTTCGGCTTTTTGATAACGACCGTATACACCTACGATTTCAGACATCCTGCTCTTTATAACATCACTGAAGGCGCCTTCTTTCATCCTCCACTGCCAGTTATCTCCCGATGTTCCGGGATAATTTATTCTTCCCTGTCCTCCAAGTCCAAGATAGTCTGCCGCAGGAACCACAACAGTGTCTGCAACGGTTCCCATCGAAAGCTTTATCAGTAGCTCAGGCATAACTTTCCAGTCATTTGAAGAACGGCTCATATACTTATACATATAGTCCCTCTGCCAGTCAGGGAGAGTTTCGAACCAATGTCTAAGAGTGTCATTATCGTGTGTACCTGTATAGTAGATGCAGTTAGGAGAGACAAGACTATGTGGCAGAAATGCATTATCCGCACCGGAATCCCATGCAAACTGAAGCACTTTCATACCGGGGAATCCAACCTTGGCCATAAGTTCCCTCACGCCATCCGTTATGATACCCAAATCCTCAGCAATGATCGGAAGGTCCTTTTTCCCGTAATGCTTATACATCGCATCAAAGAGGCCCATTCCCGGGCCTTCGATCCATTCGCCATTTTCTGCCGTTTCATCTCCGTAAGGAATTGCATAATAGGCTTCAAATCCCCTAAAATGATCAACTCTCAACGTATCATACATCTCAAGACAGTAGTCCATACGGTCAAGCCACCATTTATAACCGGTTTTCTCATGCAACTTCCAGTCATATAGAGGATTCCCCCATAACTGCCCCGTCACTGAGAACAAATCAGGCGGTACTCCCGCAACCTTCTTCGGTTCGCCTTCTCTGGTATATTGGAAAAGTTCACGATGGGCCCAAACATCACTTGAATCCGCCGCACAATATATAGGAATATCACCGATTATCTCAATGCCTCTTATGGACGCATACTTGTGTACGCTTCTCCACTGCCTGATGAACTGATACTGAACGAATGCAAAGAAGTCAACTTCATCCTTATGCTCTTTGGAGAATTCCGCAACAGCTAAGGGATCATTGTCTCTAAGTTCCTTCGGCCATACATCCCAGCTTGCCCCATTTAAGCTATCTTTAATAGCCATAAAGACACAATATTCAACTGTTTCAGACCTAAGTTCTTTATACAGAAGATCAATGTCTCCACCCTGTTTCTTATAATTCTTGTACGCAAGCTTTAACGCCTTATTTTTGCTCACATACAATTTTCCGTAATTAACTCTTTCAGGACTTTCAACAGACGACTGTACCGAACCCGCATTGACATTTCTCTTTAAAGCCCTGCCATCGCCGAAATCAAATTCTTCCGGGTCATCAAGTTCTTTTTCATCCAAAAGACCTTCCTCTATAAGCGTATCTAAATCCACAAAATACGGATTACCCGCAAAGGCAGAAAATGACTGATAGGGAGAATCTCCAAATCCTGTTGGTCCCATGGGAAGAACCTGCCATATCTTGTTACCTGTATCACAAAGAACATCTATAAAATCGTATGCTGCCTTACCTAATGATCCTATGCCGTATCTTCCCGGCAAAGAGAATACCGGCATCAACACTCCTGCTTTTTTCATACTGCACCTCCATAAAGGATTTCGACATTAAATCCGGCTCTTATAAGCTTTCTGTATCAACCCTTTCGGCGACGTGCAGCTCCTGAGGCCTTCTTAGGAGCCTTAGCTGCTGCAGGTTTCAAAGTACTCTTACCACTCTCTGTCTGAACTTTCTTTACAGTTTTCGCTGTAGTTGTTTTAGTTGCCTTGGCCGTTGTTTTACCGACACTGACTTTTTCAACCGCGGAAACCTCTATTACTTCCTCTTTCTCATCTTTTTTTGATGAAGTCTTCTTTGCAGCCGGCTTTCTGGCGGTTTTCTTAGTCGCTGTGCTCTTTGAACTTTCCTTTATCTCAGGCTCCTCACATGGTGTGAGCTTATAGATAGTAGTTGACATAGAAGGTATATCAATGTCTAAAGCGTAATCTCTGTCATCCCATGAGATTTTCTTTGCCTTTATCTGAGTACGCTTAACCATTCCAAATCCGCCGTACTTTTCATCATCTGTTGAAATAAGTGCTTTGGCATTGCACATGAACGGAACACCTACTCTGAACTTAGGATGAGCAACATTATCAAAATTAGTCACAACGAGGACTGTATCCTCCGGCTTGTCAGTCTTTCGTACAAACATAACCATAGAGAGATCACTGTAGCTGCAGTTTATCCATTCAAAACCATCCGGATAGTAGTCAAGCTGCCAGAGTGCAGGCTGCGACCTGTATACATCATTAAGATCCTTTACAAAGCTCTGGAGTTCCTTATGAACAGGGTACTCCAACAGATTCCACTCAAGCTCCTGATTTTCAGACCACTCATCATACTGGCCGAAATCCTGTCCCATAAAGAGTAGTTTTTTACCCGGATGTGACCAGAAGTATCCATATGCTGTACGAAGATTTCTGGATTTCTCCTCGAATGTATGTCCCGGCATCTTTCCAAGAAGAGATCTCTTGCCATGAACCACCTCATCGTGTGAGAACACAAGCATAAAGTCTTCTGAATAGTTGTAGATCATAGAGAATGTAAGCTGATTGTAGCTTCCCTTACGGAAATACGGATCTGTCTCCATATAGCCGAGGAAGTCATTCATCCATCCCATATTCCACTTGATATCAAAGCCCAGTCCGTCATCCTTTACTGAACCTGTGATATTAGGCCATGCTGTAGACTCTTCAGCAATCAAAAGGGTTCCCGGAAATCTCTTGTGGAACTGTGAGTTCAAGTGCTTCAGGAATTCAACAGAATCAAGATTCTCATTTCCACCATACATATTTCTGGATACACTCTGTCCCTGTCGTCCGTAATCAAGATAGAGCATGGAAGCTACGGCATCCATACGGAGTCCGTCAACGTGGTACTTATCAGCCCAATACATAGCACTTCCGATAAGGAAATTGGAAACCTCGTTTTTACGATAGTTAAATGTCAATGTTCCCCAGTGTGGATGGCTTGCAAGAAGCGGATCCGGATTCTCATAGAGTCCTGTACCGTCAAACTGTGCAATGCCCCATGCATCTCTCGGGAAATGTGCCGGTACCCAGTCAAGAATAACTCCTATTCCTTCATTATGCATATAGTTGACAAAATACATGAAATCCTCAGGAGATCCATATCTGCTTGTGGGCGCATAGTAGCCCGATACCTGATAACCCCAGCTTGCATCAAGCGGATGCTCCATGATAGGCATAAGTTCAACATGAGTATATCCCTGCTTCTTTACATAAGCAGCAAGCTTCTTTGCCAACTCTTTATAATTATAAAACTCTGAGCCGGCTACCTCGGTTCCGTCTTCGTTTATCATGGACTGTTTTCTTGCAAAGGATCCGAGATGTACTTCATATACACTCATAGGAAGCTCTTTGATTCCGGATGTCTTTAACTCAAGCTTTCTATCCTCCCATTCCTTATCTGTCCACTCAAACTTATCAAGTTCAGCTACAACAGAAGCATTATTAGGTCTCATCTCCATGGCATTGGCATAAGGATCGGTCTTCAGGAACGGCTCTTTGTGGCGACACTTTATCTCATATTTATAGATAGTCCCCGGAGTAAGATGAGGAATAAATATCTCAAAAATTCCTGATGCACCAAGACACTGCATCATATTTCTTCTTCCATCCCAAAGATTGAAATCACCTACTACAGATACTCTCTCTGCATTAGGAGCCCAAACAGAAAAAACTACACCCTCGACGCCATCTATGGTTATAGGGTGTGCCCCCATTTTGTTATAAATATCATACCAGATTCCTGCCTGATACTTCTTTATATCTTCTTCTGTATATATAGAAGCAAAAGAATAAGGATCCTCTGACTCCATCGTTGTATCATTATCATAAGTGATAAGATAAGAAAACTTAGGAAGTTCCTTTTCCCATTTCTTTTTCATAGGAACGAGAACGGCAAAGAATCCTTCCTCATCAGCAAGTTCCATCTGATATACCCTGTCACCCTGAATCTTAACTTCGATATCCTTTGCTGTTGGAATGAAAGCCTGAATCAGAAGTCCTTCAGGTATAACATGTGCGCCGAGAATACTCTTTGGATCTGCTGTTTCCGCATAAGTTACATCCTCTACATCTGCCCAGTTCATTACATCGTATAGTTTTTCTGTCATGAGTTCCTCCTTAGTGTTCCGTTACCGAAACGCTATATCTTTATCATTCGATTTCTATAATTAATGACGTCAGAACAAAACTTCTGACTCTTTTCAGCACACCGTTTACGCGGATAATGCTTCTGCTTTTGATCCTATCTACGTCTAAGCCTTATTATCTTCAGTTTTTTGTTTTCGTACCCTTCTTCTCTTTGGCTTATATGACTTATCTTTCACCGCTTTAAGAACAACTATGGATCTGGGTTCCACAACCCATTCATTATCGGAAAGCTCCAGTTCCTGTCCTTCGGGATATATCCCGTTATTATCTTCTGATGCAGTATCTATCGCAATCGCCCACTTTTTACCTGCAGGCGGATGTGCCAAAAGAAAGTCATGCTTTTCCCAATGGAAATTATAGAGAACCATAAAAGTCTCATCCTGTGCATACTCTCCTGCATACATAACTCCAAGCTGACGCCTATAGTTATCCATCTCAGGTCTCCATGCATTTTCTCCGTGAAAACTGAGATCGGGTATACCCACGGAACGATAATCCAATTGTTTCAAAGCTGTCGGCTGATGAAACACTTTATGCTTCTTCCTGAATGAAATCACATACCTCGCAAATTCATACAGCTCCTGATTCTTTTCCATGAGATGCCAGTTCATCCAGTTAAGATTGTTATCCTGGCAGTATGCATTATTATTGCCAAGACGGGTCTGACCACATTCATCTCCTGAATTGATAAGAGGTGTTCCCTGACAAAGCATAAGAAGAAGATAAGCATTTCTCCACATCTTTTTTCTCAGGAGCTTGACCGATTTTTTACGACTGGGTCCCTCCTCTCCGCAATTCCACGAAAAGTTCTGATTTGTTCCATCCCTGTTATCTTCATAATTGGATTCGTTATGCTTTCTGTCATATGAAATGCTATCCATAAGACTCATACCGGAAACATTAGCCATATACTGAATATTGGCTCTATCGGCAGGATTGAATCTTATCCTGTTCATCAGTGTTCCCAGCATACTCTCATCACCTTTAAGAACCCGACGCATATCATTTTGGAATCCGTCATTATAATCAGCAAGATACTTCGGTGTATTCTGCCTGTAGGCTCCTCCGTAACGGTCTCCATCAATTATCTGTCCTTCCCAGCTGTCCGCCCATATCTTAAATCTACTGAGGTAAGGATCTCTGGCTATGACACTGTAAGGTGCAGATCCTATCATATGTATACCGTCTACATGATAGTTGATACGCCAGTAACGCATAACTGTTGTAATATAATCCGGTAATGTCTCATATGTAAAATAGAGATCCACTATTACTTCTATATTATTCCGGTGCAGTTCATACACCATCTTTCGAAATTCATTTCGCGGATTTTTATGATCAGAGGTAAAACTTGATTTTGGCGCAAGCTGCAATGCATCTTTGGTGAATCCCCAATAGTTGATGCGACCTGTAGGTTTAAGTTCTGTTTTATAGGGATTCTGTACTCCAAAATCCGGAAGCATCACTTCATTGAATTCATATGGAGGCATAAGTTCAACTGCCGTTATCCCAAGAGACGTAAGATAAGGTATCTTTTCGATGATTCCCTGAAAGGTTCCGCGAACATCCGTATTTAATCCGGATGAAGAGTGAGCAGTAAACCCTCTTACATGTAAACGATATATAACCGATTCATCATATGGTATTTCCAGCGGCCTGTCCTTCAACCACTCTTCACTAAGTTCCGTCATGGCGACAGCCTCTGCTACAGGCGTTTTCAATATCCTGATACCGTCCTTCAGGAATCCGAACTTCTTTCTGCCCTCGAATACTGTTCCGTTAGGATCTGTGAATATGTGCCCGTCGGCTTCATAGCAGTAGCTGTACTTAGAGATGTCCTCTGCAACTTCCAGCTTCCATACATCTCCGATCCTTTTCCCGGGATCAAATGCTATCTGACGTACTTTTTTACTACCATCATATAAGTCGAGATACAGCTGTTCGGTATGAACAACCGCTTCGAAAATATACAGATCATTTTCTTTTCTTAATCCAAACATTGTACCCCCACTTCTGTCTCCCGATGTTGCGTCTTGGGGAAAGGATAAAATATTTTTACATATAGTTGGTACAAGTATAACATATATACCAAAAAATCGTTACATCTGATTAGAGATGTAACGATTAAACGCATGACATATTTAAATAAGTGATTAAAAAGCGTATGGTATATTGAATAAAGATGTAGAT
This sequence comes from Oribacterium sp. WCC10, assembly GCF_900113415.1. Classification (GTDB taxonomy): domain Bacteria; phylum Bacillota; class Clostridia; order Lachnospirales; family Lachnospiraceae; genus Oribacterium. Next base: position 82,273 of record NZ_FOPH01000002.1, on the reverse strand, counting down.
ATTTAACAAATATCACAATTCCATCTGTAGTTCTATAGGACAGTGATCCGAACCCATGATCTCCTGATGTATATCGGAACTCTTTATTCTATCCTTTATCTTTTCCGATACAACGAAATAATCTATACGCCACCCCACATTTCTCTCTCTTGCCTTCATTCGGTATGACCACCAGCTGTATTCATCAACCGCATCCGGATGAAGCAGACGGAAGCTGTCTACATAACCTGAGTCAAGAAGACGTGAGAACTTGGCACGTTCTTCATCTGTAAAACCTGCATTGTGATGATTGGTTGACGGATTCTTGATGTCTATCTCCTCATGGGCAACATTAAGATCTCCGCAATAAATCACAGGTTTTTTCTCATTAAGCCTGTTAATGTATTCTCTCCAGGCATCCTCCCACTCCATTCTGTATGGAAGTCTTTTAAGTTCTCCCTGAGAATTTGGAACATATACAGTAAGCACATAGTATTCCGGAAATTCAGCTGTGATGACACGTCCTTCCTTATCATGCTCCTCGATTCCTATTCCATAGGAAACACTAAGCGGCTCCTCCCTGGTAAAAAGAGCCGTTCCGGAATATCCTTTCTTCTCGGCATAGTTCCAATACTGATGATATCCCGGAAGATCCAACTCTATCTGACCTTCCTGAAGTTTTGTCTCCTGAAGACAGAATATATCTGCATCCAGCTTCTGAAACTCTTCCATAAAGTTCTTACCCATAACAGCACGAAGGCCGTTAACATTCCATGAAATCATTTTTTTCATAATATCTCCGTTCTACCGCAATCACTTACGGACATATATATTCATATTAATCTGTTATTCAAATGATGCATACTGTACAGAACATCAACAGTATTACACTGTTACATTGTTCCTCAATAACACTATATCCGGCATCAACAATTGATATTTTACCATATTGAAATACAGTGATACACTGCAAAAGGAAAGCATATATGTTTTTTATACATGCATTTAAGTAATAATTATCACATAACCCGGTTTATGTACGATTATGATTTTCAGGAGGTTCCCCTTGGCATCAAACGCTACGGATTTTTCAAAAGGTTCTGTTATAAAGGCCATCCTCACTCAGACCATTCCACTTCTGGTGGCTCAAATCATACAGCTGCTATATAACATAGTTGATCGTATATATATCGGACATCTCCCGGGTTCTAACGGTCTTGCTTTAACAGGAGTAGGCGTCTGCTTTCCTGTTATAACTCTGATCACTGCATTCACTGACTGGTTTGGTATCGGTGGAACACCGCTTTTTTCTATAGCAAGAGGAGAAGGCAACAAAGACAGGGCAAACCGAGTAATGTGTGAAAGTTCTTTTCTTCTCTTAACTGTATCTATAGCCATGACAATACTTACTCTCATCTTCATGAAGCCCATCCTTTATGCTCTTGGAGCCAGTGATGCCACTTATACATATGCACACAGCTACTTTTCTGTCTACATTCTGGGAACAGTATTTTTCATGACAGGTTCCGGCCTGAACTACTATATAAGTGCTCAGGGATTCCCAAGAACAGGAATGATAACCACTGCCATAGGAGCACTTCTTAATATAATCCTTGATCCTGTTTTTATGTTCATTCTCAATTGGGGAGTTGTTGGAGCTGCCATAGCAACAGTGATATCTCAGACAGTAAGTGCTGTATGGGTTATCAGATTTCTGCTTTCAGATAAAGCTTTGTTTCGGCTTAAACTTTCAGAGATACGCTTTGATAGAAGTATAGCCAAAGAAATCATCACTTTAGGATTTGCAAACTTTCTGATGAAATCAACCAATACAATTACTCAGGCAGCATGCAATATCATGCTCCGTGATTACGGCGGAGACCTTTACATCGGTATTTTCGCCATCATCAATTCAATCAGAGACTTTATTACCCTTCCGGGAACAGCTGTAACTCATGCCTCACAACCTGTTCTCGGTTTCAACTTTGGTGCAAGAAAATATAATCGGCTAAAACAAGGTATCCTCTTTGCATCTGCCGCAGCAAGCAGTTACGGTACACTGGCGTGGATCCTCATACTTGTTTTTCCAACCTTCTTCATCCGCATCTTTACACCTGATACTGAAACCATAACCGTAGGAACTCATTGTCTGAGACTTTATCTTTTGGCATTCATATTCCAAATGGGACAGTTTTGCGGACAGTCTGTTTTTTCTGCATTGGGACAATCAAAGAAGGCCATCTTCTTCTCGACACTCAGAAAAATAATAATCATCCTCCCTCTTACTCTAACGCTCCCTCTTTTCATGGGTGTGGACGGAGTATTTGCCGCAGAGCCAATATCAAATATAATCGGGGGAATCGCTGCATTTACAACAATGATGGTGACTGTATACTTCAGACTTCCGAAAAAAGATGGAGAAGAAGCAAAATTGTGATATTTTGCTTCTTCTCCATTGAGACGGGTTTTTTGAAGAGCAGCCATAACTGCCATAAAACCCGCTATCATTACAACATTGGAATCAGTAAATCCGGAAAATGCATCTGATATAGTTGAAACACCGGTTAAAACAAGTAGTGCGCATGCCAGAAGCGGCGGAGCCCCAAATGAAAACTTATCCGATACAATCATAACGATCATCAGTACCACTATTGCAAGCGCAATAAACATTTGTATTGTCATATTTTCCTCCCTTACTGGGCTCATTAAAGAATATTTATTACTTTCATAAATCAACCTTTAAAAAGGTAATCTTAAAATGAGCGGATATTTTCTATAATGTTTTTATCTTCCTGATAGACTTTTAATTTAATTTTCATCATTTGTTCAAAAGAAACTTTATGTATTCTTCCGCTTCTTTTATAGCCTGTTTTGGTTCTTCGACATATGCTCTATGCGTAAATCCGTGTGCACAATTCGTGAACTGATGATATATAACAGGAACATTGGACTTCATAAGATTCATGGCCATCTGTTCACATCCGAAACGAAGCGGATCCAGTTCTCCCGGCATAAGAAATATCGATGGCGTATTCTTAAGATCTTCAATAGAAGCATGTACAGGACAGGCAATAGAATCATTCAGATCACCACCTTCACTGAAGTAAGAATACCCATATACATCACTTGTGGTACTAAGACTTATGTCTCCTGTATCTAATCCCTTTGTCCTGAAATCAAGTCCCGGATAGAATGCGATAACTCCAAGATATGAAAATTCCCTTCTCCTGTTGCAAAGTATCATCATATCTATGGCCATGCAGGCTCCGGCACTGAATCCACCAAATATGACCTTTTTCGAATCAATATTGTAACGTTCAGACTCTTCAAGAATAGTCTTTATTACCTCGTAGGAAGCATTAACGCCATATAGAGTTATTAAAGGCCCCTGATAAATCGCCAAATTAAATAAAAGTGCCAAACCTGGTGTAACACCATGTTTGGCACTTTTATCATTTGTCACATATAACGGATAAAACAGCTGACACCGGAATAAATCCATATCAGCTGTTTTATTCACTTTAATTCATTCAGTCTTTCCTGCTCAATCTATCACTTCTCGTCACACACCTGGAAGATGTAGAACTTGAGATAATAACTGTTCTCGTCCTTTGCCCAAAGGATCGGATGATCCGAACACTGAGTGCGATACTCTACCTGGCGGAGACGACGATGAACAGAGTTTGCTGCCTCTGCGATAGTCTTTGTAAAAAGCTCCGGTGTCATGAAGTGGCTGCAGCTGCATGTCGCAAGATATCCACCATCCTTTACAAGCTTGATTCCCTGCATGTTTATCTCCCTGTAACCGCGAATAGCAGCCTTTGTAGCTTCTCTTGATTTTGTAAATGCCGGCGGATCAAGGATAACCACATCGTACTTCTCACCTTTCTTATTCAGCTTAGGCAACTCATCCAGCACATCGGCGGTACGGAAGTGTACCGTATCGGAAAGCCCGTTTCTCTCAGCATTGGCAGTAGCCTGCTGCACTGCAAGTTCAGAGATGTCGAGACCCTCAACAGATGCCGCACCTGCGATTCCCGCATTAAGAGCAAAAGTTCCCATATGCGTGAAACAATCCAAAACCTTCTTTCCCTTACAAAGCTTCTGAATAGAAAGACGATTGTATTTCTGATCAAGGAAAAATCCGGTTTTCTGCCCATTCACAACATCAACCATGTACTTAACACCGTTCTCAGTAATGAGAACATTGGTATCAAACTCAGGACCGATGAAACCTTTGTGTGGCTCCATGCCTTCTTTCTTACGAACCGGAGCATCTGATCTTTCGTAGATTCCTCTTATACTAACGCCATCTTCATTCAAAACCTCAACCAGATCCTCAAGTATCATCTCCTTAAGCCGGTCTATTCCAAGGGCCAGAGACTCAACTACCAGCACATCCTCGTACTTATCTACAGTCAGTCCCGGAAGCCAGTCAGCCTCACCGAAGATGATGCGGCAGGAACCAGTATCTACAACAAGCTTACGGTACTCCCATGCATTCTTTACTCTTTCACGAAGAAACTCTCTGTCGATCGGTTCCTTTCTCCATCTTGAAAGCATTCTAACCCTTATTTTGGAACTGTGATTTATAAATCCGTATCCCATAAAGAAACCATCAAAGTCGAAAACTGTGATTATGTCACCATTCTCATATTCGCCTTCATACCGGTCTATTTCATTATCAAAGATCCAGGCGCCTCCTGCCTTGATGGTACGCCCCTCACCCTTCTTAAGTATTATCTTTCCACTTGAAACCAGTGATTTTCCCATTTAATCCTCCATCTTTGTGCCGAAATAAGCATAATATGGTTTTATGATTCTTGTATCATCATATCATTTGCTTTTGCAATTTAGTACAGATGTGTTATGATTGCAACCGAATTTAATTCAAACGTCAGAATAGCATCACATTTATGTTTGTTTTTCTATTCTGTGTTATATGTTTATTTACGATTTGCTTTTGCATCTCCATTCACTTTTCAGGAGGGATCAGATATGTACGATATAAAATGTGATACCCATACACATACTCTCTATAGCCGACATGCATACTCAACCATTAAGGAAAATGTTGAAGCCGCTTCAGAAGTCGGATTGGAACTTCTTGTTTCCACCGATCATTTTTCAGGTATGCAGTGGACAGATTATAAAAACTCAAAAAACTATCAGTATCTTTTCACATCACCTATGACCTGGCCTGATGTTTGGATGGGTGTCAGACTTCTTTCTGGATGCGAAGCAGATATTGTTGGCCTTAACGGAGAACTTTTCGGGCAGGATATTTCTGTCACAGAATCAATAGTCGGGGATCCATTCAAAGTACCGACTACCCTTTACGAGCATACAACCAAAAACATGGACTATGTCATCGCCAGCATTCATGGAAAATCTTTTACAAAAGATGCCACCAGGAATCAGATGACAGATATGTATATCAAGGCTCTTCAGCAGGAAAAAGTTCTTATCCTCGGTCATATGGGAAGAAGCGGTCTGGATGTGGATTTCAAAGCCATAGCTGAAGCTGCAAAATCTATGAATAAACTTTTGGAAGTAAATGAGCACAGTTTTGATTTCGGAGAAAAGAAAACTGACAGCATTACAAAGAGGCGTTGCAGAGAACTTCTTGAAATCTGTGCAGACATCGGATGTCATGTTTCAATCGCCACAGATGCTCATATCTCAACTCTCATAGGTCATTTTGATGAAACAAAGAAACTTCTTGAAGAAGTACATTTCCCTGAAGGCCTCATTGCGAGCCTCAACAAAAAGACTTTTCTGGAGGCACTTAAAGCTTCCGGTATAAAAAACTGACATAATTAATTCAAAATCTGTTTTTCCCGGATAACTTTGTCACCCCTCGTGAGAGTATCGACATAAGTTAAGGAAACACTGATTAAATCAATGTTTCCTTAGATCGTCCGGCTTCGGGGTTCGTATTTTTAAAGAAGATTGATGCTTCACATCGAAAGTCCGACCAGGGAAACGCTTTAATCAGCATTCCCCTATAAAATAAGCAAAAGAGAGCGATATCCTAATTTCTATCTATGATAGTTATAGGGATATCGCTCTTTTTTACATATAAATATTTATGTTTATTTCAATACTGTTCAATTCTCATCCGCAGCCTTAAGCGCCTGAGTATCCTGAATCTCCATGATCATATTTACACGAGTCTCATGACGTCCGCCCTCAAACCGGGCATTTAACCATGCATCAACAATCTGCTTTGCTGTCTCAATACCTATAACTCTTGCTCCAAAGCAGAGAACATTTGAATTATTATGACGCTTACTCATCTCTGCTGAATACGGCTCGCTACAACAGCATGCTCGTACTCCATCTACCTTATTTGCAGCAAGACTGATACCTACACCTGTACCACAAATTGCAATACCGCCATCTACCTTACCTTCAGCAACCATCTTTCCGACACGATATCCTGAAATGGGATAATTAAAGCTGTCCGTTGAATTAGTTCCTACATCAACGATCTCGATACCCTTTTCCTCAAGGTACTGCTTGATCTCATTCTTCATGTCTAATGCTGCGTGATCATTTCCAATAACTAATTTCATGATTTTTCTCCTACCTTTGGGAACGTCAACCCCTTGAACTTTCGCTTTGCGAAGGGCTGAAGCTGAATGCCGTATTTTCATAAAAAATCCGACATAGATTGAATAGCGGAATTTGCAAGATATTGTTAAAATATAGACAATTCCTTTCTTTGTTTCGCATGAAGTATATCACAATTTTCACATGATTGGCATAAACGTATTCACTGAACTATCGCCAAATACATCAAAGTTAACTGTGTTTTTTCACAAATTTTTACTTGATATTTTATGCAACCTGCCATATTATACTTTACAACTTAAGAACGAAACAGGTTATATATCTATATTATAGGAGGTAAACGTAATGAAACTCGAGAATGTCAATAACGTAGACGGTCTTTTTGAAGTACTTAACAGTTGCAAAGGTACAGTTGAGCTTGTCTCAGCTGAAGGTGACCGAATCAATCTTAAATCAAAACTCAGTCAGATGCTTATGACAGCAAAACTATTTAATAACGCGACTATCAAGGAACTCGAACTTTTTGTATCAGAACCTGAGGATATGAAAAAGGTCGTATCATTCATGATGAGCGACGCCTGTAAATAATACCTATTAAAAAGGGATGCCGCCTTTTGATATACTTGCCTCAATGCAGGACAAACCTACACGTGGATAGCATATCATCTTGTGACATCCCTTTTTTCAATCGATAAGAACCGTAGTCTGAAGATAACCCTTATTTAATATCATTTCTTCGTAGTTCTCTGCAGTGATTACAACAGGCTCAAGTTCTGATGCCTGTACTACAATGCTTCCGTTCTGGTACATTTCCGAATCAGAGACACTAACTTTATTTCCATGGATAACGGCATCCACAAGTTCTGCTCCACGCACGGCATATTCGGTCGGTTCATGAAGCAATGTCATAGACTGTTTTCCCTGAAGTATTCTTTCAAGCGCCTCATCATCACAACCATCTCCGGTTATGACCGGAAAACTTCCGGCATATTCTCCCTGTTCTATAGCTTCAACCATAGCCCTTGAAACTCCGGATGCTATATAGTCATCCGTACAGATAACCGCATCAAGTGTCTTTTTACTGTACACATCTCTTATAAGATTTTTCATTCTCTCATAAGCATCATTTTCTGAGTTATCAAGTGCTGTTACCTGCTCAAGTTCCATCTGACCGGATCCAATGACCAGTGAACCCGCATCTATATAAGGAAACAGTGTTTCCATAAGTCCGGGATATAAGAAAAGTAATGTATCATCCGTTACAGCACCGGTGAATATCTCCACAGTCTTAGGTGCCTGTGCCGTAGCCGTTTCAAGTCCAAGTTCTTTTACTATATACTTTCCTATAACTTCACCGACATGATAATCATCACATCCAAAAAGATAGTTAACTCCATCTGTATTCATGGGGACATGATCAAGAGCAATAACATATATTCCCTGATTCTTTATTTCTGTAAGAAGCTTTCCGTATTCCACAGAATTAACATCTACAGGTGCTGTAAATATCATCCTGGCACCATCTTCCACCATGTCTTTAATATCCGATATCTGCTGCGCTACAGCCTCACTCCTGTCTGTTACAGCTTTCTCTGATACAGCATTCGGCCCGTAGGATGCGTATTTAAACTCGGTATCATATCCGACTGAATTCATTACCTTTCCAAAATACTTTTCAAGAAGCAGCCACTTTTTATCATACTGACTCGGAAATGAAAAACCTATCAGCTCACCGTTCCCTCCTATAACATTTAACCCTTCCACGTCATTCCCCGGAAACGTAGCTTCCACAATATAGGTTTCCCCTGTGGACTCCTCTATAGTCGGTGCTTTTTCAGCCAATGTTGTCTCCTTAACAACATTGAATGCATCTTTAGGCTTAGTCAGTTTTATCTTATGTCCAAACAACAGGTACATAAACATGAACACGCCTGTTCCTATGGCCACTGCACATATAATGAACAAAATCTTATCTATTACTTTTTTTCTGTGTCTTTCTTTCGCTGTATGTTTCTCAGCCAAATTCTGATTAACATTCCTCTTGTTCATTCGAATAGGATTGTACTTCAGACTCTCCCATTGCAGATCAGCATCCTCGGTTTCTTTATTTACTTTTTTTCTGAACTTCCACTTATCTTTTCGAGTATCATCGTTATTCAAAGCATTATCCCACTTTCATATCCCACATACATACTATCGAATAAACTACTCTTACCTAAACCATATCCTAATTATAACAAAAGAGGACAGGATATTGTCCTGTCCTCATAAATACGTAAATATTTTTTTGATTAGTTTTTAGCCTTTTCAGAGCCGTCCTCTACCATATTCCTGGCTCCTGCCTTTTTTGCAAGCTGCCATACAAGAGACTCACCCTGTGCGATTTCAAGATCAACGCCGGTCTTGTTAGGCTCGCTATCCTTGAAATCATAGTTCTTACCCGGAAGAAGTGCATTAAGGATGATACCTACAAGTGAACCTGTTGCTATTCCTGAGAAATTGATGGTCATAGCACCAAGCGGGATGATGATGGCACCGGCTGTTGAGTAGTTAACACCGATTGAAAGAACAAGGATCAAAGCTGCAATAATAACATTTCTCGTCTGTGAGAAATCAACCTTTGTCTCAACTACATTACGGATACCAACTGCAGAAATCATACCGTAAAGAACAAGTGAGATACCTCCTACTGTAGCTGATGGCATAACCTCGATAAGCGCCGCAAACTTAGGGCAGAAGCTCAAGATGATTGCTATGCAGGCCGCAAGACGGATAACCATTGGATCATAAACTTTTGTTAATGTAAGCACACCGGTGTTCTCACCATAAGTTGTATTTGCAGGAGCACCGAAAAGTGAAGCAAAGGCTGTCGCCAAACCGTCACCTGTGAGAGTTCTGTGAAGACCCGGATCCTTGATAAAGTTCTCACCGACTGTTGATGATATTGCAGAAATATCTCCGATATGCTCCATCATTGTCGCAAAAGCGATAGGTACTATTGTAATAACTGATGTAATAAGAAGTGAAGTGTCAAGACTTCCGTCAGTAAAAATTGAGAAAACTGTACGGCTGTAGTTAAGAGGAACACCAAACCACGCTGCATTTCCAACTTCAGTAAAGTCGATAACACCTGTTATTGCAGCTACTGTATAGGACCCTATAACACCGAGAAGAATAGGTATGATCTTAACCATGCCCTTTCCCCAGATGTTGCAGACAACTACAATTACTATAGCTACCAGTGCTATAGGCCAGTTACTTGAGCAGTTCTCAATCGCAGACTTGGAAAGATTGAGACCGATTGCAATAATGATTGGACCTGTAACTACAGGCGGGAAATACTGCATTACTCTTGATTCTCCAAATGCCTTAAATGCAGTTGCAAGAACAAGATATACAAGACCGGCACACGCTACACCAAAACAGGCATATCTGAGAAGCTCAGGTTCTCCGTTTGGAGCTATGGCAGCATAGCCTGCAAGAAATGCAAATGATGATCCCAAAAATGCCGGAACTTTTTTCTTACTTATGAGATGGAACAAAAGTGTTCCAAGACCTGCCCAAAGAAGCGTTGCCGAAACACTCAATCCTGTAAGCAGTGGAACCAAAACCGTGGAACCAAACATAGCAAACATATGCTGGAATCCAAGTATCAACACCTTCCCTGTTCCAAGCTGTCTGGCATCATAGATACCTTCTTCTCCAATCTTTACTTTTTCGTTACTCATCGATTAACCCCTTCCTTGGTTTGTGGAATTCTGTATAAAGAAAAAGCACGCTTAGGAGGAAATACTCCCTCCTTGCGTGCTTCATCGCTATTTATACCGTTCTTATAATGGTTATATACATCTTAAATACAGAATCCCTTACATGATTTTTTACTATTTTATCACCGGATTATTTATCGTCAATACTCAAAATAAAATATATTACTTTTACCAAAAAAACTCTTCATCCATAGCAACAATTGACAAATACTTTATTTCTGTCAAATACTGCTTATATATATCAAAAAATTAATAAAAAAAATTTATTTGTGTAATTGCTTACAATTCTTTTTTTATATATACTGTTCTGTACTTAACCGATATTTGAACGGAGTAAATATGGAGATAAGACAGCTTAATTCATTTGTTAAAATAGTTGAGATGCAAAGCTTCAGTAAAGCGGCAGAAGCTTTGGGATATACACAGGCGGCGGTTACTATCCAGATCCGTCAGCTTGAACAGGAATTCAATACTAAGTTTTTCGATAGAGTAGGCCGACATGTGGTTCTTACTCCGCCGGGACGTGAATTTCTTCAGTATGCCAATGAAATTTTACGAAGGGTTGATGATGTTCATACAGCTCTCGGCAATCCTCAGATGCAGGAGCATAAGCTTCGTATCGGTTCTCTTGAGTCACTTCTCACCTATAAGATACCTAATGTTGTTAAGTATTTCTACGACAACCATCCCGAAATCACTCTTGAGATAAAGACCGGATCACCTAAGGACCTCATCGATATGCTTGAGCACAACCTTATAGACATGGTCTACTTTCTTGACAGAAGAGTCTATGATCCTAATTGGATTAAGATTCTCGAGGAACCTGAACCTATCATCTTTGTGGCAAGTCCGGATCTGGTAATTCCCGGAGAAGATGCAAAAACCGGACAGATTCATATGAGTGATCTCATTAAGATGCCCTTTTTCCTGACTGAGCAGAATTCCAACTACCGTTATGCATTGGAACAGGATCTTGCTGCTGACCGAATGCAGATTCGTCCTTTCTTTGAAACAGGTAATACCGAAGTCATCATCAGACTTGTAAAGGAAAACAACGGAGTCACTTTTCTTCCGGCTTTCTCCGTACAGGAATCCATACGAAACAAGGAACTCCGCGAGATAAAGCCTGTCGACTTCGATATGACCATGTACCGTCAGATCTTTTATCACAAAGACAAGTGGGTAACCGATGAGATGAAGGAATTTGAAAAGCTGGTTAAGAGAGGACTACTCTAATACAACGGATTCTTCGCGATATTATCCAATAGAGTGGTGCTTTTATCAGATTTATCCCAGGTTATACCGTATAGTCCCGATATTTTTTTCTGAATATAAAAAGTCCGTGCAGTCAATCATAACTGCACGGACTTTTGTTTCACTGAATAAATCATTTACACTCAACAAACATAGCAGAATCACTTTCATTTGTAAAAACTTCTTATACTCATTAATTCAGAGCCTGATAGTAGTACCAGGTTTGTTTTCTGCTTGTCGGTGTTTCGGAAATTCCATTCGAATTCCAAAGACCAAAGGCATAGCCCTGTGCTACCTCCGATGGTGCATCCACCAGACGGCTTAAGAGAAATGCTTCCACATAAGGATTTTCCTTTGCCTTCTCCCACGCCTGCATAAGCGCCAAAGCCTGCGCGTCCTCTCCTCTTACAGAGCTGAATCCTTCCTCCGAAAGAATAAGATGGCGTACTGTACCGTTTGGACTAATCATATTCTGCTGCTGCATATAATCAGTAAGAACATGAAGATTCTTCAAATTTACAATTCGCGATTCAGCATCATCTGTTGCAAGAGGAGAAGTATTCATAAAATCCGGATTTGTAAGATCCTGCGGATAGGGGTGCCATGCGATACCGTAATCTGTATCCGCAAGATATATATTAAGCAGATCAAGCACATCACGTGATCCATAGTACATACTTCCACCGTTCTGAGTCCAGTTATAGTCAAACGGTACAAACACACGTGCATCAGGATTGTATGTCTTGATGGCATTGTAAAATATCCGGAAGCTGTCAGCATAAGCTTTCACATAAGTGTTAATATCATCAACTCCCAGGTAGTTCCATTCTCTCTGATTATTTATCTCATTTCCTATAACCCAGTTGGAAACATTATCCTTATATCTGTATGCAAGAGCCTCCGCAACCTGCATGGTTCTTGCAATTCCACCCTCAGTCAGAGTATTGAACTGATAAAGATTTGAAACCGGTGCCTGTACAGGAATTATCTCGTCTCCCGCCTGATAGTCATTCATAACACCCATGGTAACAGTGAGGTCTGCCGCATTATAAGCATTAATAAGCGCATCGTAGCCCTTCATCTGCTGTTCATTCTTCAGAAAACCTGCATTAAACTGAAATATTACCTGTTTGCATCCAAGAGAAACCATATCATCTATCATAGTAACATGAGAAGAATGTATCCCCTTGATGCTCTCAGGCTCATTATAAAATGCAAAGGCAGACATACATGTAGTCATCGACATTAATCCGGTCATTGCCAATGTTGCTATAGTTGATAAAATTCTTGATTTCATATAATTCCTTTCAAAACATCCCTCTATAAATGTAGTATAAATCTTCAATAACTATGATACATTACTATTTAAGACGCAATAGTTTTACATTTTCATATTAAACGTTATTTTTTCGAAAAAATCTTATAAAACCCTAAATACCTTGCTTTTATGCGGTGTCTCGGATATAATTCTTTAGGTTTATGACATTTAAGAGCGGCTTCAATGCCACTCTTTTATTTTTACATACGAATCATCTGTTAATTACCATACCAACACTATAGTTTTTAACAGAATACTTTACAGATACAGAAAAGGAGAAGCGAATGATTGCAGCAAACAATATAACCTTTCGTGTAGGCAAGAAGGCACTGTTTGAAGACGTTAACATCAAGTTTACCGAAGGAAACTGCTACGGCATCATTGGTGCCAACGGTGCAGGTAAGTCAACATTTCTGAAGATTTTGAGCGGCGTTCTTGAGCCTTCAAGCGGTGAGATCACCATGACTCCGGGCCAGCGTTTAAGTGTTCTCGAGCAGGATCAGTTCAAGTATGATGACTGCACAGTTATCGACACTGTTATCCGCGGAAACCAGCGTCTTTACGATATCATGAAGGAAAAAGATGCCATCTATGCAAAACCTGATTTTTCAGATGAAGATGGTATGAGAGCAGCTGAGCTTGAAGCTGAGTTTGCTCAGATGGACGGTTGGAATGCCGAAGCCGATGCAGAGACTATGCTTAACGGTCTAGGAATAGGTACAGATCTCCACTATAAAATGATGAATGAGCTTAAGGGTTCAGAAAAGGTTAAGGTTCTCCTTGCAAAAGCTCTTTTCGGAAATCCTGACATCCTTCTTTTGGACGAGCCCACGAACCACCTTGATCTCAACTCAATCGAGTGGCTCGAGGAGTTCCTTATCAACTTTGAGAACACTGTCATAGTAGTATCCCATGACCGTTATTTCCTCAATAAAGTATGTACAAACATCGCTGATATCGACTACGGTAAGATCACAGTATTCGCCGGAAACTATGACTTCTGGTTCGAGTCTTCACAGCTTATCGTTCGTCAGCAGAAGGAAGCCAACCGTAAGAAGGAAGAGAAGATCAAGGAACTTCAGGAATTCATCCAGCGTTTCTCTGCCAACGCTTCAAAATCCAAGCAGGCAACATCACGTAAGCGTGCCCTTGAGAAGATCGAGCTTGATACCATTAAGCCATCTTCCAGACAGTACCCTTACATTGTATTTAAACCAAACAGAGAGATTGGTAACGACGTACTTGAAGTCAAAAATCTTTCAAAGACCATTAATGGTGTGAAGGTTCTTGATAATATTTCCTTCATCGTTAACCGTGAAGATAAGATTGCTCTTGTCGGTCCTAACGAGCTTGCCAAGACAACTCTCATGCAGATCCTTTCAGGTGAGATGGAGCCTGACAGTGGTGATTACAAGTGGGGCGTAACTACAAGTCAGTCTTACTTCCCTAAGGACAATACTCCTGAATTCAAGTCAGAGGATACAATCGTTGAGTGGCTCACTCAGTACAGCCCTGATAAGGATACCCAGTTTGTCCGTGGCTACCTTGGAAGAATGCTTTTCAAGGGAGATGACGGTCTCAAGAAGGTTAACGTACTTTCCGGAGGAGAGCGCGTAAGATGTATGCTCAGTAAGATGATGATCTCTGGTTCCAATGTTATCATTCTTGACGAGCCTACAGACCACCTTGACATGGAGTCTATCTCTGCTCTCAATGATGGTCTCAAGAACTTCCCTGGCGTTATCATCTTCTCATCCCGTGACCATCAGGTTGTCGAAACAACTGCCAACCGTATCTTCGAGATCATCGACGGTCACCTTATTGATAAGATGACAACATACGACGAATATCTTGCATCAGATGAAGATATCAAGAAGAGATTTACCTTCACTCTTTCAGAGGACGACGCAAGCGATAACTGATAAACCATTGTTTACATCAGAGTAAATCTGTATATTGTAATGTAAAAGTTGAGTGCCACTCCGGCTCTCAACTTTTTTATTTGCATTTTAAATTCAGTTCTCATTTTTCCTGGTATTCAAAAGGGAATATTTAGGATAATTTTTAGTTTTCGACAGTTTTAGTTTGCTCCTGTTAAATCTATCTATTATACTTCCTATTTCAAAAATATTATTACCGGTTATAGAACAACAGTACCGATCAAGCTGATTTTTTCACCGGACCGTTCCCGGAGGATTTCAACTTAATCGGTACTGTTTTGCTTTTTTCATTCTACATACTGTAAAGAACAGTAATCAGATCTAACAGGATAAAAATATATTCGGCCATATATTTGAATCCCCTGTAAAATGCGTTTTAAATTCTACTCCTTTACTTATCAAACATTAAGCTTTTCTAATGCAAATCGTTTCATCTCATTCACCCAATAAATATAATACGGATAATTATAGTGTATCTTTTTATCTATACTCCACTCATCCGGAAGATTGCCTCTTCCATCACTCATTATATCCTGTACATCAATAAAGGACCATCCGTTGGCCTCACATTTTAGCCTCATATTCTCATTAAGGGTACGTACTTTTGAATTATTATATTCTGCATCCTGATTACCCTCTGTCATATATGTCGTACTGATAACTGTTATATCTGTTTCAGGATTTGTGGTCTGAATCTCCTTTAGCAGCAACTCATATTTGTCTGCAGCATATACATCTGCAAGATCCTTATATCCGAAAAAGCTGTAAACATGCTTTGCGCCTATTATAGAAACAGCCTCCGGTAAACGATATCTTTTGCCCTGAAGCATTGGATGAATATTGGAACCGTTATTTGGAAGCAGAGCCTTTGAAATACTGTAGCCGGCAACTGCCAAAGAAGTAAAGTTGTCACTTACAACATCTCCTGCCCCTATAGATAGATTGTATCGCTGAAAATTCTCAGCTATTGAGTCTCCTATGATAACCGAATCCTTGAAGTAGTCAGCAAGCGCACTGATGTCTTCTGCATTAAGGTTATTAACATCTATAACTCTTTTTTCCTCCTGAACTGTCGTAGAATCCTGTATTGCTTCACCGGGATCAGAAAATGAAGTGCTTACCTCTTTTTTGTCCGTACCCAAGGGTTCACCAGATATGCCCACAGAACTGAAAGTTGAGTCATTTTTTGTCATCTGTGTTTCCACGGCATCTTCCGTTGTTTCCGCATTTCCCTGCCCCGGAACCGTCATCTGTGAAGAAATCATGGCAGGATCAACTCCAGACAAAGTAGCTCCCGCAAATGAAGGAAAGCTGACTACGGACGAAATCATCGCGGCAATTCCCACATAATAAATTTTCGAATATTTAACCATATTACTACCCCAAAAACTATAGAATCTATCGCTACTCCCAATTATAAATGCTTTATTTGGATTTTTGTACTTTCAATCTCCTTACGTATCGCCATATATGCTAATATATTTATTCGATTCGCCGATTTATTGTATGATTTAAACAATTTTTCTTTTACCATAAAGAATGTGAGGACGTGTCATGAAAAACTTTTCCAGAAAATATTTTGCTTCAATACTATTGTTGACCGGTGTTATCACGATACAAAGCTTAACCGGCTTCTCAAACAATATAAATTCATCTTTTTCGATTAAATACGATATTTCTGATGCAATTGTTCATTCAGACATTACTCCCTCCTCAGCTGTAGGTGATACAACAGTTTCATCTTTAGTTTCAGGTTCTAATCCGTCTGCCGTTTATTACTACGATGAAATACCAACACTTGCACAGAATGATCTTTTATATCAGTATTTCAAAAATTCTGTAATAGTCGGAGATTCCATTGGGGCGGGATGGGGGATTCAGTGTATCAAAAATTCTACCGATCCTGTAATGGGCAATTTTCAGAGTCTCGCTTTCCCAGGCTTTTGTGTACATTCTGCTTTTGATGCCAGTATCGAAGACGCAGGTACCCCTATGTATAAAGGCGCAAAACGTCCGGTCTGGGAATCATTACAACTAATGGCAGCTGAGCATCCGGGCGAAACAACTCATATTTACCTGCACTTTGGATATAAGGATCAGCAGTGGAAGGATACTCCCGAACTATATGTTCAGCTGATTCAGACTCTTCAACAATATGTTCCGGATTCTGATATAACCATAATTGGTGCAAGCTATATGTATCCGGGCAAAAACGGTGAGCCTTATACCAGTGCTAATATAAAAACTCTTGATCTTGCTATGCAGAATTATGCCAATGCATATGGATGGGGCTTTGTGAATGTTGGAGATCTTCTTGCCGATCAGAACGGTGATCTGAATCCTGCTTACTGCAGTGACAAGTTCATGCATCTCAATGCAAGCGGATATGATATATGGAAAAAAGCTCTTATAGGATATGCTCTCGCAAGAATGACGGCTGCAGGAATCATCTGATTTATTAGATATATTTTTATTTGTCATATGAAGATGAAAATATCAAATGATTTACATTTCCATAATCATGAGCAGCATAATTATATAATCAAAAAACTCTTCGTACCGTTCAAAAATATACATCGAAAAAACAAATTATATGTTCACTCAAAAAGGGTGGTCACTATAAAATGACCACCCTAAAATAATTCTCTTAACATTGAATGAAAACCTAATAATCTGTATTTCCTTATGGAAATGCTGATATAATCAGTGTTTCCTCAGAATATTATTTCGAATCTATAGTTATCCGGGATAGACAGTTTAGGATGCTTTCTGATGTAATCAACAAGAAGATCCTGAACATTATCTGCACCGCTATACACCGTCTTTGCCTTTCCAATCATCTCATATCCACCCGTTCCTGTAGATCTGTAGTTAGAGGTAACCAGTCTGTACTTTTCACCTGAAACAAGTTCACTTCCATCAAGCTTTCTCATACGCACCACACGGTCTCCTACCGGGCGCCTAAGATCAAAGGCATAATCAAGACCTGCATAGAAATCATAGTTATAATGCTCTATCTTAGGCTTCATAAAGACATCAGATATATACGGCTTACCATTCTCATCCAGTTCAAGATACTCTGCACATCTTTCAAGCGCCCCCTTAATTATCTCAGCTGTTACTTCTTTCACAACTGAAGTATTGGCAAATGTATATGCAGCATAGACGTCTCTTATACTTACCTTCTTTTTAAAGCCTGTCTCCTGATTTCCAAGACTCGTACACGAGAAGTCTGCATCAACAGATTCAAGCTGTACCTGATTAAAAAGTGCCGCCACCTTGCTTCCATAAAGCGCAACAGAAAGTTTTGATTCCGGCACTATCTCTTCATCAAATTCACCAACCGGCTTATCAAGCCACTCATTAGTTCTGTATTCTACTGGCATAACCATCTGCTTAACCGATTCAACCGTTTCATTTCCGACATTAACAAGTTCGGAAGTACACTTAAGCTTCTCCCCCTCTGTATACTCAGCCCGAAGTGAAATATACTGTTCTGCATTAGCAGGAGGCTGAACGCTCCAGGTATCTGACAAATCTATTCCGGATACAGGCATATGCTGATGACCTGTAAGAAGTATGTCATATGAAAGATTTCTTGCAATCTCGCAGGCTACATTTTCTCTGCTGTCCGTAAGTTTCTCATGTGTGTTAAGATCCTCTTCATAACCGCCATGATAAATGCATACGGTTATATCACAGCCCTTATCCATCATTTCCTTATAAACTTTATCAGCAGACTTAAATGCATCCAAAACTCTTAGTTCAGTCAGATGTGCAGGCTGCTCCCAGACATTTACATAATCTGTGACTATTCCAGTGATACCTACTTTCAGACCATTCTTTAAAGTACATATAACATATCTCTTATGTTTTATTTCGCCACGCAAATCTTCAACATTGGCAATAAGAAGTGTTCCCTTCATGGCATTTACATAATCTCTGATAGCATCATAACCGAAATTGAAATCATGATTTCCCAATGTATAGAAATCAAGTCCCATTGCATTGAAAGCTTCTGCAACAGGATGGAAGTCAAAATCAGATGCATGATCAAGATAATATGTGATCATAGGTGTCCCCTGAAGACTGTCTCCACCATCAAGAACAAGCGTATCCGATTCTTTTTCAACATAAACATCTGACAAAAAACGAAGATTGGCTTCTATATCAGATAGTATACTTCTATCCTTTAACGTATTTTGATCATTCTCTTTATTTACAGAACTGACTATACCCCTTTTTTTAAGTTCAGCTGCAATATTCAAAAGACCACAAGGCTTCTCATTCCCTGTAGCATAATCAACAGGAAGTACCTTACCATGAGTATCCGATGTGAAATATATCTCAAATTTTTTCATAAACTGTCCTTTATATCCGAAAATATCAGCTCTTTAGAATCTCACCTCACAAAGAGCCAATGCTATATTTTGGGTTTAATTAATCCTCACATAAACAAAAAAGGCGGAGAAAAACTCTCCGCCATTTCACTTTAACCTCTGGTCAACTTGACACGAATCTTTGTACTGATCCACTCAACGAAAAGAACCAGAACCACAAGACCGATAAGTATAGAACCGGCTTCATTCCAACGATATGAGTTCATCGCAAAGATAAGCGGTGCACCAATACCTCCGGCTCCAACAAGACCAAGAACTGTAGCATCACGAAGGTTTATATCGAAACGATAGATCGCTGTAGATGCAAAATTCGGCATCAACTGAGGAAGTATACCATATAAAATCTTCTGCCAGGTTGAGCACCCCATAGCATCAAGAGACTCAAGAATCTTTGTATCCAGATCCTCAATAGCCTCAATATACATCTTTGATACCATACCAATTGATGTAACTGACATAGTCATAAGACCGGCAAAAGCTCCCGGACCTGTCACTCTGATGAACATAAGACCATAAACAAATGCCGGAACGGTACGAATGATCATGATGAGTATACGCCCTATAAAGGCAATCGGCTTCGGAGCCAGATTACTTGCTGACAGAAACGCCAGAGGAATTGAAAAAACAGCTCCCACAACAGTACCCATAAATGCGATACAGATTGTTTCAAGAAGAAGATACGGAACTCCCTCCTTTGTCAGATTAAAAAGAAGCTTTTGATCCGGATGAACGATACCATTCAGTATGTTCAATGCCATCTTTCCACCGTTTGTGGTAGTTCCAGAAGACTCCATAGCACCTAAACTCCAAATAAGAAGCCCGATAACAACTATTGCTATAGCAAGATTCCATATCCAGTCCTTTGGACGACTCTCATATGCCTTTATTATTCTTTCATTCATACGAGTACCCCCTTAGACCAGCTTCTTACGAGCCCATCGACTCACTGACTCAATAATAAATACAGTTATAAACAGAACAAGAAGTATCATACCTACATTCGGATACTCTCTCCAACCCAACTGCTCGTTCAGGATAAGACCTATACCACCCGCTCCTACGTAACCGAGTATGGCAGCATAACGAACATTACCCTCGAAGTTGTAAAGGCTGTTTGAAAGGAATGCCGGCATAACCTGAGGAACTATAGCATGGATGAATGCTCCGGTTCTGGAGAATCCCATTGCCTCCATAGCTTCAAATGCACCCATATCCACAGTCTCAATCTCCTCATACATGATCTTTCCGATATATGAAAATGAGAAGACCGCAATAGCAGTCGTTCCGGCAATAGTACCAAGTCCGAAAATAAAAGTTGCTATCAGTGCGCTTACAAGTGTAGGTAATGTTCGAACAATACTGAACATAAGTCTCATAGCAGCAACAATCACTCGATTCTTGCAGATATTGGTTGATGCAAGCATAGCAAACGGTATACACAGTATAGATCCCAATGCTGAACCGAGAAGTGACATCTTGATAGTATCAAGCATAGGAGTCACTATTGAACTAAAATATTTAGGCTCAGGCGGAAACATACGGCTGAGAATAACAAAAAACTGACTGCCTCTTTTGGCAAGTATGGTTGGATCAAATCCCGTAATCCTTATTGACAGGATACTCATGAAAAGGATAACGATCACATAGATCGGAGCTCTGGAGCGCTTCTGAAAGATTTCCTTTCCATTTTCCAGAGCATACTTTTTCGGCGGGAAGAGTTTATCGTATATACTCATACTTCTTCCTCCTGTCCTCCCATATAAATCTTATCAAGAATTTCCTTATCAACCTTATCTGAAGGACCGTCATAAACAATCTCGCCTGCACGGATACCGATAACTCTTGTGCAGTACTTAAGAGCAAGGTCTACATGATGAATATTTATAAGGATACTTATCTTCATATCCTGATTGATACGCTTGAAGTCATCCATAACCTGATTGGCTGTTACAGGATCAAGAGCTGCAACAGGCTCATCAGCAAGAATAATCTGTGGATTCTGCGCCAGAGTTCTTGCGAGAGCAACTCTCTGCTGCTGTCCGCCTGACAACTGGTCTGCACGTACAAATGCCTTTTCAAGGATGCCAACTTTATCAAGAGCTTCAAGAGCCTTCATCTTCTCATTTTCATTGTAGATACCGAAAAGTGAACGATGCCATGGCATATCAGGTACAAATGCAGTAAGAACATTCTTTATAACTGTAGTACGTGTGATGAGATTAAAGGACTGGAAGATCATACCTATCTTTCTGCGGAAACGACGAAGGCTTCTTCCTGAAAGTGACATTACATCTGTTCCGTCTACAGTAAGACTTCCGCTTGTAACATCATGCATACGATTGATTGTACGGATTAATGTAGATTTACCGGCTCCTGATAATCCGATAATTGCCACAAACTCACCCTGCTCAATTTCAAGGTTGATATGCTTCAGCCCCTCGTAGCCATTAGGATATTTCTTCCCTACATCTTCAAACTTAATCATTATTTTTTCCTTTTCTGTTATGAACTATATGAATGAGTAAAAACAAACTCAATGTTTCATGTGAATGTTTAATAACTTAAGCATTCACATAGAATATCGAATTCATCATGCTTATTTAATGCTGCGCTCTATATCATATATGAGCCACAAAAACAGTCAAGTATTTTGTTAAAAAAGAAGTCCGCATGAATGCATGCATTCAGCGGACTTCCCAAAATTTATTGATATGTACCGCTATTCATCGAAATGTTTTGAGAAAACATCGATAAAGCACATAACCATCAGTAAT
The DNA here is from genome assembly GCF_900113415.1 of Oribacterium sp. WCC10. Lineage (GTDB taxonomy): Bacteria > Bacillota > Clostridia > Lachnospirales > Lachnospiraceae > Oribacterium. The sequence goes on along the minus strand of NZ_FOPH01000002.1, from coordinate 60,265 downwards.
TATCAGTTCTGACCAAGACGAAGTGCCTTGATAAGGTCCTGAGCATCACGTGCAGAATCATAGTCAGAATCATTAGCCTCTACATAACCCTTGTGGCTGTAAATTGCAATAACTTCCTTACCCTCTTCTGTATTACCGATATTGATCATAGCCTGCTTAAAAGCAGCCTTGAAATCCTCGTCCATCATTACTGTTGAAACCTTGGAACCTGAGATAGTATCGTTGTAGATTCCCTCTGTTACACCGATAACATTGGTGTCATCCCATACAGAATTCTGCATAGCATAATCTGCATTCCATTTCTCTTCATAATCGCGACGCGCATCAGCATATGTGCAAAGAACATCAATCTGTCCCTGTGCAAGACGTGCAAAAGCAGTACCATATGAATCACACTCTACAACGTGTGTAAGATCTGTGATGTTCTTTCCAAAGTTCTTCTGAATCCAAAGCGCCGGATATACATAACCTGCCGGAGATGTAGGTCCCATAACACCCCAGTTAAGACCATCAAGATCTTCCCATGTAAGCTCTTCACCGTTATTTACCTTATCAGCTACTGCCTTACCGGCCTCTGATGGTCCTGCAACGATAAGTGCACGATAGAATGTAACCTGATTTTCTGTTGGCTTTGTAGGCTTCTGGTCATTCCAATCCTTTGCACTGTCACTATCTATAGAAAGTCCATCTCTTGTTGCTGTAAGGAGAACCTCAGCATCATCATCATAAAGGATATATGTGTTACCTGGAATGAATCCAACGTCGATTGTTCCTGCAGCAAGACCCTCACCAACAGCCTCAAAACTTGTACCTACAGTGATGTTTACATCCTTGATGTTGTAACCAAGTGGAGCCATCTCCTTCTTGATCATCTCCTTAAGAGGTTCTGTTGCTGTAACGATCTCATCAGGCTCACGTGATGGAACGAATGCAACATTAAGAACATCGATGTCCTTAGCATCAGCAGCGGCAGCTACTGTTGTCTCTGCAGCACTCTCTCCTGCAGCGGCTGTTGTTGCTTCGGCAGCTGTCTCAGCTGTTGTTGCAGAAGTTGATGATGAACCACAACCAACAAGTGCAGATGCAGCCATAGCAGCAGCAAGAAGTAAAGAAATGGATTTTTTCATATTTTCCTCCTCGATTGAAGCATAAGCTTCTTCTCAAATAATTCCAGCAATAATGCTGTCTACCAAAAAACCTTAGAAAGTATATCCGAGGTTTCTCAAAGTAGCAATAGATTACAGATAAATTATATAAAAAAAAATTCACTTTACCATAGTCTTCAGTTATGAATTAGAAAAAATTTTGGAATACTTAAAATCTACTCATGTTTTGAGTTATCCACAGATTTTTACACTATTCCACATTCGGATTCTCCAGTTCAACTAAAAAAAGGTGTAATTCTTTGCGAATTACACCCCTTTGGCTTTATTACTTGCCTTTTATATACGATTTATCAACATTTTTACACTATAAAACCTACCCCTTATGTATATTACACGCTGTTTATCCACATGTATGGCCGGAGTTTTACACATTTATACACATCGGATAAGTTTTTACACATGCATCATTGCAACTGTCTAAACCTTTTAAATCCGCTTCATTATCCTTATCAGAGAATATCTTTGTATCTTCCAAGAAACAATTGCATTCTTTCATTCTCCGAACTGAATACTTCATCAGCAGATCCCTGTTCAACTATAACTCCATCAGCCATAAATATGACTTTATCCGATATATCACGTGCAAATGCCATCTCATGTGTGACTATAACCATGGCTATATGAAGATCCTTAAGTGACTTTATGACTTTAAGCACCTCTCCTGTCAGTTCCGGGTCAAGTGCACTTGTAGGCTCATCAAAGAAAAGTACTTTAGGGTTGAGTGCAAGTGCTCTGGCTATGGCAACTCTCTGCTGCTGACCTCCTGATAATTGGAAAGGATAGTAATCAGCCTTATCAAGAAGTCCCATTTTATCAAGCAGCTCTTTTCCTGTCTTCTCTGCCTCTGTCTTTGATTTCTTCTGAACATTGATAACGGCATCAGACACATTCCGTAATACATTCCAATGAGGAAACAGATTAAACTGCTGAAATACAAGTCCGTATACAGATTTAACTTGCTTAATTGTTTTTTTATCAGCATAAACCGATTTGCCATCAGCATTGTTCTTTGCTATCACGGTATCTTCGTACTTTAGTATTCCTGAATCCATAGTTTCAAGAAGAGTTGCACATCTCAGGAGAGTCGACTTCCCCGAACCTGATGGTCCGATAATGGAAACTATTTCACCATCCCCTACTTCTATGCTTATATCTCTCAGAACCTGGAGATCTCCAAAGCTCTTCTTAACGTTTTTCATTTCCAAAAGATTCATATAATTATTCCCCGAAAATTTCTATTCTATATAAATAATGTCCGGCTTCTTTTGCATTAAATCCTGCCTGCACAAATGACACTTCACTTAAACATTATGTTGCCGGTGTTTAGAATCACTTATAGTAGTCCAGCTTCTTTTCAGCCTTGTCCATAATCAAGGCAACTATAAAGTTGAATACATAATAGAACACTCCTGCAACTATAAGCGGAGTCATTGAAGTCTGGCTCGATGACAAAGCCTTGGCCTTCGTGAACATCTCCATAACAGAAATAGAAAATGCTAGTGAAGTATCCTTAACCAAAGTTATGACTTCATTTGTAACTGAAGGAAGTATACGCTTGATGACCTGAGGAAGAATAATCCTGAAAAATGTCTGCGCCCTGCTGTATCCGAGTATATCTGCTGCTTCATACTGCCCCACCGGCATAGATTGAATTCCTGATCTGTAAATCTCAGCAAAATACGCAGCATAATTGATTATAAATCCGATGTACACCGCAGAATTTCTATATGTAGGATTTAACTTTAAATTAAAAAGGTAGTAGGGACCATAATACACAACAAAAAGCTGAAGCATCAGCGGTGTGCCTCGCATAATTGATATATATACTTTTGTGAGCCCACTGATTGTTCCGTTCTTAGACATCCTTCCAAAGGCAATAACAAGTCCCAACGGAAGACTGAACAAAAGCGTAATTGCAAAAATCTGTACCGATACTCCCAATCCTTCTAATAATTGTATTACGATCTGCGAAAGTGCCACAGTTAATCCTCCAGTCTGTGTCAAATTATCCTCCACCTCATTATGGGGATATATCCTAGTATAATATAATCCTATCATACTATTACGGATATTTTCTGATTATACATAACACTTTAACGAGATGCAATGATAAACTGATGAATCACTTTTTTTAATTGATCCCTGCTCATCTTTTACTGCCCACGAGATATGATAAAGTTGTGATAATAACCTAATCATAGCTTTACACCAAAAATAAGTGCAGCTGTAAGAATCCTGCTTTTGGTGAGCATATCACACTCTAACAACTACAACTTTTAAGGAATTAAAAAGGCCGTCAGAGTAAACACTCCAAGACGGCCTTAACCTTCATATATAAACAGAATACTGAAATAAATAACAACTGGTTCCAAACATATAACACAGACTTGATTCAATTGTCCGCATCCGGCTGATCATCAATACTATCTTCCACAAACTCAATATTTCCCTGCATCCAGATCTTTCCTTTAAACCTTCTTCCAACAGCAGGAACTCCAACAAGATCTGACTCATTAATAGCAACATGGAATATACAGTCGTTACAACTGATTTTCATATCAACCACATTTTCATGGGTATAAACATTTTCCTTAACCCGCAAGGATATGATTTCTCCAAGTATCGAATAAATATCACACTCAACACCTGTAGGCATAAAACTGGTTTCAACAACACTGTACAGATCCTCTGTAAGCATGCGATGCTGTGCTTCATTAAACATATTAATATCCGTTTCGGTTAGGGTATCGATAGCTTCCTGATCTCCCAGACGTGCCGCCTCAAACAATCTTCTTCGCTCATTACTCTTACGCTTTAGAACTTCAGGATCCTCTTCCTTCTTTTCTATAGGAAGAAGAATCTTGCCTTCACTTGCAAGTCCGGTTAAAAACGCCTGTCTTGCTTTAAGCTGAAGCTGCATCTTTACAGCTTCACGAAGCTGCAAAGAATTGGTCACATAAAAGATAAGTGTGATACCGGATCTGAAATCCTCAAGAACACCTGCATAAGTTTCCTTTTCAAGATGTCTCTCTACCGAACCTGCCTCTGTAAGGGTACCGTCATATGATCTCATATATGGGAAATAATAGTTCCTGTGGAATACTCCATCAGCGGTTCTTTCACCCACCACACAAATTCCCATTGATGGCGCTACCGGAAGCTGATACTGTTCTATAACAGAACCCTCAGTACCATTAATCACCAATGTCTTATACTTATCATTCACTGCCCTCTCTATGAGGGGCTCAAGCTGCATATCTGTATGCAATTTTGAAAAACCGATTGTTCGCAGAAATTTATGCATCAATACCTCTTAACTGTCAGTGTAAATAACTACCGACAAAAGCAAAATCACCCGGAACTGTATATAAGCCTGCCACCTGAACTGACTTATGTAACAAAGAAAGCCAGATGATCGTACCATCTGACTTTCGTATATTACTATAAGCATTTATCAATTGCAAGCAACATAAATCCCATTATGTAGTATGCCCCTGAAAAATAATCGAATATTTTGTTTTATACAAGACCCTGAGCAAGCATAGCATCAGATACCTTCTCGAAACCTGCGATATTGGCACCTACTACGAAATTACCTTCAAAGCCATACTTCTTTGCCGCTGAAGCAACATTCTTATAGATATTAGCCATGATATCCTTGAGCTTACCGTCAACCTCTTCAAATGTCCAGCTCAGTCTCTCAGAATTCTGAGACATCTCAAGTGCAGAAACTGCAACACCACCTGCATTGGCTGCCTTTGCCGGCATATAAAGAATCTTTGCTGCAAGATATGTATCAATGGCATCAGCATCTGATGGCATGTTAGCGCCCTCTGCAACTGCCCAGCATCCGTTTGCAAGGAGCTTCTTTGCATCCTCACCGTTTACCTCATTCTGTGTTGCACAAGGAAGAGCGATATCACACTTAACACCCCAAGGTCTCTCACCCTCATGGTACTCTGAACCCGGAACACGCTTAGCGTACTCGCTGATTCTTGCTCTCTCAACCTGCTTGATCTGAACAAGAACATCAAAGTTGATTCCGTTAGGATCATAGATATATCCGTTTGAATCAGAGCATGTTACAACCTTTGCGCCAAGCTCTGTTGCCTTCTGAATAGCATACTGCGCAACATTTCCTGAACCTGAAACAGCAATTGTTGCTCCCTGGAGAGTCTTACCTGCTGCCTTTACCATCTCGTCTGTAATGTATACGAGACCGTATCCTGTAGCCTCAGGTCTTGCAAGAGAACCACCGAAAGAAAGACCCTTACCTGTAAGAACGCCTTCATAAAGACCTGTAAGTCTCTTGTACTGTCCGTAAAGGTATCCTACCTCACGTCCGCCAACACCGATATCACCTGCAGGAACATCTGTATCCTTGCCGATATACTTGAAAAGCTCAGTCATGAAGCTCTGGCAGAAACGCATAACCTCTGCATCTGACTTGCCATGAGGATCAAAATCAGACCCACCCTTACCGCCTCCGATAGGAAGACCTGTAAGAGAATTCTTAAGAATCTGCTCCATTCCAAGGAACTTAAGAATAGACTGGTTAACTGAAGGATGGAAACGAAGGCCTCCCTTGTATGGTCCGATGGCTGAGTTGAACTGTACTCTGTAACCTAAGTTTACATGATTCACACCCTTGTCATCTGTCCAAGGCACTCTGAAAGTTATGATTCTCTCAGGCTCAACAAATCTCTCAAGGAGAGCATTCTTTCTGTAAAGTTCCTCGTTCTTCTGAACGATAGGATCAAGAGAATCAAGAATTCTCTCAGCAGCCTCAAGGAACTCCGGCTCGTTTGGATGTTTAGCCTTTAAATTTTCAAATACTTCTGCAACATAAGACATAAGATTTTCCTCCTTCAGGAAATAATTCTTAATAAAAAAATCCGGTGCCAGGACAGACTACGCCCTCTTTTCCTGAAAGGCGCCCCCATTGGCTCCGAATCTCTGTGTTTAACAAAGCCACTATATCACGTTATAACTATAGAGTAAACCATAAATACCTGATATATCCAAATAATATACCAGCCAGTATCCACTCTATGAATAAGCTTTATTCTACGAAAAATATCTACTGAGTTTACACATTACCTATCCTAAATACATACAATAAAGGAAGGTATATGAATAAAAATTCACATACCTTCCATATCATGAACTTGTTGCCACAAGGTTCACTATTTTTAATATATATGTACTCTACAGCAAATATATAAGACTTCAGGAATGTCCATTTATATCACGTCTTACGCAATCACTCTGTATATTCCTTTACACACCCCATGATCTCAACAGGAGTCTTCTCATTCTTCTCATACTTCTTGCCATAAAATGCAAGCTTATACATCTCCTTAAGGTCAGAGATGAGCGGATAACGAGGGTTGGCACCTGTACACTGGTCATCGAAAGCATTGATGCTCATATCATCAAGGGTCTTTAAGAAATCCTCCTCAGTTACATTGTAATCCTGGATTCTTTCCTTAACACCTACAGCCTTCTTAAGCTCAGTGATTTTCTCGCAGAGTTTCTCAACAGCTTTTGCATCGTCAGCTTCATTAATGCCTACAAAACGTGCACATTCTGCATATCTCTTCTGTGTATGAGGATACTCATACTGAGGGAATGTTCCCATCTTTGGTGGCTGTTCTGAAGCATTGTATCTGATCACCTCTGTGAGAAGCAGTGCATTTGCAAGTCCGTGAGGAATATGATGGTATGCACCAAGCTTGTGAGCCATGGAGTGGCAGATTCCAAGGAAAGCATTGGCGAAGGCCATACCTGCCATGCAGGAAGCATTAGCCATCTCATCACGTGCCTTAATGTTTGTCGGCTCGTTATAAGCTATTGGAAGGTACTCAAACACTCTCTTCATAGCCTGAAGTGCAAGACCGTCTGTATATGGTGAAGCCATCATGCTTGCGTATGCCTCAAGAGCGTGTACAAGTACGTCGATTCCGGATGCAGCTGTAAGTCCTCTTGGCTGTGTCATCATGTTGTCTGTATCAACAATGGCAATGTTTGGAAGGAGCTCATAGTCAGTGATAGGATACTTTGTTCCTGTCTCCTCATCTGTGATAACCGCGAACGGTGTAACCTCTGAACCTGTTCCTGAAGATGTAGGGATAGCTATAAACAGAGCCTTCTCGCCCATCTTAGGGAACTGGTAAACCTTCTTACGGATATCGATGTAACGCATAGCCATGTCAGCGAACTTTACTTCAGGATGCTCATAAAGTACCCACATGATCTTTGCTGCGTCCATTGCTGAACCACCGCCGAATGCGATGATGGTATCAGGATTGTAGCGTGCCATCTGCTCAGCACCCTCTGTTGCATTTGCAAGTGTAGGATCCGGCTGAACATGAGAGAATACTCTGTAGTCGATTCCCATCTCATGAAGCTTATCTGTTATAGGCTTGATGTATCCTGCCTGATCAAGGAAGGAGTCTGTTACCATGAACACCTTCTTCTTATCGTAAACGTCCTTAAGCTCACTGAGGGCTACAGGCATACAGCCCTTCTTGAAATAAACCTTCTCAGGTGTTCTGAACCAGAGCATATTCTCTCTCCTCTCTGCAACTGTCTTGTAGTTTAAAAGATGCTTGATACCAACGTTCTCAGATACGGAGTTTCCGCCGTAAGAACCGCATCCCAGTGTAAGAGAAGGAGCAACCTTAAAGTTGTAGAGATCACCGATTCCACCATGTGAAGACGGCATGTTAAGAAGTATTCTGCAGGCATGCATTGCTACTGCGTGCTTATGTATCTTCTCAGTCTCTCTAGGATCGATGAAGATTGATGCTGTGTGTCCAGGGCCTCCGTCCATGAGAAGAAGCTCTGCATTCTTAATTGCAGCATCGAAATCCTTAGCCTTGTACATTCCGAGAACCGGTGAAAGCTTCTCGTGTGCAAATGGCTCTGCCTTTGTGTTGTCGGAAACCTCTCCGATGATTACCTTCTTGTCGTGAGGGATCTTTACTCCGGCAAGCTCAGCAATCTTCCATGCAGGCTGTCCAACGATCTTGGCATTGAGGGAGCCGTTGATAATGATGGTCTTTCCAACCTTCTCACGCTCCTCCTTGTTAAGGAAGTATGCACCTCTGTACTCGAGCTCTTTCTTTACCTTATCGTAAACGTCTGCAACAACGGTTATTGACTGCTCTGATGCACAGATCATACCATTATCAAATGTCTTTGAATGAAGGATAGAGGAAACTGCCATCTCGATATCGGCTGTAGAATCGATGATACATGGGTTATTTCCTGCACCAACTCCGAGAGCCGGTGTTCCGGATGAATAAGCTGCGTTAACCATTCCCGGTCCACCTGTAGCAAGGATGCAGTCAGCATCATGCATGATCTCTGATGTCATCTCCAGTGAAGGCTCATCGATCCATCCGATGATGTTCTCAGGTGCACCTGCTGCAACTGCTGCGTCAAGTACGATCTTTGCTGCAAGGCTTGTACACTTCTTTGCTCTCGGGTGCGGGCTGATGATGATACCGTTTCTTGTCTTAAGGCAAAGTAATGTCTTGAAAATAGCTGTTGATGTAGGGTTTGTTGTAGGGATAACGGCAGCGATAAGTCCTAAAGGCTCAGCAACTGTCTTTGTTCCGAATGCAGGATCCTCATCGATAACTCCGCAGGTCTGTACATTCTTGTATTTATTGTAGATATACTCAGCTGCGTAGTTGTTCTTTATAACCTTATCCTCAACTACGCCCATTCCTGTTTCTTCTACAGCCATCTGCGCAAGCTCTATACGCATCTGGTTTGCAGCCGTAGCTGCTGCATTGAATATCCTGTCTACCTGCTCCTGACTGTATGTCGCAAACTTCTCCTGTGCTTCACGCACTACCTGGATCTTTGCTGTCAAAGTATCCATATCCATTACTACAGCCGGATTTTTAACTTTACTCATGTGATTTCCTCTTTTCTGTGGCAACAAAATTTCTGAAAACAACACCCACATATTTCTTTCTGATGTGTTTGTTATTTTTTTATCAATAACATGTTTATAGTATATTGCTTTGATATTTTTTTGTCAATATTAATTGATATTTATTTAACGTTTTGGATGTTACACAACAAAAAACCTTTCAGGAAAGAGAGATTCTCCTGAAAGGTTCCATATATGTTTTATTGTGTTTTAAGGTTTAGAAAAATACTAATCCAAAATTACCGTTTACCAAAGACCCTTCTGCTTATCCACCTCAAGTGTCTTCTTGATAGCATCAATCTTTGCATCAGGTATCATATTAAACGGAGCTCTGCAGAGACCGACATTATGTCCGAGAAGACGCACTGCAGTCTTTACAACAGTATTTGGATTTGCACCTGCAAAATTATCTCTGAATGGACCGATGGCATCCTGACACTTCTTAGCCTCTGTCCAATTTCCTGCAACGAATTCATCATAAATACTTGCCATATTGTGTGGATATACATTTGCACATCCTGAGATAGCTCCCGTTCCACCAGCCTGAAGAGTCCAAAGAATAAGCTGATCATTTCCGGAAAGAACTGCAAAATCTCCGCTCTTTCTTGACTTGCCTGCCTCGATATATCCGAGAATGTTCTTAAAATCCCCCCCGGAATCCTTAGCACCTACGATATTGTCTACCTGTGCAAGTTTACCTACTGTCTTAGGATCGATTTTGTTTCCTGTTCGTGCAGGGATATTGTAAAGAACGATAGGCATATCAGGAACCGATGCCGCAACAGTCTCATAATGTCTCTGAATCTCATCCTGTGATGCTGCCGCAAAGGACGGTGTTATGATAGAGAGTACATCCGCACCGCAAGCTTCAGCCATCTTTGACTGCTCGATAGTCTCCTTAGTAGACACACAACCCGTACCTGCATATACGGGAACTCTTCCGTTTACATGTTTAACAACTGTTGAAAGAACAAGTTCCTTTTCCTTACCATTAAGGATATAACCTTCTCCATTGGTTCCAAAACAGAATATTGCATGGATACCCGCATCAATCATTCTGTCACACTGCTCTTTGAGCACATCTGTATTGATGGACTCATCTTCATTCATAGGTGTAATGATAGGAACTATGATTCCCTTGATATCAACCTGTTTCATTATATTCTCCTTTATTATACCGGAAGCTTAAGAATTATCTTTGTAAAGCTCTGCTGTTCCTTTGAGTGAGATATCGCCTTATGTCCGTCATGAGGAAATGCTGCCCAGAACATACCCTTATTTATCATAATCTGGTGTTCAAAGCTTCCTTCATATCTTGCCATATCTTTTTCTTCATCATATGGAATAACTTCTTTAAGCTCTTTAAGCTCTTTCCATGCAATTTCTTCAGAACCATCAAGGATAATCTGTACATCAATATACTTCTTATGCCCCTCAAAGGTTCCTTCCGAAAACGGCTTTGTTACACCCTTTTGAACCTTAAAAAAGCCACCTTCAAATCTATACGAGCCTTCCTTAAGTTCACCCTTTGCCTTTTCTTCCTCTATAGCTTGGAGACCCGCCTCAAGATTCGGAAGCATCGCCTCATAAAATCTGATATGTGAAAAATCATCTACTATCATTTTAATTGCCAACCTTCTGAGATTTTCTGTAAGAAGCCATATGAAGCGCAGCATCTACAGCATTAACAAGTGAAAGCTCATTTGCTCCGCCATTTCCAGCATGACCAAATCCTGTTCCGTGGTCAACAGATACACGTACGATAGGTAGTCCCAGCGTCATATTGATACCTGCAACTGCCTCCCAATGCTGCTCTTCCTTGTTATATACAAAACCCTTTACCTTAAGTGGAATATGTCCCTGATCATGATACATAACAACTACGATATCATACCAGCCACCAAGAGCCTTTGAGAATACTGTATCAGGAGGTGTAGGCTTCTTCTCCGGAATATTGATACCTTCCGCCAATGCTGCATCAATAGCTGGCTGAATCTCCTCAATTTCTTCTCTTCCGAACATACCATCTTCTCCGCAATGAGGGTTAAGACCTGCAACGCCAATCTTTGGCTCCTTTATGCCGAGTGCTTTACAGGCTTCATTTGCCATATGGATACAGTCGAGAACTCTATCCTTCTTTACTCGGTCACAAGCTTCACGAAGCGATACATGAGTAGACACATGAACTACTCTTAACTCCTCATGTCCGAGCATCATTGCATACTTCTTTGTACCTGTATAATCTGCATAAATCTCTGTATGGCCTGAATAATGATGTCCTGCCATATTTATAGCTTCCTTGGATAGAGCATTGGTAACAGTAGCATCAACCTTGTCATCCATAGCAAGCTTGATAACATATACAACATACTGGAATGCAGCCTCACCTCCGAGCTCACAAGCCCCAATACGGAATGGCTGAGGTCCCTTAGGATCATCCAATGAATCAGGGATCTTATCAGCCGGAACAAGACCAAGATCGATGAGATCAATGGTACCATACTCATACTTTCCTTCCTTTGGTTCCTTTACAATGTTGAGTTTAAGATCAATTCCGTCAACCTTGTTAGCAACCTTAAGTGCATACTCCATAGATGTCTTGTCACCAACTATAAGTGGCTTGCAACGATCATAAAGAGTCTTATCATTTAATGCCTTTACGGATATTTCAGGACCGTTTCCAAATGGATCTCCCATTGAAATGCCTACGATTGGTCTGATGTCTGCCATAGAATCCTCCTCCAAACTTCGATGTGTTAATCACATATTTTATAAATAATTAGCTTTGCGATTTAACATTTAATCTTTTTACTGTATATATGATAACAAATGCATTATTACCAAAAAATCTTTTCCCTCTTGCAATTTGTTCATTATTGTAACATTTTACTTTCGGGCCACTTATACATGCATAATTATGAAACATTTTTATATTATAAATGTTGATTACCCTTTTCGCAAAAAACAGTGACAGCGATTCTCTTCTTTGACAAAATCCGTACCACACCAAAATTTCCCAAAAAATGTCGCACCTTGAAGCAAGGTTCAAGGTGCGACATTTTTTACATTAGGATCAGTGCTATAAATAAATCATATACAACTTACTTCATAGGGAAGATGATAACCGCACCTGCGCAAAGGAAGATAAGTCTGATGATATACATAGGAATTGTAAACTTCCAGAACTCTTTCATGGAATACTTACCCATACCAAAGACAAGGGCCGGAAGTCCATCAATCGGCATATAGTGTCCCTGCCATCCTGCACATGTTACTGCAGCTGCTGCAGCGATAGGATTCAGGTTAAGTGCCATACATGTTGCAACAGCAATTGGTGCAAAGATGTATACAGAACCCATATTGGAACCTGTGATACATGCTGCAGTTGATGTAAGAACTGCAAAGAGGAAGATAACAACGAAAGGATTGGCATTTGTGCCAAGTGCTGCTGCAACAGTATCTCCTACCATTGCTGTAAAACCTGTGTTTGCAAGTGCATCAGCAACACCAACTACACCGGCCATCATAAGGATAACAGGAGCGAAGTAGTTCTCACGGAACTCCTTAAATGTTATAACCTTTGCAAGAATAAGTACAAAACCTAATATACCCGGAATTACATAAGCAATATCACCAATAGTATTCATAAGCATCATACATACTACAGATGCTATAAATGCAACAACAGTAAGATTTTCCTGTGTTGAAGTAAGTGTAACAACATCAAGTCCGTCAGCATTCTTCTGCTGATCAACTGTAGGTTCCTGAATAGGATGATCCGGTAAAAGCTTGTACGCAAGAAGCGCCCAAACAAGAAATCCAAGTGAAAGGCAGAAGTTAACGATTGAAAACTTTGCCATTGACATGCCGCCTGTCCATCCGGCAGACTCAAGTACTGTTGAAGCAACGCCAAAGTAAAGAGCTACATTAAAAGGAATAAGCGGATGGTTTGTTGCAAATCCAAGGGGCATCATAAGCTTTGATGTAGGAAGCTGCTTCTGATATGGAATTGCAGTGATAAGTGACAGGATAAGGACATAATAACCTGTAGATCCGCCACCTGCGAGAGCAGCACCTGCCATTACTATGATGATAAGAAATGCATAACTCTTATATCCGCCCTTAGTCACAAGATTTATCATAATCTCTTTCAACTTGGTCATGAATCTTGTCTTCTGAAGAGCTGCCATAACTGCCATAAAACCGGCAATCATAACTACTGAATTATTTGTAAATCCACCAAATGCTGTTTTTACATCTGCAAGTCCAAGTGCAACAAGCAGGAATCCTGCAAGAATTGGCGGTGCACCGAACGGAAGTACATCAAACATGATCAAAGCGATCATCAGTACTAACACAGCCAGTGCTAAAATCATCTGTGTTGTCATAATAAATCCCCTTTCAAGACACGAAAAATCTAGCTTATTTCTGTTTTTGTTCACAAAAACCTTATGTTGGTATTATCCGCTCTTAAAAGAGAATAGGCATTAGAAATAGGAACATAAATTGTTACTATTTGCAACATAGGCTAATACTTTTGTATACACCGGCAATATTTGCACTTATTTGAAACAGTTCACCTGATTATGCAACAAAATAGATTAATTTATCGATTTAAAGTTATACTTTTAATATATTATCGATAATTCACTTATCTCTGCCTATATATCTCCATAACGTAGTTCTGCTTATCCCCAGCTGACGTGCCGTCTTGCTCTGATTACCTTTATTATCCTCTAAAACATGTTTTATGATGCTCTTATCTATTTGCTCAAGAGTCATATTGGGAAGCGGCTGGTTTGATCCCTGGTTAAATACAGATACATAAACACTTGCCGCCTGTTCTTCCTCAAGAAGGTCTGCAATAGTTGCTGTACGTATATATGATGTATCCGTCTGAGATGCAGCCTCCATCAGAACATGCTGAAATTGCTTATAGTTCTGTGGCCACTGATAGTTATCCATTATCTCGATAGCTCCGGGCTCAAGTCCAACAATCTGCTTTCCCATATCTGCATTAAGCCTGCTCAAATAAAAACTTGCTAAAAGCGGTATCTCCTCTCTTCTCTGTCTCAATGGCGGAAGTCCTATACGTACACAGTACAGCTTACGGCTGTAATCATTTACCCTTTCCTTTGCATCAGGATCCAGATTCTCTCCGGCTGAAAAAATCAATCTGTTTCTCCTTTGAAGATTAGTATCAAGAATTGCGGATATAAGTCTTCTGTGCTTATCTTCAGGAATTCTTCCGATATTCATAAAATAAATAGTATTGTCATTATCATTAAATGGCGAGTTGTAGTGGTTAAGCAGATATTCCCATCCGCGATCATCCATGATACTGCAATCGATAGTTATCAGCGGATGATCAGATAATGCACTCTTCATGTAGATATAATGTGCGATCAAATCCTTTCCTGTTCCTGTTTCAGCCTGAATCATGACGGAATATCTCGCTCCACTGATCTCATCTATCCTGTCTCCAAGAAGTCCCATGGCACCGGCTATACTGTAAAAGCTGTTATAGTATTTCTCTTCAGCCTCTTCTCTGTTCATAAAACGTATTCCATATTTACCGGTTGTAAGCGGTATTTTTGATGCAGTGAAATAAAACGTCACGTATTTCTGTTCATTGTATTCTGCGGTTTGTGTTGTAACAGAATATAGTACCTTATCTATACTTCTGAAAAACTTTCGGTCTCCGGAATTAATGACAATCTTTATTTCCTTACGAAGCATCTCTATAACTTCTTCGTTTTTCTCCTCATCTGTATTCCATGTAGACAGAAAAACAGTACCATCCTCACTCATAACGATGGTTGATGAACCGTTATGACGCATTATTCCTCTTAAGAAATGATTCTCCTCTCTTATGGCAGCATAGCTTCTGCATATATTTATGGCCTGACCGATGGCAGACAGAATACTTTCATTTCCTGATGTTATAAGTATCGAGTTTATATCCATACGTCTCGCAATATTCTGGGTGACCATATCACAAATCACCATTCCTATTCCCTGACTTTTAAGTCCTTCAAGTGTAGCGACAACCTCTTCTTCATCATGTATGGTAACAATCTTTGTCCTGTTCTTCATAAGATCACACAAAGTATGTGCAGTTTCGGTAATATTTTTAAAACCTACAATCGCATACTCCGCTTCATAATTATCTGCTAGACGCATGGCTCTCAGAACATCATAAACGGACAATGGGATCTCTACCACAGGAGTTGATGTGACTTCAGATATCAGTCTCGAAGTACCTCCTCTTGAAATAATTACATCATACTGATCATGAGAATGTTCTTTTACCACCTTCACACCATCCTCAAGATTACCTGTATATGCATCAAGCTGTATATTATCCATGGTACTTGCGAGGGTTTCCATCGACTTTCTCATAGCCTCATAAGGCGCAACGCCCAGCACTCTATACTTCATCACAACCTCCAAATTGGGAAATACCGTTCCATTAAAATCAACTTCGCTAAGGAGTCGTATTTTCATTAATAATCACATAGTCTCATCAGCTTCTGAAGTTGTTTCATAATTATATGCATTTTGAAACTATATCACATTATGTATCATTTTGAACCATTTTTCATGATTTATGACAAACAAAAACTCCCGGAGATTACATTCTCCGGGAGCTTGAAGTAAATAAGCACTTGGCTTATTTGGATAATTATGAAAATGTCAGAATAGCGTAACTATTCCGGCACTTTTTCAACATATAACACGAACTGACATCATCAATGCGCACCTACAGCACCTGATGTCGGATTATAGGTGCTGGTGCCTCTCTTTCCGATAACATCATCTTCACTAAGTGTGAGCCATTTTATACCGCGTCGTGTCTGATAAGCATATGCCACATGAAGCATTCCATCTTCTGCCTGCATGATGTAAGGATACTCATACTGCATATTTCCGCCACGATTCTCTTCGCCTACATACCCCTCACCTCTCTCAACATTACGGATAAGCGGAAATGTCTTTCCATTATCCTCAGAAAGTGCGATAGTTACAGGGCAGCGGAGTCCCGGCCATGCACCCATGTTTGTATAAGACTTAGGTGCACTTGAATGGTTATAGCAGATACAGATTCTTCCACTCTTAAGTTTAAGGGCAGAAATAGATGAATTGTTATTAGGAAGAACAGTTGCTGAAGGTTCTTCCCATGTATCACCATAGTCAAAAGACTCACTCTTATATATGAAATCTGCTTCTCTTGAACGCATAAAAGCGATGAGATGTCCTGGCTTATCTGTCAGTTCTACAACATTAGGATGAACACGTCCGTTAGACTTAGGCATATCCACTCTTCTCCATGTCTTTCCCTCATCATCAGAAATACGGAAAGCACTTGGATCTCCCGCAAGTCCATCCTTTGAATCTGTGCATATCCAGTTTCCGTAAATCCATCTTCCATTTGAAAGAATTTGTATTGGCTGTCTTGAAAATGTTCCCGGTTCTGCAAATATCACTTCAGGCTCGCCCCATGTACGACCATCATCTGTAGATACCTGCTTCTTAACTACAGCTGTATACTGCATGTTATCTTTTCCGGGCTGACGTCCTAATTGTGATGTATAGAGGCACCAGATTTCTCCGTTTGGATGAAGCCAAAGTGAAGGATTCTGATCAGAGAAATCATTCTCATTAGAAACATTAACAGGTTCCTCCCACTTATCGGCCCCCTTAGGAAGTCTTGATACAACTACATTGATATCAGCTCCACCTTCATATGTTCCTGCAAACCAGCAGCAAAGCATGGTTCCTTCCTTTGTCTCAAGAAGAGAAGGCGCATGTGCTGTAGGCCAAGGTCCTGTTGGAAGCATAGCCTCAGTGAATTTCATTTCAGAGTCATAATAAAGTTGTCCATCCGGTGTTAGTACATCGAGTGTCTTAATGCCCATTGTTTTTCCTCCTGCAAAGCAGTTACAAACCCTGCTCATCTGTAATACGTTTCTTTCTTATTTTTTATATCCAAGCGTTCCGTCGCTGTTTCTAACATAATGCTTTATGATTTCCCAGCCTATCTCAAGCTCCCTTTTATCAACCGCATGAGGCATACGTCTTGCAGTTATGAAATGATAAAGCTGTTCATCATTTTGATTATTCCATGTCTGACAATAGAACCTTTCCATCCTGTCTTCGCTCTTATCAGCTTTCAGTCCTGAAACAGATCCTTCCTCAAACATATCTTCGGTAACGGGTATACCATTATATTTCTTCCAAAAATCAATGGTATCTATCCAGATACCATCTTTCTTTGATTTCATAGGAAAATTTCGCCCTTTGGCAAATCCCAGACCATCAAGTTCTCCTGCAAACTGAACAAAAGGCATCCTGTAATCGTATTTTTTCTTTTTATCATCAGAAAGCATACGTATTGGTGAAGCTTTCTCACCATTAGGTTTTATATTTTTCAGTCTGGAATCAGGTCTGAACATAAGAAGCCCTGGAAGCGCTTCTTCCAAAGTCTGAAAATAGCCAATATTAGGGCCATTTATAGCCACTGCCCCTGCAAAGACGTCCGGGTAAGATGAAGCCAGCGC
Source organism: Oribacterium sp. WCC10 (assembly GCF_900113415.1). GTDB lineage: Bacteria > Bacillota > Clostridia > Lachnospirales > Lachnospiraceae > Oribacterium. The sequence goes on along the minus strand of NZ_FOPH01000002.1, from coordinate 42,590 downwards.
ATTTGTGAACATCGATCCCATAGAGAAACCCGAAATATAGATACGTGTCCTATCCACAGGATGAACCTTCTTATCCACATGTTCTATAAGTTTCATAACAAACTCAACGTCCGAAGGAAGTCTTGGATCATTTTGTCCATTCCACCGTTCTTCTTCTGCCGGCGCCGGAAATACAGCAATGAAACCCTCCCTCTCCGCTATAGTTGCCCACTCGCTCTGTTCTGCTCCATACAAAGGTGTACAGTTTATACCATGAAAGTAGAAAACAACCGGAAGCTTTTTGCGTTTTCCTCTGTGTCTCACCGGAACATATTCATACCAGGTTCTCTTAATTCCGAAATCATCATCTTCCGGAACATGCAACTCATCCGTATCCACATGAGCCATAAATCCCATGTCATCAAAATTCACACGTTTCTGATAGATACCATATTTATCATTTCGCCAACGCCTTGTCTCCGAAAACATTCTTTCCCATGCATCCTGGAGTGTAGCTTCACTGAGTCCGGCCTCAGAAACAAAATGTCTTATTCCATTATTATCCTTATTTGCAAATGCAGATGCCCAAAGTACAACAGAATCACTGTAAGATTCCGTATCATCTACCGATATAACAGGTGCATTTACACTGTTAAGATATGTTTCAGCTTCAGTATTCGGCTCATAAAGCCATGCGTTTTGTGGTGCCTTTGGTCCATCCGGAATATTGTATTTCTCCGGAAACTCACCTATCATGATGGCTGCAGCATCTAGGGGGGACTTCGAAGCCAGGGTCATAGCCATCGCTGAAGATTCTCTTGTAGTCCCAAGATAAAATATCATACCGTTAAATCCGGCAACTCCACCCTGAGATTTAGGCAGAGCGGCAAAGCATCTTACTAAAAACGCTTTATCATCATCTCTTCCAGACTCATCTTCATAATTCCACCCACCTTGCAAAGGATTTGGAAAAAGAAGAATAAAATGTCTTTCCTCAGAAAGTCTGTCAAGTCCAAGTGACCTTATCAGACTTTCTGCAGACTCTTTGGTATCACTGTCTCTTAATACCATAAATACCTGAGTCTGCTTAGCATGAGGACAACCTGATGCCGGTATGTAGCTGTACATATCTCTGTCCTGTCCACATACTGTATCAACATCATTTTCAGGATTTAGTTTCCCTGAAGTTGTTCCTTTAACCTTTTCAAGTATTAACTGACCGCCATACGGTGAAAATTTTTCAGGTCGATTCATGGTGTCTCGCATTGGTCATCCTCCTGCTGTCTGATATCAGTATTAAGCCATTACCTGAAGATAAATCTTTCTTGCATCTTCAGCTGTTACTTCAAGCATATTATTTACAAGAAGTCTCTGCTGCTGAAGTCCTGCTGCAACAAGTCCCTCAAGATCATCGCTCTTTACACCAAATTCCTTAAGATCGGTAGGTATCTCAAGATGTTTAACAATCTCATCCATCCAGTCAATAAGTGCATATGCCTTCTCATCAACAGTTGTGAGCTTTTTATCTCCATGATATGCAGCATCCCATGCCTCAGCCATTCTCTTACGGAACTCTTCATTAGCTGCATTCATCTTCATTACAGGAATGAGAAGCATGGCATTTGATGTTCCGTGTGCAACATGATATTTTCCGCCGAGAGGATAACTAAGCGCATGAACCGCAGTAGTTCCTGAAGCAGTGATAGCAACTCCGCCGTAAAATGCAGCAATCTGCATATTGTTCTTCTCTGTAAGCGCAGTCTTGTCATCACATGCCTTAACGATATTGTTCATAATCATGTCGAAACCGCGAAGTGCAAAAGTATCAGAGAATGCATTAGCCTTGTTGGATGTGTAACACTCGATACAGTGGCACATAGCATCAACACCTGTAGATGCAGCTATAGCTCTTGGAAGATTCTCTATAAGTCTTGCATCCAGGATTACATAATCAGACATCATATTATCATTTACGATTCCGATCTTAACTTCCTTCTCAGGAACACCCACGATAGCATTTGGAGTACACTCAGCACCTGTTCCGGCAGTTGTTGGAATAGTAAGAATCTGAAGACACTTTTTTGCACGCTTTGGATCATCAAGAAGTTCCTTAACACCATACTCATCTGTAACAAGTATAGATGCAAGCTTTGCCGTATCCATAACTGAGCCGCCACCGCACGCAACGATGAAATCATATCCCTTACCCTTAAACTGATCGATAACAGCCTGAACTGCCTGATAGCTTGGCTCTGCAGGAAAATCATCATATATATCAAACTCTACTTCAGATTTCTTAAGCTGAACCTCAACAAGATCAAAGAGACCGAGCTTACGAAGCCCTTTGTCTGTAAATGCAGCAACCTTTTTTGCACCTGCTGCCTTAAGAATCTCAGGAATATTATCCATTGATTCCTTTCCTGAATAAACTGCCTTTGGTAACTTGAGACTATACTTTTCCAGTGCCATAATTCTTCCTCCTTTAATAACAAATGCCAATCATATGACAATAATTAACTATTTTCGAGCCACGATACTATACGTTCTAACTGATCAGGCGAGCCAAATGCTCCGGATTTTGTAATAAGATAATTTTCTTTTCCGTCATAATCATAAGCTGCGATAACTATACCCGGATCTATCTCCTCAATGGGTCTGAGTACACTTATCCCCTGATTTCTGATAAAGCCCTGTAATGTGTCCCCGCCTATCATCATTATTGTTCTCTCAGGGAATTTCCTGATAATGTTACTTGCAAGACGTCCCATATGTGATGCTATGATATGCGCTGCTTCATCAGGAGTATTGACATACTTACGATCGAATTCCCCAAGAGTATCTATGATGATTAAGGAATTCTCCTGAGCCGATTTTAGCTTCTCGGAAAAGCTTTCCTTATCATCATCGCTCCATATATTCTGAAGTATTTCATTCAAAGGAACATGTAGTCTGAAGGCTCCCTGCTTCTCCGAAAAACTGAGTTGTGCCCTGGTAATTTCATTAACAGATCCGGACAGTACCAGAAGTTTCTTTCCAAGCCCTTTAAAATCCACATCTTTTCTTGATGTAACCTGTACCGGAAAAACCTCTAGGAATCCTGCACAACCACCTGTGATGTCAAGATCTGAATCCGCATCCAGTTTTTCCGCTATCTTTTTCATATCCTCATTTGTTTCCGCATCATATACAACAATTCCCCTCTTTACTTCGCTGTCTCCGGAAACAACCTGAACATCACTTCCAAGATGTATCAGATCTTCTATTCTGCTAACCGTTATCGGATTAATGGGATCCTTGGCAAATATGCTTTCTGCCAAAGGCTTCCCATTAACATACTGAATTCCATTGATGGTCTTTCTGTCTACCGCCGGATAAGCAGGTATAAAATTCAAATGGTCGCTTTTACTTGCTTCCAGAACTGCTGCAAGTTCAGCTCCTACATTTCCTCTTAGACCCGAATCCGTTTTTTTGTATATACGGTTTATTCCATGATCAAATGCTTTTTTAACCAGATTTTTAACAATTTCCGATGCGTCTTCTTTCGAAACATGTCTCGTTTCCGTATCTATCACAATTACATCCACTGAGTTGTCTTCCGGAAATGCTGCATCTCTTTCTGTCAATATAACCACATGCTCACCTTTACAGGTTAACTGAACGCCCGAATCAAGCGCACCAGTCAAATCATCTGCAAGAATGAGCAATTGGTTGTGATTATGTTCCATTGCGCTTTCCCTTCCATGTAATGATTTTTTTCATATATATCCCACGATTAATCCCGTCTTTAATCCATGTTTTTCATTAGCTTTTATCAATGCCAGAATGCCCAAATAAACAGGTATCCTGTTGTAGCTGCAACAAAGGTAAAAGGAATACCGATCTTCATAAAATCCCCGAAAGATACCTCATATCCTGCCTTCTTAAGCATTCCCACTGCGGTAATGTTTGCACTTGCACCGATCGGCGTGATATTTCCTCCCAAAGTTGCGCCGGTAAGAAGTCCGAAGTAAAGCACATATGGTTCAATCCCAAGCAACGCTGTGATACTTGTGAGTATCGGAAGCATTGTTGCAACATACGGTATATTATCAATAAAAGCCGAGAAGATAACCGATCCCCAAACTATGATAGTGTATAAAACAAACAGATTATCTCCGCCTGCATTAACAATCATCTTAGCCGCATCATCAATAAGTCCTGCATCTGTGATACCTCTGATAACGACAAATAATCCGCAAAGCACAAGAAGTGTTTCATAATCGACCGAGGCCAAAGCACGTTGTATGTTAACCTTTGACTTTTTAGTCACATAATCATATATAACAGTGATTACTGCTATAACCATGCAGATTGTTCCGTTTATAACAGACGGTGTATTAGGAATAAAGGATGCAATAATGAGACAAACTACTATTCCGCATAGAGCGATAGTAGGAACTTTATCCTCTATAACTGTTTTCTCATTTGCTTCAACAGGCTGTGTAAGCTTGTGAAAAAGAAACATCATTACAGGAACTGTCATTAATGCACCAAGCTCAACTGCCCAAAAGATTCCGGGACGTCCCATCATCCAAAAGAACTCCATAAAGTTCATATCTGCATAATCACCAAGCATAATGGATGTAGTATCGCCCACAAGAGTTGCAGCTCCCTGAAGATTTGATGAAACCGCCACCGAAAGAATCATGGAAACAGGCGATATCTCCAGTTTTTTGCAGATAGCCAGTGCCACAGGTGCTATCATAAGCACTGTTGCGACATTATCGATAAAAGCGGATACAGCTCCGGAAAAAAGAGACATAAGTATGATTACCCACATTACATTTGGACATTTGTCCAAAATGATATCAGCAAGCAGATTAGGCATCTTTGACTCTATGAAATAGTAGACGACTAACATTGTTCCGCCGATCATCATCAGGACATTCCAGTTTACTACCGACAATATATAAAGCGGATTTCTCTCTATTATCCCTAATGCAACAAAAACTGCAGCCACAGCCCATATTGCATATAACTTCCAGTCTGATTTTGCGATCATGACCACATACATCAGGATAAATAGTATCAGTGCAATAGTTTTAAGTTCCATCATGATCTGATCCCCTTTCAAATTTTTTCAACTGTAATAATTATCTTTTATGGAGAAGTAAAAATCAACGAATGCCAAAAAGCTTTTATTTCATTTTGAAACATATATCATATAGCTAATAACTAATTCGATATTTTTGAACATTTATGAAACATTTTCCTTGAGTAATAGCTGTGACGGTTCTATCCGGATAAAACCTTATTTAAATAAAAAAAGTCTGAATTCCGATCATTATCGAAATTCAGACTTTTATAAATTATATCAACCTACGCGAAGCTTAAACTTCTGAACAGCTCTCTCTGAATCAACCATGGCAATATCAGCACCAAGAGTCTGAAGCTTCTTATCGAAATGCTCATATCCTCTCTGGATATAACCGATTTCATTAACCGTTGTTATACCTTCAGCACAAAGACCCGCGATTACAAGTGCCGCACCGGCTCTTAAGTCCAAAGCATTAACACTTGCACCTGTAAACTTTCTGACACCATCTATAACAGAAACATTGCCCTCAACCTTAATATTGGATCCCATACGGGCAAGTTCATCTACATACTTGAATCTGTTCTCGAATATTGACTCGATTACAACAGATGTTCCTTCTGCAAGAGCAAGTGTAACTGACATCTGCGGCTGCATATCCGTAGGAAACCCCGGATAAGGAAGCGTCTTAACATCTGTAGGATGCTGTACATCCACGCCTATAACACGTACAGCCTCATCATACTCATAAATCGTATTGCCCATCTCCAAAAGCTTGGCTGTAATAGACTCAAGATGCTTAGGGATAACATTCTTAATAAGTACGTCACCTCTTGTGGCGGCTGCCGCACACATAAATGTTCCTGCCTCAATCTGGTCAGGTATGACTGCATATGTTGTTCCATGCAATCTCTTTACACCTTTGATACGTATGGTGTCAGTACCTGCTCCCTTGATGTTGGCTCCCATAGAATTAAGGAAATTCGCAACATCCACTATATGTGGCTCCTTGGCAACATTCTCCACTATGGTTCTGCCCTCTGCAAGAACCGCAGCAAGCATAATATTTATGGTAGCACCTACTGATACAACATCAAGATAAATATGAGACGCTTTTAGACCACTCGGGGCTTCAGCATGAACACACCCGTTTTTGATCTCGACATTGGTACCTAAAGCTCTAAATCCCTTTATATGCTGATCGATAGGTCTTGATCCGATAGCACATCCTCCCGGAAGAGGTACTATTGCCTTCTGATATTTGCCAAGCAAAGCTCCTATAAAATAATACGAAGCTCTGATCTTTCGGATGTACTCATCATCAATCGAAACATCCTGCACGTTTGACGCATTAATTAGTGCTGTATGTCTGTCGATGCGCTTAACTGTAGCACCGACTTCCTTAAGAGCCTCAAGCATGACATTGATGTCACGTACATCCGGCAGATTTTCTATTGTTACATCGTCATCTGTTAAAAGCGCTCCGGCAATAATACCTAATGCAGCATTTTTTGCCCCACCTATCACGACCTCTCCGTGCAGTGGCTTTCCGCCTTTCATGATAAACTGTTCCATATATCTCCTTGAAATAGTGCGTAAATCCAAAAAAGAGCGCACTAAACCTTTTTACATAATCCTAAAGATTATAATTGAAGACCGATGTTTTTGCAACAGCCTTATAGATTTTGCTATGCTGATGTATTATGACACAGTCATCATAACATGTCTCTTAAATTTTAGTGAATTAAAATTTTAAGAAAAGATACTCAGTATCTCACCGGATACTTTTTCAGTAATAGCCTGTACATTATTAATGAATATGATGTCCTGTACATTCCTATCTTTTATGAACTGTGCAAGGTTATCTTTATAGGACCGATAATCCACAACATAAACATTTTCATAATGATCCACAAGATACGGAACGAATGCATTGCCATACGATTCCTTAACAACAACACAACTTGACCCGTCCGTGATAGCAGGATTGCTTATCCTGGTAAACGGATGATCACCGTTTATAAAACAATTATACTTTCTACCGGCATTTGCTTCGGTTACATCATTAATGATATTTGAATTAAATTCAGCTCCTGACTCATCCGTTATAACAGCATCATTGGTTCCCCTTGGTATCCACGCCTCTACATGATCGGGATTATCTTTAAGTTCCTCGGATCTGTTTGTTGCAAAGTAGAATGTCCCATAAAATCCGGTATAGTCAACATATCTAAAATCACTGAGTTCATGCGCTGTTATACCTTTTTCCTCACAGAAAGCTCTGTAGGCATAGTACGCGCCAAGTCCCGTCCAGTGATGGTCGGTATTGAAATATATATACTCATCCTTATGTTCCACCATAGTATCAAACAAGGATATTCTATGTACCGAAGGATCCATAAGGCTGAATATATAGTTGAATGCATCCGGCATATTCCCGGAACCAAGCTCTTCCTGAAGAGAAGTATCCAGTTCAACTCCAAAGCTGTTCGGAACAAGTATGTCATATACATTTCTGTCAGGAAACAATGCCTTAACCGTATTTATCACAGAGGCATATTTAACAGATCCGCCCTGATTATAATAGAATATCTCATATCCCTTATTGTTGGTTACATAAATGTTTCCGGCCTGCTCTCCGGTGATTTCAACCTCTTCCTTAGGCTCGGTATCTACCTTTAGTGTTCCGTCCGCATTAGTTTCTATAAGATTACTGTATAAATCCGACGCTTCTGTCTCAGCCTCGGTGGATGCTTCACTTGTCTCAAGTTCTATAACCGGAGCCAGCGATTCAGAAACCTCCGGAATAGTATCCTCATGAGCATCTGTTTTATTGCCATAAAAGGCTTCACTTCCTGACCCGTAAAATGCCTCCATACCGGATTCCAGACTCAGAAGTCTTTCCCTATGCGGAAATGTATCCGAAAACCATCTGTCCAGCTTTTCAAAGTACTTTCCTGTCAACGTACCGGTCACCCAAATTTCCGGCTTCTTTTCAAGTGGTCTCTTTTCTGATTCAGAGTATTCAGGCCTTTCAGCAAATACTCCGACAGCAAAAATTGCAGCAAAAATCAGCATAGAGATACAGGTCATATACTTTGCACCATAACCCTGAATCTTTTTATCTGCTTCTTTATCAAGATCCTCAGTGATTATTTCTTCTTTTTTATTATTTTCATCCATTTCTTTATTATATGTAAATATCTTTTCAGTAAATACCTGATTATATACGCTCTGCCGTCAATAGCTAAAACTGATTATACAGGAACGGAGTATAGCTTGCTCCCACCATAGACAAAATTGATACGAACAGGAAAAACAGAATAAGCAGAGTGCGTACACCATAGTATACAGCCTCTATTCTTGCACGTTCACTTTTTCTCTTTCGAAGCCTGTTTTCCAGCCTGCTAAGCATTTTTTCATGATTCTGAATGTCCTGCTCCCTCACTTCTTTTAGAATATCGCCATTATTCTGACCATACTTCTCAACAAGAACCTGATCTTTTGTTGTTTCCTGCTTATACAATGAATTTTCATTTTCAAGATTTTGTATTTCTCTGGCTTCTTTTTTGAAACTGTGCATAAGTACAGCATTTATCTTTTCTGCCAGATACTTCCATAAAGGAGTACACACAGTCAGGGATGCTATAAGAAAATACATATTCCCCCGGAGCATCAATGCTTCAGATGTACTAAACAGCTCTCTGTCGCTCATTCCGGCCATTACTTTTACCACCTCTGAAAGACTTGTGAAATCTGATATTCGGAATAGCACCCATCCAAAATAAACTATAACAATCGTATATACCCTGCAACAAACATTTAAAATGATACCGATCACCCCGGTACATTGAGGAAATCTGATAAATTTATGAACAAGATTCTCTATGACTATAAATACAAAGTAATAAAGCCCCCAAAGTATAAAATTAGAACTTGCACCATGCCATATTCCAGTCAATAGCCACACAACTAAAAGATTGAGAATAAGTCTCATAAATCCGACTCTGTTTCCGCCCAAAGGTATGTATACATAATCTCTGAAGAATGTGCTTAGTGATATATGCCATCTCTTCCAGAAATCTCTGACAGAAGTAGCCGCATAAGGATAATTGAAGTTTTCAGGATAATTAAATCCTACCATCTGTCCAAGGCCTATTGCCATGTCAGAATAAGCAGAAAAATCTATGTACAGCTGCAACATATAACACAAGGATCCTATGTATGCACCACCTACTGAATATGATGCCCCTGCTGTAATTGGAAGAAACATTCCCGCAAGTTTTCCACAGTGATCTGCAAGAATCGTTTTCTTGGCAAGTCCCAAACAGAATCTGGCAATACCATTGGAAGTCCCTTCCCACGAAAAGCTTCTGTTCTTAAACTGTGAAGCCATAGTGTCATACCTCACTATAGGTCCCTGAGATACCTGATGGAATACTACAGTATATAGCATAACATTAAATAAATTGCCCGATTTTGTCTTCCTCCTATATACATCAGATATATAACTGATAAGTTTAAATGTATAGAAAGATATTCCGATAGGCATGCCCATACTTATGATGCCTTCTCTAAATTTATCTATCTTAGGCATAATTGATGTGCTGTTAATGATAAAGCCCATATATTTAAACGTTATCAGCACTACCGCAAGCACTATGACACCAATCAGAAGCCAAATCTTAGCCGCTCTTTTACTCTTCTCATATGCATCATGCTCAGAAGGATTCATAAACTCTTCATCGCCATCCTGAAATCCGGGAGATGACTTCTCAGCCAGATTAATCGATCTCTGAATCCTGCCAGCTATAAAACACGACCATGACGCCATCAGAACCAAAAGAACGAGATAGTTTATTCCTCCAAATGAATAGAATATCAACGATCCAGTAAGCAGCCATATGTTTCTATATTTATTTCCCTGTATGATGTAGTAAATTGTCGTAAATACAGGAATAAAGACTGTAACAAAAAGCAGACTTGTAAAACTCATATTTTGTAAACCTATTATATTCCGCGACTTTATCAGGATATCATTTATCCTATTGCCATTTTTCTCTTTTTCATGTATACTTCACTTGCTTTGGGGTTGTTTGGGCCCCACGCAATGGGTCCCTCGAACCGTGTCAGGACGGGAACGTAGCAGCACTAAGAGGATTCTCCCATGTGACGTGGATACACCTATTCAGCCCTGAGGCTTTTTATTAATTGTAAAGCGACTGCTACATGTTATAAACATTGTAACAGCCGCTTTTTTACTACATATTTATCCTGTATACCCTTTTGGCATTTTCTGTAGTAATACGTATAACATCATCAGGACTCATATCCTTAAGCTCTGCTACTTTATCCACAACGAACCTCAGATTTCTCGGGTCATTTCTCGTACCTCTTAAAGGTATCGGTGCCATATACGGACAATCTGTCTCCAAAACTATATTGTCAATCGGTATGTTTTCCACAACCTCTTTTATCTTCTTGGAATTTTTAAATGTTATGACACCGCCTATGCCTATGCACATTCCAAGCTTCACATATAACTTAGCCATCTCAAGTGAATAGCTGAAGCAATGTATAACTCCTCCATTTGCATATCCATGATGGGACACAATGTAATCATATGTATCTTTTGCCGCATCTCTGGAATGTACATTGATAGGCATTCCAAGTTCAACCGCAAGCTTCAGCATACGTGAAAAAGTGTCTTTCTGTATCTCCGGCTCAGGATCTGCCTTTTCGAGATCTGCAGGATCAGGCTCACGTCCTTCCTTTAATGCAGATTCGATGATTCCGGCTCTCGTATAGTGATAATCAAGACCAATCTCACCTATAGCAACGATTTTCCTGAGATTTTTTTCATCACCGCATGCTCTTCCCTTATCTCTCTCGACCATTGTACGTATTTCCATAATATCTGAATCAGTACACATATCACTATGATCAGGATGAAACCCTACTGTAGCATAGACATCATCATATGTTTCTGCAAGTTCAATAGCTTTTCTGCTGGATGGCATATCAAAACCTATCTCAGTGAACGCACTCACTCCACTGAGATTTAATGCCATTATGACTTCATTCCTGTCAGTATCGAAACTTTCATCATTAAGATGAGCATGAGTATCAAATATTTTCTTTCCATCTATCATACAGTAATCATCGCTCCAATATAAATCATCATATAAAAAACAACGAGATGAAGTGGATAGTAAATATAATACAGCCACTTAGGGTTAAAATGGCCTCTCTCTCCGTTATAAAACCAAATTGGTATAAAGCACAGCACCGGAAGAAAATATGCTGACACACTTCCTATTGCAGTTACAATGGCACCGCTTCCTATCTGAAGCACCTTTTCCTTATGGAAATTGTACATAAATGCAATGCTCAGTATACCGAAAAGACCAAACTGAAAATTCAAAAGATATGCTATTCCTGCACCTAATGCCACAACGCCCCATTTCATGAATACATTGTGACGCCACTTATACATATAATGCATAACCAGTAAGCCTGCGGCCAATGTAAATAAAGGATTCTGAAGTCCCCAATTATATGTTTCGTTATACAGACATAAGTCAAAAGGAACTTCTGAAATAATAGCAAAAACTAATACTCTAATGAAATATTTCCAGAAACCGGAAGTATGTATAAACCCTTCCACCAAAAGAAATGCAAAAAAAGGAAAGCTGAAATGTCGAAAAACTATAAGAAAATTGAAAAGTTTAAGCCATCTGGCGCCTTCTTCAGTAGCTATTGCCATCTGATAATACTCATCGACATAACCGTAAAGTTTTCCGTTTTGGATAATGATGACCGCAAAATAATATGCGGTCATCATTAATGCAGCAAAAAACTTCAGTGTCCCACCAGAAATACCTATATTCTTTTTTGTACTATTGAGTACACTGTGATAAGTTGCCATAACTAAACCAACTGTCCATCAACAGATGATAGAGCCTGAAGGCATCTTACTCATCGGTGTCATAAGAGCGATATTCTCATCGTCATCCTCTGCTGCGATGATCATTCCCTGTGATTCCTCACCGGCAATCATACGTGGAGCAAGATTTGCAACGATCATAACTCTCTTTCCAACCAGATCCTCAGGCTTATATGCCTTCTTAATACCACTCAAAATGGTACGTATCTCTGATCCTACCTGAACCTTGAACTTAAGAAGTTTCTTTGATTTCTTTACTTCCTCAGCATGAAGTATCTTTCCTACACGGAACTCAATTTTTGCAAAGTCATCGTAGGTTATCTCAGCCTTCTTTTCAGGATCTGAAACTTTTGTATCAGGAGCACAGTCACCATTCTCATCGATAGTCTCTGGCATTCCGTCTCCTTCAACCTGTTCTTCAGCTGAAGCCCCCTCATTCTTTACTTCCTGAACACCGGCTGCCGCCATCTGTGCAGCTTCTATCTTCTCAACCTCCTGCATAACATCCTCTTCCTTCTTACGCTCAAAGAGTGTTGCAGGCTCTGCTGTTACCCTGGTACCTGACTTGTAAAGTCCCCACTTATCCATATCCGAAAGAGCACGCTTTTCAGCATTGATCTCCCTGAGGATTGACTCTGCAGTCTCAGGCATAAAACTTTCAAGAACAGAAGCACCGATATTGATAGCTTCTGTAAGGTTGTACATAACTGTCTTAAGTCTGTCTGCCTTCTCCGGATCCTTTGAAAGTACCCATGGCTCAGTCTCATCGATATACTTGTTTGATCTTCTGAAGATATCAAAAACAGCTGTAAGTGCATCTGCAACTCTCAACTGATCCATCTTTTCTGTTGCTGTCTTTACAGCATTAAGAATAGTAGCCTTAAGATCTTCATCAACAGACTCAACTATGCCCTTATCTTCTACCACACCATCAAAATACTTGTTACTCATTGAGATGGTTCTCTTAACAAGATTTCCGAGTATATTGGCAAGCATTGAATTATAACGCTCTACCATAAGCTCCCAGGAAATAACTCCATCATTCTCAAATGGCATCTCATGGATAACGAAGAATCTAACAGCATCGACACCGAAAAGTTTTGCAAGGTCATCAGCATAGATAACATTACCACGTGACTTTGACATTTTTATGCCTTCCTGTGACTTTCCTGCCGCAGTAAGAAGCCATGGATGTCCGAATACCTGCTTGGGAAGAGGTATATCAAGACTCATAAGGAAGATAGGCCAATAAAGTGTATGGAAACGGATTATATCCTTACCGATGAGGTGAAGATCACAAGGCCAAAACTTATTGAACAGAACATCATGGTTTCCGTCAACATCGTAACCAAGGCCGGTAATATAGTTTGTAAGAGCGTCAAGCCATACATAAACTACGTGTTTAGGATCGAAATCTACAGGGATACCCCACTTGAATGATGTTCTTGATACACAAAGATCCTGAAGACCCGGCTTAAGGAAGTTATTAACCATCTCATTCTTACGGGAAACAGGCTGTATAAATTCAGGATGCTCTTCAATATGCTTCATAAGGCGGTCTGCATACTTACTCATCTTAAAGAAGTAAGCTTCCTCTCTTGCCTTCTCAACATCTCTTCCACAATCAGGACACTTTCCGTCCACAAGCTGTGAATCAGTCCAGAAAGACTCACATGGAGTACAATACCAGCCTTCATACTCAGACTTATAGATGTCACCTTTGTCGTACATCTTCTTGAACATCTTCTGAACCTGTTTCTCATGATACTCATCTGTAGTACGGATGAATTTATCATAGGAAGTATTCATTAAATCCCAGATTGTTTTTATCTCTCCGGCTGTATTATCAACATACTGCTTAGGTGTAACACCTGCTGCTTCAGCCTTGAGTTCGATCTTCTGGCCATGTTCATCGGTTCCGGTCTGGAATCTTACATCATAACCCTGAAATCTTTTATAACGTGCTATAGCATCCGCAAGAACAATCTCATATGTATTTCCGATATGAGGTTTACCTGATGCATAGGCAATCGCTGTAGTAATATAGTACGGTTTCTTTTCCATATTTCACTCTTTCCGGTCACCCTAATGGAAGATGACCTGATTTTATTTATTCTTGGTACCAATGTCTCCACCAATAAATACAACACCGGAATTATGATTTTTTGGCACCATAATATGTATATGTCCTTACCCATGATTCTCAGCTTAATATATTGATATATTAGGCTATAATCATATGGTTCCAGACTTATACAATATAAGATATGAACTATCAAAATGCAAGTTTGGCTTGATTCAAAGCCTTATCACCCAACCGATAAATCTATGATATTGTCTATGGTAATAAATATATATTTAACTCACTTCAAAATTTCCGCTTACATAAGCGTAATAAAAAAACTCTTCCATTTAGGAAGAGTCTTCTGATAATCTATGCAATTACTGTATTTCAACTGTACAGCCTGAGAGCTCATAGTTGAGTGTAAATGTATCAGCCACAGCCTTCTTTGCTGTCTCCTCATCAAGTCCCTTGCCCGCTGAAAAATCACTGAGAACGAGTACTCCGTTCTTAATTGATATTGTCTTGTCAGAAGAACCTGGACCAGCCTCCTGAGTCTCTCCTGTCTCCTCAGTATTAAAACTTACAAGCTTTGTTGAAGAACCTACAGTTCCAAGTTCAATCAGCTTATCAAGAAGTGACTCCTCTGTAAGCTTGTCTACTGAATCCATAACCTGAGACATATTTCCGTTAACTATTGCATATACCACAACTGTATCAACAACAGGTGCATTGGGATCAGGCTGCTTCGAAAGAGGAAGACCGTTTTCAGGATTAGTTTCCTCCTGTGTAGTTTCCTGTACGATACTTCCATCAGGAGCTATAAGAGTCTCAGAAGCACTCTCATTCTCCTCCTTTGACTTACTACCACAACCAACAACAGCAAGTACTGTGACTGCAATCATGAGCATAGCAATAAATTTTTTCATAAAATCTATCTCCTCAAAAAACTAAATCTCACTTTAAATCTTTATAAAACGAAAGACTCTTACGAGCCCCTGAAAAATACAAGCTGTAATATATCAAAGCTGTTATGCAATTGCAAGTATAGTGCGTAAATCTTAATCTTTACGCAAAAAATTCCTAGTTAATATGATATTCTTAAGTTACAATCATTTATTACTGAAAGATTTTTCAAAAAAGGCTTAAACTTACATCATATTAAACGGAGAACAAATTATGTCTGGAACACTTTATGTGTGTGCAACACCTATTGGAAATCTGGAAGATATAACCTACAGAGTCATTAATTGCTTAAAAAGCGTTGATGTCATCGCTGCTGAGGATACCAGAAATTCCATCAAACTTTTAAATCATTTTGATATACATACACCTATGACTGCTTATCACGAATTTAACAAATATGATAAGGCAAAAACTCTTGTAAACGACATGCTAAACGGAAAAAATGTGGCTATCATAACTGATGCAGGAACACCATGTATTTCAGATCCCGGTGAAGAGCTGGTTCATCAGGCTGCCGAAGCCGGCATTACCATTACATCCCTGCCCGGTCCTGCTGCTGCCATCACAGCATTGACTATATCAGCACTTCCCACCAGAAGATTTGCCTTCGAAGCATTTCTTCCCACAGAAAAGGCAGATAAGAAGGAACGTACAAGAATACTTGAAGAACTTCGCACAGAGACTAGGACCATGATCTTATATGAAGCACCTCATAAGCTAAAAGCCACCCTCAAGGATCTGGCAAAAACGCTGGGGGAAGATCGCAGAATATCTCTATGCCGTGAACTTACCAAAAAACACGAAGAAGCAATAAGAACAACTCTTGCCGAAGCAATCACCAAATATGAGTCAGAAGATCCCCGCGGGGAATATGTTCTTGTTATAGAAGGACGTTCTCCGGAAGATATTGCCGCTGAAAACGAGGCCAACTGGAATGAGATGCCTGTCGAAGAGCATATGGAACATTATCTTGGTAAAGGAATGTCTGAAAAGGATGCCATGAAAGCTGTAGCCAGGGATAGGGGTGTTTCAAAGCGTGATATATATACACTGCTCAAGACCTGATCCTATTCATATTTGCACTTCAACTTCATAAGCTTTTCCATGTAAAATATTATTTACATAAATCATAAATAAATCGGATATTAATTAAAAATCGCTCCTCATGATTTCTCTTTATCTGAGATTATCATGAGAAGCGATTTTGTTTTGCAAATGATTCTTCTATAACTATCTTTTTCTTCTTTTTATTAATCCGGGAATATTGGTTATAATAAAACTTACTGCCAGAGAGAGTACAAACACCGTAGGAATACGTATCAAGAGATGCATTATTTCCTTCATCATAGTGTCATATCCGCTTGTAATATCTATAAAACCGAAATTCCAGTCGGGTCCCTTCCTATAATAAATCATATAATAGATAGCATAATGAACAAGATATATCCAGAAAGTATATCTTCCGACCCTAGCTATACAACCTGCAACTTTACCGGTATGAAAGTCGAAACATGATATCAGCACTATAAATGCAGTACTTTGTACGGTTGCAAAGGCACAATTCCAATACAGATAAAAATCCTGAGTCTGATTCAAACTGAATACCAGCCTCTGAAACATAAACCGAACAGCAAACACTACAATGAGTACTGTCAGAGAAACCATCAATACGATCTTTCTGTTCTTTGAATCAGAAAGATAATCCTTTAACCAGGATATTTCTGCTCCTATCATAAGAAGCATAGCCGGAGCTGTATACAGCATAAACGGAGCTATATATACCGGTAAAAAACTTATAAGACCTGTCATATTAAGATCCATAACTATCTGGTTAAGAAATATAAACCCTATAATGAACCATCTGTATCTGCGATATATATCCACCTGATCACCATCTATCATCACCTTTGTATATAATGGTTTCAAAAGCGGGTAGGCAAGTACGAGCTGAAGATATGTGAATATATACCATAAATGAGAAGCTACACTTTCCCTTATATTTCCTCCCCAGGAAAAAACATCACTCAGAAAATTACATATACCAATGCTAAAATGCGTAAGACAATATATAAAAGTCTGTTCTGTACGAATAAAAGGTGCAAATTGATAACTCAGAAACATCACCACAAGTCCAGGAATCACTATACTCCTGATAGAACGTTTTAAAGTTTCTGCAAATCCCTTCCTAAAAAAGAAAAAACCACTTAGTATAAAAAAAAGTGCTACACCATCACTAAACAGTAGTCTTATAAAAAGTTTAGTTGCATCTCCTGTTCCCATCACATCGACATGAGTACCTATAACAAGAAGGCATGCAACCACTCTGACTAAATCTATTCCGGGATCTCTCTCTTTTTTCTTTTTTACATCAATATCTTTCATTATCAAATCAAAAATTCCAATATTAATACTGTCATGCTGCACGCTATGGCCGTAGGAAACAGTCCTCCTCCAAACCAGGCGATGACTATTCCTATAAGCAGGGCTACAAGTCCCGCCACCGGTTCTGCTGTTGCATTCATGATGGCAGGAAATGTCATAACAGCAAGTGTAACATATGGAACATAAAACAGAAAAGATCTGATTGTTTCGTTCTTTATCTCTTTACGTATCAATGTCAAAGGAAGAACACGGATAAGAAAGGATACTCCGAACATAATAAAAATATATATATAATTATTATGCATTTTTTACCTCCTTAGCGACTGTTTTCTCAATACTTGAATATTTTGATTCTTCTCTTTCTTCATGATTCCTTACAGGAAATAATACTGCTGCTATACCGGATATAAGCACCGTAAGTATGATGATTCTTGTTCCGTCACTAAGCGAAGATACGTATGGAAATTTTGAACAGATAAAGCTTGCCGCCATTGACAAAAACACCAATATCCTGACATGTACAAACTGTCTTGCAGGCGGAATTATTATCGCAAGAAACATACCATACAACAGAACGCCAAGTGCACTTACTATATTTTCCGGAACAACATTACCCACAACTACACCACATGCTGTACCTAATGCCCAAAAACTCAATGAACATATTGCAAGTCCGTAATTATAAAATGGATTAAGTTTACCTTTTACCATTACTGATGCTCCAAAAATTTCATCGGTTATCCAAAACCCGACCAATAGTCTGTGAGGAAGTTTTATATCTTCAGATAACTTTTGAGAAAGTGCTGCTGACATCAGCAGATATCTGGCGTTTACTATTGCAGTTATAACAGCCATGGTTAAATATGACGCCTTGGAAGCAATGACTGTAAATCCGGCATACTCTCCGGCAGAAGCATTACACAAAAGACTCGTTAGTGTTGCCTGAAATACCGTAAGCCCTGCACTTCTTGCAGAAAACCCAAGAGCAAAGGATACCGCAAAATATCCTGCTGCTATAGGAATACCGTTTTTTAGTCCCTTTATAAACCATTCTTTACTATTACTTTCTGTATTCATTAAAGGCTCCTTTGCCTCCCTTTATATTGATGTGAGTGCCAAAATATTGTTGTTTTATTTCTCGCGCAATATATTCATTCTATAGTTATATCAGTATATCTTTTATTTATGAAATTGTTAACTGTTATTCGTATAAAGAAATTTCATGCCTGTGATTCGTCAGAATAGTGCAATAAAAAAGAAAAGACATCCTGCCTTGGTGTTATACCTTTAGCAAGATGCCTTTTCTTGTATCACATTATCCTCACCATAATATGAAATATATTTTTTTCCAAAATCTAAATCAATAATTTATACAAATACCGTCACTACCGAACTCATAGGTCCTTCCATTTATCTGATGCGTTCCTGTATACATGACACCGGTTGAAGCACCAACCTTGGATTCAAGATAGTACCAGGCTCCGTTAAGCTGAAGCCACCCGGTGTGCATATAGCTATCCGTATCAAAATAATACCAGTTCCCGTTGATCTGTCTCCACCCTTGATTAAACGGCACACCATCAACAATATACTGCCACTTATACGTAGTCCTTTTCCAGAAAGCATTTGTATCTCCGGAGCCTAAAGTGCTTTTAGCCACACTGTTGTATGTTCCGTTACTTTTTACATTTGTGGCAAACTCACCATCTACAGTTGACTTGTAATCGCCAAGAAAATCCCACTTATCATCTACATCATAATCACTAACATCTGCTGAATAGCTTCCTGCATAAGCCCAATCAGATATTGAAATATTATAGTAAGAAGCATCATTTCTCTTTGGAATTGCTCTCACAGTAACCTTTAATGTTCCGGCCTGTGCTGAGTTAATGTATCCTGATACATCATGACTCTTTTCTTTGGTACGGAATTTCTTGGTAACCTTCTTTCCGCCAACATTTGTATAGCTTATACGTACCTCATACTCTTCGGCGAAAGTTGAGTCAAAATTTGTCCAGGATGCTTTTCCCGATGCATCAATAACAGCTTCCTGATATCCCTGATCATCTGTCGGAATGGCTCTTACAGCAACACCAAACTGTCCGTTGTAAGCATTATTAAGTGCATTGTTGATGGAATAGTATGTCTTCTCTGTTGTATGATGTGAAGTTTTTTCATTACCATTTTTATCAAGGTAAGTTATAACAACTTCATACTTACCGGAATAGTCCACATCATTCCATTTCACCTGAGAGTTTGCAGGATCAATAGTTACATCCGGAGCCGGAAGCTCATAAAGAGGATATACAAGTAGTCTGCCGCTTGCTTCTGTATTATCCACAGAAACCACATCTACATATGTGGAACGAATACCTGTTCCTGTTATCTTCAGATCATCATCCAGAGCTCCGACATCACTTGTGATTGTAACATTTATTGTTGCCGGAATAGTCGGATTATTATTCTTTATACTGGTTGGATTAGAAATGATCACATCATCCACATCATCATCCTTATCCACCTCATATTCAGGAAAAAAACATATTCCTGCATCAGGTTCATTAATGTTATCGAGGTTTGCATTTATCACTACATTTTTTACCATGGCGAATGCTGTAATGGTTGAAAAAAAACTCATAACACTGCAAATGCCAAGATATTTTACGATGTTTTTCCTCATATCTACCCTCATTTCTCATATCGATTAATTTCCGAATATTGCTTTTATTCCGTTCCACATCCTGAGGAATACCGCCTTTAACCTTTGAATGAATGTTGAACCCGCATCAGGAATTTCGCTATCCAAAACCTTTTCATCCTTGTTATCCACAGAAATCTCTTCGGATCTGCATACTATGGATATAGATGTAGGTTCCTGATTATCCTTACTTGTGAGAGAAACCTTCGGCGCATCAGGATCCATATTAAGGAAGTTATTATCCTCTTCTTCCTCATCTAGTTTGTCATTGATAGTATTTCTCAATTTTCTGCCTGTATCTTTAAGATGCTTCGTACTGTCCACAACATCCTGAGTATTATCTACCGCTTTTCGTCCTATCTCCAGTCCCTCATCTGCAGCACTACTGAAATCAGGTTCTGCTGAACGAAGGACGTTATTAACATTCTGGAGAGCAATTGACGCATTGCCTGTTGTCTTTTCAAGTTCCGTGATAACATTCTCTGAATCCTCAAATGTTCTCTGAACATCCTCATAGTAAGCATTCATGATTCCAATGAGAGCGTCTATATCAGTAATTGTGCTTCTGACAGTATTAAGTGTTCTTGCAGTCTGAAAAGCTACTGCACCACCATCATCCATGATATCATCAAGATCTGAAATAACATTGTTTATCGAACTGATAAGTTCTTCAGTTGAATCAGAAGAAAACAAGTCTCCGTTCTCATCTTCCAGATTTGAGATAGCATCAGTAAGAGACTGTAAGCTGTCTGACAGAGAATCCATCTCTTTATCTGATGCTATATTGTTATTTACCAATGATTTGGTATTTTTCTTTAATGAAAGAAGTGAATTAAGACTGCCCGAATACTTTGATGCATTTCCTGCATTAGCCGTTGCCTCATCGCCCGTCATGACCTTTGCATAGACCTGAACCTTATCAATTTTAAGTCCTGCATCTTCAGCTTCCTGCGTAGCCTGAGCTGCTGAAGCTTTTGTTGCCTCACTTATCTTCTGAAGACCATCCTGATATTCTGCTATTTTTGCCTGAAGTACTGCCTTTTCCGCTTCTTCTGTGGTAGGATCTGCTAATTTTTCTGAAACAGTCTGTAATGCTGTTTGGAGCGCTGTGACCTTCATAGTTGCATCCTGCTTTTTAGCCGCCAAATCCTTAAGTTCGTCACTATGAGTACTTACATATGCTATGTACTTTGCCTTCTCTTCATCTGAATCTGACGATACACCTGCTGCATTTGTATTGGCTACTGCAAGTATAGCTGCAAGTGAACCTGTATCTATACTGCTCACATCACCCATTACCTGTGAAACTGCAGAAATGAGACTTTTTTCCTTATCACTTAACTTGTCATAACCTCGATTATCCGCTGTACTATCCAATGTCGCATCAGTGATTATCTCAGAAGCACTTGCACTTATCTGCTCCCTGTTCTTTGTAGTATTGTTTGTCATCGAATTAACACCGGTCACTACATCATTTAAACTGTCTATAGCTTTGGATGCATCATCATTTAAATCCTGTATATCCAGATTTGATAAACTGGTACCACTCATGGAATTACCTAACTGCTTCAGCCTCTTATTAAGTGTGTTGAGCTTGGTACTTGCATCCATAAGATGAGAATCCATAGTATTAAGATTTGAATTGATATCATATACCATCCACTGAGTGGTCTTAAGATCCTCATTTAACGGTTCAAGCGTTCCCTGAAGATTACGAAGATCCTGAATAGCAACATCATTACCATTAAATATAACCTGAGCATTGTTGTGAAGCTTATCCTTACCAGACTGGAGATTTGCAAGCATCCTGTTGGTAAGATCAAGTTGTGACTGGACATTTGTTACTCCATCAAGAACATCTTCAAAATCGTCCATCATAGCATTGGTGTCATCTCTGAAATCATCCTTGATTTTCTTGATATCCTTAATCTTTGAAAGATCACCTACTGTACCCGGACTCATCATAAAGATAGCGCCTACTGTTTCGAAACTATCCGTGCCAAGCCTTATCTCAAAATGTCCCTCTTTTCCGGGAAGTGCTTCAAATACAATTGCCGTATACTGTCCAAGTGTGGATGTCTGTGAATTCGGCGCATCAACAGAATAACACTTCTGCACATCTACAGGAACAGTAACTATGAGCATCATATTGTTTCTCATGTATTCTGAAGCATTTTTATTGGGATACGCATCGATATCCATCTCAACAAGACCTGACTGCCCTGCAATTTTATCTGCATCAATAACCACACCATTCAGCTTATAAGTGATATCAAATTTCCATGGTACCTCTACAGATTCAGGCTTAAGAGTTCCCTGAAAATAAAACTTACCACCATCATACTTGTTCCAGGTTACCTTCCCGTTCTTAAAATCCGGTTTCTGTGCATCTGACATATTGGTAATGTCTATATAATTCCCAAAGTCCGTATAACTCTCAACTCCATTAAAATTTATCCCCTTAACCACATTGGCCTTGCTTACTGTACCATAGTAGTCAAGATTCAGATACATTGTCTCATCTACATCCACATGAGCACCTGCTGCATATGCAGACATCGATGCCATTAGTATATTTGTGGAAAGACAGCTCAAAAGCACGGTATAAGTCACTGTCTTTTTTAATATTCTTCCGGTCTTATGCTTTCTCATTGTCTTTACTCCTCTCCCTCTTTTTTCGTGTTGTGTCTTTTCATTTCTTCGGTAATATCTTCTACTTCACGATATTTATCTCTCTCAAGATTACGGAGCCTTCTCTTGTTTCGCACATACTCCCTAAACTGCATAAGCTTCTGCTTACGTCTTTCGTGTCTTGATATAAATGTTCCTGTTATAAGTCTGTCAGAAAGCTTTAAAAGTGCCGGCATCAGACATGTGACAAATATAACCGAGAATATTGCTCCTCGTCCTACAAGGTGTCCAACCTGTCCTATGGCAGGAATGGATGACTTGATACTGATTGCATATCCACAAACAACAAGTATGATTCCTGATGTTAGTATTGAAGGAAAACTCAGCTCCGTCATATTTCTTGCAGCTTCCCTTTTATCAGGCTGGCTGCTTCTAGACTGCAGATATCCTTCAGTTGAAGATATAGCATAATCTATAGTTGAACCAAGCTGTACACAGGAAACAACTGCATATGCGATAAATATCAGTTCAGATCCGGCAAAATACGGGAACGACATATTTACATATATAGCCATCATTATCGGTACCATAGCAACAAGCGGCATAAAAACCGACTTAAAGGATATGGCAACAACTATAAATATACTTAGCATCGCCAATGCATTCACAAGCTTATAATCAGGTATCAGTACTGCTTCCATATCCTTTGTTGTCGGAGTATTACCTGTTATGTATGCCTCCCCCGGATAATAACTGTTAATTATATCTGATACCTCTCCGCTGTACTTATATGCAGTTGTGGATTCCGGTTTTGTCTTTATATAAACAAGAAGTCTGGCATATCCATCTTTATGAAAAAGCTCCGTAACTGATTCAGGAAGAAAACTCTCCGGCATTCCATCCGGAAGATAAGCGGACATTCCCATAACATTTTTTACATAAGAAAGATCCTTTAACTTATCACTCAATTCTTTTTCTTTTAGATGGTCATTATCAGGGAATATAGCTACAAGCAGATTTGATCTTCCAAATTTCTCATCTATTTCTTTTGAATTCTCATACATGGAAGTTCCCGGTCCTGCACCGGTTGCATCGGGTCCATACTTAAAGTTATTCATTCCCTGAGCTATGTAAATAGGCCCTGCAATGGCAAGTGATGCTACCAGCAGATAAGGACTTATCTTATTTACCACAATACTGAATTTATGAAAACTTGGAAGGAATGGTCTATGCCTTGTTTTATCAATTTTGTCAGACCAACTTAAAAGCAGTGATGGCATAAAAAAGATAACCATCAAAAGAGAACAAATGATTCCCTTAGCCATAACGATACCCATATCCCAACCTATAGTAAACTTCATAAATATCAGTACTATGAAACCAAAGAACGTTGTGAGGGATGATGCCAGAATAGTTGTTATGGTTCCCATTAGTCCTACCTTAAGTGCTGACTCCTTATCAAGTCCGACCTCTCTCTGCCTCTCATAGGCATGAAGCAGGAATACAGAATAATCCATTGATGTGGCAAGTTGAAGAATATCACTTATGTTATTAGTGATATATGATATCTCCCCTAGAAATATGTTAGAACCTTTGTTCAAAACTATAGCACAGCCTATAACCGAAAGAAAAAGAACAGGTTCAAACCAGGAAGTAGTAGTAAACAAAAGAATAATGAAGATAAGTATAACTACTATTACAAGAATCTCCTTCATCTCCTTCTGTACATTTTCTTCGATAAACTTGTTTGTAGGAGACATTCCTACAAGATATCCTCTTCCTTTTATAAGCTTGTCAATTTCTGCAATAGCCTTATGAGTGCGCTTTGATGTGTCTCCCTCAATAAAAGTTATATCCATAACTGCGCATCCATCTTTATAGTAGTCATCAATTTTGTCATAGTCGATGAACTCTGATGAACCGTAAACCTGAGTTGTTGTATCACACCAGACCACTTGATCTACACCATCGATTTTTTCAATCTGATTTTTAAACTGCTTTGCCTCATAGATTGTTACATCTTTAAGCATCAGTCTTCCGGAGCCGGGGTACCCAAAAACTTCTTTCATCTTATTTATAGCAATCTTTGAGTCTACCGTGTTAGGAAGGTATTTTGTCAAATCATAATTGATTGCAACAAAGGGATAACAAATCGCAAACACAACAACCAGTGTTAAAACTATGTTACGTATTCCCTTATTATGATCAACAATGAAATCAGCTAGATTACCTCGTTTCGTGATCTTCTCTGCAGATTCTTCTAATCCGTCCTTTTCTGCATCTATTTCTGTATTATTATTCAAGTCTGCCATATTATCCCCTCTGTCTATCTTACAACGAATGTTTGTTTCAAAACAATTATTCGTTTGTTGACACATGTTCATTATTGTGATATTTTCATTTTAAAAATAAGCGTTATAATTCGCAATAGTCAATTTTCATCATTTAGTTTGTTTTTGAACACATTGTCGTATTATGTTAATTATCGCACTATTTTTATAGTTTATTAACAGATATTTTATAATATCCATTATAAAATAGTGCAATTTCATTGTATTCGATGTGTTTTTCCAAAATAATGAAGCGAATATTCCTAAACACATAATGCTAAAGAAAGGTTTATTATGTCAGTTCAAAAGAAATCTCCGGATGCAACAGATCGAAGGATACGAAAAACCCAATCAGCGCTCAAATCCGCTCTTGCTGAACTTATGAAAACAAAACGTGTAAAAGATATTTCAGTACGCGAACTTACCGATCTGGCTGATGTAAACAGAGGGACTTTCTATCTTCATTACAAAGATGTTTTTGATCTTTTGGAACAATCAGAAAATGATCTTCTTGCTGAGCTACACGAGACTATCAGCGAATTTGATGAATCAACGGTTTCCAATGATCCAACTCGCATATTTGAAGCGGTTTACAATCTTTGTAAGGAAAATTCCAATTTTGTACGTATACTAATTGGAGAAAACGGCGACATCAAATTCCTGAATCGATTGAAAGAACTTGTACGAGAAAAATGTCTTACAGATTGGTCCATCATAGTAAGAAAGCAGGGTATCAATCAGTTTGACAGCTATTACGCATTCGTAGTAGGCGGATGCATCAGTCTGCTGCAATACTGGTTTTCAAGCGGAATGCACGAAACACCTCATGAACTTGCAGATATAACAGGTGAACTATTAAGTGGTGGTTTATCCATGAAATCAAGATAAAAAAAGAGTATCTCATATGATGAGATACTCTTTTTTATCATATTTAATTCTTAAGCCTCTACATTTCCATTCTGTGATTCTTCATACTCACGAAGCACATCATTGAGATCTGCTGTAAGTGCATCACTGTCAATTCCATGTACCATACAAGCCTCTTCAAGGGACTCTGAAATAGAAGAAGGACAATAGATACATCCCATTCCATTCTGCATCAGGAACGGAGCAACCATCTCATTTATCTGAAGAAGGTCTCCGATTCTCATATCCTTTGTTACTGTAATCATAATTATTATCTCCTCTTACATTGAAATATAATCCAATTCTTATCAGGTTATGACATAATAAAACTTGGACAGGTACTAAATACTTCTTAACCTCTGCATGGCATTCTTATCAACAATAAGATCAAAGTGCTCCTTAAAGTAAGCTTCATAAAGATCATTATCCTTAAGCTTACTTCCAAACTCATTCATAAGGTTTGATGCGCGATTAAGTGCACTTGTACCACCTTCACCGGTATGAAGAACCAAATAAAACTTACCTTCTTTATTATCCTTATACAATGTATTAATACCGGAATATATGTCTCCGACAGCTGTAGATGCATCTATAACACGATCAAGTGTCTTAAACACATATACCCTGATTACATCATCATGTGGAACGGTTGATTTATTTGTACCTTCACCGGATACTTCTGCACCATCCGTTGGCTCCAATGCATTAACATCATCAGCACCTGACTTTACCTGGCTGCTGCTCTCCTTGATCTCTTTTATAAGATCCTGAGCACCCTCCAGTATCTCACTTGCTAACTGCGAGATCCATCCGCTCTGCATAGAACCGGACTGCGCGAACTTGGAAAAACGTGTATCCAATTCCTCCGGATCGTCGACCTTAGATATAACAAGCTGTATGGATCCACCCTGTAACGGCACGGCTTCAATCATTAACGGCCCGTTGTCTGCAATAAACCCAACCTCTGTCTGCGCTTTCTGCATCATCTCCGTAAACAAACGCTTAGCTGCTTCAGATCCATATGTCATATCACGCAGATTTATATTCCTTGAACTAAGATCCAAGCTGGTTAATGTACACCTGATGGAGTTGTCATCTATTCTTTCTATCTTCATAATGGCTCCTCCTTTTTATTATTTGATGAAAAGTCATTTTACGGCAATATTCACATCACTATATACTGACTTAATTACATCATAATGACAGATATTATAATATCCAAAATTAAATTGCAAACACATGAATAATATTTTATAAAAGTTTAATGTATATTCATGTCTTCGCCACTACTCTTCGTTATTTTATTCGACACTTAATCAATATCAATAACTTGCTTCCCTTACCGAATGATCCTGATTTACAAATCTGGTGTATTGTGGCTGCCACAATAATGTTACCGTACCTATAGGTCCATTTCTCTGTTTTGCTATGATAACTTCTGCCTCATTAGGGTGCTCCGTATCCTTATTGTAATAATCATCTCTATACAGGAACATTACTATATCCGCATCCTGCTCAATGGCACCTGATTCTCGAAGATCGGAAAGCATAGGTCTATGATCCGGCCGCTGCTCACATGCACGGGAAAGCTGCGAAAGCGCAAGAACAGGACACTGCATTTCTCTTGCAATAGCCTTAAGTGATCTTGATATCTCAGATATCTCCTGCTGACGGCTGTCACTTCCTTTACCTGATCCCGACATAAGCTGAAGATAGTCTATTACTATAAGATCCAACCCTTTTTCAAGCTTTACCTTACGACACTTGGAACGCATTTCTGTCACTGTGATACCTGGAGTATCATCAATGATAATGTTTGCATCTGATACTTTATCAACAGCGTTGATAAGTTCACCCCAATCCTCATCTGTAAGAGAACCCTTTCTCAGCTTATCAGCATCTACAAGAGATTCCATAGAAAGCATACGATTTACAAGCTGTTCTCTTGACATTTCAAGTGAAAAAATCATACATGGCTTGTGCTGACGAACCCCGACCGTATCAAGTATATTAAGCACAAATGCGGTTTTACCCATTGATGGTCGTGCCGCAACAAGTATAAGATCAGACTTCTGCAGTCCCGCAGTTTTGTAGTCGAGATCATAAAAGCCTGTTGATACTCCGGTAACTTGTCCTCCATTTTTAGCTGCTTCTTGAATATTATCAAGAACCTTTAAAGCAACTGTGGCTATTGACTCTGATTCACCTGTATTTCTCGTCTCAAGAAGTTTAAATATTTTCTGCTCAGTCTGCCCAAGTATGTCATCAACCTCTTCATCACCTGCATAGCACATATTGGCTATCTCTTCATTAACCTTAATAAGTCTTCTAAGGATTGACTTTTCCTTTACAATGTTGCAGTAGGATCTGACATTTGCACTGGTAGGAACAGCCATGACTATATCACGGATAACCGAAATATCATAAACCTCGGCAGGAACATTATTACTCTTTAGCTTTTCAGACAATGTTACGATATCCACCGGTTGATCGTGATTATACAGATCCTGCATGGCATCAAACATCAAACTGTACTGCTTCTGATAAAAGTCATCCGGAATTAGCATTTCTGATGCCGTTGATACAGCATCCTTATCCCTGAGCATCGCACCAATAACACTCTGTTCAGCTTCCTGACTGTGCGGAATCACTCTTGTCAGAATATTTTCATTCATTTCTGCCATTATTATTTCCTTTTATCTCAAGCACTTATTACCGATACATGAAGTACTGCAGTTACATCCTTATGCAACTTTACATTAACATCATATCCTCCGAGGTTTTTCATAGGAACATCTACAGAAAACTTCTTCTTATCAACCTCAATACCGGCCTGACTCTTTAATGCTTCCTGAACTTCCTTGGTTGAAACAGAACCAAATGTACGTCCGTCTTTTCCTGACTTTACTGTAATGGTCAGCTTCACCTGTTCTATTTTCTCTTTCAGAGCTTTAGCATCAGCAAGTTTTTCAGCTGCAATCTTCTCTTCATTCTGTTTCTGAAGCTTTAAAGTATTCATATTTTTGTTGTCAGCTATGACACCAGTCTTGGATGGAATGATAAAGTTTCTTCCATATCCTTCTGATACCTCTACAATATCACCCTTCTTTCCAAGAGCCTTTACATCCTTTAATAAAATAACCTTCATTATGAAGCTTCTCCTTCCTTAATCATTTCGTCTATTGCTTCTTTAATCGATGCGATAGCCTCAGGTACAGTACCTTCTCTGAATTGAACTCCCGCAATGGTACGATGTCCACCGCCTCCGAGTTTTTCCATGAGAACCTGAACATTCATCTCGTCGATAGAACGTGCAGAAACGTATATTATATCATTATAAAACGTTAGTACGATACTTGCCTTTATTCCTCTGATATTGAGCAGTTCATTAGCAGCCTGAGCACATATAACTGTCGGACTTTCAAGTCCCTTTGAATCAATGGTGCTGAATGCATATGCATTGCGATAGATCTCAGCACTTGAGATTGCCGCGGCTTTTGCCTGATAATCCTTGAGATTTTCTCTGAATACTTTACGTATCCTTGTTATATCTGCACCACATCGTCTAAGATATGCTGCCGCTTCAAAAGTACGTACACCTGTCTGATTAGTGAATTCCTGTGTATCAATAACTATTCCACCATACATTGCGTCAGCTTCAGGGCCCTTAACTTTGATACCGTCACCTATGTACTGCATCATCTCAGCAATCATTTCACATGCACTCGAAGCATATGGCTCACAGTAACTCAGAACAGCGCCCTGTATAGACTCACTTGCCTGACGATGATGATCAAATACCACAATTGTCTTACAAACTTTTAACAATTCCGGTTCATCAATTATTGAAGGCCTATTACAATCTACCACCACGAGAACAGTATTACCATCTACCATCTGTATTGCCTGCGGTCCCGTAACAAACATATCTTCCGGATAATCATCACTTTGAAGAAAACGCTCCTTAAGGGGTAAAATAGTTGATGTTATTGTATTTTCCACAATATATGCTCTTTTTCCAAGAGTAGTTGCCATACGATAGACGCCTACCGAAGCACCAAGACAGTCAACATCGCTATTGGCATGTCCCATGATAATTACTTTATCTCTTGATTCCAAAAGTTCCTGGAAAGCCTGAGCCTTTACTCTTGCCTTTACTCTTGTGGTTTTTTCCTGAGCTTGGGCCTTGCCGCCAAAGTAAGTAAGATTTTCATTAGACTTTACTACAGCCTGATCTCCACCTCTTCCCAAAGCCATGTCAATGGATGTTCTTGCATATTCATAGTTCTGAGAATAAGTTTCCGCACCATATCCGATTCCGATACTGAGAGTAACTGCAAGATCGTTTCCGATATTTACCTGCTTTACTTCTTCCAGTATAGAGAATCTGTCATCCAGCATCTTAGACAAAAACTGTTCCTTTAATATAAAGAAATACTTATCCTTTTCTATCTTTTTTATAAGGCCGCTAACTGTTGAAATATATCTGTTGATCTTTCTGTCAATAAGTGCAGTGAGTAATGAACGTCTAACTTCTTCCGTTTCTACCAAAACCTCATCATAATTATCGATATAGATAAGCCCGATAACTATATGCTCTCTGTCTAACGCAAATTTAAGTTGTGTTTCCTCGGTTTCATCCCTAAGATAAACAGCTATGGTTTTCATTTCCGGATCATAAAGTGAAGGCTGAGATCCATCCTCTGTTGTTACTTTTGTTCTTATCAGGTCTACAAGATACTTTCTTCCCTGATAGTCAGAATGAATTTCCAGCGTTATATCATCCTCATAAAACATTTCTTCATGAATATTGGGAAACATCTGCATTATATTACCTGATGCAGCTCTGTCATCACCAACGATTTCTTCAAATCGTCTGTTTCCCCAAAGAACATTTCCCTTTTCATCAATCATGCAGTATGGCGTTGGCATTTCATTAAAAAGCTCCGAATGCACATCACTTGCCCCCATAGCATATGCCTGTAAAGCAGCCTGAAGTTTAGTTTTTCTGGTAGCATATATATATACAGCACCACCAATATATAGAATAATAAATGGTGACAATACAAATGCCGCATGTGGATCTGTCAAGGCCAGAATCAAATTGGCAATTACCAGTATCATTATTAAAATAAATGGCCAGGAAAAATATCTATCAATTAAGTTTTTCGGATTTTTCATGCTCATGTCCATCTCCATATGCCTAAAGCTTTGGATAGCATTATACCATAAATATAATAATATTAAAATAAGACCATCATACCAGTATATACTGATATGACGGTCTAAATACTTATCTATATCCGATCTTAATATCCCGAATATGATTAGAAATCAAACTCAGAATTAATCTACCTGATATGGAAGAAGTGCTACGTGTCTTGCTCTCTTAACTGCAAGAGTGATAGCTCTCTGATGTTTAGCACATGTTCCAGTAATTCTTCTTGGAAGAATCTTACCTCTCTCAGAGATATACTTTCTTAATGTAGCTACATCCTTATAATCAATAGGCTTTGCCTTCTCGCTGCAGAATACACAAACCTTTCTTCTGCTACGGAAGCCGCCGGCTCTTCTTGGTCTTGAGCCACTTCTATCTGACTTCTGAAATGCCATGGTTAATCCTCCTTGTAAAATACCACAAGGGTTTCCCTACGATCAGTTAAATGGGAGTCCCTCGTCCTCTACCCCATCAGGTATATTCATAAAACCATCGCCGATTGAGCTTCCGCCCTGTGAGGACATATGACCTACAGAATCAAAACCTCTGTTGCCTGAGTAACCGCCTGCGCTTCCGTTAGAAGCGTTCTTGCTCTCAGCAAATTCCTGATTTTCTACAACAACATCTGTTGTATAAACCTTCTGACCATCCTTGTTAGTATAGCTTCCGGTCTGGATTCTTCCCTCAACGGCAATCTTGGTTCCCTGATGTAAATATTTCTCTGCAAACTCTGCAGAACGACCGAAAGCAACACAACCAATAAAATCTGCTGTCTGCTGGTCCTGAGCACTTCCATCAGTCCTACGTACACGGCGATCTACCGCTAATGTATACCTTGCGATTGCCATAGAGTTCTCACCCTGTGAATATCTCACATCAGGATCTCTGGTTAATCTACCCATTAGGATAACTTTGTTCATTTTTGTTCTCGCTTTCCGCTTGCTTACTCAGCTTTCTCTTCTGCAGCAGCTTCTGGAGCTACAGCCTCTGTCTCAGCTTCTGGCTTAACAACAAGATATCTGATAACTGGTTCCATAATGCGAATGTGGCTCTCAAGCTCATTCGGAGTATTGGAATCACCTGTAAATGGAATGAAATAGTAGAAGCCTTCCTTCATATGCTGAATCTCATATGCAAGTCTCTTCTTGCCCCACTCCTGGATGTTCTCTCCAACAGTGCCACCGAAACGGGTGATATATCCCTTAATCTTTTCGAGAGCAGCTGTTCTCTCCTCATCTTCGAGCTTCGCACTCAGAACAACACATAATTCATATTTGTTCATCTGCTTTACCTCCTTTTGGTCTCTGGCTCCCGCAATTAGGCGGAAACAAGGAATTTATTGATACGGTACTGAATGTTAACAAAAAAGCCGAAATATTGCAAGCATTTTTCTTATTTGAATTATTTTTTTTATTTTAAATTTTATGATTATTCTTTTTTCATTCTATGTTCTACTGATTTTTTTGATCATAGTGCATACTTTGGGTCTTGGAAGCATCAATATGTGACCACATCCCTGACACTTTATACGTATATCAGCTCCTACCCTCAATACTTCCCACTCCAAAGAACCACAAGGGTGCTGTTTTTTCACAGTAATTATATCGCCAACTTCAATCTTATCCATATTTCTTCCATCCCCGGTTATTAAACTGATTCTGATATATATATACGTTGACTTCTCAGCCATTTTATCATTTCTGATTCCGTAGTATTATACTTCAGACCACTGAATCTTAAAAAGGATTCTTTTGATATTATTTTTGCCATAATAACAGCATCCTCAGGTATACTGCTGTTTTCATCACATAAAACATCTTCCATTCCGGCTCTTCTCCGATAATCATCATCTTCCTTAATATATATGTCATATTCGGTCTTAACAGATTCATAATCCTTTATTCTTTCCGGTGTAAATTCAGCTACAGAATAAAAACCAAATGGCTCATATATATCTTTATTAGTTGGTATTAAAAAACAGAAAGGTATACCTTTTTGATGCATGATTTCAAAGCCTTTATTCAAAACCTCAGTCATATAACCTCTATGTCGCATCTCTACATCTGTAGCAACCGCATATATATAGAAAACATCTGTATATGTCTCGCCTTTTCTGCAAATCGTAAATGGATTTAGATGCGCCATTGCTATGACCTTTTCATCCACCTTTATGTCTATAACTATATTATCCTTGCATCTGTCTTCATAGTACCACTCTAAAAAGTCACCTTTATCCTCCGGAAAAACTGACTCATAAAGAGCTTTAGTTTCCTTTTTTTGTTTTTTTTCAGTTAAAACATTTAATTGTTTCATAGCTTTTTATCGATATATCATTATTAATATATGTGATCTAGTATATTTTTAATATATCTATTTTTTTAGTTATATTTGTCTATCTCATTCTCGTATTGATCAAACATCTCTTCCTTCCATCCGGTATAATCTTTTTGAAGGACCATATATTTTCTTTCGTATCCACAGGGATTATAACTTCGTTTTGCCTCTCTTAATCCTTCAAGTCCTAGATCATCCTCACGATTGATAAGTTTTGCATTGGGAAATTCATGTATGAGAAACTGTTGATTTATCATCTGATATATTCCGGGAATCAATGAATTCCCCTTTTCTATATCTATACATGCCATATTTTCTCTTGGATTTAAGGCTCCCATTGAAAAAGCCTCAAGTCTTCCGTCCACATATATTCCGCCTGTTTTAAAGTTATCAAGCGAAAAACATCCCTTGAAAATTTCATGTATTCCCTTAATCTCATACTCCAGGCTATCCTCAGCATTTTGTTCTTCTTCAGATCGCTTGAGATACCACCTGTCAAGAAACTCCAGAATTTCTTCCTTATTACTACACTTAAGTGACCTATATTCCCATCTGCCTTCATATTCTCTGAAAAATTTATTAATTAGATTTTTCTTCTTATGAAATTTCTTACCGGAAAGCGTTCTTAGTTCATCCCCGTCATATAGATAGTCCTTTAAATCATCCTCCTCTCTAACATAAAATCTGACATCATTTTCCAGATTCAGTTTTTTAACTGCTTCTTCATCGGCAAGATAAATCTTTAATGGTTTATGCAAAACATCATTAAAATATGACTTTATCAACTCAAAATAATAAGCTAAGTCTTCCTCAACGCAATATGGCATAGCCGAAAAATATTCTCCATTCTTATACATAAGAGATAACAGTGCTTTTTCATCTTCTATACAAACACGAACGTTATAATACTCAGCCCAAAGAAAAGTATCCAAAACACCACTATCACAAGTTTTATTTGGACGCATGTAGTAAAACTGAGCTATTCTCTTGGCATCCTCTGATTTAGGTCTGAAAAATTTTAAATCCATTTAATTGTCCTCTACACATACATGCTAATTGCGTTCAGTATATCACATATTATTTTCATGCCTTATTTATATTTTGGGGATAATTACCGTTATCTTTTAATAATATTAAGTTCGAATCACATTCTGCTTTTTAATTAAATTCTGACATTTCATTAGCATATGCACTGTCT
The DNA here is from genome assembly GCF_900113415.1 of Oribacterium sp. WCC10. GTDB lineage: Bacteria > Bacillota > Clostridia > Lachnospirales > Lachnospiraceae > Oribacterium. The sequence continues at coordinate 7,866 of NZ_FOPH01000002.1, read as the reverse complement.
TTAATGAATTCCCAGCTAAGATTATCTTCTAGATTTTCAGTTTGTATTCCGTAAACATTTGCTATTACTTCACACGTACTGTCCATGAAACGTTTCCCTGCATTAAGTCCTAACATCAGCTTTAAATCCACTTTACATTTGTTTTGATTTCTTTCTGTTGTAAGTATTCCATTATTAACAACAAATTTTGCAACTTTATTATCTTCTGTCAATGAAACAAATTTAATTTTGTTATCCATTAATTCACTTATTGTAACATCATCTACAAAATCTTCTCCGGAAAACTCAGGATCTACCTGTCTGTCTTCTTCCTCAAGACTTCCTTCAGCATCCTGAATAAACCATTCAACTGTATCATCCATTGGAACAGAAGAAACAAGTGTGATTTCCGTAAATACCAATGCATCAGCAGCTCCCACATTCTCCACAGTATAACTCAGATCTCTGCTATCACCCGGTAGCATATTTGAAACTTTATCATCAGTGAATTCAGATCTGTCAACAAACAAATTAAGATTTGATGCTCTGGCTGTGATTTCCAATAACTCTTTATCCGTAAAATACGCATACGAACCAGTTAAAGCTGATAGTAATGCTGCCATAGTTATAGTTACTGCTGCTATTCTTTTAATTTTCATTATTTTATCACCCTTCTCTTATATATTATTATATTTTTTCGATAGTTTAATCGCTCTGTTACCATATTAATATTCACATGTCCTGTTAACTGATCTTAGTTAGAACAGTACATGTGCAACTGTTCCGATTATATCTTCATCCTTAATTCTTCCAGGATCTTCAGAATTATTGGCATCACCTTTTGTAATATATCCTCTGGTATCCTTCCCGATGATACGATGTGTAACATACGAGTTTATCCCATAGTTGGTTTGTTTAAACATAACTATGTCATCAACTCTCGGTGTTTCATCTTTCTCTCTGATCAACAGGATTTCTCCTGCGGAATATGTGGGCTCCATAGAATCAGACAAAACAATTACCGGTTTCCAGCCGAACAAGAAGTATGGTGTACCTGTATACTGTTCACGAAGCGAGCAAACAAGAGTATAAAGTGCAATAAATATAAGGAGCAGCGTAAATCCGGAGGATATTAACGCCAATGCTTTGTTCAATTTTCCTTTTATGCCTCCTATATTCATCAAATTGACTCCTTCTTTCTTATACACATTTTCCCTTATAATATTTGGTATTTATTTTTTTAGCAGTCTCCTTTCCAATTAATGCTTACTCTTTCATCATTTCAAAATATCCAAAAAAGAAAATGCACAAGAAATATAAAATACGCAAACAGCGTCTCTACATTTCTCATGCATGAAGATTAACATATTAAAAATTGTCTGAAAATTGTCTAAAATCCGACCATAGTCTGATTTTAGACTATATATTTTGTCATGAAACGGCGTAAATACTAAGTAATTCATCCGTGTAAATATTTTTATCTTTATATACAATTAACGGTTTTTCCACAATTAATTGAGTCTTTCCACCTTTGACAGCTTCCAACAATACCATATTGGCTTCACTGTATTCATACGGATATATTAATCGCATACGTTTAGGCTCCAAGTGAACCCGCCTTAATTCATTGAAGATATCCACAAGTCGATTCGGTCTGTGAACCATATAAAATTTCCCATTGGATTTTAAGGCATATGCTGCCGCATAGCACACATCTCCTAATGTACACATAACCTCATGTCGAGATATAAGCTTTCTGTCAGTTGTATTAAGCAATCCGGCGCTCATATATGGAGGATTACACGTTACAACATTCATACTCGAAGCCAGTTTCATTTCCTTGATTTCCTTAAGATCTCCCTGAATCATTTTCATCCTGTACTCCTCATGATTCATTTCAATAGATCTTTTAGCCATATCGGATACATCTTTCTGCAGTTCTAATCCTAACAATTCCTTACAATCGGTTTTAGCAGCAATAAGAAGAGGCACTATTCCTGTTCCGCTGCACAAGTCTAACAATCTTGTTTCATTAGTTACTGCAGATAATGCATAGTTAGCCAGCAAAACAGCATCCATTCCAAAACAGAATCCCTCTGTATCCTGTATTATTTTATACCCGTTACATTGTAGATCATCTATTCTTTCAGCCATAATTCTTTCCTTATATCTTTTTTATATTTATTCTAAAATAAGGGCTCAAGATGTTGTATCATCTCCCGCCCTTATCCATACATATCAATCTTCAAGTCCAGACTTAACATCAGCTCTTTCAAGTTTCTCTAATGCTTCGATGTCATCATCTTCATGGCTCATCTGATTGTTGTTTTTGTTATTTTTGTGATTATTGCCTTTCCCTTCCTGTTTCTTATCATTTCCATTATTGCTTTTTTTACGCGGCTTAAATCTGAGCTCTGAAACTTTATACTCTCTAAGCTCCTTCTCATCCTCTTTTTCAAGGTTAACGATAACTTTTACTTTTTGATTCAAAACAGATACAGAAGTAACCTCACCTTTAAGTCCGTCCGGTGTAGTTACCATATCACCCATAGACGGAAGACGGGAATTTAAAAACTCATACACCTCTTCTTCATTTTTAAGACAGCACATAAGTCTTCCACATACACCGGAAATGTTTGCCGGATTAAGACTAAGTCCCTGCTCCTTTGCCATACGTATTGAAACCGGAGCAAAATCAGAAAGAAACGTGTGACAGCATAAAGGACGTCCACATGTTCCATATCCACCTAGAATTTTTGTCTCATCACGTACACCCACTTGCCTCAATTCTATACGTGTTCTGAAGATTGATGCAAGATCCTTTACCAACGCTCTAAAATCTACTCTGCCATCTGCTGTAAAGTAAAAAAGCACTTTACCTCGATCAAAAGTATATTCCACATCAATCAATTTCATATCTAGATTATGCTTATGTATTTTTTCCTGACAAATCTTAAAAGCTTCTTTTTCTTTTTGCTGGTTTTCATCATATTTCTGATCATCTTCCGGAAGTGCCTTACGGATAACAGGCTTAAGCGGCTGTATAATTTTCTCATCCTCCGCTTCCTTATTACCCATCACGACATAACCATATTCTACGCCTCTGGCAGTCTCAACAATGGCATGCTCACCTTTATTAAACTCAATATCACCTGGGGCAAAATAATATATTTTTCCAGCTGTTCTAAATCTTACACCTATTACTTCAGTCATATATTCCTCCGGGATCATCACCATCCCTTGTATTCTTTTATTAAATAAATTTATTATAAATACTCATCGAATGACAAGTTTTTAATCTATTGATACATATTTAATTATAAAAAAATTCAGTACCTTAACACAACACCCCGGTACTGAAAAAACAAATAATAAATAATCAGTGATGATTTTGTCTAAGTTTTAACAAAAAGTCTTCAATCATAATTTCTTTGTTAACATTTAATGTTAAGTCTCTAAATGCTCTTTCAATATTATCTGTTGCACGTCCTATCCTCTCGTAGCTCATTACATTTGCCATCTTAATTATGTCCTCTGATATCTCTTGTCCATAAATTAGTTGTATTTTTGACGTACTTTTATAGCATAACACATCTCTTAAAACAATTTCAATAAAACATAGAAATGTACGAATTGGTACTTTCCACTCCTTTGTAATTTTATCTGTAAAATCTATAATCTCTCGACTATTTTTGAATGTTATTTCAGCTAAGAAGTGAACTGTTTCTCTCGACCAATCCTCAGAAATCATGTCATTCATGATTTCTTTTACATCTCTTTCTCCGGCCTTAATTTCTATTACTCTTGATAATATTGTAGGTAAAAATGCATCTGAATTAGTTGCTAGAAGCATGATAACAACATACTCTGGTGGCTCTTCCAGTGTTTTTAACAGCGCATTCTGTGCCTGTTGATTCATACATTCCGCATGCTCTATCAGATAAACTTTATATATAGCTTCATATGGCCTTATTTCAACTGCATTTGCTATATTTTCTCTTATATTACCTACAGAAATTGTTGTTGGATTATCTTCTGGTTTATCCGGACTTATAACGAATAAATCCGGATGCTCGTTATTACTCACCCTTTTCTTTACGCTATCCTGCCACTCTTCTAGGGAAGCATACCCTCTTTCCTCGTAAATTGATAAGTTCTTAGTTTCTGAATTATTCTTATCAATATCTTTCATTAACAGCTTTTCCGCAAAACCAACTGCCGCTGCTTTTATGAACTCCATATCCTCGCCTTCTATCAGATAAGCGTTATATATGTTATTTTCTGGTATCTTTAATGATTTCATCTATACAATCTTCTACAACTATATTTTCATACCTTTTTACAATTCCGGCATTTTGAAGTTTATCTTCTGAAAAATCAATATTGTCAGCTTCAAATCGTCTTAACATCTCTTCAAATTTTGGCGTACTCTCTTTCAGCTCGCGAAGTTTCGCCCTTTCAAGTCTAATTTCATCGGGAACCTCAATATATAGAGGTACTACATTTTCACATCCAAAGTAATCTCTGGTACTTATATAGCTTTGAAGAACTCCTATCATCAGATAATCATGTTTTCTTGAAAAATCTATTTGTCCGTCATCGACAGTACCATATCTCCAAGGTCCATATACTGTCTGATATGTTCTTTCTTCTATCATTTTTCCATCTGCCTTGAAACTATCCATCTGTTCTTCACTTACGAAATGATACTCTACACCTTCAGACTCACCTTCTCTTATAGGTCTTGTGGTATATGGAGTAACTTCTTTCCAATCCGGATTTAATTCCTTAAGCCGTTTATATATAGTATCTTTCCCACTGGCAGATTTTCCCAATAAATAATAAATCATGTTTTCTCAAATTTTTTCTTGTGGATATTTATATCTTTTAAATTTCAAACGTAAATCATTAATCAATAACTACCGGCCCGGCATTACTAATCTCGGTAGCACTGTCAGGTGTCCATCCCGGACTTTCATTGATTCTATTATCACCTACAACAGGACCATCATTAATTATTCCATTCCCTGCATTTTCCGGAATTATATGAGGATTATCCTCCTCTTCGGTATAATCAGATTCCTCATAGTCTCTGTCATCTACCGTTTCTTCCTCTTTCTTTTTACTCTTTGACTCTTCAGAATTTTCATCCGATTCATTAAGTTCTTCTATTTCTTCTGAAGCATCCTTTTTCTTTTCAGTTTCCTCTGCTTCTACAGAAGCCTCAGCTGATTCAATATTTTTTTCAACTTCAGCAGCATCTGAAGAAGCTTCAATAACTTTGGATACAGTGCTGTTAACGGTATATTCTTCAGTAGTTGAAGACTCTGTTGCAGCTACAGTTACTGTTATAGGCTCATTACTATCTGTGATATTTACTCGTAAATCCGGTAATGAAAAACCATCTACATTTTTAAAAACAAAAAAAGCAATAAGAATTGCCACAACAAGCATAGATACAGCAAAAAGTATCTTAAATAAATCTCCAACTAATGTGGCTTCCTGCTTTTTTCTTTTACTTGAACTCCTTTTTTTGCTTTCACTCATTTCTTTCCTCAAAGTTGTTTGCAATACAATTAAATAATAACTTTATTATCATTAAGCCTTACAGATACTTCCCCAAACACTAGATTACCTGGTGTACCATTATCCTCAACAATATCTAATGTACCATCATTTCTGATACCTACTGCATGAGCGTTACGCACTTTTAAGCCATCTATTACTATAATATCATGTCCTGGCACCAAATTTCTTTCTATATATTCTGGAGCAAGCTTTTTTTCTTCTGCAATGCTATAAAACTCTTTGATAATCTCCGCTGCAAGCTTATTTCTATCTATAGCTACGGCATCCGATTGCCTACCCAAAAGCGATCCGGCCTTATTCTTTATATCTTCCGGGAAACCATTCTCTGGCTCATAGATATTTACACCTATACCAACCACAATATAATCCATCCGGCCTGATTCCATACTGGCCTGGCCTTCAGATAGTATCCCACAAACCTTTCTTCCATCATAGTAAAGATCATTTACCCATTTAATTGATAACTTTATTCCTGTAACCCTTTTTACAGCTCTATAAACAGCAACAGCTGACTGAGCTGTTAACATAAGGTTATCTATAACTGTACCCTGCGGTCTCAGTAGCATACTTATATATAATCCACTCTTTTTTGGTGAAAAAAAAGTGCGACCTAGTCTACCTTTTCCACCCGTTTGGTAATCTGATATGATTGTTGTTCCATGTACAGAATGCTCAGCTACCGCCATCTTTTTTAATACATCATTTGTACTCGTGATTTCCTGAAAAACCTTTACAGGATAAGAATAATTAAGATATCTTTGTATGGCTTCTTCTGACAACATATCGGATTTTTCAGAAAGCTTATATCCTTTATTCCTTATTGAATCTATATCGTATCCTTCATCTTTCAATTGATTGATAGCTTTCCATACAGCCGTTCGTGAACAATTCAGTTTTTCTGCTATTTCTTCACCCGAAACAAATCTTCCTTTATTATCTTCAAGTAACGAAATTAATAATTTTTTCACAGCCATCTGTAACCTCCCGGATACGCTATATATCCATCCTAACTTGATAAATAATATCAAAAAAAAAATATATATACAAGAAAAGGAACCCTTGCTGCAGGGTTCCTTCATAAACATATAACATTTACCTAATGATTTTTACTTTAAAGTTATCCATTTAAAATTGATCTCATTGTTTTTATAATTACAATAATCGGTTTTATAAAATCCGCCTTTATCTGACTTATGAAATAATCTGCACCAGAATTCATAAGGCAGTTCTTTTCCATTAAATAAAATACGAATACCTTTATTTCTCATTTTCAATAGCCCTAATAAATACTTTTCTTGCATGATTAATTCCATAATTAACATTAATCTCCTTCTCTGTAATTTTCATTTCATCTTTAGCATCCTTGCCTGGTTATAAACATTCTTCGAATAATTTTATGAAATGATTAACGAACATATAATCCAATTATATGTAAATAATATAAATGGTTCCTATAACTTATGTTTCTATACATGTATATTTAACGCGCTTTGTTATTATATATCAGAGTTTCATTCTTTCATATACTCTAAAAAACGACCATATTTTTTATGTTTAAATAACCTGTGATTTTATAATTCTATGAAAATACAATAGATACGTGTGACTATAAAAAAATAAGGCCTTAAGCTTACGCTTAAGACCTCAAATAAGTGACGCCAACGAGATTCGAACTCGTGATACCACCGTGAAAGGGTGGTGTCTTGACCACTTGACCATGGCGCCAAACAAAGGCGAAGACCGGGTTCGAACCGGTGATCAGGGTGTTGCAGACCCACGCCTTACCACTTGGCTACTTCGCCTTATAAATGATGCAAATACTTGCAATCGCGCCTCCAGATGGACTCGAACCAACGACACCGCGGTTAACAGCCGCGTGCTCTACCGACTGAGCTATGAAGGCATAACAAAATACCTGTTCTATATATTACCATTCATTTTAAAGAATTTCAACATCAAAACTTAAACCAGCATATTGGTCAAACCCTCGACCTATTAGTAACTATCACCTGAATGCTTTACAGCACTTACAGCTTAGCCCTATCTACCTCGTAGTCTTCAAGGGGTCTTACTCTTGCGATGGGATATCTCATCTTGAGGGTGGCTTCACGCTTAGATGCCTTCAGCGTTTATCCAGTCCCGACATGCCTACCCTGCACTGGAGTTGATCTCCAACAGGTCCAACAGAGGTCAGTCCATCCCGGTCCTCTCGTACTAAGGACAGCTCCTCTCAAATATCCTACGCCCGCGCCGGATAGGGACCGAACTGTCTCACGACGTTCTGAACCCAGCTCGCGT
>NZ_FOPH01000006.1 GCF_900113415.1 Oribacterium sp. WCC10 | reverse complement strand
TTACTTATACTGTACAAGGCAACGATGACCGGAAATACTATGTTGATGATTATGCACCTGAAAGCTACCATGAACTTAATTCAAATATTTGCTTTCCGGTATATATCAAGACCTATATCCGAAAGAACGGAGAGGCTTCATATACTATCAATATCCAGAAAGTCGAAGCAGGCAAAGGTGAACATTTCTGATTATTACAACCTCACGGCTGTGGATGCATTTTTCTTAGGATGTATTCATGGCCGTTTTCTTTTCCGAAACCACTTTTATATCTGACATACAGACGCTTTACAGTCTAGTGGGCTCCCTAGGTACCACACGTTTCTTCCACTCCATATATCTGCCTCATTTATCATGCATGATTCCGTATAGTTATTGGGCTTTGGCTTGTGCTGCAGTCTTACCCTCATGCATAACCTCATATGAGATTTCTGTACGTCAGACCAGAGTTTTGCCCGTGAGTTAGTATGTTCCTCACATCCAGCTTCCTTCAGATTCCGCCTCGCGATAGACACCCTTGCCTTCGGCTATATCCTTCCCACTATCGGGCGGATTCGGGATTTTAACCCGTAAGAAACGTGCGCCGCTAGGCGCACAGCAAAAGGGCGAAGCAACGAACTATGTTCAGTCATTACTTCGCCTTTTTTTGTTGACAATTAAGTTTTCGGAAACATCGCACTCTACCAAATCTATAGCCTTACAACAATTAGCACTCTGTTACCTCAAAAGTCATCTCTCGTCACTCAGATCCTTTTCTCATCACCACCGCCAGCACTGTCTTTACCAGTATCTTGAAATCCAGTGCCAAGCTCCAGTTATCTATATATTGGCAATCAAGTCTTACAACCTCTTCAAAGTCTGTGATGTCTGATCTTCCGCTGACCTGCCACATTCCGGTGATTCCCGGTTTCATACTGAGTCTTCGCTTATGATAATTGGAATACCGATTGAATTCGTTCACGGTTGGCGGTCTGGTCCCCACCAGCGACATATCTCCAAGCAGAACATTTACAAACTGAGGAAACTCATCTAAACTGGTCTTTCGAATGAACTTACCAACCTTGGTGATACGCGGGTCATCCTTCATCTTGAACATAAGACCATTCATCTCGTTCTGCTTCATTAGCTCAGCTTTGCGTTCCTCTGCATCTATATACATAGATCTGAACTTATACATCTTGAATCTTCGACCGTTCTTCCCGATACGTTCCTGAGCAAATATAACAGGTCCCGGAGAATCAAGCTTTATGGCAATTCCTAATATTACATAAAGGATAGCCGCAAAACAGAATCCCACAAGTCCTCCGGCGATATCCATGAGTCTCTTAGCATATTCAAATCTCAGTTTAACAACCGGCGGCTGCAGTATCGCCATCGGATATCTCCCTAGATATCCAAGCCTTGACTGAATCTTAGGTATATACTCCTTAGTCTCGTCGCACAAACGATCCTCCAGGATTTTAAGTGATGAAAGTCCCAAATGAAGAGCTATACCCATCTGAGCAAACTCCTCTGACATCTTAAGAATCAGTTCCGACCTCTCATCGGACTCTAAAATGAATACCTCATCTATCGCCCCGTTTCTTACAGTGTCCACGATATCCCTGCTATATGAAATGACCGGTATATGATCAATCTCTTCGACGCTATCATGTCCGGTTCCATCATCATCCGTAAGCATGATGCCTACAAGTCGTCTCGACCAGTCACATTTTAGAAGCTCCGATGCTTTCTGAGCATCCTTACGTTCTGCTATTATCGCTACCAGCGAAGCCGCATCGGTCTTATAGAAATTAGCGATCATCACTTTCTGTACAAAATAGAGGAGCACCGTCAGAATCGCAAAATGCAGTAAGACCGTCGCAACAAAATAATATCTCGAATCAGTGATATCGTTTTTTTGTATAAGAAGCATCGCCGCCCATACACCAACAAAATACACAGTGCTCTTCAAGGCTGCTGTTACATACTCCAGAAAAGGCTTTTTTTCAAATTCATACCTTCCGTTATAAAGCGATATAGTCATAGCGAGACATTCCGCTATAACTGCCGGCACGCCAAGATCCATCCACAAGTCAAAAGTCAGAAATTCCTCTGTAAGCTTCGAATAGGATCTAAGTATAAGTACCGCCAATGAACTAGCCATAAAAGCAGTCATAATATATATAAGAACCGTTATAGCAAGTTCTAATTTCTTTCTTTTCATAATCTCCCTGCAAATGAATGAGCGGAAGCCTCTACACTCCGCTCATTCTCCCCTTTTATTAATATCATATCATACGTAGCATGTATAAAAATTATTGTATCATACTTATATTCTTTAACAATCCCGTTTAAAAATCTTAAGAAATATCACGACGCCCTGATCAACAGAAACATATTATACTCACGTGATGATTTAAAAAATATCCCCCTCCTAAACACGAATAACTTAATCATTTCACAAAACAAATAGATTAAACTTACATGTGTTCAGCCTGTCTATGGCAATACAAACCGGAATTAGTATCAAAACATACAGAATCTACAACGAAGTGTTGCTCTTCATCATATATCACAAAGTTCATGCCCCTAAAATTCATTGCATACTCATTACCATCAATCCTTATAGACGAATTAACCCCTCCTGTATTTTGGCCAGAGCTTTCAATAGTATATTCTGCATCATCAGGAAGAACGCCTGATAACGAAAGATTTTCTTCGCCTATTTTCTCAGCCACATTTTTCCCATGCCTAAGTACACAGTAAAAACTATTTCGGTAGTATGCTCTGTTTACTACGTTTTCTATATTTTGCTCTGCCAGATTGGTTTTTACTCCAAGTTTGCGAAGAAGTTCCATGGCTTCACGATTTAGCGCAGCAACGCCATCATCACTTACAGAAACAAGGATAGTATACTTTCCGTTGCCCAAAGCCTTAAGGTATGAATAGATATCCCGAACATCACTTAATTCTATTTCTTCGGAGTTAGAATTAATTACCTTCATCACCTCATTATAGTCTTCTATGTTTATTTCCTTCCCATCTCTCACAGTCATTGATACATTAAGTTTCCCATAGGTTCCCATTGGATACTCACATTTACGAATTTCAATTCCATGACCATCCTTAAGATCTATCACAGCCTTGTCTGCCTGCATTTGGAACCTCATACTATTTACCATTATTTTCCAATCATCCTTTGTTACGATTTCACCATCAAGAGCACCTTTATTAATGTCATATTTATAAAACTTAACTCCACCATCTGTTTCATCCTTCTTCCAATCGTAATTCGGCGTTAAACAGGGTTGATAATCCTGATTTGCATTATCTTCAACTTTCAGAAGCATAGGTCTAAATTCCACATTATCTAATGATGCCCTAGGACGTATGACTATTTCACAATAAAGCTCTACATTTGGATCTCTATCCCAGTGAAACGAACCATCACCTGGAAGGGAGGCTATAGTAACATATTCTGTTCCTCCACCAATCAATAGTTTTATTCCTGTAAGCTTAATATATACACTATCTTCCGAAGACGCGCCCCCATCTGATAAAACATAATCCCCAGACGGAAGATTAAGATCCACTCCCGAAGGTGTTATAGCTTCGCTTGCGTCATATTCCCCAGTATAGTTACCTGAAATCAGGAACGTTCCATCTTGATTTACCGTAATGGAGTAGCCCGCTTCTCTATCACCTGATCTTAGATAGTTTGCCAATAGATTTTTAGTTCCGTTTTGAGATAATTCTTTACATTCAAAACATTTTGAGGGACTGTTTAACATATCATAGTAAGCCTTGTTTCTTTCCTCTGGCAGGAAGAAGGAATCGACCATCATCGAAAATCTTTTATTACAAAATGCCATAATAGTGATCAATATAATTAAAACAAATAACACTATATCTATCACTTGAAATTTCTTTTCTCTACTCATGACTTTACCTTTTTACACAGCTCTAAGAAATATAGTTTTTTCCACCATAAGTTTTAATTGTATGCTCCGTCTCTTCTTATAGCAAGACATCCCACATCACATGTGAATACAATCAAAGGAAAAATATCATATTGTATTTCTCCGATCGTCGCTTCCAAAAAGCTGAGACCTGCCACTATTGAAAGCAAGAATAATACGAAATAATCCTTCCGTTTCCATAAAGCGTAATTTAGTATGGTGAAGATCAACAATGTGCAGACAAAATATATTATCCCGTATTGGAGAAATGATTTAATATAGAAATTATCTATTATGAAATAGTTTTCCTCCAGAGATTCCCTTACATTTGTTCCAAATATAGATGGCATATACCCAAGTATGCCCTGTTTTCCTAAACGAAGTCTCTCTATCAAATTGTCGGGATCAAAAACCTTGCCTATTAACAGAATCCAGCCATATGGTTTGTCAGGATCAAAAAAATATGATGAAACGAAACTGAATACAGCTACGTATATATAGATAGGAACAAATGCCAAAAAGAATATTTTATCGATGACTTTTCTTGCCATATCATTCCAATTATTAACCGGATATAACTTTGACAGCTTATATATCATCACTCCTGCCGCCAAGGCTAAAACACATACGATACTTGCACGTCCCGAGGAATAGAATACTATAAACATTACGCCAACAGAAAGGACAACCGCATCTATTACATTAAGTAACCTGTCGAAGACCACACCCCAGCCAAAATTTATCGCCTCACCTTCTCCTCTTTCTTCATGTTCAAATACCTTTTTCTTTTCCGCATAGTACCTTGCGAAAAAGTACATCATCAGGAAAAAGAGATACTGCATGGACGCTTCATTGGGGCCTGCGTATCCGTAAGCATGCTTTCCATCCTTTATCACCATCTCGATGATTCCGGTAAAGGAGCAATAGCCGGTAGCTAAAATTATCAATGCGCTTTCTACAAGTGCGATATGTACTACCGGTAAAAACTCTCTTCCGTATGCGCCGACCACAAAGATCATCATCGGATATAGCCAGATTCCTCCATGAACAGCCATAAAGCCTATATCAGCTATCAGGATGAATATCTGAAGAATCAGAATCTTTAAATCTATGGCAGGTTTTCTGTTAAAAAGAAAAAGAACCATAAGACAGCTAAGGTTTACTCCTAAGCGATGCATACCCGCAAAGAGATGTATTATTCCGGGGAACCTTGTACTTGATAAAAGTGCCAGTCCAAAGCACAGAGCGAATGCGCCATAGAATAGAAAGTCACTTATTCGACTTAACATCGAATTCTCATCGACCAAGTCCACACTCTCAGATTTAGAAATCTGACTTGCGGATACATAGTTAATCGAATCCACTGTCGTTTCTCCCGTTATTTCCTCAGCTCTTGCTTCTACACCTTCTGATTTTTTACCATCGGTATATTTACTTTTTCTCGCAACTTCTTCTGCCCTACGTCTATTTAAAAGTACCAGCGCCTTCTTAACAGAACTTATCACCGTATCCGCAAGAACCACTGCGTAAAGTGACCTTACAACCAGTGTCACCTTCTCAATGTACGCGAATGACAGGTTCGGAAAGAACTTCTGCCACCAGAAGAAAAACACTATCAGTACGGCATAGGCAAAGGCCTCCTTTATATCTATACCCTTTATTATCTTTATTATATCCTTCATTTCTCCCCTTCTTTTTTCATAACCCTGTCCCATATCCACATTGCGGATTCCCTTGCCTCTCTCATAAAAGCAAATGCCACAACGTAAAGCAGCCCGGGAATGATACCGCATATCATAGCTCTAATTATAAGAAGCAAAAGGCCCTCACACTCTATCTTCATGCATAACCACACTGTGATACCACCTACAACCGCCGTCACCACGATATACATAAGGTGATGCAAAAAGTATCGTTTAAGCTTTTCTAACCCAAAATAGTATTTATAAACTACACCGGAGCTCATACAGAAATTAATCCCAAACAGCGCTATGATAGTCGCTGCTATAACTCCGTTTATTCCGAAGAATCTAGCCAGCACTATATTCAACACCAGATTCAGTACAGACTCTGTTATGGCAAGGTGCCGGTTTTCCCACCAGAGTCCCTTCGCCTGGGCGTAAACGCTTCGGATGTCTCCCATCCTAAGAACATAAAAGTAGACTGCAAACAGCAGTACCGAGCTTACCGGAAGTAAATATTCACCCCCAACCCACAGTTTCATGAATGGCTGATACAGGCAGATTAGTGAGATAAACGCCCATCCGCTTATCACCATATAACCGAAATTCATATGTCTCATGTCATCAAGGTTTTTTTCCTTGTCATAGAGTACAACGCTGTTCCCTATTCCGGGCTGAACCGCATTACACACTGTATAGAATAATGTATTGAGCGACAGTATGATGTAATAATAGTTATTGTATACCGCTGTCGCCGAAAGTCCTATGAAAGCTGAAATACATATACTGTCAAAGGAATTTCTGGTGGTACCGCAGATTTTTTCCACCATTATGCCATAGACTCTTTTCCAGATAGCCTGCCTCTGTTCCACTGTTACATTGCCCTGACACCTGTACTGCGGGTACATTCTTCGTACCGCATAGGCAGTCAGGAAATTATTAGCAAGTGTTGCCAATGGAAAGAACAGGATATAGAGATAGTAGTTGGATATAAAAATGATGGCTGCAAGCTGACAGATGTACCCCGCTGTCTGGCTCAAACTGGTCACAAAGCTGATGATGTCAAGCCTTTGATAAGCATTTAGAATCGATGACAGATATCCGTAAAAAAAGTACCCTATAACAGTATTGCAAAGAAAGATCAGATAAATGATGTAAATATTTATATTCTGTGGAACATCATCTTTGATGAACAGGTGAAGCACCGGCATGAGACCCACACCTATAACGGTTATCACCATGCCTATGACGGTATAAACTTTCCTATAGAAATATAGAAGCGCATTTATGGTATCTGTGTCATTTTCAGCAAGCGGCTTATACATACTGTAAATGATGGCACTGCTGAACCCAAGCTCCGAAAGACTTAGAACTGTAAGTATGGAAGTAAACAGACTGTTCAGTCCCAGGTACTCTACTCCCATTTTGTGGATCATGGCAGTACGGATCACGAAAGGGAAAAAGGTTGCGACAACTCTGTTTACGATTCCTGCCATTACACCCTTTTTAGCATTTTCACTTCGCTTAAGTTCCATAGTTTTCCCTTTTCTATACCTTATTTTTGTCTGCTAACATATATCTTTTCCATACATTCACACATATCACCAGAAACTGTAATTTCTTTATGATACATTGATTAATTCATAACACAACAGATGAATGCCAAACGGTTGCTGCCGCTTAAAGAAGCATTCAAAATCATCTTACAACAAAATTTCCTCATATATTCTCTTTACGTGATCTGCGTTTACTTTTGTTGTGAAGTTTTCGACTGCCCTTTGTCTTCCTCTGTCAGCTATCTGCTGCATTCCTTCCTTATTAGAAAGGGCATACTCGATGGCATCTGCAAGACTTTTATAGTTCCCCGGTTCATACAAAAGTCCGGTTTTCCCGTCTTCTATGATATCCTTTGTTCCGGCGCAGTCGGCTCCTATAACCAGTGCCCCTGAAAGCATAGCTTCTACTGTAACAAGCCCAAAAGCCTCTGACTTGGAGGTCATAAATGAAATGTCTGCTTCTTTATAGAACTTCTCCGGTTCACTGCAGTAACCTTCAAAACGGACTATTTCACCGATTCCTCTTTCTTCAGCAAGGTCCCTCAGAGCCTTCTCCTCAGTTCCTTCTCCCACTAAGCTTAGTGAGATTTCAAGTTTCTTTTCTATTCTCTCGTCTGTTAAGCCTGGTGAGATATGGGGCATCTCCTCTGTTCCTTCCACACCCAAACTTGATGAGACATCTGTATTTTTCACTCCGGCCAGACTCAGCGAGGTGTTTTCATTTTCTCTATACCGCGTATTACGCTTTACATACTCCGCCAGGGCTTCTATAAGTGTCGTCTGCCCCTTATAGTGGTACAATCCCCCGACGCAGACAAGCCGTATCTTATCGCCTCTAAATATCTTCCTGTCCGGAGCATAAAATCTTTTTTCCACAACTCCGTCATTTATCACATGAAGCTTGTTCTCCGGAAAGATCCTTTTATATTTATCAAACAATGCATGTGAAACGGGTATGATGGCCGACGCCTTCCCCATAAGGGAATACCCCTTCTGCCTGTTCCACATCTGATTGTTCTGATCCTCTTCGAAGAACTCCCTGATATGCCATATAACAGGGATACCGAGTTTATATGCTGCAACTGCACCGACATAAGAGTAAGTGCTGTTGATATGCACTATATCCGGCTTTTCTTTCTTAAGGAACTCTGTGATCCTATGTATAGCCCAAAGATTCAGCATACACTTCACCGGTATCTTGGCTTTAACATTAAGTCCCGCTCCTATGGCTATATCCCAGTTGTAGGACTGTATGAGTTCATAGGGTATCCCGGCATCAGACAGAAGCTTTGTTCCGTCCCCTTCTTTGGGCAAGACCACTTTTACGTCTACACCTTGGGATTTCATCTCCTGTGCCAGCCGCACCAGACAGATAAAGGCTCCCGAAAGGGCATAATTATCCGTAGCGAAATATATTACCTTCATTCACGATTCCTCAAATTAATGTTTTTCAGCTTTTATACCTGACATACAACTACAAATCTATCCGGCTATACTTTACCAAATTTCTTGAAATCAAGATTCTGTACTGCCTGTCCCATGATAAGCATTAGTGAATTAAAGTACAGAAGCTGCATTTTGTCATCAAGAAGCGCATGCAGCGCATACAGGGCAAGCATCCATAACCATAAACGCATTTTCTTCTTATAACAATATACCATCATAATGACAAGAAGAATCAATGCAACGGCACTGAATAGAACCCCGTATCGGAGAATCGTCAACATATATAGATTATCAACATAGTTATACGCACCGCCCGTCTGGTCTACCGGAACTCCATCAAGACCAAGTCCTGCTCCTACAAACTGGATATTCTGCCCGAGAAGCTTAACGCCAAAGCTTTTGAACGCCCTCTGCTGAAGGGATATTCTCGTACCGACCATGGAATTAAGCTTCCCCATCCACTGTACGCTCTCATCATAGGTCATGGTAAACCATAAACTCACTGCCACGCAAACAGGATGAATGAACACCGCAATCCGGTCTATGGTTTTAAACAGGATAAGATCGGACGTCATGAGCTTCGGCCATAACTTTACTGCTATCATAAGGACAATGACCAAAAGGGTACATCCGAAGGATAGGTCACCCTTACACCAACGATAGAACAGTCCGTTAGCCATGAACAAAATGCCTATTTCCGTCCAGCTTATCTTTTCATTTCTGAAAACCAGCATCAGCATAGCTATATTCATGATGTAGGCCGGAAGCGCCAGCGGGTAGTTTAACCCAAATGTATGTCTGTAGGATGCCCCCTCGGTATAGAGATACTGGGATACATAGCCATTATCCGCAGCCCAGAAGATTGCGCCCACGGTGAGTACGATCACCATGACTATCAGCTTGTAGGTTTTTCTAAGGTCTATGTTTCTTGCCGCAAACACCGTGAAGTAGGTGCAGGCCACAATGGCTGAGTCAACCTTGTCTCCTATGTAACTGAACAGTATGCAGATCGCAAGCCCCAGGAAATCCCGCCAGCCATATCTTTCCACGAATAAAAAGTTTATGCCCTCTCTCATCATGATGAGGCCAAGCACTCCTGCCATGGCATAGATAAAAAATCGTGGAGTAAGTAACGCAAGCGCCATGGAGTTAAAACCTATTCCGAGCGCAAAATATAAACCAAGAGTAAAATAAAACAGATAATCTCCCGCTGTTTTTATTCCTTTTCTATATTTTTCATTTATAGGAAAGAGCCCTTTTATTTCTTTTACGTTTGCCATCTGTTGTTACCTCTGGTTAGTTTACCTGCTTTATATTTATTCACTCCAATGGGATGATTTTCCATTTCCACGCTAGGAATGCGCCGGACTCGTACTTTCTGCAGCGCTGACCTACACACAAAAAAGTATAATTCAAACACGGAAAAACTCTGATTAATTCTTTTCTCCGGTCGCGCTTTCAATGTGAATCATCAAATCCCTTAGAAAATCCGCACTTTAACACCGAGCCTCTGATGAAACACTTATGAATATCTCTTTCTTACCTGCTTCGACAGCACTCCATACAACAAAAATCCGGATACCCTAAGTGCTTTTATTTTTTTATTGCTACCGATCAAACCGTCGATTTCCTTATATTTATCTCTGAGTTCCGTATCAAAATCCTTTAATTCTGATTTCGCTTCCGGAGTGCCGGTTACGAGATAAGCAACGAACACAAGATCTGCGATAAATATAAGCCCTTTCTGAAGAAATCTAAGCTTTGCCTCTCGCGAATTTCTGATTTCATCACTTGAGAAACTGTCATTCAGCGACCGGCCGCCGTATATAGCTCCTTCACCACCGGAAGTCCCGGTAAACTCTTCGTATATACGATACATCTTTGATAGTACCTTTATGGTATCCGAATGATGCTTCTTTAGTCCTTCTGCACCTACGCTTTGTCCTGTCACTCCAAGATGATATATGTATATATTTTGGTCAAATCTCTGAATCGAATCAGCTGCCACGATTGCTTTAAATACATATTCATTATCTGTATAGAAGCACTTTTCTGTTATATCGAAGCCTATATTACGGATTTTGTCAGTCTTCACAGTTATCTCATGCATATAGATGTCCGCACTTGCATCAAGTTTACTGAATGTAACAACTTGATGCCCGATCTCCGCATGATTGTTTTCCTCTATATCCCTGTCAGGATAGCGCTTTATAAAAGGAGTCAGAACAAGATCCGCCGCCGATTCCTTCAAAAACCTGAGATAATCAACAAGGTTTTCTGTAACGAAACAGTCGTCACCATCCAGAAGTCTATAGTACTTACCCTTTGCTTCTCTGAGTGAAGCATTGACTGTGGAGCCCCATCCTCCGTTTTCTTTATCGATGATGCGGATGATTCCGGGATAGCTCTCTTCATACTTTTTCACCAGGTTTAATGTCCCGTCCCCGGAACCATCATTTACCACGATGACTTCGAGGGCGTTGAGAACCTCCTCCGGCACATTCTTCACCAATGAATCCAGGGTTCTCCCTATAGTGTTTTCAACATTGTACGCCGCCACCGATACAGTTAATATTTTATTGTCATTACCACATTTCATGTCAGCGCACATACGTTATTCCCTCTGTAATTACCTTTTCACTTGTTGCTTTATTTTCTGCTCAGCCCACGACTTCGATATATTAACCCCAAAACAAAAAATCCCGTATCTCTCAAAGCATACTTATCGTTCATCGAGTAGTTCTCATTCAAGGATTTAAACCAATTCCTCAAATATCAATATTGAATGTACTGTTTTCACTTTTCCCTGCCGAATACCTTCTCTAATGCCTCCAGATACCCATATCTGAACTGCTCATCAGGCTCGAGATATGTGCCTTCTCCCCACTCGTTCCAGGCATTGATATATAGAAACTCGTTTTCCGGATATTGTCCTTCCAGTTTCTCGATAACCTTCCTGAAACTTTCAGGTGTGGAATTATATATCACTGTTCCCCTGACTTTTTTTCTTGGGGTATTGTCCCAGCTCACCACGATACCCGGGCTTATCATAGAGTCGGGATTCCTCTTCACTATACTTTCCCAAAGTATGTTAATGTCTATTCTTCGCTCAACGGTTTTATATTTCCTGAATATATTTCCCAGATGACGAATTTCCGCCTGTGCAAGATACTGTATCCTTCCCCAAAAATCCATGTCATTTTTCAATGTATATCCCGGTTCAAAATAGTAGTAATGATCGAACAGTTCTTTTCTATCGTCATTTTTTTCCGAAGTCAATGCAGACACCCAATACACCCCGTCAAAGCCGTTCGCCATAGCTTTTTCGTTCCAGATTTTTATCATTTCATCAAGGTAAGTGATGTTACAGCTTCTGTAGAGGTTGACCACAGGCTTGTTGTCAATCTTTATATATCTTGGATCCTTAAAAAAATCGAGAAGATAATCGAAATGATCTGTTATATCCTTTTCACCGCCATATATCTGTTCCATGAGTACGGAAGTATTTTGTCCGTCCCAGGTTCTGGCCCAGGGTTCATTTGCCCAGCATATACAGTAGCGCGTATTTATCTGTGGATTATCCCGAAGGATCTCCATCGGCTTTTCGAGAAGAAGTTTTCCGTTAAACCAATAGTGATATATACAGAATCCATACATTCCGCTTTTGCTTGCAAGGTCAGCCTGCCAGGTCCAGGTTTCAACTCCGTTTTCAACCAGATCATAGTATCTTCCGTCAAGGGGAACCTTCGGCTGAATGTGTCCCTTGTACATGCTTTCCGCTCTTCGTACCGCAGTCCACTCTGTATAGCCTTCTTCCCACCATTCATCATTTTCCGGAATCCTGTGATATTGAGGCAAATATAATGCTAAAGCCTTCACTTTTCCCCCTTATTTTTGTCGCTACAATTCTAGTATATCGAATAATAAGTATCTGACACATTAAGCACTACTTTATAGCAGAAATACTAGCCTGGCATTACAGCAAGGATGTATCAGAAACTTAATTTATGCTGTACTGGATTAACCGTGCATTCAATTCATTCTTCACATACACGTAAGATCTCAATCAAACATCAACATAAAAAATGAGTATACCATAAAGTCATAATATCCCCAACCATAGCCGTTATGTTGAGCTCTTAAGTATCCCGACCATAATCTTCATTAATCATAGCCCATTAAGCCATTTATCCTTTTCAGGTCTTATGAACTATAGCTTTAATGTAATTATTAATCCACAAAACGTTTGATTCCATCAGCTTTTTCCTGATGTCACTGCAGAGTTTTTTAATCCTCGCCACTTCCGCAGCCCTCGCAATGTATAGTGGATCATATAGTAAACTCTCTTTACCGGTCCAAGCCCGATATATTTATATGTATTCCAGTTCATCAATGCTGCCTTGGATTTTTTGCCAGATTTAGAATCAGCTGCCACCCTATAAACCAAAAGAGGTTCATCTATCCCATGGGCAACGCCGACTTCAGAAAGTATATTGAGCCACACGGCGAAATCCTCATGTATGGTTTTGATGCCTTCCGGAAACCTATACTTTTTGATCAGGTCTTTGCTTACCAGCACTGACGAACAGGAAATGAGGTTCTGCTTCAGAAGTTCTCTTCTGTCTATTCTCTCCGGCACATGAAGGATGTATTGAAGCCTCCTGCCATCTTTAGTCATAAATGAAGAACCCGTAAATAAAAGTCCCTGCCACCTGTTTCGTTCCTTTAGGCCATCCCTTTCTATACACCTAATCTGCTTCTCGAGCTTTGTTTTGTCCCACATATCATCACTGTCAAGAAATGCTATCCACTCTCCGTGAGATTCATCCACTCCGCGATTCCTGCTGTAGGCAACACCCATGTTTTTCTCATTCTTAACCAGTTTGATGTCACACTCTTTGTTTGTTTCAATGATGGACTCGACTACGTTAACCGTATTATCCGAAGAGCAGTCATCAACGATGATAAGTTCCCATTTGCTATAGGTCTGGGCAATAACACTCTCTATCGATGATTTTATTGTTTTTGCGGCATCAAATGCCGGCATGATAACCGAAACCATTTTAAGTTCTGTAACCTCCATCATGTTCAAGGTCACCCAATTCATCCTTTTATTTTTTGAAGTTCTGCCATACTCACTGTTTTCCCGGGGAAACGCTGATCAAAGCGCTTCTCTGGCCGGATTTTCAAGTTGAAGCATCAACTTCTTTTGAAAAACCTTGTCCCAACACCTGAGTCTCTGATGAAACACTGATTATATCAGTGTTTCATCAGAATATGCCCAATAGAACCGCAAGTTTGAACATGATATTCCTCTTGTGATACTCCATCTTTATGTCATTATCCAGAAACAGCTTCATTCTGTTTTCCAAACTATCCTTGTATGAAGCCACCTTCTCTGCCATTTCCAGATTATTTTCAGGCATATCTTTTCCGTAGCATTCCACAAGGGATCTGATACATCTGCTTCTTATGCAGTCCGGTTTTGTCAGAGTCTCAATATATCTTTTTAGTATCTTCTTAGTGGACAATTGTCCGCCTATAGTATTGCCTCCGTGCTGTCTGTAAAGTATATGAACATCTTCATCATACAAAAGCATCCCTCCCATAGCGAGGCACACCTTGTGAAGCCACTCGTCATGCATCGTGATACTCCCCGGTGTTTTGCTGTTTATAAGTTCAAGTAAGGTCCTGTTGAAAACCATGGTACAACCGGTCGAGTTGCTTTTGATGAGGCATGATGAAAAATCAAGAGACTTTTCATATATGCCTTTTGCTCCCTTCAGGAGGTTTCCGTCATTATCTGAAAATCTCGGCATGCCATAGTACAGAACCGGTATATCCTCTGTACTATGATTTTGCAACTTTCCACCATCTATGCTTCCTCCACTGATGCTTTTTTTGCCTAAACTCAATTCATAATCTTGCCTACTTCTACGTATTCCTTGCTTTATCGCATCCACAGCAATCTTAAGCTTATCCGGAAGCCATGTATCATCCTGATCGCAAAGTGCATAGAAGTCCGCTTCCGGTGCATGCTTCATGAGATCAAGAAAACTGCCTGCAGGTCCAAGATTCTCTCCTATATAATAGTCAAAACTTGCTTTGCTTCTTTTCTGTATTCCTTCTGCCAATGCTTCCGTATCTATTTCATCACTACCATAAACAGCATTTTTTGCATCAGAATATGAAACATGCAGATCTTCATCATGCCCACCTTCAATGAAAGCTTTCGTGTATGCATTCTTATACTCATCGAGTATTTCAAGTGTTCTATCTTTTGATCCGTCATCCCGCACCAGTATTTCGACCTCTACACCTTCTTGAGCCAGTAGACTGTCTATCTGCGTTTTGAGATACTTTTCACCATTGTAGGTCGACATCAATACGAGCACTTTATCCATAAATTTGTTTTACCACCTCGAATTAGATTTGTGAGTGCCAAAACTTTTTCTACGATTTATAAAACAACACAATTGTAAAAACATCACTACATGCTATTTTTATTCATTTGCATCGTTGCTTATATAAAACAAAAGCAGACTGAGAGTTCACTCAATCTGCCTATTATACCAAAATATTATTTATTCGTGTATTTCAATTCCATCTACACTTTACTTAAAATCTTACTTTTTGAAGAGATACTTCTTAAACTGACCAAACGCCTTAAGGGATCGTTTCAGATCATTTGGATCCTTCAGGCCTGTCCACAGTCTGTGAAGGATGTATCCCGGTCTCAGATAATATTTCTTTCTCGCATCATCGCAAAACTTCACCATTTCCTCACCGGAAAGATCAGGCAGATTCAGCACGCAGTTATGCGTTCCATCCTCCTTGCAATACTCTGTATATCCATACTTTATATAGCCATTGGTCTTTGCCCACTCGTAGGCCTCTGTTCCGGGATATGGAATAAGGGGGAAGAACTGCGCCGTATCTGTGTTAAGTTCCAGCGCAAGTTTCAACGTCTTTTCCATAGTCTCCTTTGTCTCGCCCTGATTTCCCACCATATAGCAGGCGTGTACCAAAAGACCGGCCTTTTTTGTATTCCTGATATACTCTCTTACCTGCGTTAAGGTTGTACCTTTCTTGATATTATCAAGTATCTCCTGAGTTCCGCTTTCGATACCCGGAATCAGAAGTCTGCATCCTGCTTTCTTCATTAGTTTCATGGTGTCAAGGTCCAATGTATTGACCCTTGCATTACACAGCCACTTGAAACGTTTATTCATCCTGGACTCTATAAGTAACTCACAGATATCCGACACTCGCTTCTTATCTATAGTAAAGGTATCGTCCTCTATGACAATCTCCTTTACATCCGGGAAATTCTCTGCAATATACTTAAACTCATCTACTACATTCTTCGGACTTCTGAGTCTGTACTTGTGCCCATGCATAGTCTGAGGATAAACACAGAAGTTACATCTGCAAGGGCACCCTCTTCCCGTGAAGATCTGTATCTCCGGATACTCCGCCGCCGCAAAGAAATAATCTTTGTAATCAAGATGTTCCTTTATGAACTTTGAAGCCATTGGAATCTCGTCAAGATCAGTAATGTAGTCAGCGTCAGGATTATGAATAATTTCTCCCGCATTGTGACTTTCTCCAATATTAGCTTTACTTTTTTCGTCATATAGTCTTCTTGCAGAAAATTTTCCGTCCGTCTTTAAGCCAGCAATATCCGATTCATTTTCTGTCATTTTGCAACTTACAGTTACACTTTTATTCATCCTGTAACTGATTCCTTTAAGATGCGATAGTTCATCATAAAGTATCTTTTCAGCCTCATTAGTTCCTTGAGCCTTTTCCACATCATAGAACTTTGCACAAATCCCTGCAATATTACTGATGGTAAAGTCGTACTCTTTTCTTGCAATTCCATCGATCCACCGGAAGTTTTTTAAGGTTTCCTCCGGTGTGGATGACGGATGTGTACCGACAAAATAGACAAACGACTTTGGATATATTTCCTTAAGTCTCTTACCAAAAGCTGCATCGCTTTCAATTGACGGAGTGCTTGTATTCAGAACGAAAAGACATTCTACTTCAGAATTGTTTCCTCTGATCTTTCTTTCATAATCTATCAATGCGTCATTATTATCTGCATCTATATTATCTTTCTTACTGTTTATTTCATTCGCTTCACCATTGACATCACACAACAGCTTTTCTGCTATCTTCTTCAAGCTCTCTTCGGTATCTAATCGCTTAGCCGGAGCATCCAAAAACTCAACTTCAAAACCCTGCTTTTCCGCATAAGCTGCCGCATAGATAAGCCACAGCGGATAGTACAAAACCCCACTCTTGGCAACCGCCGGACTTCTTGATTCCCTCGAAAACTTACCATATTCCCACTTAAATGGTGGATTTACAAAACATATTTTCATTCTTTTTCCTTAATACCAAACAAAAAGACTATCGTTATAACGATAGCCTTCATATATCAGTCTTTATTTAACCAATTACATTTTCGATTGTCAAGCTAGGGTCAAATGGAACACTATCACCCTTCTCAAAATTTTCTTCTCTTACAGTTTCTTCACCGCATGTTACCTTGATATTGTATGAGTAAAGATTGAAGAGATTACCAAAATCATCTTCTGTATATCTGTCTATTCGAAGATCCTGGGTATTTGCAGCATCTATGATTGCCTTAGTTGCATCAGTCAGAAGAAGCTCAACAGCATCATCCGTTACATTATCCTCTATTTCTATGTTAAGCGAAATAACTTTATTATCATTGTCACCGGATACATCTATAGACTTTACAAATCCATAAATCTCCTGATCCTGTAAACTTTCAATAACGTCATTGTTTATCTGTACAAAATCAAAGTCATACTCTTTATCTTCAGCAGCCTTAGTCATGTTTGGTTTCTCCATAGGGGAAACATATCTTTTTTTACAACCTGTGAAAGCCAGCACCATAGTACATATCACACCAAATACAATTAACTTTTTAAATTGTTTCATGTTTGCTTATATTCTCCTTTACGTAAATCTTCTCCTCGCCGGGACAACTATCTCTATCCATGAAAAAGATTACTATTTTTGCATTTGTAAATCTTAACATTATTAGACTTCATTATCCATAATGCAAACATTACAATATTTTTAAATCGACTTTTGTATTTTCATACCTCTACCATGATCGATCTAACTAAACTCTATCATTTGAATATTTTCATATCATAACAATTAAAATATATTATCTATTTAAACTTTTGTTATTTATACATACAAAAATGACCCGAGGTTTCCCTCGAGTCATTCTTTATAAACATTATTCGTCTAAAACGATGTAATGATTACTTGTTTGCAGCAGTCTCAGCAGCAACACGTGCAGCTTCTACAGTTGAAGCGTATGTTGAAGGGCTTGTAAGGTTGAGCCAAGCAGTCTTGATAGAGATCTTCTTAGTGTTACCCTTCTTGTCCTCGTACTCGATTGCAGAATTGTAATCGTCCTCAGACTCATAGTATGCAAGAACCTGACCATCCTTGTTTACTACATAGTAAGCATCGTTGTTGTCCTTAAGCTTAGCCTTCTTCTTAACTACTGTACCAGCCTTGTTAACAAGGATGTTACCAACTGTGCTTGATCCGAATACAAGATCTGTAGGATCACCGTTGCCATCAACAACAACTGCAGCGTAGTTAGAATCATCATCTGATGATGGAGCAAGTACAAGACCGTTAAGAACATACTTCTTGATCTTTGATACGTACTCGTTGTAAGCCTTACCATTTGATGTGTTGAAGTAGAACTGGTATGTTCCATCCTCAAGCTCAAGTGTCTGATAGCCCTTCTTCATTGAGCCGTCCTTCTCCTCATCATTTGAGAAGTAGTAAAGATCGAATGAGCTCATTGATGTTGTGAAGTCATCGTCAAGCTTGAATGCACCTCTAACGATATCATCTCTCTGATGATCTCCAGGTCCCTTAAGCTTAACAACATCGCCGTTTGAATCAACAGCTACGAAGCCTGTAAGCATACGGCCATACTGATCGAATGCATACTTCTTGCCGTTAACCTTCTTGATCTGGTTAGCTGTAAGGCTACCATTCTTGTTGAAGTACCACCATGAGTACTCGTCATCATCATAGTCTGCCTTGATGTAGTGCTCATCAGCAACAGCCCATACCCACTTGTTCTTACGCTCGCCACCGTCGCCGTTTACATAGAAAAGCTCAGAAGCTGTAGCGCCGCCATTGTCCTCAACAGACTGTGTCTTTACAGTCCAATCTGTAAGCATGTGGCCATCCTCAGCGAAGTGATAGAATGTACCGTTGATCTTCTTACGAGCGTTCTCTCTCTTCTTACCATCGTTCTTGAAGTTGAACCAATACTCCTTAGTATCGTCATCATCAACTACAGTAAGCTGTAACCAACCTGTCTGCATGTGACCATCGTTCCAGCCGTTGAAGAAGTACTGAGATGTCTTCCAAGCCTCATCATCGTTGTCCTGCTGCTCAACGCTGTCCTTGTTGATCCAACCATAGAGCATCTTACCTTCGTTATCGAAAGCATACTTCTGGCCATTGATTGTCTTGATCTCGCCAGTTGTAAGGTCATCCTCAGATGTGTAAGCCTTTCCGTCTGATCCGAAGTAGTACCAATAGTACTCAGCCTCGTTATCATCGCCGTCTTCCTTAGCTACAGCCTTCCATGTGTTCTTAACCATAGCGCCGTACTGGTCAACGTAGTAGTAACGTGTCTTTGAGTTGTTGTTGTCCTCGATGAGCTGGTTTGTAGCCATAACACCATCGCTGTTAAGGTAGAACCAATTTCCGTTTGCTGACTTCCAAGTGTCAGTTACTTCTGTACCATCATTGTTGAGGTATCTCCACTCGCCTGTAGAGTTGTCCCAACCTGCTGCCATAGAAACAGCAGATACGCCGATTGTAAGAAGTGCTGCAGCTGAAAGAGTTGTGAATAACTTTGTCTGCTTCTTCATAATAAATGCACTCTCCTTTTTACTATATGAACTATAAAAGTTCAGTTACGACGAGATTATAACCCTCTGTGTCCTACAATTCAAGTCTTTTCTCAAATTTCATGCCGGGTCGGCAACAATCAAATATAATCTCAACGATTTACAATACGTATATTATCCTACTTCTGTCATGAAGTACATAACTAAAAGATTTCCATTTCTTACGTAATTATTAAGCAATAAACTAAGAATAAATTAAGAAACTACAAAAATCCTAAATATATTAATCAATTTAATGATTATTCAAATCTTATGTTCTTTTTCACTGATCCTTATACCCGCGAACATAAGAAGCATATAAACCGGCGTCACGATAGGAATCGCAATATTTACAACAGCCTGGAATGCATAGGCAGCCACAGCCAGCATACAATACTTTGAATATTTTCCTTTCAGCATGGTTTTTACCGATGTACATATCAGATATAAGTATGCTGCCAGTCCTGCTATTCCGATAGTTACGAAGTACTCGAGATATTCATTATGTGCACTGTCAAACATCCCACGTCCTGCGTCCTGCATTATACCCATAAATCTATCCATAGTAATGATATAGAAGGTATCCGGTCCATATCCGAAAATTTTCGCAAGCAGTGTTGCATCCTTTGTCCAGTACTCCATGGCAAGTCTCCAGACAAGACCTCGATCCGTACCCCATGAATCATTAAATATCAGTATGTTTCGATATGGTTCCCACAATTCACTGTGCCAGCCTGTGTTTGCAAGCACAAGTACTGCTATCACCCCTGAAGCAGCTATGACAATCAGGGTCAAAATGATTTTCTTGAACGCTGCAATACTTCTACCAGCATCCTGTCCGTTTTTTCTAAAAGCATATGCAGACACAAGTAATGTCATCACCAGCACAGCCATAAGAAGAACCGTAAATCCCTGTTTTCCCGCAAGAGTTATCTGCAGGCTGGGATCCATATCATTCATTGTAGGAATCCCTTTTTCAATTATCAGTGCTACCACCTTCATTGAACAAATGTATGTAGACACAGAAACAAATAGTTTCGACACCTGCTTCCAGTTCTCGCAAAGAGCGAATGGTGCCACCGCAATAACGATCAACGTCGAAAGCAGTGCGCAGTCGCTGAGTCCCATAATCTGTGCAAAGCATGATATACAAAGCACAATATAAGAATATATAGTTTCAGTCAGTTTTTCTGCCTTTATAAAAGAGGCTGTTGAAAATCCGAAAAGCATTCCCGTAAAGCAGCTGTATGTATTGATATTACCTATAGAAGATACAAAGGTATACCTGTATATACTGTCTGCATCTCTAAACATCCCGAATGTAATCAGGAAGAAATTGCATATCCCCCAGATACATACCACGCTTGCAAAGCTCATAAACGCATACAGATGCCACTTCTTAAAACTGTAAAATCTTGTCACGAGCCAATAGGCTATATAGAACATAAGCCATAAAAGCAGTCCCTGGAATCTTCCTCTGTCTCCCCAGAAAGCTTCATAAGGGTACTCAGCAAAAACCGTTGATAAAACGATACATACTATGAGCACTGTCATAGCCGTATCCGTTGAACCAAACTTAATACGTTTCCATAGTCTGTTTTGGGATTTATTTTTCTCCCCTTCTTTCCTGAAATTTCTAAGAAAACTGCTGCGCACTGCTCCACCATTGTAAAGTGTGTCGCAAAGCAGATAAAAAAGTCCAATCAACAGAAATATAATTCCATATGCAAGTGTCGGTTTCCAAAACAGTTCAAACCTGAATTTCAATATGTCGAAATACCTGTCATTCATGCATAGCGGAAATATGCACAAATAAAAAAGGACATATATCGTCATAAGCCCTTTTGTAATCTTCGAGAACAGTGCATTTATCTGTGCCTCTTTTTTTGAATTACCCGGTTTTTGAATGCCGGCCTTTGTCGACTTAAAACTACTCATATCATGCTCTCCAATTAATAATTTTCATCCCGTATATATTACCATGCTTTATCTCATGATACCATGCCCACATTTCACCTTTCCTAAGATAATCGTGGCAATAAAAAAGCACGAACCTCATAGAGATCCATGCTTTCTAATATATTATGTACGCTTCATCTTTACATCGGGCCTTCTATAGATCCTCCGGGGCCTTCTGAAATTTCATCCATACTTGTGATGGATCCCGGTCCGCCTGAATCTGCCGAACTTGATCCTGATCCGCCGCTTGGACCGGCTCCCGAATCATCATCCTCTTCGATAAGTCCCGGCTCTATAACTTCTCCGGAAGTAGTCTCTTCACTCTTGGAGCTCGACTTTGTCTCCTTTTCTGAAGATTCCGTTTCTTTCTTATCTTTTCCGGACTTTGTTTCTTCGCTTTCCGACTCAGAAGTCTTAGAGCCTGATTCCTTCGAGCTCTTTGAAGTCTCTATAGTTTCGCCATTCTCATCGGTCTCAACTTCTTCATCCTCGTCTACTTCCGGGCTCTCTTCTGTCTCTGACTTATCAGACTTTGACTTCGACTTATCAGTCGACTTCACCTTATTTCCGTCTGCATCTGTTTCATAGACAGTATTGCCATCTGCATCTGTTCCGGAGATGATGTATCCGTCCTTATCAGTTTCATTAACAGTCTTCTTACTGCTCTTGCTCTCGGATTCAACGCCTTCGTCAGACTCTTCAGCTTCGTCGGTACTCTTGCTCTTTGTAGTCTCTATTATTTCATCCTTCTTACTAGCGTAGTATCCGGAATCGTCCGCAATCTTCTGTGAGTAAGTCTCAACTGCACTTGATACCTTGTAATCCTCATCATCAAAGAGAACACTGTGGAGCCACTTAACATTTGATGTAAGTGTAACAGGTATAACGCAATCTCCCTTCTTGCCCATCATCTGATCCTTGATATCCTTCGGGAAACCAACTGACTCCTTGATGTTATATCTTGAGATACCCTTTGCGAGTTCAACGATATCACCTGCATCGATGTTAAATGCCACCTGCGGGAGCACTGTATCTATGATAGATGTAAGTGTTGCAAGGTCTGCCTTCTTTGCATTGTCAAGGCACTGTGAGATAACCTCTCTCTGACGTCTGGTTCTCTCAAAGTCACTATCCATGTATCTGAGTCTCGCATAAGCCACAGCCTGGACGCCTGTCAGGTGCTGAGGTCCTGCCTTCTTGATATAGTTTGCCGCAGGATTCTTTTCATTGATTCCTGCCTTAACAGATGTCTCATGGATGTAGGCATTCATATAGTAGAATTCCTTATCCGTGATATCGATATCTACACCGCCCAGCATATCGATGGTGTCCGCAACTGCTTTCCAGTTGAAAGTCACATAATTCTGAATATCCAGATCAAGATTGCTGTTAAGTGCGGCAACAGCCTGCTCAGGTCCGCCTATAGCATAAGCTTCATTGATCTTCGCATATCTGGTGCTTGAGCCGGTCTTCAGATATGTATCTCTGTATACAGAAACAAGTTTAACATCTCCGGTGGCCATATCAACATTACAGATGATCTGAACATCAGCATTTGCGCCCTTTCCTACTCCACCGTCTCTGGAGTCAACGCCAAATACCGCCACTGTCCAGTAACCGGACATCTTCTGTTTCTGAGTGATGTCAATGTTGTTGTTCTGTACCTTGGAAACATCGAACTCAACCGCCTGAGTCATGTTCATATATCTGTATACAGAACCGAATCCGAAGATACATGCCAGAGTAAGGATCTCCACCACAGCCATGATGATAATCCTGGTTCGTACCGCTTTCTTCTTTTTGTCACGCATCTTGCGTTCAAACTCTATATCGCGTTCTACCTCTGATGTGTCATTCAGAGTTCTTACAGAAGCTTTGCCGTCGATACGAAGCGGGTTGCCAGCTGCGGTTCTTCTGTTTCCGTTTCTCCCTGAATCTCCGGAAGCTCGAAGAGGAGTATCAATGCTCCTGCCGGCAGTTCTTTCTCCCATTCTTCCGGAAGCCTCTCTACGTGCGGCACCATTACGTGATGAATCCGTAGAGCCTAAACCTGTGCGAACCGGACCATCCTGCGACACAGTCCTGCGTACCATACCGGCTTCACTCTTTGCAGCATCCCCGGAAACAGCAGAATGATCACTCCCGGACATCCTCTGCTGTCTGACAGGCGGTCTCACTCCGGACTGCTCTTGCTGCCCGCCTTCCGATACATCAACTCCACCGGGTATTCTTCGATCCATGGCATGTGCCATGAGTTTTTCCTTCATACCCTCATCATTTACTATCTTATCTTCAAGTTCCCTCTGGCGTCTGTCCACATCCTCCTGGGAGTGGGGACGTCTGGTCTCCTTGCCATTATCCAATGCCATCAGCTAATCCTCATAAATCAAATGTTCAAAACATCGGCATTTTATCACATATATGCCGATTCGGCAAATCAGTATGCATTTTTATTTACAAAGCCCTTAAATATGGTCAAAAACAGGATCTTTATATCCAGTTCCATATTCCAGTTCTCAATGTACCAGATGTCATATCTGATACGTTCATGAATAGAAGTATCCCCTCTCAGGCCGTTGATCTGAGCCCAGCCTGTCATGCCGGGACGAACCTGGTGTTTGATCATATAGCGGGGAATCTCTTCCTTAAACATCTCTACGAACTGGGTGCGCTCAGGCCTTGGCCCTACAAGAGACATTTTCCCCATCAGGACATTAAAGAACTGCGGAAACTCGTCGATAGAAGTTTTCCTTATAAACTTACCGATTTTTGTAACGCGGGGATCTCCCGGAGTTGTCCAGCCTTTCTGCTCATCCTCAGGTCTCTGTTCCACCATGGAACGGAACTTGTACATCATGAACGGTTTGTTGTGAAGACCGACTCTTTCCTGCTTGAATATGATAGGTCCGGGTGATGAAAGTCTGATGAGAACTGCAACAGTAAGCATGATCGGACTGAAGATCACTATGCCAAACAACGATCCTATGATATCCACTATCCTTTTAGCTGTTGCTCTGACCGGATCTGTCAACGGAACATTTCTGATGTTTATAACCGGAAGGCCATCCATGTCCTCCGTAACAGGACGGGAATGAATGATGTTGTTGTAATCAGGAATGAACTTGGTGTGCACGCCGGACTTCTCACAGACCGCAACAATGCCGCCAAGCTTCTCGTATGCAGCAAGTGGTAATGTAATCGCAATCTCATCTATGGTATTGCCGGAAAGTATATTCTCGAGATCCTTTATCTTTCCGACTATTTTGACCCCTTTGTACGAAACGCCCGTCTCGGTAATATCATCAACGATGCCATAGATGTTGTAACCCCAGTCCGGATTCCTCCGGCAGGCATCTATGAACTGATCCGATACATCAGAAAATCCCACAAGCATGATGTGTTTCTGATTGAATCCCTTTCTGCGAAGTCTTGTGAGTATAAATCTGATTCCGAATCTCTCTACTGTGGTGGCGGCAATATTGATAGCGCAGAATGCAGCAATCATCCTTGTTGAGAAGTTCGCGAAATATCCCGACCTTCTGAATGCGAAGAGGATGGAAGCAAATACCATAAGCCCCACTGCATTGGCCTCTACTATATTGATGAATTCTTTTCTTTTGGTTCTGGTACGTTTCGGCTCATAGAGATGAAAAGCCCAGTATAGTGCCATATACCCCGGAACCACCGGAATCAGCGCACGAAAATAAACCCCTGGGGGAAGTACTCCATGTCCCGCCGGGAATATAGGTGAAGCTATAAGTAGGTACCATGCCAGCGCATAAGAAAAAACAATGATAAGCGCGTCAAGAACGACATGGAAATTGTTCAAAAAATGTTGGTTGTCTTTAATCATAATGGAAGTATACTCCCGTTTTCATAAATTTCCATAAAAATGATATTAGATTTTTCTTATATTTGATATTTGAGGCTTATAAATTACGAATATCTATATGAATCATCCTTGGTTTTCCAATAATATTTCCCTGATTCTTTAGCCGAAG
Organism: Oribacterium sp. WCC10; assembly: GCF_900113415.1. GTDB lineage: Bacteria > Bacillota > Clostridia > Lachnospirales > Lachnospiraceae > Oribacterium. Next base: position 188,337 of record NZ_FOPH01000006.1, on the reverse strand, counting down.
CATAACCCAAAAGACCTTCCGGCCATTACAGCCGAAAGGTCTTTTATATTATGATGCACACATTGCACACGAATGTTTGCGTTAGCGCTAATCAGTGAGTGGCAAATACTTTTGACACTCACGTCATATTATGAGTCAGCGAACTTATGTGAATCAGACTATATCTTTGAGAATATCCATCTCAAAAGGTTCTCCAACCTTTTCCTTCTCAAGATTCTTGAGCGTGAAGTTTGATTTCATAAATGTCAATGCCGGATTGTAGTACGGGTCTCCGTAACGCAGACATTTTGACCATCTCTTGGCAAACTCAACTATCTCACTGTTGAAGCGGGCAACCTTTTCAGGTGTATCCTCCATACCGCGGGACTTGGACTCATAGTGATAGAACTTCGCATAAGGATTGTAAACCACCAGCTTGTTAAGAGCTCTTATCTTCATACAGTAGTCTACGTCATTGAACGCCACTGCAAGATCCTCTGTGAAACCTCCCACCTTATCAAACAGACTCCTCTTTGTAAGGAGGCAGGCCGCTGTAACGCAGGAGTAATCCTGCACGCACTTTGCCCTATGCATATATGAAAGCTCAGCATCATGAGTTCTCACGAATGCCGCTCCTGCGATTCCACCCATGCCCATGATGACTCCGGCATGCTGTATATCCTCATCAGGATAAAGTAGTCTCGCTCCGCAGATGCCCACATCCTCGCGCTGAACATAGGAGATCATCTCGTGAATGGAGTTTTCATCTATAAGCTCAATATCATTATTCAGGAAGAGTATGTACTCTCCGTGGGTGAACTTAACGCCGAAGTTGTTGATGGCCGAATAGTTAAACGGACCTTTCCATTTGACTACACGGACTGTAGGCTTAGAAAGTCTGATTTCCTCGAATCCGGCCGTACCCGAAGTCTCCATATCACATCGTGAATTATCTCCGTCCGGAATCTCCGTCTGGCCATCATTCATTATCTCATCCGATGTCTTCTCAACACAGTTTCCGTCAGGATACTGCTTCTGTATTTCCTCGTAGTACTTCCAGGTTGCAGACTGATCAGAATTGTTCTCAACGATGATAAACTCAAGATTCTTATAGCTGCTTTCGGCAAGAGAGCGGATAGCCTTATCGAGATCCTGAGTATGATCCTTATTGGGAATGACAACCGAGATTAAAGGCTCATTATCATCATATATAGTATGATAGAAGCCATAGGTTATTCCCTTTTCCACCTTCTTGACAGGAAGTCCCAGGCGCTTGCAGTGATCATACACTGCTCTTGCTCCTGCATCGAAGGCATAAAGCTTAGCTTCAGGATGCTGAGCAGTTGAAGCCTGATGGGATCTCCAGTGATAGAGAGACTTCTGTATATGGTAGATATTGGAGCTCACAAAGCGGCCTTCCTTAACAAGCTTCCTGTCGCCCTCACTGAGCTTTTCAACATTTCCACCGGTTCTTTCCTTCTCCATCTCCTGAGCCTTTTCAGAAGCGCGAAGTATGAGATCATGATCCTGCGCACCGTCGTATTCCTTACGCTCGTAGATTTTATTGCCATCTTCATCCGTTTCTGCTATGGCATCAAGAAGTTCTCTCTTCAGCACCAGAAGGTGACAGATGTAATTTACCGAACGGAGGAGATCCGGATTGAAATCACTCTTAAAGTGTGGTTCAAAGTAGTATGTATCTTCGAAATCTATCTTATCCTCATCAGAGTAGATCATAACGACTTCAGGATGCTCATTCACGGCCTTTGCGCACTCATACAGGGCATCGGGCTCAAGCTCATCGTCATGATCTGCAAGTACGATGAAGTCACCTGTTGCCATATTGATGGCAGCATTGGTATTGTCAGAGATACCGAGATTCTTTTCAAGAACCGTATATCTGAAACGCGAATCTCTCTCATGAAATTCCTGAAGTACTTCCTTCGGGAGCATACCTGCTGCATCCTTCTTGGTGTACTCAGTATAAGGTGTAGCATCCGCAACACAAACCTCAAATTCACCATAGGTCTGATCCGCTATGGACTGAAGCATCTTTCTCAGGAACTTCTCAGGGGTTTCATAAACCGGGATAACTATAGAAAACTTAGGCTTAACCGGAAAGTTTTCTTTTCTCTGACTCTCAAGTTCTGAATCTGTAACCTTTACTTTCTTATACCACTCATTGTAGTCATAATCCTCCTGAATACCCTGCAGCCGGTGAAATGCCTTTTTCCATAGTACACGAAGTCCCTGCTCACGGAAGCAATCCCAGGCAACTTCAACAGTTTCCCATTGAAACAATGCCATGAGTTTCTCTCTTTTTTTATGTGCCACAGAGTTAAAGGACTCAAGTATCCGGTCATCAAACTTAACCTTTTTGGTCTTGCCGTCAACTTCTATAACGAGATATCTGGTCTCGCCCTTCTGATACGGGGTGTTAATGTCATAGCCCAGTTCTCTCTTGATGGGTCCGTGTTCCTTTTCATAATCCTTGAAAAAGGCTTCCACCACCTCATCTCTTCTCACTGACTCTACAACTGTCCCCGGAACGGGATTTCCGTCACCGTCAAGCACCGAATACTTAACCGGTGTCTCCGGATCTTTACCGAATGCCCATCCGAGGAAAGTGATCTTTCCTTCTCTGGAGATGGCAACATCAACTTTATATCGCATCATACATTTTCCACCTTCTCCATATCACGGACACCCCTGTATCTCGGAGCATCTCCAAAATTCAGGCGTTCTTCCTCCACTACCAGAGGTCTCTTCATGACTCTCTGATTGATCGAAAGAATATACTCCCCCAAAAGCCCGATAAAGAATATCTGAATAGAGCCAAGGAAAAGCATACCGATAAGCATCGGCGCCATACCGGCTGGAAATCTGTCCCACCAGATAAGCTTCATCACAAGGTAGGCGATAGCAATAGCCATACTGATAGCACTGCATACTCCTCCAAAGAATACAGCCATTCTGAGTCCCACCTTGGTGTAACTGGTAAAGCTGAGCATTGCCGCATCATAAAGAGAATACCAGTTGTTGTGTGTTATACCCGCACGACGTCTGGGCTGTGTATAAGGTATCTCTTTTCTTCTGAATCCAAGTTCCGCAACTATACCTCTAAGGAAAGGAGTCGGATCATTGAGATTTCTCATGACATTGATGAATTCTTTGTCATAGAGACCGAAGCCTGTGAACTGGGCGATCTGATCCACAGATGACATTTTCTTTATCAGCTTATAGTAGACGCCTCTGATGAAATACATGAGAGCATTCTCCTGCGACTGGGTCTTTACACCAATAGCAATCTTGAATCCTTCTTCCCAGGCCTTTACGAACTGCGGTATCATCTCAACCGGATCCTGGAAGTCAGCCGCCATAAGCATGGTGGCATCACCTGTAGACTGAAGCATGCCATAGTAGGGACTGTTAAACTGTCCGAAGTTTTTTGCATTGAAGATGGCCTTAACATCCTTATCTTCCGCACAAAGACCTCTGACCAATTCTCTCGTCCTGTCCTTGGAATCGTTGTCTATGTAAATGATCTCATATCTGTATTGTGGAAGTTCCTTCGCAAACATAGCTTTTATGGCCTCATAAAGAGGTACTACATTTTCTTCCTCGTTGTAGCACGGAACTACGATACTTATTGTTTTCAATATCTTATCCTCTATATATGACGGCCCACCTGGATTTCGCTTCGACGCGAATCGCAAAGGGGCTTGAATATATGCCGGATTCCCAAAGAAAATCGGCACAACTTTGCAGCAATCGTTCAAACGATTGCAAATTTCGATCCTGTCCCCGGAAAATCTGAGGACACACAGCGTCGATTGTACTATCAGACTTCAGGTTTAGCAAGCTGAACCGCTATCTTTATGGCCTTCCTGTCCTTCATGTCATATATGGCATTTTCTATATTATCAAGTCCCATATATCGTTTGGTAATAAAAGCCGAAGGGTGCCACCCGTGTTTTACGACCTCTTTCATGACACGTTCAAGATTCTCACGGCCTCCCCTGCTTAATGAGAATTTCAGTGTCTTTCCCGCCATTCCCCGGCCCATGGAGAACTTCGGGATCTGTATAGCATCAATGACTGCATTTGCTTCACCCTGTTTAAGGTTCACAAGATTTACGTATTCTTCATCCTGCACATCGATATCTGCGCCATAATACATAACATTGGAGACAACTCCGGTGCCATATTTAACCATATCCACAGCCTGCGGGAAACTGAGGTCATTGCCCCCGCACAGAAGAACACAATCTGCGCCCTTTGTTCCGGTTTTCCCGAGAACATAGTTAACTACCGGAGAACCCGTGGAATTTGCAAGAGGGTGCATCCCCGCCGGAAGACTGCATTTTAAATCCCTGTAGTTTAACACCTCCACAGAACAGAACTCATCGCTCATGGATTCTGCCAGTCTGACATTATCCTGTCTTGATCCCACCGCAAATATCTTTTTTGCACCTGCCATCCTGCTTCCCATTATGGCTGCGAGTCCTATGGCGCCTATACCCATAACAACCACAGTATCACCCGACTTCACGCCCGCTTCTTCCACGGCAGTGAAACCGGTCTGCACCACATCAACGCACATAAGCGCGTCTTCAAGGGATAATCCATCCGGAATGTGTGCCAGATTCTTATCGGCAAAAGGGAGATAGAACAGGCTCTGAAAGGCTCCGTCTATGGATTTCCCTATCATATGAGCGCTGAAATTCTGTCCCGCATGAGCATAGTTCTCATCTACATCCGGATGTCCCCAATCCGGTGTGATGGCCGAAACCGCAACTATCTCTCCCGGTTTAAAGTCTTTTACCAGCTCGCCGGCCGCCTTGACTCTGGCGATAACCTCATGACCAAGAGTCAGATCATCACGCTTCGGACTCCCCTGCCATATGGTATGAACATCCGAAGTGCAGGGAGAAACCAAAATCGGCTCGAGAAGTGCACCGTGAAGTGCCTCGAGTTCAGGTTCCCTCTTATCTATATATGCTATTTTTCCTTTTCCCTTTAAAACAAGCGCCTTCATTGTGTCCTTTCGAATCATATCATTTATAGTCTTGAATCCTGTCAGTCTTCAACACAAGAACTCTGACATCGCTTCCGTAGCGTTCTTTGATAATGCCGGCTATCTCGTCAGTATACCCGGGTGCCACGATAAGTATCTCATCAACAGGATCTTCACCGAAATGATCCGGCGAAACAATCGGAATGTGTGAAGCAGGTGCAAATCGTCCCTGTTTAAATTTTGCCGAGTCTATGATGTATTTCACCTTTCCGGAAAGGCCGGTGGTTGCCGCAAGAGTAAATCCCTGATGACTGGCGCCCCAGATTGCCAGGGTCTTTCCTGATTCCGTAAGGTGCTCAATATGAGCATTAATATCTTTAGCCATTCTGTCGTAGCTTTCCCGAAGCGCCGACACATCGATGAGTCTACCGTTATATCGAAGTGTACTGAGATCTTCGCTCTCTGCCTTCCTGACTATGATCTCAATAGTGTCTCTATTGACAGTTCGCATATCGAGAACCTCAAAGCCATTGTCCTGAAAGAGTTTCTGCAGAGTGAACTCTGTGTAGTTCGCAATGTGATCATGAAGCAACTCATAGTAGCCGTTATACTTAAGGATATACTCAAAACTAGGAACCGTAACAAGTCCGATTGCTTTATCCTTAAGGTTATTGCGAATGCTCCTCAACATATCCTGAGGATATGGCTGGTGTTCAAGGAAATTAAACTGAACAAATGCATCAAAAGGCCCATTAGGTATTTTGTAGTCACCTTCAGCAAAGCCCTCAAATACCTGATATCGGATCTCAGGCACTCCTGCCGCCTCCCCTACTGCATTTACCGGCTTTTCGTTTACCGCAAGCTTCATAGCTTCATCAACCAGTTCTTTCTTGTGTTCTATCCCGGTAAGCCTGATAGGTCCTGCCTTAGGCTGACCTGACAGCATATCCTTTTCACTGTCCAGTTTCAGTGCTTCCATTCCGGCTTCATCGTCTGCCAGATTCTGCCACATACGAAGAAACTCTCCACGACCGCAGCCAACCTCAACGATATTTCTTCCTTTGATACCATATTCTCGCATATAACCGAGCAGTCTCGCGTACTCCTCATGACGAAGCCTTGTCATAGTGCTGGTTCCGCCTCCCGCACGGATAACATCCCTGTAGTAGTCCACCGGCTCGCAATCGAACTGAACAAGTCCGCACTCCGGGCACTGACAAAGTTCAAGCGTGACAGGAAAATCCTCCCTTAACTCCTCCGCATCCGGTATATTCTGAGCCGATGCAGGCATATTTTCAAATGTCATAAGCCTCTTAAGTTCATGCCCGCAGGCGATACATTTATTGTTCATATATACACATCCTTTGTTCTATAACTAACATCAATTTCTACTTCAATACCGGATTAAAGTCAACTCAATAATTGATACTCAAACCAGACATATTCAACCTGTATATAATAATCTTGCAAGATCCGTGGGTTATATATACTAATCGGCTTAATAAAAAAGCCTCCATGCATGAATTATCTTCATGCATAGAAGCTCTTTAATCTTTCCTTCAGCCGGCCTCAAGCTCCAGTCGTTTCTTCTGAACAAGCTCACCGATACCCTCTTCAAAGGATATCTCCTGTCGGAATCCGAGTCTCTGAAGCTTCAGAATCTCAGGTGCCATATTGGCTGCACCCTCCGCATTGTTGCTTCTCATTCCAAACTCAAGTTCAGCTCCGCCGCCTGCGATCTCATTCATCTCCTGTACATACTTTTTAAGTATCTTGGAATCGCTGCCAGCTATATCATATACATCTGTGCGTGTATCATTGGACTGTATAAGGATGCTGATAGCCCTTGCGCAGTCACGAACCTCAAGATAGTTCCATCTCTGAACACATGGGCCTAAAACCACAGGTGTTCTCTTGATTGATCCCTTAAGCACAGTATTAACAAGACTTGTCTTATGATCCCCGTCACCATATACACTGAATATGCGCATATGGATAAACTGCATAGCCTCACTGTCATAGATCTGGCCAAGCAGACTCTGTTCTGTAGCCCAACGCCCAAAGGCACGTTTTGCCTTCCCGTAAGGACTTACAGGGCGCGGTAAGCGATGATTTCCGTCACCATACTCTGCCTGGGAACCCGCGAATACAAACTTCTTCGCCCCCAAAATCTTTGCCATAAGATAAGCCTTTTTTGCATTTTCAATGTTCTGTATCTGGATATCGGTGTTCTCTCTTCCCGCCGATCCGATACCATCCCAGGCAAAATGGAGCCATGCATCGATAACATCCTCTCCATCTCCTGTCTTCTCTACCTGCTCCGCAAAATGCTCCTCTCCGAGCTCTGCATCCGGAAGACTGTCAAAATCCAGATATACTGTGCGGTACGTCTGATATTCTGTAACGCCCCTCTCTTCCAGTACGGATTCATTTTTACTTCCGGGTCTTACAGCTCCGATCACTTCATGACCTTCCCCTAAAAGCTGTAATGCCGTGTGAACGCCAAGAAAACTCGTGACGCCGGTGATGAGTACTTTCATACGGTTATTCCCCTCTTCTCTATACTTGCGATATACCCCCGCGACTTTATAATACCCCTTTATATACGTTTTACAAGCATTATTTTGTCCATCTCATCATCAGAGAGATAAGGAGCCATATCTTCAAGCGGAGGACTTATGATAGAACCGTCCGGAAGTTTCCTTGCAGCAGACTTCGGGAGAAACTGCTGAGTCATTGTAACCATGATCTCGCAGATAACCGGTCCTTTGGTTTCAAGCGTTCTTCTGAAAGCATCTTCAAGGTCCTGATTGTGGGATACTCTTACAAACGGATATCCATAAGCTGCTGCCAGCTTCTCCATATCAGGGAAGCTGAGATCATTGATACCCTCTACTCCCGAGTCCACGCCGATCCCCACAAGAGGTTCTCCCTTAAAGAGATTCGTCTGTGTCTGTCTGATGGAATGATATCCACCGTTGTTGATGACAAATATTTTTATAGGAAGCTTATGGCTTATGATGGTCTGAAGTTCCTGAAGGTTCATCTGTATAGAGCCGTCTCCTGTCAGCAGTATAATATCATGTTTATCATATGGCGGATAACTCTCATCCTTTCCCGTCCAGTAGGTATCATGAATTTCAGCCTGAAGTCTCTCATCCACAGTTTCATAGAAGGATGGATCTTCAGGAACATTAACGGAATGTACCGCAACTGCTGCACCGATGGCCGCAGGAAGACCATATCCCATAGAGGCAACACCATCCTGCGAAATAAATCTGCTTCCGTTCTTTATGATATATGCCTGTCCTCCCGCAACACAAGGGGATCCGTTTCCTACAACGGTTACCTGTCCCGGCTCAGCCATACGGGAAATAATGTCAATTACGGCATAAACATTGGCACGATTTTCAGGATCATCCTGCATATCCTGCGCCTTGCTGTTTGGTTCAAAGTGTTCAGGAAGCACTGTCGGGTAGTTCTCTCTATAGAATGCACAGGTCTCCAGCCATGTGAGATGTTCACTCTTACTGCATGCCTCGGCACTGCCTGCTGCCTCTTTTTCACCGTCAAGCAGAACCTCTTTTGCTTTTTCATTGTGGCAAATGCTCAATGCATCCCCTCTGAGAATACCCTTCCCGCCTTTGAACAACGGCTCATCTCTGGTTATACCCAGCATATCAAGTTCTCTGAGAAGTGCCTTAAGAAGAGTTCTCGCATCGGCGTGTACGGGCATATCACAATGAACTGACGGTTTCTTAAGTTCTTCTTCGTCGATATCATTTACTATGACATATGCGTCCCTTGCCCATGTATCAAAATTATAACCCACCTGACGGATATTAAGTCTTGATCCGATGCTCAGGATAAGGTCGGAATTCTGAACTGCAAGGTTTCCCGGCCGGTCACCTCTTCCACCGGGACGTCCTGCATAAAGCGGGTCTCCTGTGGGGATAATGTCTGGAGCATTCCAGCCAACAACCACCGGTATATTGAGACGATGTGCCACTTCAAGAAACAGTGTCTCGGCACCGGCTATACGTATGCCGTTGCCTGTATAGAACACAGGTCTTTCAGCAGAACGTAGTTTCTCGATGATCCTTCTTGGAACAGAAGGATCAAGTGGCGGTATAGGCTTCTCGCGATCTGTGATTTCTTTATCCTCAGGTCTGATATGAGCTGCTGCAGCTTCCTTATCAGACCATCCGTCGCCCCCGGCTTCGTAATCGGCTTTGTCAAAACCGATAAGTTCGTCTGTCTCGATAAATGTGCCCTGTACATCAACAGGTATATCAAGCCAGACCGGACCCGGACGCCCGGTCTGTGAAAGATACAAACATTTCTCAACCGCATAGCGGACTCTCTTAGGGTCATTCAGCATCTCCGCATACTTTGTCATGCAGGAGATGGATTTTGTTATCTCAAATTCCTGATCACCCATGGCACGAAGACGACTTCCGTTCTGCTCCGATGCCCAACGGGCAGTATTGTCATAACGAACCTGTCCTGATACCACTATCATAGGAATAGAATCAAGCCACGCTCCGAGAACCCCGGTGATTGCATTGGTGCCTCCCGGCCCTGATGTTACACATAGCAGTGCCGGACGGTTATATATACGTGCATAGGATTCCGCCGCCATCGCGCATGCCTGCTCATGATGCTGGTAAAGTGTATGCATCCCCTTCTGATGTCCGAAGGCATCGTTTAAGTGCATGGCTCCTCCACCTGTAACAGAGAAATTCTGTGTGATTCCGTTCTCAACAAGTTTTTCAGATATATATTTAGCCAGTTTAATTCTCATTTATGATCCTTTCCTTCTCAGCTGTCATCGGGAATAATAATCACCTGTTATCAGCCTTCGCCTGAATGTTTCAGTCTTAATCAATATACACTCTATTCCCGTTTTCCATAGCACGATCATGTTTGTTTATCATGATTCATTTTACACTATTAAACGCCATTATTACAGCATATACTCGCTTATTATTGAAGCCGGCGTCAAATCCTGTATTTGTACTATTATTTTTGACATTCTGATCAGACCGACCATAAAAGTGTGTGTTGAAGAATCATCAGTTTTCGGTCAGTCGGTACCCATATCCCCAGACGGTTTTTACTTTCGCTGTAGATCCTGCCGTAGCCATTTTTTTCCTTAATCTCTTTACAAGATCGTCAGTCATCCTCACCCCATCCTTAAGTTCTGCATCCGGAAGATGCCATATTTCAGTGAGCAGTTCTGTTTTTGGCACTGCCGTCTCTTTACGGAGCATCAGATATTGTACGAATTCAAACTCCATCGGTGTGACCTGAAGGTCAATAATTTTTACACTATTATCGTGATCTTCTTTTGAATCCCTTCCTGATGATTCGCCATACGGGTCAATGTCAGGATCATTTTTCATACCTTCTTTAGCTGTTTTTAAAGTATATCCTTCATTGCCCCTTACATTGCTTCCTTTATCAAGTATATCTAAAATCTTTTTATTCTTTATCAGACTTTTTGCTTTTATTCCGATACTTTCTTTATCCACATTTTTGCCCTTTATATCTTCTGATAATTGTGTGTTTTTTGCATTTTGATCTACATATATCCTGTGAGCCTTTCTGTCCAGATACAGATTTCCACAATTATCAATGTTTCTTCCCACATTTTGTGAACTTCCGCCCCGATATATTTCATAAAACAAATCCTCTCCTATGGCCACTTTTATTTCCTCATCTGACATTTCTCCATCTTCCACTTTTTTCAGTCCGCTCATAAGCATTTCGGAGCGTCTCAAAAGTGCTTTAACTCTCGCCAACAGTTCCAGCGGAAGGAACGGCTTTGCCAGATAGTCATCACAGCCGATAGTCAGTCCTGTAACCTTATCAAGAGCTGTATCCCTCGCAGAAACAAGTATTATCGGCATCAGCCTTAGTGTAAGCTTCTCAGATCTTCTTATCTTGCCGCATGCCGAAAGACCGTCGGTCCCCGGCATCATTATGTCCATAAGAAGTAGATCAGGTGTCCTATCGCCATTTTCCATCGCCTCTATTGCATCATCGGCAGTGGCAAATGTTTCCACCATATATCCTTCACTTTCAAGATAAGTCTGCTCCATCTCTCTTATTGCCATTTCATCGTCCACCACGAAGATAAGTTTCTGTTCCATCAAAACTCCCGATTATTACTATCCCCAACATCTCATCCGCTTCGGTTTTTCACCATTTTTCCGAATTAATGTTTTCAATTTTTATTCACATTTTCAAGAATACGCAGGGGGGATAATTATTGCCCCTTATGTTTTGTAATTTGTCGTATTTACCATTTCTGCAGCAGCTGTCTCAAAATCTGATTCAAGGCCATACTGCCTTAATTTGCACAATTTATTTCAGCATTGTATCAGTTCCTTCTGAAACGAAGCTGAAGAACATATTCGAGTGGAGAAATACGCTCCTCTCGATTTCGTGTTAGTCGGCACGTGTGCTTTTGTACTAGTACAACGCACACGTGACAGCCTTATCACGAAAAAAATAAGGCTTCCGGCAAACTGCCGGGAGCCTTAAATCAGCGTGCAAATCAACTGAGTCTGATTCGCATCATATAAACTTAGTTATAAAGTGTGTACTCAGCTGAAATGTAATCCTCTGTGTTATAGGTTGTTGAGCTGTAAGTAAAGGTGTCATTTCCTGCCTTATACGCCGCAGCTGCCTTTGCAGCAAGGTCATCGGCTTCGATAAAGGCTACCTTTCCGCTGTGGATAGCATAATAGTTTTCATCAGCATCCTTTACATAACCGCTTGTTACAACAGAACCTGACTTGCTTACAAGTACGTATTCTCCTGTTGAACCGTACTCAACAAGCTCATAATATGTATCGCTTGAAGCCTTCTGAAGGATTCCGTATTTATAATACTTTGAGCTCTTGATTCCGTTATAAGCCTTACCATTTGAACCAAAGTAGAATGTGTATGTATCATCCTCAAGTTCAATAGATACGGTTCCGTCCTTCTTCATTGCACCACTGTTCTCGTCACCGAAATAGTAGAGGTTGAGATCGCCGCTTTCATCGCCGAGAGCATAGATATCCTCTGCTGTAACCGAATCCTCGTCAAGGTCCTCAACTATAGATGAACAGCTTGATATAGCGGATGCGTCAAGAACCAGAAGTCCACTCTGCATGATACCGTTATCATCAAAGAAGTACCACTTTGAATTTATCTTCTTGGACTGGCTTGTGACTACATAGCCTGATGCATTGGTATAGAACCAGCGATATGTTCCATCCTCATAATCGTCCTCATCCATTTCCTCGCTTGGAATTGCCTGTACCCACGAGTTCTTCTTGATAGAACCTGATGTGAGATCTGAATATCTGTAGGTTGTTGAATCACTTGATGATGTACTTGATGAAGTAGCCGTTGATGTAGTCCATCCTGATGTCATGACGCCGTTTGCATCAAATGTATATCTGTAGGAATTGATGATCTTTGTTGTATCTGTGAGCTTCTTTCCGTTTTCTGACTTAAAATAGAACCAGATTGAAGAATAGTCTTCATAGTCTTCATTGGCACTCTGAAGATCCTCTTCGTACTGATGCCAGCCTGTGACCATGGCACCGCTGTCCTTATCTCCAAAATACCACACAGCCTCGTAAACGCCCTCTACATCCTCTGTGACATCGATCATTTCTCCATTTTCATCAACGTATCCATAAAGCATCTGTCCGTCTTCATCGAACATGTACTTGTTGCTTCCGATTGTTACCGGACTTGAAGTATCTGTATAAGCCTTACCTGTTGAACGGAAGTAGTACCAGGCATATCCGTCGTAGTTGTCATCATCTGTGGTAACTGCCTTCCAGGCATTGGTAACCATGGCACCATCTGAACCTACATAGTAGTAATTATCTCCGTCTTCGATAAGAGTGTTCTTTGCCATAGTTCCGTCAGAACCAAGATAATAATACTTTCCGTCAGACGGCTTCCAGCAGTCTGTCACCGGATCTCCGCTGGAATCAAGATAATACCAGTCATCTCCATCCTGTGACCACCCTGATGCAAGTGCTGCAGTTGACATCATTGTAGCGATAGCTCCTGCCGCAAGCGCTACCTTTCCGATGGATACCGGTTTCCATCTCTTCGTAATCATGTTTCGTTTATTTCTAGTCATTTTAACCTCCTAATCACCCGTTCTTTCGGGAACGCTGATATATTAGCGGAGGTCATAAAGGCTAAACTAGATTATCCGTGTGGCAGAATTGTGGCAGCTGTTTACGAATTCTTTGCAGCCATCTTCTTCTCTTTCATCTTCTTTGTAAACTCTGCCAACTCAAAAAACTTCTTTACTTTTTCTTCTATTTCATTAAAGTCGATCCTAAATCCGGACATGATGCTGTCGGCCGGAACCACATCTTCAAATGTATATTTCTTAGGCAGCGTTATGGCGCCAAAGTCATACACCATTAGAGCTTTATGCTCAACATCTATGATCCAGTACTCCTTTACCCCCGCCTCATGATATTTCATAAGCTTAAGGTATAAATCTCTCTTTCTGTCGGACAGATCACTTCCCAAAAACTCGATAGTAACAGCGGGTGCACCTTCAACAAATTCACCTCCCGCAACTTGTGCCTCATTTCTGACAACGCAAATATCAGGCACAATGCAGGTTTTATCATCCTTATCGAGTCTCACCCCCACAAACATAAAGGGTCTGGCATATTCTTCTTTTCCCTCACAGGCCTGTCTTATCATCCCGTAAAGGTTCCGAAGATATACCCCGTATATCGGAAGATATGATTTCATGGTATAAATATTTCCATCTATGAGTTCTGTTCTGTCTTCTCTCTTCTGATTATCTTCGATTGTATATGGTCCAATTTCGTACATTTTTTAATGTTCTCCTTTTACTGTCAGTCTATGATCATCACTATTCGCGGGGTTATCGCCCCATTCCATACTCACTTTAATATCAGTTCTCTCATTGGTGGAAGTCCTTCCACATCATGGCTTGCCAATATCAACGGCCTCTTTCCTTTTCGGTCCATGATGTATCTTATGACTTTTTCTCTTGTTTCCGCATCAAGTCCCGTAAACGGCTCATCCATTATGAGGAGATCCGACGGCGGAAGAATTGCCCTGACTATTGCAACTCTCCTCTTCATGCCCCCTGAAAGCTCTCTTACAGGCTTATCAAGCGCCTCTTCCGGCAGCACTTCCAGAAGTTCAGCCCTTGCTCTCTGCCGCGAGACTGAAGCATTAACACAGGATACATTATCAACTGCAGACAAATGTTCAAGAAGCCTGTTCTCCTGAAACACCATGCCGGCTCTTAAGCCATATCCTCCATGAGCCGCTTCTCCCATAGTTATCTCAATATTTCCCTCATCCGGTCTCTCAAGTCCCGCAGCTATCCTGAGAAGCGTGGTTTTCCCTATTCCGGAAGGTCCACGAAGTAGAATATCTTTATTATCCGCATTCGTATCGATTTCAAACGATATATTTTTCAACACCTGATTTTTATCGTATATTTTCGTTATATCCTTGAAAAAGATAAGCATTCATTCATCCCCTTCCCAATGTCTTGTCCATTACTATCAGGACAGCTTTTTCCATGAGGAACGATACAAAAATGATTGAAATCGTCCACGCGAACAGCTCAGCCGTCTCCAGATATATCTTTGCCTGATAGAGTCCGTTACCCATGGAGCCCAAAGGCTGGCCTATAACCTCTGCGGCCACTCCGCTTTTCCATGCCATACCAAGTGCCATCTGAAGTCCGGTTCGAAGATAAGGGTAAACCGAAGGCATATATATGTACCTGATTCTTCTTAACGAAGGCATTCTGAACACCTCTGCCATCTCAAGGAGCTTAACATCTGTAGCCTTGAGTCCTCCCAGTGTATTGAGATACAAAACCGGCAGTACTACAAGCATGCTAATGTAAAAAGCCAGTATTTTATTACCGGCCCAAATGAGAAGAAGTATCACAAAGCTGGCCACAGGAACTGCCTTCAATACCAAAATGGCAGGTTCTAAAAAGTCTTCTATCATCTTCACCCTATATGAAGCCCACGCCAGTAAAATACCGAGTATTGACCCCAAAAAGAATCCACCGATGATTCTCATTAGCGAGAAAGCTATCGAGCTGCGATATTCCTCCGTTAAAAACATTTTTGACAGAGCCCCGACTGTTTCAACAGGTCCAACCAACAGCACTTTATTGTGTACTGTCACACTTATAAGCTGCCATACAAAAAGCCAGATAAGCACTATAAAAATGCTTTTATACTCTGCAGATTTAATCTTTTTCATAAAATCCGTCATTGTCTTCGCTCTTTCGTTTTTCAACATACATTTTTATATTTCCTGCACCATTCTATCAAAAAAGTGCTCAAGTAAGAACCTTTAGTTCTTACTCGAGCACTTTTATGTGCTTTATTTCAAAGCACGTAAACATCTATAAGTTTCCTTTACTTGAAATTTGCAATCTCAAAGCTAAGGCAGTATAAAATCGACTATCTTAAAATACATCTTCATTTAGCAAAATAGAAGTCATCTCCCGGAAGTGTTCCGCCTACTGACTTCGGGTTCTGATCAAAGAGAACCTTGAGATAACCGGAAAGGCTGCTCTTCATATCTTCTCCGGTTACAGCAACGATATTGCACTGTGGGATAGCCTTTACAGCCACCGGAGCCTTTGGAAGGATACCATACTTTGCAACAAGTTCAGCTGTTGCCTCAACATCTGATACAGCCTTTTCTGTACTTGCCTTGTGATCCTCAATAAATGCCTCAACCTTGTCCTTATTGGCTTCAAGATAATCATTTCTTACTACAGTAACACCTGTAAGAAGCTTCGAATCACTTGTCACAGCTTCCCACTCATCAGTAAGAGAGAATGCCACCTTAAGCTCCTGATTCTGTGCCATAGCAACAGTCACGAAAGGCTGAGGCAGAACTGCGATCTGTGAAGGGTCATTCTGAAGTATTGCAGCTATCTCAGTTGCCTCTGACTTGAACTCTACGTTACAGTCTGTAACTTCATTCTTCTCAAGAAGATAGTTGAGGGCATACTCAGGCGTTGCCCCCTGTCCTGTCGAAAGAACAGTCCTTCCGGAGAGATCCTTTACGCTCTTAACACTGTCATCTGCTGTCACGCAGTAAAGAACTCCTAACGTATTGATATCCACAACACTAACACCCTGATTTGTTTTGTTATATGCGATAGCTGCAAGGTTAGCCGGAATCAGCGCCACATCAATGTCACCTGAAACCAGCTTTCCAAGTATCACGTCAGGCTGTGTCTGCATCTCAAAAAGATAACCGCTCTTGTCACCACTCTCTACTTCATTCATGAGATTAACGAGACCCATAGTTGTAGGTCCCTTGAGAGAGCCGATCTTCATAGCATTCTCAGAATCATCACCGATCACCTCTGTTTCTGCCTGTGTCTCAGCCTCTGAGGATTCAGCCGCAGCACTTGTCTCCTCCTGCGCTGCTGTTGTCTCTTCAGCCACTATTGTTTCAGGAGCAGTGGTTTCAGCTTCTGTAGCAGCTTCTGTTGTTGCTGTAGCCGGCCCCTCCTTACTTCCGCATCCGACAAGTACGCTTCCGGCAAGTACTGCTGCAAGAACAGCACTCATCAACTTATTCTTTTTCATAAAGTCCTCCTAATCCATGCAACATCATGTTTTCATAAACTGTTGGTGCCACATGTAGATATTATTAAGATCCATATAGAATCTTATTCATGCTTTCATTAATGATTCCTAATACGAAATACAAGTACAATGATCGCATGTTTTCATTTAAACTTCATTATATTCAGTGTAACTTCCATTCGCAAGGCAAATAAACACAGGATCCGGATATGTTCGTACAAACATTCCAAAATCCTGTGTTTACTTTTGTAATGACCCTATATAAGTATCCCCTTCTTTATTGAACCTGATATCTGTCTATAAGAACCCCTTCTTCAATAGAGACATCCCCATCAGGTATAAATCATGCATTTTAGCAAAGCCTCAATGCATGCCCCATTTAAAATCAGAACTCCCTTTCCTCCTTGAGCGCTTCTATCGCATTGAGGTGCAGAATTCCGGTATGTTCCTGCTGCTTAGAATCAAGCGTAAGCATATACTTCGGATAGTTATCGCGAATACTGTCAAGTGCTGCATACTCAACCTGTTCTCTATACGGATCCGCGGTAGACAGCGCAAACTTTATATATCTGAAGTTTGTAAGTACTGTTTCACGTTCCTGAGAAGCCTCAACCTCAACGTTCTCTTCTATCGCATTATCAAAGATTTCATCTGCTACTTCTATAGTATCAACCGTAACTGTCGTTTCAACAGCAGTCCGGCTTTCAAGTCCTTCTGCCGCTTCAGTATTCTCAACCTCTTCGCGGGATTCAGTTTCGTCCTTTTTCTTCATTCTGGCATTGAGGTATTTTGCAAGCATATCAGACATAGCCTTTGATTTCTCCGCCGCCCTATCTGTCTTTTCCTCTTTCTTTGGAGGAATATTGATAGAGTTATGGGCAACAGCCTGTGCAACCACTTTATTGTCCTTTGCACTCTTTGTACTCCTCGACTTCTTTTCAGCAGTTCTTACGTCTGAATCCGGTTTTTCTTCGAGATCAACGCCAAGCTGATCGGCATCTATAATATCCGAAAGAACAAAATCACATTCACGCTTACCCACACGTCCTACAGCAACATTATACTCACGACTCTTCAGATACATATAGATGATATTCTTCATGATGAGACTGTAGTCTATCTTAGAATCTGTTTTCTTTGCAAAATAGAATCCCAGATCAGTAAGATAATATCTCTGCTCACCCTGAAGTTCCTTCTCGGTCTTGATATCGAAACGGTTACAACGATATACAAGTTTTGCCTTCTCAAGAAGTTCAAGATATCTCTCCAGCGTCTCTCGTTTCACAGGAATCCTTACATAATTTCTAAAGTAATCCGTAAGGCGTGTCATACTAATGCTTTCGCCGAAGGTATCTATGATATACTCCTGAACCTGTTTGAAATACACAACATGACGGATCTTTTCCATCTTTGCGATATCCTTCTTGAAGATCTCATCCAGTACAGACAGTACATACTTCTGCTTTTCTTGAGCGTTGTCGCACTGCAGTACCTTTGGAAGTCCGCCGTCATAAACATAACGAACAAACTCCAGCAAAGGATTCTCCTCCTTCTTCATGCTCATGAAATCCTTCATACCTTCATATTCCGCATATGACAATGGGAATATCTCAAAAACCTTGTAATGATCTTCAAATTTATCCTTGAAGGTATCACTCATGAGATATGAACTGGAGGCTGAAAGGAAAATAGAATACCTTCCTTCATTGTAAAGTGTCTCAATAAGTGTTTCAAAATCATCTATCATCTGTATCTCATCGATAAACAGATAAATAGTGCCTTCCTTTGACGGAACCATCTTTTCCTTGATGGCTATACGGAGTTTTTCAGCATTCTTGATGTTCTTGAACTCTTTTGTATCGAGATCAATATGGATCAGATTCACTGCAGCATTGCCCCTCCAGCGGAGCTCATTCATTATCATATCCATCATGCATGATTTGCCGCAGCCTCTGATACCGGTGAGAATCTTTATAAGCTCTTTATTCTGATAAAACTCACGTATTTTTTTCAGGTAATACTGTCTCTTGTAAAGTTTCATAGCTGTACTCCTCATCCTCCCTTGATTCATCAGCTGCTTTATGGGGTAATATTTTGCTGTTAATTTGAATTATAAACCTTCAAAGGTTACCCGTCTATATTTAGATTGCAACTTTTTAGTCTATTTTCATATATTTTTTATTTAACACGTTTTATTACTGTTAACTATTGCCTATATAGCAAAAGCCTAGGAATTTCGCGGAAAATTATGCCATATTTTTCCACCGTTTATATTGTATTTATTATCTATTTTAATCAACATCTAGTGGTCGCTATATGTATTAATATTCCCCTTTGTATTGCTATACGGTAAATCTTTTTAAAAACAGAGGATTTTTAAGTAAATTTAAAGAGGGTAAAAAGCAAATACTTTTTGCTTTTTCCCTCTTACTTTTTCATTTCTTTTTCTTTACTTTTTGTTTTCTTTGCTGTTTTTGTCAAATACTAATAACGTCAAAGGCGTAGTATACCAAAGTTCTTCTATATTAATATAGATCTGCTTCAGCATCCCTTCCCTATTCCTTCTTTTCGCTGATCCGGTCTCTCACAAACGGAACAAACACGCCGCCAACAGCATTTCCGAAAGTGATCACCAAAAGTCTCAACAATGCCTCAGTGCTCCACATTTCTGCAGCAGAGAAATAAAACATGTCTGCAACACAGTGTTCAAAGCCGCAAAGGATAAACACTATAACTCCGAAGAAAAGAGAAAGATACTTTCCAAGCTCATATGGAATATTCTTGTATCCGTCAACCGCAATGAATATAAGTATATTGCAAAAGATCCCCAATACAAAAAGACTGATATAACTATCATCAAGTTTGATTCCACACAGTGCCTGAGCCTTCCCGGAAATATTGCCTCCCGCTCTGGTCATAAGCATAAGTTTAGCTACAGCAAAGGTTCCGACCAGATTTCCGCCCCAGATAACAGGAATACTCAGATTATAGGTCTTATCATTCTGAAAAACATAGCAAACCTTACCTGTAAAAAGATGAAATCCCATTGAGCAGATAACAAACAGCCCCAAAGTAAAGAAAAACGAACCTGTCAGTTTGTCATCCACCGATAAAAAAACAACACCGCCTATTCCGATGCACAGTCCGGCAAGTATTGCCGATACAAAAGTTTTTAGATATTTCATAATACACTCCAATAGAAATAGTCAGACTGATATAACCCGGGCAGATAAAAATCAGCCAATAAAATAAACAGCTTCATACATAACCGCAATCATCAGACAATAAAAATCTCATTTACCGGATTAAGTCTTTAGCGCGCCTAGAGTAGCATATGACATTAATTCATGCCATATATTTAACAAAGTGTTTCTAAAAATGTTCATTATAGAAGTTTTTATCTCAACAGTATTCTTTTCGATAGTCATAACTTTTAGTCCGGTTACATCTCACCACATCTATGATGGCCACTCCCATAACCGCCCCTATGAACACATTTGCTGATTAACAGATATATTTTAGGTTTTATAGATTTTTTATAAACGGTGTTTAATAAGTTACAGTTTATTCACATTATGTTTATAATTATTTTATACTTTATTTCCGACTACAGCTATATGTATTTCCAAATTTATATTCTACTCTACATCCCTTTTTCCTTTATATTTCCTATGTATTTTAACATCTCTTTTTCATGTTATCTATTCATGCATTATTTAGTTTTTATTTCTTCACTTATACCCTTTTCATTTATTTCTTGCTTTAACAGGCATAATTTGTGATCAGAATAGTGTATTAATTCTTTCTTTATATAAAGCAATGACTTTCATCACGAATTTTAATTCCTTTATTCCAGTCCGGAGAACGCACTTAACACAATTCATTTTCATCTTTACTAATCTTTAAACATAAAAAACGGCAACCGTATGTTATTTTTCAATACGATCGCCGTTATGTCTTGATTTGTGAAGGATACTCTATACCAATTTATACCCGTTCATTTAAATGTTCTTTATTCGCCCGACGTTAATAATCTCTAAATTAACCCTCGAAAATCAGGCGCCAATCTTTTGACCCTTTGTTACATCTCCTGATGCTTCGAACGTTATTTCGTCTCCGTCTTCTGTCTCAGTAATTACTGTAAATGTCTGCATTGAGTAGCCGGCCTTCTTAACAGCTTCATCATCAACTTCTACTATTGGCTCTCCTGCTTTTACAGTCTCTCCCTGCTTCTTCAGAGTCTTAAATCCCTGACCCTTGAGTTCCACTGTATTGATTCCGATATGAACAAGGATTCCTCTTCCGTTATTGGTTCTGACAGCGAAGGCGTGTCCTGTCTCATATACCATCTCGAGTGTACCGTTTGCAGGGCTTACAATAATTCCGTTTACAGGATCCACTCCAATGGTCTTTCCCATTGTTTCCTCCTTGAACATATCGTCAAGTATTTCATCCTTTGAGAGAATCTTGCCATCTGCCACGGAAACGATATCTTTATCTCCGCACTTTGCAGTTATTACCTCTGTATTTGTTTCAGTTGTAACCCCAGCGCCGGTCTCTTCAGCATCGAGTTTACCCTGTTTAGCATATATTCCAAAAAGGACAAATGTCGCAATAAATGATACAACTATCGCAACTCCGGTTCCGATACATGCATTAACAAAGTTTGTCATGCCTTCACCACCGATATAACCCGGAAGCACCAGAAGTCCCGGTGAGCCTGCAGCATAACGACCTGTTTTCATGATACCCATGTAAAGTCCGCCTGTAAAACCACCGATCATCGCACCGATCAAAGGATAAACAAACTTAAGATTTATACCGTAAAGCACAGGCTCTGTGATACCGAGCACACCTGTCAGACCTGCAGAAGCCGCAAGTTCCTTTGTCTGCTTGTTCTTAGAGCGAACCGCAACCGCAAAGCCTGCTGCACCCTGTGCTACATTTGATGCAAGCATTCCCGGACCTACGACTGTATCAAAACCTGCTGTTGCAAGATTATTAACTCCAATAGGAATAAGTCCATAGTGTGTACCTGTCATTACAAGAAGTGGTGAAAGTGTTCCTACAAGTGTAGGTACAGCCCAGCTTGCAGTTGAATCAAGCCACTTGAAGAATGCTGCAAGGATATTTCCAACCCATGTTCCTATAGGTCCGAGAACAGCAAGAGTCACGATACCGGATACAACCAGCGAAACCATAGGAACCGAGAAGAACTTGATAGCCTTGGGTGATACCTTGTTCATGTATTTCTCAACATAAGACATGAACCAGACTCCAAGAATGATAGGAATAACAGATGAGCTGTAGCTTGCCAATGTAATAGGAATTCCAAACATCGCAATACCTGTTCCGGCAGCCTTTGCCTCAGTCACCATGGTGATAAAAGACGGATAGATAAGGATGCCGCCCAAAGCCATGGCGATAAACTGGTTACACTTAAATCTCTTGGCCGCACTGGATGCAAGAAGCACCGGAAGAAAATAGAATGGTGCATCTGCAAAAGCGCTAAGCAGTGAATATGTCTGTGTTGTCTTATCTAGTAAATTCAATGTAACAAGAAGTGCCATAACAGCCTTGATAAGACCGCCTGCAGTAATTGGCGGGATAATAGGCTGGAATATACTTGCTATAAATTCAAGAAGTGCGCTCAACTTATTCTGCTCTTTCTTTGGCTCATCATCCGGAACCTGTGCCATAGCCTCAAAACCGCCAAGGTCAACAACCTCCTGATATACCTGTGCAACATCAGGTCCGATAACAACCTGATACTGTCCCCCGGCATTGATAACAGAAAGAACACCAGATGTCTTCTTAAGTACATCTGTCTTTGCCTTCGCCTCATCCTTTAAGCGAAAGCGGAGCCTTGTTGCACAGTGTACAACCTGATTAACATTTTCCTTGCCGCCGATATTCTCAATGATCGTAGCGGCGAGATCTCTGTAGTTCATATATATCTCCCCTTTTGTATTATTGTCCGTATTGATAACGGCTTGATTTTTATATATCTTTTATTTCATTGTATGCCGATAATCTCGAGGTCTCTATCGGTTTCAATTTTTACCGGCTTTATGTCTGATTATTTCTTTAACCGTCAAATCTCTCTACCCCATCAACCAGCCCAAAGATCCTTAGATCCTGATCGATCATTTCCTTCCGTTAGAATCTATTAAGCTTTTAAAGGAGTTCATTTTTCACGAAAGATCGGTTCCGTTTGACTCGATTACTTTTTTATACCAGTAAAAGCTGTCTTTACGGTATCTCTTGAGCGTTCCGTTTCCATCATTATCCTTATCAACATAAATCATTCCGTAACGCTTCTTCATCTCTCCCGTAGATGCCGACACAATGTCTATACACCCCCATGAAGTATAACCAAGAACCGGAATTCCGTCTTCATTGACAGCATCTCTCATTGCCTCAATATGCTGACGCATATAGTCGATTCTGTATGGATCGTGTACAGTCCCGTCATCTTCAAGCTTATCTGTTGCTCCAAGTCCGTTTTCAACAATGAACAGTGGCTTCTGATAACGGTCATAAAGTGTATTTATGGTCACTCTGAGGCCCAAAGGATCGATCTGCCAGCCCCACTCGGTACTTTTAAGGTATGGATTGACTACAGCTTTGAATACCGCATTTCCGGGTCTTTGATGTTTCTCGAACACCTCAGGATCAGCTGTTGTACATCTGGATGCATAATAGCTAAAGGATATATAGTCTACTGTTCCCTCACGAAGAACTTCCCGGTCCTCCTCATGCCAGTCAATTTTTACCCCGGCTTTTTCCATTCTTTTCCATGCCCATACAGGATATGCGCCTCTTGCCTGGACATCGATAAAGAAATAATTATCTCTGTCCTTTTCAAGGCCATCCCAAATATCCTCAGGATTCGGCGAATAGGGGTAAAACTGTCCTGCAGCAAGCATACATCCTATCCTGGAATCGGGTATTATTTCATGTGCAAGCTTCACTGCTCTGGCACTAGCCAGGAGTTCATGATGTGCAGCATTGTACATTACATTCTGTCTGTCTTCTCCCTCGTTAAATACGATTCCGGCACCCATGAAGGACATATGGAGAAGCATATTTATCTCATTAAATGTAATCCAGTATTTAACAAGGTCTTTGTATCTTCTGAAGATAGCATCACAGTATTTGACGTAGGCATCTATCATTCTTCTGTCGCGCCATCCGCCGTACTTTTCTATAAGAGCTATCGGAGTGTCGAAATGGTCAATAGTTACCAAAGGTTCTATACTGTATTTTTTGCAGAGTTTAAATATTTCCTCATAAAATGCGAGTCCCGCCTCGTTTGGCGTATCATCATCTCCATTCGGAAGTATCCTGGTCCAGGCAATGGACATCCTATAACACTTGAAACCCATCTCCGCAAAAAGTCGGATATCCTCCTCATAATGATGATACATATCAATGGCCTCATGTGCAGGATAACTAAATCCTTCCTCACAGGAAAGCATCTTACGTTCTCCCCTTGCCACCTTCATTCTTTCCGGTCCGAAAGGAACCACATCCACGCTGGACAGGCCTCTCCCGTCAAGATCAAAACCGCCTTCACACTGATTGGCTGCGGTCGCGCCTCCCCAGAGAAATCCCTCAGGGAACCCTTTAACTGTCATACTTATTTCTTCCCTTCATTCTGTTGTTTCACACAATACCCCATTACCCCCGACAGAACACCCGTAATATCTCGTATATTTCATTTCTGTTTTCACCAACAGGGTAATGTTCACTCTTGCTTTTTCAAAAATTCAGCATTTTCAAAGCAAAGCTCTTATGTGATAATGCCGTTCCGATCAAATGATATGTAACGTTACATATCGTATTTGTTTTGTTACATTGGAATTCTAATGTTTCATTTGTATATTATCAATAATTAATTTGCATATATTATC
Source organism: Oribacterium sp. WCC10 (assembly GCF_900113415.1). GTDB lineage: Bacteria > Bacillota > Clostridia > Lachnospirales > Lachnospiraceae > Oribacterium. The sequence continues at coordinate 163,777 of NZ_FOPH01000006.1, read as the reverse complement.
GATTTCGTTATTTATTACAATTTAATATTTACATTTTATGCAGTATAACTATGTAACGTTACATATTATATGTTATGATATAAACGAATCAGTCAGGTTTATTTGAAACACAAATATTCATCTTTAAATCAATTTATTTCGGGATTATATAAATGAGTAAAAAGAAATCTATATCCGTAAAATACATATCAGAAAAGTGCGGCGTATCAACAGCAACTATTTCGAGAGTTCTGAACGGAGATTCCAGAGTATCCTCAGTAACAAGAGAGAAAGTTTTGGAGGCCTTCAGAAAATACAACTACAAACTGCCCGAGAAAAACTCATCCTCTGCCAGAAAAAAAATCGGCGTCATAACAACCGTAAGCAATCAGGACTACTTCGCAAGCCTTCTGCATGAAATAATCGATCATATGGCCGATTTTGACTATAGTGTCATTTCTTACAGTATGGGAAGAGGCCGTTTCAGTCTAAGAGACGCCCTTATGACACTTTATGATTCCAATGTTTCCGGCATCATAATCATTAGCGGCGATTACATTTCCGTGAAAGATATGCTGAAGCCATCCATTCCTCATGTATGGATAGACTGTAATGATGCTCCGCCGGCAACAAATGACATATGCACAGTTCAAAGTGATCAGTATGTTTCAGGTTGTCTCGCGGCAAGAGCTCTTATAAGTCAAAACTGCAAGCACCCCATCATGATCATGGGTACCAGAAACAGTATAAGGAAAGAAGAACGAAAAAAAGGCTTCTTTGATGAGTTTTTAAAGGCCGGTATAGTACTTACCGATAAGAACATTATTGAAATAGAAACAAGTAAGGACGGTTTCACCGATAGCAGAGAGGCAATCAGGTATCATATTGCGAAGGGCACTGAGTTTGACAGTGTATTTGCCATAAGTGATTGGCGCGCGCTTGGTGCCTACACCGGTGCCATAAGTATGGGAAAGCGCATTCCAGAAGATATATGTATCATAGGCTTTGATGGTATTTCACTTGCCTGCAAGAGCGTTAATATCACAAGCGTCCAGCAAAATACCCGGAGGCTCGCACAGTGTTCCTGTGAACAGCTCATGCATCTTATAAATGGCGAGGAAGTTCCGGAAAAACACATTATGATTCCAACAGATATCCTTCCGGGGCAGACTTTGCTCCAGTCTAATCAGTTATAACCTAAACTCAAATATCTATTCAGAGAAACGCTGATTAAAGCTTTTTTCCGGCCGAATCTTCGATGTGTAGCATCTATTTCCTTTGAAAAGCCGTGCCCCCGGCTCCAGAGGCTCCAAGTATGCACCGGTTAATCAGTGTTTCATTGGTTCAATAGCTGCTTTGCGTATATTGTTTTTCAGGTTAGTACTATATTTTTTGCATAATGATTCAGGCTGTTCATTCCTGATTCATCAAAACTTCCATCCGGTTTTACAGAATTCCATCTCTCCCATATTGTGGTTGCCCCTAATTTTACAGAATATAGCCAGGAAGGAAAATCATCATTTAACAGAAGAACGCCGGCAAGATCATGGAATCCGTTATCGGATAAAGCATGACATATATACGGAGTACCTACAAAACCCGTGGTCAGATGATCCCCGTGCCTTTTAATGTTTTCTTTCAGCAAACGTGCGATCTTCTCTCTGTGCTCTTCCTTTGCAAGATCAAAATGTAGGGCAAGCACCAGTCCAGTCTGTGTTTCGCTAACCAGTCTTCCATGAATTGTACGCAGTGTTTACAACCGTACCGAAAACAGCATTAGCAAGATTGTACATAACAAAGATGTAAATGTACTTAACCATGTCGCTTGCACCCGAGGGTACAAAAAATATCCCTATAACCGAAAGAATATATGGCACAGCGCCTCTCAAAAGCCACACCCTTGCCTTACCTTCTTTAGAATGTGTGCGGTCAACAACACACCCCATAAATATATCGGTTACACCATCAAATACTCTTGAAATCAGCATAATTGTTGCAATCATGCCCGCATTTATATGGAGTATATCTTTATAGTAGTACATCATGTACATACTGATGATAGCCAAGACGATACAGTTACCGATATTTCCACATGTATAGCTTAGTCTTTCGGGAACGCTGATTTTCGCATCAACAGACAAATCCCTTTTCATTAAACTCTTCTCCTCCAAGTAATAGTACAAAACAATCCACCTTTCTCCCTTAACTACAGGTCTGTTTTATTGTCCCGGAACTTGATAGGACTAATATAAAAGATTATCAAAGGAGAAAAAATGTATTATATTGCGCTATTGGTACACAATGTTGCAGCTTAAGGATTAACGATGTTCCTTTCTGTACTCTTTGGGGGTCTTTTCGAACCTTTTTTGAAAAGGTGGTAAAAGTAATTTGAGTTTTCTATACCTACTATACAGCCAATTTTGTTAACAGGTATATCTGTAGTTTCAAGAATCTCTTTTGCCTTTTTGATACGATAAGTCTTCGTTGAGACCTGATTGGCAACTATAACTCCTCCGCCGGTATCAGTAGCAAGGGCAGTTCCTGATTCGTCACCTGTAACTATAGCCGTCACATCGGAAGGATGCTCCTCAAAGACGCCCTCCATCTTATCATCGTCATTTCGCTGCATCGTAGCGATATCTCCGGGTCTCTCCGTGGCCACAAGAGTATCAAGGTCAACATTGATGACACCTTCATCACTTACGATGTTTGTTCCGTCAGTATTGATATAAATCTGACCTCCACAGGAAGCATACGGTCCATGACCGCCTGAGCAACAGGAGAAAATGTTTCCGCCATTTATATCGATAACTCCGTTAGCCGCAGCGTAAATGGAGTTAACTCTGCCAAGTATCTCGGGCTGATTCAGGATCAGTCTCGCGGCACCAAAAAGATACCTGTTAGTTGTCGCAGTCTTATTGTCGCCTCCATCTACGTGTATAGATGATCCAAGTCCAAAGAAATTGCCGGCTTCGCTTGGTCCCTTGCTTGAAGTATTATCCACAGACACAAAGTTATCGAGCGTAACATCTCCACCATCCTGAACAAATATGGAAGCTGTGTTAATACTTTCGTTTTCTACTATACTTTCCTTTACTTCAGAAATATTGATTTCCTTATACAAATAGGTACAATACAGTGTAACTAGGCCCTGAGCAGGACCGGAATCCACATTTTCACAATAGTTATACACCCTTATGTAATCATAGTCCTCACCATAAACGAGGCCCTTTGATTTATAAACACCATTGATAACTTCTGCCTTTGAATAGTATTCAGGCTCGTCAGTTTTCTGCGATGAGTAGACCATCTTGTATAACTTTCCGTTTGAGGAATTGAGGGATGAATACTATGGCTACTATTAGAAAAAAATAGATGTATACTTGAATGGAGTCGGTACCGTTTTACCGACTCCATTTACATTTTATAAAGTAATATTTTTACATCAAGGTATTCATCATCATTATAGCTTGTTCTTCCGGTGTGGGTTCACGGTCAGGAAGGGATGCCATCTTCTGTTTTGCCTCCGAAAGAAGTGCTTTCACCTTTTCCACTTCTCTTTCGTCGCAGGCATTTTCTTCAAGTCCTGCTTCCACCTCCTGAAGATCCTGTTCCAGCAAGGCGATGATTGCCTGCATGTCACCTCTGGTAGCAGCTGCTGCAATCTGTCTCCTTCGCTTTTGTTCGTTGACAGCCACAGATTTACTGGTGGATTCCGTTGTGACTTCTCCATCATCGTCAATTTTTATCTTCATGCTTTGGAAACCTACTTCTCCCTGTTTTTCTTCTAGAGCTTCATCTGCTGCCTTTAAATTTTCGAAAAGAGACTGGCGTTTGCCCGGATCCGTGAGACAATCTCTCAGGTATTTTGATGAGATTTCCGCCATGCCCTGTTTTACAATGTTGAAGTTCTCATAAAGGTATTTTGAAAGATCATCAACTGTATCAAATGACAGATTGGATTTTGTATCCTCCACTGCCTGTTTTTCCTTTAAGGCTGTCCTACCCTGTTCGGAAATCTCCAGGGTATCTTTTTGGTTTAGCAACACTTCAACTACTGACTCTCCGGCTCTGTCTCCCATCTCTGTGTCTCGTCTGATTCCGGAGTTCTTTCCTCGTTTTATTATCTTTGGATTTACATTATTGCCGACATATTTTCCATATGTATCATTAATCTCTACTGCCATTTCAAACCTCCTTCATCTAATCTTTACTTCGGAGGTCAGAAACCAGATATAATGCAATTGCAGTGAACACCACTATTCTTGCAGTCAATTCCTTGTGCACTTATTATTCATCATAACTGTCAAACAAAACATCTGTCTTTCTCCTTTATTATAAATCTCAATGTCTACATCCCCCATATATTTTCTTGCGCATTTTTGAATATTCGACATCCCAATCCCATGCAAATGCTTATCCGTTTTACTCGTCACAGGAAGCCTGGTGTCCTTGTCAAAAGTTACCTGCCCGTCAAATACATTTTCAATCTCAATAAAATACAAGGTTCCTTTCATATAGGACTTAAGAGTGATTTCTCTTGCACCTTCCACCTTTCGACAAGCTTCAAAGGCATTGTCTAAAGCATTATCCAAAATGACAGCAATATCATAAATATCTATGTATCCGTAGCCCGACGCAACAAAATCTTCCTCTATGCGCCCGGACCCTGGTGCAACAAACTCCGACTCAAAGGAAATCCCACTCCTCTTCGCTTCCTGCATCCGTTGATAAATAATGATGTCCGTGATGGGATTCCCGCTCTTTGATGAAAAATCCAGTTTATTTACTGCATTCTCCAACCCGCAGAGGTATCCGTCTATCTCCGACCTATCATTTCCGGTGTTCTTAACATACTGCATGATATTGTTCAGGTGATTCCTCATATCATGCTTCAGTCCCCGCAGGTCAGAATATATATTTTCAACATCTTCGATTTCCCTGTGAAGCTGCTCCATCTGTTTTTCAAGGATGGCCTGCTTTCGTCTCTCTTCATTACGTTCAATAAGATATTGAAACAGCATCATGGCGGCAATGATGGAGCCAAGGAGCAATACGCAAATGACTATGATCCATATGAGAACCTCCGGAACCTTGTCATAAATCAGCAGGGATAATCTTTCGTTGATTTTCAATATGATCACACGCAAAGTCATGGACACCCCAAGGCCGGTAATGCAGGGGAGTATCAAAAATATGCTTTCCCCTGGGCTTGGCTCGTAGCCTTTGTGGATATATTTTCCACTGAGGACTTTGAGATATGTAAACATTAGCCCCACATATATGGCTACGGATGCTAAGCTTTGAGCGAAAAGATAGATATTGAGAAACATATCTGCTTTTTCCACGGTTAGGTTTTCGGGTTCAAGAACGAGGCTTTCAAACATGCCCCAAGTTGCTTGGGAGATTAGGTAATAGCCGACACTTCCGATGTTTCTGATCAACTCTTTTCCGGCGGTAAAGCTTATGGCGGCGAATGTCTGCCTTTTGAAATCCCGTTCAAAAAACAAAAGCTCAAGAAGGTACAGCAATGTAAGGTCCAACAATGTACGAAATGCAACGGTTTGCGTGTCCATCACTTTATATAGTACAGCTTCCACTGAAAGGTAAATGGTTGTCCAGAGAATGTGTATTAGCTTTATGGAGTGTTTCGGTTTTAGAAACGCAGCTACGTATATCCCACTGAAAATTGCATCTGATACATATATCGGCAGTGTCAATGTAATAGTCAAAAGGTCAAACATTCACGATACCTCCGTTTTTGGCGTAGTGAAGAAACGCTTTGACGAAATCCGTATACTTCTTTTCGGCAATGATAATGCTGTCGCCGTTTAGTACCCGAATGCTGTTCACGGAATAAGCCGCCACCTTTTCGAAATTCACAAGATAGCACCTATGGCACCTAAAGAAAGTATCCCCCAATTCATTTTCAAGATCGCACATTCTGGCATAGGTTTCTGCGAGTCCACTGTCTGTATGGAAAACCACCTTCCTGTCATTGCTTTCGATATACTGAATCTCGGAAAACAGGATTTTTTTCCTATTATCCCCGTCTTTAATGATCACATATTTATTTCTTTGTTCGTCAGAAGACCGAACCTCTTTAAGCGCCCGTTGAAACACATCTGAAAACTTGCTTTCCTTAATCGGCTTCACAAGATAATGAAAAGCATTTACATCAAAAGCTTCTTCCATATACTCTCTGTAGGCGGTCACAAATATGAGTATGCTTCGCTTCCCGGTCTCTCCCTGCTCCTCACGAATGCGCCTTGCAAGCTCCATCCCGGATATTTCTCCCATTTCGATATCAAGGAAATATATATCGAAAAAATCTGTGCAAGAAAGAAGATCCTCACTTCCCTTAAAGCAACTGATATTTGCATCTTTACATTGCTTCTTTATCAGATCTGTCAATTGGCTATTAATATTAATATCATCATCGCATAAAGCTATATTCATTTCCGGATTCCTTTCATCATTGAATGAACTATTATTATATAGCCATAATATGTTCTACTTTTCATTATAATGTAGCGAACGACGTCGTTTTTGCAGTGAAATAGTAATCTCTGTCTTATTAAAAAAACGGAAGCGTGCCACGCTCCCGTCAATAACGATAAAGATTGATATTATTCAGTCTCTATTCATCCCCTTATTCTTTACCGGAACCGGTCTGATCCGACTCTCTTCCGCAACTTGCTTCTTATAGTTTGCCAGCTGTCCAAGAACACTTTTTCTAACATTTCCCTCTATTTCCGGACGCTTATGTCTATCCCACCAGTCTCTGAACTTTTTCCAGGCTTCTGATACTATTTTCCCAAGCATCGTTTTAGGTTCCTTTAAGAAAGCATATCTCATAAATCCCTTCTGTGCCTCAGTTTCAACAAGCTTGTTAATGGTTTCTTCTGCCTTAACATCAAATTCTTCAAGTTTTTCCTCATTTACCTGGACCTTTGTTTCTATTTCCTCAAGTTCCTCCAGATGCCGAACCTGTTCTTCAAGTATCGGAACCATCTTTCTCTGCAGATCCATCGACTTGTCATGCCAAAATTCTTCATCTCCCAGCTGAATTATTATCTCCGCTGCCACATCGTTCTTCCCACTTTCCGACACATATTTTAGGTAATCCTGTATCTTACGGTCTGATCTTTTACCCTCATTGTACTTAACCAATGCTTCATCAAATTCTTCATGATACTTTTTCTTCACATCCTCAAGGATATTATCACTTCCCCTTATTACAACGATATTATCTTTGCAATAATCTTCGCTTTTAAATTGTCTCATATTATGTTTACTAGCAGTACTAACCTTTTTTATAGTGTTCAATGCATGCTTTTTATTTGACAGATGTAACGAATACGATATCATCCAAACTCCTTTCCATCTTGATTCATATGCATATAGAATGGCTCTATCCGCCTCGCAGAGCCCCCGGATAATGATACGTAGTGTCATTATCCATAGAGGGTTATCGATTATGTTCGCGGAGTTCCGCTCCGCATAATCGATAAGCATTTTTGCCGGATTATCAACAAGCGTGTTTCACACGCTCGTACTATCTCTGTAAGCAGAATCACCATCTGTAATCCTGATGCATCCCGATCATATCCAAATACTCCTTGCGAGATTTCTCCCTTTCTGCTTCCGTTGGTGCCGTTTTCGACTTACTGTAAGTATCATGTCTTTCCATGCTATGCAGTTTGTCTTTTAATCCCTTTCTGATATCTTCATCAAATCTTTCTATCCCAAATAAATGATATTTCAGAATCATCAGAAACAGTTCTCTTGAAATAAGTACATTCTTCATTTCATATCCTTTCCTTCAAGTCCGCAACAATGCAGAGTATTTACAACTTTGCAACCTTGCACTGTTTAAGTCCGCAATCCCTTACAACCTGCATTGTTGCATTCTTCCTTAATGTCTATAGTTATCCAAATTCCAATACCAGACGTTATTTTGCTTACTGGCTTTTATATCAAGTTCCTTTTTTGCATTTTCCATAGTTCTCTTTGATATGCCTTCTTCTTTGGCATGTTCCATTATTTCACTACTCGGAACCAAACTTCGTGTTTCAGCCATTTTTCTTAATATCTCTTTCGCCTTCTCCTGCTTATTCGCCCTTGTCATAACTCCCCCAAGCACTTCATCCGCTGTTATTTCGTAATCACCAATCCAGGTGAAACCTTCCTCTGATAGTTCAAATGCTTTTGAATTGCCAAATGCTGCCAGATTATTCTTTATTTGAACCATTGCTCTCAAGTTAGGTTCCCCTTCAATTCTTCCAACAAGAAGTACACTTCGTGCTACAGCGTAGAAGTCTATTGATCCCATTCCCCGGTAAGCCGCTTTATTTCCGGATGCCTTATTCATATGACCGATAAGGACAATTGCGCATTTATATTTTTCAGCTAAAGCTCCGAGTCGTTTAGTCATATCTCTGGCCTCATTGGCCCGGTTCATATCCATTCCACCACCAAGATATGCCTGTATCGGATCCAATATCAGTAGCTTTGCTTTTGTCTGTATCAACGCTTCTTCTATTCTCGAATCCGCCATGGAAAGCGATTTATCACTCTCATCTATTACACTTATACGTGTACAATCTGCCCCTGCCGACTCCAAACGGGGTTTTACCGTGTCTGCAAGTCCATCCTCAGCAGTCTGATATATGATATTGATCGGATCACCGCCGATCATATGATCATCAAAGGTTTCACCCTTTGAGAGTTTAGCTGCAATATTCAAAACCATCGTTGTCTTACCATCTCCAGGATCTCCCTGAATTATGGTCAGCTTTCCGAATGGTATAAACGGATACCACAGCCATGAAACTTCTTCTGCTTCAATGGATGACATTTGAATCAGTTTCAATTCAGTCTTTAATTCTTCCATTTTTACCCTCCTTACATTCTTTATCTGTTGTGTAAAGCCGGAGGTCTTGTTATACTCTTAATGAATTTGATAAAGGCTCCGGCTTTTACTTGTAGACTTATCTGGTGCGAACAGGTAAGTCTATTTTTTTTGCCATTAAACTGCTTCCGGACAAAAGTATCCGATTTCTTCCCATACCCTTTTATCAGGACAGTAATAACTGTATTCGGTGGAATTTTCCGATTTAAAGGCAACCCCAAATTTCAGATATCCTTTCTGAATCCCAACCCTTACAAATTGCCTGTCCTTATGCATTGCATCTGCAATCTCCGCAATGGATACGTTTCTTCCTGTAAAATGTGGAATCTCCTGATAGTTTTGTGCTTCTGTCATATATTTCTCCCTTTTTTGATTTACGAACTATTTGTTCGCATTTTGATGATATGCCCTTTTGTTTCATATATCAGCACGTTTACGACGTTTTGATTCGTATAACGTCTTTGCAATTCGCACAGCTTCATGTTACAATTCAGTTACGAGGTGAATATCATGAAAGAAAAAACAGATTTAGGAATAAAAATAAGAGACGCAAGAAAAGCTGCAGGCATGAATCAGACTGAACTTGCTGACAGACTTGGCAAGACAATGCGCACTGTTCAAAAATATGAAAGCGGAGAAATAGAGCCATCTTTCGCTATGCTCAATGAAATCGCTAAAGTTTTGAATGTTTCTCCATCACATCTTATCGGATATCAGAAACAGGAAATACATCTCGAAACATTATCCGATGTGCTTTATGTAATTAACGAACTAAATAAGAAAGCTGGTATACATTTCGATGTTACTGTTAAGAAACCTGATAATGATGGGGAATGGAGTTGTACCCTTAAATTTGACGGAAACAACAAAGATGCGGAATTAAACCAGGATCTTTGCCTGTTTCTTGAGAGATATTCTGATGAAATAGAAAATCTTGATAACACAGCACATTCTAAGGCGCAATTCGATCACTGGTTTGAGACTGAGCTCTCATATTATTCAAACATCACGTTAAAAGATAAAAGCGTTGATGAAGGTTAAGTCCTTTTATCATAAATATCCTGGGTAAATAAAACATAGGAGGTTTGAAAATTTGAAATCACCAAACGGATATGGAAGTGTTTTTAAAATGTCTGGTAAACGAAGAAAACCCTACATGGTATGAATTACCGATGGATGGGAATTTGATCCTGTAAAGGAAAAGCAGGTACAAAAGTACATTATTGTGGGCTATGCCAGCACACGTGCTGAAGGTCAGCAAATGTTGGCGGATTATCACCAGAACCCATTTGATACTAAACTTGCAAAGCTGACTTTTCAGGATGTATATGAATATTGGTCCAAAAGTAAATTCCCCACGATATCCAAGTCCAATATTCATGGCTATGAAGCGTCCTATAACGTATGCGGAACGCTATACAAAAAGCCTTTTAGGGACATAAAGCTTGCCGACCTGCAATATGTGATAGATTCTTGCAACAAGAATTTTCCTACACTAAAGAAAATAAAAACCTTGTTCAATCAGCTTTACAAATATGCCATGCAGAATGACATATGCATCAAGGATTACTCAACTTATGTGGATGTCCTAAAACACAGTGACAAAAATCCGGACAAACGTGATCACAATAAGTTTACAAGAAGTGAAGTGGATAAACTTTGGACTATGAAGGATGACCCATTCATCCAAATTGTTTTAATGCTTATCTATAACGCTTGCAGAATAACGGAATTTCTGGATCTAAAGAAAGAGAATGTGAATCTTGAAGAACAGTACTTCGATGTAGTTGCCAGCAAAACCAAAAGCGGCATAAGAAGAGTTCCGATAGCAGACAAAGTATTGCCCTTCTACAAGTCCTGGTACGAAAGTTCCGATTGTGAATACCTTCTTCATACACCGGATAACGAACACTTTGCTTACTGGAACTACCACACAACATATTGGAATGCCTTAATGGAAAATATTGGCTTAGATCATAATCCACACGATACCAGACATACCTGCATCTCTATGTTAGCAGAAGCACATGTGGATCCGACTATGATAAAAAGCATAGTTGGTCATTCCGGAGCCATGTCTCTCACCGAAAAGGTGTACACACACCTTGATGTAAAAGCCCTATTGGAAGCGATAAATCAGATTTGAAGCAAATACGAATTTTGCTTCTTACCTGCTTATTACTTGCTTATTACCGTCTAAAATTTCTTGATTTTCATACCATCCCACAGCGTTTCTGAGTAAAGAAAAACCCCAGAAACACGAGATTTCTGAGGTTTGTGAATTCTTTTCGATTCTCCAAAGATTATCTCTTTGAGAACTGAGGAGCACGACGTGCGGACTTGAGACCGTACTTCTTTCTCTCCTTCATTCTTGGGTCTCTTGTAAGAAGTCCAGCCTTCTTAAGAGTTGGTCTGTACTCAAGATCCATCTCGCAAAGAGCTCTTGAGATACCGTGACGGATAGCACCAGCCTGACCTGTAGTACCACCACCGCGCACGTTTACAAGAATATCAAGCTTGCCAACGTTCTGTGTAAGAACGAGTGGCTGATTAACGATAAGCTTCAGTGTATCAAGACCGAAGTACTCGTCAAGGCTTCTCTTGTTGATTGTGATCTTACCTGTACCAGGCATAATGTAAACTCTTGCAACAGAAGACTTTCTTCTACCTGTTCCATAATTTCTGTTTGTAGCCATTTTGATATCCTCCCTTAGAATGTAAGCTCAACAGGCTTCTGTGCCTGGTGCTTGTGATCTGCGCCAGCGTATACGAAAAGCTTCTTATACATCTGTCTGCCTAATGGTCCGTGAGGAAGCATACCCTTAACAGCATACTCGATAACCTTCTCAGGCTTCTTAGCCTTGAGATCACGAAGAGTTGTCTCACGCATTGAACCAACATATCTTGAATGTGTGCGATAAATCTTCTGATCAAGCTTCTTACCTGTAACAGCGATCTTCTCAGCATTAACGATGATTACGTAATCTCCGCAATCAAGGAATGGTGTGTAAGTTGGCTTGTTCTTTCCACGAAGAACCTTAGCAACTTCTGATGCAAGACGACCAAGTGTCTTACCCTCTGCGTCTACTACATACCACTTTCTGTCAATAGTAGAAGCTGTAGCTACGTATGATTTCATAACAACCTCCTGTTATAAGGCTACTTACTCTGGTCTCTGTCCAAAACAGAACTTCTGCCTGTTGTCCAAAATACTCCAAAACGGAAGACTTCAACAACCTTTGGAACAACTGTTAAACAGCTATTCAAACGCAAGTGGTCCACTCTGAGACTGATTTCAGTATTTAATGTAGCCCGGGCCCGTATCTATGACCCTGCTGTAAATAGTTACCTGTTTAATACAAACTACACTAGCCCTTTATATCAAACAGCGAAAGCTATTATATTTTGATTTCCCAGTCCTGTCAATACAGGAAATCATGATTTTATTATGAAAATGCCCTTATATATTCAAATAAAGGAAACTTTAACGAATAGATAAACGCTCATTTACCTTCTATAATATTTATTATATCTGATAGTTTCTCGGGTTCTTCATCCATGAGATTTCTCACACCATCCAACGGACTCATATCTTTAATGCCGAAAACTCTACATCCGGCCTCATATCCGGCTCTTATTCCATTAAGAGAATCCTCTACAACTATACATTCCTCCGGTTTCAGTCCCAACATATCAGCGCAATGAATGAATATATCCGGAGCAGGCTTGCCATTCTTTATCATATCTCCGGAGCAGATATAGTCAAACTTTTCAGTATAGCCGGTTTTGTCCATGTACATCATAACCCTGTTTTTTACAGAAGATGACCCTAACGCCACTTTGTACCCTTTTTCATGAATCCATTCAAACAACTCGTCTAGACCTTCCTTCTTTGGCACCGGATTCATCTCGAAGTACTCCAATATATATTTTTCTCTGATAGCACGTTCTTCAAGATAATCATAATCAGGATTACATTCTCGAAATAACACCCCTATATTTTCTAAAGATGCTCCTCTCATGCTGTCTATCATTTCATCCGTCATGGTGAAACCACGTTCTTTTGCAGCCACTTTCCAAAAATGATGATATACTCTTTCTGTATCAAACATAGTTCCGTCCATATCAAATATAAAGCCCTTTATATAATCGTACTTCATACTTCTGACCTCCACTTGACAACTTAAAATATGATCCTTTAATTTTCAGGATATATCAATTCCATAAGACACAGCCCCTTTGCAGGAACTGTAGGACCCGCCTTCGTCCTGTCTCTTTCCTCCATGATGGTAACAATATCTTCCGGATTAAGCTTTCCATTCCCTACCTGAAGCAATGTTCCAACTATAATTCGTATCATATGATACAGGAATCCGTTACCACTGATACGAATACAGATTTCAGTTGAGTTATGATGTTTATCCCCTGACTTATCGTTTCCACTACCGGCTTCACCCTCTAATCTGTCAGAAATACGATTATATACAGTGTTTTCACAGAGTACTTCTACACTGTAAATCTCCCTGACAGCATCCCCACCATGCTCAAAAACCTGACTGTCCGGATTTACAAAGCTTCTAAAATCATGTTCTCCCACAAGATAATCTGCAGCTTTCTGCATTTTCATGATATCTAACGTATAGGAATAGTTATATGAGTAGAGTCTTTCGATAGGAGAAGGTATCCTGGAATTATCAATTCTATACTCATAAGTCTTTTTATGCGGTACAAATCTCGGATTAAAATCTAAAGATACGTCTTCTGCCTTCGTAACCCTTATGTCTTCCGGAAGAAAACTATTGATGGCAAACGGAAAGTTTTCCGGCGGAATAGTCGATTCAGTGTCAAACACAGCAACATTACCCTTAGCATGTACTCCACTATCAGTTCTACTAGCACCTATGATCTGTACATCTTCATCCTTTAACAGTTTCTTTATGGCAAGCGTAAGCATTCCCTGTATAGTAGGCACATTTCCTTCAGGCATCTCTTTTGTTGGATTCTGTATCTGCCACCCCTTGTAATTGCTGCCGTCATATGCAATTGTAAGTTTTATACGTCGCTTCACTTTCCAATTCTCCTATATATCCATTTAATCATACACTTTACATAATGCACGACCATAAGATTAACAGATAATTTCATGTTCACTTTCGATTTATGATACTAAACTACAGTCTGAAATTTAAACCCTTATCGCCACCGCATCAGGGATGAATAATATAAAGCATATCCGTTAACCATTAAGTCCTAACTATTAAGCCATTTATCAATATATGATAAGCCCCTCTTTGAAATACTTCAATGAGGGGCTTTCACTTTATCCGTCTTATTGCATTTTTACGTTCCTATAATCTTATTATTTAAGAGGGATAAATCTCGACGCTACACACGCCGAAAAATAAAGAAACATTAAAATATAGGCAATTCTGTCTCTCCCCTCATATTTTAACGGCTTCATCTTTGTCCTTCCCTCTCCTCCATGGTAGCATCGCGCCTCCATGGCCATAGCGAGATCGTTAGCTCTTCTGAAAGCACTTATAAAAAGTGGAACAAGAATAGGAACCATAGCTTTGGCTCTCTCTATGATATTACCATTCTCGAAGTCTGCACCTCTTGCCTGCTGAGCCTTCATTATCTTGTCCGTCTCCTCAACAAGTATCGGAATAAATCTAAGAGCAATAGACATCATCATCGATATCTCATGTACCGGAATGCCTATCTTCTTGAATATTCCTAATCCTTTCTCCATACCATCTGTAAGCTGGTTAGGCGTGGTCGTAAGTGTCATAAGAGATGAGCCAAGAACAAGTAGCACAAGCCTGAGTCCCATTTTAAGTGCTATCTCAAGACCTTCCCTTGTTATTGTCAGAATCCAAAGCTTTACAATCGGCTCTCCCGGGGTGAGAAAAAGGTTAAAGCTGACAGAGATTAATAACAATATAACAATGCTCTTAAGGCCTTTCGTCATAAACTTGAAAGGTACATTGCTTAGTTTTATAAGTACCGCCAGCACGATAGCAGCCACACCATACATGATCCAACTATTAACAACAAATAGTGCTACCAGAAACACAAGTGTACCAAGCAATTTAACTCTGGGATCAAGTCTATGTATAACGGAATCAACCGGATAATACTGTCCAAGTGTAATCTCTCTAAACATCAGTTTACCCCCTTTCCGGAAGCTAAACTTTTATTTTTCTTATTTTCACTATTGTATCTTTTCCATAGGTCCACTATACAATCCGCCATCTCTTTAACCGTATCAGGTCTGTCCTCAAAGCGAATGCCCACATCCTTTAGTTCATGGATAAGATATGTCATCTGTGGTGCACCGAGTCCCATCTCTTCAAGTTCCTTATATCTCTTGAATATCTCCTCTGGTGTTCCTGTCATTTTCAATTCACCATGGTCAAGTACTACAACCTGGTCTGTATACCTTGCAACATCATCCATTGAATGAGATACAAGTATAATAGTCATCCCAACCTTGTCGTGAAGCTGTCTAATCTGCTTAAACAAATCATCTCGTCCCGCCGGATCAAGACCTGCTGTTGGCTCATCCAGTATGAGTACTTCCGGGTGCATAGCCAGCACACCTGCGATAGCAACTCTTCTCTTCTGTCCTCCACTGAGTTCAAAAGGAGATTTTTTCCATAATTTTTCACTGAGCCCTACCATTTTAAGCGCCTCTTCAGCTCTTTTTCGCGCTTCCTCCTCAGACAACCCCTGGTTTTTGGGACCAAACATAACATCTGTTATAACATCAATCTCAAACAGCTGATACTCCGGATACTGAAATACCAATCCTACCTTGAATCTAAGCTGCTTCATGTCGAAGCCTTCTGTATAAATGCTCACAAATTTTGAAGCATCACCGTTATGAAGAGGCTTCTCTCTGTAAACTGAAGTATTATTTGAACTATTCACACCCTCATAACAGCTGTTCTCAGGATTCATTTCCATACTGGACGTCAACTCGGATATAAGCTTGCCTCCGTTATAACCCGATTTATCAGGCTTTACAGGCTTGCCGCCCTTACTTCTGATAAGTTCTGCATTATCCTTGAAATTAACCTCTATGACACCATCTGTAGCCTTTAAAAGTCCATTCAAATGCTGTGTCAATGTAGACTTACCTGAGCCTGTGTGGCCAATAAACCCAACTATGGAACCTCTCTGAACATCAAAAGAAACATCCTTAAGAGCATAACTTTCCATAGCTGTTCCTTTTTGATATACATGACTGAGATTTCGTACCCTGATAACAGGATCCGTAATATCCATGTGAACCGGTTTCTTCTTTACAAAATCAGGCATAAAGTCCACCTGTTTTGGAAGACAATTCTGTAAACATTCAACGAGTTCTTTTCGTGTAAGAATCGCTTCCTTCACCGGTAAACCGGCATTCCTAAGCATCCACGCTAATTCAGTAACTTCCGGAACATCCATTCTGATATCCTTAAGTTCTTTGACATTCTTAAAGACTTCTACGGGCGTTCCATCCATGACAACATTTCCCTGATCCATAACAATGATACGATCAGCATCAACTGTTTCTTCCATATAATGTGTTATAAGGATAATGGTCACGCCTTCTGTCTTATTCAATTCTCTTACAGTCTTTATAACCTCAGCGCGACCGCTGGGATCAAGCATAGCTGTAGGCTCATCTAAAACTATAGTTTTAGGAATCATAGCCATAGTTCCGGCGATGGCAACCCTCTGCTTTTGTCCTCCGCTAAGCCTGTTTGGAGACTTCATACGATATGCTTCCATACCTACGGCTCGAAGTGCTTTGTCTACCCTCTCCCAGATTTCCGCAGTTGGTACACCTATATTTTCAGGTCCGAATCCCACGTCCTCTTCAACTACTGATGCTATAATCTGATTGTCCGGGTTTTGGAATACCATACCGGTTTCTTTTCTTATATCCCAAAGATCCTTTTCATTTTTAGTATCCTTGGAGCTTACAAGCATTACCCCTTCAGAGGGAAGATTAAGACCATTTATCAATTTGGCTAATGTAGACTTTCCTGAACCGTTATGACCCAGCACACAAACAAAAGTGCCCTCTTCGATGGAAATATTCACATCATTAAGTGCCCTGGTCTTTTCGATAATCTTATCATTCTCGTCTGTTCGGATGTAATCATATGCAAGATGCAATGCTTCGATGATTTTCAATTTTTTCTCCCGAATCTAATATGACTTAATATATTAATACTATAAACTTTTCCTTGTATCAGTAAGTTTCTTAACTTACTTGAAAATTCAAATAAAAACAAATCTTCATTGTATTATTGCTGATAACCCTGTTTATTATAGCGTTTATCAGCGAGATTAAGTATATTAGATATATAAATAAAAAACAAGGGCAGGCCCTAATGGTCTGCCCTTAATACATCAATGAACCCAATGACCGTCCCCGGCAATGGTGTAACCTCCGAGTACCGTGGTTGATTTTGCCATATGGCCATAATTTTCACCGGTTTCAGTTGTCTTTGGATAAAAATAGTAATACTGATCTATACCGTTCTGATCTCTTATGATAATCCATCCTGTTCTCATTCTTCCATCTGCATCAAAGAAATAACTTTTTTCCCCGATATTTACAACCGTTCCTCTGTACATTAGTCCATAATACTCTCCCGGTTCAGGATTCATGTAATACCAAGTATTATTTACAAGTACCCAACCTGTTTTCATAGCTCCACTATTAGATAGGTAATAAGTTGTGTTTTCATTCTTATTATAAAACCCTGTAATCATCTTTCCATCCGAATCAAATCTGTAATATGCATTTTTCCATATTATCCAATCATCCTTTACCAGATTTCCCGAACTGGTTTTAAAATACCAGTAGTTTCCTTCCTTATACCAGTTACCTGTTGTACTAGAGCTATTACCATTACCGGCCTCATTATTCTCATGTCCCGGCATGACTGTAGTCTGCCCTGTCGAAGCATTATAAACCGTATATGAAGTGCCGGAATTATAATCATAAGTGTTTGAAGCAATTGTTGTTTCGCTGGTATTATATCCCAGTAAAGATGAACTTCCGGTACTGTTTAATATATATTTCGAATCCGAATATTGTCCTGTTCCGTCAGAAACGAGATCATCTGAAACATTTAAGTAAACAGATTGAAGCTCGCTTGATTCCTTTCCTACCCCTATCTGTTCGGATGTATAAGGAATTGAAGATACTGCAAAGTAATATGCTCCTCCTTTTGTCATGTATGGATACAAATTGAGAGCAGTCTGATCTGTTGTGATATTCGCAAGTTTAACCCCGTCTCTATATAGACATACTTTATAGTATCCCGATGTATTTGTCGGTGCCGTCCACGATGCAAGTCCCAGTGTAGACGCACTCCATGCAGCAGAAGTAGGAGCTTCATAGACTCCCTTCAATCCCTTAAGTGAAATCACTACTCTCAATGCATAGTTGCCTTCCAGTCTGGCTGAAACAAAATCTCCTCCGGTAACATGAACGTTCGTACTGTCATAGCTACCACTGAAATAATAGTACGTATAATTGTCATTTGATCGTTCCTTTTCCAAGGCATTTAAGTATATCTCTATGTTACGCTTACTGCCAATTTTATAATTCTCATCTCCAATCCAGGAAATACTGTTAATTTCATACTGTTTACTGTCAGGAACTGTAAAATCACTTTCTGATATAGTTGGCAAGCCGCTTTCAGTTCCATCAGATTGATAGTTCCTTAAATAGTCAGATACTGTTATACGTACAGAGTTAATTCTTACATTCATATCACCGGCTATACATTGAAAAGCCGAGAATATGACTAAATTAATAAAACATACTATAATTTTTATAATATTCAATCTGTTATATCTGATTAGCATTCCCTACTACCTCATAAGTATAATTATAACTTCATCACTAGTATACCATATTGCAAGTTCTAATCTTTTAAGTTTATATGACATGTTATCAATTGTGTCTGATAATGAATCATTTTAATTGAGATCCCATAAATATAAAAAAAGAGAACCATCCTAAGATGATTCTCTTTGATCTCATACGCTTTCGCGTGTAGATTAATTATACGAGCTCAAGAAGAACTTCCATTGCAGCGTCGCCCTTTCTAAGACCGACCTTAACAATACGAGTATAACCACCGTTACGTGTAGCATACTTTGCACCGTACTCATCGAAAAGCTTTGCAGCAAGATCAACCTTCTTGGTATTTCTCTTCTGTCCAGCCTTTGCTGTAGGAACTTCTGTTACAGGATAAAGGTATGCAAGAATCTGACGACGAGCAGCAAGTCTTGAAGGCTTATCCTTCTTGATTGTCTTCTCTACTTCATCATAAACTGTAACCTTCTTACCATCAACAACATCCTTAACACGCTTGCCGTCAGCATCCTTACGAGCAACCTTAGCCTTTACAGTTACTTCCTCAAAGTTATCCTTCTCCTTAACTGCAAGTGCAATAAGCTTCTCAACCTGCTTACGAACTTCCTTAGCGCGTGCCTCAGTTGTGAAAATTCTACCGTTATGGATAAGAGATGTTGTAAGAGCACGAAGCATAGCCTGTCTCTGTCTTGACTCTCTACCTAACTTTCTGTATTTTGCCATTTCTATAATCCTCCACCGTGCTTTTTAGTCTTACCGGTAAATACATCTTAGCGTCTGTGGCCTTTCACAGTTTTCATACAATCGAATAAATCACTCTTCTCTAATTGTAAGGCTAAGATTTAATTCCTTAAGTTTTGCTAAAACTTCCTCAAGAGATTTACGACCAAGATTTCTAACCTTCATCATATCTTCAGGAGTTTTTGCACAAAGCTCCTGAACAGTATTTATACCTGCTCTCTTAAGGCAGTTATAAGAACGAACTGATAACTCAAGTTCGTCTATATTCATCTCGAGTACTTTCTCTTTTTCATCATCTGGCTTCTCAACCATGACTTCAGCATTTTGAGCATTCTGTGAAAGCTCAACGAAAAATGATAAGTGCCCTGAAAGGAACTTTGCTGCATCAGATACAGCATCGTCCGGACTCATTGTACCGTTTGTAAATACATCAATAGTAAGCTTATCGTAGTCAGTCATATTACCGACACGAGTATTGCTTATTGACATATTTACACGTTCAACAGGTGTATATATAGCATCAACATCAATTACTCCTGTAGGGAGATCGGATGTCTTTGTTCTATCTGCACCAACGTAGCCTCTGCCCGAAGTAACTGTTATTTCCATCTCAAAATTCGCAGTACCATCTACAGTAGCAATCTTTTGATCCGGATTGAGTATTTCTATATCTTCAGTAAGCTGAATATCAGATGCAGTAACTACACCTTCTCCATCAAAATTAAGATACAGAATCTTCGGGTCATCGGAGGACGATGTGTTCTTAATTTCAAGACTCTTGAGGTTCATAATAACCTCAGTCAGGGAATCCTTAACGCCTGGGATAGAATCTCCATCCTTATCAGCACCCTGGATTTTCACCTGAGATACCGCAGTACCAGGTAATGCAGAAAGCATGATACGTTTCAGAGCATTGCCAAGAGTTGTTCCATAACCTCTCTCGAGAGGTTCACAAACAAATCTGCCGTACTTCTTATCATCTGAAATCTCAACAATCTCAATGTTTGGTTTCTCAAAATCGAACATGCAATGCCTCCTTTATTGCAGGCTAATTATTTTGAATACAACTCGACGATAAGCATCTCGTTAACCGGAACGTCGATTTCCTCTCTTGAAGGAAGCTGCTTTACAGTAGCCTTTAAATTCTCCTGATCTGCATCAAGCCAAGCTGGTGTCAAACGACCATTTGTCACCTCAAGGATATCCTTAAATCTCTGAAGAGACTTCTTGTTCTCCTTAACTGCAACAACATCGCCTGCTGATACAAGATATGAAGGAATGTTTACAACCTTGCCATTTACAGTAATGAGTCTGTGACCAACAATCTGACGTGCCTCACGACGAGTACGTGCAAGACCCATTCTGAAAATTACGTTATCAAGACGAGACTCAAGAAGGATCATGAGGTTTGTACCTGTCTGGCCCTTCATCTTGTTAGCCTTTGCATAATAATTTCTGAAAGGCTTCTCAAGTACGCCATAGATGAACTTAGCCTTCTGCTTCTCACGAAGCTGAGTGCCATACTCTGACATCTTACGACGCTGATTTCTAAGCTGTCTGTTTGACTTCTTGTCAATTCCTAAAAATACAGGGTCAAGTCCAAGTGACCTGCATCTTTTAAGTACGGGAGTTTTATCAACTGCCATAATTCTTTCTCCTTATTAATATCATGAATATTTACGTGATACGTCCTTTACATCCATAGACTTCTTCGGACAGATCTGCCGCTATTTTATACATACTGCGGCCTATGTCTTTTAAGTATTTTGCTATAAGCTAATCAAAAAAGATTATACTCTTCTGCGCTTTGGTGGACGGCATCCGTTGTGTGGAACAGGAGTCACATCCTTAATAGATGTTACCTCAAGACCATTTGCCTGAAGGGCACGAATAGCTGCCTCACGTCCAGATCCTGGTCCCTTAACACTAACATCCACATACTTTAAGCCGTGTACTAAAGCTGCCTTAACAGCAGTTTCAGCAGCCATCTGAGCTGCATATGGAGTAGATTTTCTTGAACCTTTGAATCCAAGACCACCGGCACTTGCCCATGAAAGAGCGTTACCCTCTGCATCTGTCAGTGTAACAATAGTGTTGTTGAAAGATGCCTGAATATGTGCCTGTCCGCGTTCAACGTTTTTCTTTACGCGCTTCTTTGTTATTCTCTTACCTGAAGCCATATTAAAACTAACCTACTTTCCTTTAACTGTCTTCCTGTATTTAAAACATGAAGATCACAATAGTTACTTCTGATTTTATAAATCAGATTGATCATTTCAGATCATGACTTTTCACCTACAAGATTCAGCTAATTACTTCTTCTTGTTAGCTACTGTCTTACGTGGTCCCTTACGTGTTCTAGCATTAGTCTTAGTCTTCTGACCTCTAACCGGAAGACCTCTTCTGTGACGGATTCCACGGAAGCAGCCAATCTCCTGAAGTCTCTTGATATCAAGAGCAACTGATCTTCTGAGATCACCCTCTACTACCTGGTTCTCAGCAATATAGTTTGCGAGTACCTTTACTTCTTCGTCAGTGAGATCCTTAACACGTGTATCAGGGTTAACGCCTGTTGCCTTGAGAATCTTATCAGCTGAAGACTGTCCGATACCATAAATATAAGTCAGACCAATCTCGATACGCTTCTCTCTAGGTAAATCGACACCTGCAATACGAGCCATTTTTGTTTCCTCCTGTTAAAATTAACCTTGTCTCTGCTTGTGCTTAGGGTTTTCGCAGATAATTCTGATAGAGCCTTTACGCTTAATGACTTTGCATTTCTCGCAGATAGGCTTTACTGATGATCTTACCTTCATAGTAATTCCCCTTTCTAATAACGAATTCGAACAAAGTTGCCGTATTATTCTAACAAAAGCATCTTTACTTGTAAAGACTTTTTTTCAATTGTCAGAATCCTTTTACAGCTTTATTTGTCTCTCCAGATGATTCTGCCTTTTGAAAGGTCATATGGCGAAAGTTCAATTGTCACCTTGTCACCTGGAAGAATTCTAATGTAATTCATACGAAGCTTTCCGGAAATATGTGCAAGTACCTGATGGCCATTTTCAAGTTCAACCTGAAACATTGCATTCGGAAGTTTTTCAATTACTTTACCAGTAATCTCAATTACATCTGATTTTGACATTCAGTTCTCCTCTTCATTATTTAATCAGTTTCTTCTTATTTATTTAATCAGAGTCAGGATTTCCGGTCCGTTATCTGTAATAAGAATTGTATTTTCATAGTGGCATGATAAGCTACCGTCATCCGGTATTACGGACCATCCGTTAGCCCCTGTGTGTACCTCAGGTGAACCCAATGTAATCATTGGCTCTACCGCAAGAACCATGCCCGCACATAATTTCGGTCCCTTCCTATGCAAATCATAGTTAGGCACCTCTGGATCCATGTGTATCTCGCTGCCAATTCCATGCCCGCAATAATCTGTGATTACACCACAGCCCTGAGATTCAACATAGTTACCGATTGTGGCGCAAATATCATTAAGATGATTTCCTACCACAGCCTGCTCAGCACCTTTCCAGAATGCATCATAACAGACTTTAATGATTTTCTTTGCATCATCGGAAATATCACCCACAGCCCATGTTCTGGTTGCGTCAGCATTATAGCCATGATAGCTTGTACAAGTATCAATGGAAACTATGTCACCATCTTTTAATATACGATGACGATCAGGTATTCCATGAATAACTTCCTCATTAACAGATATACAGCAGCAACCCGGAAAATCATAAAGACCCTTCATACTTGGGAAGCCGCCTAACTTTCGCATAGTCTTCTCTGCGAACTCATCCAACTCTCCGGTACTTATGCCCGGTGCAATCTTTTCGCCCACTCTGTTATGCATTTCCGCAAGAATTTTTCCTGCTTCCCGCATCAACTCGATTTCTCGTTTTGATTTAATTTCTATCATTATATAACTTCTTTCCGACTCAAAACTTAGAAAACACAGAAGACGGGTCAATCTTCACTGACCTGAAGTAAAGGCCCGACTTCCAATACATATTACATTTATTTGTTTTCAAGAATCGCAACTACATCATCAAAAACTTCCTGAAGTTCTTTTGTACCATCAACCTCGCGAAGTACATCGGCATTCTTATAATAAGAAATAAGTGGTTCAGTCTGTTTATGATAAACATTAAGACGATCCTGAACCGTTTCGGGCTTATCATCAGAACGAATGATCAACTCACTACCACACTTATCGCATATATTCTCCACTTTTGGAGCTGCATAAACAATATGATATGTTGCACCACACTTAGGACATGCTCTTCTTCCTGACATACGCTTCACAATAGCCTCGTCCGGAACCTCAATATCCATAGCGTAATCTATCTTCTCACCCTGATCAGCCAGTGCCTTTGTAAGACTTTCTGCCTGTGGAATAGTACGTGGGAAACCGTCAAGTACGTATCCGTTCTTGCAGTCATCCTCAGAGATTCTGTCGAGAAGCATGCCAATTGTAACTTCATCAGGAACAAGCTCACCCTTATCCATATAAGACTTAGCCTTCATTCCCAGCTCGGTTCCGCCCTTTATGTTTGCTCTAAAGATATCACCGGTTGAGATGTGCGGGATACCATATTTATCTGCAATCTTTATTGCCTGTGTACCTTTACCGGCACCAGGTGCCCCCAACATTACAATCTTCATTTAAGGCCTCCAAATAATGTTTAATGTATTAAACACTTATAGCCTCCCCGGAGTCTTGTCCAGAGGAGGCTTAGTGCTTATCAGTCGTTTAAAAATCCCTTGTAATTTCTTACTACCATCTGTGACTCTATTGCCTTCAATGTCTCAAGTACAACACCAATTATGATAATCAGTGATGTTCCTGCAAAAGAAATTCTTCCAACGTTGAATACTCCGGAAACAAAGATAGGAATAATTGCAACGATAGCAAGACCTGAAGCACCGATAAAGATAATATATGTAAGAATACTATCGAGATAATCGCTGGTTGGTTTTCCTGGACGAATGCCCGGGATAAAACCGCCCTGCTTTTTCATATTATTTGCAATTTCTAACGGATTAAAAGAAATGGATGTATAGAAATATGCAAAGAAGTACAGCAGTAGAATGTATACGATAAGACCGATACTATAAATCGGAGCATCTGGATTACACCATGACCCAGAATTCAAACCACGTAAGATCTGTCCCAAAACTGTACCATAATCAACTTTAAGAACTTGTCCAATTACAACTGGCATTGTCATAAGTGAACTAGCAAAAATAACCGGCATAACACTCGCTGTATTAACCTTAAGAGGAATCGACGAAGACTGTCCTCCAACCAAGCCTCTACCCTGTACTCTACGACTGTACTGCACCGGTATCTTGCGTTCTGCGTCAGTCAAAACGACTGTAAATGCAACAAGTGCGATAAGACATGCAGCTATGATGATAGCAGCAACTACCATTGTTGCAACATTTCTTCCCTGTATGAATCTGACATACAGTGTCTGAAAATCATTTGGAACTGATGAAAGAATATTGAAAAGAAGCACCAGTGATATTCCATTACCGATGCCTTTATCAGTTATCTGTTCACCAATCCACATGAGAAGTGCAGAACCTGTTGTCATTGTAATAACTGCAATCGCAACATCTGCAATCTTTCTCACTGTGCTCGCATCAGCGTAACCGATGAGAAGCCCCTGTCCACCAAAACCAACAGCCATTGCCGATGATTCAATCAGTGCAAGACCTATAGTCACATATCTGGTGTACTCTGTAAGCTTCTTTCTTCCCTCTTCGCCATCCTTCTGCAGCTCTTCAAGCGCTGGAATTGCAACTGTAAGGAGCTGAATGATGATGGATGAGGTGATATACGGTGTGATTGACAATGCGAAGACTGACAGCTGCTCGAAAGAGCCGCCAGTCATCGTATTAAACCAACCAAATGCATCATTATTAGCCATGCTGTTGAACAGCTGGGCAAAATACTCTGAGTTCACACCCGGAATAGGAAGATTCGATCCAAACCTAATTACCACGAGCATCAGGAAAACGAAAATAAGTCTTTTTCTTAAATCCTTTACCTTAAATGCATTCAGTATCGATTTGAACATTAGATTACCTCACATGTTCCGCCTAAAGCTTCGATCTTTTCCTTTGCTGATGCAGAAAAAGCTGTAACCTTAACATTGAGCTTCTTTGTAAGATCACCGTTTCCAAGAATCTTAACACCATCGTTAAGCTTCTTAATGATGCCCTTTGAAAGAAGAGTTTCAAAAGTTACTTCCTCACCATCATTGTACTTATCTTCAAGAACAGAAAGGTTGATACCTGTGATAACCTTAGTATTGATGTTCGTAAATCCTCTCTTAGGAATACGTCTGAACAAAGGCATCTGACCACCTTCGAAACCAGGTCTTGGTGCTCCAGATCTTGCCTTCTGGCCCTTATGGCCCTTACCAGCAGTCTTGCCGTTTCCTGAACCATGACCACGGCCACGTCTGAAGTTCTTTGACTGCTTAGCGCCGTCAGCCGGCTTTAAATTAGCTAACTCCATTGTATGCCTCCTTAGATTTCTTCAACTTTTACAAGATGGTTAACTCTCTGAATCATACCTCTTGTAGCGCCATTGTCCTGAAGCTCAACAGTCTGACGAATCTTCTTGAGACCAAGAGCCTGAACGGTTGCTCTCTGCTTAGGGATAGCACCGATTGGAGACTTTACAAGTGTAATCTTTAACTTATCTGCCATTGCTTTACCCTCCCTAATTAACCTGTAATCTCAGCTACAGTCTTGCCACGAAGTGCAGCAAACTCCTCTGGAGTCTTCATTGCTGTAAGACCCTCAATTGTAGCGAGTACTACGTTTGTCTTATTATTTGAACCTAAAGACTTTGTACGAATGTTTCTGATACCAGCAAGCTCAAGAACGGAACGAGCAGGACCACCAGCAATTATACCAGTTCCTTCAGGTGCCTTCTTAAGAAGAACTGTTGAACTTCCGAACTTACCAACATAATCATGTGGCACTGACTTCTCGTCTGTTACAGGAACAGTTACGATAGCCTTGCAAGCAGCCTCACGTGCCTTACGGATAGCCTCAGGAACCTCAACTGCTTTACCAATACCACAACCTACATGACCATTGCCATCACCAACTACTACGAGAGCAGAGAATCTCATGGTACGACCACCCTTTACGGTCTTCGCAACACGCTTGATGGCTACGACATTGTCGTTTAATTCTAACTGATTTACATCAATTCTTTCACGCTTCATCTTGCTTGTTTCTCCTCTCGATTAGAATTCAAGGCCAGCTTCTCTAGCAGCATCTGCAAGAGCCTGAACCTTACCGTGATAAAGGAAACCACCTCTGTCAAATACAACAGCCTTAATTCCCTTAGCCATAGCCTTCTCAGCAATGGCCTTACCAACGTACTGAGCAGCCTCGATGTTGTTTGTGATCTCTAACTTTGCATCCTTATCAAGTGTAGAAGCAGCACAAAGTGTATTGCCTGCCACATCATCGATAATCTGTGCATACATATGCTTGTCAGATCTAAACACTGAAAGACGTGGTCTCTCTGGAGTACCAGATAAACGGTTTCTAAGTCTTACGTGCTTCTTCTGGCGAAGTTCAGCTTTATTTCTCTTACTTACCATTTCACTTTCCTCCTAATTACTTCTTACCTGTCTTACCAACCTTACGTCTGATAGTCTCATCAGCATACTTGATACCCTTGCCCTTATATGGCTCCGGTCCTCTCTTGCTGCGGATCTCAGCTGCGTACTGACCAACTTTCTCCTTGTCAATACCCTTAACGAAGATTGTGTTAGAACCCTCAAGAACAGTCTCAACGCCCTCAGGATCTTCCATTGTTACAGGATGTGAGTAGCCAAGTGTAAGTGTAAGTGTCTTACCCTGCTTTGCAGCTCTGTAACCAACACCATTGATCTCAAGCTTCTTCTCAAATCCGTTTGAAACACCATCTACCATGTTCTGGAGAAGTGCTCTTGTAAGTCCGTGAAGGGACTTCTCTTTCTTATTATCATTAGGTCTTGTAACAACAACTTCTCCGTCCTTCTGCTCAAGAGTAAGCTCTGATGCAAAAGTCTTTTCAAGAGTTCCCTTAGGTCCCTTAACAGTTACGAGGTTGTTGTCCTTGATCTCAACAGTAACGCCTGCTGGGATGACTACCGGTAATTTTCCGATACGTGACATACTATGTCTCCTCTCTTAAATTCTCTGTTTTTCAACAGTTTTCAGAATTAACAGTTACAATTTTGGAATCGAGTCCGTTTCGCAAAGTAATGATCAATTACCAAACGAATGCAAGAACTTCTCCGCCAACGCCCTTTGCTCTTGCTTCACGATCAGTCATTACACCCTGATTAGTTGAAACAATAGCGATACCAAGACCGCCAAGTACAGAAGGCATGTTCTCCTTGCCGGCATATACACGAAGACCTGGCTTAGAAATCTTACGGATGCCGCTGATGATCTTCTCGTTCTTAGTTGCACCATACTTAAGTGTTACTTTGATGTCCTTGAACTTTCCGCCATCAACAAGCTCATACTTTGCGATGTAACCCTCATTAACAAGGATGTCAGCTATAGCTACTTTCATCTTTGATGATGGGATGGTCACTGTGTCATGCTTTGCAGTATTTGCGTTACGAATTCTTGTAAGCATATCTGCGATTGGATCACTCATACTCATTTTTACGGATATCCTTTCTCAAATAGTGTAAAAATAAATTTGTTACAAATCCGAATTATTTTCGGACAAAGCAAATGCCACGTCTCCAGGTTGTTCTCACTCAACCAGTCCACCGACTCAATCATGAATCTGTGCTTAGTTGAATGGTGCAGCATCAACTACTGCACTTCCTGTGGCGCAACATTTACATTATAACCATTTTATTCCGGCTTTCAACCCGGTCTGGCGTATCTTTTATAAATATTTTTGTATTTATTTGAATACAATCCAGAAATTATCACCTTTGACAACATTTTGGATTAAATCCAAAACATTGCCATCGGCTCTTAATTGAAGTTAAGGACTTACCAAGAAGCCTTCTTAACTCCTGGAATCTCACCCTTATAAGCTAACTCGCGGAAGCAGATACGGCAAATGCCATACTTCTTGAGTACACTGTGTGGTCTTCCGCAGATCTTGCATCTTGTGTAAGCTCTTGTAGAGAACTTAGGTGCTTTCTGCTGCTTTAACTTCATTGATAACTTAGCCATATTTCCCTCCGATTACTTTGCGAACGGCATGTTGAAAAGTCTGAGAAGTTCTCTTGCCTCTTCGTCAGTCTTAGCTGTTGTTACGAAGATAACATCCATACCTCTAACCTTGTCAACCTTATCGAACTCGATCTCAGGGAAAATGAGCTGCTCCTTGAGTCCAAGTGCATAGTTTCCTCTGCCATCAAATGCATTAGGATTTACGCCTCTGAAGTCTCTTACTCGAGGAAGCGCAAGATTGATAAGTCTGTCAGCAAACTCATACATCTTTTCTCCACGAAGAGTAACCTTACAGCCGATAGCCTGGCCCTCTCTGATCTTGAAGTTTGCCACTGACTTCTTTGCCTTAGTTGTTACAGCGTGCTGTCCTGTGATAATCTCAAGATCACGAACTGCGCTGTCGAGAACCTTGGAATTTTCCTTAGCTTCTCCTACTCCCATGTTGATAACGATCTTATCAAGCTTAGGAATCTCGTTTACATTCTTGTAACCGAACTTCTTAACCATAGCATCCTTAATCTCGCTATTGTAAAGATCCTTTAATCTAGCCATTTTAAAATTCCTCCTTTCTCTTAGTCGATAACCTTACCAGTTTTCTTTGCAACTCTAACCTTCTTGCCGTCTCTGATCTCAAAGCCAACACGTGTAGGCTGTCCATCAACTACGAGCATAACATTAGAAGCATCAATTGCTGCTTCCTTATGAAGGATGCCACCCTGAGGGTTAGTCTGAGATGGCTTCTGGTGCTTGGTTACCATATTGCAGCCTTCAACGACTACTTTATTGGTTGCCGGGTCAAAAGAAAGTACCTTGCCCTGCTTGCCATTGTCCTTACCGGCAATGATCTGTACCATATCGTCTTTCTTAATTCTACGCATCTGGTAACCTCCTTACAGTACTTCCGGAGCGAGTGAAACGATCTTCATGTAACCATGATCACGAAGCTCTCTTGCTACCGGTCCAAAAATACGAGTTCCCTTTGGTGTTCCATCATCCTTGAGAATAACAGCTGCATTCTCATCGAACTTGATGTAGCTACCATCTTTACGACGAATATCGTCTACTGTTCTAACTACAACAGCCTTTACAACATCGCCCTTCTTTACCTGTCCGCCAGGGATTGCATCCTTAACAGATGCCACGATTGTATCTCCGACTGCAGCATATCTTCTGGTTGAGCCACCCATAACGCGGATGCAAAGAAGCTCTTTTGCACCTGTGTTATCAGCAACTCTAAGTCTTGTTTCCTGCTGAATCATATAATGCTCCTTCCTTGCCTCTTAATTATTTAGCCTTCTCAATGATCTCTGTCAGTCTCCATCTCTTGGTCTTTGACAGCGGTCTTGTAGCCATAACCTTAACAGTATCGCCTACACCAGCCTCGTTGTTCTCGTCATGAGCATAGATCTTAACTGTTCTCTTAACGATCTTACCGATTACCGGATGCTTAACGTGATCTTCGATAGCGATAACGATGGTCTTGTCCATCTTTGCACTAACGACCTTACCGGTACGTGTCTTTCTAAGATTTCTCTCCATTGTTGTGCTCTCCTTTCTCACGCTTTAGCTTTCTCTGTGATAACTGTCTGAATACGCGCGATGTTCTTACGAACCTCTGTTATTCTAGCTGTATTATCAAGCTGATTTGTTGCGTTCTGGAATCTCAGGTTAAAGAGTTCCTTCTTGGCTGAAACAAGGTCAGCATTAAGCTGCTCTGTTGACTTTGCCTTTAACTCATCTAAGTAGGTTTTCTTCTTCATTAGTTATCACCGCCTTCCAGATCGGCCTTGGAAACGATCTTGCAATTGCAAGGAAGCTTGTGTGATGCAAGTCTAAGTGCCTCTCTTGCGATCTCCTCAGGTACTCCAGCAATCTCGAACATTACTCTACCTGGCTTAACAACTGCTACCCAATATTCTACAGCGCCCTTTCCGGATCCCATTCTGACTCCAAGTGGCTTAGCTGTAATTGGCTTATCAGGGAAGATCTTAATCCAAACCTGACCGCCACGCTTAATGTATCTTGTAAGAGCTACTCTGGCTGCCTCAATCTGGTTTGATCTAATCCAGCAAGGCTCAGTTGCGACAATACCAAACTCACCATAAGAAATCTTGTTTCCTCTGGTTGCTTTGCCCTTCATGTTTCCACGAATCTGCTTACGATACTTCGTTCTCTTTGGCATTAACATAATTACTTATCGCTCCCTTCCTTGTTTTTCTTGGCAGGAAGAACCTCTCCCTTGTATACCCAGACCTTAACGCCGAGCTTACCATATGTTGTATCAGCCTCTGCGAAGCCGTAATCAATGTCTGCTCTTAAAGTCTGAAGAGGAATAGTACCCTCAGAATAGAACTCACGTCTAGCAATATCTGCACCGCCAAGACGTCCTGAAACTGATGCCTTGATACCAAGAACGCCAGACTTCATTGTTCTCTGCATTGCCTGCTTCATTGCTCTTCTGAAAGATACACGGTTCTCAAGTGACAGTGCGATATTCTCTGCAACAAGCTGAGCATCACGATCCGGTCTCTTGATTTCCTTAATATCGATATTAACGTTCTTAGAAGTAAACTTCTGAACTTCTTTTCTTACCTTCTCGATCTCTGCGCCGCCCTTACCGATTACAAAACCAGGCTTTGCTGTAAAGATTACTACACGAAGCTTATCGTTAGCAGCTCTCTCGATCTCGATCTTTGAAACGCCTGCAGAATAAAGTCTCTTCTTCAGGAATTTTCTAATATTGTAGTCCTCAACAAGTGTATCGCCAAAGTTCTTCTTGTCAGCATACCACTTGGAATCCCAATCTTTAATAACGCCGACTCTAATGCCGTGCGGATTGACTTTCTGTCCCATTTATATGCCTCCTTTTACTTTCTCTCGTCTAAAACTACAGTAATATGTGAGTTTCTCTTCAAAATTCTATAAGCTCTGCCCTGTGCTCTTGGATGAATTCTCTTCATTGTAGGAGCAGCACCTGCATAGCACTCAGCAACATAAAGATTGTCTCTGTTCATGTTGTTGTTGTTCTCTGCGTTTGCAGCAGCAGACTCAAGAAGCTTCTTTACTAATGTAGAAGCATATCTAGGGTTGTATGAAACAATACCGAGTGCCTCGTCAAGATTCTTGCCTCTGATAGCATCAAGAACGAAGCATGCCTTCTGAACTGATACTCTTGCATATGAAAGAGTAGCTGAAGGTCTCTTTACAGTATTTGCATTTCTCTCTCTCTTAATCTGAGATCTATGACCTTTTGACATTTTTTAAATGTCCTCCTTTCAAATATGCGCGAGTATTAAGCTCTCTTCTCGTTACCGCTGTGGCCGTGGAAAGTTCTTGTTACTACGAACTCACCAAGCTTGTGGCCAACCATGTCCTCTGTAACATATACAGGAACGTGCTTTCTTCCATCGTGAACCGCAATCGTGTGACCAACAAAAGATGGGAAGATTGTGGAACGGCGAGACCAAGTCTTGATAACAGTCTTGCTTCCGGAAGCGTTCATTGCATCTACAGCCTTCTTAAGTGAAGCATCGATGAATGGTCCTTTTTTAATTGAACGTGCCATATTTTTCTCTCCTCCTCAATTATTTGATGGCTCTACCATCACGTCTTCTGATAATAAGCTTGTTTGAAGCCTTCTTCTTGTTACGTGTCTTAAGGCCAAGTGCTGGCTTACCCCAAGGAGTGCAAGGTCCTGATCTACCGATAGGTGCTCTTCCTTCTCCACCGCCGTGTGGGTGATCGTTAGGGTTCATAACAGAACCACGAACTGTTGGACGCCATCCCATGTGTCTCTTTCTACCAGCCTTACCAATGTTGATAAGGTTGTGATCACCGTTACCTACAACGCCGATTGTTGCACGGCACTCGATAGGAACCATTCTCATCTCACCTGAAGGAAGACGAAGTGTTGCATACTTACCTTCCTTAGCCATAAGCTGAGCTGCGTTTCCTGCCGAACGAACCATACGTGCGCCCTTACCAGGAAGGAGCTCGATAGCATGTACGTTTGTACCTACAGGAATCTTTGAAAGAGGAAGACAGTTACCTACTCTTGCCTCTGCCTCAGGACCACTCATTACCTTCATGCCGTCTGTAAGACCGTTAGGAGCAAGAATGTATGCCTTTGCACCATCAGCATAAGCAATGAGAGCGATATTGGCTGTTCTGTTAGGATCATACTCGATTCCAATTACAGTTGCAGGAATTCCATCCTTTGTATTTCTCTTGAAATCGATGATTCTATATTTCTGTCTGTTTCCGCCACCCTGGTGACGAACAGTAATTTTACCCTGATTGTTTCTACCAGCGTTCTCCTTTACTGTTGAAAGAAGTGACTTCTCAGGAGTCTTCTTTGTAATCTCAGAAAAGTCAGAGCCGGTCATGTTTCTTCTCGAAGGTGTATAAGGTTTATATGTCTTAATACCCATGACTTTATTTCTCCTTTTAAGTTGTCACGTATAATAGAGAATTTTTCACGTGACTTTTTATGTATCGTCGTCTTTAAGAATTAAAGGCTCTTGAAAATCTCAATTTCCTTTGACTCTTCTGTAAGAGTAACGATAGCCTTCTTTGTCTTGGCTGTCTTACCAAAGTGAAGACCTCTTCTCTTGGTCTTTCCCTGCTGGTTCATTGTGTTCACAGCCTTTACCTTTGTTCCCTCGAACATCTTCTCAACGGCTTCTTTAACCTGAGACTTTGTTGCTTCAGGATTTACAAGGAATGTATACTTCTTGGATGCCATCTCGCCCATTGACTTCTCAGTGATAACCGGACGAAGAATAACGTCATAATACTTAATGTCTGCCATTATGCGTATACCTCCTGAATCTTCTCAACAGCTGCCTTTGTAGCAACTACTGTCTGGTACTTAAGAACGTCATAAACATTAAGTTCATTAACGCCAGCTGTCTTTACATCAACGATGTTTCTTGCTGAAAGTACTGTGTTCTTATCTGCTGAATCAAGAAGAACGAATGCCTTGTTTACCTTAAGAGCATCGAGCATTGCCTTGAAGTTCTTTGTCTTTATCTCATCAAACTTGATATCGTCGACAACGATAAGCTTGTTCTCAAGAACGGCATTGGAAAGTGCAGACTTAAGAGCTGCTCTCTTCTCCTTCTTGTTCATTGTTGTTGTATAATCACGTGGAGTTGGTGCGAATACTACTCCGCCGCCCTTCCACTGCGGTGCTCTGATTGAGCCCTGTCTTGCATGTCCTGTTCCCTTCTGTCTCCAAGGCTTTCTTCCGCCTCCTGAAACTTCAGAACGAGTTAATGCTTTCTGAGTGCCCTGACGCTTATTAGCAAGCTGAGCAACAACTGCGAGGTGAAGAAGGTGCTCGTTAACCTCAACTCCGAAAACGGAATCATTGAGATCCATCTTGCCAACTTCCTTACCCTGCATATCAAATACTGATACGTTAGCCATCTATATGTTCCTCCTTTCTTTCGTCTCAGGCCTTTACTGCTTCTTTAACAGTAATAAGAGCCTTCTTAGGTCCCGGTACAGCTCCCTTGATAAGAAGCAGGTTATTCTCAACATCAACCTTAACGATTGTAAGGTTCTGAGTTGTTACCTTAACTGCACCCATGTGAGAAGGCATTCCCTTACCAGGAAGTACTCTTGAAGGTGTAGCTGATGTACCGTTAGAACCCTGATGACGGTGGAACTTGGAACCGTGACCCATAGGTCCTCTGTGCTGACCATACTTTCTGATAGCTGACTCGAATCCCTTACCCTTTGAAATAGCGGTAACGTCTACCTTGTCACCCTCAGCGAAGATGTCTGCCTTAATCTCATCCTTAACATTGTAGTTCTCAGCATCCTCGAGTCTAAGC
The DNA here is from genome assembly GCF_900113415.1 of Oribacterium sp. WCC10. Taxonomy (GTDB): domain Bacteria; phylum Bacillota; class Clostridia; order Lachnospirales; family Lachnospiraceae; genus Oribacterium. The sequence goes on along the minus strand of NZ_FOPH01000006.1, from coordinate 129,171 downwards.
TCCTTAACAAATCTCTTGCAAGGAACGCCAGCCTTATCGAACTGACCCTTCTGTGGCTTGTTAACAAGCTTCTCTCTCTTATCCTGGAAACCAACCTGGATTGCTGCGTAACCGTCATTCTCAACTGTCTTAACCTGTGTAACTACACATGGGCCAGCCTGAAGTACAGTTACTGGAATAAGCACGCCATCTGCATCCCAGATCTGTGTCATTCCTACTTTTGTCGCTAAAATAGCTTTCTTCATTGTTTCTCCTTTCTACAGCGGAGTCCGATGACTCAGACTCATTCTAGAATCATTACTTGTTCTTCATCTTGATATCAACGTATACGCCTGCTGGCATCTCGAGTCTCTGAAGAGCATCCATTGTCTTCTGATTAGGACTGATAACGTCGATAAGTCTCTTGTGAGTTCTCTGCTCGAACTGCTCACGAGAATCCTTGTACTTATGTACAGCACGAAGGATTGTAACAACTTCCTTCTTTGTTGGAAGAGGTACTGGTCCGGAAACCTGTGAACCTGTCTTTTTGCAGTTCTCCACAATCTTTGCGGCTGATTCGTCCACAAGTGTGTGGTCGTAAGCCTTGAGTGTGATTCTCATTACTTGACTTGCCATAAAAAAAGTCGCCTCCTATCGGTAATTTGACGATAAGTCGGTGACTGTACATTAACTGCATACCAACACACGTGAGATGAGTGTTGTGTCTGCATCAAAATCCATTTGCTGTGTAATGGATTAAATTGTAGTACAGTGACCTGCCGTCAGTTTCTAAACTAGACATTCGCTCCATGAAGTTCTCTTACATGACTTATACTTGGTTGCCGTATCAGTTCTCAGGCGGAACCATCCGGTTCACTGGATCCTTTCGGATAATATCTGTACGGATCTTGGCTTTCGTCCATGTAAGCAATCTTCATTTCATCGCTATCATGTCACAGCGAATAATAAGATAACACAGCCTTTTCTTTATTTCAAGCGCTAATTTCGAAAAAATGTATAAAATAACATGCACTTCCACATAGCCGTGCGTATCTTTGTTAATGCACCGCACAACGGTTTAAACACCCCGCCGTGCGTGTCATACTATATCATTTTACTTTTGATTTTGCAATACCCATTTTTATTTTCCATTCGACAAACAATACCTTTATGTCCCTTTATGCTTATCCGTCCGAAATATATCATCATATGTCTAATCACGTTGTTCCACACACAGTATATTAATTATATGTTCTATATAAGAGAAAAGAGCCCGGCATAATACCGGACTCTCATAATCTATATCAATCAATTTCATCTATATCAGGAGATGTAGGTGTAAGTGTTTCAAAATTCCCGCTGATATTCTCTTTAAGCGTTCCATCCGAATTGGTAGAAACTTTGTTACCATCAGCATCCTTGAGACTTGTTTTACTCTTCTGAACAGATCCGCTTGTGGATATGACATAATCCTTGCCATTCACATTACATACCATATACTTGCAATCAGAATCAGCGCACTGGAGTTTACCATTATAATAGAGATAACCGTCCTTGACTCCTGTATATCCTCTTCCGTTAGACTGTGCATAGAAAGTAATACGATCTCCATCAGCTTCGGTCATAGTAAACTTTCCTGTCTTGGCCGAACACTCTGTTTTCTTAGATCCACAATAGTAGTAATATGACTCCGTCTCGCCTTCTGCACTACCCTTCTGCATCCCGTATACCGGATTGCCTTTCTCATTAAACAGGTACTTCTTTGAATTTATAGACTGTACAAGATATGATCCGCTTGTACCAGCTGCCACATACCCGTTGTTTTTGAAATAAAAGTATTCAACATCTCCTGTTGCAAGACTATCATCATATGTGCCCGAACTTGAAGAGCTCATAGGACCCACTACCGTGTACCATGTTCCGGCCACTTGCTGTCCTTCCTTGAAGCCATTTCCTGTCTTCTCTGCAAAATACATATAACCTGCTATCTCAGGCGATGCATCCGTCACTTTAGCCCAGCCGAGCTGCATTACACCATTTTCGTCAAAGCCGTATTTAACACCGTTAATAGTCTTTACTGCTATATTCTCGCCATCTGCATAATACTTCTGTGCATTACCCGGATTGAAATAAAACCACGCATATGAACCTGTTGTATAGTGGCTGTTATCAGAATAATAGTAGCTCATTTCATCGGGTATGGCTATATACTTCCAACCGGTTGCTGCCGCTCCGTAATTTGGGTCACAATAATACTTGTAATCATCAATCCAGCCAGTCTGCATAACGCCGTTGCCATCGAAATAATACTTATACCCGTTCACCGTCTGCCAACCATCTCTGCGCAATGTTCCGTCCTGTGTTGCATAATACCATATAACCTGGCCATTGCTGTTTGCCTTAATCCATGAGTTGGTCACAACGCTCCCACTGTCCTGAACATATACCTGCTCACCGCTTGCGTTGGTTGTCCAGCCTGCCGCCATAACATCAACAGCCGATATTGCTGCAAGCGCTCCTGCAACAAGCAAAAGCTTTGCAAGTTTCTCTCTTAACATATATAACACCCTCCCGATCATCCCCGCCGGGATCATCAATTATAGCCTATTAGACTTAACTTTAATTCTAGTTCTTACTTTATGTAATAATAATAGCTTTCAGAGGGGGTAATTTCAATTTCTATTCCATTAACAATCATCATGAAATAATTACGATTATCTTACACATATACGCTTTTAAGAGTATGTGTGTAATGTCAGTTCTTCGTCCATCTACCGGAACAACCGCAAGGCAGAACTAGTCCGGTTTCTGTTACAGGAAGCCCAACCTCTTCTGAATAAATATTCCCTCCGAGCTTTTCTTTTATAAGAACCCCAAGCATATAGCTCATAACTGCAGGCTGAAGTCCGGTTGTATACGAATTAATAAGGAAGAAAATACTATCTCTAGTAAGAAGTTCAGACGAAAGTTTTATAAGCTGATATACGGCATCTTCTATCTTCCAGATCTCTCCCTTGGGGCCTCTTCCATATGATGGTGGATCCATAATGATTGCATCATACTTATTTCCACGACGTATCTCTCTTTCAACAAACTTCATACAGTCATCCACCAGCCACCTGATAGGCGCCTGAGCAAGCCCAGATGCTTCAGCATTTTCCTTAGCCCACTGCACCATGCCCTTCGAAGCATCAACATGTGTGACGTGCGCACCCGCAGCAGCAGCCGCTAGTGTGGCCCCTCCCGTATACGCAAATAAATTGAGTACCTTGACAGGCTCTTCTATACCGTTCTTCTTTCTTCTGTCAACTTCACCCACTATAATGTCCGAGAACCAATCCCAATTTGCCGCCTGTTCAGGAAACAAACCTGTATGCTTAAACGCAAAGGGTTTAAGATGGAACGTTAATGTCCTCTGTTTTTCAGGAATACCTGCAAGATTTGCATAAACAGGTTCAACCGGTCGATATGTTTCCTTTGAATAATCCGCAAGATTTGATCTGCCTTTACCGGTTCCACCCAGTACATATGATATTTTCCACTGCTTCGGTAAATCAAAAAACTCCCATTCTCCACCGCCTCTATCAGAACGATGGTAATGCCCGTTCAGTTTTTTCCAATTTGGATTCTTAAAAGATGTCTGCCATATAACCTGGGGATCAGGCCTACGCAAAACATACTTCCCCCACCTCTCAAGCTTATCGCCCGAACTTGTATCTATCACTTCATAATCTTTCCAATGATCTGCTATAAACATTTGTCATCTTCCTCCACTGAGTATCTTCCATAATATAGAAACATGGCTTTTTAGCGCAACGCTCACCTCATATGCCACAAGCACACATATCGCCGGCAACAAAACATAAATCCCCAATCTTATTCCACGTTCAACGGTGCCATGATAGCCAATGTTCATGTACTCTAACATAAATCCTGTAAACCTGACAATAGGATAGTGTATCGCATACAAAAAGAAACCATTCTTCATAAATGCTGCAGCATTTAGTTTAGTCGACGAAATAATACACCACACTCCCATGCACAGAAGCAATCGTCTAAAAACATTAACCAAAAGCTGTCCCCCTACAGATAACACCCCCACCAAAATCTCTTTAGGATATTTCCTGATACAAGCCCCCAAAAATCCGGAAATATCTCCTCCGACATACCAGTATGCCCACACCCCCATGGCATGATGATTCACCGGCGCTATCACAAAATTCTGCATGCCTACGGTAGTTATGATCTGCGATATCCATGCAGCAAAGAGCAATGCCAGTCCTAAAATCATTTTTCTTTTAGAAGACGATTCAAAGAAATTACGGTGCCACTTCGCCAATGCTGCCCCTGCGAAATAATACAGAATAGCATCTTCATTTATGCAGGGAATATTTATCCCTCTTATCACAAGATATGAATATATTATAACCGATGCTATTGCAATCGTTCTGTTTTTAAGCAGTATATATATCATTGGAGCACATATAGTAAGAAGTATGAGCTGGTATAGATACCAAAATACCGGATTGAACTTGTACCGTATAATCGCATCAATCATATTCTGCTGCCCAAGAGATGTTTTACCCATAACCAAATATATAATATAGTACAAAAAATTCCATGCAACAAAAGGAAGCAAAAGAGAGACTATTCGCTCTTTCCATTTTCTCACTATACTTTCAAGTTTGCTCAGATTGCGAAAAAACAGATATCCTGACATCATAAAAAAGCCCGGTACCGCTGACTGCCCCAATGAATTAGAAAAAAAATTCTCTATATGCGCTTCTACACCGGTTAGTCCGGAAAGATTTATGGAATTATAATCTGAGGATTGTATCATCATGAGCAGAATAGAATTATCATCCGCAAAGTTCACAGAATGAACCAGAATAACCAAAATGCTCAATATAAATGTGTATACATACACTTTGTTTGAAAATCTGCTCTTTTCCAAGTTCATCCTCCTGCCGGTAATCAATAAAGGACTGTCCTTTTGGGACAGCCCTTTATCTTAACAAGCCATAACAAATATCCATTAAACTCTTCGTATGGCTTAATATATATGTTTTATTCAAAAGACAGTTCCATCTGCTTATTTACGCCTGAACGATGTTCCTTATATGCAGCGACCTTCTGATTGATTCTTGTAGATGTGTCAAGGATAGGAGAAATTGACATATCATGATTAAGGTTATCAATGAGGAGTGCGATATACTTGGACATATCTACGCTTCTGTACCAAGGCTTTGTGAGAAGCTCCGGCTGCTGATAAATAAGGTTTGTTGTATATACTCCGTTTAAAGTTCCGCTTGCATAAGCCTGATCGAACTTATTGAATCCGGATGTAAAAAGGCCAAAAGTACAACATGCAAATACTCTCTTTGCCTTGCGCTCCTTCAATTCCTTAGCTGTATCTATCAATGATTCACCGGAGGAGATCATATCATCAATGATAAATACATCCTTACCTTCAACGTCACTTCCAAGGAACTCATGAGCAACTATAGGATTTCTTCCGTTTACTACCTGAGCATAGTCACGGCGTTTGTAGAACATACCCATATCTATTCCTAAAACGTTGGCATAATAGATAGCTCTGCCCATTCCACCTTCATCAGGCGAAATGATCATCATATGATCCTTATCGATATCAAGGTCATCAATACTGTTGAGTATTGCTTTTATGAACTGGTATGAACATGAGATATTATCAAAGCTGTCTCTCGGGATAGCATTCATAACTCTAGGATCATGTGCATCAAAAGTGATAAAGTTCTCAACACCCATCTCATGAAGTTCCTGAAGCATGATAGCACAGTCAAGAGACTCACGGCCAGTACGCTTATGCTGGCGAGACTCATACATGAAAGGCATGATAACATTGATGCGCTTTGCCTTGCCTGTTGTGGCAGCAATCACTCTCTTCAGATCTGAATAGTGATCATCGGGTGACATGTGGTTGATCTGTCCGAAAAGGCTGTATGTCTGAGCATAGTTCATAACATCAACCATAAGGTAAAGGTCAACTCCACGCACGGTTTCCAAAATGTTAGCCTTTGCTTCACCTGATCCAAAACGTGAAACTTTTGACTTAACGATATAGCTATCCTTCTGATAACCGTTAAATGCAATAGTTTCCTTATGCTCGCTCTCACGCTGTGCACGCCACTTTGATAAGTATTCATCCACTCTCTGTCCAAGCGGCATAATTGAATCAAGCGGCATAAGAGCAAGTGGTCCAACCGGAATACGTTCAATAAACTCTGAAGTTCTGGAATCTGACATTTCTTTTTCTCCTCCTTAAGAACTGTCCTAAAACAAATACTGCAAAAACATGTAAACAGTAATCTGTAAACATCTTAATTATAAACAGTCATATATGGCGTCAAACTCCTTTTCCGCCCCATGACCACTAGATAAATTACTTCATCGTTTGTAAGCTGTCAATACAGTCTTTGATCATTGCCATACAGCGGAATGATGGAATAATCAGAAATAATACGTGAACAAACACGCTCTGAGTACAAATCTCTAATCATATTTAAACTAAGATTGGTAGAAATGATCACAGATTTATGGAAAACCATGCGTTGATTTAGTACATAAAACAGTTTTGATGTTGTATAGCTATTATTTAATTCTGTACCTAAATCATCTATAACCAGAAGGTCACAATCCAATATCGCATCCTGTATCTCCTGCTGCTCTTCATCATCGTTTCTCATGGCTTTGGAAAAGCTTTCAAATAGATCTGTACTTGTAAGATATATAACAGAATGGTAGTTATCCATAAGTGCCTTAGCAATGCAGTTCATCAGAAAAGTCTTTCCTGTACCTGTACTTCCGGTAAACATAATATTGCCGTGATATTTATCAAAATCCCTGATCCACTGCTGAAGGAACTCATAATTCTCTTTCATATAGTCTCTGTTAGTTCTGCCATCAGCAAGTATGGGCTTCACACCATCATATCTGTTTATATCGAAGTGATCAAAATTCTGATCCTTTACTATCTTATCTATATTGGACTGCTGATAAAGATACTTCATCTGCATCTCTATAAAGCAATGGCACTTTTTTCCGTTGATAAATCCGGTATCTCGACAATGGGGACAGGAATATCTGAGTTCAAGAAAATCTTCCGGAAGCCCATTCTCAATCAAAATCTCTTTTTTTCGCTTTTGAACTTCTTCTATAACAGACTTTAGTGCAGACAGTTTATCCTTCTGTCCCTCCCGCATAAGACGAAAAGTCTTTAACGACTCTGAACGCACAAAGTCTTCCAGAGTTTTCAACTCCGGAAGCTTCTGATATGCCATCCTGCGTCTATCCTCAAGCTGTCTGTTATCTTCTCTCTGACGCTCGTCGTAAACGCGCATTATTTGATTAAACTGTGCATTAGTTAGTGACATTATTCATCCTGTTCAGTACACGTGTATTTACAATACTATCGTAATCCACTTCTCTCTGTTCAAAATTTATAAATCTGTTTGGCTTTGCAACAGGCTTCGACACCTTCGGAGTAGCCTTTTTTGCAGCCTTCTCTTCAAATGACTTAACAAGTTCTCTTGCCTGTGAAAGTGACACAACGCCCTGCTCATGCCAATTTATAGCAACAGCCTGCATATACTTATAAGTAGTTTTCTTGATACTTGCGCAATACTCAAGAAGATACTCTATAACATCTGCCGACATATTAAGATCTTTATACATATACTTAAGAACTTCAATCTGCCTGATGCTTGGAAGAGTCGGAAGTATATGCTTTGCCACAAAAAGAATACCCTTAAACTCTTCATCATCCTGTACATCGTCAACCGTTCCCTCTAAATGCGCAATCTTTTCATCTGCTTTGGTAAACTCAGCTTCAAATGAAGCATTTGTATCTGCAGGTTTTTCTTCGGCCTCATCTTTATCGACAGACACCCCTGCTGCACTCTTAAATACGCCAAGTTTTTCCCAATATCTGACAGCTCTCTCTATATCATTATCTGTGAGATTGAGTGAATCTGCAGCATTTCCTACAGAAAAACGCTCACCTTTGTGTCTCAGCATATATAAATAGACTTTTATATAGTCTCCATTTGCAGTTCCAAGATACTTATCAAGGAAATCATCCGATATACACGTAGCATGAACCGCAAGATTATCAACAATATTTGTGCCCATCTCATAAACCCCCAAAAACGCATGAAGCAACAATGTCTGCCTTGCAAACAGACATAGCTTCCTTCGGTGCATAGATATTAACACACTAAATTTGGGGCTTCAATAAGCCCAGTCCACAACTTTATCCACCATATTTGTCCACATTGGTGTGGATAATGTGCACTACTAAAATGTCAAGTGGAGTCCAAAATTATTTTAATTTGTTTACAACCTAATTACAATAATCAAAATACGCAAAATCCGATGTCAACACCTGCAATAAATTGTATTTTTAAAATACACATCAGGGTTATCCACATTTTGGCGGTGGATTTCCTTTGCTTTCTGTGGAATAGAATTTATTTTTATTTTCACAAAACACTTATAGTGGTACGTATACACCCAATATTTCTTTGTTTTTTACTCCCAATCCCAAAATTTCATTATTTTTAACCATTATTGCACAAAAAAGATCAAATGTGGAATTCTTTATTATTCTTATAGGTTTATAAATTTCCGCTTATACCGCATACTTTTAGGAAATTATTTTTGTTGTTTTTAACGGTTTTTATAATCGTATTGATAATCATCTTATTCATATCTAATAGTTCACACTGTTCTTATTTAGAATATATTACAATAAAAAAAGAAACGGCTAACACCGTTTCTTTCAATAATCACTCTTCCACTACTGCTCCCGGAAGTTTCAAAAGATCTTCTCCTACCTCATATATATTTCCGGCTCCCATGGTGATAAGGACATCTCCTTCTTTCACATGACTTATAAGAAAATCTTCAATTGCATCAAACTCAGGGATGTAGTACACATTGGTATTCTGTTCAAGCATATGTTTTCTAAGATCATCTGAACTTATTCCGATGGTATTTTTTTCTCTTGCCGCATATATATCAGCAAGTACTATCTCATCAGCCTGACTTAGCGCTCCGGCAAAATCGTCAAGAAGCGCTGCTGTACGGCTATATGTATGTGGCTGAAAAGCAATCCATAATTTTCTGTGCGGATACTTCTTGGCTGCCTCAATAGTTGCCGCAATCTCCTGGGGATGATGAGCATAATCATCAATTATGGTAAATCCGTTAACTGTTCCTTTTTTTTGGAAACGACGGTCGGTTCCTGTAAATTTCCTTAGCCCCTCAAGAATCGCATCCATATCTATACCAAGTTCACGACATACTGCAATTGCCGCCATAGAGTTATAAATATTATGTTCTCCTGTAACTCCCAAAGTCACCCTCGTAACTTCTTTGCCTTTATAGAACAAGGTATATGTAGGATGTGCAAGCTTATCGTAACTGATAAAGTTGGCAGTATAGTCTGCGCTCTTATCATGTCCAAAGGTTACACATCTGCACTTTAATCCTTCAGTGAAATACTCACAATGCTTGATATCACTGTTGATAACCAATAGTCCGTCTGTAGGAAGCTTCTCCGCAAAAAGTCTGAAACTATGACGTATATCGTCTATATCCTTAAAGAAATCCAAATGATCGGCCTCAACATTGAGAATAACCTCTATGGTAGGGAAAAAGGATAAAAAGGAATTTGTATATTCACAAGCCTCAACCACAAAAGTATCCTCACCACCTACACGTATATTGCCACCTATATCCTTTAACATACCACCTACAGATACTGTAGGATCTTCCTGAGCTGCAAGAAGAATTTCAGTGATCATCGAAGTGGTAGTAGTCTTTCCATGTGTTCCGGAAACATTGATGGCCTGCTTATAGTTTCTCATGATTTCACCGAGAAGCTGTGCTCTCGTAAGCATGGGTATCTCAGCCTTTTGAGCAGCAGCAAATTCCGGATTGTCCGGATGTATGGCAGCTGTATAGACCACAACATCTATATCATTTGTGATATTCTCAGCCTTCTGTGGATAATTAACGATAGCCCCTTCACTTATAAGTTTCTTTGTAAGTTCCGACTCCTTGCTGTCAGAACCGGAAATAACAAAATGTCTCGAGAGAAGTATCTCTGCAAGACCACTCATTGAAATGCCACCGATACCTATAAAATGCACATGAACAGGCTGGTCAAATTTTATCTGATACATCTATATACCTTCTTACTATTATCATGTTTAAGAGTAGCTTGATTGAGCTGTAACATAATCTGCTTCCGCTCTCATAATTCTCAGATTATATCATCGTGAAATGCATAACGCAAGGGAGGCTGTCTCCGTCATACCCGTAAAGACCGTACCACTATATCATCTTAAGTCACAAAATACCCCCATTAAAACCTTTGAACACTTTTTCATTATGTAAGTGCCCTTATCTCTGCATATACATCCGCAAGATTGCCCTTAGAATTATCCTCTGCTATAGCACGACAAGCATCCTGCCATGGAGCCATATCACCAATATCTATAACATTACAGCCACGTGCCTTAAGTTTCTCAAGTGTATCATTCTCTGTCTCTGCAGCAATAGAATGACAGTAATCAGAAGCTATCTTTGAAGCCTCCTCTATAACAGCTCTCTGATTATCTGTAAGTTTATTTTTCCACGAGTCTTCTGATATAACAACTTCTATAGCCCCTAGTGTATGACTGTCGAGTGTCAGATTTGGAGCCACCTCATCAAATCTGTTTGATGCATAATTCACTATCGGCTGTTCCGCACCATCTATAGTGTTTTTCTGAAGCGAAGCATGCAGTTCTGTCACGGAAACTGTTGCTGCTGTTGCTCCAAGAGACTCTACCATCTTAACCATGATAGGATCATTTGATACTCTGATTTTCAAACCTTTAAAATCTTCAACCGATAAAACAGGCTTGTCCTTTACTGTGAAGAAATGTCTGAACCCCTCCTCACCGTAGAAGAGCCCTTTAACACCGATTCCTGACTCCTCCGACTCATTGAGAATCTCCGTACCAATATCGCTGTTAACAAATTTCCAATAGTGCTCTCTAGATTCAAATGTATACGGAAGTGAAAGAAGAACTGACTTCTTTGCTCCGTAAATCGTGAGTACAAACGTCGAAATACGTGAGATATCAATACCACGTCCATCAAGCATAGCATCAACCACTTCTGTTTCACTGCCAAATATGCCCGATCCTTTAAGATCAATTGTGATGGAGCCTCCTGATATTTCTTCAACAGCTTCGACAAACTTCCTGTCCATCTTTCCACATATTGTATCATTCAAAGGGTTCACTTCAGCCATAACCAGAACCACCTTAGGATCCTTTGAAGCTGCCTCATTAACTATGTATTCATCCTCTTCTGCCAATGTATCATGAGCAGTCTCCGTTTCCTCTGATACCATTGTTGTCTCAGCCACCATTGTTTCTTCTGTTTTTGTTTCCACGACCTTTAAAGAATCACCGCATGACGCTAAAGAAACCGAAATCAATGTCGCCGCTAGAATTCCTCCCGGGATTTTATTCTTCATACTAAATCACTCCAGTTAGTGCTTTCTATACTTTTCAGCACATATTATACCCTATTGAAACCATTGACCAGTCATGCAAATCCAACCAATGATTATTCATCTTTTACACCCGGCAAAAACGAGAAACCATTAATTCTTTATATACAGGCAAATCTGAAAGTTGAGTCATTCCTCAATAACCTAAATGAGAATATGATTTCATCAGTTTACATCTTTTGGAAGTTCAAGCCTTGTACCTATACTCCCCGACATGGCAAGTGTATCAAGATGTTCTTTTCTCACTGCATTCACCACACGTTCTACCTCTTCCTTAAGATTCGTAGCACTCAGAATGACCGCTCCTGCACCCCATGTTATAACTTGTACCACCTTATCTGAAGTCGCAACAGTTACCGAATACTGTTTTTTTAGTTCATGCGTCTCCTCTTCGATATATTCATCCGCTGTCATGGCTTCCTTTGTATAAACAACATAGATATTGTGATATTTAAGCTGTTCCACCTGATGTCCCTGTACTCTGTACGCATCAAACACCACAATAACCGTTTTTCCCGTGTAGCCTGCATAATTAGACATTATATCCAGCAGCCTGCCTCTCGCAGCATCTATATTGGAAGATGCAAGATCGTTAAGATCATCCCATGCAAATATGATATTGTATCCGTCTACAAGAAGATATTCCTGCTTCCTCTCAAGAGTTTTAACTCTTCTTCTGTTCTCTGCTTTATTTACTTCCTTCTCTTTTGCTCTAATGGTTCTCGCACTTGCCAGATTAACTTCCTTGGCACGATTTTTTATTGGGCCAAATGTACGAATGAAAATATCCTCAAGTTCCTGATCAGCAATGTAATGACCGCTGTTTTTGTATTTAGAGTCATTCTTTCCGGAACCTGCACTTCTTTCAAGCCTCGCCACATCAGCTTCAAAATCTCTTTTTTCTACATCTCCGTCAAAATCAAGAGGCGATTCAACATGCATGTAACTTTCAACCTGATCAAACGGAACTATAAAACCTGAACCGTGAGCACAAAATACAGATGATGAAGGATTGAGAATATCTTCATCAGGATCATAACCGGAATTCACAATGACCTCCTCAGCGTCATGGCATCGGTCATAGCCGTTAAACCTAAGGAACAAATGGCCTCTTCCCCTGGTATATACCATAACTTCTTTGTGATAGTCCCTCATTGCCGTTACTGCCGCAGTCCCTTTTATCACAGATACTTCATCCTTTATCTCTGGAGGATCAAAATTTGCATTCATATTAGACAGGTCTGTCATTGCCCTTCCCACATATTCCTGAGGAATCTCCAAAGTAAATGCATAGTATGGCTCAAGAAGAACATTTATTGCCTTTCTGAGTCCTTGTCTGACCGCACGATAGGTAGCCTCTCTAAAATCTCCGCCCTCTGTATGCTTAAGATGTGCTCTCCCGGCAACAAGAGTAAATCGGATATCAGTTATAGGGCTTCCGGTAAGAACTCCTACATGTTCCTTTTCACGAAGATGTGTAAGTACAAGTCTCTGCCAGTTAATTTGAAGCTCATCCGTAGGACAGTCTGCTCTAAACTGAAGACCGGATCCCCGTGGTAACGGTTCCATCAATAAATGCACTTCAGCATAATGCCTCAAAGGTTCAAAGTGCCCCACCCCCGAAACCGCTTCATCGATGGTTTCGAGATACAGTATTTTGCTCTCTCCAAACTCAATGTCAACGTCAAAACGTTCCTTCACTAACTTCTTAAGAATCTCCGTCTGAACCTCTCCCATAAGATGAACATGAATTTCTTTGAGCTTACTGTCCCAGTTTATATGGAGTTCAGGATATTCATCCGATAGTGGTTCCAGTTTTCTGTAAAGCTCCAGTTGATCCATATCCTTTGATATCACATTATAGTCAAGCACCGGTTTTAGAGACGGATCTTTCCCTTTAGGTTCACATCCTACAGAATCTCCTGTCTTTAATCCCGATATTCCAAGTACAGCACATACAGTACCCGCTTCGGCTACATCTGTATTCACATACTTTGCACCACTGTATATCCTTATCTCAGATATTTTCTCTCCCGGAACCAGTTCAGTTCTGACCTTAAGTTCTCCTCCTGTTATCTTCATATAAGTCAGACGTCTGTCAGCATCATCCTTTGATATTTTGAATACCTTTGCGCCAAATGCATCAGGATAAAGTGGTATTTCTGTAAATGTATATATTCCGTCAAGAAACTCTTTGATTCCAAAGTTCTTAAGTGCAGAACCAAAGTATACAGGGAAAAGCTTTCTGTCCCATATCATGTCACGAACATCCTTAGGGTCAAGCACTCCACGTTCAAGATACCTATCCATGACACGTTCATCACACATGGCAATATTTTCCTTCAGGCTGTCAGACATTGAATACACTCCGGCTTCTGTAAAATCTACTACAGCATTTCCAAAATGTTTTTCCAACTCCCTTAGCAGTCTTTCTTTGTCCGTTCCAGGCTGATCCATCTTGTTCACAAAGATAAACGCAGGAACTCCGTACCTTGCAAGAAGTCTCCACAACGTCTCTGTATGCCCCTGAACTCCGTCTGCTCCATTCACTACAAGGATTGCATAATCCAATACCGACAGAGTCTTCTCCATTTCAGCCGAAAAATCCACATGTCCCGGTGTATCAAGCATTGATATTGAGACATCCTTTAGTATAAATGTTGCCATCTTTGAAAAAATGGTGATGCCACGTTCCTTTTCCATATGGTTTGTATCAAGATAGGCGCTACCATTATCAACGCGTCCCAAAGATCGTATTTTTCCCGATTCATAAAGGATACACTCGGATAATGTTGTTTTTCCCGCATCAACATGCGCCAGTATACCGATAACAAGACGCTTATTTAGTTTTTCCTCCAAAAGTCTACCCTCCGTTTCATAAAAAAAGCGACACTTACCACGTTCTACCCTCAATGAGGAATAGTTTTACGATAGTAAGCATCGCCAGATATTTCAACTATTATTTACAAAATACTTCAATTATAATTTTGTTCCGAGATCCAGCAGCACAACTCATTAACTATGTCAGCTGCTGTTTTGCCGTTTTCATCTATGGTGATATCAGCATACTTCTCATACAAAACGGTTCGCTCATCATAGAGATCCTTCAATGAATATCCTTCCGGTATGGCAACTCCCCGATCTACAACATTACCAATGCGTTTTGCCATCTCTTCGAAGGAAATCTTGAGATAAACCACTTTTCCGATCTGCTTCAAATGATCCATAGCCCAATCTTCATAGCATATAGAGCCTCCTGGAGCAATAATGGAATTAACAGTCTCAAGGTCTGCTGCTATATCTCCTTCTATCTTCAAAAAACCATCATTACCGTTTTCGACAATCAACTCCTTAAGAAGTTTTCCGGTTTTTTCCTGGATAAGTATATCTATGTCAACAAAGCTCATACCAAGTCGCTTTGCCAGCATAACTCCGATAGTTGATTTACCGCTGGCCGGCATGCCTGTCATTGTAAGGTTCATCGGATCCTGATCTCCTCTCAAGATTTATGTCATCACATCTGCTCAGCAAAAAGTGTAAGTGGCGGAACAAGCTGCTTCTTTCTTGATACCACGCCCGGAAGTATAACTGACCAACAGTCCTCTGTATTTCCGTCCTTTGCTTCCCTTCTGACAGGTTCTACGCCAAAGGCATTGGCAATAAGCTTCCCTGCCCCCTGACCGACTGCAAGAAGATCTGTACTTCTGTCAAGAATATTGGTTAGCATGATGAAGCTCATGTCAATTCCCTCAACCTTGAGTGCATTGTTCGCAAAATCCTCAAGCCCGTCCTTGAACTCTTCAAGCTCATCCTTGTTAAGACTTGTTACCTGACTTACACCAAACTCAACCTTTCCCGCACTGAAATGCTTGAAGTCCTGATAGAAAATTTCCTTTACAGTCTTACCCTTAAGATTGGAGCCGGCCGAAAACATCGAGAATGCATACTTCTCTATATCAACACCTGCAATTTCTGCCAGTTCTCTTCCTGTTTTCTCATCAAGAGGAGTACATGTCGGTGATCGGAAAAGGAGTGTATCGGAAATGATCGCAGACATAAGAAGTCCTGCAGTCTGGGTATCGATTTCGATATTGTTCTCCTTATACATCTGAGTGATGATGGTTGAACAGCAACCAAGCGGCTGATTTCGGAAATAAACCGGAGACATAGTCTGTACAGTTGCAATCTTATGGTGGTCTATGATCTCAAGGATATCAGCCGCCTCAATACCCTCAACAGCCTGCCCGGGTTCATTATGATCCACAAGTATAACCTGCTTGCCATGATTACCAAGGAGATTTCTACGAGATACCATTCCAAGATATGCTCCATCCTTGGCCATTATAGGAAAGTCACGATGTCTCTTGGACGCCATGATATCTCTCATATCATCAACGAAGTCATCCTCTGTAAACGTGATAAGCCCATCTGTAGTCATAAAATAGCTGATAGGCATGGACTGGTTTATAAGTCTTGCCGCTGTATACGCATCATAGCTTGTAACCATGATAATCATGCCATTTGCTTCCGCAAGACTCTTGATGGTCGGTGAAACATTTGCACCTTCGCAAATGATGATACAGTCAGCTCCGTTATCCATGGCAGAAAGCTGGCTCTCAGCTCTGTTTCCAAGGATAACTATATCGTGTTTCTCTATATAATAAGACATCATCTCCGGATTGGCTGCAGCGATAAGCACCTTACCGTCTGTACAGCAACGGCTCATGTCACCTGTCACAACCGTAGCTTCCAGAGTCTCCTGAATGTTGGCAAACTTGGTGTGTGCCTTGGAAATAATATGTGAATCATAAACATTGAAATATGACTTTGCAATATCGCCAATGGTTATGACACCTTCAAGGGTATTGTGAGCTGTAACTACAGGAAGCGTAACGAAGCTTCCCTCATTCATAAGCGTCCATGCCTTCTTAAGTGACATGTCTCTGTCCACTCCAGGTGTCTTGCGATACTCAATATCACTCACCTGTGTCTTCACCGTTGTTATGAGTCTTGGCTCTTTTACTTTGAAGTAATCGAGAACAAATGCTGTTTCTCTTGAAATCTCACCGGCACGACAAGGAACATATCTCTCTGAATCAGTAATTTTGTTTTTTAATCTTGCATATGCAATTGCTGCACATATGGAGTCCGAATCAGGATTTCTGTGACCTGTAACCAACACCTCTCGTTCAGTATTATGTGAAATCTTATTTTTTTCTTTTGCCATACAACCTCCGATCAAATTGCGAAATATGATTCGCATGTTTACAGGGACCTGACAATATAAGTATCAGAAATCAATACAATGCTCTGTTGCCTCTTTTGACACTTAAATCGTTCAATACAAATTAAAATATTTAATTTTTGTTCATAAATTATTCACAATTCGATACTATCATTAATATCATAGCAAATATGAACAAACGCTTCGACTGTTTCTTCTAATTTGTGGTTATTTTTCCCAATATAAAATTTTTCATAATTGCCCCGGTTTGGCGAGAGCCAACCGGGGTCTCCTCATTTTTGTTTACATTTGTTAGATAGTTTTTACCAAACCAACGCCAAAAAGGCAATGGTTTACTTTCAACTTGTTTGATTGTATCTAACATTAGCCAATTATAAAATCCGATAATTTCTTTTTCCGCTTATCCTGTTGTATTCCTCAAGTAATTCTATTCAAATATATCCTGATCTGTTAATACAAAAATGGTCTGTACGCCAGAATGGCGTGCAGACCATTTTAAATCACTTTGCGTAGTCAACTGCTCTTGACTCACGAATGATATTTACCTTTATTACTCCAGGATACTGCATCTGATCCTGAATCTGCTTTGCCATATCATGTGCCATGATAGTCATATCATCATCTGATACCTGATCTGGAACAACCATGATACGAACCTCTCTACCGGCCTGAACCGCGAAGGACTTTTCAACACCCTTGTATGAGTTTGTAATATCCTCAAGTTCCTTAAGACGATTTGTATAAGTCTCAAGCGACTTACGTCTTGCGCCCGGTCTTGCTGCTGAAATCGCATCTGCTGCAGCTACGATACAAGCCACAAGTGATGTTGGCTCTGTACCACCGTGGTGCGAAGCAACCGTGTTAACAACTACTTCAGGCTCATGATACTTCTTGCAAAGCTCAACGCCAAGCTGAACATGTGTACCCTCCACATCATGATCTATAGCTTTACCTATGTCATGAAGCAGACCGGCTCTCTTGGCCATACGAACATCAAGTCCAAGTTCTTCTGCAAGGAGTCCAGAAATCTGTGCCACCTCAACAGAATGTCTGAGAGCATTCTGTCCATAAGATGTTCTGAACTTCATACGACCAAGAAGCTTTACAAGTTCCGGATTGAGACCATGTACACCAACTTCAAGTACTGCTGCCTCTCCCTCCTCACGGATAGTCTCATCGACTTCCTTCTGAGCCTTTTCAACAACTTCCTCTATCCTTGCTGGATGAATACGGCCGTCAACTATAAGCTTCTCAAGAGCTATTCTTGCAACTTCTCTTCTTACAGGATCAAATCCTGAAAGGACTACCGCCTCCGGTGTATCATCAACTATAAGCTCTACTCCGGTAAGCTGCTCAAGTGTACGTATGTTACGACCCTCTCTTCCGATGATACGTCCTTTCATCTCATCGTTAGGAAGCTGTACTACAGATACTGTAGACTCAGTAACCTGATCAGCTGCACATCTCTGTATCGCATCCACGATATAGTTTCGTGCATTCTTCTCTGCATCTTCCTTCGCCTGATTATCAAGCTCACGAATCATCATGGCGTAATCATGCTTTGTATCTTCCTCAAGAGACTTGAGAAGTTCTGCTTTTGCCTGATCTCTTGTGAGACCTGACACTCTCTCAAGCTCTGTCACCTTCTGATTATGAAGTTCCTCAACTTCTACTTCTCTCTTGTTTATCTTATCCTGACGCTTCTGGAGTTCCTGCTCCTTCTGCTCGAGATTGGCAGCCTTCTTTTCAGAAGCCTCGTCTCTCTTCAACATCCTGTGTTCGAGATCTGATACCTCTTTACGACGGTCTTTGATTTCCTTATCCAAGTCATTTTTTGCTTTTAATGCCTCTTCCTTTGTCTCCAGAAGAGCTTCACGTTTCTTGTTCTCAGCTGTTCTTATAGCATCATCTATGATTTCTCTGGACTTCTGTTCAGCAGACCCAACTACCTTCTCATAATCAGACTTTGCTTTATTTTGACCGGCAAGAAACATAGCTATGCCCAAAACAGCAGCCGCTGCTATAAGAGCTGTAATTACAAATGGGGACACTTTGTGTACCTCCTTCACTATTTTGTTGTTAATGTACAAACAGATATGTGAAAAAGCTAAAACTCATGTTACCTGTCTTAACCCTGTCCAATTCTATTTATATATAAAGTTATATTGTCATCAATATAATCTTAACTTAACCATTACATTTTATATAAAATAACAGTCACTGTCAATAAAAAGGGGCGGTCCCGAAAGACTGTAAAAGTCAGAAAAAAAGCCGCTAAATCAAGGATTTAGCGACTTGAAATCTACTTTTGTTTCATTGACTCTTCTACACAGTCAAGAGTCTTGTATAACAGGCGATACAGGGTCGAAGCCTCTTCTTTAGTAAGCTTTATACAGCTTCCCATCTCCTCAGGAACCTGAACCGCATCCTCTCTCAGCATCTCGCCCTTTGGGGTTATACTCACATCCAATGCGCGCTCATCCTCATGAGACCGTTCTCTTTTTATAAGTCCCTTCGTTTCAAGACGTTTAAGAAGCGGCGTAAGTGTACCGGAGTCAAGATAAAGATTCTCTCCCAGTTCCTTAACATTCACTCTCTTCTTATCCCACATAACCATCATAACTATGTACTGAGTATATGTGAGATCCAATCTGTCTAAAAAAGGTTTATACCTCCGCACTACTTCTTTTGCACATGCATAAAGCGGAAAACATAATTGATTTTCGATTTTTAATGACTCATACTTATCTGCCATTCCAATCATCCTGTTCTATACCTATATTTTTACACGACACAGTGTAAATATCTTAAATCGCCGATATAGTATCACAACCGATTGATACATGCAATTATATTTCACAAAATAGAATAGTTGTTTACCTTTTTTTAATAACTGATGCTACCTTTTCTTCTACAAGAGCCATATCCATAGTGGGTTCAAATCTATCAATGACCTGTCCGTCTCTGTCAATAAGAAATTTTGTAAAATTCCACTTAATATCTGAGGTAGACTCATAATCAGGATGTTCCTTAGCCACAAAACCCTTCATAAACTCAGCAGTCTTCCCCTCTCCGAACCCCTTGAAGCCCTGTGCATCCTTAAGGTATCTGAATAGTTCTGTCTCCTTCTCACCATTTACATCAATTTTTGCATACATAGGGAAATTAACCCCAAAACGGCTTGAACAGAATTTGGCTATTTCCTGCTCTGTTCCCGGTGCCTGATGCCCGAACTGGTCGCACGGAAAATCAAGAATCACAAGCCCTTCATCCTTATACTTCTCATACATAGACTGAAGCTGCTCATAATGTGGTGTAAAACCACACTCTGTTGCTGTATTCACAATAAGAAGAACCTTTCCCTTGTACTCAGAAAGTGTTGTTTCATTTCTATCCTTATCTAAAACCTTAATATCAAAAATATTTGTCATGATCTTCTCCTTTAATCACAATGAATCAATATATCCGCAGGCAGCAAGTGCAGCCACCGCTCCGTCAGATGCCGCTGTAGTAAGTTGTCTTACTGACTTTGTCCGGCAGTCTCCTGCTGTGTAAATACCATCAGTTCCTGTTTTAAGATCTTCTCCGGCCTCTATATAGCCCTTTTCGTCAAGCTTCACCAGATTTTCAAATGAAGAATTGTCAGGCGCCTGCCCAATGGCAACGAACAGCCCGGATACCTCAATGTTCTTAACATCATTGCTGTTTTTATCCGTAACTTCTATAGCCGTAAGCCCCATATCATCGGAAATCAGTTTTGTTATGTTACTGTTCAAAATGAATTCAACATTGTCTTTTGCTTTAAGGCGTTCCACTTCTTTCTGATCCGCTCTGAACTTATCCCTGCGATGAACCACATAAACCTTTGCACAGTAGTTAGAAAGGAACTGTGCATCCTCTATAGCGGTATTTCCTCCACCACTTACAGCAACAACCCTGTTTCGATAAAACATTCCGTCACAAGTAGCACAGTAGGAAATGCCTTTACCGACAAGTTCCTTCTCATCCGGAAGTCCGAGGGAACGATTTCTGGCTCCGGTTGCAAGAATAACAGCCTTAGCCCTGTACTCTCTCTGAGATGTTTTAATAACCTTCTCAGATCCATCTGTCTCTATACCGACAACTTTCTCGAACTTTATCTCGGCCCCCAGGTCTTTGGCCTGATTGTAAAGACCGGTTGCAAAATCAAATCCCGAAATATGTGCTATACCCGGATAGTTTTCGATATCCGGTGTATTTATAATTTGGCCACCATATGCTGATGCTTCCAGCACAAGTACCGACTTTCCTGCTCTAACCGTATATATGGCAGCTGACAGTCCGGCTGTGCCGGCTCCGACAATTATTATATCATACATAAAAAATCCTCCTTCCTTTACAACGCCGTCGCCCCGACAAATCCATGGAGAAAGAGCGTATAATCAACGTCTTTATATCACCGGACACAAAGCCTACATAGGGAGAAACCTGTTAATATCCCGGATATTAGTGTCCTTGTTAATTAAATCTAACTTACATTTTGATTGTACACAATCCATTTTAGATTGTCAACAATTTATTTTCATCTTGTTTCATTATTCACCCTCGCTTCAAAAAATGCATCTAGGACAAAATGAACTACAAATGCTCCGGCACACACTGATATAAGATAAACTATAATTCCCAACGGTCTGCCTATCACGGAATCGATATCATCAAAAATCATCTGAGAACTGTTATGATAGGGAGAAATATAGAACATATCACAATCACCAAAATTGTGGAAAATGACATTTATAACCTCTGCAATGACTGACAGAATCATAAAAAGCGGAAGTGTACTTGCAAATCCTGAATTTCCCTTAAGCGATATATGTTTAAACGAAATATATATCGACAACAATAGCATAAGCACATGCCATATAAATCCGTGGGCCGTCAATAACGGAAATCCCTGGTGAATAAGACCGTCATGCACTATGAGTGCCATAATTCCGCCAAGAAATCCATAATCCCGTATGAAAGTGAGTATCGCAGCTCTAAATCTTTTCGTACACTTAATCTCTTTCAAAGCCATATACAGGAGGCAAAGATACATAGGCATAGAGCAAAGCTGAAACGGAAAATACCATATCTCATACCTTCCTCCAAACTCGACCTTCCAAATCATAATCTGTTTCCAGATCTCCATCATCAGAAACACAACTCCAAATGTAACAATTACCCTGTCTGTATTGCTTTTATATTTCGAAATCATATTCATCCGTTAAACCTGTTCAATCGTAGTCTTCATCTATGGATAATGCCTTGGAAACAAGCCTATAAGAAAAACCTTTCCTCATAAGTGATGCATACAGTTTTCTTTTCTCATCCGGAGAAAGACATGACGTATCTTTATATTTCTTTCTTATTGCTGCTTTGACAGCTTTCATCTCCATATCTCCGGACAATTCCTCATTCTCCTTGAAAGAAGATATGGCCGCCTTAATGCATCTCTTTTCAACTCCTCTTTGATAAAGTTTCTGTTCTATCTCCCGCAAAGATTTTGTACCGGAATACTGCTTTATGAGTTGTTGAGCGAACCGAAGGTCATTGATATAGTCATATTTCTTCAGGAAATCAATAGCCTCATCAATTATATCTTCGTCATACTTTCCCGACTTGACGAGTTTTTCTCTGATCCTTGATTCTGTTTTAGCGGATTGCTCAAGAAGATACAGGCACCTCTCTTTACACCGGTTAAGAAGTTTGTCATGCTCCGTCATCTTACCAGGATCCATATTGTACTTAGATACTTCCTGTGGGTAATCCTTCAATAAATCATCCAGTGTTTTCAACTCAATACTCCTTTTATCGTAATATTTTGCCATCCTACTATTTAAATAGCGCATATTTCAGTCTGATTGTCCACTCTATACAGTTAAGAATAGCCGGATCATCCCTACTCGGGATGTCCGGCATCTATTTATATCTTAGTTTTCAGTTTCTTCTGAAGAATCAGCTTCAGTCTCCTCAAAATCATCCTTAGGAAGTCCGTACTTCTCTCGAACCTTGCCTTCAACCTCTGCCATGATCTTAGGATTTGCCTTCAGGAACTCCTTTGCATTCTCACGACCCTGACCTATCTTTTCACCGTTATACGCAAACCATGCGCCGGACTTATCAATAATGTTCTCATTGACCGCAAGATCAAGCACATCACCTGATTTGGATATACCTTCTCCAAACATAATATCGAACTCACACTGTTTGAAAGGGGGAGCGATCTTATTCTTGACAACCTTAACTCTTACACGGTTACCTGAAGCATCTCCATTCTGCTTCAACGTCTCAACTCGACGTATATCAAGTCTCACAGATGCATAGAACTTAAGTGCGCGTCCACCTGTTGTAGTTTCAGGGCTTCCAAACATAACACCTACCTTCTCACGAAGCTGGTTGATGAAGATGAGTATACAGTTTGACTTCGCTATGATAGCTGTAAGCTTACGAAGAGCCTGTGACATGAGTCTTGCCTGAAGTCCTACATGAGAATCCCCCATCTCTCCATCTATCTCGGCCTTTGGCACAAGAGCTGCAACAGAGTCGATAACAAGTATATCCATAGCACCTGAACGCACCATAGTCTCAGCAATCTCAAGAGCCTGTTCTCCCGAATCCGGCTGAGAGATATAGAGATCATCGATATCAACTCCGATATCCTGAGCATACTTAGGGTCAAGTGCATGCTCGGCATCGATAAATCCTGCTATGCCTCCACGCTTCTGAACCTCTGCAACTGCATGTAATGCAAGTGTTGTCTTACCTGAAGACTCAGGTCCGTATATCTCAATGATTCTTCCCTTTGGAAATCCGCCTGCTCCAAGAGCAATATCCAAAGAGAGTGAGCCTGTAGGTATGGTCTCTATGTTGAAGCTTGCTGCTGAATCTCCCAGCTTCATAACCGAACCCTTACCAAAGTTTTTTTCTATCTGTGTCAAGGCAACATCCAGTGCCTTTAATTTCTCTTCATGATCCTGGTTCATATTAACCGGGGCTTTACTGGTCTTAGCCATGTGTGTCCTCCATAAAACATACGTTTTGCGATATTTTGTATTTTAAGCTCAAATTGAACTGCTGTCAAGGAGTATAACACAAGGGTAAATGCATTAATATACTCTAAAAAACGACTAGGTCCGTACCGAAGCTATCTCCGATACGGACCTTATAAGTGATTGCTTCATGACACTTCAAAAAAGAACATCGATCAAAGATATGATCTGTTTCGTACGAATCAATCAACACATATTCGGTGGTTCTTCACCGCCTTAGACATATCCCTTTAAAGCAGCCTGATAGTTTAAAACTGCAGATGATGCATTGATGGCCGAAATATTGGCCTGTGCCTCTGATGCTATATACTGGGTAACAGCTCCGGCATATTGAGAATTTCCGACAAGTCCGGCAGCATAACTTCGCTCAGCCGCATCCTTCTGCCTTGCCGCAACCATATAACCTGCAAGAGCCGCATCGTATTCACTCCCTGCCTGAAGTGCAGTATTGTAAAGCGAATTCATGGTGATATTAAGATTCTCTTTTGTCGAATTTCTCTTTATATCCGCCTCTGAATAACCGGTTATATCCGGCTTTTTCATAGCAGCTGCAGATCCATAACTCACATTGTACATTCGTGCCGTTTCAATATCGGCATTCAAATCCCTGGAAGCAATATATGTTGCATCATACTGAGGCATTACGCCTATGGAAACATTGGCAACCTCGGATATATCCCATCCAAGTAACAATGCCATATTCTCCTTTATACTGCGAAGAGATTCATTGTTGCCTGAAAGGTTTAGTTCCGCCTCTCTGAGACTGATTTCTGCAGATCTGACATCAGCAGCCGTTGCGGATCCCACAGCCTGCTGCCTTAATACCGCATCGTACATGGTCCTGTACATATCCACCTGCTTCTGATACATCCTGTTAAGTTCCAAAAGACTTTGATATCCCAGAAACGCTGAATTCATACCGCTTATCATGGAAACTTTGGTGGCATGCATGTTCTTTTTAATGGAACTTACAAGTTTTGTCAGCGACCCCTGAGCTGTCGCTTTCTGTACGCTCATTGTTGTTTTCGTGACATTCCCCGTTTCATCTGTTGAAACAATGCCATAATTATCTGTTCCGCTGGCACTTATCATACTGTTGTACAGTTTTATCATAGCATCATACTCAGCCTTCTTTGCGGCATCTGTCTCTTCATTTCTTTTTTCTCTGAGATCCGTTATCTCCGCATTCATGTCACCTATTGAATCGCTGATAGAATCTATAATCTGATTCATATTGACTGCATAGTTATCTATCGCCGCTGTCTGCTGCCTGGCGATGACACTTCTGTATTCCACAAGATCCGGAATTTCATCATAATCAATCACATTATCCTGAAGTCTTGCCCATGTCTCATCATCCATACCATTAGGTCTTCCCTGTGAATCCACTCCCGTGAGACCGGTTTCAGACGAAAAAGGATCTGTAACATTAATCACAACTCTTGTTCCAGGCTTCTTTGTTGTTTCTGCCATCACTGTTCCTGATGCCAATGTTCCAAGCATGGAAGCAGTGAGAACACATGCTATAATTCTTTTCTTCATATAATCTCATATCCTATTATCTCATTTCGATATCGGATTTTCCTTTCCGGATTACCTGATCTGTTTGTTACCTTTGTTTCTGTAAACACAAACGTTCTTTTTCAAACCCTTCATCATGATGATGAACCACTGCCCGCAAGACCGTCTCTGTAGGAACAATAAGTAAAGTAAGCGGCCTGAACTGCATACTTCTTGAGTTCAGTATTGATCTTGGCAGACTCATAATTATATTGAGCAGTCTCAAGATCTCTCAGACTTGCAGCACCGGATGCATAACTTCTTGTGGTCTTATCAAGCGTCTGCTGAAGATTTGTTTCATTCAGCTGCTGTTTCTCATAAGCATTCAACGCAGTTATCAAAGCATTGTACTTAGCCGTCATATCCGACTTCACCTGATTTTTATCAGTTCCGAGAGTGATGGATGAACTGCTTATAGTTCCGTCAGACTCTGCCAAAGAAAGCTTCCTTTCATCTATCTTCAGTGTATAGCTTTTCTCCATGGCCTGAGCTATATCATTTTCAAGATTAATCATGGTTATCATATCATTGCTGACTTCCGGAACATCGCATATCACAGGCTCAGCATTATAAGTCCAACCAAGATTTACCAGCACCGTCTGCTTTGTCTTTGTATGATCCGCCACAGAAGTCTGTAGTGCAGCTTCTGCATCTTTCAACGCTTTCTCCGCAGTCATGACATCAAGTTCAGTCGCAGAACCAACCTGCTTTTTTCTCATTGTCTGCTCAAGGAGATTCTGATTCTGTTTGATGGTTAGTTCGTTAAGCTTTGCATTAAGATCTGAAGTATATATTCCGATTATCTGCTGCTTTATAGCTTCTGCTGTTGTCACCTCTGTTTTCTTATATCCAAGCGTAACAATCTGCCTGTCAGAATTCTGTATGACGGTATCCACGCTTGCAAGAGACTGCTTTCTGGCAAGTTCTGCCGATGCGTCCCCGGCATCACTTATACCCAAAGCGTTGTCATATACACTTTCAATATTGCTGATAACTGCATCATAATCAAGATCATATGTTCCTGTATCATTATTATCTCTGTAGTTTATCCATATTGCGGATACAGTAGGATTGTACTCATGAACTAAATCTCTTATCTCATCCCATTCAAGGTTGTTATCGCGCAATCTTGCCCACTCCTCTGCCGTTCTTTCTCTTTCATAGGAAGTCTGTCTCGGAGCATAGTCAATTGTTGCTCGCTCTGCTGCAACTGCTGCAAATGACTCTATAATCATCACTCCCACCATGACCATAGCCAGTTTTTTTTCACTAAGTATCATTAATAACCCTCCCGTTAAAACTGTTTTATTGGCTCACATGAAGCATCTTAGTCAGTAAATGTTTACTCTATGTTAAATAAACAAAAATATCCCGAAAAAATACTTTTTTCCGGGATATCTCATTCAAACACTGCCTACCTGATCAAATTATCCAAAACACATGGTGAGTAAGTATCAAAAGTAAGTAGTATATTTATAATCATCAGTCCGGAAATCCATCAGAGAAATCTCCATCATCCAGTGGAGACTCCTCATCTCCTGAAGGATCATCATCAGGTGTTCCATACCTTTCCCATTCTTCTGCAGCTTTCTTCTGATAGTACTCGGAAGGTTTCTTTCCTTCCATATATCCAGGTCCCGGAACATCCTTATCCACGTTCTTTTTATTTTTATCCATCACTGTATAGTAAACAGGAAGAACTAGGAGAGCAAGAATGGTAGATGCCGTAAGACCGCCCACATCTACTATGGCGAGTCCCTTCATCATCTCACCATTATCTCCGATACCTATCGCCATAGGAATCATCGACAGAACAGTTGTAAGAGTAGTCATAAGGATAGGTCTCAGTCTCGTAGCACCGGCTTCTATAAGGGCACGCCTTCTTGGCATCGCCATCCTGTACTGGTTAACAGTATCAACATATAGGATACCGTTATTAACAACCGTACCGATAAGCATCATAAATCCAAGAAGCGAAACCATTGAAATAGATGAATCGGAAAGCCACAAAAGTGCGAATGAACCTATCAAAGCAAGTGGAAGTGTGGTCATAACCATGAAAGAGAATCTCATGGACTCAAACTGTGCCGCCATTACTACCCAGATAAGGAATACCGCGATAACAAGAGCTCCACCAAAGGATGAAAACTCTTCACTCTGTGACTGATCAGATGAATTAACACCCATTGTTACACCATTAGTAAGATATTTTGAAATAACTTCCTGATTGATACGCATTCTGGACATCTGATCCGCATTGGTCGTATATTCCGCCTTGATAGTTACGTTGTACTTCTTGTCAACTCTGTTAATTGATGCCGGTGAATCCTCAAATACAACATCACTTATGTCTTTAAGCTGTACCTGGGCACCTGTCGGTGTTGTAAGGAAGATATCCTTTATCTTTTCTACATTATCATACTCATCCTTAGGATACTCCACTGTAACATCCGTATTCTGTCCATCTATCTGCATTGTCATGGCCTTCTTACCGGATATCATATTATAAAGCTGATTTCCTACACCTGAAGGCGTCAGACCCTCTGCATTTGCTTTTATCGGATCCACATGAATTTTGATAAGGGGGGCTGCATTCTCAAGTGAAGAATGTACCGCAGTAACATCATTTCTTGTCTGAAGTTCTTCAACTATCTGTTTTGATGCCTCCTTCAGACTATTGTAGTTTGAAGACTGCAAAATTGCCTCGTAATTATCTTTGGAAGTTGACATACTTGACATGGAGTTATTGGCTTTAACGGAAATGACTGCATCAGGTGTTCCGTCAAAAATCTTACGATAGTAAGTAGCCTTATCCTTTGTCTTCATGCTCCTGTTTTTAATAAGCTCAACTGTAACCGTAGAACTGCTTCCGTAATACATTGACTGTATACTGGAGCCACCTGAAGATACTCTGTAACTCTTTGTATCAGGATCCTTTGAAACCACATCCTCTATTTT
Organism: Oribacterium sp. WCC10; assembly: GCF_900113415.1. Classification (GTDB taxonomy): domain Bacteria; phylum Bacillota; class Clostridia; order Lachnospirales; family Lachnospiraceae; genus Oribacterium. The sequence continues at coordinate 100,751 of NZ_FOPH01000006.1, read as the reverse complement.
AAGAAGTATTTTATTTATCTCCTCTATTTTAAGACCGGATCTCGTTTCCGCAGTGATGGTTATCTTACCGTCATCAGTCGCCGGCATCATCTCTACCTTGATATATTTCAAGAAGCCGAGAGAAGCAACAAACAGCCCGATAGAAACAGCGAGAACAAGAACTCTGTGATTAAGAAGCTTATCAATGATACCTCTGTAAACAACCTGCATTCTTTGAATGGCAGAATGAGCAGGAGCATGAGAATTCTCTGAAGGCTTATATATAACAAAACAAAGCGGAACTATGGATATTGCCGAAATAAGAGAAGACAGCATACAGAACACAATGGTAAATCCAAGTGGTGCGAAAAACTGTCCCATAAGTCCCTTCATGAATCCAAGCGGCAGGAAAACTACACAGGTGGTTAAGGTTGAACCCAAAACAGACTCACCAACTGTTTTTACAGAATCCAGCGCTGCAGTCTGTCTTGTTTTTAATCCGGCAGTTGTATATTTGTCCATGGATCTGAAGCAGGCTTCAAGTACAACTATGGAGTTATCAACCATCATACCTACACCAAGAACAAGTGAGGACATGGTTACCATATTAAGTGAGTATCCCATAGCCCACATAGCTACAAGCGCTGTAAGTATGGAAATAGGGATAGAAGTACCAACAATAAGGGAAGCCTTCATATCTCCGAAAAACAGTATTATGACAATCATGGAAATAACGATAGCCATAATCATAGTCTCGAATACAGAAGTCAATGAGTTTAGTATGCTGACTGAGTCATCATCAATAATATGAATCTTAAGATTCTCATCTCTCGCTTCAAGCTCGGCTATGAGCTTTTTAGCCTGATTGGACATATTAACTGCCGACTCACTCTGTTTCTTTGTAAGATCAAGCATGATAGTATCCTGACCGTTATATCTTCCTATCGCCTCCTGATCTTTGAGACTTAGATTTATCTTTGCAATATCACTTAAGTAAACAGTATTTCCGTTTCCAGTTGTTATGGGAATATTTCCAAGAGAGCTGACGTCGTCATAATCATTTCCGGTACTTACTGAAAGCTTCTGCTTACCAACATTAGTCGTACCTGCAGGAAGTGCAAAATCAGCCCCTGCTACAGTTGATGCTACAGTTGACATACTAAGGCCATACTGTTTTAGCTTTTCAGGTATAAGTTCTATGCTTACATACTGCTTCTGTCCGCCGGAAAGAGATACACTTGCCACAGTGCCAAGGCTTTCAAACTCAGGGGAAATATCATTTTCAACATAGTTGTACATATTATCCTGTGCTGAATTTTCTATAGAAAGGCTAAGGGATGGCTGTTCACTAACATTCATGGTAAGGACATTCGGATCATTTACACCATCCGGAAATTTCGTCTTTACTGCATCAATCTTCTTTTTCAGCTCATCGTAAGCCTTATCCATATCTGTACCATACTCATACTGAACCATGGTAAATCCATAGTTTTCAGAAGATTTGGACGTAACTTTTTTTACATCCGAAAGTACAGAAACCCCCTCTTCAATAGGTGTTGAAATAATTTCATCCACATCCTCAGGAGATGCTCCATTGTAGGTTGTGGTTATGATGATCATCGGAACATCTATATTGGACATAAGTTCCATCTTCTGACTTAAAAGGGACATTACTCCAAAAAATATGAGACTGATAACCGCCAGGAATGTGGTAACCGGTCTTCTGATGACAAATTCGGTTATAAAATGCATTATGCTGCTCCTTCCTGATATCAGTTAGCTGCTATATTTCCATTTTCGTCTATGATACGAACACTTGCTCCGTCATAAATATCATTTGTCCAGCTTGAAACTATCTTGTCTTCTTTCGTAATTCCATCTATAACCTGATATTCCGAATCATTGGTTATTCCCAATGTAATAAAAACTCTTTTTGCTATTCCGTTCTCATATACATATACGTAAGGATTTCCACTTGAATAATATACGTAATCTGACGGAATAATCATGGCATCTTTAGCGGTAGCCGAGATAAGTTCAACCTTTGCTGCAACGCCATCTGCAAGTGCATCAGCATTTTTAAGTTCAGCCTCCACAGCGAAAAGACCGGTAGATGAATCAATAAGCCTGCTTAAATCAGAAATAGTTCCTTCATAAGTTGTGCTGTTTTTCTCTACTGTGACTTTCTGTCCCAAGGAAAGATTATTAAGTATATCTTCAGTTACGTTGAATTTAACTTTTCTCTGTCCTGATCCTGTTATGACACAAAGCTCGGATGATTGTGATACTGTCCCGTTCAGTGTCATATTCTGATTTTGAACGGTTCCGTCTGAAGGTGCTGTTACAGTCGAGTACTCTACCTGTGTATCATACTGAAGCTTAGCTGAATTCAACTGGGCTCTTGCAGCTGCAGCCTGTGACTGTGCGGCATTTGCTGAATTCAGTGTTTGAGTATATGTCTGAGGCGCCACATCCCCTGCCTGATAAAGGGGAGTCATACGATTGAGTGCATCTGTTGCAGTATTCGCCTGATCCTGTGCGGCACGTAAAGACGCACTGGCAGAATCATAAGTTGCCTTCGCTGAATCTATCGCTTTCTGATTATCTATCCTGGCAATAGGATCTCCCTGCTTAACCTGATCTCCATTCTGCACATATATTTCAATAATCTCACCGGAAGTCTTGGGCATCACATGATATGTATCAGATGGCTGTATCTTGCCCATCAGAGCTGTTTCACGTTCTATAGTCCCTGTGGCAGCTGTAGCCAATGTGACTGCCGGAAGCTCTTTCATTTGCATTTCTTCCTTAGGTTTCATCAATCTTGCTGTAACAGCTGCACCTATAACTGCAACTATAACAACTGCTATAATAACCTTACCTATTTTTTTCATATCCTTCTCCTATCCTTTTCGGAAACATATTCTTTATTCCGTATCTCATATTTGTTTTCGGCAAAGAATTCCGATTTTTAACACCATACAAAAATTAATTCTTAGCTAAATGGAACAATACCGGATTATGCAGATATCAACACCGGCAAAGCTATCACTTTGACACAGCACCCTTACAACTTCTGTTCATCCTCGGATCTGCTCCGCCTCTAAGAACATCCAACTGGGTATTAAAATCGTTCAATATCTTTTCTGTATTCTGATTTGGATAAATTATGAGATTTAAAATCGCGATACCTGAAAGCATATGTGCTGACCTAACAATCGCTTCAAACCTTTCACTACTGCCTCTGTAGTCCAAAAAGCTGAGATTCAGATTCTCCATCAGCCAGGCAAGTTCTTCCTTGTCTCTTGTCTTATCATGCTCCATGCACTTCTCTGTTCCCACCCAGTCAACGATTCTTCTCATCATCCCCGTATTAGTAATAATGTTTATGCGCTGCTGTATAGAACCTTCTTTCAGATATCCTGCGACTTTACGTGTCCACTCTGTGACAGCCTTCCAAAAATCACCATCATTTTCCAGAACGAGTTCTCTAAGAAATTTTTTATTCATTTCATCCTGTTCATCGAAGATATATCTAAGCAGATCATTCTTGTCCTCAAAATAGGTATAAAAGCTGCCTCTTGATATACCCGCATTTTTAATAATCTGATTTATTGATGCTTCTTCAAATGATACTCTGGCAAATTCCTCTTTGGCTGCATCAAGAATACGTTTCTTCTTTTCTTCAGAAAGCTTTTCAAATCTCTTAGTTGCCAATTTTCCCTCCAATCAACAAAACCCCTTCAAATGACCGAGAATCATTTACATACCCCTCATAAACTCCCACACTTCAATCTATAAACCACTAAGTCTATGAAAACCAAGGTGACAATCTGTCATTTTGTGTCAACAGTATAGTGACAACCTGTCATTATGTCAATATACCTTATAATTTTTATAAAGTTTTCATACTTTTAATTCATGTATGTTTATCTAATGAGAGATATTAATTTGTTAAATTGCAATACAATTTAATGCCTCCATAATAATTTTTTTATATTTATTGTATTATTATTAGTACATTATTCCTTGCTTAAAACGGATAGATGCATTACAATAGCGAAGTATTGTATACAAAGAACGATTTTTTATTTGAAATTAGGCATTTGCTCCATTCTCATCTATTAAATTGTAGTAGTTTATACAACATATAGGGGGAGTAAGTTATTTTATGGACAGCATTAAACTGCAGGCATACGGCAAGATAAATCTGTCTCTTGACGTTTTGAGACAGCGTGAAGACGGTTACCATGATGTAAGGATGATCATGCAGACTGTTAAACTTCACGACAATATAGATATGCAGAAAACCGGCGAACCCGGTATCAGACTTACCACAAATCTTTCATTTTTACCGGTAAATGAGAACAATCTCATGTATCGTGCAGCTAAAATGCTCATTGACGAGTTTGGTATCAAAGAGGGCGTTTCCATGCAACTGAAGAAGGTGATTCCTGTTTCAGCAGGTATGGCAGGCGGATCTACAGATGCTGCTTCTGTTCTTTACGGTATGAACAAGCTTTTTGATCTGGGTTTATCTGTTAATGAGCTTAAGCTTCGTGGTGTAAAGCTCGGTGCAGACATTCCTTTCTGTCTTATGAGGGGAACTGCTCTGTCTGAGGGAATCGGAGAGGTTCTCACACCTCTTACGAAACTACCGATATGCCCAATAGTTTTAGCTAAGCCTGCAATATCCGTTTCCACGAAGTTTGTATATCAGAATCTTCATGTGAATGTTCTTCCCGAATCTTCTCATCCGGATGTTGACGCCGTGATAACTGCATTAAAAAAGCAGGACGTAAGAGCGGTCGCCGAAAACATGGGCAACATTTTGGAAACAGTCACATGTAGAAATTATCCGGAGATTGAGTCTATTAAATCCAAGATGAAAGAGCTTGGTGCCATCAACTCTCTTATGTCAGGTTCCGGGCCTACTGTCTTCGGTATATTTGCGGATCCGGAAACAGCAAAGAATTGTTATCAGTCATTACGCTATGGCAAAGACAAGAATCTTTGTAAGCAGGTTTATCTGACTGAGCCATGGCACTAACATGGTCTACGGTTGACACTTTTCGTGTTGATCGAAGTTCAAGTATAGAGTAGTCAACATATTTTATAGAAGTGAGTAGAAAGACATTTGAAACTCAAATCATTTTCATGACGGAGGACAAAAATTTGATGAGCGAATTTACAGTAAATATGAACGAATATCTTCCATTAAGAGATCTCGTTTTTAATACTCTCAGGCAGGCAATTCTCAAGGGTGAGTTGAAGCCGGGCGAGCGTCTTATGGAGATACAGTTAGCCGAGAAGCTCGGAGTTTCACGTACTCCTATCCGTGAGGCAATAAGAAAGCTTGAACTCGAAGGACTTGTTATCATGATTCCAAGACGCGGTGCAGAAGTTGCAAAGATTTCTCACAAGAGCCTTCAGGACGTTCTTGAAGTTCGTGGCGCTTTGGAAGAACTTGCCACTGATCTTGCATGTCAGCGCATCAATGATGAAGAGCTTAAAGAACTCACAGAAGCCGAAGATCATTTCAAGAAGGTTGTTGAGAATAACGGTTCCGAGATGGAAATCGCTGAAGCCGACGAAGCTTATCATGATATCATCTACAAGGCCACCCGTAATGACAAGCTTATTCAGATGATAAACAATCTCCGCGAACAGATGTATCGCTACCGTCTTGAGTATATCAAGGATGAAGCTCAGAGAGGCACTCTTATCAGCGAACACGAGAACATCCTTCAGGCCATAAAGATTCGCGATATCATTCGTGCAAAGACCCTTATGAAGGAGCACATAGACAATCAGGAGCTCACCGTTTCACAGAATCTGGAAGGTGAATCTGCAGAGGCCGCAGCTAAAAACTCCGCAAAGCGCAGATAATTCTTTAAGTTGAGTTGCCTTTTCGATAATTTCCTGATAATTGAGTTGATTTTCCTTATTATTTTCCGAAAGTTGAGTCGATTTTTTCACCTGCTTATCGAAAGTTGAGTCGATTTTTATTACTTAAAAAGAGTTGAACCGGATACTTCCGATTCAACTCTTTTTCTATTTCCTGCTCTCATGACAGGTAAAATATATAACCTGATGATATTTTGATATTTCATCGAGAAACTTCATTGCTCCGTCAACCTTTACTTCATCCAGATTGACAAACGGGTCATCCAGTACAATAAAAGGCTTTTCTTCACCGTACATAGCATCTATAAATGCCATCCTTCTGGCAAGTTCCACCAGATTCTTAAATCCTTCCGACAAAAGCTGAGTACTATGAGCCTGCCCTTCAGCCATAAACCCTATATTAAAGTTTGCATCCATTCGGTATGGTATATCCTGCAATCCGGATGTATTTATAAATATACGATAATACTTCTCAAATGCAGACATAAGCGGCGTCATATATACCTTGGAAAAATTCTCATGGGCTTTTTCCAGATGATCTCTCACAAGAATCATAAGATTATGCCTCTGCTCAAGTTCATTTAGCTCATCAAGGCCCGCCTCATAGCTTCTTTCCTTCTCATACAGTACCTGAAGCTTTTCTTCCACAGCATTCATATGAGCTTTAAGACTGTGTATGTATTCGTTTTTCTCATTATAAACAGCACTATACTCCTTAAGACTTCTGCTCATAGCCTCGAAAGACTCTTCTTCTACAGAAGTCTCTCTGATATTCATCAGTTTTTCTACATCATGACAGCCTTCAAAATCAGCTTTAGCCTTTCTCTTTGCAGCAAGTTCTCCGGCAAAATCTCTTATATCACATAATCTGGCATACCTAAGCACATCATTCCTCAGGCCTCCAAAAGCTTCAAAATCCATATTTCTTACATCAGAAAAATCCACCCTTGGATAAAATTCATGTAAATACGAAGCTATATCTCTGCTCAGGTGATCTATTTCATCAGATACTTCATTGATTCCCGGAGATTTTCTCACGTTTGCACCGGAACGGGAATCTAAACTACCTGATATTCCAACAGTAAGAATTAATGCTACTACCAGGCCTGCCACTGCCACCATCAAACCTACCGTAGTACTCTTATCTGAAATAACCAGCCATCCGCCAAAAGCAAGTGCGGCAACGACAATGATCAAAGATGTTAATCTGATAACTGCACCTGAACCATCACTCCCTTTCGTCCTTCTGCCTGTATATCCGTTTTCTTTCATAAGACCAAGCTTTTCCCGGAGAAACTGTAGCTTCGCGATTCGCTTTTCCAATATATTTAAGTCTTTTTCATCCGGGATTCCGCATCTGAACCTGTCGTCAAGTTCCCTAAGTCCTCGATTAATCTTTTCGAGCCTCATATCCTGAGTCATATCCTGATACAGGGAGCCAAAGTATCTTTTCTCAGCTTCCAGCAATCTGTGCTCACATCCTGATATCTCCTGTATTAGGTTGTCATAATTTATCTTATCGTTAATGACATCCTGATACTGACTTCTGGCCACAAGTCTTCCGTTTAATCCCTCAATGGTTTTCTTAAGTTTTCTAAGTTCATCTCCCTCTTCGTGAAGCTTTCCTGCGCTCTGAGTAAGCTCCTGCTCCATAAGTTCCTTATCCTTAAGCTCCGTTTTTAATATCTCAAGCTCCATTCGTTTCTTAAAAATACTTCCGGTTCTTCTGTGAGGAGATATTGCATTGATTTCATCTTTCAATCCTTCCAAAACCGTTTCATAGCGGTTCATATCATCCCTGTCCTCTGAAACATTTCCGATCTTGGCGTTGATTTCTGATGTAATCCCTGTCTCAAGTTCCATCTGCCCTATAAAAACAGTTTTCTTAAAGGATCTCTCATCTATTTTTAAAATTTCTTCACCAATATTCTCGCTGTAATCATGGGATTCCAGATTAGTTTCAGCATCATATAGTCTAAAAATATCCTGGCCTTTCCTTTCTCCAAAAGTCCGGACTATTCTATACTTTTTGGATGACGCCTCCTCTTCAAAAACAAGTTCACCCCCGAAAGATCCCCCCTGCCAGGGTCTGTACTTCTTACGATCATTCTCTTCATCCTGAGTTTTTCGATCACCTGAAAGACCGTAAAACATCACTCGTATGAAAGATGCCAATGTAGACTTCCCGTAGCCATTCTCGCGGAGAAATACATTAAGCCCCTCATCGAAGTCGATGGTGAAATCATGTAATTTTCCAAAATTTTCAATTTTTGCACTAATTAATCTCATCTTATATAAAAATCTTTCGTTATCCTATCTTTTCTCCAAGCAAAAGACGTATACCCGCATCAATAACTTCCGGCTTTATATCCTCCTGAAGCTGCATATCATCTCTTACAGCACGAATGAACTCACCCTTGAGAGATTTATCATTTTCATAATCCCTATAATCAATTCTGCGGCGTGTCTCATCCTCTATCCTTATATAGTAAAACATAGGTCTTAACTGTGAACGTATAAAATCTGCACTTTTCTCAGTTTCAATCATTAGTTCACCTTTAAGAACAAGCTTAACCATATCATCAGGCCGCAAACGTCCGCTGCCGGCATTATCAAGAATCTCCTTCAAAAACCCTTGATCTATATTTTCAAGTTCTGCTCCCGACGCCGGTGTTCCACTGAGAACTGCAAGCTCTGCTTTTGCCCTTTCAACCATATCTACGGAATTTTCCAGGCCGGTCACATCTACAGGAACTGTCCATAAATGTCTTTTGCTTATATCTATAAGCTGCCTCTTAACCTTATGGGTATCCTCATCTATATCGAGCATCACAAATCCATGACGGGCACATTCATCAAAACCTCGCCCCTCAAGGCAGCCCGGATAACACCATATACCTCTTCCATCCAGCTGGCCATCCATATATCTGTGTACATGCCCTAAAGCCATATAATCAACATTACGACCGGCATAGTCAGGCAGATGTATCTCCTCCGCATCCTCAGACTCACCTCTGGACATCACCACCTGACCATGAAGCATTACAATATTGTAATCCTCTTCTCTCAGATTCAGAGTTCTTGCCGCCCAGTTATCAGGAAGCTTTGCTCCTCCAAAACTGTTTGTAAGTTCTCTACCGGAGATGACTATATTCCCGGAAAGTCGATACATACGCCAGGAATCATTGAAAGTATACAGATTCTCCGGAAGAAGCTCTGCCCTGTTCAAAAAAGAATCCGTATCATGATTTCCTTTTAGATAAAAAAAGACCATTTCAGGATGTCTCTTTATACTTGCAATCACCGCATTGGCTGTAGTGCTGCTGACCGCGGCCGTATCAAACATATCACCGGATATCAGAATGGCCGACACTTCATGCTTTGAAGCATATTCAAGCAACCTAAGCCAGGTTCCAAGAAGTTCCTGTCTTCTTTCTGCTGCTTTTTTCTCATCTAAATTGGCGTTCAATCTGCTGTCAAGATGCAGATCCGCACAATGAACTATCTTCATATATAATACCTTTAATATTTCAAACAAATGTACGATGATATATTAGCATTTAAGCTGACTCTGCTCAACTGATTTATTATCACAAAAATGCTCCCGAACCTTAACTGTCCGGAAGCATTAATTTTTTACATATAGATTTTTTTAGATAAATGCGAATTCAAACTCTATCACATTATGATATTTTCTGAATCACTCGATATATCCTCCGACCTTCATTTCCTTCAGTCGTACATTGTGCCTGTGGAGGAACATGAAGAATACAATATATACAAAAGATACTGTTATCAATGATCCGATAAGCTGATTATGTCCCGCAAGAAGCATAAGAACTGTGTAACCAATCATTAGTATAACTATCTTGACCATAGACTTATAATCCATCTTGACCTGCTCCTTTGCATACCTCTCCGTCATGATCAGACAAATATAATATATAAACATGGTTATGACCATCCATATGGTCTTGGGAAAAATCGGAACCATGGGTCTGGCCAAAAGTTCAAGAGCTATAGTTGTAGAATTGATAGCCAATATCATGATTACATGAATAATAAGATACCCGAGCCCCGAAGTCTTCTTATGATGATCAAGGACATTATCATAGAAGAAACCATAGCTAAGGAACATTCCTATAACTACAAGGAAGGAAATAATGTTAAATGCGATATGACTATCCTCTGTAAAGTATCCCGCGATTCCTATGATCATTTCGCCGAATGTCAGAATCACAAGCAGCAGATTTCTTTCTGCAAAGTGAGGAAAATCACATGGTCTCCGCGCATAGGAAGAATGCTCTTTCATCTTTCCTACATATCCTACAATAAGAGCAACCGGAGAAATGACTATACCGGTAAAATGATGAGCCGGTATAGATGCAGCTATGATTACAAACTCAAAGGTAAGGATGACCACATTATTTCTTAATATGTCTTTATCTATATCATCAAGTTTTGGAGCAAAACGAAGCTTATCCCAGCTTCTGTATGCCAGATTGGCCATTATAAGCGCCCATGCCGTATGATATCTTACGTAGTGATCCAGCCAGTGTATATTGGAACCGCTTGCCATATAGTATAAAAGATACATATTAGCAAAAATGCTTATATAGTCTCTCAGTGCTTTACGGCCATATCTGTTAAAAAACATCGTGGTAAACATCCACACCTGCATGACTACCGCAGTCAGAAATACAAACGTAAGTATTGATTGCCACGCAGGGAAGCTATCCTCGTATCCGTGGAATAGAGCATTGATAGTTCTCAGACTGTATACAAAGATCAGATCATAAAACAGTTCTATGTACTCTACCTTTTTCTCCACCTGACCTTTTGGACGCGGGCTTTCTTGATTTACGCGAGACCATATACGATATAGAAGCGATCCCTCAGCTTCCCTGACAGGTGTTCCCTGCTCTATCTGTGATTCTCCTGCTGCCTCATCTACAATTTTGTTGAAATACTCTCTCTTCCTATGTTCTTCCTCATCTATATCTGCTCCATGAGTACGAACATGAATCTCCATCTTTTCAAGTATCTTTGGCTTGATGACGTAATCACCTTTATCCATTCGGCTTCCATCGGAATCCATTCCTGGAATGTCAACATCCTCCGTATACTCATCATCTTTAAAATCCTTACCCTTTAAATCGATATCATCCTTTAAACTCATTGTATCTCTCCCTTTGAAATCATCCCCTTACTTGGCATTTGGCATAATAAACACTAACACAAATAACGAATCATTAAATTATCACACGCACTAACTATATTTACACAAATTTTACCACACTAAAAAAGAGCGGCACAAGATATCTCATGTACCGCTCTTTGTATTTATTTCAATACTTATAAGTGCTCCGATATACGCTATAAGACAGATTCAGAACAAAGGATTTAGAAAGTACATAAAGCATTTCCAAAACTTACAGCGTCTCACCCGTAAGCATTGTATACGCTTCTTTGTAGAGATCAACTGTCTTTTCGACTATATCCTGTGGAAGGGTGGCATTGTTATCAGGATTTGCCTTTAACCAGTTACGTACAAACTGCTTATCGAAAGATGACTGACCCTGACCTTCTTTATACTGGTCAAGTCTCCAGAATCTTGAACTGTCCGGAGTAAGTACCTCATCAGCAAGTACTACTTCACCATTCTCGTCAAGGCCAAACTCAAACTTTGTGTCTGCAATGATGATACCCTTTGAAAGAGCATAATCAGCACATTTTTTATACACAGCAAGTGTCGCATCCTTTATCTTTGTAGCGATCTCCTCGCCCTTACCCGGGAATGCTTTCTCAAGAACTTCGATTGACTGTTCAAAATTGATGTTCTCATCATGATCACCAAGATCTGCCTTTGTGGAAGGTGTGTAAAGAGGCTCAGGAAGCTTCTGACATTCAACAAGTCCCTCCGGGAGCTTCAAACCACAGATAGTACCATCCTTTTTGTAGTTCTCCCATCCGGATCCTGTGATGTATCCACGTACGATACACTCAATAGGAATCATCTCAAGCTTCTTGCAAAGTGTTGCTCTGCCGTCAAATTCAGGCTTTTGGAAAAATTCCGGCATTTCTTTGTTATCAACGGAAATTAAATCGTTTGGAATCACATCCTTTGTGAGATCGAACCAGAACTTTGACATCTGAGTGAGAACTCTTCCCTTATCAGTAATCTGGTTATGAAGAATTACATCAAATGCTGAAATTCTGTCGGTAGCTACCATGATAAGCTTATCCCCCAGATCATAAATCTCACGTACTTTACCTTCCTTGACCGGTTTAAAATCTGCCATCTTTACCCTCCATATTCAATTAAGGACACTCTTGTCCGAAGTGTATTACCGAAGTTTAGTATAATTCATTTGAGTTAAATCACAAGTCCAATTATGCATACAAATTTTCGCGACTTTATTATTTTATTAGTTGTAAATGCTTATATTTCATACATTTTTTTAATCTTATACATTATCTTGAAAACCTGCACTAATTTATGAAAATTTCATCCTTTTTTTTACCAATTACTGCACTTGCTTTCTATTATCAACTTGGTTATGCTTCATCTGTTTATTCTTGTATACACAATGAATAAAATACCATCTTTAAGAAAGCGTGCTAAAAATGAAATATGTAAAAGAGATTGTATGGATAATTGCATTCACTTTTATAGGCGAAGCACTCAATAAGCTCCTGCCGCTACCTGTTCCTGCCGGAGTATACGGACTCATTCTACTCCTTATAAGTCTGATTCTTGGAATCGTAAAACTTCAGGATGTGGAGTCAACCGGTAATTTTCTGCTTGATACCATGACCATGATGTTCATTCCTGCTGCTGTAGGTATCATGAGCGCTATGGACATCCTTCTTCCTGTACTTATTCCGTACATCCTTATGATTGTAATTTCCACTGTGGTTGTTATGGTATCAACCGGACTTGTAGCTTCATTTATTCTTAAACATTCTAAATCTCGTACGGCAGATAAAACCAAGGAGGCGGCTGTATGAAAGAAGCAATTATAAATTCAAACTATTTCGGTCTTATACTGAGTATATCTCTTTTCGTTTTGGCACTAAGGATAAAGACAAGATTCAAACTTGCCCTACTAAATCCACTATTAGTATCAACTCTTTTATGTATCGCTGTTCTTGTTATATTCAGAATCCCTTACGATACCTATAAAGAAAGTGCCAACCTTCTGAATTATCTTCTGACACCAGCTACCGTTTGTCTTGCCATCCCTATGTACAAGCAGCTCAAGCTTCTCAGGGATAATCTTGTTGCAGTTATAGCTGCTATCACTTCCGGCACTGTCTGCTCTCTCATGAGCATCTTCATTATGGGACGTATATTCAGACTCAGCTCTCAGCATATTGTGACTCTCCTTCCGAAATCTATCACAACAGCCATTGGTATGGGTGTATCCGAAGAGGCCGGCGGCATAGTCACTCTTACAGTTGCAGGCATCATCATTACCGGAATTCTCGGCAACATGATTGCTGAATCTATATTTAAGATATTTCATATTGATCATCCGATCGCAAAAGGTCTTGCTCTCGGAACTTCAGCTCATGCTGTAGGCACCGCAAAGGCTCTTGAACTCGGTGAAGTTGAGGGTGCTATGAGTTCTCTCAGTATCTGTGTAGCAGGTATACTTACTGTTATACTGGTACCGATCGTTACTTCAACATTTATAGGATGATATATATACCCTATAACGGAAGTGCATTCTGTTATAGGGTATAGTCAGGAAAGTTTTTATTATCACATAGCAGACACCGTAAACTCTACTTTTTTATTAAAACAAAGAAGAGACAGGCTTTCGCCTGTCTCTTCTTTGTCTGTGAAATATTTGAATAGAGTTGAATATTATCTCTGAACACGTGCTCCGGCACCACCCATAACAGCTTCAACTTCCTTCTTTGTAGCCATTGTGGTATCACCCGGTGTTGTCATAGCAAGAGCGCCATGAGCTGCGCCATAGTTTACTGCCTTCTCTGCATCACCTGTTGTCATAAGACCATAGATAAGACCTGATGCAAATGAATCTCCGCCGCCTACACGATCCATAATCTCAAGACCCTTGTAATCTGCAGCCTTATAAATCTCGCCATTTGCCCAGCAAAGAGCAGACCAGTCATTAACTGTAGCGGTATGTACTGTACGAAGTGTTGTTGCAACAGCCTTGAAGTTAGGATATGTCTTAACAGCTTCATTGATCATTTTCTTGTATCCGTCAACATTGAGCTCCTTAAGAGACTCATCCTGTCCATCGATCTTGAATCCAAGGCAAGCTGTGAAGTCTTCCTCGTTTCCGATCATAACATCAACATACTTTGCAATTTCCTTGTTTACTTCCTGAGCCTTAGCCTGTCCACCGATAGCTGACCACATTGAAGGACGATAGTTAAGATCATAAGAAACCATAGTTCCATACTTCTTTGCTGTCTTGATAGCTGCGATAACAGTCTCTGAAGCCTGCTCTGAAAGAGCTGCATAGATTCCGCCTGTATGGAGCCAACGCACACCAAGCTCACCAAAGATATAATCAAAATCGAAATCCTCCGGCTTAGCCTTTGAGATAGCTGTGTTTGCTCTGTCTGAGCATCCCTTTGCTCCACGGATTCCGAAACCTCTCTCAGTAAAATTTAGTCCGTTTCTGCAGATTCTTCCGATTCCGTCTGTATCCATCCACTTTACAAGTGATGTATCAACACCACCCTGCATCATGAAGTCCTCTACAAGGTGACCTACCTCATTATCTGCAAGAGCTGTGATAACCGCAGTCTTAAGTCCGAAGCACTTACGAAGGCCACGAATAACATTGTACTCTCCGCCGCCTTCCCATGCGCGGAATGATCTTGCTGTTCTGATTCTGCCCTCGCCCGGATCAAGACGAAGCATAACCTCTCCTAAAGAAGCTGCATCAAATGCACATTCATTTGCCGGTCTTAAATTTAAGTCCATATCTTCCTCCATTTTAAAACTGCCTGCACTCGCAAAGCAGAAATCATCTAAACTTCACCTACTCATTGACGTACCCTAAATCAATTATGTAAGCGTTTTCATAACGAGTAAAAGTATAGCACAAGACATCTCTTTTCTTCAAGATATCTTGTGCCATTTTTTGAGGATTTTACATAAAGCTTTTATGTATACAATGTTCAGACTTGTACAAATTTATCTGTCGCATCACTAAGCTTACCGGTTACTTCTACATTTTTGTCCATAGCTTCCGATATTCCGCCCATTTCTCCGACAATTTCCATGGTGTTCTCTGCTGACAGTCTGATTGCCTGAGAACTTTCCGATACAGAGTTTGTTATTGATGATACAGAATTTGCCATATCAGACATTATGAAGTTCAGATGATCTGCCTTTTCTTTAAATGAGGTAAGTATAGTATGCATAGTATCCGCAGTGTTTTCATACTTATCTCCGGTTTCAACAAAGGAATCATAGTCATCCATGATATCCGTATTGATGAAATCAAGAACCTTACGGGCATTATCAGCCAGCTCTCCTACTGCATTTGTAACATCCTTACTTATCTTCTGAATGTTGTTGGCAGTCTGCTTTGAACTGTCTGCCAATGTACTAACCTCTGCTGCAACTACGGCAAAACCTTTTCCTGCCTGCCCGGCACGTGCTGCTTCTATGGAAGCATTAACCGCAAGAAGATTGGTCTTCTCGGCAATATCAAGAATGTTCTTTGTAAGTGTATCTATTTCCCTTACCTTCTTTGAATCCTCAAGAGACTTTGCAAGAACTTCACTCAGCTCATTCATCCTGTCACTCATGCCCTGCTTACGTTCTGTTACATGCTGCTTGATCTCATCTGCCTCACTCTTGATACCCGCCGCTGTACCACAGCCATCTGTAGCTTCAGTGTTTATCTCATCAGTGGATGTCTTGACATCTATAACCTGTCCGTTAATGGAATTAACCATTTCTGCCACAGATTGCATACTTGCACTCAGCTGTTCCATGGCTGCTGATGTACTCTGAACATTACCGTTTGAAGTATTAAGTTTCTTTGTGACGATCTCTGTTGAAGAATTGAGAACATTCACGCCACTCTTAACCTCTCTCATGATAAGCTGCAGAGTTTCTATAAAGTGATTGATTCCGTTTATGATATATACAAGCTCCGATGCACTTCTCGTATAGATTCTTGCTGTAAGATCTCCTTCTCTGTTTTCAATCTTTCCGATGATATCCATAACCTCTTTCGATATCTTCTTTATCTTTCTGACAATTCCGAAATAATTAATCAGGTAGTTAAATATAATAAGCAGTACAAACAATCCTGTTCCACGAATTGCAGCCTCAATTCCTTCAATGAGCATACTCTGCATTTCTATATTACTTCTGTCAGCCTCTGCAGCTACAGCTTCATCTATGATTTTACATGAGTGGAAAATGGCTACTTTCTGGATCTCTGCTCTGTTAAACAATATTTCATATGCCGTTTCCCTGTCGCCCGAATCAATGGATTCTATTGCCTCATCTATCAGATCATTCAATCTGCCATACTGATTTTTAACCTCATCCAGCGTATTTATAGCATCTTTCGCTGTTTCTGCATCAAGTTGACTCTTGAGTTTTGTAATGTCTCCCGAGATAGTCTCTCTTGTTGTCCTGATTTCAGGAAGCAAAGCTACTCTCGTCTCATCAGCCGTTGCGGATACATAACCAATAGCCTGATCATAAAGTGACATAACATCTGATTTGAGATTAGCCTCATCTGTGCTGAGAGATAAAACATACTGCGACATCGTCCTGCTGTTTACGGTCTGCTGCTGCATCTGATTTATTAGCATTCTCATTACAAATATGAAGGCTATCAGCATGATGATATTGATAACACTTATCTGAAAAATGATAGTACAGAAAAACAGTGGTCTTTTTCTTACCTTGAGTTTTCTTGCGTTCAACTCGAGTTCAGTACTTTCGTTCATGATTTACCCCTCCTTTCCTCTTTCATAATAGTCTTTAATGGCTACCCCTATAGCAGTTGTGAAGCCATCAGCATCCATCTGTCCTGCTGCATATCTGTTAAACTCTCTTCCCAGGGCATTGGCGGCTATTCCCTCCTTCATATCCATCCAGTGCCAATTGGAGGTCTTTCCTGCCGCTATATAATCAGAAAGTACCTTTGCAAACGGATCACTGGCAACATATCTGCATGAAGTAAAAGGACTTACAAACCCAGCTTCTTCAACCAGTATCTTTTGTCCGGAATCCTCTGCACACCATTCGAGAAATGCCTTGGAAGCTTCTACATTCCCCTCCTTCATAACTGCCCACCAGGATGGTGGATTGGCAAGGATAGTATCTATGCCCTCATCAAATACATATGGCATCATGCCTATTTCAAAGTTTCCTGCCGAAGCATACTCTGCTGCATCATCTCCTGTTAGTACGGCACCAATCCATGATCCCTGAGTCACAAATGCATACCTGCCGGATGCAAAGTTCTTAACCTGATCTTCATAGGTTCCCGTAAGCACAAGATCCGGATCACTGTACTGCTGAAGAAGCCCTACAAAAGCCGCAAACTTTAGCATTCTGTCATGATCAACTGCATGCTCATTATTGATCATATCAATATAGGTAGTATCAGCTCTGTCCAGACCTGCATCAATATAATTTCCAAAAATATGATTTCCGGTTGACCAGCTAAGGTTTTGATCCTCTGCACAATAACCTACAACAGCCGTAAGTCCGAGAGATCCCTTCTGCTGTTCTAGTTTTTCAAACGCTTTTCTCACAAGCTCCGGACTGGTAAGGGTTGATGCATCAATACCTGCACGTTTTAATATATCAGCGTTATATACGAGGCCTATCGCCTCTGTAGCATACGGAAATCCTATTACTCCATAAGTCGGATCTGTTAATGCTGATTTAGTGTCCTTAGTCCAATCCTGATCACTCATATCTGCAAGAAGTCCTCCCCAGTTTGCAAAACTGGAGGATTCGCATACAAATATGTCCGGCATCTTATCAGAGAGGTAATAAGCCTTAAGAGTAGCCTGTACATCAACTCCGGATTGAGCAGATTCAACCTCTACTGTAACCCCGGTTTCAGCCTTATACTTTTCTGCAAGCTGTCGGATCTGAGCTTCTACTTCAGCTTTACCGTTAAACAGCTTTATTGTTGTATTTGTATTTGCATTTGCATTATCTGTTATATTTTCCGTATCAGCCCTCCGAAGCTCTGCCATATTCACTCCAAACACTTTTTCGGTAAGCTCATCTTTCTTATCGCAGGCAGTAAGCGTTGCTACAATGCTTAAGCACAAGACAATACCACACAAAGACTTTTTCATTTTACCCCGCTCCTTGATATCGGATTTTTTAAACTGCTGTATTCATTATCTGACAATGATGTGAATGCTTACGTGTTTACTGATGTAAGGAATCACTGAATTCAATATCACCCCTGATAATTCGGCAGATTATGGCCTTACATCCTATCATTATTTTCGGAGAGTTTAATTATTTTTATAAGTTGTTTATTAAATATATCGGATAGTTTTATTGATTTACCAAACAAAAAAAGCATCCTGAAAGGATGCTGTAGTATCAAATATAGAACTTGTATTCCAGGATTGCGGGAGGCCCGATTTGAGTGAGGGGTAATCGGGTCTCAATCCTGATAGTATAGAGTATAGAATAGTTAGACTTTTTGAAGTCCTATATTAGGATAATTCAAATTTGAGTTTGATTCTATATATTTTTTGTTGTAAAAAAATAAAAGTACGGATTTTTTAACTTCACTACTGCTTATTTATCATTTTATGATAATATTTTAGTTAACCACATATTTACCTCTTTATATTTTATGAAAACAATAAAAAATTATTATTAGGAGTTTTTATGCCAATCATAGGTTATTCCATAAACAGAATTTTTGTTGACACCAAAACCAGATCTTCTGATTACAAAATGACTGAACCTCACGTTCATAATCACTTTGAACTCTTCTATCTCAGTAAGGGAAGTTGCACTTTCTTTATGAATCCTCATTTTTATAATCTGGTACCCGGCAGCATCATCATTATACCACCCAACACGCCACACTCTATTCATTATACATCCAAGCAGCAATCTGTAAGAACCAGTATTTTATTTAGAGATGAGGATATTGACTGCCCGAAAATGAAATTCATATATGAGAAGTTTGTATCAGATCGAAAGAAACGATATATAATGCAGATTCCTCCCATGTATCAGATACATGTTGAGCAGCTTATACGTAATATGGAGGCTGAGCAGCGTTTAAACGAAGATAAGATCAGCCCGGCCATGCTTTCTCTTTGCCTGATACAGCTTATTGTAATCGTCAATAGATTTTCTACCGGAATCAACAGTGATCTTATGGATGATCTTCATACAACTAACCGTCAGGTAAACCTTGCTGCCACTTTCATCAACAAGAATTATAATCAGCGAATCTCACTTAATGATATAGCTGAAGTCAGCGGATTCAGTCCTAACTATCTCTCTAGAAAGTTCAAAGAAGATACCGGAATGGGCGTCCATGAATATCTTACCTTCATAAGACTGAATAAAGCAGCCATTGAACTGGCACACACAGATCACACCATTACCGAAGTGGCTCTAAACAATGGTTTCAGCGATTCGAACTATTTTAAGGATGCATTCCATAAAGCATACGGAATGTCTCCCAGAGATTACAGGAAAAAGGATAGTCCGGCAGAATCCCACTCGATATTCTAATTAAAAATGTCTTTCTCCCATAGAACAAATCAGGGAAACGCCTTAATCAGCGTTTCCCTAAAAAAGCCCCATAAAAGGGAGGAGGGCAGGTGACCAATGGTCCCTGCCCGAGTATTATGAAAAAAATCTTATTAACTATTGATAACTTCTTTGTTATCATGCTTATACTATAAAAGTCAACGGTGAACAAACTATGTTTTCATTTTGAACAAATTGTAAACATTTATGAACGCCATGTGAACAAGCAAGTATCCATTTTGACCGGATTCTTTCAATCGTTTGATTATCCTTTATTCCACTTAAGTCGATTAGTCATTTTCAGAACGCTTCAAATTCTCTAAAGCTGTCTCTGTTTCCCTGGAAACATCTGTCTTTAAGCTTCCGTCTATATTGACATCCTGAAGTATCGGCTTTATTTCATGCACTTTTCTTTCATCCTCCTTAGGCATATACTTCTCAAATATATGCTCAAGCATGGTTGAATTGATCCATGCAAGAAGCGGATAACCCATAAGAAGTACGAAAGCAGTTATCCAACCGGCGTAAAAAAGGCAAATGTAGGCAAAAACAATAACAATCACATCACTTATGAGCATTGCGAAAGTTGAGCCAAGATAACGGACCGACATATATACCGCATTTTTAACAGTATTCTTAACTGTGTTATCAAATCTGCTGAGAACAGGCCAGACATAAAGAAACAGGAATAACCAAAGCACCATAATTGCTATAGTTAATGCCTGTAGTATGATCCTCATGGCACCGGCCTCAGCCATAACATGTCCAAAGAAATTAAAATCAAAAACAAGAACACAAGCTGCGATAAGCATAGGAATCCAAATGACGGTAGCCTGTTTAAAGTTAAGTCTGAAAGACTTAAAAAACATCTTTATATCTCCATAGTCCTCATTTCTGACTATCTTTAATGTGCAATAGTACAATGCTGTAGTTGAGGCTCCTATGGTAAACACCGGGAGTGAACAGACAATCCACAACACATTAAGCATAATCATGTCCCCTAGTCTGCCCACAAAACGCCATATCGGATTGTCATAATTAAAAAAGCCCTGAAGCATAAATTATATCCTCCTCTAAAAAAACACAATGTATTCTCTATTTTGCCTGAAGCCTCGGAATACGCCATGTATAATTTATATTAATTCCTATACATTCTTTATAAAAAAGCTCATGCTGCCAAAAGCAGCATGAGCATTCTATCATAAATCATCATTTATCTCCATACATGTACTCCCAATTATCGATGATTTCTTCTATTTTTTCATCTGACATTTCATCATCTTCATCACCCTTGTCTTCTGATGTTATCCCTGGTATCTCTTCCTTTCCTTCAAGAAATATACCGGCATCCTTTATGAAAGATGCCGTGATAAGCACGATAACAAGACCTATAGGAAAAGCTGCGATGATGCTTACAGACTGTATATTAGCCATTGAGCTTTCAGAAAAAACAAGAGCTATAGGAAGCATGATAAGAAGTATTGACCAAAATGCCTTCATCATACTTCCGGGTTCTTCAGATTCCTTAATGTCCTTATAGCTGTACTGGGCAGCTACAAGTGTAATGGAATCAAAGGAAGTGGCATAAAACGCTATCATCGCTATAATGAGTGCAATCATAACAAGCGTTGAACATGGAAGCTGTCTCACTATCTCTATAATGGTTGTATAGAGATCACCGCTTTTTTCATAAAGAGAAACTATATCAAGTTTTCCCGAAATCTGAAGCCCAAGTCCGTAGTTTCCAAGTACTATAAAGCTCACAAATGTACTGCCAAGTCCAAATACATATCCCCCCAATATGGTCTGACGAACAGTTCTTCCTCTTGAAATACTTCCTATGAAGAATGGTGCAGCCACACACCATACCATCCAATAAGCCCAGTAAAAAATAGTCCAGTTTTGGGCAAATCCTGTCGTTCTTGCAGGATCACTGTAAGTCGACAGAACTATAAAATTCTGGGCAAGTCTTCCAACCGCAGAAAAACCACATTCGATTATAAATCTGCATTGTCCTCCAAAAAGCAGAACATACATAAGAAGTCCATAAAAAAGATAAGTACATATATTGGCAAGAATAGAAACACCTATCATTCCTTTCATGACTGAATATGTATATATAAGGCAGGTTGTCACAAGTATAAATATAGTTATGGCTCTTTCTGATAAATCAAAACCTGTAAGTGACTTAATGGCCTGACTCAGGAGCGGTGTCGCCACAGAAAATGTTGTCGCCGTTCCTGCAAGAAGTGCAAAAACTGCCAGAAGATCAATAAGCCTTCCCGGAAGTCGGTCTGTATATTTTCCAAGTATCGGTCTGCATGCTTCAGAGTATTTCTGACGCTTGCGCTTTCTGACATGAAGCATAAACCCGAAAGCGACTGCAAGAACAAGATAAAATCCCCATGGGATCGGCCCCCAATGGAACAATGTGAAGGTGCTTGACCAGTCCATCAGATTGCCCATCTCCGCAGTATGCGGATCCTCCCAATAGAGTAACCACTCACAGAGGGAATAAAATAAAATGTCTGCCGCAAGTCCGCATGTAAACATCATTGATCCCCAGACAAAGAAACTATACTTAGGCTTTTCATCCTGCTCTCCGAGAACTATATTGCCATATCTTGAACAGGCTATATACACAGATACTATAGCAGTGCCAAGTCCTATCATAAGATAGTAAGAACCAAAGCTATCACCAAGATAGCTTCTAATGTTATTCAAAACGACATTGGAATGCTCCGGAAAAATAAAAAATAAAATGCACAGAAGTACAATAAGCATAAAAGGAACCAGAGTACTGACCCAATCAATTCTGTTGTGATATTCACCTGCTTTTTTGTTCATTTTCCTCTCCTTATTTTTGATTTTGAACATAATAACATTGCTCTTTCTTTTCGTCAATACTGATTTGCATAAAGCTTTTATTACAGTATTTTGTTGTGATAGAATATACGCATTATGCAAAACATGGATATTTCTAAATAAACACTGATCAAACCTTTGTGTCTCTTTAATATTCCTGTTTTCATTCATAAGGAGCTTCATCATGATTTTACGTAACGAACATAAAGATACTATGTATTATGAAGAGAACTGGCCTCTTCATTACTATGAAATAGAAGATATTGATTTCAGAGAAGAAATCCTCAAAAAGAAACTTGCCGAAGATTGTGACAATCAGCGCAGACTCGACATCCTGTTAAAGAGATATCCGAAGTTATCCTCCGGTCAGAAACGGAAGGATAACTTTATAGCAGCCTGGATGAATCTTTTTATTACCGGTCGTCTCGGCATCAATTTTCTCAACAAAAATCGTATAAAAAAAGAGGTCACAAGCTATCTGCAGGACCTCTGTATTCTTGATTTTCCTATAGATGATCTTCTCAAGGAAGAGTGGAGACAATTTGCAATATTCTGGATAACCACATGCATCAATGACAAGACATATGATTCCACTATATTCGGTCTTATCCGTCTTAATGATAAAGCTTTGGCTATGAAGATTGCCTCGGATATAATTGAGATAACCTGTTCCATCCCCTCAAGATTCAATTATGAAGCTGATTGCAAACCTCTGTACGATGTTATGAAATCAGCCTATATAGATATGATAGAAGATGGTGAAAAGTATTGGACTGAAGCAGCTTCTGTTACTTTACGATAGGAAACAGTATCTGCTCATTATCCTCTCCAAACAGATTCTCACGATGAACTACATTATAATCTATCTCTTTACTCACAAGTTGAGATGTTCTGTTTTGAAGTTTTATAGCCAGATCAGACATACTTTGATATCCCATACTGAACTCGTTTGGAAGAATCATTGAATCTATCTTTCCGGAATCGATGTAGTAAACAAGCTTTTCACTGCATCCCGAACCATAAAACTTTACATTTCCATCATTTTCTCCCGAAAGACGGTCTACTGCAGTTTCCAGGCTGTTATTATCAAGTCCGATAACTATATCTGCAGGTTCATTGGCAAAAGCCTTATCAAGTTCTTCCCTGGTATAGCGTGTCTCCGCTACTGTCCATACTATATCCGGTTTCATCTTTTTTGTTGAATCGATGAAACCTTCAAGTCTTTGCTGCATACCAAGCTGATTCTGATTTCCGGAAATGATGCCAATCTTTATATCTGAAAGCTTTTCTCCGTAATCTATCACAAGCTCATTTCCAACAGCCCTGCCTATAGCATAGTTATCAGGCGCAACTGTCGCATGATTTCCGCTTACATCCGCATCTGCAATAACATCCGTAACCACAAACTGAATCGGCACTCTTGCACCGATTGATGCTACCAGATCATCCACGCCGTCGCTTAGGCAGAATTCTGCGATAATACCGTCTGCTCCTCGACTTATCTCTTCATTGATAATCTCTGCTTCTGTATATATATTGTCCAAATACTCCGTATGTACGTAATTAAGCTCTATATTGTTATCATTTGCCGCCTGTTCAAGTCCTGCCTTAAACGGCACCCATCTTCCTGAATTCGAGTCGCTGACTATCACAGAAACCTTATAGATCTCAGGACCGGTTCCCTTTATAAGCATAACAACGCAGAATAGAATAACCACAATTGTTGCCACCACTACAGGAAGCAATATCTCACTGTCTTCATTCATGATCTGTCACCATTAGTATTACCTTTTCTTGTTACTCAATGTTCTGTAATGCCCGCTTTCGAGAAGTTTCTGATTATCTTCATTAAACAGTATAGCCGGTATGTGAATCGTTATTCTAGTTCCTTCATCCGGTTCTGATTCTGCAAACAATCCATACTGTTCACCAAATCTGAGCCTTATTCTGTTATGAACATTTACGAGTCCAACCCCCGAGCCATGTTTAGGAACTACATTTTTTGTATCATTATCCTCATTAAGAAGATTTTCACACACTTCAGGGGGCATACCATAGCCGTTATCCATAACTTCTATATAAATATCTCCTTCGGAAATTCCACTTTCATCTCTGAGAGCTGAATCATCATGCTTAACAGTTCCAATAGAAACCTCTGTATCATTCCCACTGTTATACGGTTCATACCAGGCATGGATCCTTATCTCTCCCCCATCATCCGGATCCATATCTCCTACTCCATAATATATGGCATTTTCAAGGATAGGCTGGATAATGAGTTTAATAGTGGCATATTTTTTCACTTCTTCATCCACATCAAAAACCACACCAAATCCGTTTTTATATCTTACTTTCTGTATATTCATGTAGTTTTCAGCATGTCTAATCTCCTGCTCTATCGTAATGATATTTTTACCTCTGCTGAGACTTATGCGGAAAAGACTTGCAAGTTGAGTGACCATAAAAACTGCATCTTTATTATGTCCACCCTCTATCATCCACACTATAGAATCAAGTGTGTTATAAAGAAAATGAGGATTTATCTGGGATTGGAGTGCATCCATCTCAGATTTTCTTTTTTCTTCCTGCTTTATGACAATATCATCCATAAGTTGGTTGATACGTTCGATGGAATGTCTAAGTGTTCGTCCCAGGTGCTCAACCTCCTGAGTTCCGCCAACATATATATCTTCCGGATACATATCTCCGTTTTCCATATTCTTAATTGAATTGTTCAGAAGATTAAGCGGTCTTGATATCCTGCTCGAGATTATCCTGTTTATGAAGATCATGATGAGAAGAGCACTTGCCACAAGAAGAATGACAACAAAACGAAGATTGCTTATGTCGATACTATATGCACTGTCCGGAAGCACAGCTATAAGCTTCCATCCGGTATAGGAAATACTTTTAACTATAACCTGTCTTTTCTCTCCACGAAACACCTCTTCATGCATTCCGTCCGAATAGTGAGCTTCATTTATGTTATTCTCATTCATTATTTCATAGTTTATCTGCATCTGCTTCGGATGGTAAATAATGTTACCACTGGTATTTGTGAGATAAACATACTGACCTGTACTGTCCTGATTGATTCGTTCCATCATCTCCTTGATAGTTGAGTAATTCATATCAACCAAAAGTACGCCTTTTGTCAATTCATTATTTTCTATCAGATCCACTGCCCTGCTCAGGGATACTACCCAACTGTAACCATAACCGGGATCAAGAAACAGATTTTCAACATGTGGAGTGGAGAAATGAAGATCCTCATCCTTGGACAGTGCCGTATTGAACCACTGCTGAGATGGAACATAAAGATTACTTTTGACCTCGGCTATAGGAGAGGCTGACACAAGACTACCATCCTGCTTGAAGAGCGAGAAGCTGACAAGATTGTCTTTATGTGCCTTATATATAAGCTTCATCTCATTATCTATGGAATCTTTGGATATATCAGAGCTTTTTATGACATCATAGTACATGGCATCCGATATGCGCCGCATGCTTTCAAGATAATCCTCAAGATTTACCACTGACTGCTCCATAAGCTGTTCCGTGGCTTCTATAGAACTGGTTCTCATACGACGGGCAAAAAGAGTATATAAAACCACTCCCAAAAGCAGAAGAAGCGTAAAGGAAACTATAGTAAAAGTCATAAGAATGGTACCCTGAATGTTGCGAGGCATATACCTTTTCAGAGTTTTCTTCGCCTTTATAAGACAAAGTTCTGCCAATCTTTCCCTTTCAATAGCTTCCTTTTCATCCACAGGAGCACCTGGCGCTTTATTCAATTGTTTTTCAGAAACATATTCATCCATTTTGCTGTGTTTTGTACCTTGAAGGTGAAACTCCGAATTTCTTTTTAAATACGTAGCTGAAATAATTTGGATCACTGTAACCGACAGCCTCAGCTATCACATAGGTCTTTTCATTGTCTTCGAGAAGCATTCGTACTGCCTTTTCCATACGTATATCAGTGAGATAATTTATGAAAGTCTTACCTGTTTCCTTTTTAAACACTGTAGAGAAGTAAGCAGAGCTTATTACAAGATAAGAACATATACTCTCTACCGTAAGATCCTTATTGCCATAGTTCTCACGCACATAATCTATCGCCTTTGAAACAAATCCTTTAGTAGTATCTGTACGATTGGCACGAAGTACCTCTCTTATTTCATGAGTAGTCTTCTTAAACCATCCGGTAAGCTCAAAAAGCTCAAGGTGCTGAACCTTATCATAAGGATCCGCATCCTTATCAAAGATACTGGAGGCATCTATATGATTACTCTTCATAAAACGATATATCTCTGTCACCAGATCCATAACAAAAAATCTGTAATCCTGAATTGACGGGTTGACCGGTGCTTCTTCCGCCATATATTTATCAATTTCTGCATCCAGATTTTCCTCAGAATCCATCTTAATAGCTTTAAATACAGCATAAAGCTTCTCATCGGTACTTTCAGTCTTTATACTATCTGAATTCTTGTTGCCCTCAGGCGCGATCTCTGCGATATTGATTGCCTGACCTCGTCCATAGATCACTCTATATGAAATGGCTTCTCTGGCACCACTATATGATTTGGGAAGTCCCATAATATTGGATACAGGTTTTCCCACACCGGCAGTTATGGTAGCCTTGGATATATGTTTACTGAGTCTGCATAAAACCTGACACTCATCAGTAAGTTCACGAACATCACTCTCAGACTTCATCTGTACTATGATTACAACATTTCCAAGGTAAGAGAAAAACTTGGCTTCCCACTTCTCCCTCATGTGCTCTTCCCACAATTTCCTTACAGACATCGTTATAAGCAGTGGATTGATTCCCTCGGGAGCAAGTGAAGTGCTGTTATGAAGAAGCACAACATCATAAAACGGACCATCCAGACTTACCTGATAGTCCATCATATCTCTTGATAATGTCTCCTCATCTTCTCTTCCCTCTATGAGAGCAGTGTAGAAATTCTCCTGTAATATAGGAAGACTCTCCTGATAATACTTCTTAAGCATATTTATGTTCTGTTTCTCATTAAACTCTTTATCAAGGGATGTTTTTATACGTTTAAAGACTTCACTAAGTTCTGTCGAATCTATGGGCTTCAGTATATACTCTTCCGCCTCAAGCCTTATGGCTTCCTTGGCATATTCAAATTCATCAAATCCGGAAAAGATGATTATTTTTATGGTCGGATACTGCTGCTTCAGTCTTCTGGCGAGTTCAAGACCATCCATATATGGCATCTTGATATCTGTCATCACCACATCGGGCTGACTTTCCTCAGCCATTTCCAATGCCTCAAGGCCGTTATGAGCATATCCCTGCACCGAGAATCCAAGAGACTCCCAGTCTATCTTGTTGATTATAACCTGGATGACATTCTCTTCATCATCCACCAGCATAACCGAATAGTTTTTTGACTCACTGTTTCTCACTTCTTACCTCTTTAAATCAACCGTGATTCTTATTACCGTACTTCTCTTCGATCTTTTTAAATCTGTAAAATACGACACCGATAGAAAGGCATATAAACAGAAGTCCCATAAGTCCGTCATACTGAGATACTATCTCCATAGCAAGAACACAAGCTGCGAAACACAGTACAAGTATACCCATTTCTTTTGAATATGGCTCGATATTCTCTTCCTTAAGCTTTCCCCATTCCTTAGGTCTTATTGCATCCACATCTTTGAATACCAGAAGCTTTACTGCATAATATATGATCATAACTCCCAGTACTATCTGTATTCCATGCTGCGCAAAGAATGCAGTAACCGCACTCTGATTCTTTGTCATAAGAACAAGCTGAAAAAAACTGCTATTTAAACTGTTCATTGATTATTACCTCTTTATTTTATCTCTTATAAAAAAAGGTCTGTGGCAAAAACCACAGACCTCATTATAATCCATTGATTTATTTCACTCAATTACTTCTTCTGTACGTACTTTCTGATATCGAGAGAAATAGCTACGAAGATAACGATACCGATGGCAATGTACTGAGAGTTTGCATCTACACCAAGGAACTGGAGAGCAACCTTCAGAAGCTCAAGTACTGCAACACCGATGATAGCTGATGAAACCTTACCACGTCCACCTGTTACAGATACACCACCAAGTGCACAGGCAGCAATACCTTCCATCTCGTATGAAAGACCGGTATTGATAGAAGCACCGCCAGCCTTTGCTCCAAGCATGAAACCGGCCATTGCAAAGAATGCTGAAGCCTTAGCATAGATAAGTATCATTGTAAGCTTTACAGGTACACCTGCAACCTCTGCTGCCTGTGGGTTACCACCGATAGCATACATATACTTTCCATGGCGTGTCATGTTATATATGAACCATGTGATTCCTGCCATTGCAATGGCCATCCAAATGAGCCAGCTGAGTCCAAGGAATCTTCCTGTTGAGAAAGCGGTATATCCTGTAATATATCCACCAAGAGGTGTAGCTCCTGTGTAGATAAGACCAAGTCCATAGATGATTTCCATCATAGCAAGTGTTGAAATGAATGGTGGAACATGAAGAAACGCGATGAACCATCCTGTGACAGCACCAAAGCATCCGCAGATAAGCATTGCTATAATAAGTACAACAAAAGGATTGAGAGGTGTGATGCTTGCCATGAATCCTTCCTGGAAGAAACGTCCGCCGTATTCCTGTTTCTGAAGGAGTGTACCTGCAATACAGGCACCAAAACCTACCATACGTCCACCGGAAAGATCGCATCCGCCGGTGATAACTGCGCCTGAGATACCAAGAGCGATAACAAGTCTGTAGGACATGTTAGCAAGAAGGTTCAGGAAGTTGTTTGGTGTCAAAAAGTTCTTTGTTGTAAGTCCTGTATAGATTACGAGAATGAACATTACGATGATAACACCGTTATTGATAAGAAAATCTGTGATTTTCTGTTTCTGTGTCTTTTGCATTTTTCTTTCCCCTTAATTATCAATTGCCTGATCAGAACTTTGTTGCAAAGGTCATAACCTTTTCCTGAGTCATGTCTTCTGCATGATCTATCTGACCTGTGATCTTACCGTTACACATTACATATACACGATCCGCCATACCAAGAAGCTCCGGCATTTCAGAAGATATCATGATGATTGCCTTGCCCTGCTTTGCCAGATTCTCCATAATCTCATATATCTCATGCTTTGCACCGATATCAATACCTCTTGTCGGTTCATCCATGATGAGGATATCAGGATCATTTGCCAGCCACCTTGATACTATAACCTTCTGCTGATTACCACCGGAAAGATTTCCGATATGCTGATTCATGCTCGGTGTTTTGATGGAAAGCTGCTGGATGCTATCATCAACAATCTTGTTTATAGTTGGATGATCAAGAACAAATCCACCCTTCAGATGCTTATTATAGATGGAAATACCAACATTATCCTTTATTGAAAGGCATCCGAAGATACCATTTCCACGACGATCCTCGGTTATCATACCGATTCCGGCATCCATCGCATCCTTCGGCTTTGAGATTTTTACTTCTTTACCGTGAATCTTTATGGTACCTTCTGAAAGATTTCTTATTCCGAAGATACCTTCCATAAGCTCTGTTCTCTGTGCTCCAACCAGACCTCCGAATCCGAGGATCTCACCCTTACGGATGTTAAATGAACATTTCTGGAAGGACTTGGCGTGAATTGAGCTGACATTCTCTACTTCAAGAACCACTTCTCCGATTTCATGATCATGTTCAGGATAAATCTGAGTGAGTTCACGACCAACCATCTTTGCGATGATCTGCTCAGTTGTAAGCTCTGCCGCAGGCCATGTACCTACATAAGTTCCGTCACGCATTACCTGAATATCATCTGCGATTCTCTTTATCTCATCCATCTTGTGAGAGATATAGATCATAGAAACACCACGGTCACGGAGCTGATTCATTACCTTGAAAAGGAAGTCAACTTCATTATCGGAAAGTGATGATGTAGGCTCATCAAAGATGATGACTTTTGCTTCTCTTGATACAGCCTTCGCAATCTCAACAAGCTGCATCTGGCCGATGGAAAGTGATCCGAGCAATGCTTTAGGATTGTAATCAAGTCCCAGCTCCTTCAGCCATTTTTCTGTCTCTGCAAACATAGTGCTGTGATCGATCATCTGTAACGGACCGAACTTCTTAACAGGGAAACGGCCCAGATACATGTTCTCACCTATGCTTCTTGCAGGAATAGGCTGAAGTTCCTGGTGCACCATGGCAATTCCTCTTTTGGCTGCCTCATCAGGGTTATCGATCTCAACTTTCTCACCATCCAGATATATTTCTCCCTCATCCATGTGATAGATGCCGAAGAGACACTTCATCAGTGTGGACTTACCGGCACCATTTTCTCCCATGAGTGCGAGAACTGTACCTGGACGAACAGCAAGATTGACTTTATCCAGCGCTTTTACACCCGGGAATGACTTAGATACCCCTCTAAGTTCAAGTTTATATTCCGCCATTTTATCCTCCAGTAGATATACTCTTTAAAAAACAGGGGTACAGGTGCGATTTCGCACCCGCACTCCTGCATTATGTACTAAATCAATTTGTTACATACTTGACTGATTAGCCGAGAGATGCAAGGATGTCATCTACGTTATCTGTTGTTACCTTAACGTAATCGCAGCCGATGTAGTGATCATTGCCTTCGCCTGTGATGTACTTAACAGCTGCATCTGCTGCTGAATGTGACTGAGAAATGTGATCGTTGAATACAGTACCTGTCTGCTTTCCTGACTTAACGTTCTCGCAAGCCTCCTGAAGAGCATCTACGCCAAGAAGATATACATCTGTTCCAACTGTCTCGCCGGCTGCCTCGATAGCCTGAAGAGCACCAAGAGCCATAGCGTCGTTGTTGCAGAATACTACTTCGATATCCTTACCATGCTGAGCGAGTGCATTAGCAACAAGTGACTGTGCCTGTGCCTGATCCCAGTTACCAACCTGATCATCAAGTTCCTCAACCTCAATGCCTGCATCCTTGAGAGCCTTTATTGAGAACTCTGTTCTGTACTGTGCATCAACGTTCTCAGGATCTCCCTCGATCATGATGTAAGAAACCTTGCCGTCACCGTTGATATCACCCTTATTCTCAAGATCAGCAACGATCTCACCCTGCATTGTACCAGACTGACGAGCATCACATCCTACATATGTTACGTTCATGTTGTTGTCTGCCCATCTCTGCTCTTCCTGTGCATCCGGCTCTCTGTTGATATAAACGAGAGGAATATTAGCCGCTGTAACCATATCTGTGATTGTAGCTGCTGATGAAGAGTTAACAGGGTTTACGATAAGAACATCTACGTTATCTGTAATGAAGTTCTGAATCTGGTTTGTCTGTGTAGCCTGATCGTTAGCACCATCTACGATAGTGATGTTGTCCTTTGAGAATCCAAGAGAAACGAGGTAAGACTCAAGCTCATTTCTGAAAAGTGTCATAAAGTTATCAGAGAACTGATAGATACATACACCAACCTTCTTGTCAGCAAGGTCTGTTGAACCTGCCTCTGCTGCAGCCTGTGTAGCTGCCTCTGCTGCGGCTGTTGTCTCTGTCTTTGCAGCCTCTGTTGCTGCTGCCTCTGTTGCGGCTGCTTCTGTTGCTGCAGCTGTTGTAGCTGCTGTGTTTGATGAGCCACATCCTGCGAGCATTGATACTGCCATTGCTGAAACTGTGAGTAAGCTAAGTGCTTTCTTCATAATAATCCAATCCTCCTATGATTGTACTTGTTTTTACGGGACCGCCCCGTCATTTACTGTTTAAATTATATCCATGGAAGATATTAGAAAGAATAGATTATTCTTCTTTGAATCTAGAAAATCCTTTTATTTTATTGTTGATAATTTTCATGTTTCTCACTTTAATGTTCTTGTTTTAGTGCATATTATACATACTTCATTTTATTTTCCAGTAATTACCGCTTTATTTTATGCCTGAACATAAGAAAAAGGATGCCCAATGCGATGTTCACGCATTAGCATCCTGAAATAATTCGTTTTTCTTTGATATTATTCTTAATTAATTTAAGGATATTATTCTCCATATTCGGAGTTTATATCAATGTTTTCCATATCCTCTATGATATACAGAGGTCGGTCTTTAAGTTCCTCGAACAGAACTGCTATATACTCACCTATGATTCCCACCACTATGAACAGTACTCCAAACATAAAGCAAAGAAGTACAACTATAGTAGCATATCCTGAAGGAGCTTTATCATGTGTGCATAAAGTATATATAAGAAGAATCAATCCCAAAAAACCACTGCTCAAACCAGCAAAGATACCAAGCTTCAATGGTACATTTGAAAAACACATAATAGTATTCATTGCAAATGTAAACAGCTTCTTTATTGAATAATGACTGCTCCCTGCCACTCTCGGAGCTGCCTCATACTCTATAGTTGTTTTCCTGAAACCGACATTCTGTACATATCCGCGAAGAAATCTGACTTTCTCACGATAATTCTTTTTTAGTACATTCTGCACAACTCGTGTGATAGCAAAAAAGTCGGAAGCATTGGGCTCCAGATATATATCTGATACCTTATTTATGAACCAATAAAATCCTCCTGAAGTTATCTTCTTTATGATGCCCGCAGTTTCATTTTTGGTTCTGACCATGGATATAACATTGAATCCGGATTCAAATGCATCAACTATCTTCTCCAAATGCTCAGGTGGATGTTGAAGATCCGCATCCATAAACACAATTCCATCCCCCGAAGCATAATCTAGTCCTGCTATCATTGCGGCTTCATGTCCAAAATTCCTTGAAAAGCTTATAAGCTTTACATGCTCCGGGTCATCTTGCGATAAACCTTTCAGAATATCTCCTGTCATATCCTGTGAGCCGTCGTTTACAAAAACAAACTCATAGTTCCATCCTTTTTCTCTGAGTCTTTCTCCATATCCCTTTGTCACACTGTAAAACTCATTGAGCCCAGCCTCTTCATTATAAGCTGAAACAACGATACTCAGCAGTTTCATATTATCTCCCAAATGATGTTTTTTCTTCTCCGTCTGTAAAACTGAAATATCAATAGTCAATCATTTAACCCTGATATATAACTAAGGAAACACTGATTATATCAGCATTTCCTTAAATCCAGTCAAAGGATTTCAAGCTCACGACCGCTGTGTGAAGGCACTCTCTTTTCCACAGGAGGAAGCTTCATATAATCACCGTAAAGCATTTTAAGAACCTTGTCCCATTCCTTTGGCCCTGTGAACTTTTCCCCCTCAAATTCAAAATGTATCGGTTCTTCCCATGAATCTTCTACCGTACAATACTGATAATCAGGCTGATAATTTGAAAAAAAAGACTTTCCGTTTGTTACTTCCTTATTTCTGCCATAAAGTTCTGTATATTTTCCGGCGATTTTATCCTGCCATCTGAAAATCGTCTTCATCGGTATCATCTTACCGATTCCCACTAAAACCGCTACTTCAAATTTTACCAGTCCCTTGTACTTTGACCAGTCAAGTTTCCTTCTATGCGCCATGCCAAAGCCAAATAAAATCTGTTGCATAAGTTTCACGATTTTTCCTTTGGTTTTACCGGCAGGCAGTCTGTCAATGATAAAGAGGTCAACCCACAGATGATTCAGTTTGCCCTCGTAAAACTCCATATCTTTGTCATCCTCAGAATGTCTTCTTGAATCAAGATACAGCACTCGAGGAACGAAATCATAGAAAGCCTCTCCGTTTCTGTACTCATAAGGCATTACAAGCTCCATGTTTTTCGGTAGTTCAAGATTCGCTATAGCTTTGAACCTTTCAAATTCCTCACGTCTGAAGCATATATCAATATCATCATCCCATGGGATAAATCCATGATGCCTTACAGCTCCCAGAAGTGTTCCTGAATCTATGAGATATGTGATATTGTGCTTTTCACATATATCACGTATAGCCCTCAATATCTCGAGATTTGCTTTATGAACCTTTTCAAGATCGAACTTCCAACCCTGTTCGTTTTCTATATTATTCATCTTTTTACTTTATTGCCTCAAGCAGAACCTTTGCCATATATGTAAGTTTCTCATCAGTCATACCAGGATACAGGCCCACCCAGAAAGTATCTCTCATAATTCTGTCTGTATTTTCAAGACTGCCCACAACTCTGTAGCCTTCCCCGGTCTTTCTCATTTCATCAAAACATGGATGCTTAATGAGATTGCCTGCAAAAAGCATTCTGGTCTGTACTCCGTGCTCCTCCACGTACCTTACAACATGTTCTCTGTCTACGCCTTCCCTACAGGTCATAAGGAATCCAAACCAGCTTGGATCTGAATTCAGCTCAGCTTCTGGAAGAATAAGCTTATCCTCTGCACCTCCCTTTATCAAAAGTTCCTTAAGGAAAGTAAAGTTGTGCTTACGCCTCTCCACAAATGCAGGAAATTTCTCAAGCTGTGCCACTCCGACAGCTGCCTGCATATCTGTTGCTTTGAGATTGTAACCAAAGTGTGAGTATACATACTTATGATCATAGCCTTTTGGAAGTTCACCGTACTGTCCGTCGAATCTATGTCCGCAGGTATTGTCTTTTCCCGATGCACACCAGCAGTCTCTTCCCCAGTCTCTAAAACTTCTCATGATACGATGAAGTAATGGATTATTAGTATAGCATGCGCCACCCTCACCCATTGTCATATGATGCGGAGGATAGAAACTTGAAGTTCCTATATCGCCTATTGTACCTGTAAGTTTTGTCTCTCCATCAATTGTGTATGTTGAGCCTAGCGCATCACAGTTATCCTCTATAAGCCAGAGCTCGTGCCTGTCGCAAAACTCCTTTACTGCCTTGAGATTAAATGGATTTCCCAAAGTATGAGCGATCATTACTGCCTTGGTCTTTTGGCTGTATGCCTCTTCAAGCATACTTACGTCTATATCACAGGTCGGTAATGTTACATCAACAAAAACAGGCACCGCACCATACTGAATGATAGGATTTACTGTTGTTGGAAATCCTGCCGCAACAGTGATGACTTCGTCACCTCTTTGTATCTGTCTCTCCTTGAGAAGCGGGCTTGTAAGTGTGCTGAAAGCAAGAAGATTGGCACTTGAACCCGAATTTACCAGGCTTACGTACTTAACTCCGAGATACTCTCCAAAGTCTTTTTCAAACTTATCTGTAAATCTTCCGGAAGTAAGCCAGAATTCCAATGCACTGTCCACAAGATTTACCATCTCCTTATCATCATAAACACGACTTGCATATGGTATCCGATCACCTTCCTCAAAAGGCTTAACCGGAACCTTATATTTTTTTGCATATTCAGAAACAAGATTCAGTATTTCCTGTCTTGCCTGCTGCTCAGTTTTCTCCATAATTATCTCTTTCTTATTATTATAAAAATATCACAAAATTTTCTTTGCTAACTTAGCCACGGGCCTCTCTACCATTCTCTCAAGAACAACCGCCAGTAAAAGACTAATCACCAGTGCGATAAGACTTTTTCTCAGCTGATCATCTATGAAAAGACCTGACTGTTGTATCACTATATAGTGTACAAGATATAAAGAATAACTTATTTTACCAAAAAAAGGAAGAACTCTGCTCTTTTCAATTATTCTCTTCACATATTTGGAACGATCAAGTGAAAAAAGAAAAGCCATCCATAAAAAGCTGATATAAAGATACTTATCTGACAGATACCTGTTTACAGGGATACCAAAAAGAATATATCTTACTGCCGGTACCATAATGATAAACACTGCAAGGATTCCCAGCACCACAACATCATATGCTGCAGAAACTTTTACTTTACTGCCTATCAGATAATTAATCAGTCCTCCATACATCAGTACAGGCAGATACCATCCGAGTTCAATGCTGTTCTCCGGGCAATTCCTGTAAAAGAACACCACAGAAAATACCAAAGCCACTGTAATAAGCATTGTCCCTCTCCAAGAGTCTCCGGGCAGTTTCATCAACAGAAATCCTATAAAGGGAGCTACAAAATAAAACTTCATTTCCACCGGAAGTGTCCAAAAATGCCCTGTTCCCTTGATAAGCAGAAAGTTTCTGACCGCATCGGGAACGTCTATATAACCCGTAAAAACACTGACTACAAGAACTGCTAAAAATGCAGGATATATGCGAACTATCCTTTTCAGATAAAATCTAAATGTCGAAAGCCAAAAACATTTTCCATTACAGGATTCATTTCGCTTAAATGAATCCTTATCTTCTGTCAAATATCTGTGCCTTTGCCGGATACCATTATTATCCAATGAAAGATACGGTCTTAATGTAAACAAACCTGTAAGCAGAAATAAAAGCCATACTCCTATCTTTCCACATCCGGAAACCGAATCATGAAATTCAGGAACCGCCTGTATGATATGAACTGTCAGGACTATAAGTATGGCAAAACCTCTCACAGCATCCAGCCATATCTCACGTTCACCCTGTTTTTTTTCCATAAACTATCTCCTGAAGACCGGGAACATCAGCCCATTTTGAATATCGTTTCGCGATGGACCATGCTACGTTCCATGTTTTCATAGAAAACCTGCCACAATTCCGTAACATCGGTCCATCAACATGAAAGAAACTCAGAAATCTGCTTTTCTGTGTACTCCAACATGTTCTCATTATCATGCCATGCATGGTACCACTTCACTGTCTGGTCTACAGCCTCATCTACATGCCATACAGGACTCCATCCAAACACTCTCTTTAGCTTGCCTGTATCTAGTTTCAGAAATGATGCTTCATGCGGAGCATCTGCCTCCGCCTCCGTATGCCAGCCTGCTCCTTCTCCCCAGGATGAAACAAACTTGTCCGCTAGATCACCCGTTGTGATGGCATCTACTTCATCCGGCCCCACATTGTAGTAATCCGCCTTCGATTCATCCATAGCCTGCTGCATAGCGATAAGAAGATAAACATATAGCGGCTCAAGTACATGCTGATATGGTCTTGTACTATAAGGATTCCTGACAT
Source organism: Oribacterium sp. WCC10 (assembly GCF_900113415.1). Lineage (GTDB taxonomy): Bacteria > Bacillota > Clostridia > Lachnospirales > Lachnospiraceae > Oribacterium. The sequence goes on along the minus strand of NZ_FOPH01000006.1, from coordinate 63,256 downwards.
GAATAGTCTTTCCTTCTATTGTATCTCTTACACAGTCAGGAATGATACGGTCCTTTGCAAAATCACCTCCACCGATAACATTACCGGCTCTCGCAGTCGAGATTCTCGTCACTTCTCCATCTGCCACATTAAAAAATGACTTCTTATAGCTATGAGTTACAAGCTCCGAACATGATTTCGAATTGCTGTAGGGATCATATCCGTCAAGTTTCTCATCCTCTATAAATGCGTGGCCTTCCTCATCATTGTTCTCATAAACTTTATCGGTTGTAACATTGAGTAATGTTTTTATCTTTTCATCATGTGTTGAATTATATTTTCTTGCACACTCAAGTACATTAACTGTTCCCATCACATTGATTTCATAGGTTTCCCGTGGAAATACATATGAAGTTCTGACTATGGGCTGAGCCGCAAGATGGAAAACCACTTCAGGTCTTGCTTTATCAAAGAAGGTCTGGAGTTTCTCATAATTTCTTATATCACCGATCTCAGAATAAATAAGAGCATCAAGTCCCAGAATATCATATAGAGAGGGTTCTGTCGGAGCCTCAAGTGAATATCCGTACACTTCAGCCCCAAGCATATGAAGCATAAGTGACATCCAACTCCCCTTAAATCCGGTATGTCCTGTTAAAAGCACTCTCTTTCCGCTATAAAATTTTTTAAGCTCAGTTAATTTAGACATCTTTTCTTCCTTTTTATGCTTTGTTACAGAATCTGATGCTATGAGTAATAGCTTCACAAGTCATCATATATGCACCTGATTTGTACACTTTACTGTTATCGCATTCATCAGCTCCAACGTTTCCATGGAGCACGATTTTCTTCCCACAGTGTTTCAAGCAGTTTCTTCTCACGCTGGGTATCCATGCATTGCCAGAAATACGGATGGTAGAAGCTCATCAGCTGTCCATCTGCTGCGAGTTTGTGCATAGGTTCCTGTTCCAAAACGCATTTATCACCGGAGAGATAATCAAACACTTCGGGATTAAAGATCATGAATCCACCATTAATGATCGCGCCGTCTTCATCCTCCTTTTCTCTGAAGGATCTTATATGATTACCGGCATCTATATCCAGGACTCCCTTTTGCTGTGCAAGAGAAACTGTTGTAATGGTTGCTATCTTTCCATGTGATTTGTGAAAATTCACCAACGCCGATATATCAACATTGGAAACACCGTCTCCATAAGTCAGCATAAACGGCTCATCTCCTACATACTTCTGAACTCTCTTGATACGTCCTCCAGTCATGGTATTCAATCCCGTATCAACAATAGTCACCTTCCATGGTTCGTTCATGTTGTTGTGAACTTCCATCTGATTATTGGAAAGATCAAATGTTACATCCGAATTGTGAAGGAAGTAATTGGCAAAAAACTCCTTTATAACATACTGCTTATATCCGGCAAGTATGACGAAATCATTGAAGCCATAACTTGAATAATACTTCATGATATGCCAGAGGATAGGCATCTCACCTATCTCTATCATTGGCTTTGGCTTCAAATGAGATTCCTCTGAAATTCTTGTTCCAAAACCACCTGCTAAAATTAATACTTTCATATATTCATCCTTCTTTACAAAGACATCTTGCTTTTTATACTCCAAACACATAGATAAGGTAATACTGTCTTCTTATACCTTTATCAATGTCTTTCACTGAAAATATTGAGTCTGTTATCTCTAAGTATAGAAAATGCCTCTCTTACCTTACCGGCACCATGATTATACTCAAAAATATGATTTAGTTCATCATCTGTATAATTATCTGTATTTAATGCTGCATTCTCCATACTTTCAAAATATATTTTTCTGAATGGAGCATTATTTATTTCTCTTAAATCCGTAGCTAAACTTCCTGTCATACAGGCTATAAAAATCGTAAATGCTGTCACTGCCGGAAGAATATTCATCAACACCAACTTTGAACCATCCTCCCTATATGTAGTAGTTCTCTTTTCTCCTTTTTTACGCCTATAATGTTTATCTATATATTCTTTTGATACCTTTCCGTAAATTATGAGAATACCAAGTACCCCCGGCAGATATTGCAGGGAATATCTGCTCTGCCATGCATACGTCTCAACAAGGTAAAGATATCTTGATAAAAACACCAGAAGATGACTAAGAAGACCACTTACTACTAGGAGAAGAGGGAATACTGTACGAAGATATATACCTTTTTGGAAATAAAGGAATATGGCATATACATACAAAAGAACCATCAATGCTCCTACAGCATAGATCACTTTATATCCAATGGCTCCGCTGCTTAGCATAGTCTCCCATCCTGATCCGTCAAGTAATTCGGAAGCAAAACCATTAAGCATGAAATGTAAAGTGAATCCAGCTTCCTTTGTAACCACATCTATGACAGATCTCTGCTCACTTATATTATGTTCATACACCGCTGTACTGTTACTCCAAAGGAACAGTAGTATTGGTATAACTGTTGTTATGGCATAAAAAAGCATTTGCTTTCTATCCACATTTCTGTTTTTTATAAACACAGTGTATAACGCTGCAGCTATAAGCGCCGCACAGAACTGAACTATATAAGGGCCTGCCAAAAGAAGTGCTGTATATGGTATAAGAAAGAGTTTCAGCACATCATATGTTCTTTTGGTTCCTGTAAAAACTCTCTCAAATACAAGATAGTTATAGAAGAACAGCCCATAGCTTAAAAAATGTGGGTAGCCGGAACCGTTTATTAGAAGTTCCCATTTATTCAGGCTGAATCCTGTAATTATAATAGCTAAAAAAGCCGGAACTCCCACAGACTCTCTCTTCAAATAAAGGCTCATCATAAGCATCATCAGGAATACTCCCAAAAGTCCCAGCATTCTGTCAAAATCCACAGAGTACGCAAAAAGCTTAACATTGAGCCATCTGATCGGATAGGTAACCGGAATGCGAGTGAGTATATCCGAAACCAGAAAACTATCCTTCGATAATGTATCCGGTATATAGCTGTTTATAAGTCTTATATAATCCGAATAAACTATATCCCTTGTTGCAGACTTTATATACCAGAAAAGAAAGGCGGTTCCCACAAAGGGTGCCGCCCATACCGCTAAATGTCCGAGCTTTTGTATATCATTTTTACTGTTCCATTTGTTTAATGGCATCCCAATCTGCCTTTCCGAATACTTGATCTGTTATATCTAAATATCTTTTTGTATCTGTACTTTCAAGAAGAACCACCGAATTATCGTAGCTCGCTTCCTTCGGAAGCTCTGATATGTCATTTATGAAATGAACCTCTGACCCCTGTCCGGTTTTCTCAGGATCAAATGGCTTATAGAAGTATTCTCCATAGAAATCAGTCATTCCATAACGATTGTAGAAGATATATGTCTGACGTACACCAAGAAAGTTTTGATATTTTCCAATGGTCTCATCAGCCAGTGAATTGACTCTTGAAATATCCGTCATAAAGAAAATGTTGTTGAAGTTGCTTCTGTAAAGCTGTTCAACAGGAGTCATGACAATGCAGTACGCAATAAACATTATTGCAAATACTTCTTTAGCCTTAAATTCCCTGGACTTCTTTCGGGATTTTCCGCTTATTCTTTCTTCACATCTACCCGAACTTCTTCCATACATAAAGCAAAGATACAGAAGTGCCGCAGTATAGCTCACATAAACCCATCTTATCTCGAGCCTTACAGTGATGGAACTGCATCCTATGCACATGGCAATAAATGTAATAAACAAGAGATTAAGTGATACCCACTCCGGATCAATAGCCTTCCTGAAGGATTCTCTTATGAATACAGCTATCATGAGTATAAGAATCACCCAACTAAAATACACTGACAGCTTTAACCAAAGTGGAGTGTCAAGCCAGTTTATACCATCAAGATATGCTTCTCCAACATTTACTCCAAATATGTACTGAACCTGCTGTATCGAATATCCGAGTGCCTGTATAAGATCAAATGTATCTGATACATCTGTCCCTGCTGTTCCGGCAGGCATGGCCTGTCCTGCTATAAACATTCGAACACCGAAAAAAAACACGAGTTCAAGTATTGGAACAAATGCCTTTGTCATATATCTCATGCTACTGTCGAATCTTCCTACTATCAGCCTTCTGCCTATAAGTACTAGATAGAAAAGCGGGAATAAGGCTATATATCTTTCGTGAGTGAATATCACAAGAAAATAAGTGATACATCCTGCAAAATACCAAAAGCTGTTTCTTCTTTCTATGAATCTGTACAGCATCCAAAGAACAATTATGGCCAGAAGAAGTGCCATCGATTCCAGCAGTCCGAGCACCTGTCCTATCTGATAAGCAGCAAAATGTGACCCAAGATACATTCCGGCCGTTAGGAATGATATAAGTGAAGCTTGAATAGCTCCCCGTCCATTCTTTTCAAAGGCTTTGGTTAAATCCATTGAAAAAAAGTAGATCACAAAGGAAATGAAGATATTTACAAAAACATTGAAAGTTGAGTAATAGTTTACATGTCTCCCGACTATCATGAACTCCAGATAGCTTAGTGCCCAGTAAAATGGTCTGAAATTACCCTTTGTTTTGAGCGGAAATGTAAACTCCCAAAAGTTGTCCTCTCCGTAAAAGGACCAAAGATACAGGTCATCTCCGTAGAGTCCTCTGATCTGAATATTCCTGTTCACGAAAAATCCAATCAAAATAAGTGCAAAAAGTGCAGGAAGCACCATTTGCACTTTATCTTTAGTTATCTTTTTTATTGTCATAAGCTCCATAAGCTTTTTTGTAGAAATGCATGAGCAAAGCTGTAACAAAGCCAGAATGCATCTGCCTGAACACTTCTCTCTCTTCCTTTTCTCTGTTATTGTTCTCTATGTTTCTCATGGTTTCAGCACCCTGATGAACACGATAGGCCATAAGAGGTTTCTCAATACATATAAACCTTCCGGGTTCTTTGGCCAGTCTTATTAGCGTTGCCCAATCTATCACAAACTTATAGGAGTTTCTGAAAAGAGGCGCAGTACATAAATTCGTGTTATAGGTACAGGTTGGGCATCCTATAGCGTTCCCGTATTTAAGCGCTGACAGTTTTACATTTGCCCTGTCTGCCACCTTATGATTTTTAAGCCTTAATCTCAGTAATCTCTTTACTTTTTCTGAGCTTCCATCGATAGTATTCCCCGATGCATCAATGGTATCATAACGACAGCAGAAAACAGACATATCCGGAAATACACTGTATGCATTAAGCAAGGCCTTTGTATAATCAGGAAAATACAGATCATCCTGATGAGCAATGGTTACAAGTGTAGCCAGCTTACTGCCTTCTTCATAAGCAAAGTTCCAGTCTTCCTGAAGTCCGTGCCTACCATTTCTGACATACACCGGATACCCGAATCTCGCACTGCAGGCTGTTATGAATTTATTGGGGGTGGAGGTACATATGATAACTTTGCTGTCTATACTCTGCGCCTTAAGTGAATTCAACAGATACGGGAGATACTCTGATTCACCATATGCTGCAACTGCAAAGCAATGTTTATACTTTTTCAAATCAACCCCTCCTTCAACACACATAATACCATGTATGTTCTTCCATAAAGCAATATATCCGGATTTCTCCGGATATATCTTTTCATCATTTCCTATAGTCTGTTTCAAAATCATCACGGATCTTATTCCATGCACCTTCCGGTGAATAAAATTCCTGTATGAACTGAACCGCTCTGTGAGACATTTTGTCAACTTCATAGGTATTGTTATAAAGGTTTATAACTTCCTCTGCGAAGCCATCAACAGTATCCTGGATACGCAGAGCTGTTGGTGCTTCCGGAATTCCCTCTGCACCACAGGAGGTGGTTACTATGGCAGCTCCTGCATGAAGAGCCTCAACCACTTTTCCCTTTACACCTGCTCCGTATCTCAGAGGCACAACAACTACCCTGTTCTTTCTGTATAGTTCATCAAGCTCCTCTATAGTTACAAAGCCAAGAACATTTACATCCGGTCTCTCGTTTAGAGCAAGCACTTCTTCATCTGCCTTTGAACCGGCAACATTAAGAACTATACCGGGAATTTTATCCCTTATCTTAGGAAGTATCTCATTAACAAACCAAAGAAGACCATCCTTGTTTGGCGGATGTCCAAAACCTCCCACAAACAATAGTCCCTGCTTGTGAGCATAGTCTTCATCCAATATAGCAGGTTCATCATATACATAGGCTGTGATTCCCTTGACATTGATGGTAGGATCCTCCTTACGAACGATCTCAGCTTCCACTTCTGAAGGGAAATAGCTTGCATCAGCCTTACGCATTACTCCGTACTCAACATTGTGCCAGTATTCGGCATCCTCTCTGGTTTTTTCATCATGATCTATCTCATACTCACGCATAAGACGCAATGAATGAAGATCATGACCAAAGTAGATGACCTTTATATCAGTGTTATCGCAGAAATAATCTATATACTTAGCCGCGATATGTGGTCTGTTAAGATATGCTATATTGATAAACTTCTTGTTTTTGTCTATCCAATCCCATATTCCGGCCTGCATTGTATTACCATACAGCACCTCTATACCCATCTGCTGAAGAGCTGAAGTGTATGGCTCCTCATGAGCAAAATTGTCTCCAAGGAACTTGACTCTGTATCCAACCTTCATGAAAAGCTGCATATACTGGTAATCAAGCTTTGATCCGGCGTCCTTATCCCATGTAGGAACATAATGGTCCACAACCAGAATATACTTTGCATTCTGACCACGCTCACGAGCCGCAAACGGATTAGGACTTCCATCATTTACAGACTGCTTTTTAAGCTCTTCAGCCCACTTGTCCTTGAACTTCTGCTGGTTCACAACCTGATAATGCTTAAGTCCTGATGTATCATTGGTGTCAGTACCGTTGGATATGCCTTCAAAGTGTGTGATGACAGATTTCGGCTGGAAAACAACCTTTTTTCCATGCTTACGTACTTCAAATGCAAGATCCGTATCCTCATAGTATGCCGGTGCAAATCTCTCATCAAATCCACCGATCTCATTCCAAAGATCAGTTCGGATCATTATGGCTGCACCTGAAATATAGTCTACTTCCTTTACATAGTTAAATTCAGGCTCTTCAGGATCCTGAAGTCTTCCATAGTTCCATCCTGAACCATCAGACCATATTATACCGCCTGCTTCCTGAAGTCTTCCATCAGGATAAACAAGCTTTGATCCAACCATACCTATGGAATCATCACTTTCTATCAGTTCAACAAGAGACTCAAGCCAGCCTTCATTTACTTTTGTATCATTGTTAAGGAAGAAAATATACTTACCCTTTGCTATGGATGCCGCCTGATTGCAATTCTTCAGGAATCCCATGTTTTCAGTATTTCTTGCGATAACAAGATTATCAGCATAAAAACCAATCTCTCGTGTTGCATCGGTCGAAACGTCATCTGCAATTATTACTTCATAAGGTGTCTTTTCAAAATCCGTGTTCTGTTTAATGCTTACGAGACACTGATATGTATAGTTGATTTGGTTATAACAAGGGATAACAATACTTACCAATGGCCTGTCTGTTTTTTCAAAGCTTACTTTTCCGAATTCACTGTAGAATGCTCCGATATTGAAATCACCACGAATAAGATTCTTTCCCTCCTCAGTAAAGAACATCGGAATGGTCTTTATCGGATGTGCAAAAGTCTGTCCCACATAGGAAAGAAGCTTACGCTTTCTTGAACCGACAGGGAACCTTCTTGTATAGGCATCATTGATACTCTCAGACAACTTACCTGTCCACCCCATATGTGCCTTATAGTATTCTCGTTCCTTCATAAGCGTATCTATATCACGCTCATGAGTCTTGATAACCTTTGTAAGATTTGCAACATGCACTGAAGTCAGTCTGTTGATCTCTCTTTCCTTACGAAGTGCAATCTTCTGCTCCTTTGTCTCCTGCGAAAGAATGGTGTTTTCATTCTCTGCCACAGCAAGATGCCCCTTCAGTTCATTAAAACGATGAACTGTTACTTTATTCTCATAGTATGCATTAACATTACTGTCCTGACCGTCGCCATGTACAAAAAGCTGGAATTCCTTCTCCTTATCAAGAAGCTCCATACATTCCGGCTTGGTAAATCCAAAGTTTCTTAAGAATCCAAACAGATCATCATATGCAAGAATGTCACGATATTCAAGATACCAGTAATAAAGAATGCGGAACTGCAGGAATCTAACATCAACATCTCTTTCGAGTACCCATTCGCAATCGATGAGAGTTGGGGTTCCATCCATCATGATCACATTATCAAAAAGGCAGTCCAGATTTGCAGGATTCACCTTACCATCTACTGCACCTATGACCATATCCACTGATTCGGCAAGCTCTTTAAGTGGTGCAACACCATCCTTGACCATATCAGCAAGAATAGCTCCGAGATTCTTTCCTTCAAGGTAGGGATATATCTGGAAACTTAAGCGTTGAAAATCTCCAAGTGCGTGACTTGTCTCCTCCGCAGAAAGAACAGAAACTGTAGGATTCGCCTTGCGCTGTACCTTGGCCTTATCGGTAAGAGACTCTATATGAGCATTGGCATCAGGTGTTATACCCATCTTTACAACATGGCGCTTTCCGTCATAATCTCTGTATATCTCTGTCTTTATGGCATATTCAGGCTTACGGCTTGAATTATACTTCAGATATACAGGGCGATACTTATGGAAGTCCTTTGCCTTACTTCGGTATGATCCATCAGGCTGGAAAATATAGAAGTAAGACGGCGCAAACTCCTGAAATACATTTTCTTTCACAAGAAGTGCAATCTTCTCTGTTTCATCAGCAGGTCCCGGAAGAACCTCATCTGTATAAAAATTAAGAGGCATCTTAAGCTCAGGCACAGGATAATACATCCATTCCTTTGACTCAGGCTGCTCTTCCTTGAGTACCTTTCTTAACTCCTGAATCTTCGACCATCGCATATAAATGGTATCTCCGTCCTTTTCGCCTGAGGACATGCGGTCTATATCCAAAGCATTCTGCATACCTACCATGATGCATCCGCCCTGCTTGAGCCATGTTCTTGAAAGTGAACTGTACATCATACCTAGGTTGCCCTTGAACATCCTGAGTACTCTCTTTGTAAGTACAGGAATAACAATATGATCATAGGTAGTCTCATCAAGTCTTCTCGAAACATTGCGCACCCTTTTCTCAAGAAGCTCTACAAAAGGTGCTGTATATTCCTTATCTCCCAAGACCAGTACAGACGCATCTCTTTCCATACCGGTGGTCACATCTTCGAAATAGAACCAATCTATCAAATTGGTCATATGGTGTGTAAAACTCATTTTTTACTATGCCTTTCCAGAGTCACCTGAGACTCCATATCATATACACCAACAGTGTTTTTGTTGGATAAAACCGTGATAGATGCCACGTCATACTTTCTGTCATATACCACATGTTCACCCTGTTCAAATCCTGTACAGGACATGCTGAGCAGATACTCTCCACCCTGAAGAGTCATACGCTGAGTAAATGTACATACGTACTCGTCACCGGCTTTTACCGATTTAATATCACAGCCTTCAATCATGGTATTGGTACCGGTAAGATCAGCTCCGCGTTTATCCTTTATGGTAAATGTAAATATCGGAGCTTCTATCGGAGCATTGAAACGTATTTTCTCCTTTATAGAAAACATCTCACCCTTAACAATAACATTGGTGACCTTTCCTCTCTCATCCAGTATACCGAGATCCCAAATCGAAGCTCTTCCGTCACCATAATGCTGTACATGCGGATTTAGACTAAGCTCATCCTGCATGAGGCGGCCGTCTGTATAATCAGCCGATACTTCCTCAGTCTTTGGATCACCTTCAACAGCAACTGTTATATCCATATTATCGGTAACATCATCCTGTGGTCCGTTGGATTCCTTCCTATAGACATCATTCATCGCAGCAGATCCCACAGTATCTACTCCAAAATTCTGCTCATCTATAAAATCACAGGCATCCTGAGCTTCCTTCTGCTTTTGAATACTATTCCTGTCTTCCTCCGTGAATCTTCCGGCAAGAATCTTTTTATAAAGATCAACCATTTCACCAGGCTGTCCCTCGGATATCTTCTCTCCCTTATTAATAAGGATAACCCTGTCACAATACTTCATAACTGAGCCCAGATCATGAGTGACCATAAGGATAGTTGTACCGTTTCTCCTTAACTCATCCATACGGTGATAGCACTTGGCCTGAAAAAAAACATCTCCTACAGAGAGTGCCTCATCCACTACCAGTATCTCCGGATCCATAGCCACATACATGGCAAATGCAAGTCTTACGAACATTCCGCTGGAATAGCTCTTTACAGGCTGATTTACAAAATCACCTATATCGGCAAAGTCCAATATCTCCTGAAGCTTTGCATCCATCTGTTCCTTAGTAAACCCCATCATGGTTCCATTCATATAAACATTCTCTATACCGGTATAATCAGGATTAAATCCTGCTCCAAGCTCCAGAAGAGCACACACTATACCGTTTATGTTTACACTGCCACCTGTCGGAGTGAGAACACCGGTTATAATCTTCAGTATGGTAGATTTACCGGAACCGTTAGTTCCAATGATTCCTACTGCTTCTCCTTTACCAACCTGAAAGTTTATATGATTCAGCGCATAAAAATCACGATGATAATTTTTGTGCGTGAAACTTATCGCTTCCTTAAGCCTGTCAATAGGCTGGTCATACAGTCTGTAAATCTTGGTAACATCCCTGACATCTATGACCACTTCACTGCTGTTCACAGCATTATCACCGTTTTTTTCCTTTATATTATTTATTTCATTATCTGCCATAAAAAAATCTCCAGATGCGTCCCGGCGCATTTGGAGATTATGATAACACATTTCTTTTTGTTTTACTATACACTTCCGGGTGTAGTATAGGTATTTACATTCCCGGCACCTGTTGACGGAAGTGTACCTTCATAACTAACCTGTGAAGTATTTTGTGATGCGGCAGCAGGTGTTCCTGTAGATCCTGAACCTGATGTACCTGTTGCCACCGGTGCGCTTCCTGTAGTAGTTGAAGATGAATTGCTGTTGCCTGATGATGTTGTTGATGCAGAAGTATCAGGCGCTGCTGCATTGGTAACCAATCGTCCTGAATTTGTAGTATAGCTGCTTGTCTCTGATGTAACACCTGTTGATCCTGACACCCTATTTGTTACACTGTTATCAGGTCCCACAAAACTCCCACTTGTAATTTCAGATGTAACAGCGGCAGACTGATCTCCTGTCTGTATCATAGGAAGCTCAGCGTTACTTAGTGTGCTTGCCTTTGAAGCTGTGCTATTTATAACCGCAACAGTATTGGTATTCATATTGGCATTGGCCGCCGCGGTATTGGCTACCATCTGTTCAGCTGAAAGTTGAGTGTCTGAAACATTACCTCCTCTTGCAGCCTTGGCTGCATCTGCAGCTGCATTGGCTGCTGCAACTGCTGAAGCCGCATCTGTTCTTTCCTGACTAACTTCTGCTGTTAATGTAACATCTGGTGCAAGAGTTCCATCCGGTGCAGGCTGACCTGCGAAAACAGTGGTCTGCTCTCCTGTATCAGAGTTAGTCCATACGGCAATCGGACCATATAGTGTATAATTCCAATCTGCCATAGCCGGAACACTCATCATAAGTGACATAGCCATGGCTGAAATCAAAGCTTTTCTTGTTTTCCCAAATTTCATTGTTTTCTCCTGAAATCGACGGCTTGCACCCAATAGCATATAAACCGTGGAATAAAGTCTCAAATCATCTCATTCAAATATGTGATTTGTTTCTTCTGTCCTTAGGTCCTAATATCTATACCCTTCTGTGGCAACCGTGTTTTATTATGTCTCCAAATATCAGTTTGAGTATATCACAGAATCACGAAATAAAAGCTTAAATTTAGATGACAGGACACTGAATTTACCATTGTGGTTTCGATAATATCTCCTGTATTTAATATGTATATAGAAATGCAGCACCTGCACATTTCTGTGGGTGCTGCATATATTTTACTTTTTTACTTCTATATTCAGTTTACCGAGACGTTGGTCGATGATCATAACATCTCCCTCCTGAACCTTATCTTCAAGTATGAATCTCGCTGCCAGATTCTCAACATTTTTCTGTATGAACCTGCGGAGCGGACGGGCACCGAACTGTGGCTCATAACCGTAATCCGCAATATATTCCTTAGCTGCATCTGTAATTTCAATTGAAATCTGTCTTCCGGAAAGTCTCCTGTTAAGATCCTTTATCATAAGATCAGTGATATTCCCAATGTTATCCTTGCTGAGAGGTTTGAACATTATTATCTCATCAAGACGATTCAGGAACTCAGGACGGAATGACCGGAACAGCTCATCATTAACGTTCTTTCTTGCACTATCTGTTATGTTTCCGTTTGCATCAATACCATCGAGCAGATACTGAGCCCCCAGGTTGCTGGTAAGAATGATTATGGTATTTTTAAAATCTACTGTCTTTCCCTGACTGTCAGTGATTCGTCCATCATCAAGCACCTGAAGAAGTATGTTAAATACATCAGGATGAGCCTTCTCTATCTCATCGAAAAGTACAACAGAATATGGTTTACGACGTACTGCTTCCGTAAGTTGTCCGCCTTCCTCGTAACCTATATATCCAGGCGCTGCACCTATAAGTCTTGATACTGAATATTTTTCCATATACTCAGACATATCGATACGTACCATAGCATTCTCATCATCGAAGAGATTTTGTGCCAATGCTTTTGCAAGCTCAGTCTTACCAACACCTGTAGGTCCCATGAACAGGAACGATCCTATCGGTCTTCCAGGATCCTTGATGCCTGCCTTTGATCGCTGAATTGCTTCAACCACTTTTTCTACAGCCTCATCCTGTCCAATGAGTCTCTTATGAATCTCATCATCAAGATGCAGAACCTTGCTTCTCTCAGATTCATTGAGCTTTGACACAGGTATTCCCGTCCAGCGGCTTACAATCTTTCCTATTTCATCTTCTGTAACCGTTTCCTGAAGAAGCGCTTTATCCTCTCCGTGAACACTGTTTTCAGCATCCGCAATCTTCTTTTCTATCTCCGGAAGATCCTTATACTGTAACTTTGCCGCCTTATCATAATCAGCCATCTGCATAGCCTTCTCAATATCTTTGCGAATCTGATCCTTCTGTTCGCGCAGTTTCTGAAGATTACCTGCAGAATTTTTCTCATTATCCCACTGAGCCATCTTTACATCAAACTGCGACTGAAGTTCTGCAAGTTCCTTATCTATATCCTGTAATCTTTCCTTTGACAGCTTGTCATCTTCCTTTTTGAGAGAAATCTGTTCCATCTTAAGCTGCGTAATACGACTCTGCATGCTTGCCATATCTTCAGGCATGGATTCCATTTGAGTTTTAACCATAGAACAGGCTTCATCCATAAGGTCGATAGCCTTATCCGGAAGAAATCTGTCAGAAATGTATCTGTCAGAAAGGGTCGCAGCAGCCACCAGGGCATTGTCCGTTATAGTGACTCCGTGATACTTTTCATAGCTGTCCTTTATTCCTCTAAGAATATATATTGTGTCCTCAACATTAGGCTCATCTATCTGAACAGGCTGGAAACGTCTCTCAAGTGCCGCATCCTTTTCGATATACTTATGATATTCATTAAGTGTTGTTGCACCTATGCAGTGAAGCTCACCTCTGGCAAGCATAGGCTTAAGAAGATTTCCCGCGTCCATTGCACCGTCTGTTTTACCGGCTCCTACTATGGTATGAAGCTCATCTATGAACATAAGTATCTGCCCGTCAGACTTCTTTACCTCATCAAGAACTGCCTTCAGTCTTTCTTCAAACTCTCCTCTGTACTTTGCACCGGCTATAAGGGAACCCATATTAAGTGCAAATATCTTCTTATCCTTTAGACTGTCAGGTACATCTCCCTTCGCAATCCTTTGAGCAAGGCCTTCAACAACCGCTGTTTTACCGACTCCGGGTTCACCGATAAGAACAGGATTATTCTTCGTCTTACGGCTGAGAATACGTATTATGTTTCTTATTTCATCATCACGTCCTATGATGGGATCCATCTTCTGATCCCGGGCACGCTGAACCATCTCAAATCCATACTTATTTAGTGTATCATAAGTGCTCTCAGGATTATCTGTGGTTACTCTTTGATTTCCTCTAACCTCTGAGAGTGCCTTAAGAAACTTATCCTTTGTTATGTCATATTCCTTCAGTATCTTTTTAACCACAGGGTCAGCTTCTTTCATTATGGAAAGAAAAATATGTTCTACCGCAACATAATCATCCCCCATAGCCTTCATGTGATCTTCAGCTCTTGTGATGGCAAGATTTGCAGCCTGTGACATATACATCTGACCACTTCCGCTTACCTTAGGCAGCCTGGAAATCTCGGATTCCAAAGTACTTTTAAATGCATCTACCGAAATGCCCATTCTCCTAAGAAGCTGAGCTATGAGACTTTCGTCTATGGTTACAAGACTGTATAGCAAATGAATCTGCTCCACATACTGATTACCGTACTCTGTTATTATTTCCTGACATTTATTTATGGCTTCAACTGATTTTTGAGTAAATTTATTGATATTCATATATTAACCCTCCCTTTTGGAATGTCAGCCATCTTCATATCTCGAAAATGTCTGATACCGTCTACACTTCTAAATCGTGTTACAATGATTATAGCTCGATTGTTAGCACTTGCAAGTGTTGAGTGCTAATTTTATCTTTATTTTAGATTTGTCTGTCTTTTCCTTATATTTTTATCACCAAAAACAGCTATGTGAGTTTTTACTCACATAGCTGCTCTTATTTTCACATTATAATCACTTTTATTAATCAGAATTGCCGCCTCTTATATTCAATATCAAACAGCGTTGATGCCACGTTGTCATAATAGTATAAGTTTTTTGCCGTTATTTTCATTCTCTGTTATATGTTTACTATTTCATTCTGTCCTCAAGCTGAGAAGCTATCTCTTTCTCAATAGACTCTGCCTTTTCACGGCTCTCTGCACTTATGGAGATATATGCTTTAAGCTTAGGTTCTGTACCTGAAGGACGTATAACAACTGAACAATGATCCTTCAAAAGATACTTAAGAACATCTGACTTTGGAAGTCCCTGAAGTCCCGGCTCATAGTCAAGAACCTTTTCAATATCTTTAACCCCAAACTTTTCCAAAGCAATTGCTTCATGCTGCATTGGTCTGTCATCAGGCTGATTTGCGCCGTCTATTTCCGCCTTATAACTGTCTGCTCTGAACTGCTGCATTATCTTCTGCATCTTATCAAAGCCTGCAGACCCTTCAAACTGATAGCTGTGAAGAGTATTGAGACAATATCCGTACACTCTGTAAAGCTCCTCAAGCTTATCAAGGAGACTCAATCCCTTTGTTTTATAATAAGAGAACATCTCACATATCATAAATGCTCCGTCAACAGCATCTTTATCTCTTACATAACTTCCTGTAAGATATCCATAGCTCTCTTCAAAGCCAAATATATAGCTGTCACTATGACCTTCGCTTTCAAGTCTTCCGATCTGCTCCCCTATAAATTTAAACCCTGTAAGAACATTTACGGTCCTGATTCCATAGTGCTCTGCTATACGTTCTCCCATATCCATAGTAACTATGGTCTTAACCATAACTGGATCTTCAGGCATTGTTCCGTTTTTTTGACGCTGACTTGCTATATAGTCAAGAAGAAGTATACCAGTCTCATTTCCGCTGAGAAGCCGGTATTCACCATTATTATCCTTTACAGCGATTCCTACTCTGTCGCAATCTGGGTCAGTAGCAAGAAGCAGGTCTGCATCCTCCTTCTTTGCATACTCCATACCAAGAGCCATAGCTTCCTTAATCTCAGGATTCGGATAGGGACATGTCGGGAAATTACCATCCGGAGCCTCCTGTTCCTTGACAACAGTTATATTGGTATAGCCACTTTCTCTCAATGCTCTTGTTACAGGCTTAAGCCCCGTACCATTCAGCGGAGAATAAACTATAGCTACATTTCTGTCCACTTTGTCATCTGCACCGAGAACCGACTGTGCCTTTACATTATCGATGAAAGTTGAGTAAATTTTTTCTCCTATATAGTAAATGTTTCCCTGTCTCTTTACTCCTTCACCTGCTTTTTCTATATCTACTGCCTCGTTCTTTGTCCCGGACACAGTAAATTCAACTATTCTCACATCTTTAAATATATCAAGACTTTCAATCTCAGTGAGAATCTCTTCTGCTGCCTCTGTAGTAATCTGGCATCCATCCGAACCGTAAACCTTATATCCGTTATACTTTGAAGGATTGTGGCTTGCAGTCACCATAATACCTGCTGCACATCTAAGCTCTCTTGTAGCGAAACTTAAGCATGGTGTAGGCATTATATCCTCATAAACATATACATCTATTCCGTTTGCAGCGAAAACCGAAGCTGCAGTTTTGGCAAAAATATCCGACTTTATACGGCTGTCTCTTGAAACAGCTATCCGACGCTCCGATTCAGGATATTTCTTCACAACATAATTCGCAAGCCCCTGAGATGCCTTTGCAACAGTATAGATATTCATTCTGTTGGTTCCCGCACCTATAACTCCTCTCAATCCGCCTGTTCCGAAAGCGAGATCCCTATAGAAAGCATCCTCTATCTTGGCTTCATCCTGTGATATTGCACGAAGCTCATCCTCTATATCTTTATCCTCACCTTTGGCAAGTTCTATCCAACGATGATACTCTTTTAAATGATCCATAAAACCCTCCGATGGATTTACATATAAATTACATTTCACAAGTGTCAATTGTAGGCACCGGACTTTATAGTCACAAATTGCCCTCATAAAGTCTTTGATATTTTAGCATATCCCCCGGCTTTATCAATTGAGAGCTCTTTAATTTTCACGAAAAATCAAGCCCTTTGGTGATTTCTGTCATAAATTCCACTATGTTTTGTAACTTTTCAACAACTAGTATGCTTTTCTGCTATTTTATCTATCTGATCCTGCTTCGTAAAAATCGCATAAAATCCCTTATATAATGCCAATCAAATGGTTTTTATTCATGATTTTTGGTATTTTTTCATTATTATACTTTTTTGTCTTTAAATCACAGAACATATAGTCGTTTTTCAGACATTGTCTCAAAAACGACTATATGCAAGTATCATCGCCTACCATATACTGAACCCACAAATTCATACGGAGGCAACATGATAGTATCAAGTCTTGTCTTATTGCAGTGCCTTTACGGCGCAGCTCTCACAGATTTCTATGGCCGGCGCATTCCCAATATATACATTGGATTCTATATCATACTCGGAATGTTCCTGAATTTTGGAAGTATAAACTACCTTGAACAATACGGCCATATTTCTTTCCTATCTTCTATCATATTTTTTTTCACATTTCTAATAACTGTACTTATACTATCTGTTCTTACCGCTATGACAAATGCAGGTGCAGGTGATGCCAAGCTACTGGCTCTTATCACATCATGGTCAGGCTTTTGTAACGGAATAATTGTTCTTTTCCCCGGTCTTTTACTTGCTCTTGCATTAATTATGGTCAGCAAAGCTGAAACAGTATTCTCGCATAATGATTCTGCCAATTCTCATATAACTTCCCCCTTATATGACTATGGTTCACCCCCTATAGGATCATCTCTACCCCTTGCGGTTCCTGTTTTCCTCGGTGCAATTCCGGGACTGATCACTTATGCATTTTCATGATCTGATGTTTCACTGAATGTGACATCACATAAACATCCCTTTCCGGAAACTGTCAGATCAGAAATACATCAACAAATCAGGTTAAGGAGACATTTATATGCAACATATTCTGGCCTTTTATGATGAAGACCAAATCTATGGCGACCGCTTCAAAAGATTTGCTTCTTCCCATACCAATTGTCCATTCACCGTCTATTCCTTCCATAATTATAAGGATCTTAAAGAGTTCTCTCAGGATCATCCCATCGAACTGTTAGTCGGAAGCGAGTCAAAAAAAGAATCCGTTTCATATGGTGGAAATAAGAACAGTATCGATAAATACGGAAACTATCTCTACAAAAAAAGTGACGAAAAAATTTCAGATTCTTCGAATCTGCTTGATTCAATTCCTGCAAAATCAATCATCAGGCTCTCGGAATCACCATTATACCGTTCCTTTGACGGATCAAGGGACATAGCCGAGAAGACTGAACCTTCTATATACAAATATCAATCCGGAGAAAAAATAATCAGTGAGATCATGACTGTATACGGTAAAAAGAATATTCCGGAAATAAAGACTCACACATCTTCACTTTCAAAGCTTTACATCATATACAGTCCTATAGGCAGATCCGGAAAAACAACCTTTGCAAGAAGTCTCTCAAAGGCTTTACGTAAAGATTGTAAAACTCTGTATATGACGCTTGAGGAGGTATCTCTGGCCGATACTTCTATTAACGATAATATTTGCCGGGATACTTTATCTGAAGCTTTTTATTTTTATAAAGAAGGAAAACTTACTGAAGCAAGATTACAGGAAATTATTCAACACTCGGAAGTTTTTGATCATATACTTCCTGTCAGAACTCCCGAAGATCTGACTACTCTGGATTCCCAGGAACTGATACATTTCATAGAACACATTCAATCAATTTCAGAAGCTGATGCTATCGTCCTTGATACAGACAGTATTATTAGTCGTGTTGAAGGACTGCTTCCTTTGGCCACAAGAATATTTATGCCTGTGACAGAGGAACCATCTTCTAACGTAAAACTTGATTTACTCGAGTCCTATCTGTCCAAAACCCAGTCACAGGATGTGGTCAACCGCATCGTAAAGCTTATAGTACCTGAAGAAAAACATTTTTCCGATTTTAATAACGATTCAAAAGGTACTGAGGCTCTCTTGAACTATACATCTGCAGTAATAAAGAACTATATCTACAATTGATCATGAATGAATTAACTGAAATTAAAAAAGAATTAAAACAGAAAATAGTCTCTGAACTTAGCGAACAGAAAGACTTAAATGACGAGGATTTATTTTCCAGAATTGACGAACTTTTATACACAAGAATAGATCTCAGTTTAAAAAACAAGCTTTACCTTAGAAATGCCATATTCAACAGCTTCAGACGTCTCGATGTACTTTCTGAACTTCTCGACAATCCTGAGATCACAGAGATAATGATTAATTCCCATAAAGATATATTTATAGAACGATTCGGACATCAGGAAAAATGGAATCGCAGCTTCGAATCTATTGAGCAGCTTGAGGAAGTTATTCAATCTATAGTCAGTAAAGTAAATAGAACAGTAAATACATCAAATCCTATTGTTGATGCCCGATTGGAGGATGGGTCCAGAGTACATGTAGTACTTCCCCCCATCGCTCTCAAGGGTCCGACACTTACCATACGTAAATTTCCGGAACCAATCACAATGGATAAGCTTATTGCTTATAAATCTCTGACTGAGGACGCCGCAGAATTTGTCAAATCACTTACTAAAGCCGGCTATAACATTTTTATATCCGGCGGAACCAACAGCGGGAAAACTACTTTTTTAAATGCACTTAGCCAATATATCCCAGAAGATGAACGGGTCATCACTATCGAAGACTCTGCTGAACTGCAGATACGTAATGTATCCAATCTTGTATCCATGGAAACGAGAAATGCCAATTCCGAAGGCGACGGTCAGGTAAGTATGTCCGACCTTATAAAGGCATCTCTCAGAATGTCTCCAAACCGGATAATCGTCGGAGAAGTCCGCGGAGGAGAAGCTCTTGATATGCTAAATGCTATGAATACAGGCCATGATGGTTCCATCAGTACCGGTCATGCAAATTCAGCAAAAGATATGTTGAAACGCATGGAAGTTATGATTCTGCAGGCTGCAGATCTTCCTCTCCCTGCAATAAGAAGTATGATTGCTTCTGCTATAGAGATAGTTATACATCTCGGAAAAACCAAAGATCACAAAAGGCGTGTATTAGAAATCTCGGAGGTGACAGGTATTGAAAACGGTGAAATTACCCTCAATCAAATTTACAAATATGATGGAAAGATGCTTAAAAAGCTTTCAACTCTCACATCAAACCAAAAGCTTATCAGTAGATTACAGTGAATATCTATTTACTCTCCCTGAATTTTTTCGTCTGGTTCTTTCAGCAACACTGGCAGATATCATGGTGAGTTACACTTTTTATCAAAGCAGTCTGGTATTCCTTCTTCTGTTGCCGCTTTGTTTTGTTTATCCATTTCTGATAAAGAAAAATCTTATTTCAAAACGACGAAACGAATTGCTTCTTCAATTCAAAGAAGCGTTATCCATTCTTTCATCATTTTTAAGTGCAGGATACTCTACAGAAAATGCTTTTCAGGCATCTATACCAGAACTTAAGCATATGTCCGGCGAAAAATCCATGATAGTATTTGAGTTTGAAGCTATAGTAAACGGACTTAAACTAAACAAATCTCTTGAATGTATGCTTTCTGACTTTGCATATCGTTCAGGACTCGATGATGTATCAAACTTTGCGGAAATATTTAATGTCGCAAAAAGAAACGGTGGAAATCTGGTTAATATACTTACACATACTTCCGGTATCATTCGCGATAAGGTCCAGATAATAGAAGATATAAGGACATTAAACGCCTCAAAAATATATGAACAACGGATAATGAATCTTATTCCATTTATCATTATTCTTTATATGAATTTTACGTCACCCGATTTCTTCATATCTTTATACACCACTTTTCTTGGACGCATAACTATGTCTGTTTGCCTTGGAATATATTGTCTTTCCATATATCTGGCAAATCGAATCCTGAATATAGAGGTATAACATCATCAAAACTCACATAATAATGAAATCAAAAGCTATTTTTCAATCAGCATTCTGTAAATGGCAGAAGCTGTTTATTTCAAAATATGAGAAGATTCCGCAAAAGATATTGAAGGAGCAGATTTTATGCATCGCAGTTTCTCTCTTCCTATCAGCTATAGTCTTCTTCTCTTCATTTACCGATAGTGTAATAACCAACGGAAATCTCATAAAACGTTCAGCCTATGGCAGCAGTAATAAAACCATATCAATAGAAGTATCGGGACTGTCCGAGAGTAAAAACATTCCTTTGGATATAACTGTAAATTCCCGAAGATATACAAAAGAAGAAGCTGACCATGTATTTTCTGAAATAGTAGAAAATATCGAAGGTATCATCATAAAGGATGAGCAGAGTCTTGCATGTGTAAGCCATGATCTACAACTCGTGACCAGACTAAAGGATTACGGTATAGAACTGTCGTGGGATTTCTATCCTGAAACTGATGATCCAACCGACTATAGAAAGTACAGGCATCTCATTGAAGATGATGGTACAGTGCATAACGAAGATATCCCTGAAGGTTCGGTTATAAACGGATATCTGTCGTTGATCATGAGCACCTATATTGTTCCGGAAGCTCAGAATGATACCGAACAAGACTCCAAAGACTATATCAAAATAAAATATCACTCCGAGCCATACAAGATATATGTCAATGTTGTTCCAAAAAGGCTAAGTGAACATGAGCTATTACTTAAAGCACTTAACGACAGGATATCTGCTGCAAATCTATCGACTCTTGGAGAGGATTCTCTTAGTCTGCCATTGGAACTTGACGGGCTTAGTCTCAGCTACCATGAAGCTCAGGATCATACATATATTATCTTCCCTTTTCTGGGAATAATAGCAGCCATAGCTATATATCTACGACATGGATCACAAAAAAAGGAAGAAAAAAAGAAGCGTGAAAACATGCTCATGCTTGATTATTCAGACCTTGTATCAAAACTTATGGTCTATACAGGCGCAGGTCTTACCATCAAAAATTCGTTCATAAGCATTTCCGAAAGCTATGATAATCTTGTTAACCGTGGCGTCAAACCTGATCGTCCTCTTTCTAAAGAATTACGCACATTATGTCATCAATTTCACAGAAATATGCCTGAATCCGAAGTATATCTAGACTTCGGAAGACGCATCAATCTGAAACCATATACAAAGCTTATAAGTCTTATAGAGCAGAATCGAAAAACCGGCACAAAAAATCTCAGAGCCATGCTTGAGCTTGAGATGAATGATGCGTTTGACCAAAGAAAAAACGCTGCCAAACGTCTTGGCGAAGAAGCAGGAACAAAGCTCCTTTTACCTCTGTTCCTGATGCTTTCCATTGTAATGGTTATAGTGATTGTACCTGCTTTAACAGCCATAAGCTGATTCTAAGACATTTTCATCCCCTTTTTTCATCTGCTATCCGGTCTTAATAATTACCGGAAATAACAGATTTTATATAAATACCAATGCTTAATCTCAACATCTTTTATGAGATTAAAACTCATTATCAAAACTTATTATCAGAGGTAACCCCTCAAAAGGAGAATTAAAAATGAATTTATCAACTACTACAAGAAACTTAAGTATTTGCGGATTTTTTCAGGGACCTATGAGACCTGAAGATGAACTCACACAGCAGTTCACAAACATGTACAGAAGATTGCAAACAGGTTTCCTATATCACGGATTAAAGTTAAGACGTACTATAAAGCATCATATAAACTACCTTTTAAAGGGTGAATCCGGAATAGGAACCATCGAACTTGTATTAATTTTGGTAGTGCTTATAGCACTAGTTATAGTGTTTAAAGGAAGAATCAATGATCTCTTAACCAGTATTTTTGATCAGATCGACAGCTCAGCTCAGAGCGTATATTAATGTTTCACAAAGAAACCTGTGGTTCTGTAACAGTCTTTATGGCACTGAGCTTTACTATGATAGCAGCCCTTCTACTTACCATAGTAGAGTCATGCCGTACTGTAGGTGAACGCTATTATTGGCAGGTTGCCGCTGATTCTTCTATAGAATCTCTTTTCTCCCAGTTCCATCGACCTTTATGGGAAAATTATCGTATTCTGGGGCTTCAATACAGGACAGACGGAGATCTGATTGAGGAGTTCTATGATTTTACAGAACCTTACAGATCAGCACGCAATTTTTATCCCGGAAATCTTAAAGAAGACAATATTTCTCTCTCGGAGCATTTACATATAACCGAAGACACTTGCTTTGAAGAAGAAATCCTTGAATACATGAAATATGGTCTTATTAATTCTCTCATAAGCTTTGCAGGTTCCGAACACACCGAAGCAGAAATTTCAGAAATAATGAAGACAATATTTAAACGCACAGACGAGACCAAAGAGATACGGGAGATTCAAAAGAAGTATGCTTTAGATTCAAATTCACTGAAAGCAGTAGAAAATGCAATATCCTCTGTTGATTCTGCTGCAAAGAATTCTAAAGCCTGCCACTATGATTGCTGGACAGCTTTAAGAAACGAAAGTCCCGGTGACTTCTATAGTAAACTTTCCGCTTTCAGAAACAGTCTTGATACCATAGATTCAGCAGTTGAGACCTTCAGCAAGGCTGCTGATGATCTAAAACTAAAAGTCGATAACCTACGGGAAGATTTTGAATCCCGAAAGTCTAATCTTTCACCTGAAGGAGTAGCGGCAGTAGAAGCAGAAATATCCGAGTATGAAAATTATGTTTCCGGAAACGGAGCAGTTCGTGCCGAGATTGAAGCCATGCCTTCGCAAACCGAACATCTGAGAGTTGAGTCGGACAGACTTGAACTTGAAGTGGAAGATTTCGAAGAATGGCTGGAGGATGCTATAGAAGACAGCGAAGATGACGAAGACGATGATTATGACTTTTCATCAGAAATCAGTGCGTTCTACAGTAGTGCTGCCAGTGAATGGAACAGTTTTCCACTTGTAGTCTATCATGGCGAAGTATCAACGATAAACAATACAAACAAACGTATTCTGGACAACATCAGCACTTTTATAGATGGAAATCTTCTCTCAATGGTGCTTCCGGATGATGCGAAAACTCCCTCAAAATCAAAAGATTATACTATTAATCCACATTTTATGGCTGATTCCACAGCTAATCCGGTGGAAATCGCCATACTTGGAGAATATGCGTTAAAGTACTTTAATTACTATCATCCGGGAACACCTTCAAATGGAGAACTTCCTCCAAGTGGTAATCATGGACTGGAACTTGAGTATCTCTTGGGGGGTAAAGAAAGTGATTATAAGAATCTTTCGGAATTTGTCACCAGACTGGTTACCCTTCGAGAAGGTCTCAATCTCATATATCTTTATACAGATTCTGCCAAACGCAATGAAGCCAGGGCCTTTGTAACATCATTTCTTTGCGTAACGGCAAATCCGGCACTCATTTCCGTCTTTACATTTTTCGTTTTAGGTATATGGGCACTTGCCCAATCCATAAAAGATGTCAAAACCTTACTATCCGGAGGTCGTGTTCCTGTCTTTCATGACTCAGGTACCTGGTCCATGGATATAGGAGGACTTTTGGATTTTGGACAGAATCGATCCATTGATGCAGATAAAACAAACAAAAAGGGACTATCCTACAGAGACTATCTGAGAACCTTTCTTCTTGGAGCAGGCATGCTGGACCAGCCTCTGATAAATCGAAGAATGCTCAGCCGGATAGAAAAAAACATTCAAACTATAGGCAAGGATCCGGAAACCGGATTTTCCATAGATGAATGCCTTTATTCTCTAGCCATTGGCATAGAGCCTGATACACGCCATGTAATGTTTGGCAACAATATAATCCCTTTAGTATATGGTTCTTCGCCAGAAAAGAACTATTCCTTTCAATTGTCTACTTACTATAAATACAGGAACGACACTCATTAAGTGAATCCGACATGAAAATGAAAAACTTAAAAAAACATATGCAGATAATTCACAACTCCAAGTACGAAATATCGCAATCAGACTATAAATCAAATCTTTTTACACAACTAAATATTTTTTTTCATTCCTCATGTCGTTCTTCATATACGGTGGAGGCCTCACTGGCACTGACTCTAGTTATTTTTGCCTGTGTGATCCTCATAACACCATTGCTTATCCTGAACCACCAGCGAAATGCAAGTATCATACTTGAGGACAATGCCCGTATGGTGGCTCAGGAAAAGTATATTGAATACTATAAAAAAAAGGATGGGACTATAAAGCTTGATACTGACATACTAAACAGCATCGAAACATCTGTTTCTGCCCTTTCTCTTGCTCACCAGATAGAGCAACCCGGAATGGAACATATTGATTTACTTAGTGATTCCGAAGTCACAGATAAAAACATCAAATATGTAGCAAATTATAAAGCATTACTTCCCTTTTCGGTATTTGGTCTTAACAGCATCCCACAGCAGGTTGTAGCCAGCAGACGGGCCTGGATCGGAGCCGATGGAAATCGATGGATGGAAAATAACGGAAATCCACCAAAATCAGATGATGCAACTGTTTATGTCAGCACCCGTGACAGTGATGTTTACCACACAACCATGAGCTGCTCGTATATAACGCATGACATCATGGAAACATCAGGTGCCGTAATAAAGGCCATGAGAACTAAATTTGGCGGTCGATTCTCACCATGTGCCTCATGTAAACCTAATTATCGAATGTCTGTAGTCTACTACACAAGTGGCGCCAGAAGTTTTCACAGTACAAATACCTGCAAAACTTTATCCAGTTACATTCAGGCAATGAAAAAATCCCAGGCTGAATCCGCAGGAAAACACGCCTGCATTCGTTGCGGTTAATACATTTATTATATAAGTTATATTTTCTTTTATCATGTTTAACCTATCTATATCTTTAAATTCTTTCTACTTCTATCTTTTTTTATTATATTTTTTTCTTTCCGGTTTCTATGATTTAAAAAAGAAAACTGTTCCAACGATTCTTCATATTATATTCATGCTTTCCGGACTGCCATTTTTTATAAACTTTCAGGTAAGAGAATTATCCTGTCAGGAATATACATTACTAATTGATATTTTATTGAGATTTATTCCCGGAATTATTCTTACAGCCATAAGTATTATATCAGGAGGAAATATAGGAATCGGTGATGCAATATTTATAACTGTATCTGCTTTCTATATCCCCTTTAATTATATTTTGATGCTTGCAATAAGCGGTTTTCTGTCGGCTTTTATGGTCAGCATGGCCATTCTTATTTACGGAAAGATCAGTGGAAAAGATTATCACAACATGACACTACCATTCATTCCATTAATGCTTCCTGGTCTTTTCCTATTTTTAAACGGCTTTTAATACGGAGGCTTTCTATGAACACACTCGAAGCAACTTATATTTTCAGTATATCTTTTTTGGTCATAGCAACATTGATCAACGGCGCCATTCATCTGCAATCAAAGATTAATGCTTATACAAGAACCGCTTTGGAATCAGAAATAGACAGTCACAAACCGGACGGGGAAAAGATATTTAAACCGGAAAACTTTATCCGGGAAATCAGTTTATTTGAGCAGGACAAAGATCCTGCAGAAAAAGGAGAAACATAATTATGGAAAACAATATAAGCTATGAGCATTCTTTAAGACATAGCTACATGCATATACAAAACATAAGTATATCTCAGGATGCCTATGAAACAAAGATGTTGATTGGCACACATATTCCAGGAACATTGAAATTCAACCTGGATAATATATCCACTGACCCCCTCCTGAGCTATGACATTTCCGGACTTGAATCCATGAAAAGCTATCTTGAATCTAATCCTCTTTCTCATGTCGATCTTTCAGCTTTTATGGAGAGCCTTAATAAACTATTTTCTTCTCTTGATGAATACATGATTTCTGAGAACTCCGTTCTTCTTTCTCCTTCTGCTGTTTTTTACAATCCGGATAATTCTTCATGGAATTTCACAATTATACCTGATTTCAAGAATGTCTTTCACGAATCCCTTTCTGAATTTCTCACCTATCTTTTAAAACACATAGATTACAAGGACGACCGTGCTGTCATTATGGGATACTCCATGTTTCAGGAATCTAGTAAAGAATTCTATCAGCTTTCCGATCTTATGCGTATAGTCAGAAATAATATTGCAAAGGAAAATCAGTCAGTAAATGTGAAGAAAGATTCTTCTACAACTCCTTCAGAAAAACGAATGATCTCTGATGATGGTATCTTTAGACCAATAGATGCAGGGATTATCCTGAAAAGTGATGATAAGAATCCAGCTTCCTCATCACAATCTCCAGCCTCCTTTGATATAATAGCCGATAGTATCACCGATACTTCCGATAAGTATACACCTACCGAATCTGATGATCCGTATATAGAAGACTCTTCAGATTCCGGAATTGACAGTTTTAACCTCTCAAAACCCGAACCCCGTAGTCTATTCAGTTCTTTCTCATCTTACGGAAAAAAATCAGATATACCAGCTACACCGGAAGAAGATATTCAAGTTAAAAATACCATACAGTCCAGAATTTCTGAAAAAAATGCCAAAAACAGCATCAAGATTAAAGGGTTTATCACAGTTCTTTTGATGCTTATGATTCCATCCATGGTATGGTTTCTTAAAGGCGGATTGATATTCAAAAGAACTTTACCATTGATACTTGCTCTTGAAGTTGGTCTTTCAATGATGATTGCCCTTGATTTCATAATGCATAAACTGCCTGAGGATGCATAAATATTGCCACCTGCTGAACATTCATATATTATGCTTGATGCCTGGTGAAATCTCAGAGCACAACTTAATTCACCAAGTGGGCGCCATGTTCTTTGCTTAACTGTCAACTTACTAAAAAAGCGTAGCCGCTATATGATGTAATCCCTTTTTACCGTCTTACGATAAGAGGTTTCATATCATGTAGTTGCTACGCTTTTTATAGTTTATTCTAAAGCTATATCAGTGAAATATCACTCTTCTTCATTTTCTTCATCTTCAACTTCCGGTATCTCCTTTTCATATGTAAAGGAAATAATACCTAAGTGTGATTCAATGGCAAAATTTGAAGGAAGATACTCTCCAAGCTTTGCACGATATTCATTACTAAGCGACTTTGTCGTATATACTGTTCCTGAAACAGCCGAAATCATATCACTGTAACCCATCTTATCAGGAAGAATATAGTAAAGCTTATCCGTATCTGAAAGATCCTCTTTTGTGCGCTTTGTATTGAATCCCGCACTTCCAAAACCATCCACGGAAATGAATGGTGTAAAAACAATACTTCTCTCTATCGGCTTATCATCAAGTGCATAAATTGTGAAGAACTGCTCTTCGCTATCTCCCATACTTCCGGCAAACTGGGAACGTATCCACTTTCCCTCCCCCACGATCTCACGGTTCATAAACTGCTCCTGGGTAACATTTGGAGTTGAAGTATCTTTCATATCCTTTACCCATTCGTTGCGGATATACTTCATGTTCTTGAGAAGGTAATTATGATATATATCAGAAAATTCTTCCTTTCTGATTATAAATGCAATCTTTTCTTCACTATACCATCTCTTCATATGCTCACCTCATAAAAAAACTGATTATATTAAGTAGTATACTATGATGTAACAATAAAAATCATTGCACAAAAACATTCTTTAGTACCTATGCTTTACACCATATCTTTATTGTAACAGAAAACTAAGCACCTTTATATTTTAAATAACAAAATAATTTTTGAAAAGACTTTGTTTAAAATAAGTAAATATATTTGTCTCCCGGATATATTATCAGCAGATGGTCAATAAAAAATAAGCTATCACTTTAAAATACAAAATTTTATTATATTTCATTACTCTACATGTTTTTTGTAAGATCTTTTATTACTTCTCCACCTATTATTATACCTGCAACAGAAGGAACAAAAGCTACTGATCCGGGTACATCCTTACGCCTGTCTGTCTTCTTCTCTACAATTTTTATCTCATCCAAAATCTTTGCTTCCTGCGGTTCCTGTATCGGTCTTGTACTCTCTTCTGTTGAGTAAACAACCTTTAAATGTTTTATATTCCTCTTTTTAAGTTCTCTCCGCATGACTCTTGCTAGTGGATCCACGGAAGTTCTGTAAATATCTGCAACCTGAAATTTTGTTGGATCAAGCTTATTTCCGGCTCCCATACTGCTCATAACAGGTGTTCCTGCCTCATTACATGCCACAATAAGCTGTATCTTTGCAGTTATAGTATCTATGGCATCAACAACGTAATCATACTGCTTAAAATCAAAAGAATCGCTGTTTTCCGGTAGGTAAAATGTTTTATGTACTGACACATTACATTCAGGATTGATTTCATGAATTCTGTCTGCCATGACATCAACTTTGTATTTTCCTACCGTTTTGGTGGTAGCAATTAGCTGACGGTTAATATTAGTTACACTTACAGTATCATTATCAACAAGATCTATGGATCCGACTCCTGAACGGGCCAAAACCTCCGCAACATATCCTCCGACTCCACCTACACCAAACACTATAACCCTTGAATGTTGAAGTATCTCCATAGCCTCTACTCCAAGAAGTAACTTTGTCCTAGAAAATTGATCCAGCATTATATTCCCCTTTACAGCAAATATGTAATAAAAAAATGCTGTCAGATACTGACAGCATTTTTATATTATCCCAATTACATAAGATCCGCAACATTCAACCAGTTCTCAAGAAGTTCTTTTTCTTCAGTTCTGTTCTTTGTGAGATTAGCAGCCGCTATAATCGGAAGCCACTTATGTACATAACTCTTATCTGTGTTTGTTTTTGAGCAGAAATCAGCATAATACTTTTCTGCTGCATCCTTATTATAAAGATACATAGTTGTGTATGTTCTGGCAACATCTGCACTCGCATTACCCTGTGATGCATGTACCCAGTCGATAAGATACATAGTTCCATCATCCTTCACAATTATGTTTGATGGTCTGAAGTCGCCATGAAGAAGTTTAAAATGCTTAGGCATTGACTCAAGTCTGGTGAGAAGTTCATATCTTGTGCTTGAATCAATAGTATTTAATCCATTGATCTGATATGTAAGCTTATCTCTAAGTTTCTGAAGTAACGGTGCCTTTTTTGTGAAAATTGTCATCTGAAGGTCTACCATCTTGCCTATGTACTCATCCATCTTTTCAGGATTCTCGTCCATAAGCTGCTTCAATGTTTTTCCTTCAACATACTCCTTCTCAATGATCCATTGCCCGTCTTCAACACGAATTCCCAAAATCTTAGGTACATTTATACCATCAATATTTTCAACACGTGTGTTTATGAACGCCTCATGAAATACTTCAGATTTATCAAAATCCTTTGCGAAGATCTTTAAGATCTTATCGCCATCGCGATATACACATTGAGATGCGCTCTTTGATAATAACTCTCTAGCCATATTCTATCTCCTTTGCTGAGTCATCATGAATGTTTTCTTAAATCACAGATAAACATCCTTCTGAATTGTATATCTTAATTTTACTACAGCAAATTATAAAAGGAAATATAAATTGTTAAATAAATAACAAATTTATTCATTATTTTTTTAATAGCTAAATCTGAAAACCGCACATCCATATGCAGGAAGAGAATATGCTATATTGTACGGTTTTCCATCACACTCACCGCTTTCTGCCTGATACAGTGTTTTCATTTTATTAGAGTCTACATTACCATCTTCATTGAGAAGCAGGGTATATCTTGTCTTTACAGGAACTCCAACCCTATAGTCAGGTCTTTCCATCGGAGTCATATTGATTACGAACAGAAGATTATCCTTCCCGGTTTTATCCTTTCGAATAAAACTGAAGATCGATCTATCGCTATCATCAGCATTTACCCACTCAAAGCCGTCCCAGCTATCATCAAGCTCCCACATTGCAGGATACTTTCTATACATATGAAGAAGATCTCTCACAAATCCATGTACATTCTTATGCCATGGTTCTTCTATTAGATACCAGTCAAGTGCAACTGCCTCATTCCACTCATGAAGCTGCGCAAAGTCCTGTCCCATAAACAGAAGCTTCTTTCCTGCATGACCGAACATGAACAGATAACCACACTTTAAGTTTCTGAACTTATCTTCATATATTCCCGGCATCTTATTGATCATAGAACACTTTAGATGCACCACCTCATCATGAGAAATCACCAGAATAAATTTCTCTGCAGTGGCATAACTCATTCCGAAAGTCATCATATTATGTGCACCTTTTCGGAAAAGTGGATCAAGTTTCATATAATCCAGAAAGTCATGCATCCATCCCATGTTCCACTTATATGTAAATCCCAGACCCTCTTCCTCCGGTGCTGCAGTCACCTTTGGCCATGCTGTGGACTCTTCGGCTATAATCATAGTTCCGTCTTTTCTTCCACGGATAACTGAATTCAAATGTTTGAAAAACTCGATGGCATCAAGGTTTCCGTTTCCACCGTATTTGTTAGGAATCCACTGACCATTCTCTCGTCCATAATCAAGGTAAAGCATTGATGCAACCGCATCGACACGGAGACCGTCTATATGATATTCATCATACCAGTATAAGGCATTGCCTATAAGGAAATTCTTGACCTCATTTTTACTGTAATCAAAGATTTTGGTGCCCCAATCAGGATGCTCTCCCATTCGCGGATCAGCATATTCATAAGTAGCTGTTCCATCAAAATCAGCAAGTCCCTGAGCATCCTTAGGAAAATGTGCCGGTACCCAATCCAGTATCACACCTATACCATGCTTATGGAGATAGTCCACCATATACATAAACTCCTTAGGAGTTCCGTATCTGCTAGTAGGTGCATAGTATCCTGTAACCTGATATCCCCAGCTTGCATCTAACGGATGTTCAGCAATTCCCATAAGCTCTACATGTGTATAACCCATATCGTTACAATACTGTGCCAGCTCATGTGCCGCCTCAACGTAAGTATAGAATCCGTTTTTCTCTTCTCTGTCTTTCTTACGCCATGATCCTATATGACACTCATATATCGCAATCGGCTGTGCAAAAGGAGAATCTTTAGCTCTTTTTCTCATCCACTCTCCATCGCTCCAACCATAATTTGCTACATCTGCCGTTTTTGAAGCTGTCCCCGGACGAAACTCTGCAGAGAACCCATATGGATCCGCCTTGTAAAGTACCTCTCCTCTCATGGTATGGATAGCAAATTTATATATCTCTCCATAACCCATACCCTCAATGAAACCTTCATATATGCCACTATCTTCAAGCGGAAGCATATAGTTAGCTGTCACATCCCAATTATTACGGTCACTTACTATGGATACTGCTTTTGCATGAGGTGCCCACACAGCAAAATGCATACCTGTTTTTCCGTTCAATGTAGCCGGGTGGGCTCCCATTTTCTGATAGATTTTATAATTTCTTCCCTGGCCAAAAAGATAGCGGTCAAGTTCGGTGATAAATACCGCATCAAGACCGGAATTCGCTGTATTTGCATGAGCTTCATTCTTAGGTACTTCACCCCTGGACAAAACTTCACTTACCGCCTTTTTTGATACGCTTGCTTTTTTGACAGACTTACCCTTACCTGTTGTTCTATTAATAGATGACCTTTTAGCCATATATACCTCCATCACGATCAAAATACATACCAATCTAATTATACAACAAACCGACCGGCTTTTGCCGATCGGTCTGAAATATTTATCTCCATTTTAATTGTGAAGTAAAATATCATCCCTGAAATCTGATACTTCAGGTCTCAGAATTCTACTTATCAAGCATCATCTCACTTTACCTTTATGATTTTTCCGGAATTTGGTGGTAATGTAATGAGAATACGATTGTCCTGTTCTATTATTATCTCTTCTTCTGATATGAGATCAAATGCTATATTAGCTTTAATCGGAAGAGTAATATAAAATACCGCCGGAGATTCATCATTGTTCAGTGCTGTAATCACCGCACTGTTAGTATCCATACGTGCATATGCCCACTGTTTACACTGAAGATAAAGTTCCTTATATTGGCCCATGTGAAGCTCAGAATTCTTACCATGAATTTCAGCAAGTTTTGCAATGAAGGATGTAAGCTTATTAGGTTTCATCTCATCGATATTAATCGATGGACGAAGTGGCCTGTCATCCCATCCGTCTCTTTTCTTTCCTTCCAGCCCAAACTCACCACCATAATATATCGATGGTTTTCCGGGTAAAGTAAACAACGTCAGATAGCATGATCTAAGATTGTCTTTATTTTCAAGCTTAGATGCAATGCGATCAACATCATGGTTTTCAAGGAAAAGGTATAAATCTCTTGAAATAGCCAGATTCCTGTTTAAATTATGAGCTATCTCAAAGAAATTGTGGCTGTTAAAACCACTGTAGATTGACTTATGAAGCTCATAATTGGTAACCGAGTGAAGAGTCTCTGCGTTGACCCATCTGGGGTACTCCCCATGTATTACCTCACCCATAAGCCAGAACTCCGGTTTCATCTGAGTGGTAAAGTACCTGAGTGACTTTTGAAAATTAATATCCAGAACATCCGCACAATCAAGCCTGAGTCCGTCTATATCAAAAGTGTCAACCCAATACCGGACAATATCGATAAGATATTTTCTCATCTGTTCATTATTGAAATTTAGTTCGGGTAGTTCCCACGCGCCTCTCCATGCGGAATACGAAAAACTGTCTCCTCTTGGAGAATGTCGTTCAAAATTGATTCCCTTGTACCAATCCTTATACGGACTATCCCACAGTTTTTCCCGAATATCTTTAAAAGCAAAAAAGTCTCGTCCTGTATGATTAAAAACAGTGTCAACGATAACATGTATGCCATAGTTGTGTGATGTATCTACAAACTTTCGAAAGTCTTCATTTGATCCAAGTCGGCGATCTATATTTTTATAATCTGTAGTGTCATAACCATGACTGGCGGACTCAAATACAGGTCCGATATAAACAGCATCACATCCGAGAACCTTTAAATATGGTATAAATGCTGTAAGCTGATTAAATCGATGTCTCACTTTTCCGCCATCATTTTCTTTTTCAGCTCCTACCATACCAAGTGGATACATATGGTAAAAAATCGCACTATCGTACCAGGCCATAGTCACCTCCGATTCACTTTACCTCAAGTCGACTGACAAAACTCTCTATACCATCCAGGGCTTTCTTCAAATCCTGAATAGAATATGCGTAGGATATTCGCATATATCCTTCTCCACAATCTCCGAATGCTGTTCCCGGAACGATAGCTACCTTCTCTTCCTTCAAAAGTCTTGTTGCAAATTCATCAGAGCTCATGCCAAATCTTTTTATTGAAGGGAATACATAAAAAGCTCCGTACGGTTCAAAACAGTCCATACCCATTCCACGTAGCCTTGCAACAAGATATCTTCTTCTCTCATCATATGCCTCCCTCATCTTGGCCACGTCTTCATCTCCGTTTTTCAGAGCTTCCACACCGGCATACTGCGATGTTGTAGGCGCGCACATTATCGCAAACTGATGAAGTTTTAATATCTGCTGCATTATGAGCTGAGGTCCGCAACAGTAGCCCAGTCTCCATCCGGTCATAGCGTAGGCTTTGGAAAAACCATTAATATATATGGTTCTCTCACGCATACCCGGAAACTCTATTATACTGCATGGCTTACCTTTATAACTGAGCTCACTGTATATTTCATCAGTAATAATATAGAGATCATTCTCCTCAATGATGGATATAAGCTTTTCGAGATCTTCCTTTTCCATGATGGCACCGGTAGGATTGTTTGGAAACGGAAGAACAAGAATTTTGGATTTGGGGGTTATCTTTTCTTTCAGTTTCTCGGCTGTAAGTCGGAAGTCATCCTTTTCTTCAAGCTCTATGGCTACCGGAACGCCTCCTGCCATAATCGCACACGGTACGTAGGAAACGTAACTTGGTTGAGGTATGAGAACCTCATCACCTGGATCAAGCATTACTCTCATGGCCAGATCAATAGCCTCAGATCCTCCGACGGTCACCATAACCTCTGTCATAGGATTGTAGTCTACATCATACTTTCTCTTAACATAGTTTGCTATTTCATTTCTCAATTCTTTTAGTCCGGAATTGGATGTATAGAAAGTCTTTCCTCTCTCCAGCGAATAAATGCCTTCTTCTCTTATATGCCAAGGTGTATCAAAATCCGGCTCACCAACACCCAAAGATATAGCATCTTTCATCTCAGATACAATATCAAAAAACTTACGTATACCGCTTGGCTGTATATCGGTGATCTTGCTGTTTAATGGATTTCTCATGGTGACACCTTCATTCTCTCATCAACTCTGGGCTGCTCTATAATCGTTCCGTGATCCTTATATTTCTTAAGAACAAAATGAGTTGCAGTCGAAAGCACTGAATCCATTGGCGAAAGTTTACTCGAAACAAAAGATGCAACCTCTTTCATAGTCTTACCGCTTATCAAAACCGTAAAATCAAATGATCCTGACATAAGATATACTGCATCAACTTCATCATACTGATATATACGTTGAGCTATAGAATCGAATCCAAGTCCACGCTGAGGTGTAACCTTAACTTCAATCAGTGCATCCACACGCTCATCATCAGTCTTATCCCAATTGATCAAAGTATGATAGCCGCATATGATATGCTCATTCTCCATAGTCTCTATCTCTTCTGCAACTTTTGTCTCATTTTCGCCAAGTATGCTGGCTATATCCTTAACGGTAAGACGAGAATTTTTTTCTATAATAGTTAATATCTTTTTTCTCATGATTTTACTCCTCATAAACGAAAATATCTGTCTACATTATTCATATTGCAAAGGACTGACACTTACCTATAGATGATTCAATTTTAGTATTGTTATACGATTCGTACAAGTTTAGAGTATCTTAATAAATTTATCCAACTCCTCATATGATTCTTTAGTAAGATACCCTATCTCATCACCATCAACACGTATACGTTTTTTTTCTGTAGTGAATCTTCCGAATACTGCTGTCTTCACAGGTTCACTTGTTCTTACATGAGCTGCACTGTCAAAACCTGAACGTGTCCCTTTTGCAAATGCTTCATTCGCCAGATTTTGAGATTTCTCAAGCTGAATCTCCAGAAAATCCTCACAGAATTGTGTACCTTTATCCATAGACATTATAAAACAGTCCTTCGACCAGAGTCTGTATGGCGTGATATCAAAAATCTCGCATATCTCAGTTGTGAACTGACTTATCGGGATTCGATCGTATCTGAATCTACATCCGGCTCCATTTCCCTTTTTTCTTCCGGTCTCACCATCGATGGCTTCTGATTCGCAAAAATCCCAAAGAGCCTTTAATACACCACCTCTTTCGACAGGCCATATTTTGGTCACACCATATGTGTTTCTGTACCCTGGTAACACCGACTCTATTGGATCAGTTTCAATCCACTTTTCATCTGTATCTTTTTTATCCGATACAGCGTGGGTCGCTCGGGCTTCTCTCGCTGAATTATACCACTGTTCCAATTCACATAATTGCTCAGATATTTTCTTCAATTCTTCATCTAAGTATGCTTTTGAAAATCTTTTGTTTATCCTGTCAGGATATAACTCAAGCAGCTTATTTACTGCATAAGTTCCTACCTCGCCTACCATGACAAGGTCCTGACCCGGAATTATCTTTCTTTCCATAGTTTATCCATTCAAGTTTGTTTTTTTACTATCACATTGAGACCAATCGAGAATATAATTTTCTATCCACTCTTCTCCCACAAGGTTCAGAACCGGTAAACGATTAATATCTCCATGCGATAATATAAAAAAGCGGCGGTCCACAATGGACTGCCGCTTTGCTTTACTCTGTCTTCATTAAAAAATATAAGGAAGAACCATGGTCAGCACCATTGCAAATACAAGAGCAATGACAATAACCGCTGATATAGTCTTCTTAGTTTTTGGACTCATCATCTCTATACAATCTCCTTGAAATCCCTTTTGGTATTCAATGTCAAAATCGACAAATAATGTCGATGATTTTAATATAATACACTGTTTAGGTAATACTTACAAGTTTTTTATCTAGCGATGATTCAGGCAGACGGCATTTATGTTCATTTTTATGATTATATCTTTTTATATCCATACACTGTGACAATGGATATCTGTTTTATTATCCCTGAATAGCCTTTACGGCATCTATCAATGCAGCTCTGAATCCTTTCTCTTCCAAAGCTGCCACACCCTTAATAGTTACCCCACCGGGAGAACATACATCATCTTTCATTTCCCCGGGATGCTTACCGCTTGAAAGCTGCATCGCCGCGGTTCCCTCCAACATCCTTGAAACCATCCTATATGCGGTTTTTCTTGGAATTCCATACATGACTGCTGCATCACCAAGTGCTTCGATAAAGAGATCTGCAAATGCAGGACCACATCCACATACTGTGCCGGATACATCCATAAGTCTTGTTTCAACAGGAATAACCAGACTTATACGTCCCAATAGTTCTTCTATCATTTCGTACTCTTCATAATTTAGAGAGTGTTTATTCTCTACGACAAATATCCCCTTATTTATCGAAACCGGGGTATTGGGACATGTACAAATAATATGAGTATCATTTTTCAAAATACCTTCTTCAAAATATCTGTCAAAGTTATACCCCCATGCTACAGAAATTAGCGTTTTATGTTTTTCGCCTGATAATATTGTCTTGACAGGTGATATTACCTCTTTTATCTTATTGGGCTTAATCGCTATAAATACCAAATCTGAAAGTTGAGCGACTTCTTCTGCAGACTTGCATGGATTTATACCACCCATCTCTTCACATTTTTCCTTAAGCTTATCAAAATGTCCGGCTGCTGCATACATATTATCTGCCTTCAAACCGGAATTGATAAGTCCCTTCGCAGTGGCTCCTGCCATATTACCAAAACCTATAAATCCTATTTTGAGTTCGTCTATTGTTTTCATGGGACTTACCTCTCTTAATCAACTTGTTCAAATTATATTTTATATTTATATATAAAAGAAGGCTATTTCTTTTTAGTTATATGGGATATAGAATTAAACTCAATCCATGCACCGTCTAATAATCAAAAGAAGGAGCTACTTTGCTCGCAAGTTTCCTTGCTGCATGTAGCTCCTTCTTTTGATTGCGTTTGCAACAGCTGGTCAAATATAGTGCTTCTTCTGGCTTGAAAACTCAAGTCGTGATAGTGCACGGGCAAGCGATGACTGCGTCATCTTATACTCACCTACAGACTGTTTCTGTCTAAGTTGCTCAAGGGCTCTTTCCTTGGCTTCCTGGGCTCTGCGGATATCGATTTCATCCGCTGTTTCACAGGTATCAACAAGTACTGTAACACGGTTATTGGCGCAGGAACATATACCTCCGCTGACCAGAACCGTATCCCTTTCACCACCCGGCTTTACTATACTCATCTTACCGGTTTCCACGGCAACTATACATGGAGCATGATGCGCCATTATTCCACGTGAACCGGTCAGCGTGATGATTTGCAGATATTCTGCTGCACCGTCATAAAATACCTTATTTGACGCTATAACCTTCAGGCTGAACGTTGGTGTATCTGCCATTTCAAAACCTCACATATCATAATATGGTGTATCGCGCAAAATCCTGATTCCCCATTTCACGAAATCCGACATTCTTTTCAATACATCATAAACATCTAAAACTAAATTCTTATGAGCCGGTATTATATTTTCTTAGCTTCTGCATTCTTTATATCTTCGGCTTTTTTCTTTACATCTTCGATGGTGCCAACATTAAAGAATGCATTCTCAGGATACTCATCCATCTCACCGTCAATTATTGCCTTAAATCCCTTGATCGTATCTTCAAGCGGAACATATTTACCCGGAACACCGGTAAACTGCTCACCAACAAAGAAAGGCTGACTGAGGAAGTTACGTATCTTTCTAGCACGATATACCGTAGTCTTATCCTCTTCAGAAAGTTCCTCCATACCGAGGATTGCGATAATATCCTGAAGTTCCTTATATTTCTGAAGGATACGAAGCACGCTCTGTGCCGTATCGTAATGCTCTTTTCCTACAATATCCTCTGTAAGGATTCTTGATGAAGATTCAAGCGGATCTACCGCAGGATATATACCCTGTTCAACTACCTTACGGCTAAGAACAGTAGTTGCATCAAGATGTGCAAATGTTGTAGCAGGTGCCGGATCAGTAAGGTCATCTGCCGGAACATATACTGCCTGAACTGATGTTACAGAACCTTCTCTTGTTGAAGCGATTCTTTCCTGAAGCTGACCCATCTCGGTTGCAAGTGTGGGCTGATAACCAACTGCAGAAGGCATTCTTCCAAGAAGTGATGAAACCTCTGAACCTGCCTGTACAAAACGGAAGATATTATCAATAAACAGAAGCACATCCTTATGCTGAACATCTCTGAAATACTCAGCCATTGTAAGTCCTGTTTCCGCAACTCTCATTCTTGCACCCGGAGCTTCATTCATCTGACCAAATACTAGCGCAGTATTTTTGATAACTCCACTCTCAGTCATCTCACTGTAGAGGTCATTTCCCTCTCTTGAACGCTCACCTACACCGGTAAATATCGAGTATCCACCGTGCTCTGTAGCAATATTTCTTATAAGCTCCTGGATAAGAACAGTCTTGCCGACACCGGCACCGCCGAAAAGACCGATCTTACCGCCTTTTGCATAAGGAGCAAGAAGATCAATAACCTTGATACCTGTTTCAAGAACCTCCTGTACAGGATTCTGATCCTCGAATCTTGGTGGTTTTCTGTGTATTTCCCAACGCTCCTGTGTCTCAGGATCGGGCTGTCCATCAATTGCATCGCCCAAAACATTGAAAAGTCTTCCCAGAGTTTTCTCTCCTACCGGAACAGTAATACCTGCACCTGTATTTATAACTTCCATATCTCTCTCAAGACCCTCGCTCGCTGTAAGCATGATACAGCGAACGGTGTTTCTACCTAACTGTTGAGCGACCTCCATGGTACACTTGGTGCCATGATTATCCACTGTAAGTGCAGTTTTTATCTCCGGGAGCGGTGTAGTTGTAAACTCAACGTCTACTACCGGTCCCATGACCTGCACGATTTTTCCTGTCTGCATATATCTCTCCTCATAGTAGCTGACTATATGGTCCACTACAAACTTCTATGTACCTATCCGTCTTTTTTCGGAAACGCATACCCGGCTCACATTTAACCTCTCAGCTTTTGGGCTCTCGCTCCTGCTGCGATTTCTGTGATCTCCTGCGTGATAGCTGCCTGACGAGTTCTGTTATACTGGATACTTAGCTCCTGTCTCAGTTTATTTCCGCTCCTGTTCGCCGCATCCATAGCCGTCATACGAGCGTTCTGCTCAGAGCAAAATGACTCAACCAAAGCACTGTATATAAATCCGTTGATATAATCAGGGATAACATTATCAATGATAGCTTTGGGGGTCGGTCGAAGTCTGAAATCCTCCATACCTGCAACCATCGGTATCTGACTTCCCATCAGCGCTCCGCCTCTAAGCTTATCTATCGGAAGAAGCTGTTCGGTTTCTGTCACCATCTCCAAAGAATTCTTCATTCTGGTATATACAATATATACGGAATCGATTTTGTCTTCCTGGAAAAGATCCAGCATTCGGCCTGTTATAACTCTGGCACGGTGTAATGTCGGATTCTGTGCTGTATAGTGAAACTCTTCATCTATCCATACTCCGCTGGAGCGAAAATATGCTCTTCCCATTTCTCCAACGATATACAATCTATGATCAGGTCTCTCTTTAAGAAGTGCTTCCGTACGCTTAATAACATTATGATTATAAGCACCCGCAAGCCCCTTATCTGCTGTCACACAAATAATCGCGGTACGATATTCTTTCGGCGTTTTACTTTCTCGAATACTTTCACGAAGATCCAGATAAGGATGTGTAAAGTCATCCGGTAAGTGACGTATGATTCTTTGAATCATAGTCTGAAGTGTGTAGAAGTATGGTTCGGTCTGCTGAAGCTCCATCTTTGCTTTACGAAGCTTCGTACTGGAGATAAGATACATGGCATTCGTTATTTTTAATGTATTATCGATACTCGAGATTCTGTCTCGCAGTTCTCTTGTAGTTGCCACAATTCACTCCTTTAACAATCTATCTTTAATTGAGCTATACCGTTACATTTCGGTACAGCTCAATCGTGTTTCATTATTGCCCCACGGGTCGGTCACGGATCCGGATTTATCCGGACTCGTATATTATTCACTGTTTAAGTTTGAATGTTATTTTCAAACTTTTTCTTCTTTGGAAGTCTCAAAATTTCCGTCATTTTCTTTCCAAAGACGCATGAACTCATCAGCAATGTTAAGTATCTGAGCTTTCTCATCATCTCCGATAAGTCTTGATATCTCGATATTTTTACCGATTTCAGGATATCTCTGAGCAAAATAAGTAAGCATCTTCTGCTGAAAATCCTTTATTCTCTTAGGCTCAATACTCATCATCCTGTGATTCAAAGATACCACAAGTGTAATAACCTGATCACTCAATGACATAGGACGACCTAACGGCTGTTTAAGAAGTTCCATCAAAACCTTACCCTGTGTAAGCAGATCTCTTGTATTCTGATCAAGATCAGATGAGAACTGTGTAAATACAGCCATCTCTCTGTACTGTGCTAAGTCGATTCTCAGTGAACCTGATGCCTTCTTCATGGCCTTGGCCTGTGCAGCACCACCTACTCGGGATACTGAAAGACCGACATTAACGGCAGGTCTCTGTCCCTCGAAGAACAAGTTTGACTCAAGGAAAATCTGTCCGTCTGTGATAGATATTACATTAGTAGGTATATATGCAGATACATCACCATCCTGAGTTTCAATAATAGGAAGTGCTGTTATGGAGCCTCCGCCAAGTTTATCGTTAAGGTGGCAGGAACGCTCAAGCAATCTTGAATGGAGATAGAATACATCTCCAGGATATGCCTCACGTCCCGGTGAACGTCCAAGAAGCAATGACAACGCTCTGTAAGCTACCGCATGCTTCGAAAGATCATCATAAACTATGAGTACATCATGTCCCTTATACATAAAATACTCGGCAAGTGATGTGGCCGAATAAGGTGCAATATACTGAATAGGTGCCGGGTCAGCTGCAGTAGCTGCCACAACACATGTATATCTCATAGCATCATGCTTCTTCAATGTCTCAACAAGGGCAGCTACAGTCGACTCCTTCTGTCCGATAGCTACATAAATACATATACAATTCTTATCATGCTGATTAAGAATTGTATCAAGTGCTATAGAAGTTTTACCGGTCTGACGGTCACCGATTATAAGCTCACGCTGTCCTCTTCCTATAGGAAACATTGAGTCAATGGCAAGAATACCTGTCTGCATCGGTTCATTTACCGGCTGACGATCAATGATTCCAGGTGCCGGCTGTTCGATAGGTCTGTACTCGACCTCATGAATGCCACCCAGTCCGTCAATAGGATTTCCAAGAGCATCAACAACTCTTCCAAGGTAGTCATCTGATACACCGATACCGGCCATACGTCCGGTACGGATTCCACGGCTTCCTTCTCCAAGTCCTGATTCATCACCGAAAAGAATTACACCGATTCTATCTCTTTCGATGTTCTGAACCATACCCTTTGTGCCGTTATCAAAAGCTATGACCTCTCCATACATCGCATGGTCGAGACCATTCACAATTGCTATGCCATCACCTATACTTTCGATAAATCCTATTTCTTTCTTTTCAGCCTTAAGGTCAAAGTTATTAACACTCTGCTGAAGTATAGTCAGGATATCCATATCGCTTGTCAATCCTGAACGTGTAGACTTAAGCTGCTCTAAGAACTGGTTACGTCTTCCACTTGTTGACCAGTCATACTGATCATTTCCGACTTCAAGGATAAATCCACCGCCAAGGCTCTTATCCTCCTTAAGATCAAACTCAAAATGGTGAGTATTATATTTATCAAATACAAACTTCTGTATGTCCAGAAGCTGCTTCTCAGAAGGTCTGGTTACATATCTAAGCTGTACATGAAGCTGTTTCTCAGCATTGGCACGTACAGTCTTGTAAAGTTCAGCGATATCAGGCCACTGTCCGACATTATTATCATCACACAGTTCCTTCAAAATACTTCTAACCTCAGTAGGGAAAACACTATCGATAACCTCATTACGTTTTTCAAGATCGATAGTAGGATCACTGAGCTGAGATGCTGTTTGTGGAAGTACTTCAAAAATACGTGAAGTGGCATTGATAACACTCTCTGAAACCTGTAACTGAATCAGACGTTCTGCAATTTCTCTAGCATTCTGACTCACTATTATGCCTCCTGCTCATCCTTGTTTGTAGGCTGACTATTGCTACTAAGGAACTGATCGAACAGCTTTATATCATTTGCTTCGCTGTCATGAGAAGCTGCGATCTTATATGCTGCCTCAGCCACAAGTACTGCCATCTGCTGTTGCATCTCACGCTGCTTTGTCTCCGCTTCCTTTTCTGCCTGAAGTTTTGCCTCGGCAAGAATCTTCTCAGCCTTCTTGTTAGCATTATTTACGATCTCATCGTATTCCTTTGAAGCGTCGATCTTTGCCTTATTAATTGTCTGCTTGCGTTCTTCCTCAATGTTATTGAGACCGGCTTCATACTTCGCTTTTAATTCATCTGCTGCGACATTTGTCTCTTCAGCCTTCTTATAAGATTCTTCAATCTCAGCCTGGCGCTTTTCAATAACAATGCGAACCGGATTAAAAAGGAACTTCTTCATAAGAAATACAAGAACCAGCAGATTTATAACAGTAAATAATAAATTGATATCTACTCTTAACATGCCTTTTCTTCTCCTACAATTATTGATTAATGTTTATGTGATTATCCAAGGAAGAAGATACAAAGGATACCAAGAACGAATCCGTAAATTGCAGTTGCCTCGGCAAGTGCGCATCCAAGAAGAAGAATTCTCATGATCTTTCCGTCTGCCTCAGGCTGTCTCGCAATAGCCTCTGCTGCCTTACCTGTTGCAATACCAATTGAAAGACCTGCTCCTAAACATGCAAGTGCTGCTAAACCTACACCAATAGCTGTCATGCTCATAACTTTTTCTCCTTTTAATAATAAGAATATGATTTGTTATATATGATTTTAATTTTTATTCTGTTGCATCCTGAATGTAGAGTGATGTCAGGAATACAAATACATAAGCCTGAATAAGTCCGTCGAATATATCAAAATAGAGGCTGAAGATTGCCGGAACACCGACAGGAATAACCATCTTTATCAGCTCCATGATGATAAATGCACCAAGTACATTACCAAACAATCTCATGCACAGTGATAAAGGTCGGATCACAAGCTCTAAGATGTTAATCGGAGTTACGATAGCCACAGGCTCTGAAAAGTGCTTGATCCACCCCTTTGCTCCTTTTCTCCTGAATCCTGCGATTTCAATAAGGAAAATACTGATAAGTGAAAGACCAACTGTTACATTCAGGTCCTTGGTCGGCGGTTTTAATCCGAAAAGACCGA
This sequence comes from Oribacterium sp. WCC10, assembly GCF_900113415.1. GTDB lineage: Bacteria > Bacillota > Clostridia > Lachnospirales > Lachnospiraceae > Oribacterium. Next base: position 18,847 of record NZ_FOPH01000006.1, on the reverse strand, counting down.
TTACATTGGAAAGACCGATATAGATGAGAATCACAGAGATAATGGTGCTGTACTGCTTTCCATGCTCTCCAAGAAGCTCGCCCGTAAAGCTATCAAACCATGAAACGATAAGCTCGGCCACTTGCTGCCTTTTTCCCGGATTTCTCACTTTGAGATTTGATCCCAGATAAACTGACAACGCAGTAAGGGCCGCCATGATGATCCATGTGATAACCGTTGACTCGGCAACCTGTATCCCTCCAAACACCGGAATCGTAAACGCAGTCGACACCTGCAATTGTTCCTGGAGTTCCTCGGTAAACTGCTCCATTCTACTACCTCCATTCTTAAAATTTAGTTGCATGCGCTTGGCTGAGAAATCTTCTCTAAAAATAGAAAAATTTTTTCTAAACTCGCGCGAACTTATTATATTCCGCGATTTTTAATATTCAAGCCGCATTTTTTATATGTTATTCATGTCAATTTGACATGGATTATACATTTTGCTATATTTTTGTTTGTTAAAATACAAATTATTTTGTCTATTTAAATAACAAAATCACCTTTGTGGCTTTAAATTTTAAAAATGATTGTTTTCAAAAAAATTTTTCCATCCGCACAGTGCTCATAAATATTTACGGCAAAAAAATACAAATTATAATTGCATATTTATCAAGTACGTTAATTGCTAAACCACTTCAGCATATTTTTTAACTGCATAATACATATTAAACGGAGTACTTTATGATATCGTATGACTACTACAGAATCTTTTATTATGTAGGAACCTATAAAAGCTTTACACAGGCTGCAAGAATGCTTGGTTCCAATCAGCCTAATGTCAGCAGAGCCATGACCAATCTCGAAGAAAGTCTGGGATGTAAGCTAATGCAGAGAGGCAAAAGAGGAATCACTCTGACTCAAAACGGGCAGCGTCTATATGAACATGTGATCATTGCTTTTGAACAATTGGAGGAAGGCGAACGTGAGCTGGATAAAGATGTTAATCTGGAATCAGGCCAGGTTACTATTGCTGCTTCAGAAAATGCACTCCGACTTGTACTTCTTCCTGTTCTTCATGATTTTAAAAGTAAATATCCTGATATAAGCATACGGATATCCAATCACGCAACACCAAAGGCTATAAAATCTCTCCAAAACGGTTCTGCTGATTTTGCTCTTGTAACAACACCTCTTACCATCAGGGAACCTTTGACCATGGATCCTTTATTTCATTTCAAAGAGATCCCTATAGTTGGCCCCGGATTTAAACATTTGACAGAAAAACCCATATCTTTAAGAGAACTGAACAAATATCCGATCATAAGCGTTGGACGTGAAACCGGTACAAGAGAACTGTATGTACAATACTTTTTAAATCATCAGCTTACATTTCAACCTGAATTGGAAGCCTCTTCAACTGATCAGATTCTTCCTATGGTAGAAAATGATCTGGGATGTGGTTTTTATCCCGAAGATTTGGCGAAAGACGCACTGGAGCGAGGTCTTGTATATCGTGTCCCAATTTTAGAACCCATTCCTGATCGTACTTTCTGCCTTTTGATTGACAGATCCCGAAATCTTTCCAGTGCTGCTATAAAACTTATAGACACCTTTGTAAAAGAAACACGTATCTGATAAAACACTGGTTAAGCAATTTTTCCGCATAATATCTGGATTTTTTTACTATCTCAAGATTATTTCTTCTATACCAGACTGTTCAAAATATCTGAAAGCATAGAAAAAGGCACCATCCCATAAGGATGATGCCTTTTTAAGTGTTATATGTGAAGTAAATATGATTTTTTATTTCACTATTCTCAGCTAAAAATTCTCCAGCCACAGATAAAGTGATTTGCCCACCATGATCCAAGTGATCTGTGTACTACTCGACCGTTTGAGGATGAAGCATCAATTATCGTTCCACCACCAGCAACAATACCTACATGTCCGGAAACAACAATGATATCTCCGGCCTGAAGCTCATTATATGATACCCTCTTAAATCTTCCCGGATTTCTCCAACCTGAAGATGTCATATAAGAGATACCTACTCCTGCCTGGTTGAGACACCAGTATACAAATCCTGAACAGTCAAAGCTGTTTGGTCCCTTTGATCCCCAAACATATGGACAACCGATCTTGGATGAAGCGATAGCAATGAGTGCCGCTGCAGAACCAGAAACTGTTTCTCCACCGTTTCCTACCGCTGCTGTTGAAGGAATTGATACAGCTGTATTTCCTGCATTGCTTGTTATTCCGGCATTTGCTGCGCTTGTTGCCGCACTCGAAGACGAACTTGAACTGCTGCTTGAGGAACTGCTTGATGTTGTGTTCTTCTTAACATTACCGCTATGAAGCAGTGAGATAGTCTTGGCTCCTGCAAGTCCATCCGCAGTAAGTCCATTCTTCTTTTGGAAATTTGCTACAGCAGCTTTTGTAAGTTCACCAAAATAGCCCGTTGCTTTATCAGATGAAAGATATCCGTACTTCACAAGATACTCCTGGAGCTCCTTAACAGAATCCGACTGCTCACCTAAACGCATTGCAAATGGAATAGCGTTGGGATCTTCAAGGGCCTTTCTTGTATCCGGTCCGAGATAACCATCAACTACCTGATCGTTTCTTGACTGAAATGCTTTTACGGCATTCTGTGTACCTAATCCGAAGTTTCCGTCAGCCTCGCCCTCAAGATATCCGAGATTAATAAGTATCTGCTGATACTTCTTTACGAGATCAGACTGTTCGCCAAGAGCTACAACATTGGCCTTTACTTCATCTGAATACAAAAGATTGTATGTACTTGTACCATATATTCCATCTGCTGTGAGTCCATTTGTCTCCTGTAATTTCTTTACGGCCTCCATGGTCGTCTCATCATATGTTCCGTTTATATCAGATGCATTATAAAGATAACCAAGATTATACAAACGATACTGGGCATGAGTTACATCATTGCCTTGGAATCCGAGCTTTAATGCATAGTGCGGGGCACTATCAGCCATTATTGCATCCCAGGTTCCCACACCACATATTCCATCCATGGCCATTCCGACCTGTCTCTGGAAATACTGAACTGCAAGGGATGTGGCATCACCATAATAAGTAGTCGGCTCGTCCGGGTCCATATAACCAAGATCCATAAGTCTTTGCTGCAGATCCTTAACAACTGAATTGATAACTCCTACAGTAAGATTGACAGGAGCCAGATCTTCTGCCGATTCGGCAACCGTTACACCTGCTATTGATGGCAAAACATTTGAATTGATTCCTAATGCCGCCACAGCCTCTACAGCTTCTGTTTCAGGAGCTGTAGTAACGATAATCTCAGATTCACTTTCTGCACTTACAGTCCCGCTTATCTGCTGCTCACATCCGGTCATCATAAGCATACTTGCCACAAGCGTAAGTGAAGTGACTCGCAATAATCTACGATTGAACATAAAAATCTCCATTCCTCCGCCTTTTTAAAGACGGCACAGATTGTTTATAAAATCACTATTATTCACAATCCATCTTTGTATCAAAGCACTACTCGCACTATACCACTTTATAAGTCATTAAATTATAGCATCACGTTTAAAAATACTTGTTACTTTATTCTTACAATAAAAATAAAACCGTTGTCCCTTGAGGACCTCGGCTTTCCTTTGCTTCTTATCATATATTTAGGTAACAAAAAATGCACCTTCAGGGACTTGAACCCTGGACAAACGGATTAAGAGTCCGCTGCTCTACCAACTGAGCTAAAGGTGCATATCCAATGCGCTGTTCCTCACAGCGCTTGTTTATAATACATGAATGATTTTGTATTGTCAACACTATTTTTGATTTTTTATTGAACCGCTATCAGCTTGTATATCGGGTTTCCCTTTGCAGAAAACTTCTCTTCATATTCAGTCATGATATTTCCCTCATTCATGGAGAAATCATTATGAAGATCTCTTGTTACTGCACTAAGCTTCCATCCGGATTCAGGAATAGACTCCAGTGAATAGTCAAACAGGCCTGTATTATCCGTTTTAAATTCAAGCTGTCCATCTGCTTTCAAGAATTCTCTATATATTTTCATAAATACAGGGCTTGTCAAACGACGATTTGCCTGTCTGTCTTTAGGCCATGGATCAGAGAAATTCAGATATATACGGTCAACCTCCCCAGGTGCAAAAACATCTGCAAGAAGTCTGGCATCAATAGAGATAAATGTCAGGTTATCCAGCTTAACTCCGTCTTTCTCCATCGCTTCTCTCTTCTTTATGGCTTTAAGAATTACAGTATCATATCTTTCTATACCAATATAATTGATATCAGGATTGCGGGCAGCCATATTTTCAATGAACTGTCCCTTTCCCATACCTATCTCTATTCTTATCGGATTATCATTACCAAAGAATGCCGTCCATCTTCCCTTGTTATTCTCAGGATCATGTGTTACATAATCTGAATTTGCAACAAAATCTTCAGATCCTGTTATATGTCTTAATCTCATAATTCCATACCTTTCTGCATGTTTTTACAAATGATAAGCTTTTTGAAAATTTCTCTTCATACTGCGTTCATATCTCTGTCATAATTTTTATCTACTATGTTTAACATATAAACATTATTTCGGCAAGTCATAACAAATACCTTGTTGTTCCCTTGAAGTGACTTTTGAAATTTTGTATACTAAAAGTAAATTATCCGGAAATATACTATTAAAAGATAGATTTTCCGATTCGCAGATATTTCCTTTATTCTGCCTCGATTTCTTTATCTGATTCCGTATTTCCGTAAGGAGGTTTTTTTCATGCCAACGCCGAGAGAAGCCAGTATCTGGGGCAAGATACGCAATGATCTAAATCAGGCTCAGCAAAGTATCCTAAATGGTCAATACAGCGATGCTCTTATTTTGAATAAGCGCATATTAAAGACACTTGTTCGAATGCAGATAGACAGAGCTGTGCTTGTGTCAAACAATCTTGACAGCGATATTGATCAGCTCTACGAGAATCAGCTGATTTCAAGCCAGACCAGAGACAATTATCATGTTATACGCATATACGGAGAACAGGCCGAAGCAGGTGATGCCCCTACATCACAGGCTGCCAATGAGTCCTTTTCTCTTATCCGTGAAGAGCTTAATACCTATATGGAGACATATCAGACAAGGCCTACAGCTCAATCATATACTTCACAGGATACCACCTATTCCGATGATCAACAGTATGCTGATACAACAATTGGAAGTGAATACGATGCAGGAATTTCTCAACAGGATCTTTCCGGCGTAAATGTTCCTCTTTCAAACACTACTTCCGGAAACAGAGGTTCTTCTGATGGAAGACGAGGTTCTCGTCCCACAAGACCCCTTAGAGACAGTGAGCGGGTTTCCAGAAATTCCGGTCATCGTACATCCGGTTCAGGATTACGGAGCGGACGTTCAGGTCGCAATTCAGGTCGTCGTCCCAAGCGGAGACAGGGATTTGATATGGATTTATACAATGTCATGAAGTTCCTGATTCCTATCTCATGTCTGATACTCCTTATTATTCTGATACGTATCATCATGGGTGGCTCCTCACAATCAACCATTGAAACAACTGCTGCATCAACTGAAACAGTGATCGAAACAACCGCAGCTCAGGAAACAGTTGTTGAAACAACTGCCGCTCAGGAAACAGCTGCAGTTTCATCCGTATGGGTAACCACAACAGGTGTTAAGGTAAGAACTGAACCTAATACCAATTGTGAAGTTCTCGAAGTACTTGATGCAGGCGTTCAGGTAACCTATAAGGGGGAGGCCGGTGATGAATGGATCATGATTGACTATAATGGACGCGATGCTTACTTAAATAAGCAGTTTGTTCAGGAAGTTGCCTCTGAAACACAAGCCGCTGCTTAAAGCTAACTCCAGGCAGCATATAAAAGGCTTCCGGTTTTACTCCGGAAGCCTTTTTTAACACCCACGCTTTCTTTGCATTGAATAACACAATATTATATAATAATGTAGTTTATTGGTATCTATATTCATTTTGATACTTACCTACCCACAGGAGGTTCTTATATGCAGACAATTCTAGTATGCGATGACGACAAACAGATCGTCGAAGCTATATCTATTTATCTTACCGGGGAAGGCTTCAACGTCCTTAAAGCATACGACGGTTATGATGTACTTGATATCATGGGACAGCAGAAGGTTGATCTTCTTATCATTGACGTTATGATGCCGGGGCTTGACGGCGTACATACAGTATTGAAGATTCGTGAAAGCAGTTCTATTCCTATTATCATGTTGTCAGCAAAGGGCGAAGATAATGACAAGATTTTGGGGCTTAATGTCGGAGCCGATGACTATATCACAAAGCCATACAATCCACTTGAGCTTATTGCCAGAGTCAAGTCACAGCTCCGAAGATATACGCAGCTTGGAAATATCGGAGAGGCAGATGATGATAATGTCTATGTCTGTGGCGGTCTTGTCATGAATGATGACACAAAGGAAGTTACAGTTGACGGTAATGTCGTAAAGCTGACACCTATCGAATACAATATTCTTCTCCTTTTAGTCAAGAATGCAGGAAAAGTATTTTCCATCGATGACATTTATACCTCGATTTGGAACGAAGAGGCTATCGGAGCAGATAACACTGTTGCTGTACACATCCGTCATATACGCGAAAAGATCGAGATCAATCCCAGAGAGCCCCGTTATCTCAAGGTTGTCTGGGGCGTTGGTTATAAAATTGAAAAACAGGATGCAGCTAAATAATATTTCCAATTGTTTCAGCACACTTCACACTACATATCGCCGGGTTGGAGATCTATCTCTTGCCTGGCGTTATCATTATTACAAATAATATGAAAAAGACTATTACAGCAATTATCAATTTCACATCGATACTTATGATCATATTCAGCATAGGTATGCTTACACTTGGTGCCGCCGAGGGATCAGCTCTTGAATTTATTCGTCAGCCAAATTATGTCCAGAGTTCTTCATATGAAGCTAAAGCCAATCATATGATCACCGATATATTCGATTATGTTCAATTAACAGACATTTTCGAACAGGATGGCAAATTGAATCTCGGACTCATTATTGCTCAGGCTGACGTACAGGGGCAGAATGTCTCCTATTCTCTTGATTACCTGATCCAATATGCCAGATCCATGGGATACTACTTCGATGCCTGGAATCAGCTTCAGACCAATGGAACCAGAACTATCTCCAAAGAAGAAGACGAATTGAACCATCAGATAATCGTTCAATACAGAGCATATCTTCCAAACTACAAGCAGTCCAGTCCCACAGATGGTCAGATGTCTCTTGGATCATTGGCAGAGGAAGCTCTTACTTATCTGGCGAGGTACTACGCGGTAAAAAGCGAATTCAGCAATGACAGTACAAACTTTTTCTTCAATATAACCTATACTTCTAAAAATTCTAAGGTTATATTCACAAATGCTCCAAACCTCTCTGAAAATGATATAAGAAACCTTCCAAGCTATGCATACTCTGATTCAACTTCTCTTGAGGTATCCACAAGCTTTAAGAATCTGCCTCAAAATCTTATTCCTCTTTTACAGGCAAGAAATCCTTTTGATTCAGATAAATCCCAGTATCATTTTTCAGTAGGAATAGATACATCATTCCCTTATGCTGATAGTTTTCAAAAAAATGCGGAACTATATAACAACCACCGTACCACAAGTGTTGTGGGGCTTACTATTCTTTTTATCTCAGCACTGATATCACTGGTATCTATCGGGTTTTTGATTCTTTGGACAGGCCACGGAAGTGATATCACGGATACAAAGATACATCTCTATAAGGCAGATGATTTCCCTATTGAATGCGTCATTGCAACATTCTTAATCTGGGCAGTATTTACAGGATTATTATCTCCTACTCTTATCGAGTCTGTTGAACGCATCATAGGAACAGTACCTGATTCATATTTTTTTGAATCATCACTCAGTTTCCTGCTAAAGTATATAGTATTTGTTCCTATGGCTTTGTCCATTATCAGAAATTACAAAGCTGATCGTATATGGAAAAACAGCTTATTAAAGAAGATATATGATATTTTTGGATATTATGTACACAGCGCTGAAAGAACAGGTTCCAAACTTTTCAGCTATATTCTGTTCGTACTTCCAAATTTGTTTGCTATCATAATGATTGTCATGCTCTTTATTAACTTTTTCACTCAAGAAAGTCTGAAGTCTTTTCTTGCCGCAGTAGCTATACTTATCATTATCATGGCTATTGATTTCTATACTTGGAATATATCCACCGGACTTAGCAAGGCTGTTGATGAGCAGGTCAGATCAGAGCGTCTCAAGGCCGACCTGATCACAAATGTATCACATGATCTTAAGACACCTTTAACTTCGATCATCAGCTACGTTGACCTGATGAAGCGTGAAGAAATCGACAATCCAAGGGTTCAGGAATACTTAAAGGTATTGGATCAGAAATCAACCAGACTTAAAACTCTAACAGAAGATCTTGTAGAGGCAAGCAAGGCAAGTTCCGGAAATGTAAAAATAGATTTTGCCGATATCAACTATAACGAAATCGTTGAACAGGCTCTCGGCGAGTTTGAAGATAAAACTAATGCATCCCATCTCGAGATGATACTTAATTACCCGGATCATCCGGTAATGATTCGCGCAGACGGCAGGCATTTATGGCGTGTCATCGAAAATCTTTTAAACAATTGCTGCAAATATGCATTACGCGACTCAAGGGTTTATGTGGATATAAAAGAAGATGAGGAATCGGGTACCGCCTCATGTACCATAAAAAATATATCCTCAAGACCTCTCAATATCTCTCCTGAAGAGTTGACAGAAAGATTTGTACGCGGCGATGTAAGCCGTACTACTGAGGGGTCTGGTTTGGGTCTTTCCATCGCAAAGAGTCTCACTAAGCTCATGAATGGAGAACTGGTTATAACCATTGATGGTGACCTGTATAAGGTATCTGTTATTCTAAAAAAGGCTGTAAAAGAAGCAAATGATAAAGACAATGTATAAAAACGCAATTTTACATAAATACAGTAAACGTATCTTACTGGCATTTACCATATCTTTACTTGTAACTAATTCCATAAGTATCTGTACTGAATGTAAACGCACTGACAATTCTTCAATATTATCGACCGGAATCTTAGAGATTCTTGGCAACTCAGTATTACCTATAACCGCTTATGCTGAAGAAGGATGGCCTCAGGCATCATTTTCACTCAATTCAGAGGGTGCAATACTGATTGATGCAGACTCAGATGCCATCCTATATGAGAAAAATGCAACAACCGCATACTATCCTGCTTCCATTACAAAGGTACTTACTGCAATACTTGTTCTTGAGAATTGTCAGAACCTGGATGATAAAGTCACCTTTTCATATGCTGCGGTTAACGGCAATCTGGAACCTAACTCTACTATAATCGGAGCTGTTCCCGGCGATAAGCTTTCGGTTCGTGACTGCCTATATGGTCTACTCCTGCATTCAGCCAATGACTGTGCCAATGCTTTAGCAGAATACATTGCCGGCTCCAATGAAAAGTTTGCCGATATGATGAATACAAAAGCAGCTGAAATCGGATGCGTTAATTCACATTTTGCAAACCCTTCAGGTCTTAATAATCCTGAACATTATACCTGCGCATACGATTTTGCAAAAATAATGCAGTATGCTATAAAAAACGATACTTTTAGAGCTATTGACGCAACACAGGTATATACACACGCACCGATAACAAAGTATCCCAATGATGACGATTCGGAAAATACTGTTTACGCCCATCATCATATGATGAGACGAAGTTACAAAGAGTATTATCCCGGAGTATTCGCAGGAAAAACCGGATATACAACATTGGCGGGAAACACTCTTGTAACCGCGTGCAACAAGGACGGAATGACACTTATATGTGTCATCCTTAACGGTCATAATTCCCAATACACAGATACTAAGAATCTATTTGATTTCGGATATCAGAACTTCAAGTCTCTTGAAGCTTCATCTTATGACGAAAACCTAAAAAAGCTTACAAGCAATCTAAAGGTAAATGATATACAGATTGTAAATACTTTAGGATTTGAAATTCCTTCCTCATATCATGTTACTATTCCGGCAGGTTCTGACTTTTCTTCAGTCACAGGTGCTATATCTTATGATCTGTCAGATGCCGAGAAAACTGACGGATCCTTTGCACGCATAACCTATACATATGGTGACAGATCAGTAGGCAATGCTTACGTCAGATTAAATGATCAGGTAAATTATTCTCCTAATGAGAAGGACAGCATTTCATCTTCCGATGTTGACAGTATTACAGAAACAATACCTGAGAGCATAAGTGTAAACTACAGTGATCCTATGCGTCCTACAGTTTCAGGCCAGCTCTCTGTAGACTCCTCGGACAATCATGCACCTATCGTTCTTAATCAGAAAGAAGGTCGTATAGAGGTTCAGAAGCCAATTATACGATTATTGCTTATTCTTGGTGCTATAGGACTCCTTTCAGGAACTGTTTTTGGAATATACTACCTCCTGGAGCGTAGGGAAGAATTCATAAGAAGAAGACGAAGAACACGTATGCTTAAGCATACAAACGATCTGTCAAGGGCTCAAAAAGCCCGCAGAGATCTGCTTCTTAACAGTCGTTCCAAAAGAAGCAGAAAAAAAAATAAGAACTAAAAAAAGACCAATCATTTTCAAAATGGTTGGTCTTTTTCCTACTATCGAATCTCTATTCTTTCTTAAATATAATTCAGCAGTAACATCTTCTTTGTCTATTATTCACTCATACGGCCTATAATAACTCCGCCATTATCATTAAGCCATTTTCGTCTCTTTTTATAGTCCGGAAGAACCTTTTCAACCTCTTCCCAGAATTTATACGAATGATTCATCTCTTTTCTATGGCAAAGCTCATGCACTATAACATAATCTATTATATCCGGTGGTGTAAGCATTAGCAGGCAATTAAAGTTCAGATTCCCCTTAGCACTACAGCTTCCCCAACGACTCTTTTGATTTCTTATAGTTATGCGACCATAGCTTACACCCACTCTTGGCGCAAAGAATTCAACACGCTTTGGAATATATGATACTGCCCGATCTCCCAAAATTCTGATTTCATCATTAGTGAGCGGTTCCACACTGTCTGCCCGCTCAATTTCCTTATTTACTTTATCCACATGTTCTTTAATCCATTTTGCTCTCTTCTGCAAAATATCTTGTATTTCGGCATCTGTAGTACGATATGGAGCTTTTATGATAACCTGAGCTTTACTGTTTACAGTAATTACTATGGATTTTCTATTGCATCTTTGAATTTCTATTTGCATATGTACCTCTTTTAAGATTCATATTATCACGGCCCCGGAGATTAGGATATAGAAAAAGAAAAAAACGCCCGAATTGGGAATTCACCCACTCCGAACGCCTTTAGCTTGTTTATGATCACTCTACGATAAAATCTTTAAGTGATGTTTGTACATCTGCAAGATTCTCTGTTCTAAACTTGAGGCTGAGAACTTTACCAAGTCCCATATAGATTATTCCAAGTATTGACTTGGCATCAACAATCTTTGATCCCTGTACAAGATCCACATCAAATGGAAGTCTTGATGTCAACTCAACAAAATCGCTTACTGCTTCACGATTTGGAATCATAATGCTTAATTCACTCATCGTATAGTTCCTCCTGAAATACACTAAAAGGGATCATCCGTTTATCCCAATTATTTATCAAACTGGTGACATATCATATCACCTTATTATTAAATTATTCATAACTAACTTTTCAAATTATCAAGTTGCTTATCCAATCTCGAATAAACATAATTCACAATTATGGTAAACTTTTACTTAAACGTTTACCAAATAACTATTAGTTATGTATGATTTAATTTTCAGAGATATTAACACCACAATTATCAAAAATCAATGCACTTTTACAAAGCTTAATACTTTTTGTAATAATTTCACATATAATAAATCATTTTTTCATTAAAGATTATAGCCCTTTTATATTCGACACTTTTCTCCCTTTTGTTCATTTTGCCTTTATGGTACATTTTCGTGACTGATTTTTTGAGTTTATAAAACTGTTCTATGTATCATATAAAAATACTCTATTATATTTTGTTTACCATTCTGCCAAACAAACATATTTTAATACAATAATTAATATGTATTATGGCAATTATCAGATAACTATTCAGTCTTCTGTCATCTTAATTATCCTTATATTATTCATCTTCGATTTTTAATAATTATTTCACTTAATTCACCATATTATCCCCAAAATCTTTTTTAGTGCATTTTACACTATTACATCCTTTATCACTCGACTAAATATTTCTTATATTTCTCGAATGAAATTCATCAAGATAAGTACTTTGTGCAATATGCATTATATATTTATTTTTATGGTGACAAATTAATAGAATGTGCTATAATACCTACTTGTATATAGAGTTTTTAAGATTTGCCTGTTGATCATCCGGCATGATCAACTGTATGTTTGGCACATATTCAGCTCTTTGATAACTGAATAAGGAGGGGATAACGATGGATAGAATTCGTAAAGTTCTGTCACAGTTAAACGGAGACCATCAGATTAATGTTTACCGTATTAATTCCAAGTTAGATATCGAGATGACAAGTACATCTGTTGATTCTTTCCTTGGTATGATTTCAAACGGTTCCATGGATCCAAACCAGGTGGTTGAAATCAAGTGTGACAAGAACATCATTTTTGCTGTTTAATAGACATTTTATTCCGGATATCAATCGAGTTTCGCAATCATCCGGTCTTTATATTAAAAACATTTATGTCTAAGGCTCTACGTAATAAAAACCTGAATCGGTAGACCGATTCAGGTTTTTATTTTATTAAAGTACAACTCCGTCTTTAAATATTGATATTTCTCTAAAACCGTGTTTTTCTGCTTGTGTCTGCTTTCCTGATGCTATTTCCTTAACAAACTCAAAAAGTCTTCTTCCGGCATCATCAACCGATTCTCCCTGTGAAGCAACCGGTCCCGCATTGAAATCAATCCAGTTCTTTTTCTTTTCAGCAAGTCTGTCATTGGTTGCAATTTTTGCAACAGGAGCAGGCGCGCCAAAAGGAGTTCCTCTTCCTGTTGTAAACAAAATAACAGTACATCCTGCAGCCGTAAGATTTGTGCTGGAAACCAGATCATTACCCGGTCCGTAAAGCAGATTAAGTCCCTTGGTATGTACAGGTTCAGCATAGGTCAAAACATCTGATATTGCTGCCTTTCCACCCTTTTGAACACATCCACAGGATTTATCCTCAAGTGTAGTTATTCCACCTTCTTTGTTTCCCGGTGAAGGATTATCATAGACCACTTCATTATGACTGATAAAGTAATCCTTAAATCCATTCAGCATATCGGAAGCTTTCTTAAATACTTCCTCATTTATGCATCTATCCATAAGCATACTCTCAGCACCGAACATCTCCGGAACCTCTGTAAGAATGGTTGTTCCTCCCTGCGCCACAATCATATCTGATACACGCCCTACCGTAGGATTTGCTGTGATTCCAGATAGACCATCTGAACCACCACACTTCATTCCTAATACAAGCTTATCAATACCTACAGTTTCTCTTTTAAACTTTCCGGCATATACTGCAAGCTCGTGTATAAGCTTAGATCCGGTCTCAAACTCATCTTCCACATCCTGGCATGTAAGAAACTTCACTCTATCATTGTCATACTCTCCAAGTTCCTCAAGGAACTGCTCATGTGTGAGATTCTCACATCCAAGGGACAGAACAAGTACCGCTCCGGCATTAGGATGACGTACCAGGTCTGCCAAAACTTTTCTTGTTTGAGCATGGTCTCCGCCTGTCTGAGAACATCCAAAGGGGTGAGTATAAGTGTAAAGTCCTTCTATAGAACCCTTAACTATATCCTGATTCATCTCCACAAGATGTTTAGCCACATCATTAACACATCCTACAGTCGGAATGATCCATACCTCATTACGTGTTCCAACTTTTCCATCAGGACGTACATACCCTTCAAAAGTTTCTGTAGGAACTTCTTTCTTCTCAGGTACAGCAGGATTGTAGGTATATACTACCTCTCCACTTAAATTAGTTTTCATGTCATGTGTGTGTACCCACTGACCAACCTTGATATCTTCTGTTGCATGACCGATGGAAACACCATATTTTACAACCTGTTCATCAGCCTTTATTGGCTTTACCGCAACTTTATGTCCCTGAGGTATATCTTCAATTGCAGTTATAACCGAATCAGATATCCTGATTTCATCTCCTTTTACAATCGGTGCAATAGCAACTACAACATTATCCTCCGGATTGATATGTACCACTTTTGCTTTAGCCATAGTTTTTCTCCTGTTTTGTAAAAACGTCAGTCTTCGCAAATGACATTTCACAAAAGACTGACGTCAGATTAATTCATATTACAGTACGGATGCGTATGCAGCCTTAGCTCCCTGCTCTCTGATAAGAGTAAGATTTTTAACTGTAGTCTCTTCAAAATCCTTTACTTCTGTAAGATCCTGTCCCCAGAAATCAACATTTGTCATAACTGTATGAACAAGCGTCTTAACATCATCAGCCTTGTGAGCATCGTAGAAGTCAAGAACTTCCTTATCATCCTGAATCTTATATTCATTTCCTGCCGCACGCTTGCAAATGAGTCCATCCTCTTCACGACGCTGCACATTGTTGCTGTAGAAAGCGATATATGCGGCAAAACTCATTGCAAGAACCTCAGGCAGCTTTCCAAATTTATCAACATACTCAAGAAATGATGGCATATTTCTTGCCTTCCACTTTGATGTTGAATTAAGTGAAATACTCATGAGCTGATGATCTACAAACGGATTGTTAAATCTGTCTTCAACAGCTGCTGCGAAGTTCTCACAATCTTCCTTATCAAGTGGAAGGATAGGAATGATTTCATCCTGAAGCATCTTATTCATATAGTTCTTAACCACATCATCATGCATACAATCACGAACGATATCGAAACCGGCAAGATAAGCTCCAAGTACGAAACCTGTATGTGCACCGTTAAGAATGCGAACCTTTCTCTTCTTGTAGGGCGCAACTTCAGGAACAACATGAACATTTACTCCTGCCTTCTTGAATGGCAGCTTGTCCTCAAGCTCCTTCGGACCCTCTATATACCATACTCCGAATACCTCTCCTACATCTGTGAGTGGATCAGTATAACCATTCTCCTTCTCAATCTCTTCAACTTCCTTAGGATCACGGATACGTCCAGGAACGATTCTGTCAACGAGTGTAGAACAGAAAAGCACCTCTTCATTTACCCACTTTTTGAAATCTGCTCCAAGATTCCACTCATCTATGTGACGGTTAACAATCTTCTTGAGCTCCTGACCGTTAGCATCGATAAGCTCACATGAAAGAACAACAAGTCCGCCCTTTCCTGCCTTAAATCTCTCATAGAGGATTCTTGTCATCTTTCCGGGGAAGGAAACAGGTGGCTCCTGATCGAACCTGGTATCTGCATCGTAAACGATTCCTGCTTCTGTAGTATTTGATACGATATATTCAAGATCATCTGACTTGGCAAGCTCAAGAAGCGCTTCAAATCCTTCCTTTGAATATGGGTTTATAGCATCCTTACATACAGAAATAACTCTCTTGTTATTAACCTTCTTACCATTCTCTGAACCACGAAGATAAAGTGTATAGAGCCCCTCCTGCTCATTGATAAGCTCTGTAAGTCCCTGTGCAATCGGCTGAACAAGTGTAACCTTTCCATTCCACCCCGCCTTCTCATTTGACAGATCAAAGAAATAATCAACAAAAGCTCTAAGGAAATTTCCTTCTCCAAACTGCATAACTTTTACAGGTGCATCCTTAAGGACATATCCCTGATAACCAGACTTCTCAAGTACCTGATAGTTTAACTTTTCCATTAAAATAGCCCCTTTCAAACAAATCCTTCATATATTTACTGCTAATGCTTACGGCAACCTGTGCTCTTCAGCCTAATTTTGTAAGCGCTTACATTTAATATATTCTGTTTATTACACAAAGTCAATTAGTAATAAACGTACTAATTTCTATTGTTTTTTTGTCAGTATTTCACTAATGCTTCCCTAAAGTATTCTTATACTAAAAAACGTTTGGATATAAATCCAAACGTTCTCATCCTCTTTCTTATTATCAACAACCTCATCTGCGATCACTTTTTTTGAAGTGACTCGGATCAAGTTCAGGAATAATCTCTTCAGTAATAGTGGCTACCATTTGATCTAATCTTTCTATGTCCTCTTTAGAAAAACGTTCTTCACATCTGTCAACGATCTTCTGAAGAAACTCATAACTGCTCTTATAATAAGCATCAAGCTTATCAGTTGCACGTAAAAAGTACTCTCTGTGATCTGACTCAGATTGTACTTTTTCTATATATCCTTTCTGAACCAATGCGTTAACTTTATACGCTGCATTAGGAGCTGATATTCCCATCATCTTGGCAAATTCAGCCACAGTTGGTTCTCCAAGAGATTTTATACATTCCAGACTGAAAGCTTCTACTGATGTCAGTGAATCATCAAAGGTTTTTTCCTTTGAAAAGACCTGCATATAAAAATGGACTCTGAATCTATTGTACAATTCTTCAAAAGCATTACTAAGCATACAAAAACATCCTTATATCATAAAAGATAGACATGGAAAAACTTCAATAACCTTTCACCGTGCTATAGAAGTACCCCACACAGCATATTATAACATAACTCTTAAATACAAATAAGGCAAATAGTCACTTATCCCAGATCTTAACAGTTAAACCGTTATTTTTTAATCGAATGATTTGTACACTTTCATAACGTTTTTATCAAACAAAATCAATAAGTTCGCTCCAATACCCTATTACTGTATAGCAAATGTCAACTCTGCCACAACAGCAGTTCTACCACCTACAAGAGCAGTTGCAGTACCTATCCCAACAGGACCATGCATTCTTGTAAGCTCACAATGAAGTTCCAAAACATCTCCCGGTCTTACCTGACGCTTGAATCTTGCATTTTTAATACCACCAAAAAGAGCTATTTTACCTTGATTTTCAGGCATACTAAGTAATGCTACTGCTCCCGTCTGAGCAAGTGCTTCAATTATCAGTACTCCAGGCATTACAGGATACTCCGGAAAATGACCCTGGAAAAAAGGCTCATTAACACTTACACATTTGGTGGCATCCGCAAATTTCCCAGGTTCAAAATCATTTACATGATCTATAAGAAGAAACGGATATCTATGTGGAATTATTTTCTTGATTTCTTCTATATTAAGTTCCTTTGGCAATCTTGCTTCAGAAGCCTCATTAACTTTATTTATTTCATCTGCCATAACTGTATATAAACTCCAATCTTAAAATGTATATGATCGGAGCTTTTCCTTTCTTTGTATTCTTACTGGTCTTTATCTGAATTGTGCATTATCAGACAACTATATTTTATGGTATTCATGCCTTAGCAAAAATAAGACAGGCATTATGTCCACCAAATCCCAGTGAATTACTTAAGGCATACTTTAAATCTGCTTTCCTGCCTTCATTTGGAACAACATCAAGATCACATTCAGGATCAGCATTTCTGTAATTTATAGTTGCCGGTATGAAACCATCCTGAAGAGCTTTCACACAGAAAACCGCTTCTACGCCTCCTGCTGCACCAAGCAGATGCCCGGTCATAGACTTAGTTGATGAAACCGGAACATCATAAGCATGATCTCCAAATACAGACTTGATTGCCTTTGTCTCACAGGAATCATTCAGATGTGTCGAAGTTCCGTGAGCATTTATATAGGAAATATCATAACTATCTATACCCGCATCCTTTATTGCAAGACGCATGCAATCAGCTCCGCCTTCACCCTCAGGATTCGGGCTGGTAATATGATAAGCATCACAGTTTGCTCCGTATCCCACGATTTCAGCAATGATTTTTGCCCCACGGCGAATTGCATGCTCTCTTTCCTCCATGACGATGATTCCTGCGCCTTCACCCATAACAAATCCACTTCTCTCATTGTCAAACGGAATACTTGCACGATTCGGATCTTCAGAATGATTAAGAGCTCGCATGCTACTGAATCCACCAATCCCAAGCGGAGAAATGCATGCTTCTGTTCCACCTGCAATCATCACATCTTCATAGCCGTCTCTTACTCTGTGAAATGCATCACCTATGGCATTGGATCCTCCTGCACATGCTGTTACAGGGCAGGTACACATCCCTTTGAACCCATTACGGATTGCAACATTGGCAGCAGCCATGTTTGATATAGTCATAGGTATAAAAAACGGAGATACTCTTTCAAATCCATGATTCAAAGCCTTCGAATGCTCAGCTTCAATTGTATCAAGTGCTCCGATTCCGGAAGATACTATGACACCTATACGTGATGCATCATACTCATCAGAATCCTTTATTCCACTCTGCCTGATAGCTTCTTCTGCAGCTATGATTGCGAATTGTGTAAATCTGGACATATGTTTCTGCTCACGTCTGTCGATGATCTCTGATGGATCAAAGTTCTTTACTTCACCCGCAAGCTTAACAGTGAAATTTTCTGTGTCGAAATGTGTTATGGGTCCAATTCCGCAATATCCTTTTTGTATATTCTCCCATGACTCAGACACATTATTACCTGTCGGGTTTACTGTACCGATTCCTGTTATAACTACTCTTCGCTTATTATCCATAAAGATCTCCAATCTATTTTTCCGTACCCACTGCTTTCCGCCGGTCAACACCGGGCTTGTTGCCCTGTGTTGATTTTGCTCTGCAAAACAGTTTTTCTTCGAAAAACTGCCA
>NZ_FOPH01000040.1 GCF_900113415.1 Oribacterium sp. WCC10 | reverse complement strand
TATAGTCTTCGCCATTCCGTTATATGGCTTACTGATATAACTCATGAGCCCTTCTGCCGCAGAGGTTTCTGTCCAATAGGAATCGAAATCGTCATAAGCTATCGCTTTCATCACGGAATTTGGATTGTATACAGACCCAACACCTTTAAACCTATATCCATCATACCAACGTTTCATAAGTTTAAAATCTGTACCATGAACATCACATAAATGTCTTACTTCCTGTTCTGTAAAGCCTACATACTGACCATACTGTCTTGGCTTCACCACAGTGAACTCTTCGAAATCCGAAATCGCAGACTGTGACCCGTCTTTTTTGATTGGTAAAATACCCGTCATATATGCCGCAGCAAATATTTTAGATGTTGTACCGCTATTCTTAAAGAGCGATCTCAAAAATTCAAGATACTCTTTCTGAACTTCCGGATTCTCACGTATCGGAGCATCCCATTCATCAATCATTATTACAAATTTTCCGCCTATTTCCTCTGCAGCATTCGCCAAAGTTGAAGGAAGATCACTTGATATAGTAACATCCGGATACTGATCCTTTAATTCGTTTAATAGACTGTCCGCCAAAAAAGGAACAAGCTGTTTATACTTATCAGTATATGGCTTAACACCTGTCATATCCCAATAAATCACATCATATCTGCCAATATACTTTTCATAGCTCTCATCAGAAGCTATTTCATACTTATCGAATAATCCATGAGAATCACATGTTTTATCGTAATACGCACATAACATCTGCGCCGCATATGATTTGCCAAACCTGCGCGGTCTGCTTATACAGATAAGGTTTTTAGAAGTATCTATGCATCTGTTTATGTTTCCAATCAAACCGGTTTTATCAACATATTCACCTTTTTCTATTCTTGAAAATCCATCATTCCCCGGATTCAAATATATGCCCATAAATACTTATCACCTGCCATTCTACATCAAACATTGTGCGCCTATAATAAAAAAACTACGATATAAGCGCATAAAATGTTTGTAATTTGCCTATATCGTAGCATATTCTTACCCTAAGCAAAACGATTATGTTCCCTTATCATTCTCTATATACTACATCATGTGAAATCATCCATATGATCAGTATTTTCTAAAAACATACTCAGCTGCCTATTCATTATCTTATAGTAACCATGCTCTATTTTCTCATTTCCTTCATGGGTCATGATCTCATAGTTACTTAGATTCTGCGGTTTTATAACCAGCTTCACAACACATTCAAAACAGTTTATGACATCACTCTTGTTTATATCCGAAAAACATATCAGCTGAACATTGAAGTGCTTTGCTATATCGAACATGGGTTTCAGGAGATGTGCAGAAGTGATCTTTCCGAAAGGATTATCCAGGATTAGCACGCTCTTGTTGTAGCGGCTTACAAGACCTGCTGAAGATCTCGTGTAGTTCATAAGTGTCAGAACAACTGAGAAGAACACTACGAACTTCTCAGCCCCGGAACTCTGGGTAAGAGTGTCCTCCCATCTCTTGTAGAGGGAATTTGCACTGTTCATATCTATCTTATAAACCTTCACCTGTATGGACTCCTGTCTTATATACTTATGAAGCAGCCTCTCACTTCCTACTATGATCCTTGCTCTTTTCATGATCTGTTTATCATCAGCTTGAGCCTTAAGCAGATCTTTTATCTCATTGGCTCCCTGCTCGATTTCAGTCCTAATGGATATCCTTGACGCTTCCTCGGAGAGTTCCTTCTCCTCCGGGAGATTCATTCTCACCATCTGAATCTGGGGCTTGCCCTCAAATATATGAGCCCTTGAACTCTGAACTATAGTCCAGAGATCCGTATACATCCTCTTTCCCTGAGTCATACACTGATCCACGATGTCGTTGAAATCATTTTCGATTTCCCTGAGATCCGTCTCTATCTTCCGGTTTATCTTTTCGATAGAATCCATCATGGCAGTGATGCTCTCACTAACCGTAAAGAGTCTGTCACCCTTTATTCCTGCATCCGAAAGCATCCCTCCTATGTCGCCGAGTTTATTCACTATCTCAGAAAGAGCCATATCCTTAAACTCTCTGACTGTATCTCCGATGCTTCTGTACAGCTTATCCTTTCTGTCCTGATACTCATTTTTGTGCCTTGTCAGCTCTCCGCGTATCTTCTTCCACTGTTCTTCGGGTGCTTCTTCCAATGTCACTGCCTTAACAACTTCACCAAACTGAAGATCATCAAGCAGGCTTCCTACATTGTCAAAAATCCTCTCCATAGCCCGTTTCTCATTTCCAAGCTCTGTGAGTGTTTCAGAGAACTTCTTTATATCCGCTTTTGCTGTTCTTCTCCTGTTTTTGAAATCATCACCGATCTCATTTTTAGGAAGAATCACACCATCAAATTCATAAAGGGCAGAAGTCGCTCTCTCTACTCTATCATTTAACTTAACGTAAGAAGCATTGGCATCGCTGAAACTTCTCTGGCACTTTTCAAGTTTATCCGAAGCTTCTTTCACCTGAAGCTTAACATCACGAAGCTTCTCCGGCGAGAAACGTACCTCTTTATATTCCGCCTTTTCGCAGGAATAGGTCTCAAGCGCCGATTCAAGAGATGCCCTTCTCTCGTGCATATCATCAAGCCGGTTTTTAAGTTCCAGAAGACCTTCACTGAGACTCTTCAAAAGAGTCATATACTGCATATATAGGGACTCCAGTTCACCATCCAGAACTTCTGTCTCTCTTGCCCCTGTAACCTTATCATATATAGCTTGTATTTCGGAAATCTCAGCTGAAATACCATCCCTCTCCCCGGAAAGAACCGTAAGATCATTCCTTATGACCTCATATTCCTCACATGCTTTTTTATAGGCACTATCAGCATCCTGCTTTAAATTGTAGGCATCATCAAGCTTCAGACTCCATTCCTTTTCCTTCGAGAGCATTACAGTAAGCTCTGAAAATGAACCAAGCCATCTATCGATATCCCTTAATCCGCTGTGTATTTCCTCAAGTTTATCTCTTAAACCGTTCAGTTTTTTCCCGGTTTCAGCAAACTCTTTCTCAAGCTCCTTTTGTCTCCAAAGAAGCATATCAACTTCACTACGGATATTTTCAATATACTTTTCTTTATCATCCCTCCAGTTCTCAGGATAATCAAATTTTGCCACCAGTTTATCTGAAGCTTCACAATCTGTCAGATGACTTGTATACATCCTCTGTTTCTCTTCCAAAGTTCCTATCTGCTCTTTGATCTCATCCCGGTATCCTTCTCTGTCAGAAAAATAAGCCCTGTCACAAATAGCCAGAAACTGAGCCTTTGAAAGACTTCCTTTCATAAGTTCATCCATCTGCTCCATGGTAAACAGCGGAACCGGCGCAGGAAGCCACTCTTTATTACCTGCAGAAAGGAGCCTCTCCAGCTCCTTTTCATTGCTGAAAAGAATAGAATAAGCAAGCTCAGGATAGTCTCTGAGTATTCCTTCAACCCTTTCCTTAGTCAGCGCTCCGGTTTCCAAAAGGCCGCACAGATACTCTTCTCCGGTCTGGCAGCTTATTCCTGTGGACACTACATAATCCATGACTGCCGGCAGTACATGAAGATGTCCCTCTTCCGCAGCATGAAGTCTTTCCAAAAGAGCCTCCTTATCCTGACCGCACTTCAGGATATCCGCTCTTGTCATATCAAGGTCTTCCTTAACCACTGTTTTCAATCGTCCGGTAAAGATCACATTGCTTTCAAGACTGTACTTCTCACATATCTTAAGGAGTCTCTCATATAAATCATCATATTCGGAAAGCTCACTTTCGGCAGATTTCTTTTCGGACTCTTTTTCTCCCACTGAAAGCTTCACATCCGCCATTTCCTCAGGTATCTGATTCTTCCTGTTCTCAAGCTCATGTATTTCGGATTTAAGCTCTTCCTCGGCTGATTTTAATGCAGCTTCCTTCTCTTCCCTTTCCAGTTTCTCCTTTAGGATCTCCTCCTCCGGATAAAAACCATCAAACCTTCGCATGACTTCTATTGCCAGGGTCTTGATCCTTTCATCTGAGCTTTCCCTTGCTGCATCAAGCCTTGATCTCAGCGAATTATATCTGTCCTTTGCTTCTTCATAGGTCTTTCCTGTCCTCTTCATTTCAGCTTCACAGTCAGATAATGCTTTTTTCTTTTCTTCTGTCTCGATATCTTTAAGAGCTTTCCTTTTCTCTGCTTCAGAAGCAGCGCTCTCAGCTTTTACAAGTACAGAATACTTAAGTCTCGCAATCTGCTCCGCATCCTCCGAATCATTTTCCTTTTCATCAATAAGCTTTTTAAGGACTGTGATTTCGTTTTCTGCCTCTGTCATATCTCTGTAAAGCTTTGCACTTTGAAGGATATCCTCTTCATGCTTTTTTACGTCGGACTCAGTTTTGGCTTCGGAAAGAGCGCGAGATGCTTCTTCAAAAACAGTCTCCGCAGTCTCCCGAAGTGCCTGAGCTTCATGGTATTCCTTTGAATTTTCCTCATGATCGATATGTCTTAACTCATTTTCCAGGCCTTGTATCTTTTCAGTGGCATCATATGACTCACTTTCGATAGATGAAATCCTTCTTCCAATAGCCGCTTTAAATCCGCATACTTCCCCTATGCTTTCCGTCAGTTTATCATTGACCGTATAGAGCTCTTCACTCATTTGATTTAGCCCGCTAAGCTCCTGAAGCAGACTGTCATTTACCTTCTTCTCCCGGATAACCTCATCCTTTTCCGAAATCTTTTTTGCATAGTTTATGAGCATAGTTTCTAGAGAACTGTCAGTTCCACCGCCCGCTGCGCTTCTCATCTTCTGCTCTATTGCCGGAATGAAGAATTTGGCTATAAGTTTATCTGAGGTTTTGGCATCATCAAAGTACTGATTAAGACCACCTTCATCTTTATTGAGGGTTTCCATGACCGTTTCCCATTCAGATCTGTAGATACCGTATTCCGAAAGCTTTTTCGCCCACAGAACACTTTCATCTGAAGAATAATGGGTCATAAGCCCTTTACTCTGCTTTGCTTTTTCACGGACATACTCAAAAGAAGCCGGAACATATCTTCCGTTTTCGTTTTTACTAAGTTCCAAAGAAGCTATGCTGTAGGGCGAATATCTTTCATACTCAGATAAAAAAGTATAGTATCTTATGGAATTGCCCCTTTGATTGTCTTCCAATGAGGCATTGGCTCTGCCTGCTATTGCTATGCCTGTAAGAAGCTTTTCCTTACTTCTGTCCTTATTCCACTCTATGAGAACAAAGGAATGCTCCCCCGGACGCCCAAAGTAGTCCTCTATCCTTCTTCCTCCGGCCATAGCCTTAGGATGAACCGGCTGAAGCATGAGCTGGACAAGCACCGTCTTGCCTCCGCCGTTATTGAGATTAAAAAGAGAATTCAGCGCCTCACCCTCGGAGGAAGTGAGGTCATAAAGCTCATCCGGTATGAAACGTTTGCCATCGTTATAACTGAAATTGACTATCCTTATCTTACTTATCTGCGGCATGCTGTTCCTCCTGAAGCCACTCATTGATCACCTGTAGTCTGTCTTTGCGAAGCACATAGGGCATAAGATCCTGGGTCTTCTTTGTGGGCTTTATCCTGCCATCCTCATACTCCGTAAATAGTTCATCTGCCCTGAACTTAAGCATTATCTTGTTAATGATACCGTACCGGTCCTCAACTCTCCTACTTCCGGGATCCCCTTCTTTTTTACCAAGCCAGTCCTCCGCCAGCATATAGAAATTTTCGCTGAAATCGGTCACCTTGTCTTCTCCTTCAATGCCCTTCTTGGTAACCTTCTCACAATGTTCCGTAAATTCATTTATCAGCTCTTCTTTAGTGATAAATTCCCTTACCTGAGCTTCGTTACCTTCACCTTTGAAAAAGGTGAACAGAACAAATACGGCGAGATAATTAAGAAGATACAGATCTCTGGTTCTGACATCGCTGCCTGCCTTGATATCGGAACGGTAATCCACGTTATTCTTCAGGAACAGGTCATTTTCCTGGGTCGGAACCATGTAAATCCGATTCGGTGCCGGGATGATTTCAAATCCAAGCTCTATCCCCATCTGATCAAGCTCATCTCTCGCTTCCTGATCCTCGGTGCAGCTCCAGATGAGACTGTTATCGTCACGGTCTATCCAGCCCTTCTTCATAAGCTCATGATAGAGTTTTAGAGTATTTGTATTCATGTCTTTCTCCTATAAATGTTGTCACCTGATTATCTCAACAACAAAGTTCGTCATTTCTATGGTCGTTTTGTTTTCCCCGTCCAAAACAGTAAATTCGCATTTTTCCCCGGACGTTTCAAATGCTATCTTCCTCATGCTCAATTGGCTTTTCGGAAGTTTTGTCAAAACCCAGAGCAGATCCAGCTCACCCAGCGGTTCCGCCACAAAGAGTCCGGTTTCATTACGAAGAGCTTCGAGGTCTATCTCCTTTTTCTGATACATGGTCATGAGGGTATTGGGAAGCATACTGTCTCTGTTCCATCTAAGAAGCTGATCCATGGAAAGAGAACGAATATATTTCTTTATCTCGAAAGTCTTTTCGTCCTGAAGAAATGCGAAAAAGGATGTAACTATCTCAAGATATATCTCATTTCTTTCCCTGTTAATGTCTTCCGCCTCTGTATCCTCAGAATCAAGATTTACTCCATCTTCCTCTATGGCATCAGCTATACTACCGTTCACGGCATAAAAATTCTCGATGCTGAATCTTTTCTCCAGTTCCGGTTTTACCAAAGGCCAAAGCAATACTTTTACCGCATCGCCGAGCTCGTCTCCTGCTTTACGAAGTCTTCGCATGATATCCTGTTCAAAGTTCATCCGTTCAAAACTTTTTATGACGAAGCTGTCTCTCAGCATTTGCTTATACGATTCTGAAACAGAACTTTTTGTAATTATAAGTGCACGCTGCTGGAGTATGGTTATGTCAAGATTCTTATTGATCTCTTCAAGAGACTGAAGATTCTTTCTCGCTTCCTCTGTATCCGCCCCACTTTCCAGGGCACTCCTTATGGATTCTGCCTCTCTTCTTGCATTTTTCTGTATCTCTTCAAGTTCTTTCTGTTCATCCACCATGAGATTTCTGAACTGT
Source organism: Oribacterium sp. WCC10 (assembly GCF_900113415.1). Classification (GTDB taxonomy): domain Bacteria; phylum Bacillota; class Clostridia; order Lachnospirales; family Lachnospiraceae; genus Oribacterium. The sequence continues at coordinate 2,103 of NZ_FOPH01000040.1, read as the reverse complement.
CCAACTATTCTCTCATATTCATCAACGGTAATCTTCGCGATATTCTCACGGCAGCGAAGTATAAAATCATACATACTGTGATGCATGTTCCTTAATCTCGCCACCAGCTCCTTACTCTGGGTAAGAGCTTCTGTATAGTTCTTCCTCTTCATATACTCCTGCATCTTGAAACGGGTAACGGAATAATCAAGTTCCGACTCTATCTCCTTTGATCTGTAAAGGAAATCAAATACATCGTCCGTAAGATGATAGGATCCTTTTTCTTCATTGATAAGACGCACCGGCATCTTCTTAAAGCTTTCGGAATCTGCATAAAAAGTCTGATATTCAATGAGTTTTCCGTTATTCTGAAGAACATTGACAACTATAAAACCGGCAAGCTTAAAGGTATCAACCTCATACTCTTCCGGCACTATCTGTATTATATTATCCAGAAACTCCGCTACGTCTTTTATACTGCAGGTCTGCCTGTCACTTAAAGTTCTTTCTTTTATATATAAAAGAACGGCAACTACGAGATTATTTAAAATATCGTAGTCGCCTTTAAACATTTTCTTTATTTCGTCAGGATAACTTGTGACGGTTATGCTCCTGACTATATCTATAAACTTCATTCTGTTCTGAAAATCCTGAAGCATCTCTTTAATGTCAGAACGAAGCATGTGGTGTCCTCCCCTGTTAATAATTACTATTTACTCTATAACTTTATAAAATGAGTGACTCTAATATCAACAGCTATATCATATGATGTAAAAGATATATATATTATTATGGCGTCCCCCCCATTACCGCAGCAATGTATATCCGTTATGTTCACCTATAATAATCATGGTTTCAACTGTGTATAAGATATGATCTCCTGCGGTATAAGCTTGTTTCCTTCAAGTACTATCTTAAGATACTTCTGCTCTTCATCAGTGAATTCTGTTAAGAATCCATCAAAGCTTATACCCTCCTTTTTTGAAGAGGGACTATCTTCAAGTGAAGTGCCCTTTGCTCTTTCAAGCATCATCTGATATCCCGGTACAAAGAGAGAAATATGGAGAGAGTCATTAACTTCTTTGGTCCTTTTAAATATATCGAATCCTTCTCTGTCTATATCTCCCCAGTACAAAAAGTGAACATCAGGCTCACCCATAAATTTTACATACTCGGAAAGGGCTCTCTCCTTTTGCGAAATTCTGTTTCCTTCTCCATAAACAACTCCATCTATCTGAACCCCAAAAAGACTTTTCCAATCATCCTCAAACATATATCTTCTGATGTTGAACCAAATGTCTTTATTCTCACAGATAAGGAGAGTCATACTGTCTTTTCTCACCGGAATATAATCATGAAAACAGTACTCCGGAGTATCATAAAACCAAAGATCTTCCCGGGATATTCCAAGCTTATTGAGAAGTCCTTTTACTCCGCTGTCATCCAACACCTTTTCACGACCAAACAACTCATAGGATCTCTCTTTCCTCGATATATAATCTCCATTCGGACCCGAAAAGAAAAAACTGTTCAGACCATCAATAACTTCCCTGAATTCACGATACCTTTCTGGATTAGAAGCAAAATATCCACTTTTTAGAAGTATGGGATGAAGCCTGTTAACAGCCTTGATTGTCTCTTCGTTCACCTCTCTCTGAGCCAAAATCCTGTATTTTTTATATAATGGGTATCTGAGATTTCCATTTGTTCCGGAACTTTTTACAGGCTCTATCAGTCCCTCATTCTTAAGAGTTTCTATTATACCGTATATCTTTTCTGCGTCTGACTGTCTCACATTCAGCAACTCAGCCAACTCTTCTGTAACTATACTCTTCTTGCCGTAGCCTAGCAGCATCTCTTTATGTCCCATATTTTCGTCCATTTCAAAACACTTCCTGCCCGCTTTTCAAAAAATAAGTATCCATGGAATATAGCAATAGCTCTAAAAGATTTACTTCACCATGTTCATAACTCACTAGGTTATCCCATCTCAAACTTCTCTATCCTACAGCTATGTTTCCGTTCTCCTGGAGCTTTATCTTTGTCATAATTTATGCCAACCAATAACAACTCACTACCATAGCCCTTAAGTGATTCAGGATAATGCTTCTGCTTTATCTGCTC